>DATHBD010000054.1:0-178798 GCA_035296325.1 Micromonosporaceae bacterium | reverse complement strand
GATGTTCTGTCAGCACCAGCCCGCCTGCCCCTCGTCCCACGCCGTGGATCACGAGGCGGCCCGAGCCGTCGCGTCCCATCCGGAGCAGGGCTGGAGCCTGCTCTGCAACGGAGTGATCGTCTTCGAAGACACGGGTGAACTCATGCCGGACGGCAGCTGCGTCGAGCCCCACCGGGGGCCGGCCCGGCATATCCTCGCGGCCGCCTGACCTGGGACATATCGGCACGCCGCCATCGGGGTCGGCGTTACTGACCGTGACCACTCGTCATGTGTACGCCTCCGGTGGCGGACACGCACACACCAGGTTCCGGTCGCCGTACGCGCCATCGATGCGCCGCACCGGAGGCCAGTACTTCGCGGACCGGTCGCCGCCGGAGGGGTACGCGCCGACCGACCGTGGATAGGGGTGTTCCCACTCGTCGGCGCTCACCATCGCGGCGGTGTGCGGAGCATTGCGGAGCGGGTTGTCGCCGCCCGGCCAGCGCCCCTCGCCGATCTCGTCGATCTCGGCCCGGATCGCGATCATCGCATCGCAGAACCGGTCCAGCTCGGCCAGGTTCTCCGACTCGGTCGGCTCCACCATCAGCGTGCCGGCCACCGGGAACGACATCGTCGGGGCGTGGAAGCCGTGGTCGATGAGCCGCTTCGCGACGTCGTCCACGGTCACGCCGGTGGCCCTGGTGAGCCCGCGCAGGTCCAGGATGCACTCATGCGCCACCAGGCCCTTGTTGCCGCTGTAGAGGACCGGGTAGGCGGCCCGGAGCCGGGTTGCCACGTAGTTCGCGGCGAGCACCGCCACCCCGGTGGCCCGGGTCAGCCCGTCGGGCCCCATCAGCCGCAGGTACGCCCACGGGATCGGCAGGATGCCGGCCGACCCGAAGGGCGCCGCCGCGACCGGGCCGACCCCCGATCCGTCGCCCCCGGCGAGCGGATCGCCCGGGAGGTACCTGGCCAGATGCGCCCGCACCGCCACCGGCCCGACGCCGGGCCCGCCGCCGCCGTGCGGGATGCAGAACGTCTTGTGCAGGTTCAGGTGCGACACGTCCGCGCCGAACCGGCCAGGCTTGGCGTAGCCGAGCAGCGCGTTGAGGTTGGCGCCGTCCACGTACACCTGGCCGCCCGCATCGTGCACCTTGGCGCAGAGTTCCGCGATGCCGGTCTCGTACACCCCGTGCGTGGACGGGTAGGTCACCATGATGCCGGCCAACCGATCGCGATGCTCCTCGATGCGCCGGTCCAGCTCCACCGGGTCGACATTGCCGTCGGCGTCACACGCCACCACGACCACCCGCATGCCCGCCATGGCGGCGCTGGCCGCATTGGTGCCGTGGGCGCTGGACGGGATGAGACACACGTCGCGGTGCGGCTCGCCCCGGTCGCGGTGGTAGGCCCGGATCGCCAGCAGGCCGGCCAACTCGCCCTGCGAGCCGGCGTTGGGCTGCACGCTGACCGCGTCGTACCCGGTCACCTCGGCGAGCCACGCCTCCAGCTCGCCGATCAGGCGCCGGTACCCCGCGGTCTGCCCGGCCGGCGCGAAGGGGTGCAGGTCCGCGAAGCCGGGCCAGCTGATCGGTTCCATCTCGGCGGTCGCGTTCAGCTTCATCGTGCACGAGCCGAGCGGGATCATGCCCCGGTCCAGCGCGAAGTCGCGGTCGGAGAGACGCCGCAGGTAGCGCAGCATGGCCGTCTCCGAGCGGTGTTCGGCGAAGACCGGATGGGTGAGGAAGTCCGACGTGCGCCGCAGGGCGGTGCCCACACCGCTCGGCGCCGCGTCGCCGGCCCGGGCGGGCCCGGCCTCGGCAGACCCGGTCGCAGTCAGGCCGAAAGCGGCCAGCACCGCGTCGATGTGCTCGGACGTCGTGGTCTCGTCGCAGGCGATCCCGACCCGGTCCGCGTCGACGAACCGTAGGTTGATCCCCCGCCGCGCGGCCTCGGCAACGACCGCCGCGGCCCCGCCGGGGCGGACCGCGGTGACGGTGTCGAAGAACGCGGTGTGCTCGAGGCCCACCCCGCCGGCGCGGAGGCCGGCCGCGACCCGGCAGGCCATGGCGTGGGTACGCTCCGCGATCGCGCGCAGCCCGTCCGGACCGTGGTAGACCGCGTACATACCGGCCATCACCGCGAGCAGTACCTGGGCGGTGCAGATGTTGCTGGTCGCCTTCTCCCGCCGGATGTGCTGCTCGCGGGTCTGCAGGGCGAGCCGGAACGCCGGCGCCCCGTCGGCGTCCCGGGAGACCCCGACGAGCCGACCCGGCAGCATCCGCTCCAGCCCCCGGCGCACGGCCAGGTACCCGGCGTGCGGCCCACCGAAGCCCATCGGCACCCCGAAACGCTGGGCGCTGCCGACCGCGATGTCGGCCCCGATCGCGCCGGGCTCGCGCAGTACCGTCAGGGCCAGCAGATCCGCCGCGACCGTGACCGCCGCGCCGACCTCGTGCGCGGCGGCGATGAGCGCGGCGTGGTCACGGACCGCGCCGGACGCGCCCGGGTACTGCAGGTGCAGCCCGAAGTACCCGTCGGGCAGGTCGTCGGTGTCCAGGTCCACCACCCGCACCTCGATGCCGAGCGGCTCGGCGCGCGTGCTGATCACGGCAAGCGTCTGCGGGAGCGTGTCGGCGTCCACCACGTACACCGGCGAGGTGTGCTTGGCGACGCGGCGGGCCAGCGTCATCGCCTCGGCGGCGGCACTCGCCTCGTCGAGCATGGATGCGTTCGCCAGCGGCAGGCCGGTCAGATCCGCGACCACGGTCTGGAAGTTCAGCAGCGCCTCGAGCCGGCCCTGGCTGATCTCCGGCTGGTAGGGCGTGTACGCGGTGTACCACGCCGGGCTCTCCAGCACGTTGCGGCGGATCACCGGTGGGGTGTGGGTGCCCGAGTACCCCAGTCCGATCATGGAAACCATCGGGCGGTTCTGCCCGGCGATGGCGCGCAGTTCGTCGAGCACCTCCGCCTCGGTGCCGGCCGGCGGCAGGTCCAGACCCTCGGGCGAGCGGATCGCCTCGGGAATCGCGGCATCCATCAGTTCCGCGATCGAGCCGTACCCGACCGTCTCCAGCATCCGGCGCTCTTCGTCAGCGGACGGGCCGATGTGCCGCAGGGGAAATGACGAGTTCATGGCGTACGCTCCGGCGCTCAGCGAGGGTCGTGGTGGACATACCCCTCCCCCTCTGTCGTACGCCTCCAGAGGCGCCTGCCCGTCGCGGTCCTGGGTGCCTGAGAGTTCCGGGGAGGAATTGCCCCTTCGGCGCCGCCGCACAGTGCAACTGCGGCGGACTCTCCCGCGCGGGTGTTACCGGCACCGGCCACGCTACCAGCGCACACCAGTGGCCGGGTGGGTCAGCGGGTGCAGCGCGGCCAACATCACAAACCCTGGGATACGGTCTAGCCCGAGGCTGATCTTTCGACGTCGACTTCAAGTTCTGCCATCGAACACTTCGGTAGTCGCGTCATCGCCGCGCGTTGATGGACATCGTCAAACCGAACGACCACCGCAAGGAGCTCCATGCCGCACCTGACCCACGACCAGTACCTTGCTCTTCGACGCTTCCCGGCGTTGGACGGCATGCGGGCGGTGGCGGCCCTGCTGGTCATCGTGTTCCACTTCGGCGGGCCGGTCTGGAGGCCCCTCTCCGGCTGGATCGGGGTGCAGCTGTTCTTCGTCCTCTCCGGCTTCCTGATCACCACACTGGCACTGCGGGAAGAGTCCCGGCACGGCCGCATCTCCCTACGCGGGTTCTACATCCGCCGGTCCTTTCGGATCCTGCCGGTGTACTACGTGCTGCTCGGCGCGACCGTCATGCTCCACGCGCTGCGCGACGACTACCACCTGTCCGACCTGCCGGAGCGTATGCCGTACCTACTCACCGTCAACCCCGACCTCATGATCGGCACGGCGTACGGCCACTCCTGGACGCTGGGCATTGAACAGAAGTTCTACCTGGTGTGGCCGGTGCTGGCATTCGGGCTGGCCGGCCTGACCTGGTGGCTGCGTGCCAGCCTCGCGCCGACGGCGGCCCTGCTGTTGACCGTGTTCGCGGTGCCCGGGTACATCCACTACGCGCTGATCCTGGCCGGGTGCCAACTCGCCATCATCATGCACCACCCGCGCGGCTTCGCCGCCCTACGCTGGCTCACCCGCCCGGTGGTCGCTGTGGTCGTCGGCGGGCTCTTCGTCCTGGTGCACATGGCGGTGCCTCGGGCGACGGAATTCTTCCCCAGCGGAAATACCGTCGTCATGCTGTACGGAGTGGCGGTCACGTTCCTTATCCCGACCCTGCTGGTCCGCACGCCGCTCAGCTGGCTGCTCCAGCTACGCCCCATGGTGCTCATCGGTGAGCGCTCATACTCGCTCTACCTGGTTCAGAGCCTTGCCGGCCTGGCGGTGGTCTCCGCCATCCCGCCGCTGGCCGCGCACAGCGCCGAGACGGCGATCGTGGTGACGGTCGTGGGTCTCGTAATGGCCGATGTGCTCTTCCGGTGGGTAGAACAACCGGCGATCCAGTTGGGCCGGCAGGTGGTGGCACACGTGGCGCCCGAGCGTGCGGATAAGCCCGAGCGAGCGGTGCCCGCAGCCCAGCCCTACCTCGCACCGGTCGTGCCCGGGCCCCGCTCGGAAGCGGTCCTGCCCGGGTCCCGGCCCATCTCTGCGGGGACTTCACCCAGCTGACCGCGACGGACCGCTCGACGTCAGCCGGCGCGGCGGCGGGCTCTGCGGGCGGCGAGCTCATCCGAGGCGGTGCCCAACCCGACGTCGAACTCGTCCTCGTCGGCGGCGTTGGCGGCCGGGGGCGACGAACCGGACGAATCGGCGGTGGGCTCCGGCGGCAGCGCGGACAGGGTGCCTTCGATCTCCTTGAACGCCCCGCCGATGGCGATGCCGAACACGCCCTGGCCGCCCTGCAGCAGGTCCACGACCTCCTCGGGTGAGCGGCACTCGTACACCGTCGTGCCGTCGGAGATCAGCGTGATCCCGGCGAGGTCGTCGACGCCACGCACCCGCAGGGTGTCGATCGCCTTGCGGATGTTCTGCAGCGACACGCCGGCGTCCAGCAGCCGCTTGACCACCTTGAGCACCACGATGTCGCGGAACGAGTAGAGGCGCTGCGTCCCCGAGCCGGACGCGTCCCGGACGCTCGGCACCACCAGGCCGGTGCGGGCCCAGTAGTCCAGCTGGCGGTAGCTGATTCCAGCCGCGCTGCATGCAGTTACCCCACGATAACCCACGGCCTCGTGCTCGGCGCTTGGCCCGGCCTGCTGCATGCGACCCACCTCCAGCGGAAACAGGGCAACCCTATCGGCAAACGCGGAGGCGCCCGGGAAGCGTCGCGGCGACACGCCGGTGCGTCGCACCCGGTGTCCGTCGCACGCTCCGGTCAGCCCGCGAAGTCCTCCGGGCGCACCTGCTCGAGGAACTCCCGGAACTTCTCGACCTCGTCCTCCTGCTCGTCGGGGATCACGATGGCGGCCTCGGTGAGCACCTGGTCGGCACAGCGGATCGGCGCACCGACCCGTAGCGCCAGCGCGATCGAGTCGCTGGGGCGCGCCGACACGCGGATGCCGTCACCGATCACCAGCTCGGCGTAGAAGATGTTGTCCCGCATCTCGGTGATCTCCACCGCCCGCAGCGGCGCCTTGAGCGCGGCGAGCACATCGCGCAGCAGGTCATGCGTCAACGGCCGGGCCGGCTTGACCCCCTGCTGCTCATAGGCGATCGCGGTGGCCTCGACCGCACCGATCCAGATCGGCAGGTACCGGTCACCGTCGACCTCCTTGAGTAGGACGATCGGCTGGTTGGTGGGCAGTTCCACCCTGACCCCAACCACGCTCAGCTCACGCACCCGCCTGCCTCCGTGTCGCCGCCCTCTGCCGCCACGTTACACGGACCGGGCCGCGGGTGGGCGACTCGGATCACGCTCATCGGCCCAGGGTCTCCCGCAGGCCGGCCCGCACCAGCGCCGCCTGGATCCGCTGGGTCAACGTGGCCAGCTCCCGTACCGCCTCGCTCGCGCGGGCCCGGGTTGCCGGGCCGGACTGGCGCACGATCGGCGCGACGAGTTGGGTGAACAGGCCGATCTCCCGGTCCGCCGCCACCCGGTACGCGCGCAGGTGGCGGGGCTGCAGGCCGTACTCGGCCAGCTGTCCGGCCGACACCGCGATTTCCAGTGCGTCGGCGTCGTACCACCCACCGGCCCGCGCCGCGATCAGCCCCTGCTGCTCGAGGGCGGCCAGGAGCGACTCGTCGATCGCCGCGCGGCTCAGCAGGTCGGCTCGGAACAGCCGGATCTCGCCGAGGTCGGCGGCGGCATCGCCGGCCGGCGCCGGGTCGGCCGGGCCGACCGCCGCCAGCGACGGGCGTAGCCGGGTCGATTCCGCGGCAGCACCCGTGTCGCCCGAGTCGAACGCCGCCAGCTGTTCACGGATCACCCGCAGTGGCAGGTACTGGTCGCGCTGCGCCGCGAGCACGAACCGCAGCCGGGCCACGTCCGCCCCGCTGTACTTGCGGTACCCCGCCGGCGTGCGCTGCGGCTCGACCAGTCCTTCGGTCTCCAGAAAGCGCAGCTTCGAAATCGTGGTGTCCGGAAAGTCCGCACGCAGGTGCGCGAGCACCTCGCCGATGCTCATCAGGTTGTCCCCGCGTGGGCTCCCCGACGCCCACCCTGACCGCGCCGCGGCGGACGCACTCCCCACTGCCGTCAGGCCTCGTCGGGTCGCGGCCCGGCGATGAACACCAGCCGGAACTTGCCGATCTGTACCTCGTCGCCGTTGCTGAGCGTCGCCGCCTCCACGCGCTCCCGGTTGACATACGTCCCGTTGAGGCTGCCCACGTCGCGCACCGTGAAGGTGCCACCCTCACGGTGGAACTCGGCGTGCCGGCGGGACACCGTGACGTCGTCGAGGAAGATGTCGCTGTCGGGATGGCGCCCACTGGTCGTCACGTCATGGTCGAGCAGGAACCGCGCACCGGCGTTCGGTCCGCGGCGTACGGCGAGCAGGGCCGTGCCCGGGGGCAGCGAACCCGCCACCCGGCTCGGCACCACGTCGGCGTCGCCGCCCTCCAGGGCATCCTCGATGGCGCCGAGGTTCAGCGTGGACGTGACGTCGAGTGGGGGAAACCCGTCGTCTGGGCGCGTCATCGGACCACCTCACGGATCATGGGTCGGGCATGGTGCGGTGCTGATCATAACGGTGACAGCCGGCAACCCGGGGTAGCCTCCGGCGTAACCAGCCGTGTCCAACGCGCAACTGGGCGAGCCTAGCGACCGGTGGATTCGCATGGTCAACCGGGCACACGGACAGACCGAGCGGCACCTGGGTCGGCGGGACGGTGCTTGATCACGCTGCTGCGATCAGGTCACGGTACGCCGCGGCATCGAGGAGCGCATCAGCCGCACCGGCATCGGACGGCGTGATGTCGACGAGCCAGCCGGCGCCGTACGGGTCGCTGTTGATCAGCTCCGGCGTCTCCCCGAGCGCGTCGTTGCGGCCGGCAACGGTGCCGCTGATCGGGGCGTAGATCTCCGACACGCTCTTGGTGGACTCCACCTCACCCAGCGGATCGCCGGCCCGCACCGACGTCCCCGGCTCCGGCAGTTGCACGTAGACGATGTCGCCCAGCGCGTCCTGCGCGAAGTCGGTGATGCCGACCCGCAGGTCCGCACGTTCCTGGGCGGCGGAGACCCACTCGTGCTGTGGGGTGTACCGCAGGTCCTCCGGGATCACGGAACTGTCCCCTCCACGTCCATCCTCAGGAAACCGGGCGGGCGTGCCGCAGGCCGGTGGACCTGTGCAGCGCCGTCACGCCGATCGCGTCACTGTCATGTACCGCCACCGTACCGCCGTGCTGGCGCAGCGAGTCCACGACCCCGCCGGGGATGTTCAACGCCGTCTGCATCGTCTGCGGGTCGCCGATCACGTCGATCGTGAACGGCGACGTGAGCTCGGCGTCGTCGACGGTGAGCCGGTCGGCGGAGTCGACGAAGTAGGTCGACGCCACCACCCGGACCACCGTGCCGTTGACGCCGCTGATCTGCATGGCCTCGGCCCCGGCACCGCGGAGCTCCTCCACCGCGTCGAGCACCGTCACCGCCCGCAGTGGTTCTTCGCCGGCCGACAGCCGGATGGACAGTCCCGGCCCCACCGCGGGCAGTGTCCCGGCCAGGATGCCCAGTTCGTCGGCTCGCCGCTGTGCCTCGGCCAGGGCGGCCTCCCGCCCCTGCGCGCCGGAGGCGAGCTGGCGCCGGGTGTCCTCCAGGTCGGCGATCTCCTGGCGCAGCCGCTCCTGCCGGGAGTCCAGGTCGGACAGGATGCGGACCAGGTCCTCCGGACGTGCGGAGGTCAGCTGCGCGTCCGTGGTGGTGTTGCTGCGCACCTGGACGACCAGCGCGAACCCGAGCAGGACCAGCAGCAGCCCGATCACGGCGCCGGCGGCGGAGAGCCGCCGACCCGCGACGGGTGCGGCTTCCGGATCGCTCACCGGATCGGGCTCAGCCATGCTCACGCCCGGAACAGGTGGCGGCGGATCGCCGCGACGTTGCCGAAGATGCGCACGCCGAGCACGACCACCACCCCGGTGGACAACTGACCACCCACCCCGAGCTGGTCGCCCAGGTAGACGATGAGGCCGGCGACGAGCACATTGGACACGAACGAGACCACGAACTGCTTGTCGTCGAAGATTCCGTCCAATTTCGCGCGGATGCCCCCGAACACCGCGTCCAGCGCGGCCACCACCGCGATCGGCAGGTAGGGCTGCAGGGCGACCGGCACGGTCGGCTCCAGCACGGCGCCGAGCACCACCCCCAGCATGAGCGCGAGCACCGCGATCACCCGCCACCTCCCGACCCGGAGGGTACCGGTCCCGCGCTGGGCTCGGTCGACGGCCGGACGAACCGCAGCCTCGGCGGGGCCGCTGCCGAGAGGGTGACCGTAGCCTGCCGCTTCACGCCGAACTCCATCCCGTAGCTACTGACGTAACGGCGGAACCGCTTGGCGGTCGCGGAGGCGGTGAAAGTCTCCTCCAACTCGTCGCCGCCGATCGCGGTGACGGTGTACGGGCTCGTCACCGGCCGGAAGTCGACCAGGATGGCGCTGCCCGCCGCCCGGATGGTGGTGGTGGCGCTGAGCCGCTGGCCGTTGACGGCAACCGCCTCCGCACCGGCCTGCCACAGTGCGTTCGCCACGTCCTGCAGGTCCCGGTCCACGACGACGCCGGGATTCTCCGCGGTCTGACGGCCGGTCACCGGGTCGACCGGCGCCCGCGCGTCGGCGAGCCGGACCGCGACACCGGGGCCGGTCACCGCGCCCAGGCCGCTCGCCGCGGCGAGATCGCGCAGCGACGCGGCGTCGGCGCCGGAAGCACCGCCGACCATGGCGTTGTCCTGCTCCCGAACCACCGTCGCGCGCAGATCGTCCGCCCGCCGCTCCAGGTTATCGGTTTCCGCCCGGCGTTCGCGGACATCGACGACGAGGTCGGCCCGGGCCCGGGCCGCCGCCGGCTCGGCCCGGGCAGCCTGGCGGTACGCCACCGCGAGCAGGAACCCGGCGAGCACCAGCACGAGGAGCAGGCCGCCCCGCGCGCCGGCGCGGCGCCACCGTGGCGGCGCGGTGTCGCGGGTGGCCCGGCGCCGGGCCGCTTCGGCGTACCCGGGGTCGAGCGGCGCGCGGAACAGGTCCGTGAGCAGGTCGTGGGAGCGTGGAGTCATCCGGCCCCCCGCCGGGCGGCGCGGGTGGCACTGATGAGTCGCCAGCCCTGGGCCAGGTACAGGGCGGCCGCGATCCAGTACAGGACGATGCCCCACCAGGCGAGGGCCCATCCGAATGCCGTCCACAGGTCGGCGGCGCCCGGGAAGACCCTGGCGAACAGCAACGCGGGAAACGCGCCGAGCAGCAGAAACGTCGCCGTCTTGCCGAGGTAGTGCACCTGGAGCGGGCCCAGCCGGTATCCCCGCAGCACCAGCAGCAGCACGGTGAGCACCGCCTCCCGGGCCAGCAGGGCGACGGTGAACGGCCACGGCACGATGTCGCGGGCGGTGAACGCCAGCAGCGTGGCCAGGATGTACAGCCGGTCGGCGAGCGGGTCGAGCAGCTCACCGAGGCGGCTGACCTGGCGCATCCGCCGGGCGATGTACCCGTCGACCCAGTCGCTGGTGCCACCGACGGCCAGGACGGCCACCGCCCAGCCGTCCGCGCGCCGGCCGAGGAAGAGGTAGAGGAAGAGCGGAACGCCGGCCAACCGGGCGAAGCTGATCACATTCGGGATGGTCAGGATGCGACCCGCCGCGGTCGGAGCGTCGGCGTGCGTTGGGTCCATGGTGCGCCCCGCTCCCCTGGCCGTCCGCGTCAATCCCGCGGAATGGTAGCAAGCGGGCGGCCCTCGGCGGCGTACCCGCGGGCGGCTACTCCTCCGGGGTACGACGTCCGTGCTTGGTCTGGCCCCGGCGGCGCTTGCCCTCCAACCGGCGCTCCACCGCCCCCCGGGACGGGCGGGTGGGTCGCCTGGCCCGCGGCGGCGGCGCCACAGCGGCAGCGAGGAGCGCTCCGAGCCGGGCCATCGCGGCGCGTCGATTCTGGTACTGGGACCGGTGCTCCTGCGCGGTAACGGCGATCACGCCGTCGACCAGCCGGCCGGCGAGCCGTTCCAGGGCCCGCGCCTTGAGCTCCGGTGGCAGTGCCGCGGTGCCGGCGACGTCGAAGAGCAGTTCCACCCGCGAGTCCGTGGTGTTGACGGACTGCCCGCCGGGTCCGCTGGATCGGCTGAACCGCCACACCAGCTCCGCGCTGGGCACGGTCACCGCCCGGGTGACCCGCAGCCCGTCGTCCGGCCGGCCAGCGTCCGCGTGCCCGTCGTTCATCCGGCCAGCATGGCAGGTCACCAACCCGGGTACGGCGCGGCGCGCTTCGCGGCGAGCGCCCTGACGTCGTCGGGCAGGGCGTCCACGGCCAGCAACCGGGGCAGCAGCGCCGGTTCCAGCGTGAGGGCACGGAACGTCATCCCGATCGTGACGTCGTGGTCAGGGCGGAACACCACGGCGATCGGATCACCGGCGCGGATGTCGCCGCCGAGGACCACCCGGAGGTACGCCCCGGGCAGCGCGCGGGCGGTGAAGCGCCTGACCCAGCGCTTCTCGTCCATCCACTCCGCGAACGTGCCGCAGGGGATGCGCGGCACCGCCACCTCGAGCACGACCTCGGCGCCGACCTGCCAGCGCTCACCGATGCGCGCACCGGTCACGTCCAGTCCGCTGGTGGTCAGGTTCTCCCCGAACACCCCGCCGGCGAGCGGACGGCCCAGTTCCGCCTCCCACCGGTCCAGGTCCTCCCGGGCATACGCATAGACCGCCTGGTCGTCGCCACCGTGGTGGCGGCCGTCGACGACCAGGTCACCGACCAGGCCGCTGCCCAGACCGGTGCCCTTGGGACCCGGCGCCCGGACCGACACCGGCCCGACGGTGGGCCGCTTGTCGATGCCGGTGCGGCCGATGTCCTTCGCGCCGGTCGGTCGGGGCACCGCCAGATTGACCGATACCAGTTCCGCCATGCGACCAATCTATGGTCGGCCGCCGGGAACCGGAATCGGATTCCGGCCCGCGCTACCGGGCGGCGAATACCAGGATCAGGCCGAGCAGTGCCGGCACCGCCTGGATGAACAGGATCCGCCGGTTCACGGTGATGCTGCCGTAGACTCCCGCGACGAGTACGCAGGTGAGGAAGAACACTTTCGCCTGGAAGCCGACCGTGCCACCGGCGACCGTGCCCCACACCAGGCCGGCCGCCAGGAATCCGTTGTAGAGCCCCTGGTTGGCGGCCATCACCGCGGTCGCGCGGGCGAACTCCGGCTCGGTGCGGAACACTGCCCGCGCCCGGGGCGTGGTCCACAGGAACATCTCCAGCACCAGGATGTACGCGTGGAGAGCAGCGATCAGCCCGACCACGATGTTCGCCGCGACCTGCACCGGTGGCCCCCTCCACGAACGTCGATCAACGCCCGACAGTAGCGTCTCGACGGCCCAACGTCAGCCGTAACACGGCTGGCTCAGAATGGGAGCAGACTGCCCCGCCGCACGCGCCTCGATGATCGCTTCGTGATGATTGAAGCCGCCGACCGCGGGGCAGATAGAGCCGGCGACCCGATCGGTCGCGATTCAACGATGCCGAGGAGTGGTACATGCTGGTGTGGCCCGGGCAACGCTACCCACTCGGGTCGACCTACGACGGAACCGGCACGAACTTCGCGCTGTACTCCGAGGTCGCCGAGCGGGTCGAGTTGTGCCTGTTCGACCCGGCGGGCGAAGAGACCCGGGTGGCGCTGCACGAGGTGGACGGCTTCGTCTGGCACGGATACCTCCCCGGCATCGAGCCCGGGCAGCGCTACGGCTACCGGGTGCACGGGCCGTACGACCCGAGCCGCGGCCACCGGTGCAACCCGCACAAGCTGCTGCTCGACCCGTACGCGAAGGCGATCGACGGTGCCGTGCGGTGGGACGCCTCCGTGTACGGCTACGAGTTCGACCACCCGGAGCGGATGTCGGAGACCGACTCGGCGGCGTACATGCCCAAGGGCGTGGTGGTCAACCCGTACTTCGACTGGGGCAACGACCGGCCGCCGCGGGTGCCCTACCACGAGACGGTGATCTACGAGGCGCACGTCAAGGGCCTGACCATCCAGCATCCGGGCATCCCGCAGGAGCTGCGCGGCACGTACGCCGGTATCGCCCACCCGGTGATGATCGACTACCTGAAGAACCTGGGCATCACGGCGATCGAGTTGATGCCGGTGCACCAGTTCATCGACGACCACCGCCTCGTCGACATGGGGCTGCACAACTACTGGGGCTACAACACCATCGGCTTCTTCGCGCCGCACTACGCGTACTCGGCCATGGGCCGCGCCGGGCAGCAGGTGCAGGAGTTCCGCGGCATGGTCAAGGCGCTGCACGCGGCGGGCATCGAGGTGATCCTCGACGTGGTCTACAACCACACCGCCGAGGGCAACCACCTCGGCCCCACGCTGAGCTTCAAGGGCATCGACAACTCGAAGTACTACCGGCTGGTCGACGACGATCCGCAGCACTACATGGACTACACCGGCACCGGCAACAGCCTCAACGTCCGCAGCCCGCACTCGCTCCAGCTGATCATGGACTCGCTGCGGTACTGGGTGGAGGAGATGCACGTCGACGGGTTCCGCTTCGACCTCGCGGCCACCCTGGCGCGGGAGTTCTACGAGGTGGACCGCCTGTCGACGTTCTTCGAGGTGGTGCAGCAGGACCCGGTGGTCGGGCTGACCAAGCTGATCGCCGAGCCGTGGGACGTCGGACCGGGCGGCTACCAGGTGGGCAACTTCCCGCCGCTGTGGACCGAGTGGAACGGCAAGTTCCGCGACACGGTGCGCGACTTCTGGCGGGGCGAGCCGGCCACGCTCGGCGAGTTCGCGAGCCGGATCACCGGTTCGGCCGACCTGTACCAGGACGACGGCCGGCGCCCGGCGGCCAGCATCAACTTCGTCACCTGCCACGACGGCTTCACGCTGCGCGACCTGTCCTCCTACAACGACAAGCACAACGAGGCCAACGGCGAGGACAACCGCGACGGCGAGAGCCACAACCGGTCCTGGAACTGCGGCGTGGAGGGCGAGACCGACGACGAGGACGTCCTGGCCATGCGCCGTCGGCAGCGGCGCAACATGCTCGCCACGGTGCTGCTGTCGCAGGGCGTGCCGATGATCGGCCACGGCGACGAGCTGGGCCGCACCCAGCGGGGCAACAACAACGCGTACTGCCAGGACAACGAGCTGAGCTGGGTGGACTGGGAGTCGGCCAACACCGACCTGATCGACTACGTCCGCGAACTGACCGAGTTCCGGGCGAAGCACCCGGTCTTCCGCCGGCGCCGGTTCTTCACCGGCCGCCCGGCCCGCCGGGCCACCGGCACGCCGCTGCCGGACATCAACTGGTTCGCGCCGGACGGCCGGGAGATGACCGAGGACGACTGGGACAACGACCTCGGACGCGCCGTGACCATGTTCCTCAACGGCGACGGCATCCGGGAACGGGGCCTGCGCGGCGAGCGGGTGGTGGACGACTCGTTCATCCTGTGCTTCAACGCCCACCACGACTGGATCGAGTTCATCCTGCCCACCGCGGAGTACGGCCAGAAATGGACCCTGGTGTTCGACACCGGCGAGACCCAGCCGGCCGACGCGCCGGAGCGGGTGATCGAGGGCGGCAGCCGCCTGTACGTGCGGGACCGGTCCTTCATCGTGCTGCAGCGGGCCGCCTGATGCCGCCGCGCAGCACGTACCGCCTGCAGGTGCGGGCCGAGTTTGACCTCGCCGCCGCCGCCGACGTGGTTGGCTACCTGGCCGATCTGGGCGTGACCCACTGCTACACCGCGCCGCTGCTCACCGCGACGCCGGGCTCCAGCCACGGGTACGACGTGGTGGACCACTCGCAGGTCAACCCGGAGGTGGGCGGTGAGGCGGGCCGGCAGCGGCTCGTCGGGGCGCTGCGCTCGGCGGGGCTCGGCCTGGTCGTGGACATCGTGCCCAACCACATGGGTGTGGCGGTACCCGCCGCCAACCCGGCGTGGTGGGACGTCCTGCGCAACGGCCGCGACTCGGCGTACGCGACCTGGTTCGACATCGACTGGTCCCGCGGCCGGCTGCTGCTGCCCGTGCTCGGCGACGATGCTGATGCGCTCGACCAGCTCACCGTGGTCGGCGACGAGTTGCGCTACTACGAGCACCGGTTCCCGATCGCCGCGGGCACCGGGGTTTCCGGGACGCCTCGGGAGGTGCACGACCGGCAGCACTACGAGCTGGCGTCCTGGCGGCGCGGCAACGACGAGATCAATTACCGCAGGTTCTTCGCCATCGCCGAGCTGGCCGGCCTGCGGGTGGAGGACCCCGAGGTCTTCGACGCCACCCACCGCGAGATCCTGCGCTGGCACGCCGCCGGCGAGATCGACGGCATCCGGATCGACCACCCGGACGGTCTGCGCGACCCGGCGGGCTACCTGCGCCGACTGGCCGACGCCGCACCCGGTGCCTGGCTGCTGGTGGAGAAGATCCTGGAGGTCGGCGAGGAGCTGCCGGACTGGCCGGTCGCCGGCACCACCGGCTACGACGCGCTGCGCGAGGCGGGGGGCATCTTCGTGGACCGGGCCGCCGAGCCGGCGTTCACCGCGCTGGACGCCGGGCTGACCGGAGCGCCGTCCGACTGGCCGGCGCTGGTGCGCCAGGGCAAGCACGAGGCGGCCACCCGCCTGCTCGCCGCGGAGCTGGGGCGGTTGACCCGACTGGCGCCCGACGTGCCGGGCGCGGCAGACGCGCTGGCGGAACTCGCCGCCAACTTCGCCGTGTACCGCTCCTACCTGCCGGTCGGCGCGGACCAGCTCACCTCCGCCGTCTCGGCGGCAGCGCGTCGGCGACCGGACCTCGCTCCCGCGCTCGACGTGCTGAGCCTGCGCCTCGCCGATCCGGACGACGAGTTGGCCGTGCGGTTCCAGCAGTACACCGGCGCGGTGATGGCCAAGGGCGTCGAGGACACCGCGTTCTACCGGTACAGCCGGTTCACCGCCCTCAACGAGGTCGGCGGCGACCCGGGGCACTTCGGCGTCCCGGTGGCCGACCTGCACGCGCTGGCGGCCGATCGGCAGACCCGGTGGCCGGACAGCATGACCACACTGTCCACCCACGACACGAAGCGCTCCGAGGACGTCCGGGCCCGGCTGGCCGTCCTGGCCGAGTTGCCCGAGGAGTGGGGCGCGGCGGTGCGGCGGTGGATGGACCGGGCGCCGATCCCGGATCCGGCGTTCGCGCACCTGCTGTGGCAGGCCGCGGTGGGCGCGTGGCCGATCGAGCGGGAGCGGCTGCACGCGTACGCGGAGAAGGCGGCGCGGGAAGCGTCGGTGCGCACGAGCTGGGCCGATCCCGACGCCGGGTTCGAGGCGGCGGTGCGCGCCGCGGTCGACGCGGCCTACGACAACGACGTGCTGCACGCCGACCTCTCGGCCTTCGTCGCCACCATCGTCGAGGCCGGCTGGTCCAACTCATTGGGGCAGAAGCTCGTGCAGCTCACCATGCCCGGCGTGCCGGACACCTACCAGGGCACCGAGCTGTGGGACTACTCGCTGGTCGACCCGGACAACCGGCGCCCGGTGGACTTCCCGGCCCGGGCCGAGACGCTGGCCCGCATCGACAAGGGGTGGCAGCCCCCGGTGGACGCCAGCGGCGCGGTGAAGCTGCTCGTCACCGCGCGGGCCCTGCGGCTGCGGCGGGACCATCCGGAGCTGTTCGCCGGCTACACGCCGTTGTCCGCCCGCGGTCCGGCCAGCGCGCACGCGGTGGCGTTCGACCGGGGCGGGGTGGTCACGGTGGTGACCCGGCTGCCGGTCGCGCTGGGCCGACGCGGCGGCTGGGCGGACACGTCCTTGTCGCTGCCGCCGGGCGGCTGGGTGGACGTCCTGACCGGCCGGCGCTTCGACTCCGGTGAGCTCGCCCTGGTTGAGCTTCTCGCGTCGTACCCGGTCGCACTGCTGACGCGAGGCGAGGTTCGATGACGACGTTTCGGGTGTGGGCGCCGCAGGCGTCCCGGGTGCGGCTGGTCGCCGACGCGACCGAGCACGAACTGACCGGGGAGGACGCCGGCTGGTGGCACGCGGATCTGCCGGAGGCCGGGGCGGGGACGGACTACGCGTACCGCCTCGACGACGACGACCGGTCGCTGCCTGATCCGCGCTCGCTGTGGCAGCCGGAGGGTGTGCACGGGCCGAGCCGGGTGTACGACCACGCCGCCTTCGCCTGGACCGACGCCGGCTGGACCGGTCGTTGGCTGCCCGGCAGCATCCTGTACGAGCTGCACATCGGCACGTTCACGCCGGCCGGGACCTTCGACGCGGCGATCGAGCGGCTGGACCACCTGGTCGAGCTCGGTGTCGACGTGGTCGAGTTGCTGCCGGTCAACGCGTTCAACGGCGAGCACAACTGGGGCTACGACGGGGTGTGCTGGTACGCCCCGCACGAAGCGTACGGCGGCCCGGACGGGTTGAAACGCTTCGTGGACGCGTGCCACAACCGCGGCCTCGGGGTGGCGCTCGACGTGGTGTACAACCACTTCGGGCCATCCGGTGCGTACGCCCCCTCGTTCGGGCCGTACCTGGGCGGCGCCAGCAATCCCTGGGGCGCCGCCATCAACCTGGACGGCCCCGGCTCCGATGAGGTGCGCCGGTACATCATCGACAGCGCGCTGATGTGGCTGCGGGACTACCATGTCGACGCGCTGCGCCTGGACGCCGTCCACGCGTTCGCCGATCATGGCGCCGTGCACCTGCTCGAGCAGCTCGCCGTCGAGGTCGAGTCGCTCGCCACGCACGTCGGCCGGCCGCTGTCACTGATCGCTGAGTCCGACCTGAACGACCCGCGCCTGATCACGCCCCGCGAGGCGGGCGGGTACGGCCTGCACGGGCAGTGGGACGACGACGTGCACCACGCCCTGCACACGTTGCTCACCGGCGAGCGCCAGGGCTACTACGCCGACTTCGGCTCCCTGGAGTGCCTCGCCACGGTGTTGCGCGGCGCGTTCTTCCACGCCGGCACCTGGTCCAGCTTCCGTGGCCGCAACCACGGCCGCCCGGTCAACTCCGAACTCGTGCCCGGCCACCGCTTCGTGGTGTACCTGCAGAACCACGACCAGATCGGCAACCGAGCGCTTGGCGACCGGCTCTCCGCCGGCCTCTCCCCCGGCCTGCTGCGAGTGGGCGCGCTACTACTGCTCACCGGCCCGTTCACGCCGATGCTGTTCATGGGTGAGGAGTGGGGTGCCACCACGCCGTGGCAGTACTTCACCAGCCACCCGGAGCGCGAGCTTGCCGCCGCGGTGGTGACCGGACGGCGGCGGGAGTTCGGCGAGCACGGCTGGCCGGAGGGCGACGTGCCGGACCCGCAGGCGCCCGAGACGTTCGCCCGCTCCAAGCTGAACTGGGCCGAGCTGGAACGGCCGGAGCACCGGGACCTGCTGGAGCTCTACCGGCAGCTGATCGCGCTGCGCAAGCAGGTCCCCGACCTCTCCGACCCCTGGCTGGACCGCGTGGAGGTGGCCCACGGCGACGAGTTCCTCACCATCGCCCGCGGCTCGTGTCTGGTGGTGGCGAACCTCTCCGGCGAGCGCAAGCGGATCTCGATCCCCCGGCGGGGCGCGACGGTGCTGCTCGCCACGGCGGCCGGCCTGACCCTCAACCGCGAGGGCGTGGAGCTGCCGGCCGAGTCCGCCGCGGTCCTCGCCTACCCCTGACGCCCGCTGTCGA
The DNA here is from genome assembly GCA_035296325.1 of Micromonosporaceae bacterium. Lineage (GTDB taxonomy): Bacteria > Actinomycetota > Actinomycetes > Mycobacteriales > Micromonosporaceae > DATHBD01. Next base: position 160,498 of record DATHBD010000054.1, on the reverse strand, counting down.
TGCCGCGGTACCGTGCGGGGTCAGAGTATGCCCGCCTCCCTGGCGAGGATCGCGGCCTGCACCCGGGAGGCGCAGCCGAGCTTGGCCAGGACCCGGGATACGTGCGTTTTCGCCGTTGCCTCCGTGATCGCGAAGGTCGCCGCCAGGTCCGCATTGGACAGGCCGCGGCCGAGCGCCGCCAGCACGTCCAGTTCGCGGGCGGTCAGGGTGGCGAGCGACGGATGCCGGGGTGGCGCCGTCGGCATGGGTTCGGTGGCGGCGAACGCGGCGAGCAGTCGGCGGGTCACCTCCGGCGCGATGACGCCGTCCCCGACTGCGACCCGACGCACCGCGTCCACCAACGCGGCCGGTTCCACCGATTTCAGCAGGAAGCCCGCCGCGCCCGCACGCAACGCACCGAAAAGGTATTCGTCGATGTCGAACGTCGTGAGGATCAGTACGTCGGCCGCGCCGGTCGCGGTGATCGCGCGGGTCGCGGTGATGCCGTCGGTGCCGGGCATGCGGATGTCCATGAGCACGACGTCCGGGCGCAGCGCGGCGGCCTGGCGGATCGCGACCGCGCCGTCGGCGGCCTCACCCACCACAGCGATGTCCGGGGCCTGTTCCAGCATCAGGCGCAGCCCGGCGCGGATCGCGGCGTGGTCGTCGACGAGCAGGACGCGGATCTCGGATTCCGTCACGGACGTCCCCGGGGGTGCAGGGGCAGCGTGGCGTGGACCCGCCAGCGGTCGCCGTCCCGGCTCGCGACCAGTTCGCCGCCGAGCAGCGCGGCCCGCTCGCGCATTGAGGTCAGGCCCGTGCCCGCACTCAGCGCATGATGACCAAGATCATCTGAGCGGGTCAGGGTGTTGACAACCGTCACCGTCACCCGGTCGCCGGCCTCGCACACATCGAGGCGTACCTCCGAGGCCGGCGCGTGTTTGCGCGCATTGGTCAACGCCTCCCGCACGATCCGGTAGATGCCGTGTGCCACCAGCGCCGGGATCCGCGGCAGGTCGCCGGTGTGCACGTCGACCCGCAGGCCGTGGGCCCCGGCCGCCTCGACGAGGCCGGGCAGGTGATCCAGGCCGCCGGGCAGCGTGGGGTCCTTCGCAGTGGCTTCCTCGGCCCGCAACAGCAGGATCATCGACCGCATCTCCTCCAAGGCGGCCAGGCTGCTGGCGCGGACCGCACGCAGCGCCGCCCGGTCGCGGTCGGTCTCGGGCGGCAGCGCCAGGGCCGCGCCGGAGTGGATCGCGGTTGTGGACAGGTGTGCGGCGATGACATCGTGGAGATCCCGTGCCATCGCCGCGCGCTCGGCGAGGACGGCTTCGTGGGCCTTTTTCTCCGCCGCGAGCGCACCCAGCGAACGCTGCTGACGCATGTTCGCCGCCCACCACAGCGGCACGAACAGCAACGTGGTCAGCTGCAGGCTGATGAACACGGCGATGCGCAACTGGCCCGCGGCGAGGCCACCCACGACGCTCGCCGTGCCGACGACGACGAACACCGCGGTCGTCACCGCGACCCGGGCGCCGGCCGAGGCGAACAGACCGACCGACAGCAGCAGGTCGAATGTGACCAGAACCAGCGCGACGCTCCCGCCGAGCGCCAGGTCCGCCACGGCCAGGCCGGTGCCGGCGCCGAGCGCGAGCATCGGGCGCCGGCGCTTGCCGAGCATGGCCAGGCAGCCGGCGGCCAGAAACACGGTGTGCCACCAGCCCGGAGCGCCGGCGAGGCTACCGATCTGGGGCGAGGGCCAGACATCGGTCAGACCGACGAGGTTGAACGCCAGACCGGCGGCGAACGTTCCGGCTGCGGTCAGCACGTCCTGGAACCGTGTGCTGCTCCGCCAGTGCTCCACGAGCCGGTGTCGCACCTGTGCCGTTCCCACGGACCTATCCCATCATGGGCCGCACCGAACGGCGTCCGTCGAAGGTTGTACGCGCCCGCGGACCGGACATCCTTCGGCCGACGCGGCGCCCGGCCGACACGCCGCAGAGTCCGCGGTATGGAATTCGCGCTCTTGGGTTCGCTGGCAGTCCTCGCCCTGATCGACTCCACCAGCTTCGGAACGTTGTTGATCCCCGCCTGGCTACTGATGCATCCCGGCCGGGTCCGGGTCGTACGCATGCTGGTCTTCCTCGGCACGGTCGCCGCCTTTTACTTCACGCTCGGCGTCACCGTCGCGCTGGGCGCGGACACCTTCCTGCCGCAGATCAGCTCCCTCCTGGACACCGGACCGGTGCGGTGGGCGCAACTCGTCATCGGCGTCGCGCTGTTCTTCTGGAGCTTCCGACTGGAGCGCCGGAACAGGACGACTGCCGGCAGCGGCCGGCTGCTCAGTTGGCGGGCTCGCGCCCTGGCCGACAGTCGTGGCGTCGCGGCCCTGGCCGGGCTGGCGCTCACCGCGGCCGCGGCCGAGGTGACGACGATGCTGCCCTACCTCGCCGCGATCGGGATGGTCACCACGGCCGCGCTGCCCGCAGCGCACATCGCGCTGGTGATGGCCGGCTACTGCCTGGTGATGATCATCCCTGCACTCCTGCTGCTGGTCGTCCGCCTGACCGCTGGGCAGCACGTCATCCCGCTGCTGACCCGGCTGAGTGACTGGATCGTCCGCAGCAACGCCGTGGCGTGGATCGTGGGCATCGTCGGATTCTTGCTCGCCCGGGACGCCGCGTTCCGCCTGGACCTCTTCTCCTGAGTCCGATCAGTCGGGAACGGCTCGTCGCCCGGCACAGGACGATCTGCGCCGTCCTGTGCGGACGGCGTCGCGGGAGCACACTGGAGGTACGGCGACTTTGGCGGTGTGATGGACCAGCAGAAAGATCCGCGCCCGCTCGACGTGTTCTTCACGGTCGGGCCAGGCCCTGACGGATCACCGGGCCTCGAGCCCGGCGGCGACCGGGCCGCCGACGGTGGCGATGGCCGCCAGCGCCGGCGGACCAGCCGGCCGGTTTTCGTCGCCTTGGCGCTGGCGTGCGCCGCCCTGCTTGCGCTCGCCGGGTTGCGCTACGTCGAGCACCGGCAGAGCCCAACCGAGGCGGCCATCGCCCGGGCGGTCGAGGCGTACACCGACGCGTGGAACGCCCACGACCGGGACGCGGTCATGGCCGCCATGTCCGGTGGTGCCAACTTCGCGGCCTCGGAGACCCTGCAGCACCCCCTGCTCACCGCCTACAGCGGACCGGAGCTCGACCGTCTACTCGACGCGATGTTCCGGGCCGGGGTGCGCCTGGAGACCACCGGCCAGTTGAGCGTGGCGGGCACGGACCGGTCGCACGCCTCGGTGACCCAGCGGTACCAGTACGGCACCCGCGGCCTGCACGTCGTCGAGGACGGCATCTCGCTCTACACGTTCGCCGAGGTCGGGCGGGACCTGAAGATCACCCAACACGTGTGGTGGCGACCCAGGGCCGCCACCACACCGTCGATGCGTTGGGTCATCGAGGAGTTCAGCCCTTGAGACCACCCGCGAGCAGCCCGCGCACGAAGTACCGCTGCAGCGAGAGGAAGACGATCACCGGGACGATGATCGACACGAAGGCACCGGCGGAGAGCAGGTGCCAGGCGGTGCCGCGGGTGCCGCTCAGGTTGGCCAGGGCCACCGTGATCGGGGCGACCTCGTCGGTGCCGCCGGCGAAGGTGAGCGCCACCAGCAGGTCGTTCCAGACCCAGAGGAACTGGAAGATGCCGAATGCCGCCAGGGCCGGGGTGAGCAGGGGCAGCAGCACCTTGAAGAAGATCTGCACGTGCCCGGCACCGTCCACCCGGGCCGCCTCGAGCAGGGCCCGCGGGATCTCCTTCATGAAGTTGTGCAGCAGGAAGATCGCCAACGGCAGCGCGAAGATCGAGTGGGAGAGCCACAGGGTCCAGAACTCGCCGGCGATCCCGGTCTTCACGTAGATCGTGAGCAACGGCAGCAGGGTGACCTGGATCGGCACGATCTGCAGCGCGAAGATGGCCACGAAGAGCACGTCCCGACCGGGGAACTTGATCCAGGCGAAGACATACGCGGCGAGCGTCGCCAGGCACACCGGGATGATCACCGAGGGAATGACGATGACGAACGAGTTGACGAAGAAGTTTCCCAGGGCCGACGAGCCCTCGGAACTGAGGACCATCCGGTAGTTGTCCAGCGTGACCTGGGGGTTGGTGAAGAAGGTCCACCAGCCGCTGTTCCTGATCTCGCGCTCCGGCCGGATGGAGGAGATCGCCAGCCCGAACGTCGGCAGGGTCCACAGCACGGCGATGATCACGGCGGCGAGCGAAGCCCACTTGGACGTCAGCTTCTTCTTCGCGATCTTGCCGGCCCCGCCCGTCGTCGGAACGACCTGCGGGGTGGTGGTCATCGGAACACTTGTCGTGCTCATCCTGCCTCCGAAGCGCGCATTTGCCGGACGTTGTAGGCCACGATGGGAACCACCAGGATGAACAGCAGGACGGCGAGCGCGGCGCCGAGGCCCTCGTTCGAGGCACGGAAGCTCTGGTTGTAGAACTCGTTGGCCACGACGTTGGTGTCGAAGTTTCCGCCCGTCATGGTGCGCACGATGTCGAAGACCTTCAACGTGCCGATGCCGATCGTGGTCAGCACGACCACGACGGCCGGGCGGATGCTCGGCAACGTGACGAAGCGGAACATGCCGAGCGGGGTCACGCCGTCGAGGCGGGCCGCCTCGATGACGTCGTCCGGGATCGCCTTGATGGCTGCCGACAGTACGGTCATCGCGAAGCCGGCCTGAATCCAGATCATGACCACGACGAGGAGCAGCGTGTTCAGTGGGGATTCGACGAGCCATTGCTGCGGGCTGCCGCCGAACCAGACCAGGATCTGGTTGAGCAGGCCGATCTGCCGAACACCGCCCTGGTCGGGGCGGAAGTCGTAGACGAACTTCCAGATGATGCTCGCGCCGACGAACGAGATCGCCATCGGCAGGAAGATCAGTGCCTTCGCGAACGCCTCGACCCGCGCCTTGTCGATCAGGATGGCGTAGAGCAGTCCGACGGCGGTGGCCACGAACGGCGTGACCACCACCCAGATCACCGTGTTGCGCAGGACCGTGATCTGGTCGCTGGAGGTGAAGATGGTCGCGTAGTTGTCGAGCCCGACGAACGCGTTGCCGGCCGCGTCGAAGAACGACTGGTAGATGGTGCGGACGCCGGGGTAGATCAGCCCAATCGCCAGCATCAGGACGCTGGGCAGCAGGAACGCGAATGCGACGACGCGGTCTCCTCGGCGCCCTTCGAACCGCCCCGCGATGAACAGCATGACCCCGACGATCGCGACGAACAGCAAGATCGCGCTGCCCATCTGCACGAACTTCTCCGGAGTGGTCAAGCGGACGTCACCTCCTTCAACACGCCACTTGCTGGGGTGGCGCCGGCCGGGTGCGCTGAGCGCGCACCCGGCCGGCGCCGTGGGGAGGTACTACTTCGGCCAGGCCGCCTCGATGGCGTCGACCGTCTGCTGCGTGTTCTGACCGGTGATCCAACTCGTGCTCTGCTTCCAGAACGCGTTGGAGCCCACCGCGGCCGGCATCAGGTCCGAGCCGTCGAAGCGGAAGACCGCCTTCGGGTCCTGCAGGATCTCCAGGGCAAGCTCATCGATCGGTGAGCACTCGCACTGGTCGATCTTGAGGCCCTTGTTGGCGCTGGTCACGGTGCCGCCCAGACTGGCCTTGGTGTTGGCCCAGGTGTCGCTGGAGAGGTAGGTCTGGAACGCCTTGACCTCCGGACGGTCGTTGAAGGCGGCGATGAATTCGCCGCCGCCGAGCACCGGCTTGTCGTCGGCGCTCTTACCCGGCAGGTAGAACGCGAAGACGTCGCCGTCCTCGGCCACCTTGGTTCCCTTGGTCCAGTTGGCCGCGTAGAAGCTCGCCTGGCGGTGCAGCGCGCAGTTGCCGTCGAGGATGGGCAGGCCGCCGTCCTGGAACGTGGTCGTCGCGATGCTCTTGACGTCACCGAGGCCGCCGTTGACGTACTTGTCGTTCTTGAGGAACTTGCCGACCTCGTCGAGCGCGGCACGCGGCCCCGGTGCGTTGAACGGGATCTCGTGCTTGACCCACCTGTCGTACTCCGCCGGCCCGGAGAGCCGGAGCATCATGTCTTCCATCCAGTCGGTGATCGGCCAGCCGGTGGCCTCACCGCTGCCGATGCCCGCACACCACGGCTTCTTGCCCGCACCCGCGATCTTGTCGGAGAGCGCGGTCAGCTCGTCGAGCGTCTTCGGGGCGGTGTAGTTGCCCTCTTTGAACTGCTTCGGGGAGTACCACACCAGCGACTTGACGCTGGCACCCAGCGGCGCGGCGTAGAACTTGCCGTTGACGGTGCCGTAGGCCTTCCAGTCCTTGGTCCAGAACTTGTCGACGTTCGCGACCGTCTCGGGCGGGGCCTCGACGACCTTGCCGGTGCTCACTAACTGCGCCAACAGACCGGGCTGCGGAATGATGCCCAGGTCCGGCGGGTTGCCGGCACGGGCCCGGACCAGGATCTGCGTCTCGAAGGACTTGTCACCCTCGTACTTGACGGTGACGCCGGTACACGTCTCGAAGGGCTTGTACGAGTTCATGTGCGCCGTATCCTCCGGCGTCACGATGCCCGTGTAGATGGAGACGGTCTTGCCCTTGAGGTCGCCGAACTTCTTGTACGGCTCACAGTCGATCGAGCTCGCGCTCGGCGTGTCGCCACCCCCGACGTCGTCGCTGTTACCGCCACAGGCGGTGACCGCGAGGGTGAGTCCGAGGGCGCCGGCCATAGCCGCGGTCAGTCGCGGATTTGTGAGGCGAAGGGACATGTCCCTTTCCTTTCTCTTCTTGCTCCGGCCGGGCGTGAGGCACGTGTCCGGAGAAACGCTTCCCGATCAGTCAAAGTCCCGGCGGAGGCGGGCGCAATGGCTACTCGTTGATCGACTTAATAACAATTAGACGATATGAGCGGTTTGAGGCCGACCGGAATCACCGCGTGGCGTGCTGCCACCGCGGCGGTCTGCCGGGAGCAATCCTTCCTTTCAGTCAACCTATCGTCGCTGTGAGTGATCTCTCGGTTACGTACCCGTTACCGGCGTGTCGATCTGGTGTCCTCCTCAGAGCCTATGTAGCTGCCCGGGCGATCAGCAGGGCTCTGCGTCGATCCGCCCGCTGGAAGGTGATAACAATTCAACATCGCCATCGGCGCAATAGTGGCCCCGGCCAAGGTCGAGTGGTGACGCTACCGCTGTTGCTGGGCCTCGCCGTCCCGCCGGCCTAATCCGGTCAACGGCGCTGCGCCCGCTCCAAGCCGGGCCGGAGCACTGGCAGAATGGCGCGGTGACGACATGGGAGTACGCACGGCTGGAATACAAGTCGACCGGCGAATTCGGCGGCGACCGGTTCATGGACTACGAGGCCATCTTCCGCCACCCCGGCGGCGCGCAGAACTGGGGCACCGACGAACGCTTCGATGACCTGCGCCATCTCAACCGCGCCGGCGCTGCCGGCTGGCAGGCCTACGACCGCGCCGCGCTGCTGGTCGGTCAGCCCTCCCGGATCCACTCGGTGATGTACTCGCTGCGCCGCTCCGTCGAGTAGCCGGGCCGGCCGAGCCCGCCGTCGATCAGGGTCGCGGACGGGCCTTGCCGAGCAGGGCGGCCACCTCGTGCATCCGCGGATCGTCGCGCATCGCCTCCACCGGCGCCGGCAGGGGAATCCGCCAGTTCGGGTACTCGTCGACCGTGCCGGGCAGGTTGGGCTGTCGGGTCTCCCCCAGCACGTCGTACGGGGACGCCATCAGGAACCGGCACGGGGACGCGGCCAACAGCCGGTGCATCCCGAGCACGAGTTCGGCGTCGGTGGCGCCCGCCGGCACCAGCCCTTCGCTCCGCAGCAGCGCGACGAGTTGTGCCCGGTCCGCCGCCGCCCGGGCCTGCTCCTCGACGAGGTCGACCGCGAGCAGGCCGAGCTCGGCGCGGACCCGGACGTGCTCGCCGGCCAGCAGGCCCGGCGCGGTCGGCAGGTCGTGCGTGGAGATGCTCGCCGCGGCACCGGCCGGCCAGGTCGCCGGCGGGCGGAACGCCCCACCGTCGGCCTCCACCTCCCGGGCGAACCACAGCACCTCAGAGCTCAGCATGTGCTGGTCCCGCAGCGTCTCCCGGACGCCGGGCTCGACCGTGCCCAGATCCTCGGCGACGACGACAGCACCCGCCAGATGCGCCTCCAGCGCCAGGACGCCGAGCATCGCCCTGGCGTCGTAGCGCACGTACGTGCCGTACTCCGGCGACCCGCCCCCGGGCAACACCCACCACAGTCGCCACAATCCCAGTACGTGATCCACGCGGATGCCGCCGGCGGTTGCGAGCACCGAGCGCAGCTGGTCACGGTAGGCGGCGTACCCGGTCGCGACGAGCCGGTCCGGCCGCCACGCGGCCAGCCCCCAGTCCTGTCCGCGCTGGTTGAACGCGTCCGGCGGGGCACCCACATGCACACCGCGCGCCAGCACGTCCTGGAGCAGCCAGCCGTCCGCGCCCGCCGGGTCCACGCCCACCGCCAGGTCATGCACCAGACCGACGGGCATGCCGGCGGCGCGCGCGGCGTCCTGGGCCCGGCTCAGCTGCGCCCGGCACTCGCGCTGCAACCAGGCATGGAAGGCAACCCGCTCGCCGACCGCGCCGCCGGCGTCCGCGACCGCCGGCGACTCCGGCCGACGCAGTTGCTCGGGCCACTCCTGCCAGTTGGCGCCGTGCTGCTCCGCCAGGGCACAGAAGGTGGCGAAGTTTCGCAGCGCCGGCTCGATTTCTCCGGCCGGCTCGGCGTAGGGGAAGAGCGCTTCGAGCGCGGCGAGCTTGGCGCGCCACACCCGGTCGTAGTCGATCAGCGCGCCGCCGGGCGGCGGGCGCAGCGCGTCGACCCGCGCCCGCACGTCCGCCGGCGCCCGCCGGTACGCCCCGGTGTCGGGCACGCTGAGGTAGAGCGGGTTGGTGAAGCGCCGGCTCGACGGTGAGTACGGCGAGGCCTGCACCGAGGGGACGGTCGAGACCGCGTGCATCGGGTTGAGCAGCACGAAGCCGGCCTCCCCGGCGGCGGCGGCCCACTCGACGAACGCGCCCAGGTCACCGATGTCGCCGGCGCCCCAGGACCCGGCCGAATGCAGCGCATAGAGCTGCAGCATCCACCCCCAGGCCGGCGGCGGGTCCGGCAGGCGGGACGGGGCCACGATCAGCGTGCTGTCGGCCGCGCCGGCGAGCCGGTACCAGCCCAGTGGCAGCCGGATGGGGCCCCCGGCGGGCAGGTCGTGCGCCGTTCCGTCCTCGGCGATGGCGGCAGCCGTGGCCGATGGCCAGCGCTCCCCCGGGTACACCACGACGGTCCGCGGGAGGGTGTCGGCCCGGCGTCGGGCCAGCGCCAGCCCGTCACGGACGTCAGCCGGCGAGTTCGCCGGCACGTCGAGCAGCCCGAGCACCGTGCGGACGATGTCGGGGTCGACATCGACCTCCTGCTGCTTCGCGTCCTCGTATCGAGTGCTCACCCCGTGCGCCGCCGCGAGGGCCGCGAGTTCTGTGTTCCGGTCTGCGCTCACCCGCCTCTCCTACCCGAATCGGCACTACCATCACCTGAGAAACCGGATCCCGTGCCGGGAGGGCGGTCATGACCAGCGTCCAGGACACCATCGCCCGGCTCGCCGCCGACCTGCGCACGATCCTGCACGCCGAGCAGGTCCTCACCGACCGGCAGCAGCTACGCACCTACGAGTGCGACGGGCTCGCCCGGTACCGGGTGGTTCCCGCCCTGGTCGTGTTCCCACGCAGCAGCGCGGAGTGCGCGGCCGTGGTGCGGCACTGCGCCGAGGCCGGCGTGCCGTTCGTGGCGCGCGGCTCGGGCACCGGGCTGTCCGGCGGTGCGCTGCCGCACGCCGAGGGTGTGCTGATCGTCACCTCGCAGCTGCGCCGGATTCTCGAGGTCGCGCCGCAGGACGAGCGGGCCGTCGTCGAGCCGGGCGTGATCAACGCCGACGTGACGCGGGCGGCGGCGCCGTTCGGGTACTACTACGCCCCCGACCCGTCCAGCCAGCAGATCTGCTCGATTGGCGGCAACGTGGCGGAGAACTCCGGCGGAGCGCACTGCCTCAAGTACGGCTTCACCACCAACCACGTCACCGCAGCGGAGATCGTGACCCCGGACGGCGACCTGGTCCGCCTCGGTGGGCGGGCGCCGGACGCGCCCGGGTACGACCTGCTCGGCGCGTTCGTCGGCTCGGAAGGCACGCTGGGCATCGCCACCGAGGTGACGGTGCGGCTGGTCCGGCTGCCGGAGTCGGTACGTACGCTGCTCGCCGCGTTCGCCACGACGGACCAGGCCGGTGCGGCGACCTCGGTCATCATCGGCGCCGGCCTGGTCCCGGCCGCGATCGAGATGATGGACGCGCTTGCGATCGAGGCCGCCGAGGCGGCGGTGCACTGCGACTACCCGACCGGCGCCGGCGCGGTGCTCATCGTGGAACTGGACGGGCCGGCCGCCGAGGTCGACGCGCAGTTCGCGCGCGTGGAGGCCTACTGCCGGAGCGCCGGCGCATTCGAGATCCGGATCGCCCGGGACGACGCCGAGCGGGCGCTGTTCTGGAAGGGCCGTAAGTCGGCGTTCGCCGCGGTGGGGCGGATCAGCCCGGACTACATCGTGCAGGACGGCGTCATCCCGCGCACCGCGCTGCCCGAGGTGCTGCGCAACATCGCCGCGCTGGCGCACAGGCAGGGCGTACGGGTGGCGAACGTCTTCCACGCCGGCGACGGCAACCTGCACCCGCTGGTGCTCTTCGACGACGCGGTGCCCGGCGAGTCGGAGCGGGCCGAGGAGGTGTCGGCGGCGATCCTGGCGCTCTGCATCGCGGCCGGTGGGTCGATCACCGGGGAGCACGGCGTCGGTATCGACAAGGCGAAGTCCCTGCCGCTGATGTACAGCGCCGACGACCTGGACACGATGCAGTTGGTGCGGTGTGCGTTCGACCCGCGCGGGCTCGCCAACCCGGGGAAGATCTTCCCCACGCCCCGGCTCTGCGGTGAGGTGCCCGGCCGGCGCAGGGGCGCGCACCCGGTGCAGGAGGCCGGTCTGGCCGAGGTCTTCTGATGGCCTCCCCCCAGGCTCCGTGGCGGCCGGCCGGCCCGGACGACGTCATCGACGGGGTCGCGGCCCGCTTCGTCGCGGCACCGGCATCCACCGAGGAGGCGGCCGACGTGCTTCGCAACGCCGCCGCACGGGACCTGGCGGTCGTGGTCCGGGGTGGCGGAACGAAGCAGCGGTGGGGCGCCCCGCCACGCCGGCTCGACCTGATCGTGGACACCCACCGGCTCAGTGGCATCGTCGAGCACGCCGCCGGGGACCTCATCGTGGTGGCCCGCGCCGGCACGCCGATGGCGCACCTGCAGGCCGAGCTCGCCCCCGCCGGCCAGCAGTTGGCGTTGGACAGCGCAGCACCCGGGGCCACCATCGGCGGGACCGTCGCCGCGGCGACCAGCGGGGGCCGCCGGATGCTCTACGGCACCGCGCGGGACCTGCTCATCGGCATCACCATCGTGCGCGCCGACGGTGCGATCGCCCACGCCGGCGGCAAGGTGGTCAAGAACGTCGCCGGCTACGACCTCGGCAAGCTGTTCACCGGCTCGTACGGCACGCTCGGGCTGATCACCGAGTGCGCCTTCCGGCTGCACCCGGTGCCGGCAGCGACCGCGTCCGTCGCCCGCCGGGTCGACACGGTGGACGACGCCGCCGGCATCGTCGCGGCCGTGCTGGGTGCACAGGTCGTGCCGAGCGCGCTGGAGATCGACGCGTCCCCGGACGGCCGGATCGGGGTGGCTGTGCTCCTGGAGGGCGTACCCGAGGGCGTGGCGGCGCGGGCGACGGTCACCCGGCGCCTTCTCGGCGGTGACCCGGTGGTTTCCGACGAGCCGCCGACCTGGTTCGCCGGGTACCCGTGGCGCGACGGCGATGTCGGACTGAAGCTGACGGCCCCGCTGTCGCGGGTCCCGGCGCTGCTCGCGGCCACGGCGGCGATCCGGCAGCGGTCCGGGGTGGCGCTGGGTGTGCGCGGATCGGCCGGGACCGGGGTGCTCTACGCCGGCCTGCCCGGCGCGACCGACCCGGCGACCGCAGCGCTGGTCGTCGAGACGTTGCGCGCGGAGGCAACCGAGGGCGGCGGGCACGCGGTGGTGCTCACCGCTCCCCGATCGGTCCGCGAGCGCGTCGACCTCTGGGGGCCGGTGCCCGGCTTGGCGCTGATGCGCCGGGTCAAGGAGCGGTTCGATCCGGACGGGCGCCTGGCGCCCGGCAGATTCGTGGGAGGGATCTGATGACCGGCGCCTTCGACGAACACCACCCGCCCGCGCTGAACCTCATCGCCGACTGCGTCCACTGTGGATTCTGTCTGCCCACCTGCCCGACGTACGTGCTGTGGGGTGAGGAGATGGACTCCCCGCGCGGGCGGATCCACCTGATGCTGCAGGGCCTGCAGGGCGAGCCGTTGACGGACAGCATGGTCACCCACATCGACCGCTGCCTGGGCTGCATGGCGTGCGTGACGGCCTGCCCGTCGGGCGTGCAGTACGACCGGCTCATCGAGGACACCCGCCAGCAGGTGGAGCGGCGGCACCCCAGAACGGCACGCGAACGGGCACTGCGCGGCGCGGTGTTCGGCCTGTTCCCGTACCCGCGCCGGCTGCGCCTGCTGCGCGGCCCGCTGTGGGCGTACCAGCGCACCGGCCTGCAGCGGCTGGTGGCCCGCACCGGTCTGCTGCCCAGGCTGGCGCCGACCCTCGCCGCCCTCGAGTCCCTGGCGCCGCCACTACAGCGCACCGAATGGCTGCCGACCCGGGTCCGCGCCCGCGGCCCGCGCCGGGCGGTGGTCGGCATGCTGACCGGATGCGTGCAGCGGGCCTTCTTCCCCGAGGCGAACGCGGCCACGGCGAGAATCCTCGCGGCCGAGGGCTGCGACGTGGTGATCGGGCGCAGCCAGGGCTGCTGCGGGGCGCTCAGTGTCCACAATGGCCGGGAGGCGGAGGCGCAGCGCTTCGCGCGGGCGATGCTCGACGCCTTCCACCGCACCGGCATCGACTACTTCGTGGTCAACGCCGCCGGTTGCGGGTCGTCGGTCAAGGAGTACGGCACGTTGCTGCGCGACGACCCGGCGTACGCCGATCGGGCCGCCGCCTTCGCGGCCAAGGCACGCGACCTCTCCGAGATCCTGGTGGAACTCGGACCGGTGGCCCCGCGGCACCCGCTGCCGGTCACCGTGGCCTACCACGACGCGTGCCACCTCGCGCACGCACAGGGCATCCGGGCCCAGCCGCGCCGGCTGCTGCACGACATCCCCGGGCTGGACCTGCGCGAGATCGCGGACCCGGAGATCTGCTGCGGCTCGGCCGGCGTGTGGAACGTCCTCAACCCCGGGCCGGCGCAGCAGTTGGGCGAGCGCAAGGCCCGCGCCGTGCTCGCCACCGGCGCGCAGTTGCTGGTCACCGCGAATCCGGGGTGCCTCATGCAGGTCGCCGCGTCCGTGCGGCGCCTCGGCGGGCACATCGCCCTGGCGCACACCGCACAGGTGCTGGACGCCGCGATCCGCGGCCTGCGCCCCCGCGACCTCGCGGTCGTGCCCGTCCCCGTGGACGGTGCATGATCCGCGGTGCCGTCGTCCGCGTCTGAGCGGACGCCGTCAGCCGAGGGCGGTCGACGGTGGCACAGCCGGTTCCGTGGCTGCGCCGCGTCGGTCCCGCTCGATCAGGTCCGCGAGCCGGGCCACCTCGGCCTCCAACCGCTGCAGCCGCTCCGAGTGCTGGTCGGCGTGCTGCTCGATCTCCGTACGGGTGATCAGGCGGGTGGCGATGGCGGCCGTCACCGCGCCCATGGCGGCGATGCCGACGACCATGAGGACACCGCCGACCACCCGGCCCTCCACCGTGACCGGGAACCGGTCGCCGTACCCGACGGTGGTGACCGTGGTGAGCGCCCACCAGATCGCATCGCCGAACGAGGTGATCGAAGCCTCCGGGGCGTCCCGCTCGGCCTCCAGCGCCACCGCGGCACTGGCGATGACGATCGTGAGGGTGATCAGCACCGTCGAGGACAACACGCGTTCCGACGCGCCCCGCTGGGCCAGTGCGCCGACCCGGGCCACCGCCGCGATGACCCGCAGGGACCGCAACGCGGGTACGACGACCGCGAGCAGATCCAGCGGATGCCCGCGGACGAACTTCCACCGGTCCTCCGCCAGACGCACCCGGATGACATAGTCGGCGGCGAACACGGCCCAGGTGACCCAGTCGATCACGTATGACACGTCGGTCCGCGGGTTCAGGGCCGACTCGACGACCAGCGAAACGAGCGCGATCACCGCGAGCACGGTGAGTACCGGCGCCGTGCGACGTTCCCAGACATCAAGACGCGACATCCGGCCATCGTGCCACTGCCCGCACACCCATGGCCGAGGCCCAGCCGATTCCGGCCGGTCCGGTCAGACGAGGTCGACGCCGCGCAGCAGCCGCCACAGCCCGGCGCCGTCCGGCGCGCACAGCCACCGGTCGCTCACCGGGCCGGAGGGGCGGGCGCCGCCCATCGGCGCTGGCATGCCGCCGGCCAGCACCGCCTGGGCCGGTGACAGGCGACGGATCGCCACCGCGGCCACCCGGTCCGGGTGCGCGTCGGCGAATTCGGCGTAGATCTGTTGATCATGCTGCCCGTCGTCACCGATGAGGAGCCACCGGATGTCCGGGAACTCGCGGGCCAGCCGGAGCAGCGTCGCACGCTTGTGCTCGCGTCCACTCCGGAACCAGCGTTCGGTGGTCGGCCCCCAGATGGTCAGCAGCAGCGGGCCTGCCGGGTAGAGGTTGCGGGACAGGAACCGGCTCAGCGCCGGCGCCACGTTCCACGACCCGGTCGAGAGGTAGAGCAGCGGGGCGGTGGGGTGCGCCTTGCTGAGCCGCTCGAAGAGGACGGCCATGCCCGGCACCGACGCGCGGGCGTGCTCGTCGAGGACGAACGTGTTCCAGGCGGCGAGCAGGGGGCGCGGCAGTGCGGTGACCATCACCGTGTCGTCGATGTCGGACACGATCCCGAACCGCGCGGCCGGGTCGACGATGCGGACCGGCGCCTCGACCGGCTCAGCGCCGGCGCCGCTGAGCTTGATCGTCGCCCAGCCCGGTGCCAGGTCCGCCGCCACGACGACATCGATGAAGCCGCTGCGGTCGGCGCAGGCCTCATGGCGGTGGCCGCCCGCCTCGATGACGATCGGCACGTTCTTCGTCGGGAAGGTGGTGAAACTGCGCCAGCCGCGGATCTTGTCGGGGCGTCGTCGGGGCCTCGGATCGAGCCGGGTCAGAACGACGCGGCCGAGCACGCGCACCCAGCCAGGTGCTCCATAGCCGGTGTGCGGAACGATGGCCGGCTGCCAGCCGCGGTTGAGCAGCCGACGTTCGATGACCTCCTGGAGGGCATCCTCGATCCGTGCCGCGCGGTGTACACGGCCGTTGTCCCTGGGTATCAGCGCCACGTCGTCAGGGTGCCACATGCCGCCCCGGCTCTGTCGGAAGCATCGGTGCAGCGATCTTGCGCCTAGAGGGCGCTGCCCTTCTTCCACTCCTCCCAGGACATCGTCCAGTCACCGAGACCGTTGGTGAGAGCCAGCTTCACCGGCGTGTTCTTGACGTCCACGACATCGCCGGGGACGAAGTTGTCGTAGACCCACTGGGCGTGCGCCGGCCCGATGTTGATGCAGCCGTGCGACGTGTTGGTCCTGCCGTGCGCCGGGACGTTCCAGTCCGCCAGGTGCAGGAACTCGCCACTGTTGGAGATCCGCACGGTCAGCTTGACGGTCTTTTCGTAGAAATCCGGGTGCTTGGGGTCGGTCACGCCGTAGCTGGACGAGGTCATGTGGGTGGTGGGCGTCTTGGCCAGCACGACATGCGGCCCGCTGTTCGTCCAGTAATTGATCTTCTGGCCCCGGGACGTCGTGGTGGTGCCGCCCTTGCCGAGGCTCACCGGGATGTCCCGGATCATCTGGCCGTCCAGGAAGACCTGCATGCGCTTGGTGTTGGCGTCGGCGATCGCGATCCGGGATGGACCGATCTTGAATGACGCGCTGACATTGCTCTGGCCGTACGTTCCGCCGCCCAGGTCCTTGCCGAACACCTTGGCCTTCACCGTGATGGCGGTGCCCGGCCGCCAGTACTCCGCGGGACGGTAGTGCACCTCCTGGGCGCTGATCCAGCGCCAGGCGCCCTCCACCTGCGGGGTGGTGGTCACCTCCAGGAGCCGCTGGGCGGCGGCCTTGTCGGGAATCCTGCGGTCGAACCAGACCACGATGGGTTGCCCGACGCCGAACGTCGACCGGTCCTTGAGCAGCAGGCCGCCGTTCGCCCGAAGGTACGGCAGGGCCAGGGCCTGGGGCTTCATCGTGGTGAAGGTGCTGGTGCGGGTGAGCGGCTGGCGTGCGCTGTCGGTGCCGGTGGCCGTCACGGTGTACTGCTTGCCGTACTCCAACGGCGCACTGGTGTGCCACGAGGTGCGGCCGGCGTCCCACTCGCCGGCGACCTGCTTGCCGTCCGGGCCGGCGACCGTGACGGTCTGCAGGCTGGCGTCCTTCGCGGTCACCGTGACCGGGTCCAGCACCGCGACGTCGGTCGCGGTGGCGGCCGGCGCGATGGTGAACTCGCCCGGCGCCCTCGTAGGGCTGGTCGCCGCGGCGCCCCCCGCGCCGCCGGCGCCGGAGGCGGCTCCGGCTGGTTGCCACTGCGCCCCACCACCCGACGTACATGCCGCGGTCACGGTCAGTGCCAGCGCAGCGGCGATCAGGCCCCGAGACCGGGCGTACGACAGCCGAGACGGCACACTCACGACGCTTGTCCTCCCCGAGATTCCCACCGGTCATCGCCCAGGTTACTGATCATCGACCGACTCGGCGACCCCGCCTGTCGGCGAACAGCTGGATGAGGCGCATCGTCCACGCCGGACCGCTCGACGGCAACGCCGGTGTCAGACATCCGACCGCTGGCCCGACGTCGCGCGGACCGCTACCATGCGCCGGTGGCCCTGTTTCGTGCATTTTCCGGCGAGTTGGCCGACTCGGCGGACGCGCTGAGCCTCGGTGACGAGCTGATCTCCTGGGAGCAGCTGCACGACGCCGGCGCCGCGGTGGCGACCCGGGTCGCGGGCGCCCCGGCCGTCGCGGTGCTGGCCACGCCGACCAGGCAGACCGTCGCGGCGCTCGTCGGTTGCCTGCTCGCCGGCGTACCGGCGGTGCCGGTACCACCCGACGCCGGCCCTGTGGAGCGGGCCCACATACTGCGCGACTCGGGGGCGGCGATGTGGCCCGGCGACTTCGCCGGCCGGTCGGCCGGCGCCGAGGTGCCCGCCGTGCCGGCCCGGCCGGGGACCGCGCCCGCGCTGATTCTGTACACCAGCGGCACCACCGGACCGCCGAAGGGCGTCCTGCTCAGCCGCGATGCGATCCTGGCCGACCTGGACGCGCTGGCCGCCGTGTGGGGATGGACAGCCGACGACGTCCTGGTGCACGGGCTGCCCCTGTTCCACGTGCACGGCCTGGTGCTCGGCGTCCTCGGAGCACTGCGGGTGGGCTCGCGACTCGTGCACGTCGGCCGGCCGACCCCGCACCGGTACGCGGCGGCGCGCGGCACGCTGTACTTCGGCGTACCGACGATCTGGTCGCGGATCGCCGCGGACCCTGCCGCCGCCCGCCGGATGACCGCGGCGCGGCTGCTGGTCTCCGGTAGTGCGGCGCTCCCCGCACCGGTGTTCGACGACCTCACCGCGCTGACCGGGCACCGCCCGGTGCAGCGGTACGGCATGACCGAGACGCTGATCACCGTCAGCGCGCGTGCCGACGGCGAACGCCTGGCCGGATGCGTGGGGCAGCCGCTGCCCGGCGTCAGCACCCGCCTGGTCGATGAATCCGGGGCGCCGGTGCCGCACGACGGTGTGACCATCGGCGAGTTGGAGGTCCAAGGCCCGACCCTGTTCTCCGGATACCTGAATCGCCCGGATGCCACCGCGGCGGCGTACGACCCGGACGGCTGGTTCCGCACCGGCGACGCCGCCACGATCGACGACACCGCGGGCGACGGCGGAGCCCACCGCATCGTCGGGCGGGTCAGCACGGATCTCATCTCCACCGGTGGCTACCGGGTCGGTGCCGGCGAGGTGGAGGACGCGCTGCTGGCCCACCCCGCCGTCCGGGAGGCCGCAGTCGTCGGCGTCGCCGACGCGGACCTCGGCCAACAGGTGGTCGCGTACGTCGTGGCGGACGGGGTCACCGCCGCGGCGCTTGTCGAATTCGTCGCCACGACGCTGTCCCGCCACAAGCGCCCCCGCCGCGTGCACCTGGTGGCGGCGCTGCCCCGCAACGCCATGGGCAAGATCCAAAAGGCGCAGCTCTGCTGACCTCGACGCCCGGCCCACCGCTACGCTGGCCGGATGCGGTTCGTGACGTACCTGGAGCCGGCGGATGACCGGCCCGACCGCGATATCGCATGGCTGCCGGAGCGGCACCGCGCAGGTGTGCTGGCCGGCGACGAGATCCACCCGCTGAAGCCCGGCGTGAGCCTGCTCGGGCTGCTGCGGGAAGGGACGCCGGCCCTGCACGCGGCCGGTGAGCGGGCGCTCGGCGAGGACGGCGGGGTACGCCCGGCCGCAGCGGTCCGCCTGCTGGCGCCCCTGCCGACGCCACCGACGATCCGCGACTTCATGACGTTCGAGCAGCACATCGCACCGGGGTACGCCGCGCGCGGCGCCGCCGTCCCACCACTGTGGTACGCCCAGCCGGTCTTCTACTTCTCCAATCCGTACGCCACCACCGGCCCGTACGACGACGTGCCGGTCCCGCCCGGATCGGTGCGCTTCGACTTCGAGGCCGAGGTCGCCGCCGTCGTCGGGCGACCGGGCAGCGACCTGACGCCGGACCAGGCCGCCGGACACATCGCCGGCTACCTGGTCGTCAACGACTGGTCCGCGCGTGATCTGCAGGTGGCCGAGCGCACGGTGGGCCTCGGCCCGGTCAAGGCCAAAGACACCGCCACCACGCTCGGCCCAGCCCTGGTCACCGCGGACGAGTTGGCGCCGTACCGCTCCGGCACCGCCTTCGACCTGGGCATCAGCGTGTCGGTCAATGGCGCGCTCTTCGGCCGGGACCGGTTGGACAACATGGCATGGAGCTTCCCGGAGATGGTCGCGTTCGCGTCGCGCGGCAGCATGGTCGGCCCAGGCGACGTGCTCGGATCCGGCACCTGCGCCAACGGCTGTCTCTTCGAGTACTGGGCCCGGCACGGTCCGGACAGCCGGCCACCACTGCGGGAGGGTGACGTCGTGGAGATCACCGTCGACGTGCTCGGCACCATCCGCAACCGGGTGGTCGCCGGCCCCCAGCCGGTGCCGCTGCGCTGAGCCGACCGCCGCGCCAGCTCTAGCGGCCGCTTCGCCAGCTGTACTCGGGTTGGTAACCGAGCAGTCGCCGGGCCTTGTCGATCGACAGCAGCGTCTCGGTCGGGCCCAGCCCGTCGGCGACCGGCACGTCCGGAAAAACCTCGGCGAGAAGTTCCGCGTTGGGGCGCGACATCACCGTGTCGGCGTTGGCGATGATGAACAGGTCCGCGCCGCTCGCCTGGTACGCCAGTGCCCGGCGGACCGCCTGCGCCCCGTCGCGGGCGTCGATGTAGCCCCAGAGATTCCACTTCCGCAGCCGCGCGTCCGTGTCGTAGGTCGGAAAGGCGGTGTAGTCCCCGGGCTCCATCACGTTGGAGAAGCGCAGGCCGATCATCTTCAGCCCCGGGTCCCACCGACAGAACTGGCGGGCCATCTCCTCCTCGAGGGTCTTGCCCAACGAGTAGGTGCTGTTGGGCCGCGGCGGGTACGCCTCGTCGACCGGCAGGTACGGCGGCGGCTCGTCGAACGGCAGCCCGAGTACCGTCTCGCTGGAGGCCCACACCACGTTGTCGATGCCGGCCCGCGCCGCCGCCGCGAAGACGTTGTAGGTGCACCTGACGTTGTTGTGGAAGGTCGCCGCGTTGGTGCGCAGACCGGGTGCCGGCAGCGCCGCCAGGTGTACCACCGCGGACACCCCGGCGGACCGGTCGTCCACCCCGGTGAGCACTTCAAGGGTCTGGCCGAAGTCGGTGAGATCCGCCCGGACGAACGCCAGATCGCCGTCCGGCGGTGGCGTGGCGTCCACCCCGACCACCGTCCAGCCGTGCTCGGCCAGGTCGCGGACGACGGCCCGGCCCAGTTTGCCGCTACTTCCGGTCACCACCACGGTCGCCATCAGCCCATCCTGTCACGCCGTCGATCAACGACGGCGGCCAACGGATGCGAAAGTTGAGCCGGGGTGCGGCGCCGGACCGACGCGGTTCAGCCAACCTCGAGCAAGCCCTGATCGAATTCACAGGTTTCGATCCGCGTACGTCGCAGACGTCCGGGTACGTGCGCCCCGTGCGATTGCAGACTCCCTCGAAGCGGGCGGTGGCGTTCGGCGGCTACGTCGTCGCGCTGGGCCTCCATCTCGTCCGGGTCGGCCTGCCGACCGACATCATCACGTTGCTGGGATGGCTCTGGCTCGCCACGATCTGCTGGAACATCGATCAACCGGTCCGCTACCACCTCGGCTTCCTTCGCGACTGGCTGCCGCTCGCCGCCGCCCTTGTGCTGTATGACATCAGCCGCGGCAGAGCCGACGACGGGACCGCGCCGCACGTGCTCCCGATGCTCGCCGTGGATCGCTGGCTGTTCGGCGGCCACGTACCGACCTTCTGGCTGCAGGAGCGGTTCTACGATCCGGCCACCGTGCGCTGGTGGGATGCCGCGATGAGCACCGTCTACTTCAGCCACTTCATCGCGACCCCAGCGATCGCGGTGGTCCTCTGGCTACGGGACCGCGCGGGATGGCTGCAGTTCATCCGGCGCTGGCTCGGCCTGATCGCCGCCGGACTGGCCACGTACTTCCTCTTTCCCGCCGCGCCGCCGTGGTGGGCGGCGCGGGAAGGTTTGATGCCCTTCGTGGACCGGATGTCCAGCCGCGGCTGGGAGGCGTTCGGGCTGCACGGCGCCGGCAACGTCCTGGCCCGGGCCCAGGACCTGGCAAACCCGGTCGCGGCCATGCCATCGCTGCATGCCGGGTTCGCCATGCTGGTGACCGGGTTTCTGATGACCCGGGTACGGCCGCGCTGGCGGCTGCTGCTCGCGGCGTACCCGGTCGCCATGGGCCTGACCCTGGTGTATTCGGGCGAGCACTGGGTGATCGACGTCCTCGTCGGCTGGGCCTACGCCGGCGCGGTGCTCCTCGCCGTGCGCTCGGCGGAGCGCGCCTGGTCGGCGCAGCCAGCCGGCGTGCCCGACGAACCGGCTGGCGAGCTCGTCTCGGTGGGCGACGGATCCAACGCCGGTCAGGACCGGTACCGGGCGCGGTGACCGGTCGGTCCGGCCGCGCGCTGCTACGTCGCCGTCTCCGGCCGGCGGGCCGGAGAGCTCGCCGGCGGTGGGTACGCCCTGGACACGGCCATGAGAGCCCACCCCATCCGCGCGACCGCACGGTCGGGATGGTCGCCGAACTCCTCGGCCACCGCCGCCGCGCACCCGCGCACACCGCGGCCGCGCAACGTCGTCGCCACCACCGCCCGCACCTGCTCCGGCGCGGGCCGTTCCGATGCCTGCAGCCACGACACGAACAGGGCTTCGGCCCGGATCGCCTCGACGGTCGTCACCGCCACTCCCCCTTGCTGGTACGCGATGCCGGTGCCCGGCCGGCACCGCCTTCCACCCAACTGTGCCGCCGCCACCGGCGGGCGGCCGCACCAGCGGTGCGACATCTCATCCGCGGCGCGCCACCATTCCGAAGATGCCGGTGACGACGAGGAGCACGACGCCCACGACGAAGAGCCAGAACAGGCCCTTGACCAGCAATCCCACCACCGCGACGATCAGCCACACCACGAGGAGCGTACGAAGCAATCCAGCCATGCCGTCAGCATGCCCGGATGTCGCGGCGACAAAACGGGCGGGCCCGGCCCGCCGGCGATCACGTGGCGGCGGTCACCCGACCGGCCTCCATCGCCGGTCCGCGGCGGCCGAGCCACAGGCACCCGGCGACAAAGAGGGCCGTGCCGAGCATCGCTCCTCCGATCGGGGCCTCGAACAACGGCGTCAGCGGTGACGTCGGTGTCTGCTCCAGTACCACCGCCGGGACGTTGCCCTTCGACGCCCACCGCTGCGGGTAGTAGGCCGCATCCCGCGCCGCCGCCAGACTCGCCAGCGCGAGCAGGCCGGCGCCGAGAGCCGCCAGCCAGCCCCCACGGCCACGCTGGCCGGCCACCACCACCGCCGCGACAGCCACGATCGCTGCCGCCAGGTAGAGCCACGTTGCCAGGTACGACCAGACCATCGGCGACAGGTCGGCCCCACCGCCGGTCGTTCGGCCCGCACTCTCCCGGCGGGTCGCATCGAGCTCGAACACGGTGGCCACCACCCGGTGGACCGCCCAGCCGCCGGCGGCCAGCGTCGCAGCGGCGAGCGTCGCGGCGGCCAGCCAGTGCCATCGCAGCCGCGGTCGCCCCAGCGCCGCGGCGAGGCAGATCAGCGCGGCCAGCTGCCCGATCGACAGCACGCGCTGCCGAACGAGCGCCCGGTCCTCGAACTGTCGTGCCATCTCCGCTGGGTCCAACGCGCTGTACGCGAACCAGCCCGACGGCGACGCCGTCCACCAGGTGGCGCCCAGGACCAGTCCCACCAGCAGGACGCCCAGCGCGAGCGGCCAGCGACGGCGACCGGTCAACGCCGACGTCAGGGCGGCGTAGCCGGCCAGTGCCGCATGCGCCAACGCGACGGCCGTGCCGGCCAGGACCGGACGATCGTCCCGCACCGCACTCACAAAACCCGCCAGACCCAAGAGAAACGCCGTCAGCAGGGCACCGCGTATCCACACGCGCCGATGATCGCACGACCCCGATGGGGTGGTCCGGCTCCGGGTCGGTGCGATTTCCAGGTGGGCCGTGCAAGGATGGCGCAGATGCTGGCAATTGCCCCGGTTACCGACCTTACCGACTGGGCTCGCAGCAGTGGCCTCGAAATCGTGCTGTTCGTCAGCGGGGCGATGCTGCTCACCCGCGCCGTGCGGTGGTCCGGGCATCGGATCACCGGGCGGATCGACGCCGGCGCGACCGCCGGCGGGCGCCTGGTCCGGTCCGAGGCGTCAAAGCACAGCCACGTGCTGGCGCAGGTTGTCATGTGGGCGGTCATCGTGGTTGTGTACTGCGCGACCGCCGTCCTCGTCCTGCAGCGCCTCGGCGTCCCGGTGACCGGGCTGGTTGCCCCCGCCGCCGTGGTGGGCGTGGCGCTCGGCTTCGGCGCGCAACGGGTGGTCCAGGACGTCCTTGCCGGCGTACTGATCATCGCGGAGCGCCAGTACGGGTTCGGCGACATCGTGCGGATCTCCGCCCTCGGCTCCGAGGGCGGGGTCAGCGGCACCGTCGAGCAGCTGACCCTGCGGGTGACCCGGCTGCGTTCGGCCAACGGCGAGGTGGTGATCGTCCCCAACGGACAGATCGTGCAGGTCACCAACATGTCGCGGGAGTGGGCCCGCGCCGTCGTGGACGTCCCGGTGCCCAGCTCGGCCGACGTGGAACGGGTACGGGCCACGCTGCGCCGGGTCGGCAACGACGCCTCCGCCGACGCCCGGCTCGGTCCGCTGCTCCTCGACCCGCCGTCGGTGCTCGGCGTGGAGAGCCTGGAGCTGGATACGCTGCACGTGCGCATCGTGGCCCGTACGCTGCCGGGCAAGCAGTTCGACGTGGGGCGCGAGCTCCGCGCGCGGGTCGCGGTGGCGCTGCGCTCAGACGGCATCGCCGTCGCGGCCCAACTCGACACCGCCGAACCCACGTCGGTGCGCTGATGCGCGAGCGACTGCTCCGCCGGTCCAGGCGGTCCACGCTGCTGCTCGGGCTGGTCTTCGTCACCACGCTGCTGGTGTACCTGGCCGTGCGCCCCCTGCCGGCATCCATCGCCCATCCCGATCCGCCGACCGCGCCGAGCGCCACGAAGCGGACGCCGAAGGAGCAGCCATCCCGGTCCCGGCCCACGCCGCAGGCCTCCCCGGCCGCACCGACGGCGGACGTGTCCGGCGCTCCGGCCACGGCGGGCGTCGCCCCGGCGCCGTCCGACCCGGCGGCCAGCGCCACCGCCCCGGCGCCCCGACCCACGTCATCCGCGCCGACCGCGGCGCCGACGCGACCATCCCAGCCGCCCGTCGGCCAGGTGCCGCCGGGTTGAGTACCCGACTGCGGTGCCGCCCCCGGCCGGCTACCCCTCGCCCCGGCCACCCCCGCCCCGGTTACCCTCGCCCAGATGAGGATCACCGACGCCGAGGTCCTGGTCAGCGGGCCCGGGCGGAACTTCGTGACGCTCCGGGTGCACACCGACGGCGGCCTGTACGGCTTGGGGGACGCCACCCTCAACGGGCGGGAACTCGCCGTAGCGGCCTACCTGCGCGAGCACGTCGTGCCGTGCCTGATCGGCCGCGAGGCGGACCGGATCGAGGACACCTGGCAGTACCTGTACCGGGGTGCCTACTGGCGGCGCGGGCCGGTGACGATGACCGCCATCGCGGCGGTGGACACGGCGCTGTGGGACCTCAAGGGCAAGGCGCTCGGCGTGCCGGTGTACCAGTTGCTCGGCGGTGCCAGCCGGGACGGCGTGCTGGTCTACGGCCACGCCAGCGGTGGGGACCCCGCGGCGGCGGTCGAGCAGGTCGGGCACTACCTGCGGCAGGGCTACCGCGCGGTGCGGGTGCAGGCGGCGGTGCCCGGTGTGGCCGGCACGTACGGGGTGGGCCGCGGTCCCGGGCCGTACGAGCCGGCCCAGGCGGGGCTGCCCCGCGAGGAGCGGTTCTCCGCGGAGCGCTACCTCGCCTCGGTGCCCGGACTCTTCGCCGCGGCCCGGGACGCCTACGGCGCCGACGTGCACCTGCTGCACGACGCGCATCACCGGCTCACGCCGATCGAGGCGGCGAGGCTGGGGCGCGAACTCGAGCCGTACCACCTCTTCTGGCTCGAAGACCCCACCCCGGCGGAGCGGCAGGAGTCCTTCCGCCTGATCCGCCGGCACACCACCACTCCGATCGCCGTCGGCGAGATCTTCAACAGCGTGTACGACGCCACGACGCTGATCAGCGAGCAACTCATCGACTACCTGCGGATGACCGTGGCGCACGGCGGCGGCATCACGCATCTGCGCAAGGCGGCCGCCTTCGCCGACCTGCACCAGGTCCGGACCGGATTCCATGGCGCCACCGACCTCTCCCCGGTGGCGCTGGCCGCGGCCCTGCACTTCGACCTGTGGGTGCCCAACTTCGGCATCCAGGAGTACATGCCGCACACCCCGGAGACCGACGCCGTCTTCCCGCACAGCTACCGGTTCGCGGAGGGCTACCTGCATCCGGGCGACGCCGTCGGCCTGGGGGTGGACTACGACGACGCGGCGGCGGCCCGGCACGCCTATCAGCGGGCGTACCTGCCGGTGAACCGCAAAGAGGACGGCACCCTCACCGACTGGTGAGCGTGCCGATGCCTGGCCGGGGTCTGGCCGGTGCCTAGGCCGAACCCGCCCCGGCGTCCCGTCCACGACCGCGCCGCGGCAGCCGGACGATGCGCTTTGCCACGCGCAGAATCACCCATCCGGGGCGGTGCTGGAGGAACCGCGCGCTGTCCGCCAGGGCGGCGATGATGGACAGGCCGCGCCCGTGCTCGGCGAGGGGGTCGGTGGGCTGGGCCGTGGTCGGCGGCGCCGTCATGGCGCGACCCGGATTGGCCACCTGGATCACACAGTCGTTCCGGCCGACCGAGACGTGGATTTCGATCTTGCCGGGCTGCTGCCCGTGGCACACCGCGTTGGAGCAGGCCTCACTCATGATCACGGCAAGGTCGGCGCGCGACTCGACCGAGACACTGAGCCGGCACAACAGCAGGTCGAGCAGGCTCCGGGCGTGTGCGACGGAGTACGGGTCGCCGGGCAGGGTCAGTGCCATCGTCGGGTTCACGAAGCCACGCCTCTCCGGCCGGTCACGCACAATGGGCACTTACAGTTGTCTACCTACCCACCCGACGTCGTTGGAAACGGTTGCACCAGTGCCGGCACCGGAGCAACCGGCGACGATTCACCGAGGCGAACGGATGCGGCGATGAGTACACCGGCCCCTCCCGACCGGGACCGCGACGCCGGCGGCCGCCCACGCAACGCGCGGGCGCGCGACGCCCTCGGGCGCCCCCTGCCGCTGGGCGCGCCCGGCGTCACCGGCGTGCCCGCGGACCTGGTCCTGCCGGCGGCGGAGGCGCTGCGCCAGGCACAGGCGTTCCTCGACGAGGGCCGCGCGTTCCACGCCCACGAGGTTCTGGAGGCGGCGTGGAAGGCCGCTCCCCCGGCCGAGCGGGAGCTGTGGCGTGGACTGGCGCAGCTCGCCGTCGGTCTGACCCATGCGCAGCGCGGCAACGCGGTCGGCGCGGTACGGCTGCTGCGGCGTGCCGTGGACCGGATCGAGGAGTACGCGGCTGAGCCACCGCACGGGGTCGGGGTGCCCGCCCTGGTGCGGTGGAGCCGCACGCTCGCGCTGCGGATCGAGCAGGGCGGGCTGCCCGGCCTGCCCCCGGCCGAACTGGCGCCGCGGCTGCTCCGATGAGCGGGTGGGGCGCACAGCCGGGCCGGCGGGCCCGCAAGGACTCGATGGTGCACCGCGTGGCGAACCGCCGCGCCGCGTGGGCCGGCGCCGTCCTGGCCGCCGGCATCGCGGTGGCGGTGGCCGCGGTCCCGGTGCTGCCCGCGGCGCCGGCGGTGGCGCACGACGCCGATGCGCCGCCCGGGGTCAGCGCGCTCGAGCAGCAGGACGAGGCCGGTTACCTCGCGCGGACGTTCGCCGACCGCGGCTGCGACGGCATCGTCGGCGGCGCCCAGCCCGGTGTCGACGGTTGGGTCTTCCAGGAACCGGTCGCCGGCTGGACCGAGAAGGTGTACGGCCTGCTCTTCGCCGCAAGTGACCCGGCCGGCAGCGCCGCCGCGGTGGTGGAGCTGCGCGTCGACGCCGCCGGTGTCCGCGCCGTCGATGTGTCGGACACCCGGTCGATGGTCGAGGACGTCCGGAAGACGCCGGTCACCTCGACCGCGGGTCAGACCGCGGCCGACATCCTGGTGATGGCCCTGCCGGCCGGGGTCACCGGCGGCCTGATCGACAACGGTGGGGCGTGGCTGCGCACGCCTGCCGGGTGGCGCCTCGTCGACGGCGCGCTGCACCACGGCAACGTCTACGACAGCCCCGCCGAGTTCGTCCTGGAGCAGGTCTGCGTGGACGGGCCCGCGCCGAGTGCCACCGCTGCGGCTGCGCCCGGCGCGTCCGTCGACCCGGTGGGCGCGGCACCGACGCAGCGCGGCACCGACGGGCAGCCAGGACCGGTGGCCCTGGCCGGCGGTGCCGGCGCTCTGCTGGCCGGCGCGGTCGCCGCGCTACTGATCGTCCGCCGCCGGCACCGTGCCGGCGATCGCCGCCGGACAGCGTCCTGACCGGCCGGGCCGGGTGCCGGCCCGGTCAGTGCTCCACGAGCCAGACGAAGCCGAGCCCGGGCAGCGCCGCGCGCCCGTTGCGTACCACCAGCGGGCCGTCGCTGCACAGCAGCGTCTGCAGCCAACCGAACCGGCTCAACACACCCGCGTCGAAGGACTGTTCCGATTCGGAGAAGTTGGCCAGGCCGACGAAGTTGCCGCTGCGGGGATGGCGCCGCCGCCATGCGAACACCGCGCCGTTGTCGAGCCCGACGATCGCGGATTCACCCCCCGTCTGCAGGGCCATGGTGTCGCGGCGCACGGCGGCCAGCCGCCGCATCCACCCGAACACCTGCCCCTCCAGCGTCGTCGGGTCATTGCGGCGCCCGGCGGCCACCCAGTCCATCGCCGGTCGGTGCAGCCAGCGGTTGTCGTCGACCAGCGCCGGGTCGGCGAGGTACCCGTCGTCGTTGCGCAACGCCAGCTCGTCGCCCATGTAGAGCAGCGGCACGCCGCCGTAGGCGTACGCCACCGAGTACAGCAGGATCAGCCGCCGGATCCCCCACTTCAACGCGACGTCGTCGCCGCGCTCCAGGGCATCCTCGATGCCGCACAGCGCGGCGGCCGACCCCGACATGCGCGCGTCGCCCGTCGCCGGGTTCTCCTGAAAGAGCGCTCCCCGGGCGAAGGAACCGGGGAAGCGACCCGAGTAGAAGTCGTTGAGGAAGCCGCGGTGGCTGAACCAGTCCCATCCCACGGCCGCGGCGTCCACGTCGCTGACCGCCCAGCCGATGTCGTCATGCCCGCGTACGTACGTCACCCAGGAGGTCTCGCGCGGGATGTCGCGCATCCGGCGCAGGGACTGCGTCATCAGCCGGGCGTCCTTCGTCGCGAGGCTGCTCCACAGCATCACCATGAGCTGGTTGTGGTACGCCAGCTCGCACTCCGGCTGGTAGCGGTCGTGCCCGCCCAGGTAGGGCACCAGATCGTCCGGCGACACGATGGCCTCGGCCTTGAAGATCACCGCCGGCGCCGCAAGCCTGGTCAGCGCGTGCAGTGCCTGCATCAGGTGGTGCACCTCGGGCTCGTTCATGCTGGTGGTGCCGAGCCGCTTCCACATGAACGGGACGGCGTCCATCCGGAAGATGTCGATGCCCCGGTTGGCCAGCCAGACCACCGTGTCGAACATGGCGGTGAACACCGCCGGGTTGGTGTAGTTGAGGTCCCACTGGTAGGACCAGAATGTCGTCCACACCCAGCCGCCGACGCCGCCGTTCGCCTCCGGGTACCAGGTGAACGAGCCGGGCGCGCGGTCCGGGAAGACCGGGACGATGCTGCGCTCGTACGCGTCGGGCATCTCCCGGTCCGGGAAGGCGGTGTAGAAGTCGGCGTACCGCGGATCACCGGCCAGCCAGCCGCGCGCCCAGGCGTGTTCCTTGGCGGTGTGGTTGAGCACCAGGTCGACGCAGAGGCTCATCCCCCGCTCGCGGAGCGCCCCGGCGACCGTCTCCAGATCGTCCATCGTCCCGAGTCGCGGGTCCACCGCGCGGTAGTCCATCACCGCGTACCCGCCGTCGTTCTCCCCCGGCCGGGGCGCCAGCACCGGCATCAGGTGCAGGTAGCTGACCTCGAGCTCGGCCAGGTAGTCGAGGCGCTCCGGCAGGGCGCTCAGCGTGCCGCAGAACTTGTCGACATAGCAGACGTAGCCGATCATCCGGGCCCGCTGGTACCAGTGCGGGTCGATCTCGCGGCGGCGGTCCAGCTCCCGCAGGTCGGCCGGGCGCTCCTGCGCCGCCCGCAGCGCCAGCCGGACCAGCCGTTCGGCCAGTGCGTCCACGTCGTGGGTGGCCCCGTACACCGCGGCCAGTGGCTCGTAGACGTCGAGGAACTGCAGCTCGAGTCGGGCCAGGAAGGCCGCGGCCTCGGACCGCCCCAGCCGCTCCAGCGCGTCGGCGGAGATCCCGGGCAGCATCGACTTCAGCGCGGCGGCCCCGCGGTGGCGGGGAATGCTCTCGTCGCGACCCATCGCGCCCCCTCCCGCCGGCACATCCGGTGACCTTTGCGTACCGCCACAATGTACCGACGCGACGGCCTAGCGGCGCCCGGTCAGCAGTCCCCGGGCCATCGCCGTGGTCACCGCCGCTGTCCGGTCGGAGACGTCCAGCTTGTTGAAGGTGCGGAGCAGGTGGGTTTTCACGGTCGCCTCGCTGATGTGCAGCGCGCGGCCGATCTCGGCGTTGGTCCTGCCCTCGGCCACCAGGCCGAGCACCTCGAGCTCACGACCGGACAGTGCGGGCGGGGCCGGACTGCGCGCGTGGCGCAGCAGGTGACCGGCGACCGACGGGGCCAGCACCGTCTCCCCCCGCGCGGCCGCCCGGATCGCCCGCGCCAGATCCGCCCGGGAGGTGTCCTTCAGCAGGTACCCGGACGCACCGGCCTCCACGGCGCGCAGGATGTCCGCGTCGGTGTCGTACGTGGTGAGCACGATGACCCGGGCCGGTGCGCCCCCGGCCAGAATCTGCCGGGTCGCGGCGGCACCGTCGAGGCCCGGCATCCGCAGGTCCATCAGGATCACCTCCGGCGCCAGCGCCCGTGCCAGGGCGACGGCCTCGTCGCCGGATCCGGCTTCGCCCACGACCGACAGGTCCGGCTCGGCCTCCAGCATCCCGCGCAGGCCTTCCCGGACGACGGGATGGTCGTCCACCAGCAGGACCCGGATCATGACGGTATCTCCACTTCGATCTCGGTCCCGGTGCCCCGGGCGCTGCGCAGCGTCATCACGCCCCCGGCCTGCTCGACGCGCTTGCGCAGGCCGGGAAGTCCGTAGCCGGCGGAGGGTCGGTCCGGCTGGAATCCCCGGCCGTCGTCGCGGACCTGCAGGGCCACCGAGGAGTCCCGGTACGTCAGGCGGACCGCAACCTCGTGCGCGTCGGCATGCTTGGCGACGTTGGCCAGCGCCTCCTGCGCCGCCCGCAGCAGCACCACCTCGACCCCGGTCGGCAACGGGCGGGGCTGGCCCGCACAGTGGAACCTGGCCGGCACACCGAGCTGCCCTTCGACGCCGTCCACGACGCGGCCGACCGCCTCGGCCAGCGAACCGGACGCCAGCATCGCCGGCGTCAGCGCGCCGACCAGCGCCCGCGCCTCGCCGAGATTCTCCCGCGCGGCCGTCAGTACCAGGTCGAGGCGACGCCGCAACCGCTCGTCATCGCGGCCGATGTCGGGCTGGGCCGCCTGGACGAGGGTGATGATACTGGCGAATCCCTGCGCCAGCGTGTCGTGGATCTCCGCAGCAAGGCGGTTCCGCTCAGCCGACACCCCCGCCTCGTGCGACAGCCGGCCGACCTCGGCCTGGGTCGCCTCGAGCTGGGCGATGAGTCCGGCCCGCTCCGTACTCTGCCTGATGATCCGGTCGAGGTAGGTCCCGAGCAGCAGCGCGAAGGCCAGGCTGAGCAACGAAAGCGGCAACTGGTCCAGCAGTGGGCCGACAGCCCGGGCCAGGACCCCGGCGAGAATCGCCGGTGCCAGACTCACCACCACGATCACCGGCACCGCGTGCCGCAGTTCCAGGCTCATGAACACCATCGGGCCGACCACGAACAACGCGAAGGCGGTCATCGGCGTGAGGGCGACAGCGACGCAGAACAGCACGGCGAGGCAGACCACCGAGGTCCACGCCCGCCAGCCACGGTCCTCGCTGAGGATGACGCGCCGGCTGAACGCGACGTAGCACACCGCGATCAGGACGACGCAGAGAACGGATCCGGCGCGCTGCGCCGGCGGCGTCGAAGCGCCGAGGAGCATGGCCGCGGACAACCCGGACCCGAGGGCGAAGTAGAGATCCCAGGTCCAGTGCGAGCGGGCCCACGCCTCCCGCCGTCGCGCCGGATCCGTTCCCGCCGCGTCCATCAGCGGGTGCGCCGGTCGGTCCACCGGAACGACACCAGGCACAGCGCCAGGCCGACCAGGCACCATGTGCCGAGCACCAACGCCGTCCTGCCGTGCTCCCATCCGCCAGCCGCCTCCTGAGCAGTCATGATGTCGGGCAGGAACACCGACCGGAAGCCCTGGCCCATCCACTTGACCGGGAAGAACGACGAGACCGTGATCATCGTCTTGGGCAGGGCGTCCATCATGACCAGGATGCCCGAGGTGAAGCCGAGCGCCACGACCGGCACGTTCATCACCGCCGGAGCGCCTCGCGCCGACCGGGCCAGCGAACTCGCGGCGATGCCGAGCAGGGTGCAGCAGACGACGGACAACGCGAGCACCCAGCCGAAGGTGACCCACCGGTCCGCCGTCGTGGGCAGATCCAGGTCGAACAGGACAACACCGACGCCGAGCAGCAGCACGATCTCGCCGAGCGTGGCCACGCCGACCAGGATGATCTTGCCGAGGATGTACGCCGTCGCCGTGGTCGGCGTGCCCCGCAGCCGTCGCAGTGTGCCGTCCTCGCGGTCGACCGCGATGCCGATGCCCATGTTGATGAACGCCGTGGACAGGACACCGTAAGCGATCATGCTCGCGGTGAACATCTGGCTCACCGTGACGGTGGTGCCGTGCGCCGGCTCGTCGAAAATGATCCCGAGCAGGGTCAGCAGGAACGCCGGAAAGGCGAACGTGAACACCACGGCGTCGCGTTGCCGGAAGAACTGCTTGAGCTCGATGCCGCCGCGGCGCACGCCCACGCGCAGCGTGGACGGTAGCGGCGCGGGCCGGGTGACGGTGGTCATGACCGCGCTCCGATCAGGTCGAGGTAGATGTCCTCCAGGCTGGGGCGGTGCACCCGCAGATCGGTCACCGGCCGGTCGGTGCGTGCCGCCAACGTCGCGATCAGCGCCGCCGGGTCCTCGGCCGCGACCTCGTGGGTGCCGGCGTCGTCGGTCCAGCTCACGCTCGCGAGTGCGCTCGCCCGGCCACCGATGCTCTGTGGCGTGCCCTCGGCCACGATCCGCCCGGCGACGAGCACCGCCAGGCGGTCCGCGAGCGCCTCGGCCTCGGCCAGGTAGTGGGTGGTGAGCACAACGGTGGTGCCGGCGCTGGACAGGTCCCGGACGAGATCCCAGAACTGCCGGCGGGCCTCGGGGTCGAAGCCCGTGGTGGGCTCGTCCAGGAAAACCAGTTCCGGGCCGCCGATGATCCCGAGCGCGACGTCGAGGCGGCGGCGTTGGCCGCCGGAGAGCGTGCGCACCCTGGCCCGCGCCTTCTCGCGAAGTCCGCAGGCGTCGATGACGGCGTCGGGGTCGCGCG
This sequence comes from Micromonosporaceae bacterium, assembly GCA_035296325.1. Taxonomy (GTDB): domain Bacteria; phylum Actinomycetota; class Actinomycetes; order Mycobacteriales; family Micromonosporaceae; genus DATHBD01. Next base: position 127,736 of record DATHBD010000054.1, on the reverse strand, counting down.
GTGCCGGGTAGTAGCTCGCGTAGTGGCGCACCGACTCGGTTACGGTGAGGTCGGCCGCGTCCGTCGCGGTCTGCAGGACGATCCCCACCTTTGCCCGCCAGCGCCGGCCGGCGGTCGCGGGATCTTCGCCGAGCACCCGGACCGTGCCGGCGTCGCGTCGGCGGTGTCCTTCCAGGATCTCCACCGTGGTCGTCTTGCCGGCGCCGTTGGGGCCCAGCAGGGCGAACACCTCGCCAGGGCGCACCGTCAGGTCCAGGCCGTCGACCGCCGGTGTGCCGCCGTACGCCTTGCGGAGCCCACGCACTTCAATTGTTGTCATGCCTCGATGGTTCCGCCCGGGCACGCGGTGCCGGGACGACCGCCGGACTGAATCCCACTGTCCACCGATCGACGGACAGCGAAAGCGGGCACACACCGCAGCATCGTCGGTGCACCGGCCCGCGCGGGGCACCGACGTCAGTCAGCGGCGTCGCTCAGGACGGGGAGGGCACCGGGTCGACGGCTGCCACGGCGGCAAGGTCGATGCCCAGCGTCTGCAGGATGCCCAGATTCTTATCGGCGTCGATGAGATCCGGCATCTGCCGATCGAACCAGTCGGCTCGGCCGTCGAGACCTCTGGACCGCAGCTCGGCGATGACCTTGCTCTTGTCAACAAACGCTGGCTTGGTCATGATCTTCCCTTCCGGGAGATGATCCGCCCACGGGTGGGCGGTTGCGGCGTTGCTCCACCACGGCAGTCCTGGGAGGTGGACTGCTCCGGCCACTTCTGATGTCGGCTCGTGGCGCCGCCGGGGAGGGCGGACCTTACACGCCACCGGGGGCTCGGGCGACACCCCCAGCGTACGCCCCCGCGTCCGCGGCGCCGTCGTGCCCCGCGGACGGCTTCGAGGCCGAAGATCGGCGAGGTAGGCTCCCGGAGGCGGCTGCTCCAGACCCGGCACCGGCCGGAACCCGGCGACCGGACACGGATCAGGAGAGCCATGGCCACCCTCAGCACCGCTGCTCCGCAGCATGGAACCGATATCCCGATCCCCCGCGGCAGCGACTATTCGCGACTGCTCGCGCAGGTGCGTGCGGCGGGGTTGCTGGAGCGGCGTCGTGCCTACTACGTGGTCCGGATCGCGCTCAACGCGGCGCTGTTCGTGGCCGGCTGGGCGGCGTTCGCCCTGGTCGGCGACTCGTGGTGGACGCTGGCCGTGGCGGCGTACCTCGCGGTGATCTTCACCCAGTCCGGGTTTCTCGGCCACGACGCGGGGCACCGGCAGATCTTCCGGACCCGGCGCGCCAACCAGATCGTCGGGCTCCTGCACGGCAACCTGGGCATCGGGCTGGCGTTCGGCTGGTGGGTCGACAAGCACAACCGTCACCACCAGCACCCCAACCAGGAGAACCTCGACCCCGACATCAGCGGCGAGAGCGTCGCGTTCACCGAAGGTCAGGCGCGGGGCCGCCGCGGCGCCAGCCGGTTCCTCGCCCGCCACCAGGGCGCGCTGTTCTTCCCGCTGCTCCTGCTGGAAGGCGCTGCCCTGCATGTGGCGAGCGTGCAGTCCGTGCTGCGCGGCAGTTACCGGCACCGCGGCCGGGAGGCCGTACTGCTCGCCCTGCACGCGGCCGGGTACCTGACCGCCGTCTTCCTGGTGCTCTCGCCGGTCCGCGGCCTTGTCTTCATCGCGGTACAGCAGGGCCTGTTCGGCCTGTATCTCGGATCAGCCTTCGCCCCCAACCACAAGGGCATGCCGATTCTCGCGGAGGACGACAACACCGACTTTCTGCGCCGGCAGGTGCTCACCGCCCGCAACGTGCGCGGCAGCCGGCTGGTGGACTTCCTGCTGGGCGGGTTGAACTACCAGATCGAACACCACTTGTTCCCGAGCATGCCGCGCCCGGCACTGCGCCATGCCCAGCCGCTCGTGCGGGCGTTCTGCGAGCAGCACGGTGTGTCGTACGCCGAGACCGGCCTGATCGACTCCTACCGGCAGGCGCTGCGCTACCTGCGTGACGTCGGCCGTTCGGACCGGCCGGTGGCGCCGCCACTGCCCGGCTGAGCTGCCGCTGAGGCCCGCCGGGCGGCCGCTTGCCGGGTGTTCACCCGGTGGCCAACTGGGCGCCGGCGGGCGGACGCCCGGACGCCGTTGACTGGTTTCGTGATCGTCATCGCACACCGCGGGGCCAGCGGTTACCGGCCGGAACACACGCTCGAGTCCTACCGGCTGGCGATCGAGCTCGGCGCCGACTACGTCGAGCCCGACCTGGTCAGCACCGCCGACGGTGTGCTGGTCGCCCGGCACGAGAACGAGATCGGTACCACCACCGACGTCGCCGCCCACCCGGAGTTCGCCGCGCGCCGGACGACCCGGACCGTGGACGGCTGCCCGGTCACCGGCTGGTTCACCGAAGACTTCACGCTGGCTGAGCTCAAGACCCTGCGGGCCCGGGAGCGTCTCGCCGGCGTGCGCCCGCACAACAAGATCTACGACGACCGGTTCCAGGTACCGACGCTGACCGAGATCATCGCGCTGGTCCGGGGCGAGAGCGCCCGGCGCGGTCGCGACATCGGCATCTACCCGGAGACCAAGACCCCCACCTACTTCCGGTCGCTCGGCCTCGGGCTGGAGGAGCCGTTGGCGGAGATCCTGCGGGCCGAAGGGCTCGCCGGTGGTGCCGCGAAGGTGTACCTGCAGTCATTCGAGCCCTCCAGCCTGCAGCGCCTGCGAGGGCTGGTCGACTGCCCGCTGGTACAGCTCATCGAAGCCGACGGTCGGCCGTACGACCGGGCCGGCAGCGACGGGCCACGCAGTTACGCCGACCTGGTCACGCCGGCCGGGCTGCGCTGGATTGCCACCTACGCCAGTGCCATCGGGGTGGACAAGGACGTGCTGGCACCCCGCGACAGCGGCGGCTGTCTGCAGCCGGCGACGCCGGTGGTGGCCGACGCGCACCGCGTCGGACTGGGGGTGCACGCCTGGACGTTCCGCGCGGAGAACCGGTACCTGCCCACGAACTTCACCATCGGCACCGACCCGACCGCGTGGGGTGGGCTCGTCGCCGAACTGCGCCACTACGACCGCATGGGTGTCGACGCGGTGTTCACCGACTTCCCCGACATCGCGGTGGCGGCGAGGTCGTCGCGCCAGTCCTTCGCCCTGGCCTGAACGGCAACACAGGGCACGCGACGCCTGCTACCGGGTGAGCTCACCGATGCGTCGCAGCAGGATGCCCTCGCGCAGCGCCCACGGGCACACGTCGAGGTGCTCGACATCGAGGGCCTGCATCACCGTGGCCGCGGTGACCGCGCCGGCGAGGATCTGCCGGGACCGGGTCGGGGAGACACCGGGCAGGTGGGCGCGCTCGTCGGCGCTCATCTCGGCCAGCCGCGGCACCCACGCCCGGAGATCGTCCAGGTGCACCCGGCGACGCACCGCCGGCCCCTGCCGCCACGCTGGGGCGCCGGCGACGCGGGCGAGCTGCTTGAACGTCTTGGAGGTGCCGATCACCTGACGTGGCGGCGTACCACCACACAACATCTCCGCCACCGGACGCACCGTCTCCCGGGCCCGCCGGCGGACGGCGTCCACCTCCCGGCGTCCGGCCGGATGGCTGGGCAGCAGCCGTCGGGTCAGCCGGCCGGCCCCGAGCGGCAGTGAAACGGCCAGGTCCGGCTGCTCGCCGGTACCGCAGGCGATCTCCATTGACGCGCCGCCGATGTCGAGCAGCAGGATCGGACCCGGCCGGCACCCCTGCCAGTGCCGGACGGCCAGGAACGTCAGCCGGGCCTCGTCCTCGCCGGTGAATGACCGCAGCTCTACGCCCGCGGCGCGGCGAACCCGTTCCCGGATCTGCGCGGCGTTCGTAGCGTCGCGGATGGTTGCGGTCGCCAGCGGGATCAGCTCGCTCACCCCGAACCGGCGCGCCGCCTCGACACACTCCACCACGGCCCGCTCGACGCGGTCGACGCCGGCCGGATCGATCGCGCCGTCGTCGGTCACCGAGTCGGCCAGCAGGGTGGATGCCTTGTACTGGAAGACCGGCACCGGCGGGAAGTCCGCCGCGGTGTCCGCGACGTGGAGATTTGCCGCGTTCGAGCCGACATCCAACACCGCGAGGCGCATCGACACTCCCTTCCGTCCGGCCCGCTCAGGGGGAACGTCCTGGACCCAGTCTGCCCTGCTCAGCCGATATTCGGCACCCCGACATCCGTGAGCACCACCCCGCTCCTCGGCCGGGCCGGGATCCGGCGCAGCGAAATCGTGAGGTCCTGCCCGGGTACGGCGTAGTCCAGGCGGGCCAGGCGCGAGGTGAGCGCCGCGAGCAGGCCGACGGTGAGGCCCTCGCCGGGGCACCGGTGCCCGGCCTCCGCCGAGCCGCCACCCTGCGGGATCAACGCATCCGGAGCGACGGGCTGGTCCAGGAAGCGCTGAGGCCGGAACGCGTACGGGTCGGCCCACAGGGCGGCGTCGTGGTGCTGGCCGTAGATGTCCAGCAGCACCAGCGAGCCGGCCGGAATCCGGGCTCCGCGCCAGGTCAGGTCACGCACCGCCCGGGCGCCGAGGAACGGCGCGAACGGATAGAACCGGCGAACCTCATCGACGAATGCCGCCAGGTAGGCCGGGTCATCCTCGCGCAGCCGGGCGCGCTGTTCCGGCCAGCGGTGCATGGCGTGCGCCGCGTACGCCACGAACCAGCACACGGCCACCGTCGGGCGCACGACGTTGAGCAGCTCAACCGCCGCGACCCGCGGGCTGAGGAGCGAACCATCCAGGTCGCGGTGCCGGGCCACCACCTCCAGCGCCGACGGGGTGGCCCCGACCGGCGCGGTCCTGCCGTCGCGTACCTCCTGCACCAGCCGCCCGAATCGAGCCTGCAGGCGCCCGCGGGCGCGGCGGGCCCGCCAGTGCCGCGGTCCCGCGGTGGCGAAGCCGTCGACAAGCGAAACCAGGTCCCGCGCGGTCGGGACCACCTCATCGGCGTACAGGTGCACCCCGGCCCAGTCGCAGACGCCCCTGGTGATCACCCGACTCGCCTCGTCGAAGAGCACGATCCGCGACCGGTGCGGCCAGGACGCGGCAGCCTCGTCCCAGGCGGCGGTGGCGTGCTCGACGACGTCGGCGACCCCGGCGGGTCCCAGCAACGACAGGAAGATGGATTTCCGGTGCCGGTGGGCGGCGCCGTCCAGGGTGTGCACCGCGCCGTGACCGAAGAGCGTGCCCTGCACCGGCTCCGGGATCGCGGTGTGCCGCCGCACGTGCGCCTCGTCGTAGAAGAACCGCACCGCCTCCGGCCCCGAGATGCCGACCGCTCGTCGACCCATCAACCGGGTGGAGACGTCCCCACCGGCCCGGCGCCGCCGCTCGGGCAGCCACGCATAGCCGTCCAGTGCGAGCGGCAACGTGTTGTCCAGGCGCGGGCCTCGGTCTGCGGGCATGTGTCGATCATGCCCGGCGCCGCATGGCACAAACCCGGGTGTGTGAGCCGCCGGAAACCGGGAACAGCGCCAGGACGCAGGCCAGCTAGACAGCATTGCAACCGCGAGGAGATTGTGCGATGTCCGACGACCAGTACACCCGACAGGACCCGCAGGAGCAGTACCGCCAGCCGTCGGAGCAGCCGGCCGAGCGGCAGCCGCACCCAGGATCCGACGAGGCCATGGAGGTTGCGGCCGACCACGGCGAGCAGAGCTACCGCGGCAGCGGGCGCCTGACCGGTCGCAAGGCGGTCATCACCGGTGGTGACTCCGGCATCGGACGTGCCGTCGCCATCGCGTTCGCCCGGGAGGGCGCCGACGTCCTGATCTCCTACCTCGAGGGGGAGGAGAGCGACGCGCAGGAGACCGTGCGCCTGGTGAAGGAGGCGGGGCGGGAGGCCGTCACGGTGCCGGGCGACATCCGCGACGAGGCGCACTGCCGGCAGATCGTCGAGCGGGCGGTGAGCGAGTTCGGCCGGATCGACATTCTGGTCAACAACGCCGCGTACCAGATGGCCCAGCCCGGCGGCATCACCGACATCACCACCGAGCAGTTCGACCGGGTGCTGAAGACCAACCTCTACGCCATGTTCTGGCTGTGCCGGGCGGCCGTACCACACATGCCCAAAGGGTCGACCATCATCAACAGCTCGTCGATCCAGTCCGCGCAGCCGTCACCCGAACTGCTGGACTACGCGATGACCAAGGGCGGCATCGTCAACTTCACCAAGGGCCTCGCCGCCGGCCTGGTGGACAAGGGCATCCGGGTGAACTCCGTGGCGCCCGGCCCGGTGTGGACGCCACTGATCCCGGCCACCATGCCGGAGGACACGGTGGACGATTTCGGGCAGGACACACCGATCGGCCGGGCCGCCCAGCCGGCGGAACTCGCGCCGGCGTACGTCTTCTTCGCCTCCCAGGAGTCGAGCTACATCACCGGGGAGATCCTCGGCGTGACCGGCGGCGTGCCGCTCACCTGACCCCCGCTACGCCACCGTCGCTGGCTGCGCGGAGGGCTGGTCGAACTGGGTGCGGTACAGCTCCTGGTAGCGGCCTCCGGCAGCCAGCAGGTCGGCGTGGGTGCCGCGCTCCACGATTTGGCCGTCCTCGACCACCAGGATCAGGTCGGCGGCGCGCACGGTGGAGAGCCGGTGGGCGATCACCACCGACGTCCGGCCGGCCAGCGCCTCCCCCAGGGCCGCCTGCACCGCCGCCTCCGAAGTCGAGTCCAGGTGTGCGGTGGCCTCGTCCAGGATGACCACGCGCGGTTGCGCCAGGAGCAGGCGGGCGATGGTCAGCCGTTGCCGCTCGCCGCCGGAGAACCGGTACCCCCGCTCACCGACCACGGTGTCCAGCCCGTCCGGCAGGCCGGCGATGAGGTCGGCGATGCGGGCCCGGCGCAGCGCGTCCCACACCTCCTCCTCGGTCGCCTCGGGCCGGGCCAGCAGCAGGTTGGCCCGGACCGACTCGTGGAACAGGTGCCCGTCCTGGGTGACCATCCCGAGCGTCTCCCGGATCGAGGCGGCGGTCAGCTCGCGGACGTCCACGTCGGCCAGCCGCACCGCGCCGCTGTCCACGTCGTAGAGGCGCGGCCCGAGCGAGGCGATGGTCGACTTGCCGGCACCGGAGGAACCGACGAGCGCGACCAGTTGGCCGGGTTCGGCGCGGAACGACACCTCGTGCAGCACCTCCACGCCGCCGCGGGTATCCAGCTTCGCGACCTCCTCCAGCGAAGCGAGGGAAACCTTGTCCGCGGACGGGTAGGCGAAGCGCACCTTGTCGAACTCCACCGACACCGGGCCGTCCGGGACCGGGCGGGCGTCCGGCTTCTCCGCGATCAGCGGCTTGAGGTCGAGGATCTCGAACACCCGCTCGAAGCTGACCAGCGCGCTCATCACCTCGACGCGGGCGCTGGCGAGAGCGGTCAACGGCGCGTACAGGCGGGTCAGCAGCAGGGCGAGCGCGACCACGTCGCCGGGCGCCAGGTCGCCGCGCAGCGCGTAGAAGCCGCCCAGCCCGTAGACCAGCGCCAGGGCGAGCGCCGACACCAGCGTGAGCGCGGTGATGAACACGGTCTGCACCATCGCGGTCCGTACGCCGATGTCGCGCACCCGCCGGGCCCGCGCCGCGAACTCCGCGGACTCCCGGTCCGGCCGGCCGAACAGCTTGACCAGCGTGGCGCCCGGGGCCGAGAAGCGCTCGGTCATCTGCGTGCTCATCGCCGAGTTGTGGTTGGCGGCCTCCCGCTCCAACCGGGCGAGTCGGGTGCCCATCCGGCGGGCCGGGAGCACGAACACCGGCAGCAGCACCAGCGCCAGCAACGTGATCCGCCAGGACAGCCCGATCATCACCGCGAGCGCCAGCATCAGCGTCACCAGGTTGCTGACGACGCCGGAGAGCGTGTCGCTGAACGCCCGCTGGGCGCCGATGACGTCGTTGTTGAGCCGGCTGACCAGCGCGCCGGTCCGGGTCCGGGTGAAGAACGCCACCGGCATGCGCTGGACATGGTCGAAGACCGCGGTCCGCAGGTCCAGGATCAGACCCTCTCCGATGCTTGCCGAGAGCCAGCGGTTGAGCAGGCCCAGCCCGGCCTCCACGACCGCGATCACCGCGATCGCCACGGCGAGGCCGATCACCAGACCGATCTCGGCGCGGCCGAAGAGGGCGTTGACGACCCGACCGGCGAGGATCGGGGTCGCCACCGCCAGCACCGCGAGCACCACGCTGAGCAGCAGGAACCCGGTGAGCTGCCAGCGGTGCGGGTGGGCGAACCGGACAATGCGTCGCAGCGTCGCCCGGGAGAACGGCCGACGCTCATCCTGGGCGTTCATCGCGTGGTAGAGCGACATCCACGCCGTGACTTCCATATCCATCGCACGATCCTCCGGCGTCGGGGGTGCAGCCGTCTCGCGGCACCGGGGGAACCGTAGATCCTCAAGTCGGGTTGAGGTCAAGCCGTTTGCGGTTGCGGGTGGTTCGGGTAGGTACTCACCATCTGACCGCGACGAAGGGGCACACCCGTGAGCATGCAGCACTTCACCATCGCCACCGTGGCCGAGCAGAGCGCCGACTTCCGGCGCGTCCTGTGGACCGGCAAGCACTCCCAGCTTGTGATCATGACGATTCCGCCGGGTGGGGAGATCGGCGCGGAGACCCATGACGACACGGACCAGATCCTGACCTTCGTCAGCGGCACCGGCGAGGCTGTGGTCGGCGGGTCAACGCGCAAGATCGCGCAGGGCGACCTGGTGGTGGTGCCGGCGGGCGTGCGGCACAACTTCCGCAACACCGGCGTCAACCCGCTGGTCCTGTACACCGTCTACGGCCCGCCGGAGCACGCGGACGGCGTCGTGCACGCGACCAAGGAGGAGGCCGACGCGGCCGAGGAGGCGGGGGAGGACGAGCCGCCGACCAACTGAGTCGGCCGGCAGCGCCAGTCTCAGCCCCACGAGGCCGCGGCCAAGTCGTCGCTGGCCACGTCCGTCAGCTCCGCCTGGCGAGGCGCGGCCAGCGTGCCGGGCGTCGGGGCAGGGTACGGCCGAACTCCTCCGCGTCGGCGCGCGATCCGGCCGCCGGGCGGGGCCGGGCGCGGGCGTACGCGGAGAACCGCTCGGCGAACCCCTCCCCCGCGGCCTCGACCAGGTCAGGCCGCAGCCGAGCCACCACCGCGCGGCGCTTGGCGATCAGGGCGTCGGCCTGCAGTCGCAGCCGGTCCGGGTCAAACCCCGGCGGCGGCTCGGCACCGGTCACCAGTGCGGCGAGCAGCGCGGTCTGGGCCGCGGCGAGCCGGTCCCGGGCGGCGGCGAGGGCGGCGGGGTCTGCGGTCACCGCGAGGTCACCGCCATCCGGGCGGCCCGGCGAATCGCGGCCAGCTCCGCCGCCAGCTCCGGGTCGCCCGGGTACGCCCCGTCGCGCTCCAGCAGTACCCCCGGCACCGGGATCCGTTCCGACACGGCGGCGAGCAGTTCCAGCACGGCGGTGGGCACCGGGTGGGCGTGCGTGTCGTGCCAGATCCCGTCGCGCAGCACGCCGCCGGCCACGTGCAGGTACGCCACGGCTTCCAACGGCAGGTCGGTGAGCGCCGCCAACGGATCGAGCCCGACGTTGATCTGGCTGGTGTACAGGTTCGCCACGTCCAGCAGCAGCCCGACACCGGTGCGCTCGACCAGCTCGGCGAGGAACTGCCCCTCGGTGAGCTCGTCACAGGGCCAGCCGATCAGGGCGGCCACGTTTTCCACCGCGAGCGGCACCGGCATCGCCGCCTGGGCGATCCGCACGTTGGCCACCACCACATTGAGCGCCTCGCGGGTGCGCGGCACCGGCAGCAGGTGCCCGGCGTCCAGCCCGCCGGCCCGGACGAAGGCGATGTGCTCGGTCACCAGGGGCGCCTGCACCGCGACCGCACACGCGGCGAGCCGCCGCAGCCGGTCGGGCTGCGGCGGCTCGGCACTACCCAGCGACAGGGTCACCCCGTGCGGTACCACGGGGACACCTCGGGCCCGCAGCCGGCGCAGCGACGCCGGAACGCGCTCGGCACACACGCTCTCGGCGACCACCTCCACGAAATCGACGCCCGCCAGCCGCTCCACGGTCAGGTCGATCTCCGGCCGCCAGCCGATCCCCACCCCGAGCGTCGGCCCGACCCAGTCCGTACCCAGCCTGGTCATCTCAGCTCCCCCCGCCGCAACCGCCGCCCCCACCGCAACCGCCGCCCCCACCGCTACTCCCCCCGCCGCAATCGCCGCCCCCACCGCTACTCCCCCCGGCGCCGTCCCAACTGCCGCCGCCCGAGCCGCATCCGCCACTCGTCGAGGTGGCGCCGCGGGAGCCGGAGCCGCTACCACGGGCCCGGCGCGAGCCACGGCGCCCGCTGTGGGCCTGCGACGCGGGGGCCGCGCCGAAGAGCGCGATTCTGAGGACCTCGTCCGGCATTCGATCAGTTCCCCAGACCGCGACCTGCGCGGCGCTTGTTCCCCCCGTCGGCCCCTCCGGCGGGTTGGCCTGCAGCGCCCGCAGTGCCCGACGGCCGGCGGAGACGTACGCCGGCGAGCCGCCGAGCAGTCCGAGCCAGCGTGCGAGCTGGCTACCTGGCAGCAGGCCGTGCGCTCGCAGCTCCTGCTGGAGATGGCGCAATCCGCCATTCCGGCGAAGCCGGGCGCGGACGGCGGCAACGTCATGCTGGCCCCCGGTGCCGATCGCGGCGAGCACCGCCGCCTCGGCCGGGTGGTACGGCGTGTTGCTGACCACGCAGAGCAGACCTGCCGTCTGCACCCGCACCCGGCCGGTCTCGACCAGCGCGACCAGAGCGGTGTCCACCACCCGGTCCGACCCGCCGGCGAGACACGCCGCCTGATACACGTCCAACACTGGGGTTTCTGTCATCATAAGCCCCTGATTCGTCCGGTTCGATCCGACGATACGACGCTTGCCTGGCGTGGCCCCCTTGCCCGTCCCGGCTTCATCCTTGAGATCACTGTGCGGCGCGCCCGCCGCCGATGCCTGAGGCCCCGGTCCTGACCGCTCCGGGCACTCCGCCCGAGCGATCGGGACACCCGGGGGTCGTTGTCGGGACGCCAATGGCCGCACACTGTCTGCATGATGCGGGCGCGGAGTTGTGCCGTGGCGGCCGTGGCGATCGCCGCCGCGGCGATCGCCGTGGCCGGCCGGATGATGGCCCAGCCCCGCGAGGAGACGTGGTTCTTCGCGCCGCTCCCGTTCAACGGTCCGGGGTTCGTCGTCGGCTGCGGCGTGCTCAGCCTGGTCTGGGCGGTGACCGGAGCCGTGCTGGTCAGCTCCCGGCCGCGAAACGTGCTCGGCTGGCTGGTCCTCGGCGTCGGCGTGTCCCAGGCACTCGCCGTCGGGTTAACCGCCTACAGCGGGTACGGCCTGCTCGAGTCCGTCCCGTCGCGGGCCGCGTACATCGGTCCGGCGCTCTACCTTCCCGGGTGGCTGGTGCCGGCAACGCTCCTGCTGGCCTACTACCCCGACGGCCGACTGCCCGGGCGCTGGTGGCGTTGGCCCGTGGCAGTCGCTGCGGTGTCGGTCGTGGCGCTCACCGCCTGCATCCCGTTCCCCACCATCGCCGCGGGCGAGGTGCACGGCTGGAGCATCGTGCCAGGCTTCCCCGAGCGGCTGGCCGACGTGCTGGTGCCGGACCGTCCCGTGTACGGCATGCAGATCATCCTCTCGCCGAACCCGGACGTGACCATGCCGTTGGCGCCCACCTGGTGGCCGATCTGGGTCCAGATCGGCGGCTGGGTGTTCAAGCCGCTCCTGGTGGTGTCCATGATGACCATCTGGGTCGGCACGGTGGGCCGGCTGGCGCGGGCCCGCCCACCGCGCCGGCAGCAGCTCGCGCTCCTGGTCTGCGTGGTGATGCCGTTCCTCGCCGCGTCACTGTTCACCCCGGTGAAGTTCGCGAACATCCTGGTCTTCCTCTCCCTGCTCCTGGTCCCGGTGGCGGTGGCGGTCGGCGTGCTGCGCTACCGGCTCCTGGGCATCGAGGCGGTGCTGCGTCGCGGACTCGTGTACGGCATGTTCACCGCTGCCGTCGTCAGCGCGTACCTGGTCGCGACCGCGGTGGCAGGGGTGGCCGTCGGGTCCGCCATGAACAGCCGCCCGCTGCCGGGCGTGGTGGCCGCCGCGCTGGTCGCGGTGGGCCTGGCGCCCGCCCGGGACCGGCTGCAGCGGGCCGCCGACCGGCTCGTGTACGGGCAGCGCCGCGACCCGCTGCAGGCGTTGACGCTGCTCGGCCAGCGGGTCGCGGCCACCGGCCAATCCGACCTCCTGCTCGGGGCGCTGAGCACGGTCACCGCCGCCGTTCACGCACCGGGTGCGGCGCTGGCGGCACCGGACGGCCGGGTGCTCGCCGTGGTCGGCACCGAGCCGGGGGACTGCAACCGCACCGCTGTGCTGCCGCTGCGCTTTGCCGGGACGCACCTGGGCGACCTGCGGGTGGCCCCGCGACGCCCGGGCGAGGCCTACACGAACGCCGACCGGCGACTGCTCGCGGCGATGGCCCTGCAGATCGCACTCGTCGTCCGGGCCTTCGAGCTCACCGAACAGTTGGAGGCGGAGCGGGACCGGGTGGTCGTGGCTGCGCAGACCGAGCGCGACCGGCTCCGCGCCGACCTGCACGACGGGCTCGGGCCGTCCCTGTCCGGGATGGGCCTCGGTCTGCAGGCGCTGGCCGACACCATGCACGACCGGCCCGACACCGCGGAAAGCGCGCTGCTCGACCGGGTACGCGACGAGGTGACCCTGGCCCTCGCCGAAGTACGCCGCATCATTGACGGCCTTCGACCGACCGCGCTGGACACGATGGATCTCACCGGCGCGATCCGGCGCCATGCGGCCACAATCTCGGCCGCACTGCCCGTGGATGTGGTGGCCGTCCAGCTGCCGCCGCTGCCGCCGGAGGTGGAGACCGCCGCGTACCGCATCACCACCGAGGCGCTGACGAACGCCGCACGCCACTCCCAGGCACGCCACGTCGAGGTGACCGTGACGGCACCCAACGACTCGTTGCGGATCACCGTGACCGATGACGGGTGCGGCGTGGGTTCCGCCGTCGCCGGTGTCGGGCTCACCTCGATGCGCCGCCGCGCCGAAACGCTCGGTGGCCGGCTGGACATGGAGTCCGCCGCCACCGGCACCACGATCACCGCCACGTTCCCATTGGAGACACCGTGACGCCGACGCTGCCGGTCCGGGTGGTCATCGCCGACGACCACCCGATGTTCCGCTACGGGTTGATGGCGGCCCTCGCCGCCGCCGGCGAGGTGGAGGTCGTCGGCGAGGCCGCGGACGGGCGGGAACTGCTCGCCGTCGTGGAGCACACGCTGCCCGACGTGGTCCTCACCGACCTCGTGATGCCGGGTCTGGACGGGGCGGCCGCCGCCACCGACATCCTGGCCCGCCACCCCGACATCGCCGTCCTGGTGCTGACCATGCACGAGGACAACCAGGCGCTGCTGCGGGCCATGCGAGCCGGGGCGCGCGGCTACCTGCTGAAGGGCGCCGACCGGGCCGAGATCATTCGTGCGGTGCTGGCCGTGGCATCCGGCGAGGCGGTCTACGGCGCCGCGGTTGCCCGCCGCATCACCGACTTCTTCACCGGCGCCGAGCAGAACTACACCGCACAGGCCTTTCCCGACCTGACCGACCGGGAGCGCGAAGTGCTCGACCTGGTCGCCACCGGATGCGGAAACCACGACATCGCCCGCCGGTTGAGCCTGTCGGAGAAAACCGTCCGCAACCACGTCTCCACGATCATCTATAAGCTGCAGGTACGCGACCGGGCCGCCGCGGTGGCCAAGGCCCGCGACGCAGGCCTGGGCTCCGGACCGGACCGGCGCGGCGCTCCGGGGTCCGGCGACCTGACCTCCTGACCGCACCTGCCACGCCCTGCGGCATGGCCCGACCACCGGAGACGCGATGAGCCGCTCAGCGATCGCCGCGGCGGTCTGCGGGGTTCTCCTGGCCGCGGCACTCAGCGCGTGCCAGGGGCCGAAGCAGGTCAACTTTCCCGCCGGAAGCACCATGGACAAGCTCCATCGTGCCGGTCGGGTCACTATCGGGGTGAAGTCCGACCAGCCTGGGCTCGGTTTCCGCAATCCGGCGACCGGCCGGTACGAGGGCTTCGACATCGAGATGGCGGAGATCGTCGCCGCCGCCCTGGGATTGCGGACCAACCAGATCACCTACCTGGAGACCGCCAGCAGAGATCGGGAGACGTTTCTCAAGGAGGGTCGGGTTGACTTCGTGGTGGCCTCGTACTCCATCACCGAGGACCGGCGCCGCCAGGTCGGGCAGGCCGGGCCGTACTACGTCACCGGTCAGCGACTGCTCGTCCGGGAGGAGGACAAGCACTGGATCGACCATCCCGACGACCTCTCCACCGACCGGGTCTGTTCGGTGACCGGGTCCACGTCGATCCGGTGGGCGCGGGAGAAGTTCGGGGAACGCCTGGTGGAGTTCACCACGTACACGGACTGCGTCCGGCAACTGCTCGCCAGGAAGGTGCGCGCGGTGTTGACCGATGGTGCGGTGCTGCTCGGGTACGCCGCCCAGCAGCCCAGCAAGCTCGAGGTCGTCGCCGAGCCGTTGAGCATCGAGCGGTACGGCATCGGTTTCCGGCATGGTGACGAGGCATTCTGCCGGTTCCTCACCGACACCATCACGGCGGCTCAGAACGACGGGAGTTGGGAACGCGCCTTCGCGGAGACGCTCGGCAAGGCAGGCACGCCCACGCCGGCCCGTCCGACCCCGGACGCCTGCCGGTCCTGACGGGCTTTTCAACCCGTTTCAAGGCGACCCGCAGTGCATAACGGACTAGATTTGGGCATAACGACCGGCTGGGCCGTACTTACTTAACCGGTTCTGGTGACCTGACGGGATATTCACCTATGGTGATGGCTCATCGCTGAGCGCCGCGCCGACAGGGTCGGCGGACGCGCATGCCGAGGAAACTTCCCCTCGTGGGCTACAACCAGAGGTAGGTCATGACCAAACGATTCGCCGTCGCGGCGGCCGGGCTACTCGCCCTCGTTGCATCGATTTTTGTCGTTATCCAGCCGGCGCACGCGGCAGCCAGCTTCTCCATCAGCAACGGCCGCATCCTGGACGCCAACGGCCAGGACTTCGTCATGCGGGGGGTCAGCCACCCGTACGCCTGGTACCCGACCCAGAACCGCGCGTTCGCCGACATCAGCGCGCTCGGCGCGAACACGGTGCGGGTGGTGCTCGGCAGCGGTACCCTCTTCACCCGGAGCACCCCGGAGCAGGTCACCGAGGTGATCAACCAGTGCAAGGAACACCAGCTCATCTGCGTCCTCGAGGTGCACGACACCACCGGCCTCGGTGACCAGAACGCCGCCACCCTGGACCAGGCTGCCGACTACTGGATCAGCCTCCGGGACGTCCTCGCCGGCCAGGAGCCGTACGTCATCGTCAACATCGGCAACGAGCCGATCGGCAACACCAACGCCATCCGGTGGATCGGTGACACCACCGCCGCGATCCGGAAGCTGCGCAGCGCCGGTCTGACCCACACGCTGATGGTGGACGCGCCGAACTGGGGTCAGGACTGGACCTTCACCATGCGCGACAACGCCGCCGCGGTGTTCGCCAGCGACACCTTGCGCAACACCATCTTCTCGGTGCACATGTACGGCGTCTTCGACACCGCGGCCGAGGTCAACGCCTACCTGAACCACTTTGTCAACGCCGGGCTGCCGCTCGTGGTCGGCGAGTTCGGCTTCGACCACTCCGACGGCAACCCCGATGAAAACACCATCATGGCCACCGCGCAGTCACTGGGACTGGGCTACATCGGCTGGTCGTGGAGCGGCAACGGCGGCGGCGTGGAGTACCTGGACATGGCGACCGGCTTCAACCCCAGTGCGCTGACCTCGTGGGGCCAGCGGATCTTCAACGGTGCGAACGGCATCCGGGCGACGTCGCGCAGGGCGTCGGTCTACCCGATCGGCAACTCGACCACACCGCCCCGCACCACCGCGCCGCCCCGCACCACCGAACCGCCGCTCACCGAGGGGCCGCCACTCACCACCGCACCTCCGGTCGGCGGCGGAGGCGGAGCCTGCACGGCGACCTACACCGTGCAGAACCAGTGGCCCGGTGGCTTCCAGGGTGAGGTCCGCATCACCGCCGGCGGATCGGCGATCTCCGGCTGGACGGTGACCTGGACCTACGCCAACGGCCAGACCGTGTCCTCCTCCTGGAGCGCGGCGCTGACCACCAGCGGATCGACGGTCACGGCCCGCAACGTCGCCTACAACGGCTCGATCGCCGCCGGCGCATCGACCAGCTTCGGCTTCATCGGCGCCTGGAACGGCAGCAACGGCCCGGTCTCGGCTACCTGCACCGCCGGGTAGGTCCCACCCGGCGCATCCCGGTGCCCCGCCCCGACACCTGTCGAGGCGGGGCACCGCGGCGTCGAGGACCAGCGACGTCCGGGCGACCGCACGCTCCGCGGCTACGGTCCGGCGATGACCCTGCGGACATTCATGCCGTCGAAGGTGGCCACCCGGTGCGAGTGCTGCAGCGCCTGCGTCAGGGTGGGACGGGAGTCGAGGATCTCGTGCGGCTGGTCGGGAAGCACGATGTAGTCGATGCTGGCGTAGCCGTCCGGCAGGATCGTCCGCATCACCTCCGGGTCGCTGTCCAGTTTGAACAGCCACACGGTGTTGGCGAAGTCGTTGCGCACCAGGTCGAGCCAGACGTAGTCGTCCACCACCACGACGGCGGTCCGCGGCACATTCGCCAGCACCCACCGGGTCGCGGCCCGGGATGCCGCGCTGCCGTCCGTGGTGGCCTGCTCGCGGAGCTTGCCGATCCAGGCGGGTGCCACGAGCACCACGCACGCCAGGGCTCCGGCGATCAGCGGCGGCCACCCCGCCCGACGGAGGACCGCGCGGGCCCACGTCGGCACGCGCTCGCGCCACGGCCGGTCGACCGGACGCCACAGCAGGTCGGCGGCACCGGCGACGAGCAGCGCCGCGAACGGCAGGAACGCGATGGCGTACGGCTGCGGCACGTAGCCACCCCGGCACATCACAAGAACCTGCAGCACCAGGGCGAAGGCGACCGGGCGCAGCCGGCGCACCACCAACCCGACCGGAGCCATCAGCAGGCCGCCGATCAGCAGCCAGGCGTCCACCCGGAGCCAGCTGTGCACGAGGCTGGACGTGGCGCTGGCCGGGGCGAGGAGCGAACCGCCACCATCGCGGCCGACGAGTTGCCAGTACACCGCCCAGCCGAGGCTCACGTGCCCGGGTCCGGGCAGCAACTCGTTCTTCAGCAGGGCGAACATCGGGTAGGCGGCCACCAGGGTCAGGTACGTGGTGGCGAAGACGCCGACGCTCCACCGCCGGGTACGCCGGTCGCCGTGCTGGACGAGCACCCAGGCGACGGCCGGCAGCAGCAGCGCGATGGTCTCCTTGCTCAGCGTCGCCGCCGCGAAGCACGCCGCGCTGCCGAAGGCGGCGGCGAGGCTGCGCCGGGGCGACGCCGCGAACACCAACGCGGCGAGCATCCACACCACCGCGATGTTGTCGAGGAACACCATCCGGTGCAGGTACACCGCCAGGGGGCTCAGGCCGAACGCCAGCACGGCCACCGCGGCCGTCACCCGGTGCAGGCCCAGGCGCCGCGCCAGCACGTACAGCAGGGCAGCGCTGGCCACCACGCAGACCAGCATGAACTCCCGCCCGACCATGACCGCGCTGGGCACGCGGTCGAAGCCGTCGGTGAGCCAGGCATAGCCCGCGACCAGGGCCCATCCCAGGAACGGATGGTCGTACCAGTACGTGTAGTGCGCGATCTCCCCGTGGGTCACCATCGCCCACGCCTGGTCGACGTAGGTGCCTTCGTCGTCATTGACCCGGCCGGGCCAGCCGTGCAGATTCCAGGCGTTGACCAGCCCGACAATTCCCAGCAACGTGGCCACGACGACGATGTCGGTCCGGCGGGCCCGAACCGTGTCGGCGATCCTCGCCAGGGTCCCGGGACGGGTCACGGAGCGTGCGCCGTCGATCGCCAGGGTGGCCATCACGCTGCCTCCATTGCCGGTACCGCCGCCGCGACACCGGCAGCCGCAACCCCGGTCGCCGGCGACGGCGCCGCGAACACCGGCCGGTGGTGCCCGCTGTGGGCCGTCTTGTGCCAGAGGGTGTTGCCTCGGGCCGGAACGCGGCGTAGAACGCGGCGGCCATCAGCACCGCCTGGTACAGCGGCGCGCCGACGAGCAGGGACACGTAGTGGCGGGCCAACACCGGCTGCCGGTACGAGCACGCGAACTCGTGCAGCCCGATCAGCTGGGCCACCATCGAGAGCACGATCGGCAGGAACGGCACGAACACCAGCAACGCGATCCCGATGGGCACCTTGAACCAGAGGATGGTCACCAGCGCCAGCGGCAACAGCAGCCCCGAGCACGCCTGCAGGAACGGCGTACCGAGGACGTAGCCGGCCAGGATCCGCTGCCGGATCGTCGGCAGCCGCAACCACTCACCCTGGAGCAGGATGCTGAGGAAGCCCTGGTTCCAGCGGACGCGCTGCCAGAACAGCGAGCCGGCCGCCTTGTTCCAGATGGTGTGCGGCACCTCCTCGCGCGTGGCGAACTCGGGCTCGTGCGCGGCCACCACCTTCGCGCCGTACCGGGTGGACAGCAGGACGCCGAGAGCGCAGTCCTCGGTGAGGTTGTCCGGCCAGCCGCCCACCCGGACCATCAGCTCCCGCCGTACGAAGACGGTGTTTCCGGCGAGCGGAACGAAGCCGCACCGGATCTGGTAGAAGATCCGGCTGGTGAACCAGAAGAAGTACTCCATGACGTTGTGCACCTTGAACCAGTCCCCGGGCCGGGTGCCGAGCGTCATGAGCTGCACGCTGCCCTGCACCACGTCCGCGCCACTGCGGCGGAACAACGCGTCGACCCGGGAGAGCAACCCGGGAGCCACATCGTCTTCGGCGTCGATGACCCCGGCGACCGTCCCCCGGCACTCCTGCAATGCGGCGTTGAGCTGGCGGGGCTTGTTGGACCGCGGATAGTGCCGGATCACGGTCCGGATCCGTCCGTGCGGGTCGTCGTCGCGCATCACGCGCTCCACCTCGGCGATGGTCTCGTCGTCGCCGGCGCAGAGCGACACCAGGATCTCGACGTGCGGGTGGTCCTGATCAACCAGCCGGCGCAGGGTCCCGCCGATCACCGCGGCCTCGTGCAGCGCCGGAACGATGATCGAGAACCGCTCCGCCGCCTCCGTGGACGGGCCCGGTGAGGGCCAGCGCATCTCGTCGAGCGCCTCCGGGGTACGCCATCCGTAGAGCCGCCAGCGCACGTCCAGGCCGCTGATCGCCGTGTTGAAGAGCGCGACGACCACCACCGCGCCGGTCAGGAGGGCACCGGGACCCGGTCGCAGCACGGCGTATCCGGTGGCGAGGCCGAGTGCCGGTATCCCGAGCAACGCCCAGACCGGCAGCCGCCAGGCCGGCCGGCGCGGCCGCAGTGGGTGCCGGAACGGCGTCGCCGCCTTCGGAAACACCAGTGCGTCCGCCGTCCAGAAGTTCACCGCCGCGGCCAGGAGCAGGCACAGCACGTTGACGAACTGGTAGTGCCAGGCGGTCGCCGCGGTCAGGACGGCGAAGGCGACCCAGCTGAGCAGTTGGGTGGCGCCCCGGCTGAGCAAAAACCAGCCCACCCGCCGTCGCAGTCGCGACGGTGGGCGGTCCCGCCAGGTGATGTGGTAATTCATCGCGAAGTTGATCGCCAGACTCACCGCGAGCTGGATTCCGTATGCTGCCAACGGGTCCATCCCCGCCGATACCAGGATGCCGAGCAGCACGGCGCCGACCACCGCGGCGAACGCGCCGCCGAGTGCGAAGCTCCAGATCCGCCGGTCGGACACGGCACGGCCGGCCGGCGTGTTCCGCGCCGTCGCGAGTCGCAGTCTCGGTAGCTGGCCGAGATACTCCATGCCCTGCCGGAGGTCGGATTTGCTGTCACCGGAGTGCCGGACGGAGAACCGCAGCGGCACCTCGCTCCGCCGCAGGTGAGGGTACCTGGCCAGGATCTCCAGCAGGATCTTGAAGCCGCGGGCCTGCAACGCCTCGGGGTCGACCAGTCGCAGGTGCAGCGCGAAGAAGCCTGTCATCGGGTCCGTGACGCCCCGCAGTGCCAAGGGGAACGTGGCCTTGGCGAGCAGGGTGGAGCCGGTCGAAACCAGGCGACGCAGCGGACCGTCGAGCCCTTCCGAACTGCCGCCCGGACAGTACCGGCTCGCCAGTACAAGGTCACTGCCCGAGCTACCGTCCGCACCGTCCAGACGGTCAAGCAGCACCGGCACCAGTTCGGGCGGGTGTTGCAGGTCGGCGTCCATCACGAGGACCCGCTCGGACGTGGCGCGACGGAACCCGTCGATCACGGCGCCGGCCAGACCGCCCCACCGCTGCGCACCATCCCGGTGCACCACGGTGACGCCCAGCCCGCTGCGGCACAGCCGGGCGGCGGCAGCGTCGATGGCTTCGACGGTGGCGAGGTTGTCGCTGTCATCGACGAAAATGACTTCGCATTGTCGGCCGGCAAGGGCACCGGCGAGCCGCTCAAGTAACGGCCCGACGTTGCCCGCTTCGTGTCGGCAGGGCACAACAATGGACGCATCCATACGGACTCCGTGTGGTGTTCCGGCGGCGGCGGCGATCGGAAAGCATCGCTGCGGGGTCCGTCGATCGGATTCCGACGACCCGCCCGGAACGCTATTTGCTGGGATGTCCGGCTGGAATGACCTTCATCGAAAGTCGCAATGAAATGCCCGAGTCATTTGTATTTCACCACCTCTCAAAACACTCTGAACACGGCGAATCGGACGGGCTTTGTAGCATTCATCCACCCTCGAATTCAAGCAGACGCCGCGATTTGAAGCCGTGAGAAAGGGAATAGCGGCCAGACCCGGCGGGCGGCGAGCAGAAACCACCACCACGGCACGGACGTTGCGATCGTCACACGCCACAACGGCCGACCCGTGCCGCGAAATTCCAATACATGCCCTATTCTCCACGCGAATTCCGGTCAACGCATCACCCCGGTTCCGCCCCGACATCTGTCGCCGAAACCGCGGCGCTGCCCGCACCCGGGCCGGTCACGGCCCGTGTTTCGCCTGATCGACGGCGGGTACCGGCGGGTCGAACGGATGGTTGACGTGGATCGGAGGCTTACCATGACGCAGGACGCCGAGCCGGGCAGCGCGATGAAACGAGGCGCGGCCGAGGAGGCCAGTGACGCTCCGTTGACCGAAACCGAGATCGAGGCCAGCACACCGCCGGCAGACGGGTCGGAGCACACGATCGTGGACGACGCCTCCGGCATGGGCGGCGGCGCCTCCGGGGGCAGCGGCGGCGGCTCCGGGTTGCCGGGCCACCCCGACAGCGCCGGCTGATCGAGCCCGGCCCGTCGCACCCGCTCAGCGCGGCGGGCCGGACCGCTGCAGTGCCTCCCACCACGCGCACCTGATCTCATGGGCGCCCCACGCGTTCGGCTCGATCACGCCGCAGTACCACAGCTCCCCATTGGCCGGTCGCGGATCGGGCTGCCCCGGGTCGCCGGCCTCGGCGCCGTGGCCGAGAAACCGGGCGTGCACATCGGCCACCACGGCGCCGTGGCGTTGCGCCAGGTCGGCCAACGCGGCGTTCAACGCGCGGACCACCGCAGGGCCGTCCGGCCACGGCGGCAACTCCCGGCCCGGGACCGCGCCGGTGCCGTCGCTCGGGTCGTACACGGTGGTCATCACGATCAGCCCGCCAGGGGCCACCGCCGTGCGCAGGTGGCGCAGGATCGCCTCCCCCCGGGCCTGCACCTGCGTGATCACCGCCTCAGCGGCAATGGCATCGCCGTAGGCCATCATCAGGTCGTTGCCGCCCATCGTGAGCGTGACGACGGCCGGCGCCCCGGGCAGGTGCGGCAGTTGCCGGTCCAGCACATCGACACTGGTCGCGCCGTCGCGGGTCAGGTCGGAGGCGGTGTAGCCCAACGTTGCCAGATCCCGGCCGGCCCAGTCCGGGAAGTCGGCGTCCCGGTTGCGCCACAACAGGCTGGCAGCGCCGCGACCGGGGCCGCCCGCGTAGACGTCGATCGACATGGAGTCGCCGAGAGCGGCGTAGATCCTGGCCATGACCGTCATCATCGACCCGGCCGGCTCGGCCCGCACGCCGGGCACCCGCCGGCGACGGTACGCGGGCCCCGCACCCGCGAGGTCCATCGTCGACCCGGATGGCGGGGTCGATACGGTAGGGGCAATGGATGCTGAGGCATGGAACGAGCGCTACGCCGCCGAGGCGCTGGTGTGGAGCGCCGAGCCGAACCGGTTCGTGATCAGCGAGCTGGGCGGGCTCGCCCCGGGGCGGGCACTGGACCTGGCGGCGGGCGAGGGTCGCAACGCGATCTGGCTCGCCGGCCGGGGGTGGCGCGTCACCGCGGTGGACTTCTCGGACGTCGCGATCGGCAAAGGGCGCAAACTGGCGCGCCGCCGAGGGGTGACGGTGGACTGGCTCACCACCGACCTGCGCTCGTACCGGCCGGAGCCGGCCGGCTTCGACCTGGTACTGGCCGCGTACCTGCACCTGCCGCCGACCGACCTCGGTGTCGTCCTGGAGGCCGCCACCGGGGCGCTGGCACCCGGCGGAGTCCTCCTGGTCATCGGTCACGACGCGACCAACCTGGGCGGCGGAGTCGGCGGCCCGCAGGACCCGGAACTGCTCTACACCCCGGAATCGATCGCGGCTGCGCTGGTCGGCCTGCGGATCGACCGCGCGGTCCGGGCGGCTCGCCCGGTCGCCACCCGGACGGGGTTGCGCGAAGCGATCGACACGGTGGTCCGTGCGCACCGTCCGGTCGGCGCGCTCGACGGCCGGTGAAGCCTCAGGGCGCCCAACGCTCCCGCTGGGTGGTGACCGGCGCGCCGGTGCGGGCGGCCTCCTCGATGGCGAGTCCGAGCAGGTGGTCCTGGCAGCCCTCGGCCAACGGGTACGGTTGCGGCCCCGCGCCGCGCACCCAGGCCGCGGTGTCCCGCAGCAGCGTGGCGACCGCGAGGTCGTCGTCGGAGAACCGGGCACCGGGGAACGGGTTGCGGTAGAGCACCCGACCGTCGAAGCTGATGTGCGCCAGGTCGACGCCCTCCAGGTTCAGGTCGATGCCGAGCTGGCGGCGCAGCAGTCGGGACTCCACCGCGGTCCGCGGATCGGCCAGCCGCACGACGGAGTCGTCCACAATCTCCCCGTGGGATCCGCGTACCACGATGCGGCGAGCCCGTAGCGGGTTCCACCACTGGTTGTCGGTGAAGTCGTACAACCCGCAGCGCCCGTCACCGAAGTCGAGCGTCGCGAGCGTCGTGGCAAGCTCCTCCGGCTCCTCCGCCGCGGTCCAGCCGTCCGGCGTGAGCGGGTTGACCAGCGGGGCGTGGAACGTCTGCGCGGTGACGGTGACCGGGCCGAAGCCGACGCCGAAGCCGACGCCGAGCAGATGCCGGATCATCGAGGTCGCGTGGTACAGATGGGTCGAGGACACCTGGACCGAGGTCGGCTCGCCGATGACGCCCTCCCGCACCAGCCGCAACCGCGCCGCGTGACCGGGCATGAGCAGGTACTGCTCGGCCACCTGCACCTGACCGCTCGCACCGACGGCATCCCAGAGTTGCCGCAGGCCCTCAGCCGTCGGCGCCGGTGGTGTCTCAGCCAGGACCGGCAGCCCGAGCCCGACCGCCTCCCTGGTCGTCTCCGGGGTCACCGCCCACGGCACGGACGCCACCACGAACTCCGGCCGCCCGGCGGCGAGCAGGTCGGCAACGGTACGGAACGTCGGGGTGCCCCACTCCCCCGTCACCTGCGCGCCGCGCTCCGCGGTCCGGGTCACCACGCCGGTCACCACGAGGTGCTCCGGCGCCATCCGGGCCAGGCGGAGAAAGAACCGGGTGCGCCAGCCGCTGCCCACGACGCCGAACCGGGCCGCCGGTGCGGCGGTCACGATGCCGCCAGGGTGTCGAGAATCTGCTGGCCGTACCGGGCCAGCTTGGTCTCCCCCACGCCGTTGACGCGGCCCAGCTCGGCGAGGGTGGACGGGCGCTCGGTGGCGATCTCCCGCAGCGTCGCGTCGTGGAAGATCACGTAGGCGGGCATGCTCTGCTCCTTCGCGGTCGCCGCCCGCCAGGCCCGCAGTCGTTCGAACAGCGGCACGCTCGCCGGCGGAAGCTCGGCGGCAACCGCGGCGGCGGCGCGCCGCTTCGATGACGTGGCCGACGCCGCCACGCGCTCGGGCTCCCGCCGCATCATCACCGAACGCTGCCGGCCCAGCACCTCGCGGCTCGCCCCGGTGAGGGCGAGGGTGCCGTAATCCCCCTCCACGGCCAGCAGACCCTGGGCGAGCAGTTGGCGGACCACCCCGCGCCACTCCGCCTCGCTGAGCTCCGTGCCGATGCCGAACACGGTCAGCGAATGGTGGTCGAACTGGGCGACCTTCTCCGTCTTACGGCCGAGCAGGATGTCGATGCACTGCCCGGCGCCGAAGCGCTGGTCCCGTTCCCGGTGCAGCCGCAGCACGGTGGAGAGCAGCTTCTGCGCCGCGATCGTGCCGTCCCACGACTCCGGCGGCGCGAGGCAGGTGTCGCAGTTGCCGCAAGGGGTGCTGGGCTGGCCGAAGTACGCCAGGAGCTGGACCCGGCGGCACTGCACCGTCTCACACAGGGCCAGCATGGCGTCGAGGTGCGCGGCGAGCACCCGGCGACGGGCCAGGTCGCCGTCGGAGGTGTCGATCATCTTGCGCTGCTGGACGACGTCGGAGAGGCCGTACGCCAGCCACGCGGTCGACGGCAGCCCGTCCCGCCCGGCCCGGCCGGTCTCCTGGTAGTAGCCCTCGACCGACTTCGGCAGGTCGAGGTGCGCGACGAACCGGACGTCCGGCTTGTCGATCCCCATCCCGAACGCGATCGTGGCGACCATGACCAGGCCGTCCTCGCGCAGGAACCGGTGCTGGTTCGCCGCGCGCGTCCGGGCGTCCAGCCCTGCGTGGTAGGGCAACGCCGCTATGCCGTTCGCCACCAGGAACTCGGCGGTCTTGTCCACCGACGCCCGGGACAGGCAGTACACGATGCCGGCGTCGCCAGGATGCTCGCCGCGCAGCAGGTCGAGCAGCTGCCGGCGCGGCTCCTTCTTGGGCACGATCCGGTACTGGATGTTGGGCCGGTCGAAGCTGGCGACAAAGTGCCGGGCGTTCTCCAGGTTGAGCCGCGACGCGATCTCGGCGTGGGTGGCGGTGGTCGCCGTGGCGGTGAGGGCGATCCGGGGCACCGCCGGCCACCGCTCGTGCAGCATCGACAGGGCCAGGTAGTCGGGTCGGAAGTCGTGGCCCCACTGCGCGACACAGTGCGCCTCGTCGATGGCGAACAGTGCGATTGTCCCCCGGTCGAGGAGCCGGACGGTGGAGCCCACCCCGAGTGCCTCCGGTGCCAGGTAGAGCAGGTCGAGTTCGTCCGCGAGAAATGCCGACTCCACCCGACGGCGCTCGTCGAGCGTCTGCGAGGAGTTGAGGAACCCAGCCCGCACCCCGAGCGCGGTCAGGGCGTCCACCTGGTCCTGCATCAATGCGATGAGCGGTGACACCACGACCGCCACGCCCGGCCGGACCAGCGCCGGGATCTGGTAGCACAGCGACTTGCCGCCACCGGTCGGCATGAGGACGAGCGCGTCCCCGCCGCCGATGACCTGGTCGATGATCTCCCGCTGGCCACCCCGGAACGCGTCGTAGCCGAACACCCGGCGCAGCACCCGCGACGCTTCGTCGGCCTGCAGGTCGGTGGGGGAAACCATCCGAGGAGTCTACGAGGACCGGCGGACGAACCGGTGCCCCCGCCGGCCTCCGCCACGGCGAACGTTATGGTCGGACATCGCCGAACGGAGGGAAGGCAGCATGAGCGAGGATCTGGAACGCTTCATCGCCGATCTGCCCAAGGCGGAGCTGCACGTGCATCACGTCGGCTCGGCCGCGCCCGAGACCGTCGCCCGGCTGGCCGCCCGCCACGCCGGGTCGACGCCCGTGCCCGCGGACGTGGACCTGCTCGCCGAGTACTTCTCGTTCACCGACTTCGCGCACTTCGTGCAGGTGTACCTGTCGGTGGTCGACCTGATCCGCGACCCCGAGGACGTGGTGACCCTGACCTACGACATCGCGGCGGGGCTGGCCGCGCAGCGGGTGCGGTATGCGGAGCTGACCCTCACGCCGTACTCCTCGATCGTGCGGGGCATCGCCGCCGAGGCGTTCTGCGAGGCGGTCGAGGATGCCCGGGTCCGAGCGGCCCGCGATCACGGCATCGAGCTGCGGTGGTGCTTCGACATCCCCGGCGAGGCCGGCCTGCAGGCGGCGGACGTGACCCTCGAGGTGGCGCTGAAACAGCGCCCCGACGGTCTGGTGAGTTTCGGGCTCGGCGGGCCGGAGGTCGGCGTCGCACGGGCCCAGTTCGCCAGCCACTTCCAGGCGGCCCGGGCCGCCGGGCTGCACAGCGTGCCGCACGCCGGCGAGTCGACCGGGCCACAGACCATCTGGGATGCGCTGCGCCACCTCGGCGCCGAGCGGATCGGTCACGGCATCGCCGCGGTCCACGACGAGGCGCTCCTCGCCCACCTGCGGGACCACGACGTCGCCCTCGAGGTGTGCCCCACCTCGAACGTGTGCACCCGGGCGGTGCCGTCGCTCGCCGAGCACCCGCTTCCCGCGCTGGTCGCCGCCGGGGTTCCGGTGACGATCAACTCCGACGACCCGCCGATGTTCTCCACCACCCTCAACGCCGAGTACGCGGTCGCCGCCGACCTGCTGGGCCTGGACGCCGCCGGGGTCGCGGCGTTGGCCCGGCAGGGTGTGCACTACTCGTTCCTCGACGATGCCGGCAAAGCGCGGATCGAGTCCGAGATCGACGCCTGCCTCGCGGCGTGGCAACGCTCGCGCGGTTCGGATGCCGCTGCTGCACCTGCGGGAATGGCTGATGTCCGGTAGCGCTGGTCGCGCCGGTCAGACGGGCGCGTACGCCGTTGCCTGGATGCCGTAGAGGTCGGCGTACCGGCCCCCGTTGCCGAGCAGGTCCGCGTGCGAACCCGACTCCACCAGGCGACCCTCCTCCAGGACCAGGATCTGATCGGCGCCGGTCACCGTGGAGAACCGGTGGGACACGATCACGGTGATGGCACCGGTCCGGGATGCCAGCTCCCGGGCGCGCGTCATGTACCGCTGGAAGATCGCGTGCTCGCTGGGCGCGTCGAGGGATGCCGTCGGCTCGTCCAGGACGAACAACAGTGGTCGCCGGCGCATCGAGGCGCGTGCCAGGGCGGTCTTCTGCCACTGCCCCTCGGACAGCTCCACGCCATCGAACTTTCGCCCCAGCTGGGTGTCCAGGCCGTCCGGCAGTCTGGCGACAAGATCCTCCGCGTCGGCGTCGCGCACCGCGTCCAGGATGCGGTCGTGATCGGCCAGGTGCGGCAGGTCACCCAGCCCGGTGGTCTCCGCGAACCGGGTCTGGAACCGGCCGAAGTCCTGGAACGCCGCGCTCGAGCGGGCGCGCCACCCGGTCGTCTCCAGATCGGCCAGGTCCACGCCGTCGACGCGGATGCTGCCCGAGTCCGGCCGGTAGAACTTGCACAACAGCTTGATCAGGCTCGTCTTTCCCGAACCGTACTCGCCGACGATTGCCACGACCGACCCTGCCGGAATGTGGAAGCTGACCTCGTCGAGCGCCCGCCGATCCGTACCGGGGTAGCTGAAGGTGACATTGTCGAAGGTGATGCCGTCGGAGAGGCGGTCCGGCGTGGGCTGGTTGCCGCCGCCGGCGCTGCGGGCGCGCTCGGTGGCCAGATAGTCGCGAAGCCACAGGTACGGCTCCATCAGCCGGCCGGTGCCCATCGCGTCGTTCGCGCGGAACACCGTATGTTGGATCGAGTCCCGCAGGCTGACCGCGATGGTGATCGCGAGCACGATGTCGCCGATCGTGCCGTGGCCGTGGGCCGCTCGGTAGACAACGAGAGCGAGCGCCGCCGTGAAACCACCGGTGAACAGCGTCCACCCCGCCAGATTCCATCCGGCCGCCCGTACCCTCGCCCGCAGCCGTCCCCGCATCGCCTCGTCCCACGCCTGGGCCTGCCGGCGGGCGATCTCCTCGCCCGCTCCGGCCACCCGGATCTCCTTGCCGCCGTCGGCGCTGGTGGCGAGGTTGAACAGGTGCCGCTGCAGCCGGAACGCCTCCGCCGTGTCGGTCTCCGCCTGGTTGACCGCCCGCCGGGCGCGGACGTCGAGCCAGAGGGGCACGCCGGCGAACACCATCAGGAACAGCAGCCACGGCGTGACCGTGCCGAGCAATGCCAGCAGAAGTCCGAGTCTGAGCACGCTGAACAGCACGTCGACCGCGGTCCAGGTACCGGCCATCAGGCCCCAGGCGGCGCCGCGCAACACGGTGACCCGGTCCAGGAAGTCGCTGCGTTCCAGGTGATCGAGACCGTCCAGCCGGGCGATGTCCGATTCGATCTGCCGGCCCAGATGCAGCAGCCCGACCGGCTCGATCAGCAGGAAGTGCAGCACGTTGTCGAGCCCGATCAGATACGCCGTGACCGCGGACGCCAGCGCCGCACTCGCCGCTCCGATCGCGGCGGCGGTCGGATCACCGGCGATGATGCCGTTCACCGCGGCCCGCAACGCCAGTGCCGTCGCCGCCACGACGACCGCCGACCCCGCCTTGATGGCGAGCATCGCGGCGGTGCGACCCGGATACAGCCGCCAGCACAGGCGGAAGAGTTCCGCCCACAACTTCAGGTACCGCCACCGCACCGACCTGGCGGATACCGCAGCCGCGCTCATATCAGCTCGTTCTCCTCGATGCGGTCGTCGTAGCCACGGTTGAAACGATCGGCCTGGATGGCGAACATCGCGGCGTACCGGCCCCCGAGCCCCATCAGCTCCTCGTGCGTCCCCGACTCGGCGATGCGCCCACCGTCGAGCAGCACGATGCGGTCCGCCTGACGCACCGTCGAGAGCCGATGCGAGATGAGCACCACGCTGGCGTCGCCCTTGTGAGCGGCCAGCCGGGCGAACACCTCGAACTCGGTCCGGACGTCGAGGTGCGCGGTCGGCTCGTCCAGGACGAGCAGCCGGGCACCGGCACGGACGGAGTACAGCGCGCGGGCCAGCACGACCTGTTGCCACTGGCCACCCGACAGGTCCACCCCGTCGGCGCGGGACCGGGCCAGCGGCGTGTCCCAACCGCGCGGCAACCGGTCGACCACCTCGTCGAAGCCCGCGTCGTGCGCGGCCGCCTCGATCGCCGCCGGATCGCGGGGGGCGTCGGCGGCGCCAAGTGCGACGTTGTCGGCCGCCGACAGGTGGTAGCGGACGAAGTCCTGGAACACGATTGCGATCCTGCGCCGCCATGGTGCGGCTCCGATGGCGACGATGTCCACGCCGTCGGCGGTGATCCGCCCGGTCGTCGGCTCATACAGTCCGGCCAGAATCTTGATCAACGTGGACTTGCCTGTGCCGTTGAGACCGACCACGGCGAGGAGTTCGCCGGGTCGGATCTCCAGGTTCAGCCCGTCGAGAATCTGCCGATGGGAGCCCGGATAGGTGAAGCTGATGTCTTCGAAGCGGATCAACGCCGGCGCCGTGGTGCCGGGCCCGGCGCCGGCGGTCCGGGGCGCCGCGGCCGGCCGTGCGGCGCCGCCGAGTTCTTCGTGGAGCTTGTCGTAGGCCTGAAGACATGCGGCGCCGCCGATCACGTCACGCGGATCCCCTCCGAACACCCGGTACATCGCGAAGCCCGCCACCAGCACGGCAGTGGCGACGCCGACCGAGGTGTCACCCCGCGCGGCGGACAGCGTCACCGCGACGTAGGCCAGCCCCAGCGGCACGAGGACCAGCAGGAACTGCCGCCACATCCCCGCCATCAGCCGCCCACCCAGATCCCACACCGGCTGGAACATCGCCCCGATGTGGTGCTGGGCCCGGCCCACCGCCCAGTCGCCCAGGCCGAAGACCCGGATCTCCTTGCCCTCCGCGGGCGAGAAGATGGCGTCGGACCACATCTCGCTGCGTAGTCCCGCGTCGAGGCCGCGCCGCCACGTGGTGTACCAGAGCACACCGCCCCGCCGGTGGAGCTGTTGGAAGGCCACCGCCGCGACGGTGAGGAGTACCACCACCCACCACGCGTAGACCGCGAGCACCGCGCCCGAACTGAGCACCGTGAACACCCGCCCCAGCAGACCGAACTGGGCGAGGGCACCGGTCGCCGGCGTGCGTTCCGTCCAGTTGTCCGGATCCGCCCGTGCCTCGCGGATGAGGCGCTGAACCTCGGGGCGCTCCAGCGCCGCGATGGTGTGGCTGGTCGCGGCGAGCCGGGCCAACGCTGCGCGGTGCGCCCCGTCGATGCGGGCACGTGCGAGGAAGAACAGCGGCTCCCGTACCGCATCCAGCGCGTGGCCGACCAGCAGCACGGCGGCGAACAGGGCCAGCGGGATCGCGACGGCGATCGTCAGGTCGGCTGTGCCAGTGTCGTTCACCCGGCTGATCAGCATGCCGAGAGCGACCGCCGTCGCGGCGGGGACCAGGCCGCCGACGACGATCAGCGCGGCGATCGCCGCGAGCAGGCCCCAGCCGGCATGTCGCAGTGTCGCAAGCAGACGCAGCCGGTCATGGAACGCGACCCTCATGCTGGACATCCCCCGTTTCCAAAGTCCCCATCGTTCGATGTCACTCGATGGAGTTTGTTGCGCGACCGCCTTAACGTTTCATCGAAGATCCGGTCCGTCAAACGAATAGCGGGCCGCGCGTCGAGGGCCTGCCCGATGGATGCCCCCCGGGTCCAGAAAATCTTGCGCTCGGGCGGTAGACCCCCATGGCCGCCCGTGTTTCACTCGTGTTAAACCCGGGCTCCGAACCGACTTCCACCATTCCGACATCGCGGCAGCGGCCCGCAGCATGGGCGGTGCCGTCTCGCCGCGCAGCCCTTGCGCGGCGGCGAATATGCGGTACCAGAGGAGTCACTGTGGACCCTACCGACCCTCGGCACAGATCGACCAGGATCGCCGCACCCACTAGAAGATCATTTCTGAAGGGCGCCGCGTTGGGCGCGCTCGCGGTGCCGGCCCTCGCCGGATGCGGCACCGGCGGAGACGGCACCCGGCTGCGGTTCTATCAGAGCAAACCCGAGGTGCTCGGGTACTTCGACCAGATCATCGAAGACTTCCACCGGCAACAGTCCGAGATCCAGGTCAAGCACGACGCGACCGGCAGCCTGGTGGCATCGTTCGTACGTGATGCGCCATTCGATCTCGTGTGCGTCAACTACAACCTCGACGAGTCCGGCACGTTCGTCGGACGCGGGGTCCTCTCCAACCTGGCCGACCTGCCGGAGGCCCTGCGGATCGACCCGAATGTGCAGGCGCTGGTCAGTCAGTACGCGTCGTTTCGGAATGAGACCAGCGTGCTCCCCTATTCGATCACCGCCGCCGGCGTGATTTACAACAAGGACCTTTTCGCACAACAGGGCCTCGCCGTTCCGACCACGTGGAGTGAGCTGCTCAACGTGTGCGAAACCTTCAAAACCAAGGGCATCACGCCGATCTACAGCACCTACGCGGCCACCTGGACGATCTCCCAGGGCCTGTTCGACTACGTCATCGGCAGCATGCTCGACGTCGCCGGGTTCTTCACCAAACTCAAGGAGCAGGGCACCGATGTCGGGCCGGATTCCGAGGTGTCGTTCCAGCGCACCGTCAAGCCGGCCGTCGACAAGATGCTCCAACTCACCGCCTATATGAACCCGGATGCGGCATCGCGCAACTATCCCGATGGAAATCTCGCCTTCTCCCAGGGCAAGGTCGCCATGTACCTGCAGGGACCGTGGGCCATCGGCGAGGTGACGAAGGCAAACCCGAACCTGCAGATGGGTACGTTCGCGCTTCCGGCGACTGACGACCCGCAGGATCGCAAGGCCCGGGTCAACCTCGACCTCTCCCTGTGGATTCCACGCGGCGCCGCCCAGCCGCAGGCGGCCCGCCACTTCCTGACCTACCTGATGACGCCCGAGGTGATGGAGAAGTACAACCGCGACAACCTGGCATTCTCGCCGGTCAGGGACGCGACACCGGTCACCGACGAACGCATCGCCGGGCTGCAGCCCTACGTCGAGCAGGCCCGGTTCTACCAGGGCGCGGGCACCAACGTGCCGGGCATCATCCCGCTCGGGAACTACCTGCAGGAACTGGTGCTCAGCAAGGACGGTGACCGCTTCGTCCGCAAACTCGACGCGGACTGGCGCCGCCTCGCCGTACGGTCCCTCTGATCGCGTCGGGAGACACCGATGACCGCCACCACACCGGAAACCGTTCCCACGCCCGCGTCCGCCGACACCGCGCCGCCGGCCCCCTCGGCGAAGCCACCACGCCGGATCGACAAGACGTTCTACGTGATGCTCTTCCCGGTCGTCGCGCTGTTCACCCTGTTCATCACCGTGCCGGCCGTCGTGGGGATGTTCTACAGCGTCACCAACTACGTGGGGTACGGGAACTGGGAGTTCACCGGGCTGACCAACTACATCGCGATCTTCAGCGATCCGCGGATTCTCCGCTCGTACGGCTTCACCCTCGGCTTCTCCATCGTGACCGTTGTTGTGGTCAACGTCATCGCCCTCGCCCTCGCCCTGGGCCTGAGCGCGAAGATCAAGCTGAAGACGGCGCTGCGTGGCGTCTTCTTTATCCCGATGGTCATTTCCGGCATCGTCATCGCCTACGTCTTCAACTACCTGTTCTCCACGTCCCTGCCGACGATCGCGGCGAGCCTGGGCATCGGCTCGCTGGAGACGAGCATCCTGGCGAACGAGCGGCTGGCCTGGATCGCGATCGTGGTCGTCACGGCGTGGCAGGCGGTCCCGGGCGCAATGATCATCTACCTGGCCGGTCTGCTGGCGATCCCCAATGAGGTGTACGAGGCCGCGTCGATCGACGGAGCGAAGCCCTGGCGGCAGTTCCGCAGCATCACCTTCCCGCTCGTGCTCGGCTACGTCGTGATCAACACCATCCTGGGTCTGAAGGGTTTCCTCAACGCCTACGACATCATCGTGGGCCTCACCAACGGCGGACCCGGGACGGCCACCATGAGCGTGGCGATGACCATCTTCACCGGGTTCACCAGCGGTGACTACGCCTACCAGATGGCGAACGCGGTGCTCTTCTTCGTGGTCACCGTCGTGATTTCCCTGCTGCAGCTGCGGCTCATCCAACGGCGAGGAGTGTCGCTCTGATGGCCACCACCGTGTCCACCCCGCCCGCCGCGCCCACCCGCACGGACCGCACCGCCGAATCGCCCGGCGCCGAGCGCGTCAACTGGGGGCTGACCGCCCTCATCCTGCTCGCCTCACTCGCGGTCCTGCTGCCGCTGTACTTCACGGTCTCGATGGCCCTGAAGTCGTCGCAGCAGGCCGCCACCGGCACCGGCTTCGGCTGGCCGTGGCCACTGCGGTTCGAGAACTTCGCGACCGCCTGGGAGTTGACCAACTTTCCGCGGGCGCTGGGCATCTCCGTTGCGGTCACCGCGTCGACCGTTGCCGGGCTGGTGGTGCTCGCCTCGTGCGCGGCGTACGCGATCGCCCGCAACTGGGAACGCAAGCTCTTCCGGTACTCCTACTTCTACCTGCTCGCCGCGATGTTCATCCCGTTCCCGGTCATCGCGCTGCCGCAGATCAAGCTGGTCTCGATCGTGAACCTGGACAACCCGGCGGGGGTGGCGATCCTGCACATCCTGTTCGGCCTGTCCTTCAACGTGCTGCTGTACACGGCGTTCCTGCGGTCCATCCCGTTCGAGCTGGAGGAGAGTGCCCGCCTCGACGGCGCCAGCACGTGGCAGGTGTTCTGGCGGCTGATCTTCCCGCTGCTCGCCCCGATGAACGCCACCGTCGGCATCTTCGCGTTCCTGGCCTCGTGGAACGACTTCATGATGCCCTCGTTGATCACCTCGGATCCGGCTCTGCAGACGATCCCGGTCGTCCAGAGCATCTTCCAGTCCCAGTTCAGCGCCAACTACAACGTGGCGTTCGCCTCGTACCTGATGGCGATGGCGCCGACCGTGCTCGCGTACCTGTTCGCCCAGCGATGGGTGATGACCGGCGTGACCCGTGGAGCGATCAAGTAGCGCGCCGGTCGGGTGCGGTTTTGCACCGCCTCGACCCGCCTGCGCCGTTTGGCGGTCGAGGCCGCTGACCTGATTCGCCGTATCGCAGCCGGCGCGGTGTCGCCCGGCTAGCGTCGAAGATCGGGGGCCAGGAAGCAGCGGCCGCACGACACGGCGGGGGTGTCAGGTGGGCGCCAGCCAATTGACGTGGACCGGTTACGGGGCGCCGGCGTACGCCATGTTGCGGCGAGCGGTCGCGGATCTCAAGGCCGACGATCCGCTGCGGCAGGTCACCGTCCTCGTACCCACGCAGCTGTGTGGCGTAGCGACCCGACGCACCCTGGCGCACGGCGTCGGCGACCGTCCTGGCGTGGCCGGCCTGGCCGTCCTCACGGTGGACCGGCTCGCCGAGCGCCTCGGCGCCGCGACCCTGGCCGATACCGGTCGCCGACCCGCCACCGATCCGGTGCTGGCGGCCGCATGGCGTGCGGCGCTGGACGAGGACGCCGGGGTCTTCACCGAGGTGGCGGCGCACTCCGCGACCGTGGTGGCGCTGGTCCGCGCCCACCGGCAGCTCCGCGAGGTCGACGCGTCGGCCCGGGCGGCGATCGCCGCCAGCGACGAACTGATCGCCGTTGACCTGCTCCGCCTGCACCACCGCGTCACGGCGAGCCTGGCGGCGGACTGGTACGACGTGGCGGACCTGCGCCGAGCCGCCGTCGCGACGCTGCTGGCCCGGCCGGCGCTGGGCGTGGAGATCGGCGCGGTGGTGCTGTTCCTGCCGCAGGACCTGCCGGCCGGGGCCACCGCGCTGCTCGATCACCTGGCCGCGGCAGGGTCCCTGCACACGATCGCCGGCGTGACGTCCGAGCCCCGCGCCGACGCGAGCGTCCGGCGCTCGGTGCGGGTGCCACCCACCGCAGCGGTGCCGATCGCCGACGTACGGACCGCGGTGCGGGTGGTGCACGCCTCCGACGCCGACGACGAGGTGCGCTGCGTGGTGCGGATGGTCACCGCCGCGCTGCGAACCGTGCCGGCACACCGGATCGCCGTCCTCTACGGCTCCGCAAAACCGTACGCGCGGCTGCTCGGGGATCACCTCGACGCCGCGGGCCTGCGGTGGAACGGCGCCGCGGTGCGGCCCACGATCGAGCGCACGCTACCCCGCGCGTTCCTGGACATGCTGGCCCTGCCGGTGCACGGCTGGCGCCGCGACGAGGTGCTCGCGGTGCTGTCGGCGGCGCCGGTGCGCGGCGCCGATGGCAACCGGGTGCCGGCATCGCGATGGGAACGCATCTCCCGGGTCGCTGGCGTCGTGGCGAACGGCGACTGGGACACCCGGTTGAAGGCGTACGCCACCCACGAACGCAATGCCGCCGACGAGGAGAGAGCCACCGACGCGCCGCGCCTGACCTTGATCAACCGCCGGGAACGCGACGCCGCCGCCGCGCAGCAGCTCCAGGAGTTCGTGCTCGGGCTGCGCGCCACGCTCGACCACGGGGCAAGTCTGCGGAGCTGGTCGGATCTGGCCGGGTGGGCGTTGGCGGCGTTCCACGCATTCGTCGGCGATCTCGGCGGCTGGCTGCCCGAGGACGAGGCACGTGCGGCGGAGAAGATCACCCGTACCCTGGCGGGCCTGGGCGGCCTGGACGTGGTCGAGGCGGCCGCGGATCTCACCGCGGTGCGGTTGGCGCTGCAGCTCGATCTGACCGACGACCTGCCACGGCACGGCCGGCTCGGCGATGGCGTCCTGATGGCGCCGCTGTCGGCGGCGATCGGCATGGACGTGGACGCGGTCTACGTCCTGGGCATGGCCGAGGACCTGGCGCCGGGCCGGCTGCACGCCGACGCGCTGCTCCCGGACCGGGTCCGGGCACTGACCGCAGGGGCGCTGCCGGCACTGCGGGCACGCCTGGACCGCCAGCACCGGCACCTGCTGGCGGCGCTGGCCGCATCCGAGCAGTGTGTCGTGTCGTTCCCCCGCGGTGACCTGCGCAAGAGCACGTCCCGGCTGCCCTCGCGGTGGCTGCTGCCGTCGCTGCGGATCATCTCCGGCGACCCGACGCTGGACGCGACCCGATGGCAGCGCGCGACCGCGCCGGGCATCGCGGGTTCCCCGTCCTACGCCGCCAGCCTCGGCACGACCGCGGACCTCGCCACCGGGCAGGAGTGGCGCACCAGGGCCAGGCTCGCGGCCCGCAGCGGCCACGTCGACATCCCCGGTGCCGACCCGACGGACGCCGTGCTCGAGCGGGCCGTCGCGATGCTGCGCGGCAGGTCCGGCGACGAGCTGAGCCGTTTCGACGGGGACCTGTCCGGCCACGACATGCCGGACCCGGCGCTGCGCGACGCGGTATCCCCCACCGCGCTGGAGGCGTGGACCCGCTGCCCCCACGCGTACTTCATGGCGAAGATGCTCTGGATCGAGCCGGTGCCGTCACCGGAGGAACTGGTGCAGATCAGCGCCCTCGACGTGGGCAGTCTGATCCACGACGCGGTGGACCTGTTCTTCACCGCCCAGGCCGCCGCCGGCACGGTGCCCGCCGGCAGAACGCCGTGGACCCCGGAACAGCGCGCCAGCCTGCGCCGCGCGGCCACCGATGTGGGAGCTGACCTGACCGCCCGCGGCGCGACCGGGCACCCCGTGCTGTGGCGCCAGGAACTCGCCCGCATCCACACCGACCTGGACCGGCTGCTCGATGACGACGAGTCGTTGCGGGCCGACACCGGCCGCCGGCAGGAACACTCGGAACTGGTCTTCGGCATGCGCGGCGCCGCTGCCGTGCCGGTGACGCTGCCCGACGGCCGGACCATCCGGTTCAAGGGCAGCGCCGACCGCGTGGACTCGGCCGACGGCACGATCACCGTCGTCGACTACAAGACCGGCAGCGCCCGCGCGTTTGCCGACCTCTGCGAAGCGGACCCCACGGCGGGCGGCAGCAAGCTGCAGCTCCCGGTGTACGCCTACGCCGCCCGCGCGGCGCTGGGTCGGCCGGACGCACCGGTCGCGGCGGAGTACTGGTTCCTGCGAAAGGATCGGGGCAGGCGCATCACACTGGCGCTGACGCCGCAGGTGGAACGCAGCTACGCGGAGGCGCTCGGGGTGATCGCCGACGGGATGGCTGCCGGCCTGTTCCCGCACCGCCCGCCGGCACAGGACAGCTGGGGCGACTTCGTCCAGTGCGTGTTCTGCGACCCCGACGCGCTCGGCGTGAACGAACACCGCGAGCGCTGGGCCCGCAAGCGCCACGACCCGCGTCTGGCCGCGTACCTGCGGATGGTCGACCCGGACGCGGCCGCCCAGGGTGCCGCCCAGGGCACCGGGCCGGTCGCCTCGTGACGGTCACCACCGACGCCGCCGCCCGCCGGCAGATCGCTGAGCAGCTGGACCGGACCCTGTTCGTCGAGGCGGGTGCCGGATCCGGAAAGACCACCTGCCTGGTCGACCGGGTGGTGGCGACGGTGCTCGAGCAGTCCTCGGCGGTACCGCTGCACCAGATCGCCGCGGTGACGTTCACCGAGAAG
Organism: Micromonosporaceae bacterium; assembly: GCA_035296325.1. GTDB lineage: Bacteria > Actinomycetota > Actinomycetes > Mycobacteriales > Micromonosporaceae > DATHBD01. Next base: position 90,054 of record DATHBD010000054.1, on the reverse strand, counting down.
GCCGCCGCCGAGCTGCGGGACCGGCTGCGGGCGGCGTTCGAGCGGCGCGGTGCCGCCGCGGTCAGCGGGTCGTGGGAGGCGGTGGCGGCCACGCAGGCCCTCGACGACCTCGACACCGCCGCCATCGGCACGCTGCACTCGTTCGCGCACCGCCTCCTGACCGAACATCCGATCGAGGCGGGCCTGCCGCCGCTGATCGAGGTGCGCGACGAGGTGGCCTCCGGGGTCGCGTTCGACAACCGGTGGGCCGCGCTGCGCACGGAACTGCTGGACGATCCCGACCTGAGCGACGTGCTTCCGCTGGCGCTGGCCTCCGGCGTACGCCTGGACGATCTGCGCTCGATGGTCACCGCGTTCACCGCCAACTGGGACCTGCTGGCCGACCGCATCCTCGCGTCGCCGGCCGCGGTGCTGCCCCCGATCGACGCGGAGGGCATCGTCGAGGACGCGCGCCGGCTCGCCGCGCACGCCGAACTGTGCGCCGACTCCGCGGACAAGTTCCTGCTCCGCCTCGCCGGGCTGCGCACCTGGGCGGATCTGCTCGCCGACGCCCCGGACGATGCGGCCCGGCTCGCGGTGCTGGGGGATGCCGGACGGCTCAAGTGGGCCCACGGCCAGGGGCGCAACTGGAACTGCGACCTCGCCACGCTGCGCGAGGAGTGCACCGCCCTCGCCGTCGCGGCCGGCACGATCCGCGATCGGGTCCTCGACGCGACGCTGCGCCGCCTGGCGCAGCGGCTGGCCCGCGCGACGCTGGACGAGGCGTGCGCGCGTCGCGCCGAGGGCCGGCTGGAGTTCCACGACCTGCTCGTGCTCGCCCGCGACCTGCTTCGCGGTGCACACGGGTCGGCCGTGCGGGCGGTGCTGCAACAGCGTTACCGGCGGCTTCTCCTGGACGAATTCCAGGACACCGATCCGATCCAGATCGAACTCGCGGTACGCATCGCCGGCGGCGCCCGGGCCAGCGCCGCCGACTGGGCAGACGTTCTGGTGCCGCCGGGGGCCCTGTTCGTCGTGGGCGATCCGAAGCAGTCGATCTACCGGTTCCGCCGCGCCGACATCGCCACCTACCTGTCGGCCCAGCAGCGCATCGGCGCCGGCGTCGTGCTGGACACCAACTTCCGCACCGGCGCACCGGTCCTGGACTGGGTGAACCACGTCTTCGGCCGGCTCATCCGCGCCGCCCCGGACTCCCAGCCGGCGTACCGCGCGCTGCGGGCACACCGCCCGGCCGCGCCGGCCGGCCCGCCGGTGCTGGCACTCGGCGTTGTGGCCCACGCCGACAATCCCACGGCCGACGAGATCCGGGCCCGGGAGGCAGCCGATGTCGCCGCCACCGTCCGCACCGCCCTGGCCGACCGGTGGCAGGTGTCCGACGACGCGGCCGGCTGGCGGACCGTCGAGCTGCGCGACATCGCGGTCCTGGTGCCGGCCCGTACCAGCGTGCCGCACCTTGCGGCGGCGCTGGACGCGGCCGGCATCGGCTACCACTCCGAAGCCACGTCACTGGTCTACCGGACCAGGGAGGTGCGCGATCTGCTCGGCGCCGCCCGCGCCGCCGACGACCCGAGTGACCCGCTCGCGCTGGTCACCGCGCTGCGCTCGGCGCTGTTCGGGTGCGGCGACGACGACCTCTGGACGTGGTACCGGGCCGGCGGCCGATGGAACCTCCTCGCTCCCCCGCCGGAGGCGGTACCGGCGACGCACCCCGTCGCGCAGGCGGTCGCGTACCTGCGGCGGCTGCACAACGACCGCACCTGGCTGACGCCCAGCGAGGTGCTGACCCGGCTCATCGACGATCGGCGGATGTTCGAGGTCGCCGCGGACGAGCCAGGTGGCCGCGACGCGTGGCGCCGGCTGCGCTTCATCGTCGACCAGTCCCGGGCCTGGTCCGATGTGGAGCATGCGAGTCTGCGCAGCTACCTCAACTGGGCCACCCGGCAGGGCAGTGAGTCCGCCCGGGTCGCCGAGGCCGTACTGCCGGAGACCGACGCGGACACCCTCCGGATCATGACCGTCCACGCGGCGAAGGGTCTCGAGTTCGGCGTCGTCATCGTCACCGGCATGAGCAGCCGCCCCGGCGGCGCCCGCAGCGGCATCGACGTGCTGTGGCCACGCGGCGGCGGTTGCGAGTTCAAGCTTCGCAAGGACCTGCAGACCAGGGACTTCGACGTCGCCAAGCCGATCGACGAGCAGATGGGCCATGACGAGCGGCTCCGGCTGCTCTACGTCGCCTGCACCCGGGCCCGCGATCACCTGGTGGTGTCGATGCATCGCAAGGTGCGCCCACCCGGCCGACCGACCGAGGACCGGAACCTCACAAACGCCGAGTTGCTCGCGGACGCCGGCGCCGACGGGCCGCTCCTGACGGTGTTTCCCGCCGACGCCGCGCCGCCGCCGACCGGGGCCGCCCGCCCGGCGGTCATCGCACCACCGCCACCCCTGGCGCAGTGGCAGGCCACCATGGCCGCGGTGCGGGCGCGGACCGCGCGGTCCGCCACGGTCAGCGCCTCCCAGCTCGAAGGCACCCTGGGCGCCGGTCCGCCCCGCCGTGCGGCAACCGACCGCCTTGGCGAACCCACCGACCCTGGCCTCGCCAAGGACGCACGCGACCTGGAACTTCCGCCATGGACCAAGGGCCGCTACGGTACGGCGATCGGCCGCGCGGTGCACGGTGTCCTGCAGAGTGTCGACCTTGGCACCGGCGCCGGGCTCGCCGCCGCCGTCGCCGCTCAGGTCCTCGTGGAAGGCGTCGCCGACCACGCCGATCTGGTGGCCCAACTCGCCGGCGCGGCGATCTCATCCGACATCGTCCGGCACGCCGCGACCCGCCCACACTGGCGGGAGACCTACGTCGGCACCGTGGTCGGCGACCGCGTCCTGGACGGCGTCGTCGATCTGCTCTACCGCGACGCCGACGGCCTGGTCATCGTGGACTACAAGACCGACGCCGCCCCGGCCGACGCCCTGGACGCCCGGGTGTGGCACTACCGACCACAGCTGGCCGCCTACGCGGTGGCGGTCGCCGCGGCGACCGGTGAGACGGTCAGCCGGTGTGTGCTGCTGTTCCTCTCCCCGGCCGGCGCCCACGAACGCTCCGTCGATGACCTCGCCGGCGCCGCCGTGCAGGTCCGCGACGCGGTGCTCGCCGGCTGAACGGCCGGTTCAGTACCGGCGCAGGGCGGCGGCGATCTGGGCCACCGCCACGGACGCGGCGTCGAAGACGGCAAGCTTGCGGACGAAGTTGTGGTTGACCCCCAGGTACCGGACGCAGGTGACCGGCACGCCGGCCGCCAGGAGCCGCGACGCGTAGCGCTCACCGTCGTCTCGCAGCACATCGAGCTCCGCCGTGATGACGACCGCCGGGGGAAGCCCGGCGAGGTCGGCCCGCAGCGGGTTGACGTCCGGGTGTTGCCGGTCCACGCCCGTCGGCGCGTACGCGTCCCAGAAGAACCGCATCTCGTCGCGGCGCAGCCCGTAGCCGTCCAGGTCCGGATAGTCCATGGCCGGGTCGATGACCGGGCAGATCAGCACCTGCGCCACCACTGGGCGACCGGCGTCCCGGGCGCGCCGGGCCACGACGGCCGCCACGTGCGCACCTGAGGAGTCGCCCGCGACGGCGATCCGGGCGCGGTCCAGACCATGCGTCGCAGCGGTCCGGCGCACCCAGGCCAGCGCCCGCTCCAGGTCGTCGGCGGCTGCCGGACAGGGAAACTCCGGCGGGCGCCGGTAGTCCACCGCCAGCACCGCCCAGCCGGTGGCGACGGCGAGATGGCGGCACAGGCCGTCATGGGTTTCCAAATCCCCCAGGACCCAGCCGCCACCGTGCGCGTACACCAGCACCGGCACGCCGGCCTGCGCCTCGGCGACGTACAGGCGGACCGGGACGCCATCGGCGTCGAGGTCCATCACCCTGTGCACCGGCGGGCCGGCACCCACCTCGTCCGGTGTCGCGTCGCGCATGCTGCGACGCATGGCAGCCACGTTGTCGACGGTCAACGCGGCGTGCTGCTGCACCTCCATCGCCGTGCGGGCCTGGGGGTGCATGCGGGAGGGATCCATCTGCTCACCTTCGGCGCGGGTGCGCCGCAACGGTCCGCCGGCGCGCGATCGGAGCGATCCTATCCGCGGGTACGCGCCGGTACCGTGGTCCCATGACCGAACTTCTGCCCGCCCTCCCCGAAGACTGGCAACGGTGTCTGGCCGTGGCCGCGCATCCGGACGACATCGAGTACGGCACGGCGTCCGCTGTCGCGCGGTGGACGGAGCAGGGCAAGCAGGTGACCTACCTGCTGGCCACCCGCGGTGAGGCGGGAATCGACGGGATGCACCCGGACCAGGCCGGCCCGCTGCGCGAAGCGGAGGAACGCGCAGGGGCGCGGCAGGTCGGGGTCGACGTGGTCGATTTTCTCGACTACCCGGACGGGACCGTCCAGGACAGCCTGGACCTGCGCCGCGACATCGTCCGGGCGATCCGCCGGCACCGGCCCGACGTGGTGGTGTCCGGCGCGTTCACGGTCCGGATGATCGGCGGCATGACGAACCAGGCCGACCACCGCGTCGTCGGGCTGGCCACGCTCGATGCCGCGCGCGACGCCGGCAACCGCTGGATCTTTCCGGAACTCGCCGACGAGGGCCTGCAGCCGTGGGGCGGCGTGCGCTACGGCTGTTTCGCGGGCGCGGAACAGCCGACGCACGGGGTGGACGTGACCGGCGAGCCGCTGCAGCGCGGGATCGCGTCGCTCGCCGCCCACGCCGAGTACACCAAGGGTCTGGGCGCCGGGGCCTTCGAGCCTGGGCCGTTCCTCACCTGGGTCGCCGGGATGAGCGGCCCGGCGATGGGTGTGCAGGCGGCGGTCCTCTTCGATGTGCACGTCCTGATCCCGGAAGGGCCGCCGCCCTGGGTGTGACCGTTCAGACCTCGAAGAGCTGTCGAAGGGCGTCACCGAGGCGCGCCATGCTGGCCCCGGTCACCATGCCGATCCGCTCCGCCGCCACCGAAGCGGGTATCCGCCGCATCCGGCTCACCACCACCACGCCGGTCATCGGGTCCTGCTCGGTCAGCGGCACTGCGAACGGCGGAAGGTCCGTCGTGCCCCGCTGGCGGACGATCGGCGCGCAGAACGGCGCGGCGTTGCGCCGGTCGTTGTGCGCGTCGCTGGAGAGCACCAGCACCCGGTACCGCAGGTCGGTGCGATCGCCGATGGTCCAGATCTCGCCACGGTTCACGCCGCGTCGGCCAACCCGGCGGGCCGTCGATCGCCGGGCGGGCGCGGACCCGCCGGCACTGAGGTGCCCCGTCCGTCTTCGAGCATGGTGGCAGCGTACCGTCGCGCCGCGCGGGGCAGCGCGGAACGCCGACCCGCCTGAGGTCAACCCGTGTCGATCGGGAGCCGGGTGAAGCCCTTGATACTCAGGCTGTCACGACGTGCCGGCACGCCGGCGAGCGCCAACCGTGGAAACCGACGGAGCAGGGCGGGCAACGCCACCTGCGCTTCCAGCCGGGCCAACGGCGCACCCAGGCAGTAGTGGATCCCCCCACCGAAGGACAGCGGCCCGTTGTCCGGACGGGCCAACCACAGCCGGTCCGGCTCGGGGAACCGTTCCGGGTCGCGGTTGCCGGCGCCGAGGTAGGCGACCAGCCGCTCGCCCGGTGACACGGTCATCCCGGCGAGTTCGACCGGCTCCATCACGACCCGGCTGACCAGCTGCACCGGGCTGTCGAAGCGCAGCAACTCCTCGACAGCAGCCGGGGCCAACTCGGGTCGTTCGCGGAGCTGCCGCGCCTCATCCGGGTGCTGTAGCAGCGCCACCAGGCCGTTGGCCAGCAGGTTGGTGGTGGTCTCAAAGCCGGCGGCGAACAGCAGCGCGGCGGTGGTCAGCAGCTCGTCCTCGGTGAGCTGGTCACCGCGCTCCTCGGCGGCGACAAGCGCGCTGAGCAGATCCCCGCCCGGCCGGCGTCGGCGCTCGGCGACCAGGCCCGCCAGATACTCCCGGATGGTGGCGGCCGCAGGATCCGCCCGGAGCAGCACCTCGTCGGTGATCACCTCGAGGATCTCGGTCCAGTCCCGCACGAGCGACTGGAACTGGGCCCGGTCCCCGCTGGGCACACCGAGAAGCTCGCCGATGACGTTCACCGGAAGGGGGAAGGCGAATCGCGCGACGAAGTCGCCCGCACCGCTCACCTCGTCGAGCAGGTCGTCGACCATCCGCTCGATCGCCGGTCGCATCTCCTGCACCCGACGGGCGGTGAAGGCCCCGCTGACCAGGCGACGCAGCCGGGTGTGGTCGGGCGGGTTGAGCGCGAGCATGCTGGTGAACAGTTGCCGCATCGCGGGATGCTCGGCCCAGTCCGGATACCCGATGAAGGCCAGCATGTCCGGCGGAAGGTGACCGAGGCGCGGATCGCGGACCACGATCGAGCAGTCGGCGTACCGGGTGACCACGAGGGCCCCATCCTGGGCCCGGACCACGGCAGACATCCGCCGGAGCCGTTCGTAGCGCGGATATGGATCTTCCCGACCGACCATCGTGGTCAGTTCCTCGAGCAACGCGTCGACCTCGGGTCCGTCCAGAACGGTACGCACGCCATACCCCCCAGCAGTTCGGCCTACCCAGGCATCGTGCCAGGTGCCGGGTGTGCGCGGCGAGCCACGCACCCGGGCAATCCGGCGGTCCGCGGACCGGGCGGCGCCGTGTGTGCGGTGCGGGTCAGGCCATCGCCGCCCGGTGCGCCTCGCAGAGCTGGATGATCTGCACGTAGTTGCCGTCCGGGTCGATGGCGGTGGCGAACAGGCTGCCCTCGCGGTCCTCCAGCGGGGCCAGCCATGATCCGCCAAGCTTGTCGATGCGGACCGCCACAGCGTTGGCGTCGGCCACGTCGAAGTTCAGGATCACCCGGCCCGGCTCCGGATTCTTGTCCGAGACGTCACGCCGCTGGTCGATGAGGAGGTAGCACGCGCCGAACTTGAGAATCCGGTACGTGTCGACCTCGTTGTTCACCTCCGGGTCGAGCGCGGCCACGTACCAGGCGCGCAGCCGCTCCGGGTCCGTGCTGGCCAACAGCATGCTGTCGAGGCTGGGACGCTTCATGTCTCTCCCCTGTGCGCCACCGGCGCATCGGTGTGGGGTGCGGTCACGGTTCTGACCGCGCTGGACGCCGGAACTCATCGCTGCGCGGGGAAATCAGTCAGGTAGCAGCGGAACCGTCGGATCCTGGTCGCGGCCGAGCAGCGCGGCGCGGGTCAGCATGCCGGATCCGAAGCGGTCCCGGACCGCGTCGAGCGCGGCGTCGAGATCGTTGCCACGGTACCCGCCCAGCGGAAGCTCCAACTGCACCGCCGCGTCGTCGTCGAGATTGGCCAGGGCCACGCCGACGAGCGTGAGACCGCGCTGGCCGATCACCGGCGCCGCTTCACGGAGCAGCCCGAGCCCGACCTGCAGCACCGGGTGGGTGTGTGCGGTCGCCTTCGCCAGCGTGTGCGACCTGGTCGCCCGGCTGTAGTCGGCGAAGCGGAGCCGGAGCACGACGGTGCGCCCCACCCGGTGCGCCCCGCGGGCCCGCCGCATGACCCGATCGACGAGGCCGGCGAGTGCCGCCTCCACGAAGGCCTGCGGGTGTGGACCGCTGCCGAGCGACCGCTGCGCCCCGATCGACCGCCGTCGCCGGCCGACCTGTACCGGCCGCGGATCGCGGTTGTGCGCGAGCGCGTGCAGATGTCGGCCGGCGCCCCGCCCGAGCATCGAGATGAGGGCCGCCTCGCCGAGCCCGGCCACCTGCCCGACCGTACGGATCCGGCGGTCGCGCAGTTTCTGTGCCGTGACCGGCCCAACGCCCCACAGGCGCTCGATCGGCAGGGGGTGCAGGAATTGCAGCTCGCGGTCGGGCGGCACGACCAGCAGGCCGTCCGGCTTGGCCACACCGCTGGCGACCTTGGCGAGGAACTTGGTCCGTGCCACACCCACCGTGATCACGAGCCCCACCTCCCGCAGGACGTCGGCCCGCAGCCGCTCGGCGATGCCCTCCGGTGGTCCGGCGATCCGACGCAGGCCGCCAACCTCGAGAAACGCCTCGTCGATGGAGATTGCCTCGACCAACGGAGTGGTCTGCCGGAACACCTCGAACACGGCCTTGCTCGCCGCCGAGTACGCCGCCATCCGCGGCGGCACCACGATCGCCTCCGGGCAGAGCGCAAGGGCCTGCCGGCCGCCCATGGCGGTGCGCACGCCGCGTGCCTTCGCCTCGTAGCTGGCCGCGAGTACCACCCCGGCGCCGACGATCACCGGTCGCCCCGACAGGCGCCGATCATCACGCTGCTCAACCGACGCGTAGAACGCGTCGAGGTCGGCGTGCAGCACCGTCGCTGATTCCGACACGAACATATGTTCGCATAAATTCCCGGACGGGCGGCGTCAGTCGCCCGTCCGGCTCACCGCGCGAGGGCCCGATCCACCGAATTGAGCCGGGCCCGGACCTTGCCGGCGTCCGGGTGCCCGAGTTCGTCGAGGATTCGCAGCGCCCGCCGCCAGGCGGCCCGGGCGGTGGCCCGGTCGCCGGTCGCCTGCAGCACACCCCCCAGAAGCGCGAGCGTGTCCGCCTCGCGGGAGCGCTCCCCGATCTCCTGGTACCGGTCCAGCGCCGTCCGGTAGCACCTGATCGCCTCGCCGTACCGACCGAGGTGCTGGTGTGCGTAGGCGAGGCTGTGCAGCGTGGCCGCCTCGCCAGCACGGTCGCCCAACTCGCCGAACTGCGCGAGCGCCTCTTCGCAGTGGACAATCGCCGGCTCGAAGGCGCCGAGCCGGGCCTGGAACCAGCCGATGTTGGTCAGCGCCCGTACCTGCCCCGCCCGGTTACCAGCCGCGCGGTGCAGGCCGAGCGCGCTGCGGGCGTGCTCGAGCGCCTCGGCATACCGACCCTGGCGCGCCTCGGTCCAGGCGAGGTCCAGGTGGGTCTGTGCGCTGCTGGTGGCGTCGGCAAGGTCGGCAAAGAGGTCGAGCGCCCGGGTCAGCTGAGGGCGTGCGTGCTGGTCCGAGCCGAGCCGGGCGTGGGCGAGGCCGATTCCGCCGTGCGCCCGGGCCTGTGCCGGACGGTCGCCGAGTCGGGTCGCGGCGTCCAACGCCACCTGCTGGGAGGTCGCGAGGTCGGACCAGTGCCCGCGGCGTTCCAGATACGTCGTCAGCGTCCACGCCAGCTGGCAGGCCTGCCCGTCGGCACCGGAGGCGACCGCCTGGTGCAGTACGCCGAGCAGCGCCGGATGCGCGAGGCTGAACCAGGCGAGCGCGGCTGACGGCGTGTGGAACGCTTCCGGCGTGACCCCGGCGCACGGCCGCGCCAGCGGCGGTGACAGCTGGATGGGATGGCGTTGGGGGCGCAGGAGCACGGCGGCGGCATGGGCGCTGTGCAGGTAGTGGTCCAGGAGCCGGCGTACCGCATCCACGCGGTCCGGGTCGGCGACCAGGCCTGCGGCGTAGGCCCGCACCACCTGGTGCAGTGCGTACCGGCCGGGCGCGCACTCCTCGGTCAGCCGGGCCAGGGTGAGTTCGGCCAGCACCGGCCGGACCTCGGCGGCGGTCAGGCCGGCCATACTGGCTGCCGCCGAGGTGGCGATGTCCGGGCCGGGGTGGGTCGCCAACAGCCGGAGCAGCCGCGCCGCCGGATCGGTGAGCTGACGGTAGGACCAGGCCAGCACGGCGTAGAGGTCGCTGCTGAGGCTCTGGCCCGCGACTGCCTCCGCTCCGCCCCGCGAAACAGCTCGTAGCTCCGTGGCGAGCGCGGCCAGCGAAGCATCCGGGCGGGCGGCGGCGCGGGCCGCGACGATGGCCAGCGACAGCGGTAGGCGGGCGCACACCTCGACCAGCTCCGCAACGGCGACCGGCTCCGCGGTCACCCGGGCCGCGCCGAGGTGCCCGGTCAGTAGCCCGCCGGCCTCCGCAGCGGTGAATGCGCCGAGCGTCAGCGGGTGGGCGCCGTCAGCCGCGACCAGCGGCCATATCGGATCCCGGCTGGTCACCAGCACGCGGCAGCCGGGTGCGTCGGGCAGCAACGGGCGCACCTGGTCCGCGTCGCGCGCGTCGTCCAGCACCACCAGGATCCGCCGCCGGGCCACGAGCCGCTGGTAGAGGTCCGCCTGCGCGTGCGGGGTGTCCGGGACCCGGTCACGGGGTACCTGCAGCGCGTCCAGGAAGCCACGGATCGCCTCCGCCGGCCGCACCGGCGGCAGGGCGTCGTCGTAGCCGCGCAGATTCACGTACAGCTGCCCGTCGGGGAACCGGTCGGCGATGCGGTGCGCCAGGTGGACCACGAGCGTGGTCTTGCCGATCCCGGCGATGCCGTCAATCGTCGTGACGGCGGCGGTGCCCGGCTCACCCGACATGGTGGCATCCACTGTGTACAGTTGCCGGGCTCGGCCGGTGAACTGGCGTGCCGGCGGGGGAAGTTGTCGGGGCACGACGCGCGGCGGCCGGCCCCCGCCCGGTGCGGCACCCGGATTCGGACCCGCCCGGCGGCGCTCGTCGACGCGGTCCCGGGCGGTCGCCATCGCGCCCTGCTCCGCCGGCGTGGCGCCGAGCAGCCTGACGAGCACATCGAACCGATCGCTCGGCGCCAGTACCCGGCCGGACAGGTACTCCCCGATGATCCCGTGCGACCATCCCGCCCGGGCCGCCAATGCCCGGTGGGTGAGCTCGCGCTGACCGCGGCGGCGGGCCTCGCGGCGATGGAGCTGACGCAGCAGTTGAGCCAGGTCGTCGATCGTCGTGGCTTCGCTGACCCCGTCCAGTGCGGAGTCCCGGTACACCGCCGTGCCGTGCACTGACCTCATCGACCCGTCACTCCGTTCGCCGACCGCCATGCCCGCCTCCGGCAACCCATGAACTGCCTCTGACTGAGACGACGGGCGCGAGGCCGCTTCGGTTCACCGAATCGGGATGAAATATCAAGGCCGACAGCCCTTCCGCGGGCAGCGCGGCGAGGCGCGCGGAGGGGTGGGGTTCCGGAGCCCGGCCCGCTTGAGGGACCGGGTCAGGACTCCACTGGGCGAGGCAGCTCGACCGCGCAGTACGCCGTCTCCGACGTCACGTGGACCAACGTGCCGAGTTCGGCCGGGCCGGCTGATCCGCCGTCGACCGACCCCACCCGGTGCTGCCCGACCAGCAGGACGCGCCACGGTGCCGCCGGCCCCGTCCGCTCCACCCGCACGGTGTCCCCATCGCGCCGGGAGACGAACGTGGCGGCGACCCCGCCGCTCGTGGTCGGCACCGTCGTGGTCACGGCACGGCCCTCGGCCAACTCGTAGACCTGCAGGGTGACCCCGTCGGCGTAGTCGTAGTCGGGCCGGTCGTCGCAGGCCCCGACGGCAAGCACGGTCCCCGGACGGACCAGCAACGGAATGCTGTCAAACGGGTGCACCTCGGTGACCCAGCGCGGTCCGGCCACCGTCTCGCCGGTCCGCAGGTGCGTCCACCGGCCGGCCGGCACGTAGTAGGAGGTGGAGCCGTCGGCCGTGAATACCGGTGCCACCAGCAGGCCCTCCCCCAGCATGTACTGCCGTTCCAGGTACGGGCACGCCGGGTCATCGGGGAAGTCGACGATCATCGGTCGGATGACCGGGATGCCGTCGCGGTGGGCGACGGTCGCGGCGTGGTACAGGTACGGCATCAGGCGGTACTTGAGCCTGGTGAACGTCCGGAGCACGTCGACGGCCTCCGCGTCGAAGAGCCACGGCACCCGGTAGGAGTCGTTGCCGTGCAGTCGGCTGTGCGAGGACAGCAGGCCGAACGGCACCCACCGCTTGAAGACCGCGGGCTCGGGCGTGCCTTCGAAACCGCCGATGTCGTGGCTCCAGAAGCCGAATCCGGACGCGGCCAGGGACAATCCGCCCCGAAGGCTCTCCGCCATCGACTCGAAGGTCGAGGTGCAGTCCCCGCCCCAGTGCACCGGGAACTGCTGCCCCCCGACCGTGGCGGAACGGGCGAACAGCACCGCCTCCCCCTCCCCGCGGTGTTCGCGGAGCAGCTCGAAGACGGTCTTGTTGTAGAGATAGGTGTAGTAGTTGTGCATCCGTTCCGGGTCGGAGCCGTCGGAGTACGCGACGTCGGTCGGGATCCGCTCCCCGAAGTCCGACTTGAAGCAGTCCACGCCCATCTCCAGCAGGGCCCGCAACCGGCCGGCGTACCACGCGCACGCGTCGGGGTTGGTGAAGTCGACAAGCGCCATGCCTGCCTGCCAGCGGTCCCACTGCCACACGTCGCCGTTGGGCTTGCGGAGCAGGTAGCCGGCCGCCATCCCCTCGGCGAACATGGCCGAGCGCTGGGCGATGTACGGGTTGATCCAGACGCAGACCCGCAGCCCCCGGTCCTTGATCCGCCCCAGCATGCCGGCCGGGTCCGGGAAGGTCTGCGGGTCCCATTCGAAGTCGCACCAGTGGAACTCGCGCATCCAGAAGGTGTCGAAGTGGAACACCGACAGGGAAAGGTCCCGTTCCGCCATCTCGTCGAGGAAACCCGTCACGGTCGCCTCGTCGTAGGAGGTGGTGAACGACGTGGAGAGCCACAGCCCGAACGACCACGCCGGCGGCAGCGCCGGCCGGCCGGTCAGCGCGGTGTACTTGCGCAGGACCTCCTGCGGCGTCGGGCCGTAGATCACGAAGTACTCGAGGGTCTGGCCGGCGACGCTGAACTGGGCCTTGGACACCACCTCGGAGGCGACCTCGAAAGACACCCGCTCCGGATGGTTGACGAACACGCCGTACCCGGCGTTGGTGAAGTAGAACGGCACGTTCTTGTACGCCTGCTCGCTGCTCGTGCCGCCGTCCTCGTTCCAGACGTCGATGCTCTGCCCGTTCTTCACCAGCGGCCCGAAGCGCTCCCCGAGCCCGTAGACGGTTTCGCCGACACCGAGGGCGAGCTGCTCGTGTACGAAGTGCTCACCGGCGGTGGTGTCGATGATGCCCATGCCCTTCCATCCGCTGGAGGTGATCACCCGCCCGTCCGCCACGAACTCCAGCCGCCAGGTGTCGCCGCGCCGGACCCGGACGCCCAGGGCCCCCGCGGTGAGCGTCGCCGACTCGTCGTCGGACGTGACCCGCACGGCGTTGTCCGGATCGGTGGCGAGCGCGAAGTTGGGCTGGCGGGGCCGCCCGCCCAGGAAGTGGCTCACCGTGACGCCGATGACGTCCGGCGCCGGGGAATGACAGCCGACCGTGATGATCGGGGTGTCCAGGGTGTCGCCACGGCTGCGCAGCCGACGGGTCGCCGCATAGATGGTGAGCGAGTCCGGGCCGGCCGTGATGTCGTGGACGTGGGCGGGGTGCAGGGCCGCGACGCCGTCACGCTTGCGCCAGAAGCCGTCGGTGAACTTCATGAATCCGTATGTCTCCGTGTCATTTGACGGCCCCGGCCATGATGCCCCGGGTGAGCGTGCGTTGGAATATCAGGAAAAAGATGACCGCCGGCAGGATGCCGACGAGGGCCGAGGCGCTTGTGGTGGTGGCGTCCATCATGCGCTGCCCCTGCAGGACGCCGAGGGCGACCGGCACGGTCTGATTCTCGCTCGAGATCAGGAAGACCAGGGGCAGGAAGAACTCGTTCCAGGTCCAGATGAAGAAGAACGTGAGCAGGACGGCGAGCGTCGGGCGGCTCACCGGCACCACGACCCGCCACAGCACGCGCCACCGCCCGGCGCCGTCGACCTCGGCCGCGTCGAGCAGTTCGCGCGGGAAGCTGTCGAACACGTAGGTCAGCAGGTACGTGCCGAACGCGCCCTGGATGACGGTGAAGATGATGATGATCGCGAACAGCGAGTCGTAGAGGTGCAGCGCCTTCGACAGGTAGTACAGCGGGTAGACCAGCACCTCCTGTGGCAGCAGGTTGGCGATCAGGAAGAACACCAGGTACCAGATCCGCCCGCGCATCCGCCCCATGCTCAGCGCGTACGCGTTGAGCACCGCGAGCAGCACCCCGAGCACCGCGACGGCGCTACTGACGAGAAGGCTGTTGAGCAGCTTGCGGCTGAAGTCGACCCGGTTCCAGAAGTCGACAATGCCCTGCAACGAGATGGACTTCGGCAGCGCCAGCGGGCCCGCGCTGGCGTACTCCGCCGGGGTTTTGACGGCGTTCAGCGCGATCACCAGCAGCGGCGCGATGAACAGCAGCACGGCGATGGTCAGCGCGATCAGCACCAGATGGCGCGCCCGGTAGCGACGAGCCCGCCGGGCCGGCGCGAGCGTCGTCATGCCGGTCCCCCGGTCTGATCGCGACTCTGCACCTTCAGGAACACCACGGTGAGCATCAGGATGATCACCGTCAGCGCGGTGGAGATCGCGGAGCCGTACCCGACGGCAGCCATCTCGAAGTAGTTCTGGTACGCGAAGTACGACGGCACCATCGTCGCGTTGCCCGGGCCGCCCCGGGTCAGCACGAAGATCTGGCCGAAGACCTTGAGCCCCGCGATCGTGGTGGTCACCAGCACCACGTAGATCTCGGGGCGGATGAGGTGCACGGCGATCTTCGTGAACTTCTGCCGGGCGGACGCGCCGTCCAGATCCGCCGCCTCGTACAGCTCCGGGTCGATGCGCTGCAGGCCGGCCATGAACATGACGACGGGGTAGCCCAACTGCAGCCACACCATGACCGCCATGACGCTGTATAACGCGTACCTGGGATCACCCAGCCAGTTCTGGGACAGCTGCGACAGGTGCAGCTTGTCGAGGATCACGTTGAGCGCCCCGTAGCCGGGGTGCAGGATCCACCCCCAGATGATGCCGGTGATCGCCACCGGCAAGATCTGCGGGAAGTACAGCCCGGACCGCAGCGCCGACGCCGTGCCGTTGTTGAACGCCTTGCCGACGTAGTCGTAGAGGACCGCCGCCAGGGCCAGCCCGAGCAGCGTCGGGATCACCGCCATGGCAAGGATGATCAACCCGATGTTCTGGAACGACGCCCAGAAATTGTCGTCGCGCAGCAGTCGGGCGTAGTTCTCCAGCCCGATCCACTCCGGCGCACCGACGCCCGACCACCGGGTGAAGCTGATGCCCACGGTCATTCCCAGCGGCACCACGATCACCGCGAGGGACAGCAGGATGCCTGGAGCCAGGAAGATCAGATAGCCGCTGCGGCGGGTGGATCGACGCCGCGCCGGGCCCCCGGGCTTCGCCACGGCAGGGGACGTCGGGCGGGCGACCGCCGCACCGCCCCCTGCCGCGCGCGTGGTCATTTCCCGATGTTCGCGAGGTTGTCGTTGTACGGCTTGGCAAGGTCGTCGAGCACCTTGTCCGGCGTCTTCGACCCGTTGATCAGCTCCTGCCCGGCGGCCACCATCGTGGCGTAGTAGCCGGGCGCCGGCCAGTCCGGGTAGAAGGCGAGGCCGTCGGCGTCGACCACGCTGTTGAACATCTCGATGAGTTCCTTGTTCCTCGGGTCGGTGATCTTCGCCGGGTCCGCGGCCACCGGCACGCCACCGGAGTTGCCCAGCAGATTCTGGATCTCCGGCTTCATGGTCTGCTCGATGAAGTCGTACGCCAGGTCCTTGTTCTTCGACTTCGTCGGCACCACCCAGAGGTTGCCGCTGGACCCTGGGTGCAGCTTGTTGCCCGGGAACAGGAACGTGCCCCACTGGAAGTTCTTGACCTCGCTCGCGAACCGGCCGAACCACCAGGTGCCGGAGATGACCATCGGGAACTTGGCCTGCTGCCATGCGACGCCCATGTCCTCGGCCTTGATGCCGGCCGAGTTCTTCGGGATGTACCCCTTCTGCACCCAACTGGTGAAGGTGTTGGCCCCGTGGGTGAACTCCGGGCCGCGGAAGTCCACCTTGTTCTTGTAGAGCTGGAAGTCGTCGACGAACGACCGGTCCGCCTTGGACAGCGTCAGGTCGTAGAAGATCTGCTGGGCCGGGTACTCCGCGCCGGCGACCGAGAGCGGCGCCACCCCGGCCCGAACGAACGTGTCCATGGCGGACTCGAACTCGGCGAGGGTGGTCGGGACCTTCACGTTGTGCTTGGCGAACATGTCCTTGTTGTAGTAGACGACGTCGCCGAGTTCGCCGTAATTGGGCACGCCGAACCACTTGTCGCCGCCCATGATGCCCCGGGTGTCGTACTTGGCGGTGGTCTGCAGGCTGGGGCTCAGCAGCTTGTCCCACCCACGCTTGGTGGCCTGCGCGGTCAGGTCGGTGAGCAGCCCCTGCTTGGAGAGCAGACCGGCGGTGGCGTTGCCCTTGTTGTACTCCATGATGTCCGGCGCCTGGTCGGAGTTGAGGATCTGACCGGCGGTCTGCTGGATCTGTTCGAAGGCCTTCTCCTCGAACTTCACCGTGACACCGGGATGACTGTCCTGGAACGCCCGGATCGCGTCGGCCCAGGCAATCCCCATGGCGCTTGTCGGACTCTCGTAATGCCACAGCGTGAGCGTCTTGTTGGCGTTGCCTGAGCTGTCGGAGCCGGAGCCGCCGCAGGCGGCAAGGGCCACCGACGCCGCCACCAGCAGGGCGGTGCCCGCGGCGCCTGATCTTGCCCTCATCGGAAATCCTCCTATGGAGATCGGCGCGATCTTCGTCCGGGACCTCAGGGGCCGTCGAGGGGGGACGGGAACCATCGTGGCGGCATCGGGGCGAACTCGGAGGCGTCCCCGTCGAAGCGCTTGCGGACACGGTATGTAGCGGCACTTCTCAATGTCAACGGGTTGCGGCGCCGGGCCCGCCTCATTCCGGTCACCCCGCGGCGGCCGGCGGGGCACAACTGTCGCGCCGGGTGAGCGTGGGCGCCAACAGGCGGGTCTCCGGGCCGGACCGGCCGTCCAGCAGTCGCATCACCATCTCCACCGCGAGCGCGCCGACCCGACGCGCCGGAATGTCCACCGAGGTCATCCGGACCGGCAGCCCGAGGGCGACGTCCTCCGGGCAGACCGCAACGATGGACGTGTGGTCAGGCACCCGGCGGCCCGCCGCCCTGAGTACGCTCAGCAGCGGGGCGAGCGCCGCTTCGTTGTGCACGATGAGACCCGTGACCTGTGGCAGCTCCGCGTCGACGTGGGCGATGGTGGCCCGCACCCCGTCGAAGGTCGGCTCGCACGGCAGCGCCACCGAACGGACACCGAGGTGGTTGACCGCGTCGGTGAAGCCGGCCAGGAATCGGGTCGCGTAGCTGGTGCCCCGCTGGTACACCGCGGGCGGTGGACCGATCAGCGCGACCGCCCGGTGCCCCAACCCGGCGAGGTGCGCGACGCTGGCGTACCCGGCCGCCGCGAAGTCGAGATCGACGCAGCTCACGCCGACCGGGTGGTCCGGCAGCCCGATCAGGACCGCCGGTTGGCGGAGCCGGTTGAGCACGGCGATCCGGACATCGTCGCGCTCCACGTCCATCACGATCAGCGCGTCGACCATCGCCGCCCCGGCGACCCGGTCCAGGCCGGCGGCGCCCTCCTCGTTGGTGAGCAGCAGCACGTCGTGGTCGTAGGTCCGGGCCGCGGTCACCACGGACGTGACGAACTGCATGATCACCGGAACGTTGATGTCGGCCCGCAACGGTGCGGCCAGGGCGAGCACATTGGTCTGGCGACTGGCCAGCGCCCGCGCCCCGGCGTGCGGGCGATAGCCCAGTGCGGCGATGGTCGCTTCCACCCTGGCGCGGGTGGACGGGGAGATCGGTCGGCGGCCGCTCAGAACGTAGGACACGGTACTGATGGAGACGCCGGCAGCCTGCGCGACATCAGCTATCGTAGCCACGCGACCTCTCAGCGTATCGATCCTGGCGCGACCTTAGTGCACCGTCCAAGGTGCCGGCAACTATCATCGACCGGATCGGCACTATCGACGCCGGTTGATCATTGACATGCCGTCCGGCCCACTCATACCCTCGACCACGGTGTGGGGCGGCTCCGTCACGCTGGGATCGCCGGACCGTTCGTTGAATCGATTCGCCCGGCCCAGCATCGACCGCGCCCGCGCCATCCATACTCGCCACAATTCAGAACGTCGCCGGCCGGTCCGGCTTGGAGGTTCGTCGTGTCATTGAGGCCCACGGTCGGTCACGGCCAACCCGGCGGCGGCACCCTCGTGCCCGCCCCCGGGCGCCGCCTGCGCTCACGCGCGGTTTCCGCAATCGCCGCCTTCCTGGTCTGCGTGGTGACGCTGGGGCTGGCTCCCGCCGGTGCCGCCGCCGCGCCGTACGAGTTCCCGTTCCAGAATCCGGGACTTTCGCTGCAGGCCCGGGTCGACGACCTCCTCGGCCGGCTGACGCTGGCCGAGAAAGTCTCGTTGCTGCACCAGTACCAGCCGCCGATCCCGCGGCTCGGGATGCGGGTGTTCAAGGCAGGCACCGAGGCGCTGCACGGGGTGGGCTGGTCCGGTGACTACAACGCCGGCGGCAACCAACTGGTGGCCACCGCGACGCAGTTCCCGCAGGCGGTCGGCCTGGCCAGCACCTGGAACCCGGCCCTGATCAAGCAGGTCGGCGCGGCGGTCGGTGACGAGGCCCGCGGCCTCAACGCCGTCAACCCGACGGTCTGGGGCCTGAACCTGTGGGCGCCGGTGGTCAATCTGCTGCGCGACCCGCGCTGGGGCCGCAACGAAGAGGGCTACAGCGAGGACGCCACGCTCACCGGGGCCATCGCCACCGCCTACGGTCACGGCCTGCAGGGCGACGACCCCCGTTACCTCAAGACGGCTCCGACGCTGAAGCACTACCTGGCCTACAACAACGAGGTACGCCGGGACACCACGAATTCCGTCGTACCGCAGCGGGTGCTCAACGAGTACGACCGGGAGGCGTTCCGCATTCCCCTGTCGGCCGACGCGGCCACCGGTGTGATGCCGTCGTACAACTTGATCAACGGTCGCCCGACCACCGTGACGCCGGATCTCAACCTGATCCGCACCTGGGCCGACCAGCCGCTGTTCAACCCCAGCGACGCGGGCGCGCCGAACAACCTGACCGGTTCCCAGGCATACTTCGCCACGCCGGCCGAGGCGCACGCCGTCGCGATCAAGAACGGCGTCAACAGCTTCACCCAGAACAACACCGACCCGACCAGCACCGTCACCGCGATCAATGCGGCGCTGGCCCAGGGCATGCTGACCGAGGCGGACATCGACAAGCGGGTCTGGGAGAACTTGAGCCTGCGGGTGCGGCTCGGTGAGTTCGACCCGGACGGCGGCCCGTACGGCGACATCACCGCCACGGCAATCAACACCCCGGCCCACCAGCAGCTCGCGCGGCGGGCTGCCGCCGAGGCGATGGTGCTGCTGAAGAACAGCAACAACACGCTGCCGCTGGACGCGAGCCGCGCGCGCAACGTGGCCGTGGTCGGTCCGCTGACCAAGACGCTGTACTCGGACTGGTACGGCGGCAACATGCCGTACAAGGTGACGCCGCTGCAGGGGATCACCGAGCGCCTCGGCGCCGGCGCCACCGTGCGGGACAGCGAGGGTGTCGACCGGATCACGCTGCGCAATGCCGCCACCGGGCAGTACGTCACGGGCGGCGCCACGCCGGCCGGTGCCACGCTCGCCGCAACCGGCGCCGCGGCCGACGCCACCGGCCAGTTCGACGTCTTCGACTGGGGTCAGGGCATCGTCACGCTGCGCAGCGCGGCCAACGGCAAGACCGTCGGACTGAGCGGCAGTACCTTCACCAACAACCAGGACCAGCCCAACGGCTGGTTCGTGCAGCAGATGTTCCAGCTGGAGCCCCGCGCCGACGGCACGGTGGTCCTCCGGTACGCCGGGTACGAGGGCACGCAAAGCTGGTCGCAGGCCTCCCGTACGCCGTACGTGGTGGTGCGCCCGGACGGCGCGCTCGCCCTCGGCGCGGCCACCGCGGACGCGGCCACGCCGTTCAACCGTGACACGCTCACCAGCGGTCAGGACAGCGCGGTGGCGGCGGCGCGGGGCGCGGACGCGGCGATCGTGGTGGTCGGCAGCATGCCGTTCATCAACGGCCGTGAGGACCACGACCGCACCACGATGGACCTGGCCGAGGGGCAGCAGGCCATGATCCGGGCCGTCACGGCGGCCAACCCGAACACCATCGTCGTCGTCGAGAACAGCTACCCCACCACGATCAACTGGGAGCAGCAGAACGTTCCGGCCATCCTGTGGACCACCCACGCGGGGCAGGAGACGGGCAACGCCCTGGCGGATGTGCTCTTCGGCGACTACAACCCGGCTGGCCGGCTGCCGCAGACCTGGTACCGGTCGACCGCCGACCTGCCGGACATCCTGGACTACGACATCATCAAGTCCGACCGCACGTACATGTACTACCGCGGCGATCCGCTCTACTCGATGGGCCACGGCCTGAGCTACAGCAGCTTCCGCTACCGCAACCTGCGGCTCAGCTCGCGGACCGTGGACGCCCAGGGCCGGGTCCGGGTCAGCGTCGAGGTGACGAACACCGGATCGCGGGCCGGCGACGAGGTGGTGCAGCTCTACACGCACCAGCGCGAGTCGCGGGTGGAGCAGCCGATCAAGCAGCTGCGCACGTTCGAGCGGGTACACCTGCGGGCCGGGCAGACCAAGCGGGTCACGCTCCAGCTCAACGCCAGGGACCTGGAGTTCTGGGACGTCACCCGGGACCGCTGGGTGGTGGAGTCGGCCACCCACGACATCATGGTCGGCAGCTCGTCGAGCGACATCCGGGCACGCGGTCAGCTGCGGGTCCGCGGTGAGGTCATTCCGGCGCGCAACCTCAGCACCACCACCCGGGCCGAGAACTTCGACGACTACTCCGGCATCACGCTGCTGGACGAGTCCAAAATGACCGGCACGTCTGTCGCCGCCACCGGTGCCGGCAACTGGGTGTCCTACGCCGACGTGGACCTGGCTGGTGGTCCGACCACCTTCACCGGCCGGGTGGCCAACGCGGGTGCGGCGACGACCGTCCAGATCCGGCTCGACGACCCGGTGAACGGGCCACTCCTCGGTACCGCCGAGGTGCCGGCAACCGGGGACGTGTACACCTACGCCACCGCAACGGCACCGCTGACCGGAGCAACCGGCCGCCACACCGTGTACCTGGTGTTCGGTGGTTCGGCCAGACTGGCGACGTTCGCACTGAGCTGACACAGCGTGGGACCGCACCCGGCGATGGCTCCGGGTGCGGTCCCACGTCCCTGAGCACTGCCGCTGTTGCCGAAGAAGGGCGCCCTCTCACCGTCGAAGCGTGACGAGGGTGCCCTTCTCCGCGTCCGCGGGGCAGTCAGGCGGAGGGGCCCGGTCCCCGCAGTGAGCGGGTGAGACCGGTCAGCGCGTCGGCCGCGGCGGCGAACGGCGTACCGCGGCGGTGCACCGTGAGCACGACGACGACCCAACGGTCCCCGGCTCCAACGGTGCCGGTGGTGTGCAGCACCTCCCCGGTCCAGTCCACCGCGGGCGCACCGGGTGGGGCCGGGGCGGCCGGCCGGGCCGGGGCGCCGACCCGCGCCGCGGTCCACGCGGCGCTTGCGACACAGCGGCTGGCCGGCGTGCCGCCGAACTCGTACCAGCCCTGCTTCACCGCCCACGGCCGGCCGAACGCGCGCGGGATGCCAAATCCCTGATCAAAGCCATCAGCGCCGCACGGCGTGGCCTGACGCAGGTTACCCATGACGTAGTCGCGGACCGGCGCCGGCGCGGCGTCCAGCAGGTACCGGTAGACGCGGACGAGATCCGCGGCGCTCACGGCGGTCGAGCCCCACCCGCGACGGCTGCCTGATGGCGGCGCGGTGTCCTGGAGACCGAGTCGCTCGACCATCCGGGTGACGACCGCCGCGGAGCCGCCGAGCCGCCAGAAGTAGGTGGCCGCCGCGTCGTCGCTGCTGCGGAGCATCGCGTCCAGCCGAGCGCGGTGCGCCGCCGGGATGGCGTGGTCCGGCCCGCGGTGCCACAGGTAGTCCAGGACGATGAGCAGCTTCACCAGCGACGCCGAGCGGAATCGCATGGTGGGGTTGTGCTCCTCCGTGAAGGTGCCGCTCTGCCGGTCGAACACGGCGATGCCGGCCACCACACCCGCGGGCACGACCGCCGATGCCGCGGCGACGGAACGCGGGTCCGGTGCGGGCTCGGCGGCGGCTGGCGACGCCATCGGTGACAGCCCTGCCGTCGGTGCGGACGCCGCCGTCGGTGACTGCGCTGCCGTCGGCGCGGACCCTGGCGGGACGCCCACTCCCGATGGTGCCCCGCCACAGGCCACACCGAGGCTGGCCACCGTCACGAGGACGGCGACGAGGGCGGGAACGATCGCGGTACGGCCCAGCGCCGGCGGCGGTGTGATCACAGTGCTCGGCCCCCTGACCAGCGGCATGTTCCGGCTCATGCTATCCGGATCAGCAGCGCCGTTCCCCCGGTATGGCGCTGGTCGGGCGCGCCGCTGACCCGGCTGACCGTCACCCGGTCCGCCCGGCCGAAGCGACATCACCCCCGATCACTCCCGGTCCGTTCGGGGAAGGAATGATGCCACGGTGTCCATCGTCGAAGTTCAGGGTCTACGCAAGACCTACGGTGCGATCACCGCGGTCGACGACGTCAACTTCACCGTGGCCGAGGGTGAGGTCTTCGGCATCCTCGGCCCGAACGGCGCAGGGAAGACCACCGCGGTGGAGTGCGTGGAGGGTCTGCGGGTTCCGGACGCCGGCAGGATCCGGGTCGCCGGGTTCGACCCGATCCGCGATCGCGACGACGTGACCCGGCTGCTCGGGGTGCAGCTCCAGGAGAGCGAGCTGCAGGCGAAGCTGACCGTGCGAGAGGCGCTGGAGATGTACAGCGCGTTCTACGCCAGGCCCGCCGACTGGCGACCGCTGGTGGAACGCCTGGGCATCGAGAAGCAGTTGGGGCAGCGCTTCGGCAGGCTGTCCGGCGGCCAGAAGCAGCGGCTGTTCATCGCGCTCAGCCTGGTGGGAAACCCCAGGGTCGCCGTGTTCGACGAGCTGACCACCGCGCTCGACCCCCGCGCGCGCCGCGAGACCTGGCAACTGGTCCGGGACATCAACTCCTCTGGTGTCACGATCCTGCTGGTCACGCACTTCATGGAGGAGGCCCGGTACCTGTGCGACCGGGTCGCGGTCTTCGACCGGGGCAAGGTCGCGGCGCTCGACACCCCGGACGCGCTGATCAGGAACTCGGACAGCTCTGTCGTGATCTCGTTCCGACCGTCGGAACCGCTGTTGGACGCCAGGCTGGAGTCTCTCCCGGGCGCGGTGTCGGTCGCGCACCAGGGAGCGAAGGTGGTCATCAAGGGCAACGACGACACCGTCAACGCCGTGACGTCCATGATCGTCCGCGAGCGGATCACAGCGCAGGAGCTGCGCATCGTGGACGCCACCCTGGACGACGCGTTCCTGCGCATCATCGCGAAGGCCGACGCCCGGTCCGACGACTCCGACACCGCGCAGGGGGAATCCTGACATGTCCGCGTCCACCGCAGTGCTGAAGGCCGAGACCAGGCTGTTCACCCGGGAGCCCGGCTCGCTGTTCTGGGTGCTGGCCTTCCCCTCGCTGCTGCTGCTCGGGTTCGGTCTCATCCCCCGGTACCGGCAGGTCGATCCGGACCTCGACGGCAACCGGATCATCGACTTCTACGTGCCGAGCGTCGTGCTCGTCGCCCTCATCACGGCGAGCCTGCTGTCCATGCCGGGTGCCCTGACCACCTACCGCGAGCGCGGCATCCTGCGCCGGATGCGCACGACCCCGGCCCGGCCCTCGCACCTGCTGGTCGCGCAGATGGTGCTGCACGCGGTGGCCGCGGTGCTCGGCGCCGTCCTCGCCATCGCCGTCGGCCGCTTCGTCTGGGACGTCGCACTGCCCAAGCAGCTCCTCGGGTACGGGGTGACCCTGCTGCTCGCCACGCTGGCGGGGCTGGCCATGGGCGCGGTAATCACGGCACTCGCCCGGACCGGAAAGGCCGCCCAGGCGATCGGCCTGGCGGTGTTCTTCCCCTCGATGTTCGCGGCCGGCATCTACGTGCCTCTCCAGGTGCTGCCGGCCACCGTTCGGAGGATCATCGAGCTGACCCCCTTCGGCTCGGCCGCGCAGGCCCTGAACCAGACCGCGGGTGGCAGCTGGCCGACGTGGACCTCCCTCGCCGTGCTCGCGTTGTGGACGGTCGTCCTCATGGCCATCGCGGCCCGGTGGTTTCGTTGGGAGTAATCATCGCCTGCTGATGCCTGCGCTTCATCGCTGGTACAGGGCTTCCGGAGCAACCGATGCGATGAGGAGATGGTGATGGGCCGAGAGCGCCCGACGCGGCGGCAGGTCCTGACTCACGGCGTGGTCGGTGCGGGGGCCCTGGTGCTGGGCAGCACCGGGACCGTCGCCGTCAGTCGCTGGGCTGAACGAGGCGAGATCCCTGACACGACGGCGCCGAGCGCATTGCTCGACGACGCGAGCAGGATCAACCCAACGGCGGTGCACGGCGTGCTGTTCGCCGAGCCTTCAGCGGACGACACCGCGAGGACCTTGCTCCCCTTGTTGCGCCGCATCGCCACCGGCACCGACCCAGCGCTGGCCGTCGCGGGCGTACGGCACTCCATGGGCGGGCAGAGCCTCCTCGCCGGAGGCTGGGTGCTCGACACACGACCGATGAACCAGATCACGCTGGACCGCGCGACCAACGTGGTCCGGGTAGGTGCGGGCACCACGTGGCGTGAGCTCATCCCAGTGCTGAACGCCGCCGGGCTCTCCCCCAAGGTCATGCAGTCGAACCACGATTTCTCCATCGGTGGCTCGCTCAGCGTCAACTGCCACGGCTGGCACGCCGCGTACCCCCCGATCTCCAGCACGGTGCGTCGCCTGCGCCTTCTCACCGCCGCAGGCGACGTGCTGACCTGCTCCCCGACCGAGAACGCGGAGCTCTTGGGATTGGTGCTGGGCGGCTACGGCCTCTTCGGCGTGATCCTCGAAGCCGACCTGGAGGTGTGGCCGAACGCGATCTACACCCCCCATTTCGACACCGTGCCGACCAGCGAGTATGCCGCCACGTTCGCCGAGCAGGTGTACGCGACAGGCGCCACCACGGAGATGGCATACGGGCGCCTCTCGGTTGCCCCGCACAACTTCCTGAAGGAGGCGATCCTGGCCCGGTTCACCCCGGAACCGGGCACCGCCGGCACAGTGCTCCCGTTGACCAGACCCGCCGCCCCGGAGTTGCAGCGCGCGGTGTTCCGCAACTCCGCCGGCAGCGGCCTGGGTAAGGAGCTGCGCTGGGGGCTCGAACGGGAGGCGGCCCCCTGGCTGGCGCGCCCGCAGAGCCGCAACACCATTCAGAACCAGCCGACGGCGGTGTTCGCCGACCGGTCGCCGAGCACCTGCGACATCCTCCACGAGTACTTCATCCCTCAACGGCGGCTGTGGGAGTTTGTCCAGGAAGCCCGGGGCATCATCGAACCCAGCGGCATCGACCTGCTCAACGTCACCGTGCGTGACGTCCGCCAGGACACCCGCAGCGCCCTCGCGTACGCCCGTGAAGACGTGTTCGGCCTGGTCATGAACTTCCGACAGGAACGCACCAGGCAGGCCGACGAGCGCATGCGGGACCTCACCCGGCGGCTGATCGACGCAGCTGCCAACGTCGCGGGCACCTTCTACCTGACATACCGGCTGCATGCCACCGGCGACCAGGTCCGCCGTGCATATCCGGGCTGGGCAGCAACGATGGCGGCCAAGTCCCGAATGGACCCTCAGCTTGTCTTCCGCAACGCCCTCTATGAGGCGTACGCCAACTGAACTGACGCCAATGAGAAAGGCAACGGGCAAGGGACGAAGGACCGATCGTTCACACTTCGACAAGTGAAGCCTTCGCCCTGGCCACCACCTCCTCCTTCGCCGCCCACAGCGCGGCTTTGTGCTCTTGTTTGGCCCGGTACATCTGCTGGTCGGCGCGCGTGATGAGCTCGTCGGCGTGGCTGTGCCCGTCGGAGATGACCGCGCCGACGCTGCTGCCGATCGCGACCATCTCGCCGGCCAGCAGGAACGGCTCGTTCAGGGCGTCGGAGATGTGGGCGCAGAGGCGCACCACGGCCTGGTGCTGTGCGGGCTCCTCACACAGGACCAGGAATTCGTCGCCGCCGTAGCGGGCCAACGTGTCGCCGACCCGCATTCCGGCCCTGATCCGTCGGCCGACCTCGGTGAGCAGGTGATCACCGGCCAGGTGCCCGAGCCGGTCGTTGACCGCCTTGAAGCCGTTGAGGTCGCAGAACAGCAGCACCACGGCGGGTCGCCCGGCGGTCCGCTCCCGCTGCAACGCGGCGTCGAGGCGGTCGAGCAGCGCGGTGCGGTTGGGCAGCCCGGTCAGTTGGTCGTGGGTGGCCTGGTGGTGCAGCGCGGCCTCGGCCTGCCGGCGCTGGTGCGCGAGGCGGCCCACCCGGATCATCACCAGGGGTGCGACGAGCAGGCTGCCCAGGGCGAGCAGCGACCCGTCGGCTGGCAGGTCCGCCAGCTCACGGACACCGCCGGCCACCGGCCCGACGACGATGGCCGCGCCGAGGAATATCAACCGGCCGGTGGACAGCCGGTCTTCGGGTTCTGGACCGGGGCGGGACAGTTCACGCACCGACGGGTGCAGGGCAGCGGCGCCGACCAGCAGGTACGACACCATGAAGACCATTTCGAGCCAGGCCGACGTCTTGGTCGTGATGGTGGCCACCGTCATCCCGAGGATGATGTTGCCGACCAGCGCGAGCAGCAGCGATCCCGCCAGCATGGTCAACGCCGGCAGCCGGCGGTCCGAAACCAGCATGATCCGTACCAGGGCGCCCAGCACGCCCATCAGGACCAGGATGCTGAGTAGCAGCGTCACCAGCGCCCCGGAATCGGCGTCCAGGGCGTGCAGCCGGGGCAGCAGCACGGTCGTCCAGAACAGGCCGCTGACGCCCATCGCGCCGACCGAGACGTCGAGCAGGCCGCCGATGTCGTTGCGGCCGCGGCGCCAGGCCAGCGCGATCGCCGCCGACAGCAGGCCGACCTGCCCGAAGGTGTCGAGCAGCTCGGCGTACCCGTGTTGGGCGGGCCCGCCGGCCTTGGTCAACGCCTCAGCGCTGGACAGCAGGCAGAGTCCCAGCACAAGCAGCCGCCACGGCAGCCGGTCGCGCGGGTCCTGTCGACGCAGCAGCATGATCACCGACGCCAGCGCGGACAACGGGATCAGCAGATAGCTCCACGCCCGGGCGTCCGCGGGCAGCAACGGGTGGACCGCTGTCACCGACACGGTGACGGCGACGTACCCCCACCAGCCGCGCGTCCCGGCCGTGCGTCTGCCCACGATCCGCCTATCGGCGGCTACGAAGCGAACGTGAGCCGTTGGACGCGCCCGGGCAGAATCACCACATGATCATTCTGTGCGGAGCTCGAAGGCGATCAGGGCGACGTCGTTGATGTCGGCCGATAACCGCGCGGTGGTGGTCGGTGCAGCGAACTGCGGGTGGCCGAGACCGAGGGTGGCCGATTCGGCCGGCACGGTCAGTCGGCGGACGTAGTCGGCTGGCGAGTGCGGCACTGAGCGCCCACACGGCAACCGCATGCCGAGATCGACAACACTGACACCGCCCCGGGGTGCGGGTACCCAGGCCCCGGCGCTGATCAGCAAGATCAACGACCCTGCCAGCGCCGCCAGGACAGCGCACCCACGTAGCTCAGCAACTGCACCAGAAGCAGGTAGAGGTATGGCTGGGCCGCCTGGTATCCGTGGCGCACGCCGGTCCACACCAGCGCGCCGGCGGTCGCGAAGGCGACGATCTGCCAGGAGAAACTCGCGGCGCGCCGATGGTTCTCCCAGGCCCGCTCATCGGTACCTTCGCGCGTCCGGGTATTGCGGATGTAGTTGACGACGAACAGCGCGGGGAACACCAATGCCACCACCACGATGCCGAGCTCGGGGTACCCGGCCTGGCCGATCAGCATCAGCATCGCCGGAAATGCCACCGCGATGGCCACGATGAGGATCAACTGCCGCCGTTGGGAGCGTTGCATGAGGTCAGGTTCCTGGCGTGGGATCGGCATGGAAGATCTCCTCAACAGATCGCTCGAAGAAGCGGGCAAGGGCGATGGCGAGTGGCAGTGAGGGGGTGTAGCGGCCGGTCTCGATAGAGTTGATGGTCTGCCGGGATACCCGCATCGCATCGGCGATCTGGGCCTGGGAGAGACCGCGGGCGAGCCGGAGATGGCGCACATCGTTGTCCATCGCACCACTCCTTCCCTCGACATCACTCCATGACAAGCACGCTTGTCATGACAAGTGTGCTTGTCATGACAAGGCGATGTCAAGTCGGCTTTTCATCAACCGTCGGGCGCCGACCACCGCCACTCGGACTCGGCGGGGGCGGCCGAACCGTCCGCAAGGATGCCCCAGATCCGGTCGGTAGGGCCGCCCTCGACCAGGACCCGCTCCCCGTGCCGAGTGGAAACGTGCGCAGCGCTGCGTGCTGGCCCAACTTGGCCAGGATCGATGTCAGCCGCGCTGCGCCCAGTCCCCCAGCGTCCAGTCCCGGACGTCCGGCATGTCCTCCAGGTGTTCCACGACGTACGCGTCGTGCTCCTGGAGCTTCTGCTCGCACCAGGTCTTGAGGTCATGCGCGCCACGCGGCAGCCGTTTCGCGTTGTTGATGGCGTCCATCACGAGGTGGTAGCGCGACGCCCGGTTCCGTACGGTCATGTCGAACGGCGTCGTGGTCGTGCCCTCCTCGATGAAGCCGCGCACCCGGAAGCGGTCGGCGTCCGGCCGGCCGTGGACCAACTGATGGATGGCGCCCGGGTAACCGTGGAACGCGAAGATCACATCAACCGTGTTGGTGAACAGCTCGGTGAACTGCGTCGGGCTCATACCGTGCGGGTGGTCCTTCTGCCGTGGCAGCGTCATGAGGTCCACGACGTTGACGACGCGGACCCTCATGCCGGGCAGCCGCTCGGAGAGGATCTGGGCCGCCGCGACGGTCTCCATGGTCACCACGTCACCGGCGCAGGCCAGGACGATGTCCGGGTCGGTGGTGCCGTCGTCGGTGCCCGCCCACTCCCAGATGCCTGCGCCGCGGGCGCAGTGCTCGACGGCCTCGTCCATGGTCAGCCACTGCAGCTGCGGCTGCTTGTCGATCACGATGAGGTTGATGTACGACCGGGACCGCAGGCAGTGGTCGGCGACGGACAGCAGGCAGTTGGCGTCCGGTGGCAGGTACACGCGGGCGACGTCGCCGCGTTGGGTCAGGACCACCTGGATCAGGCCCGGGCCCTGGTGCGAGAAGCCGTTGTGGTCGTTGCGCCAGGCGGTCGACGTCAGCAGCACGTTGAGGCTGGGCACCTTGGCCCGCCACGGCAGGCGCTTCGCCTCCTGGAGCCACTTGCCGTGCTGCACCGTCTGTGAGGCGCTCACCATGGCGAACGCCTCGTACGTGGCGAACATGCCGTGCCTGCCGGTCAGGTTGTAGCCCTCGAGCCAGCCGTGGCAGTTGTGCTCCGACAGCACCTCCATCACCCGACCGTCCCGGCTGATCGCCAGGTCCTCCGGGGTGACCGTCTCCATGAACCCGCGGTCGGAGACCTCGAACACCGCGCCCAGCCGGTTGCTGTTCGTCTCGTCGGGGCAGAAGAGCCGGAAGCTGTCCGGGTTGCGCCGGTACACGTCGCGGAGCAGTTCACCGAGTCGCCGGGTGGACTCGGCGCGCACCTGCGCCGGCTGCGGCACGTCGACCGCGTAGTCGCGGAAGTCCGGCAGGTCCAGGTCGCGGCAGAGCAGCCCGCCGTTGGCGTGCGGGTTCGCGCTCATCCGGAGGTCGCCGGCCGGAGCCAGATCCCGTACCAGCGCCGTCGGCGCGCCGGCGGCGTCGAAGAGCTCCTCCGGCCGGTACGACCGCAGCCAGGTGTCCAGAATCTGCAGGTGCCCGGCGTTACCGCGAACGCCGGACAGCGGGACCTGGTGCGAGCGCCAGGTGCCGGTGACGCGGATGCCGTCCACCTCCTCCGGGCCGGTCCAGCCCTTCGGGGAACGCAGCACGATCAGGGGCCACCGCGGCCGCGTCCCGTCCCAGTCGCCGCCGCGCGCCGCCTCCTGGATGCTCCGGATCCGCGCCCACGCGTTGGCCAGCGCCTCAGCGAAGCGGTAATGCATACCGGGGAGATCCGAACCCTCGACTTCGATCACGTCGTACCCGTGCCCGTGCAGCAGCGAGCGGACCTCGGCCGGGTCCTTGCGGGCCAGCACGGTGGGGCCGGCGATCTTGGCGCCGTTGAGGTGCAGAATCGGCAGCACCGCGCCGTCGCGGGCGGGGTTGAGGAAGGAGACGCCCTTCCAGGAGCCCTCCAGCGGGCCGGTCTCGGCCTCCCCGTCGCCGACCACCGCGACCGCGATGAGATCCGGGTTGTCCATCACCGCGCCGAACGCGTGCACCAGCACGTAGCCCAGCTCCCCGCCCTCGTGGATCGAGCCGGGCGTGGTGACCGAGACGTGGCTCGGGATGCCGCCCGGGCTGGAGAACTGGCGGAACAGCCGCAGCATGCCAGCCTCGTCCTGGGAGACCTTCGGGTAGATCTCGCTGTACGTCCCCTCGAGATACCCGGCCGCCACGAGCGCCGGACCACCGTGCCCGGGACCGGCGAGATAGATGGCCTGCTGCCCGGTCCGGCGGATCAGCCTGGACACATGCGCGTAGATCAGCGACAGTCCCGGGCTGGTGCCCCAGTGGCCGAGCAGCCTGGGCTTGATGTGCTCCGACGAGAGAGGCTCCCGCAGCAGCGGGTTGCCCTGCAGGTAGATCTGGCCGATGGTCAGGTAGTTGTTTGCCCGCCACCACGCGTCGAGTTGGGCGATCTCGTCGTCGCCCGGGTGGGCGAGCGCCGTCACCACCTCGTCCGCGATGGCGCCACCGGCGTACTGATCCGCAACAGCAGTCACGACTGCACTCCCCCTCATCGGCACTCGTCCTCCAGCGAGCATAGGAACCTCAGGTTATGAGGGCCCGTCGGGGCCGACCAACCTGACGACGCCGCTACTGTGCTGCGGTGAGCGCCCGGACGAACGAACCAGCCGATCCACCGGATGATCCCGTCGACCTCGCGGAGTGGACGCTGCACTGCTACTGCCCAACCGCCCGGCAGACGCCGCACTCCGTCGTTGCGGAGGGGACGAATGGCCGACTGCTGTTCGAGGCGCGCGCCGGTGTCACCCCGGACGCGCTGGAGACGCGCGGCGTGCCGGTCACCGAAGCGCAGGTGGCCCGGCTGGTGGAGTTCGGCCTACTGGACGTCGATGGAGGCGTGCTGTGCACGGCCTTTCCCGTTCTCGGTCGCGGTGACGTCACCGCACTGCGCCAACGACTGCGGTCGCTCGGCGAGCGGCTCGCCGGTCGGCTCACCCCGGGGACGGGCGCGTTGCGACGCGTCCTCTCCGAGGCGGGCCTGGAGCGCAGCGCGTACGCGGTGGTTTTCGGCTACGCCCTGGACGAACTGCTGTGGGAGCGGCTTGCCGATGTCGGCGCGGTCCCGGCGGTGACCCTGAGCGAGGCACGTCCGTGGTGGAATGGAGCATTCTGGGCGGTACACCCCGGTCGGGACGGCGCCGCCGGCACCAACTTCGTCCCGTGCGGTGGCGTGACTTTGGTACAGGTGTGGACCACGGCGACCGTCGCCCGCCTCAACGCGCTCACCGCCGCACCCGGGCTCCGACAGGCCGTACGGGGACTCGTGGGCGGCGGTGGCACGCCGGCAGATGCCGGCGGTGCCGAGGACCCGGTGGTCGACGGTACCGGCGTCACCTGGCGGCTGCGGCGCCGGGACGGCCGTCCCGCTCTTCCCGTCGTGGGCGTCGACGGCCCGGTGGACCGAATCGCCGGCGTGTTGGCCGACACGGTCGCCAAGGCGCTCATCGGCGAGGAGGCCGCCACGGCCCGCGCGATCGCGCCCGGCGCGGACGCCGCCATCGCCACCGTCGTGGTCGCCCACGAACTCATCTGGGAGATCACCGCGGTGCTGAGCCGGTCCGGCGTCATCGCGGTGCCGCCCAGCCTCGGCGCGCCCCACGCCGACACCGGACCACCTGTCGATCTGCTGTACGCCCGGGTGAACCGGCAGGACCCAATATGATCGCCGAGTCGGCCTTGCCGAACTGGAACGGAGCGGGGATGACCGAAGACGACCGGGGGCGGGTCGACGCACCAGCCGCACCGTCCACAGCGGACCTGGTCCGGACGGCGGTGGAACAGATCACCCGGCTGGTCCGTGCCGAGGTCCGGCTGGCCGGAGCCGAGCTCGCCGCCCGGGCAGGTCGGATCGCCAGGGGCGGTGCGCTGGCGGGAGCATCCGGCGTCATCGGGCTGTACGGCCTCGGCGGGGCGCTGGCAACGCTGGGGCTGGTGCTCGTGCTGGTGATGCCGGCATGGGTGGCGGCCCTGATCGTCAGCCTGGTCGCCTTCGCCGCCGCCGCCCTGCTGGCTCTGCTCGGGGCGCGGCAGCTTCGCAACGTCGGCTCGCCGGTCCCCGAGCGCGCCGCGGACGGCGTCCGGGCCGACGTGCAGGCCGTGACCGACGCTGTCGCCCGCCGGGGGCGACACCGCTCCCCCGTCGCAGGTCCGGGCGACCCACCGTGACGGGGGGCGGCGCAGCGCCGGCACTACTCGCCGGCGACCGCCGCCGTCAGCTCCGCGGCGGCGCGGTCCACCGCACCGGGCCGCAGATCGTTGGCGCACCGGAGCACCGGGATCGTGGTCAGCGCCGCCGGGTCGAGAGCCTGCTCGCTGCGGACGGTGAAGACGGCGGTCTCCCCGGGCAGCAGCGTGACGAGTTGCTCGTCCACCGTCGCCGCGGGGTCGAGCCGGTCCGGGAAGATGGCGAGGTCGCGCAGGAGCGTACCGGCGGTGATCACCACGCGGACGCTGCCCGCGTCGGGCTCCACCCGGACGTCGTAGCCGGGTGCGGGGTAGGAGAGATCGACGTCCTCGGCGAAGAACCAGACCGCGCGTCCCGCGTCGCTGTCCGCGACGAGAAGTTCCCCGGCCGGATCGTCCGGCTCGGCCAGGTGGGCGGGGAGCGCCACGGTGACCGACTCGCCGGGCGCGAGGTCGATGGTCACGGCGAACGTGGCCTTCCGCCGGCCGGTGAAGTCGATGCGCAGCACATCGAACTGCGTCCGCCACGCGGTGCGACCGTCGTTGACCGCCACCAGTGCCAGACCCTCGTCGCGCGGCTGGATGGTCACCAGCCGATCCGCGTACACCCGGCGCAACATGTACCACAGTGGCTTGCGGCGGCCGTCGCCGTCGATGGCTGACCACGACGTGACCGGCCAGTTGTCGTTGAGCTGCCACAGAATCGTGCCCATGCACAGCGGCCGCAACGACCGGAAGTGCTCGATGCCGAAGCTGATGGCCCGTGCCTGGTTGAGCTGGGTCGCCCAGTGCCAGTCGTCGAAGCCGTGCGGCACGGGGAAGTGCCCGGCGAGACCGCGGGCCAGCTTGCCGTTGCCGTCGATGGCCTTCTGGTGGTGCATCACGCCGGGCGAGTCGGGCGCCAGCGGGGCGTCGCTGACCGCTCGACGAAGGGTCGCGAATGCCGGCGGCGCCTGGAAGCCGAACTCGGCGACGAACCGCGGCCGATAGGAGCGGTACCTGCGGTAGTCGTCGGTGTTCCACACGTCCCAGATGTGCATGCTGCCGTGCGCCGGGTCGTTCGGGTGCCGGTGCTCGTCCCCGGAGTACGGGCTGCCCGGCCAGTACGGGCGGGTCGGATCCAGTTCGGCCACGATCGTCGGCAGCACGTCGAGGTAGTAGCCCAGCCCCCAGCTCTTCCCGGCGAGGCCGGCCTGCCAGTCCCAGTCGTGCCAGCCCCAGATGTTCTCGTTGTTGCCGACCCAGAGCACCAAACTCGGGTGCGGCATGAGCCGGGCCACCTGTTCGCGGGCCTCGGCGGCCACCTCCGAGCCGAGCGGCTCCTCCTCCGGGTACGCGGCGCAGGCGAAGAGAAAGTCCTGCCCCACGAGCAGTCCGAGCTCGTCCGCGAGGTCGTAGAAGTCCTCGCTCTCGTACCGGCCGCCACCCCACACGCGGAGGAAGTTGACGCCGGCGCCACAGGCCTGCCCGAGACGGTCCGCGTAGCGGGCCCGGTCGACCCTGGTGACAAAGGCGTCGTCCGGGATCCAGTTGACTCCCCGAACGAAGACCGGAGTGTCATTGACCACGATGGTGAAGCTGGTGCCGTCCGGATCCGCCGTGGTGTCCAGCCGCACGCTGCGGAAGCCGACGTGGCGCCGCCAATCGTCGAGGGTGGATCCATCCCCGTCGAGCAGCGCGACGACGAGTTCGTGGCGGACCGCGTCGCCGTAGCCACGGGGCCACCACAGTCCGACGTCCGGCACGTCCACCACGATCGTCGCGGTGGTCTGGTCCGGTGCCAGCGACACGGTCGCGGTGGCGCCGGCGACGGTGGCGGTCACCGACAGCGGGGCCGCGTCGATCCGCTCGACGGTGACGACGACCTCGGCCCGCCCTGTGCCCCGGTCCACTGTGACCTGCGGCAGCACCTGGTCCAGCCGCGCCGTGGACCAGGTGTGCAGGCCGATCGGCTGCCAGATCCCGGCGGTGACGAGGGTCGGGCCCCAGTCCCAGCCGAAGTTGCAGGCCATCTTGCGGATGTACTGGTACGGCTCGGTGTAGGCGGCGGGCCGCTCGCCGACCGCCTCGCGCACCGAATCGGCGTAGCGGTAGGCCGACGCGAACCGGACGGCGAGGTGGTTGCCGCCCTCGCGCAGCAGCTCCCGGACAGCGAACCGGTACGACCGGTGCATGTTCGCGGTGCGGCCGATCTCGACGCCGTTCAGGAGCACCGTTGCGACGGTGTCGAGCCCCGCGCAGACGAGGTCGGCACGGTCCTCCCCGTCCGGGGCCCAGTCGAACGTCGTCTCGTACAGCCAGTCGGTGCGCCCGATCCAGTCCAGCCGCATCTCGTTGTCGTCGAGGTAGGGATCCTCAATGAGGCCGGCGGCGAGCAGGTCGGTGTGCACACACCCGGGCACGGCCGCAGTGACCGGCTCCCCCGGCGCCGCCGACTCAGGCTCGGCGTCCGCCGCGCGGACAGTCCAACCGTCGTGCAATGGGCGCAGATGGGGCATCGTGACATTCTCCCGTGGGTGAGGCGACTGACGCGCCGCACCCCGGGCTCGGCACGCGGCACTTAACCGAATCAGTACGGTGAGCCGTACAGTAGGCCGGCCGATATTCGCTGTCAACGGCGCACCCGGCGGCTGGCAGCGCCGCAACCGCGATACACTGCGTCGCTGAACCGGTTCTCTGACCACCCCGCCACTGCTCCGGCTCACCGCGTCGACCCGCACCTTTGCCGGTGCGCCTCAGCCGTGTCCGTCCGCCGGCGGCAGTTCCCCGGAACCGCGCGGCACGAGCCGCACCGGGAGCACCTTGCGGATCGGCGGGGCGGTCAGGTCGGCGTGGCGGAGCAGCGCCAGCCGCACCGCCTCGCGGCCCATCTCCTCCGGGTCGTGAGCCACCACGGTGATGCCGAAGCTGTCCGCGAACTCGAAGTCGTCGAAACCGATGAAGGCGGGTCGCCGACCGCTTTCCCGCAACGCGCGCAGCACCCCGGTGCTGGCCCGGTTGTTGCCGGCCAGGATCGCGGTCGGCGGGTTCGATCCGGCCAGCATCTCGGCCACGGCGTGCTGTGCCGCCGCGGCGGTCGTCGCGTCGGTGCGCTCCAACGCGGCAGATCCGGGGACGCCGGCCTCGAGCAGTGCGGCACGGTATCCGGCGAGGCGTTCCTGATGGGTGTGCACCGTACTGCCGACGAAGGCGATCCGCCGGTGGCCGTGCCCGACCAGTGACCGGACCGCCTCGGCGGCGCCCTCCCGGTTGGCGAAGACGACACTGTCGGCGACCAGGTTCTGCCCGGGGCGGTCGATGCAGATCACCGGGGTACCCAGCTGGCGCTCGCCCTGCAGATAGCTCTGGTCTGCGGCGATAGGGGCTAGGAGCAGGCTGCGCACCCGTCGCTCGAGCATCGCGGCGACGACGCGCGCCTCCTGGCCGGGGTCGTCGCCGGTGGCGGCGATGACCATCGTCAGGCCGTGCTCGGCCAGCACCTCCTCGATGCCGGCCGCCACGTTGGAGTAGAAGGGGTTGCGAAGATCCCCCATGACGAAGGCGACGGTCGTCGAGACACCGCCCTGCCGGAGGTCGCGAGCCAGGTGGTTGGGGCGGAACCGCAGCCGCTGCGCCGCTTCCAGCACGCGCTGACGCGTGTCCGCGCTGACGCCGCGGTGCCCGGACACGACGCGTGACACGGTCTTCGCGCTGACGCCGGCCAGGCGCGCGACATCCGACAGCGTCGCCCGCGGCAGCAGCCCTTCAACGGGCCGTTCAGCCTGGTGTTGCCCCGTTTCACCGAGCACCCTGGCGACCCCCCACGTGAAAATTTTCAGCGGCAAACCCTGCCGTGAGCACCCGGCTCCGGCGCGTCCAGATCCGGGCGAAGTCGGGCCACCGGCGAAAGCACCGACGGCCATCACGCGTGATTCGGCCCAGGCGAGCGCTGCACGAGGCCGCAGCGGCGATGTTCCGGGCCGCGGTCGGCACGCGGTACATCCTGCCAGAACGATGCTGACCTGACGAGGGTCTATGTCAGCGTTGACCGCCGCGTAACCCCGAGTGTACATTCCACGAAACCCGAACCGGTTAAGTACTCGGCCGACGAATCTTCCCCGCCAGGCCTCGGGATCATGTCAACGTGGACACCGAAAGGTGAAATGCGCCGATGAGAAAATACCGAATTCCCGCCCTGCTCGCCGCCGTAGCCCTCGCGGCGAGCGGATGCGGTGGGGGCGATGAGGAACCCAAGAGCGGCGCGAACGCCGTCTCCGGTGAGATCACCGTGCTCACCCAGCGCACCGACCTGGTCGACAACGTCTTCCAGGAGTACAAGAAGAAGTTCGAAGCCAAGTACCCCGGCACCAGTGTCAAGTTCGAGGCGATCACGGACTACGAGGGTGAAGTCCGGATCCGGATGAACACCAAGGACTACGGCGACGTCCTGCTGATCCCCGGTTCGATCACCCAGGATCAGCTGCCCACGTACTTCGAGCCGCTGGGCACCGTCGACGAGTTGGCCGGCAAGTACCGCTTCGTCAAGTCGGAGCAGACGTTCGAGGGCAAGTCCTACGGCATCGCGATCACCGGCAACGCGCAGGGCCTGGTCTACAACAAGAAGATCTGGACCCAGGCCGGCATCACCGCGGCGCCGAAGACCCCCGAGGAGTTCATCGCCGCGCTCAAGACCATCAAGGAGAAGACCGGCGCCATCCCCCTGTACACGAACTACAAGGATGGCTGGCCGCTGACCCAGTTGATCGGCGGGCGGGGCAGCGTGTCCGGGGACCCTGACGCGACCATCGACCTGGCCAATGACGACGCGCCCTGGTCCCCCGGCAAGGAGCAGTACATCCTCGACACGCTCCTGTGGGACGCGGTGAAGGAGGGCCTGACCGAGCCGGACCCGACCACCACCAACTGGGAGCAGTCGAAGTCAATGATCGGCACCGGCAAGGTCGCGACCATGGTGCTCGGTTCCTGGGCCGTGGTGCAGATGCAGGCCGCCGCGCCGAACAAGGCCGACATCAGCTACATGCCGTACCCGGTGCAGGCCAACGGGAAGTTCCACTCCGCGATCGGTGGCGACTACAAGAACGCCATCAACGTCAACTCGGACAACAAGGCGACCGCCCGGGCGTGGCTCGACTGGTTCGCCAACGAGTCGGGATACGCGATCAGCCAGGGTGGCATCTCGCCGGTCCTCGCCGACCCGATGCCGGAGACGCTTGCCGACTTCAAGACGGCCGGTGTGGAGTACGTCGAGATGAGCCCGGAGCCCAAGGGCAAGGAGGGCCTGGTCCTGCGGATCGACAAGGCCTCGGAGATCGCCATCAACGATCCCAAGTACCGGCAGCGCATCGTCGACGCGGCGCGCGGGGCGAAGAAGGAAACCAAGGAAGAAATCTTCGCCGACCTCAACAAGCGCTGGGCGCAGGCGAAGGCGAAGACCAGCTGACGCACTGAACGGGGGCGCCGAAGCGGTCGGGGCGTGCGGACCAGGCAGGGTCCGCACGCCCCACTCCCGCCCGTCCCACGCCCGGCGAGGCTTACCGGAAGGTGAATTGAGTTCCATGGCAGCTCCGACGAACACCGCCCCGACCGTGACCGAACTCGGCGCGACGGCCCGTCCGCGGCAGTTCCTCCGGATCACGCGGCGCCGACCCGGGCCGTACAGCGGCAAGCGGATCACGCCCTACCTGTTCCTGGTGGTGCCGCTCGCCTTTCTGATCGTGTTCACGTACATCCCGGTGCTGAGCATGTTCGGCTACAGCGTCACGGTCTGGAGCGGGCTCGGCCCGATCAAGGACTTCGTCGGTGCGGACAACTACGTCGAGATCGCCTCCCGTCCGGAGCTCTTCGACGTACTGCGGGTGAGCGCCTACTATCTCGGGGCGTCAGCCATCCAACTCGCGCTGGCGCTGTACTTCGCCACGATCCTCAGCTTCAACGTACGGTTCCGGAACATGTTCAAGGGGTTCCTGTTCTTCCCCTACCTCATCAACGGCGTCGCCATCGCCATGATCTTCCTGTACTTCTTCCAGCCCGGTGGGACGCTCGACACGACGCTCAATCTGTTGGGTCTCGGCAGCCTGTCCCAGCAGTGGCTGGGCGACCCCGGCGTGATCAACTACTCCCTCGCCGGGACGTCGATCTGGCGTTACATGGGTCTCAACTTCGTATTGTTCCTCGGCGCCATCCAGTCCATCCCGCCGCTGCTGTACGAGGCGGCCAGCATCGACGGGGCCAGCCGGTGGCAGCAGTTCTGGCACATCATCCTGCCGGGGATCAAGCCCATCGTGGGGCTGATGGTGATCCTCGCGATCTCCGGCTCACTGTCGGTGTTCGAGATCCCGTTCATCATGACGCGCGGCGCCAACGGCAGTGAGACGTTCGTGATCCAGACCATCAACATGGCGTTCACATACCACAAGTTCGGGCTGGCCTCCGCCATGGCCGTCGTGCTGCTGGTCATCATTCTGGTGGCCACCTGGATCCAGCGGCGGATCGTGCCGGACGAGAGGGTGAACCTCACATGACCACCACCGACATCCGCGCCGCCGCGCCGGTGATACCGCCGCCGCCTCCCGCCGGCTCCGGCGTCGAGCGGACCCGGGCCCGGGTCGCGGTCGCGCTCAAGTACCTCTCGCTCGTCGTCGCATCGATCTTCATGCTCCTGCCGCTCGTCGTACTCGTCATCGCGTCGCTCAAGACGCACACCGAGTTCGCCGAGACCGGCCCGTTCGACCCGCCCGGCAACTGGCTGAACTTCGAGAACTACGTCATCGCATTCACCCGCGGGAACATGCTGCTGGGGCTGATGAACACCGCGTTCATCCTGGTCGTGGCGGTCACCGGGACGATCCTGATCGGTTCCATGGCGGCCTACGCGCTGGACCGGTTCGACTTCCGGTTCCGCAAGACCATCGTCGGCCTGTTCCTGCTGGCCGCGCTGGTGCCGGCGGTGACCACCCAGGTGGCCACGTTCCAGGTGGTCAACAAGCTGGGCCTGTTCAACACGCGGTGGTCCGTGATCGCCCTGTCCCTCGGCACCGACATCATCTCGATCTACATCTTCCAGCAGTTCCTCCGTGGCATTCCGAGGGATCTGGACGAGGCGGCCGCGATCGAGGGAGCCAACACGTTCACCATCTACTGGCGGATCATCCTCCCGCTCCTGAAGCCGGCGATCGCCACCGTCGTCGTGATCAAGGGCATCGCCATCTACAACGAGTTCTACCTCCCGTTCCTGTACATGCCGGATCGGGACCTGCCCGTCATCTCGACCGCGCTGTTCCGGTTCCGTGGCCCGTTCAGCGCCCAATGGGAGGTGATCGCGGCTTGTACGATCCTCGTCATCCTGCCGACGCTCATCATCTTCCTGACGCTGCAGCGCTTCATCTACAGCGGCCTGACGTCCGGGGCGACCAAGTGAGCGCTCGCTCGGCGTCGGTCCGGGCCGGCATCGAAGCGGGCGGCACGAAGTTCGTCTGTGCGGTCGGCACCGGCCCCGCGGATCTCCGCGGTTCGGTGGTGATCCCGACGACCACGCCCGCAGAGACGCTGGGCCGGGTGGTCGCGTACTTCCGCGAACAGCAGCAGTCCGGGCTGCACATCGAGGCGATGGGGATCGCCTCGTTCGGCCCACTGGACCTCGCACCCGCCTCGCCGCGCTACGGGTACATCACCACGACGCCGAAGCCCGGGTGGGCCGACACCGACCTGGTCGGCTCCATCCAGCGCGCCCTCGACGTGCCGATCGTCCTGGACACCGACGTCAACGGCGCGGCCTACGGGGAGTTCCGCTGGGGTGCCGGACGGGGTCTGCACTCCAGCGCCTACCTGACCGTGGGAACCGGAGTGGGCGGAGGTGCCGTCATCGCCGGTCGCCCGCTGCGCGGTCTGCTGCATCCGGAGATGGGTCACCTGACGGTGCAACGCCACCCGGACGACGACTTCCCCGGTTCCTGCCCGTTCCACGGGGACTGCCTGGAAGGCCTGACGAGCGGCCCGGCCATCCACCGCCGCACCGGCCGCCCGGCAAGCGACCTCGGTGCCACGCTGAACCGCGTCGTCGAGCTCGAGGCGTGGTACCTCGCCCAGCTTGTCACCGCCGTCACGTACCTGCTCACGCCACAGCGCATCGTGCTCGGCGGCGGCGTACTCAACCTGCCCGGCCTGATCGAGGCGGTACGGGTCAGCACGCTGGCGCGGCTTGCTGGCGCGCTCGACGGCGGTGTGGTGGCTGACGGGATGCGGCCCTATCTCGTCACGCCGGCGCTCGGTGGACTGTCCGGCGTGCTCGGTGCGCTGGCGCTGGCGGAACTCGCCAGCGCCCCGCCGCCGCGCGCCACCGTCGGGTCAGGGTAAGACCGCGATCGCGTCGACCTCCACCAGGAGGTCCGGTTCGCCGAGCGCCGCGACCCCGATCAGGGTGACCGGCTTGATGGGATTGAAGCCGAGGCGCTCGGCCGCGCGGACAACGCCGGCGCCGAGGGCTTCCATCTTGTCGGGACTCCAGTCGACGACGTAGACGGTCAGCTTGGCGACGTCATCGAACGTGGCACCCACCGCCGCGAGCCCGGCGGCCACGTTGACGTACGCCTGCTCCACCTGTGCCGCAAGGTCGCCCTCGCCGACCGGCTCGCCCGCCGCAGTCCGGGCCACTTGGCCGGACAGGTACACCGTGCGCGTCCCGGTGGCGAGCCCCACCTGGACATACGCCTCGGGTTTGGGAAGTCCGTCCGGGTTGATCAGCTCGACAGGCATCTGTCCTCCTCATGACCGCGGCGGCGGGTGTCGACGCTCGTTCCATAGCAACGTTATATCATGACTATGTACAATGCCAGGGTGCCGAGAACTCCGGATGCAGCCGTCCGCGACGAACTCATCGAGCGGGCGGCCGAACTGTTCATCGCCCGGGAGCCGGTGACGCTACGGCGGGTGGCCGCGGCCGCCGGGACGTCCACGATGGCGGTGTACACCCACTTCGGCGGGATGGGCGGGCTGCTCGGGGCGGTCCGGCAGGAAGGTTTCACCCGGCTGGCCCGCCGTTTGAAGGAATTGGCGCACACCGATGACTCCGTCGCCGACCTGACGGCGGTCGGGCGTTCGTACGTGGCGAACGCGCTGGACAACCCGAACCTGTACCTGATGATGTTCGACAACCGGCAAGCGCTGGACGATCCGGACGCCGCCGCCGCCGGCTTCGAGGTGCTGATCTCAAGCGCCCGCCGCGCGCGTGCCGACCGGCGGTTCGCCCGGAGCTGCGACCCACAGGCGGCGGCAACCCAGTTGTGGGCCATGACGCACGGCATGGTGATGCTGGTGCTCACCGGCGCGCTGCCCCCGGACTCCCTCCCGGCGCACCTGCCGGCGATGTGGGCAACCGCGTACGTCGGCTTCGGCGACCGCCCACAACTCGCCAGGCGATCGGCGGCCACCGCCTTCCCCTCGTCGTAGGTGTTGCCGCAACGGTCGAGGCGCAGGTTCCACAGGTTCTCGTCGTGGCTGTGGCACGCCGGCTGAGCCGGTCCGGCCATGCTGTTTTCGCGGTCCCGGGCCGTCGGCTCCACCATGGCGTATGTTCACAGGCACTGATCACGGGAGGTGTCATGACCAACCCGCTCCGGACCCCGGTGGCTATCGTCGGCGCGGGACCGGCCGGGCTGCTCCTGGCGCACCTGCTGGACCTCGCCGGCATCGACTCGGTGCTGGTGGAGGCCCGGTCGCCGGAGTACGTGCTCAGCCGGATCCGCGCCGGTGTGCTGGAATCGTCCTCGGTCGAGCTGCTCCGGCGCGCCGGGTTGGCCGATCGGTTGCTCACCGAGGGTGACCGGCACCGGGGCATCTACCTGCAGTGGCCGGGCGAGCGCCACCACATGGACTTCGTCTCCCAGATCGGCCGCTCGGTGTGGGTCTACGGGCAGACTGAGGTCACCAGGGACCTGATGAACGCACGTTCCGCGGCCGGCCAGCGGTCGTTCTACTCGGTGTCCGGCGTGGCGCTGCACGATCTGACCTCGGACCGGCCATCGGTGACCTTCACCGACGCGGACGGCGCAACCCAGCGCATCGAAGCCGACGTGGTCGCCGGCTGCGACGGGTTCCACGGCCCGTCACGGCGGGCCGTACCGACGGATGTGCAGACCACCTGGGAGCGCACCTATCCGTACTCGTGGCTCGGGGTCCTGGCCGACGTGGCCCCGTCGACGGACGAGCTGATCTACGCCTGGCACCCGGACGGGTTCGCCCTGCACTCGATGCGCTCGGCAACCGTCTCGCGGTTCTATCTCCAGGTCGACGCCGACTCCGACGCCGCAGACTGGTCCGACGACCGGATCTGGTCCGCCCTGGCGAGCCGGCTGGGCAGCGGTCAGGACGGGTGGACGTTGCAGCCGGGCCCGATCTCGGAACGCGGCGTCCTGCCCATGCGGTCATTCGTTTCCGCACCGATGCGTCACGGCCGGCTGTTCCTTGCCGGTGACGCCGCCCACATCGTGCCGCCGACCGGCGCCAAAGGGCTCAACCTGGCGATCGCGGACGTGGCCCTGCTCGCGCGGGCGTTGACCGCCTGGCTCAGGCACGGATTGAGCGAGCTCGCCGACGCCTACTCCGACACCGCGCTGCGCCGGGTGTGGCGCTGCACGCACTTCTCCTGGTGGATGACGTCGATGCTGCACACCACCGGCGACGATTTCGACGCCCAGCTCCAGCTGTCCCAGCTGCGCTGGGTCGTCTCGTCGGCGGCCGGCGCCGCCGGGCTGGCCGAGAACTACGCCGGACTCGACCTGGAGGTGTCCGGGGTGTCGCCGGCCTATCCGCTACCGTAGTACTGCTGCGCGCCGGGGTGCAGCGGCACGGGCGCCGTCTCGGGCCCGTGCCGCCGATCGAAGTTGCCGCCCTCCGGATGTACCGTGGCCAGCTCGCGCTGGTGCTCGAAGAGCAGCCTCGTCAACTGGTGCGCCAGACCCTCGGGCATCTCCTCGTGCACGATCAGCAGGGACGGCACCACGATGGTGACGACGTCGCCGGCGGTCCTGTAGACACTGCTCGCGATGGTCGCGGTGGTGTAGACCTGCCCGTACCGGGCGGTGAGCGGCGCCAGCAGGGCACCGATCGGGAGCACGAGGAACTGTGCCGGTGCGCTGGCGATCAGATCGGAGATCCCGGGCGTGGGTAGGCCACCGGTGAAGAACATCGCGTCCATCGTCCCGGCCCGCATCGCCCGGGTGGTCTCCGCCAGCGAGATGCGGAGTCGGGTGAGGTCCTTGTCCGGATCCAGTCCGGCCGCTTCGATGA
Organism: Micromonosporaceae bacterium; assembly: GCA_035296325.1. Classification (GTDB taxonomy): domain Bacteria; phylum Actinomycetota; class Actinomycetes; order Mycobacteriales; family Micromonosporaceae; genus DATHBD01. Next base: position 46,221 of record DATHBD010000054.1, on the reverse strand, counting down.
TCCGGCCGGCCATGACGTCGGTACCCGAATTCGGGGAACTGGTGGAGACCCGCTTGCCCCGCATGTCGGCCACCGTGGCGATGCGCGCTTCGGTGCGCACCACGACCTGCATGGTGTTCTGGTAGAGGCGGGCGAGCGCCCGCACCGGCTGCTGCCGACCCGCGAACGAGCCCTTGCCGGTCGCCGCGTCGGCGGCGGTGTCGGCGTTGCAGAACGCGATGTCCATGTCCCGGCTCGCCACCCGCTCCACGTTGTCCCCGGACGCCCCGGTCGGTTCCGCGCGGGCCTCGAAACCGGGGAGGTGGTTGCTGATCAGGTCCGCGAACCCGCCACCCAACTGGTAGTAGGTGCCGGTGGTGTTGCCCGTGCCGATGTAGAGCCGCCCGTCGTGCCACAGACCGGGCTCCGCCGGGGCTGACGTACACGCCGTCAGTCCCCCGGTCAGGAGCGCGACGAGGAGCAGTCGGGTCGCGCGACGGCGGGCGCCGGTCATGTACGGACCGCCGGCGCCAGTGCGTCGGCCACCCGCTGCACCAGCATCGCCGTCTCGTACCCGATCTGGCCCAGATCGCAGCCGGGCGCGGCCAGAACGCCGATGAGCGCGAGATCGCCGACGGTCATCACGACCATCACTCCCCCGTCCATGTCCACGATGGTCTGGCGCACCCGGCCGGCGGACATCAGCCTGGCCGTGCCGGTACACAGGCTGGCCAGCCCGCTGATCACGGCCGACAGCTGATCGGCCATGTCAACGGGGAGGTCGGCGGAGGTGGCCAACCGGAGCCCGTCGCCGGAGACCGTGATGGCATGCGCCACGTCGGGCACCTGCCGGGTGAAGCTGCTCATCAGCCAGTCGAGGCCGCCACTCGGGTCCGCGTCCTGATGCGTGTCCATGTGCTACCGATCCTTCGAGGCGGGGTTGGGTTCGCTGCCGCGGCGTCCGGCCGCCGCGACGCCTTCGGCGAGCGCCGACAGTCGGGACCGGATCTCGTCCGGGTCCAACCGCGACTGCGGAGGTACCGGCGCAACGGCCACACTCGACATCGGCGCGCGGTTGGCGCCGGGCCGCCGGCGGGGCAGCCCGGACGCGCCGTTCGGCTCGTCCGCGGGCTCGCTGGACTCCGGCGTGGACGGCCCCGGTTGCGCCCCGGGCCCGTCCGGGCCCACTCGCGGCCGGGGCACGGCGCCCGGACCCGCGGACAGGCCGGAGGGCTGGTTCTGCGGCCGGCCGGTCACCGCGGCAACCCCCTGGCCGGGAGACCGCGATGAGGCACCGGAGAGGTACGGCTTGAACCACGCCGCAGCATCGCCGGTGCCGCCCGCGGAAGCGCCGTCGCCCGCACTCTGCCAGCGCAGTTGGCCGGCCACCGCCGGCTCCAGTGTCGGCCGGATGGTGTGTGTCGTGCCGAGCGCCGCCACGGTCTTCTCACCCGGCCGCAGCGGCACGAGGACCTCCGGCGGCAGGTGCACGAACGCGTCGGTGCCATGGGCGTTGCTGTGCAGCCGGACGCGGAGCCCATGCCGGGCGGCGAGTCGCGCGACCACGTACAGCCCCATCGTGCCGGCGGCAGCGCTCGACAGCGCCGCCGAGGATGCCAGTCGAGCATTGATCTGGGCGAGTCTGGCCTCGGTCATGCCGATGCCGCTGTCCCGGACCCGCAGTTCGACGCCCTCGCCGGCACGGCGGGCAGATACCCGCACCATGGTGTCCGGCGCCGAGAAGGCGGTCGCGTTCTCCAGGAGTTCGGCGAGCAGATGGACCAGGTCACCGACCGCGGAGCCGGCGACCGCGACGTCCATCGTCTCGGCTTCGATCCGCTGGAAATCCTCAATCTCCGAAGCCGCCGCCCGGACCGCGTTCAGGAGCGGGAACGCGCTCGCGTACGGCCGACCGGGCTCACCGCCGGCCAGCACCAGCAGGTTCTCGCCGTTGCGGCGCAGGCGCGCGGCGACATGGTCGAGGGCGAACAGCCGCGACAACGCCTCGGGGTCAGTCTCGTCGCGCTCGAACTCGTCGAGCAGGCGGAGCTGGCGGGTGATCAGGGTCCGGATCCGCCGGGCGAAGATCTCCGCCATCCGTGCCACATCGACGCGCAGCTCAGCCTGCTCGGCGGCGAGCCGCAACGCCGTGCGGTGGACCGAGCCGAAGGCATCGGCCACCTCGCCCACCTCGTCTTCGCTCGCCGCGATGCTCCGGGTCGTGGCGGAGGCCGGAGAGTCGGCCGCGCCACGGGGATCGAACGGCACGCCCGCATTGACCGCGGCGATCCGTTCCGGGAGTTCTTCCCGGGCGACGATCAACGCCGCCGCCCGCAGCCGACGCAACCGGCGGCTGGTGCGCACGGCGAGCACCACGGCCGCGGCAAGGGCCAGCAGCGCGAGGCTGGCGGAGCCGACACCGACCAACCACGCTCGCCGGTACGCGGCCGCGGAGATCCCGGCGGCGCGCACGTCGAGTCGTGTCGAGAGGGTGAGGCCCGCGTCGTTGAGCCGACGAATCGTATTGCTCTGCGCGGCGTACCAGGCGTCCGCGTCGACCTTCAGGCCGGCCGGTTCGATGTCGCCGCGGAGTGCGGCGGTCCGCATCGCCGTCGAGTTGGACACGTCCCGGCCGGTCACCCGCCGGTCGTACACCTCCTTCGCCGCCGGGCTGGCGACCTGGGCGAACTCCGCCTCGCGCTGGCGCATGCCACCGACGACCGACGCCACAGCGGCCAGTTCACCGGGTTGCAGCGCACCGCGGCTGAAGACCGGCCGCAGCAGGTCGCGCGCCAGGGCGTGATAGTGCTCGATGGCGGCCACGGTGCCGACCTCGCGGGCGGCGGCGGCCAGGCGCGGGTCGTTGAGCTGGGCCGGCAGCGCGTCCGCCAAGGCCAGCAGGGCAGTAACGATCCTGGCGTAGGCCCGCTCCGAAGCGGGCCACGGCGACGTGGTGGTGCTGGCTTCGGCACGCGTGGCGCCCAGGTTGGCAAGGTCGGCGTCGGCGGTGCTCAGCGCTGCGCGCAAGGTGCTCGCTTCCCGGCCGGCGGCCGCCGCGGCCTCCCGGTAGCGGACCATCGCCCGGTCGACGCGGGTCCGCTGGGCGCGGACCAGGGCTTCGCCGGACCGGCCCCCACGCTGCCGTAGAGCCGCGGTCTCGGCGAGTTCCCGGTCCAGTTCGTGGGCCAGCCGCACAGTGGCGGTTGCCGTGCCGGCCAGGACCTTCGCTCGGGCGGCGTCGCGGGCCTGCTCCACTGCGGAGGCGGTCTGCAGCCCACCCAGCACGCCCAGACCGATGGTCGCCACGAGGATCGGCGCGAGCAACTGGGTCCGAACCGACCAGAAGCGGACCCGTCCGGCGGCCCGGCGATGCCGGGCGACTCCCGAACTGATCTCCATGCCGATTCCTTTCTGATGCCGGGCAAGCGCCAGATGCGCGGGTGCGACCCCCGCCGGCCCGGGCGCGCCGGAGCGCGCCCGGGGCCGCGGACTACTTGGCGCCCAGATCCTTCAGCGCCTGCTCGGCACCTCGGTGCAGCGGTACCGGATCCGTCTTGCGCGCCGTGTCGAGACTGATCCCCTTGGCCGCCGCGTTGACCTTGGCGAGGTCATCGCGCTTGTCGAACAGGGTCTTGGTCAGGACGCACGCCACGTTCGCGTCAAGATCGTCGCGGACCAGAAGCACGTTCGGCACGACGATCGTCGGGACATCGGCACTCCTCTTGTACGTGGCGGCCGGGATCGAGCCGGCCTGGTACGCCGGGTTGATCGCCTGCATATCCTGCAACTCAGCCGAGATATCGATGATTTTTGCTTTGTCACCGAGCGAGGTGAACAGGTCGGTGATCCCGCCCGTCGGCAGGCCTCCCGACCACACCATCGCGTCGATACTGCCGTCCTTCATGCCCTCAACGCTCTTGCCCAGGTCGAGCCGTTGCGCGGTGATGCCCGACTCGGGGTCCACGCCGGCGGCCTTCAGGAGGCGGTGCGCGATCACCTCGGTGCCGGATTTCGGCGAGCCGGTGGAGACCCGCTTGCCCTTCATGTCGGCGACCGAGTTGATGCCGGCGTCGGCTCGCGCCACCACCTGGGTGTAGTTGTTGTAGATCCGGGCCAGCGCCCGGACCGGCTGCTTGGACGTGAAGCTCTCGGTGCCGTTGACCGCGTCCGTGGCAGTGTCGAAGATGGAGAACGCCACCTGGTACTGGCCGTTCACGAGCTGCTGGATGTTCTGCACGGACGCACCGGTCTCCGCGGCGGTGGCCTTGAGCTTGCCGCCGGTGGCATCGGAGATCTGCGTCGCGAAGGCGTTGCCGAGCTGGTAGTACACCCCGGTGGTGTTGCCGGTCGCGATGCCGATGCGGGTCTCCGATTCGATGGTGCAGGTGATCGCCGCGTCACTGGCGGCGGCCGGCGCAGCGGTCTCCCGGCGTCCGCCACATCCGGCGACACCGCTGACGGCCACGGCGATCACGGCCGCGGCGGTGATCGGTCGTGCACTTCTGACCTTCACGAGATCCTCCCCAGGGACATGGACAAACTCAGGCGCGCCCGGCGCCGGGCTCCGGGCGCTCGACCAGTCGGCGGCGGACCAGGCATGCGGCGACCGCCCCGGCGGCGAGCGCCACACCGACCGCGGTGGCCAGCGGTTCCAGCCAGAGCAGCACCAGACCGGCGACGGCGGCGAGCACGCGCTCGGGCGCTCCGGCCGGGCCGACCCCGAGCAGCCAACCGCCGGCGGCGACCGCCAGCATCGCCACTCCGAGAGCACAGGCCAGCAGCGCGAAGGCGACCCGGCCGGGGCCTCCCGAGCCGAGCAGGCCCTCGCCGGCCGGCGTCAAGACAAAGGCGATGGGGACCAGATACGCCGGCAGGGCGTACCGCAGCGTCTGCCACATCGTCGGGATCACCCGGCCGCCGGTCACGGCCGCGGCGGCCACCGCCGCGAGCGCGGTCGGCGGCGTGGCTTCGGACAGAATCGAGAAATAGAAGACGAACATCGCGGCGGCGGGCCGGCTGACGTCGATCTCGAACAACGCCGGCGCGATCACGACCCAGCCGATGATGAACGATGCGGTCACCGGCACAGCGAGGCCGAGCAGGGTCAGCGAGATCGCCGCAAAGACCACGGTGAGCGCCGCCACCAGCGTCGGATCGGTGGTGACCGCCTTGGCGCCGCTGACCAGAAGCCCGGCGGCCTGCGGGCCGAGACCGGTCTTCGTGGTGGTCGCGGTGATCACCCCGGCAGCGGCACATACCGCGGCCACCGGCAGTACCCCGCGTACGCCGGTGGCCAACGCTTCGACCGCCCGGGGCGCCGTCAGCCAGTGCCGGCGATCGAGGTACGACGCCACCGCGGCGAGCACCGTCGCGTACACCACCGAGTGGGTCGCCGGCAGCCCGAACGCCAGGAAGACGATGATGATCACGAGCGACCCGAAGTGGTACCCGAAGCGGCCGAGCAGCCGCCACGGCGACTGCGCCTCGATCACCACCGGCCGGGCGCCGAACCGACGGGCGTCGATCTCGATCGCGAGCAGAATGCCGAGGTAGTAGAGGATCGTCGGTACGGTCGCCCACAACAGGACGGTCAGGTAGGACACGTTGAGATACTCGGCGATGATGAACGCGGCCGCGCCCAGCGTCGGCGGCGACAAAATGGCACCCACGCCGGCGGCGGCGAGCATGCCCCCGGCGCGCTCCGCCGGGTACCCGGCCCGGCGCAGAATCGGCCAGGTCACCGCCCCGATGCTGACCGTTGTAGCGGCGCCGGAACCGGAGACCGTGCCGAGCAGGAACCCGGACGCCACCGCGGTGCGGCCGGCCGCACCGCGCGAGCGCCGGAACACCGCGACCGAGAGGTCGACGAAGAACGCCCCGGCCCCGGAGAGGTGCAGGACCGCGCCGTAGATCGTGAAGAGCACGATGTACGAGGCGGCCACGTCGAGCGGCGTCCCGTAGAAGCCGCTTGGTGAGTTGTACAGGGCGTCCACGATCTGGCTGAAGTCGAGGCCGGCGTGCGCGACCGCCCACGCCTGCGGCACGTACCCGCCGTAGTAGGCGTAGCCGAGAAAGGCCAGACACACCGACGGCAGGATCCAGCCGGTGGTGCGCCGGCAGGCTTCCAGGACGAGCACGAGCAGCACCGCCCCCATGCCGACGTCCACCGGGTCGAGCAGGCCCTGCCGGTCGAGGAACGCGTCGTAACTCCCGCCGGCAACCGGCAGGATCGGATACAGGCAGACCACAACTGCCAGCGCGGCGAGCGCCCAGTCCATCCAGGTCGGGCGCCGCATGCTGGCCGCCCGCGCGGGTCGCGCGCTGTAGCAGAGGAAAACCAGTGGCAGGACCCCTGCCAGAAACACCATCAGAAAGTACTGGCTGCCCTGCGGGAGCGGCCGGAACACCTGCCACAGCACCATTGCCGCCACCGCGGCAGACATCGTGGTGACCAGGACCGCAACCCGGCCGGTGAGCTGCCGGCCCGGCTTCTCCTCCTCGAACTCCGACGCCGTCGGCGGCGTTGCCGAAGCCGTCGGCGGCGTGGCCGAAGCCGTCGGCTGCTCCGCCGTCGGTGTCGGCGGAGCACCATCCGTCGCGACCCTACTCGCGCCCACCGATGCGTGCTGGTCCACCGATGCTCAATCCCCTGTGGGCAGTCTGCGGATCGTGACTGTCAGGTCGACGCTGAACGAGCGTTTGCGCTCACCGAGTCGACCGGCGGCGGGTGGCCACGATGGCGGACATTACGCCAATGTCGTCCGGCATGGTATCCCCGCGCGACGGAGCGTGATTACCCCGTGATCGGCGGGAAAGATCCTTCGCGGTGGATGGACGGCGTGCGGCCGCCGGGGCACCGGCAACGATGCCCCGGCGAACCGCTGCGCCTCACTCAGTCGGCCGGTCGACCGACAATGCCGTCCTCCGGAACCTTCGCCACCGGGGTCGGCGTCGATGCGCCCGCAGTGCTGGTGCCTCCCGCGTCATCCCCGCCGGTCTGCACGATCAGGACGTCACACGCGGCGGCCCGCGACACCTCCGCCGGCACGGAGCCCAGCAGGGTTCCGGCCAGGGCACCGAGTCCGCGGTTGCCGACCACGATGAGGTCCGCGCCGTTGAGGACCGCGGTGTCCACCAGCGCCTGGGCCGGGTCACCTTCGACGACGATGCCCTCGGCAAGCCTCACCCGGGCGGTGTTGACCTGTTCGGCCGAGCGGCTGAGCGCTTCCCGGGCCGCCGCCTCGCCCCGTACCTGGCCCCTTCGTGTGTCGCCGGGCGAAGTCAGGGTCAGGCTCGCCTCCTGGCGGGCGGTCATCGGGTTGTAGGAACAAACGATCATCAGCTCCGCCTCGGCGGCGGCGGCCACCTCGGCGGCGCGGTCGACTGCCCGCAGCGACGACGGTGAGCCGTCCGAGCCGACCAGCACCCGCCCGTATCCCATGATCTGCCGGTAGGTCAGCGGGACGACCGGGGACTGACGCTTCGGCGGCCGGATCCACGTCATCGCCAGCGCCGCGACGAAGAACAGCACCCCGGCGAACGTGATCGCATTCTGCGGATCGCCGCCGAGGAAGTTGTCCAGGATGAAGCCGAAGGTGATCGTCTGAATCAGCATGGGCACCACGATCATCATGTTGATGATTCCCATGTAGACGCCGTAGCGCTCCTTCGGCACCATCGAGACGACCATGATGTACGGCACGCCCATCATGGAGGCCCAGGCGATACCGAGCCCGATCATCGGGACGAACACCATCCACTGGTTCTGCACATGGGGGAAGAGCAGCATCGCCGCGCCGGCCAGGCAGAGGCAGGCCGCGTGCACCCACTTGGCACCGTACTTCCGGGCCATCCCCACCAGCAGAAAAGCGGTCGAGAATGTCACGATGTTGTACGTCGCGTTCGCGAGCGCGGTCAGTCCCACCGCCTCGGCATAGGCCCCTTTGTCCTCCTCGGTGGAGTTGAAAACGCTCCGCACGAGGCTGAACGAGGCGAACTGCCAGTAGATGACGATCGCGTACCACTGGAACATGTACACCAGGCCGAGCTTGTGCAGCGATGCGGGCATGTCGCGGACGGCCGACACGATGTCGGTGATCGCGTTGCCTTTTTCCCGATGCGCTCTCAGCTGGGCAAGTTCAGCTTCCGTCGGCGGGTTTTCCTTGGTGCTGAGCACCGTCACCAGAATGGCGCCGATCGAGCACACCGCGCCCAGCATGAAGGAGCCGAACACCCAGTACGGGATGCCGGCCTCGGTCGATGCGCTGCCGATCTTCTGGAACACCCAGAGGCTGAGATTCGCCAGCGTGATACCGAAACCGGTGAAGAACGACTGGGTCAGGAACCCCTTGGCGAGCTGGGAGTCGGGCAGCTTGTCGGCGAGGAACGCCCGGTAGGGCTCCATCGCGGTGTTGTTGCTCGCATCAAGCAGCCAGAGCAGCAGCACCGCCATCCACAGCGCCGTGACGAACGGGAACAGGAACAGGCAGATGCTGCAGCCGATCGCGCCGATCAGGAAGAACGGTTTGCGCCGACCGTAGCGCGGGCTCCAGGTGCGATCGCTCAACGCACCGATCAACGGCTGGATGAGCAGCCCGGTGATGGGGCCGGCGAGATTGAGAATGGGGAGTTGATGGGGGTCGGCACCGAGAAATCCGAAGATCGGATTTATTGCGGTCTGCTGCATCCCGAAGCTGTACTGAATTCCGAAGAAGCCGGCGTTCATGTAGAGAATCTGCCGGGTGCTCATCATCGGTTTGCGCGGCGCATCAACCTCCGGCGCCGGCGTAGCTTCTACCACCGCTGCCATCAAGACCTCCACGTCTGTTCGGACGTATTCGACCAGCGACAACCCATGATCGCCAAGCGGAGGTGGATCAGCTGGCGGAAAACCCCCATGCCGTCAGTTGAGGCCACATTGGAGCTGAAGCTGAATTTCTCTCACCGCGGCCCGCCCTGTCAAGGGTGGAGCTGCCTGCCGCACGAGGCGACATGACCATGGACCGGTCCCGGCGGCCGTCTTCCACAATGAGATGGCCGCCGCGGGTTCATCCCGCTGAGCGGATGCGGCGACGGGCGCGCGGCTAACCCGCCGGCTCGGCGATGAGCGCGGTCGCAATCCGCCGGAACCCGACGCGGGAGTACATCCGGGCGACGTCATCGTCACCCGCGGAGAGAAACACGGTCTGCACGCCGCGGGACCGGGCGTCAGCCACCAGCGCCGCGGTGACCGCCCGGGCCAACCCGCGCCGACGCTCGCTGGGCAGGGTGCCAACGCCGACGATCTCGCTGACCGCTCCCACCGGCTGGTGCTGACCCGAGCACAATGCCATCCCGTCACGCACCGCCGCGCCGACCACGGTGAGGCCGGCCCGCATGCGGTCGCGCCGGCTGCGCACCGCGCCGTCCTCGGCGCGCTCACGCACCGCGGCGGCGAGTTCCGCCGGGCCGGCGCTGCCGATCCCGGTTCCCGGCTCGCCGAAGGCGAGGTAGGGCAGGGCCAGGGCGCTGGGTAGCGCCGGATCGTCCGGGCCGAGAATGCGCACCGACACACCGGCGGGGCGGTCGTCGAGGGGGCGCACCTCGGCGCCGTCGTCGAGCACCATCAGAGGATGTTCGTGCACGGTGAGCCCGGACGCCTCGACCGCTTCCCGCAGCGCGGGGGTCGTCTCGGCCACCCACTCGAACGCCTCGGGTATCCCGAGTTCCCGCTGCCGGTCGCGGACCCGGGTCACGTCGGCCGCACGCACCGCGCCATTCCACCCCAGAGTCGGACGGGCGTAGAACGGGAGACCCGCACCGTCGCGGACAAACAGCGTCAGGGCCGCGAAGTCCTCGGCCCGGGCGCTGGAGCGGGGTACCGCGTCGTAGTACCGCTCGACCACCTCGAGCAGTACCAGCCTGCGCTTCTCGTCCAGATCTGCCAACGTCATCGCGGGTCAGTAACCCTTCCACTCCTCGCGGGCGTACTCCAGAATTCGGGGCTCCATCAGGGTCGACGCGGCGACCTCGATCCGCCGCCGGTCGCCCGGGAAGACGGTCGCGGCGCGCAGCACATCCGGGTCGAGGAAGCGCAGAGCGGCGGGCGGATCCATCCGCAGCGGCGGCACGCCGGTGGACGAGTCGCCGGCGAGGAAGAAGCCCCAGTCGCCAAATGACGGCACGTCGACATGGTAGGGCACGACGGACAGCCCGGCAGCGGCGAGCGAGGCGCCGACGCACCAGTAGGAGCGTTGCGCGAAGTACGGCGAGCCGGACTGCACCACGACGCGACCGCCGGGGGCCAACGCGCGCTTCACCATGGCGTAGAACTCGACCGAGTACAGCTTCGCGGTCGCGGTCTCGTCCGGGTCCGGCATGTCCACGACGATCGCGTCGAACCGCGGCGGGTCGTCGCGCAGCCAGGCGAACGCGTCCTGGGTGAGCAGGCGCACCCGCGGGTCGGCGAAGGCGTCCCGGTTCAGCGCGTGCAGGCGCCGGTCGGTGCGGGCCAGGGCGACCACCGCCGGATCGAGCTCGACCTCGGTGACCGACTCCACGTCGGGGTACCTGAGTACCTCACGCAGGGCCAGCCCGTCGCCTCCACCGAGGATGAGCACGTTGCGCCGGGCGCCGGCGAGGGCGGGGTGGATCAGCGCCTCGTGGTAGCGGTGTTCGTCGGTGGACGCGAACTGCAGGTCACCGTTGAGGAACAGCCGTACGTCGCCGGTCAGCGACTCGGTGAGGACGATCTCCTGGTAGCGGCTGTGCGTGGCGTAGACGACCGGATGCGCGTAGAGCTGCTGGCGGGCCGTCACCTCGAACGGCCGCGACACGGCGTACGACACCGCGAGGACGGAGAGCACCACGACGGCGCCGGCGGTCAGCCCCAGCGCGGCTCGGCGGCGCAGATCCCGGCCGAACACGGCGAACACGACGAGGACGCCGACCACGGCGTTAAGCGCCCCGACCAGGAGCGCACCGCGCAGCTGGCCGAACATGGGCAGGAGCAGAAACGGGAAGGCAAGGCCGCCGAGGAGCGCACCGACGTAGTCGGCGGCGAACAGGTCCGCCACCGCGCTTCCGGCGTCCTGCTGCCGGATGCGCTGCAGCAGCACCATCAGCAGCGGGATCTCCGCTCCGATCAGCGCCCCCAGCAGGAACGCCACCGCGACCAGCGCCGGCGCGTAGAGGTCCAACCACGCGAACGCGGCGTACAGCCCGAGGACCGACAGGCCGCCGAAGAGCGCAAGGAGCAGCTCGACCAAGGCGAACGCGACGAGTGCGTGCCGTTGCAACGGCTTCGCGGCCAGGGCGCCGATCCCCATCGCGAAAACCATGACGCCCAGCACGATCGACGCCTGGGCGGCGGTGTCGCCGATCAGGTAGCTGCCGAGTGCGACCAGGGCGAGCTCGTAGACAAGTCCACAAGCGGCACACAGGAACACGGCCGCCAGGACCGCGCTGCGCCGGAAACGCATCACTGCGGCGGTGGACTCGGTCGAGGCGTCGGCCGCTGCCGTACCCGCGCGGTCGCTGGTCGGCCCGGTGCCTCCAACTTGTCGTGGGGCGAGATCCACCGCACCACACGCGTGCCGAACAGCAGCGTGAGCAGCGCGGCGACGAGCAGCGCCGCGGCGATGAACACGAGCACCGCGCGGTCGCGCCAGAAGTCGCTGCCACCCATCGCGACCGGCTGGACCGTGCCGGTGGGGCTCGGCTGCGGCACGGGCGCCGTCGCGAGCCCAGCCTCCATGGTGAGCAGCGGCAGCAGTTGCGCGGCGGTGAGGATGGTGTCGGCCGGCTCGTTGAGGAGCGTCCCGGTCCCGGCACCGAGCCGCTCGAACACGGCGGGGTCCAGCTTGTCGGAGCCGGGAAGATTGCTGGAGATGCTCAGGATGGCTTCGTCCTCGGACTCGGAGGACTCCGGGTAGTAGACCACTTTGCCGACGACCTCGACGTACCTGGCGCACTTCGTGGGATCACCGGTGACCGGCTTGCCGGCGCCGAGATTGGAGCCGAGGGTGCCGGCAGCGTCGGTCTCCGAAAGCCGCCAGCCGTAGCAGATGCCGTGCGCCTCGGTGGCGCGGGCGAGTTGGTCAACGACCTCCTGCTGGCCGTCGGACTCCGAGGGCCCCGCCAGGGCGCCGGAGCCGCCGGAGCCCCCGGCGCCGCCGGCCAGGTACAGGCCACCGGCGCAGAGTCCGGCGCTGAGCACGGTCGCCGCGACAACCAGCATGGTGCGCTTCCTGCTGTCGGTCCTCGGCGCCGCCGTCCGCGGTGTCGTGGGCCGACGCGTCGACGCGGGCCGCTGCGCAGGTCCGGCCATCAGAGGATCGCCGCGGCAATGATCGCCCCCACGGCGAGGTGGACCGCGGCGGTGATCCACACGGCCGGCTGCGGCTCGGGGTGTACCAGCACCTCACCGAGCCGGCCCGGGGTGGCCAGGTCGAGGACCACGAAGGCGATCGTCATCACCAGGAGGCCGACCAGCCCGTAGCCGAGCGTGGAGCCGATGCCCTGCAGGAAGTTCCCGTCGCTGGCGACGATCGCGGTGGTGACGATCGTGCCGACGGCGAGGAGGTTCGAGGCGAGCAGGATGGCGGCGTTGGCGTTGCGGTCCACCCAGATGAGCTGGCGCAGCGATCCCGGGGTGGCGAGGTCCACCAGGACCGCGCCGATGCCCATGAGCACGATGCCGGCCACGGCGAAGCCAAGGGTGACCGCCAGGTCGGTGACAAGATCAATCATTGTGCGCTACTTTCCCGTGCCGGGGCCGCCACCGCGGCCGCTGTTGCCGTCGCCGCGGCCCACCCAACCGGTGCCGCCGACGACGCCGGCGTAGCGGCCGTAGGCGGTCCGCAGCCCCTCCACCAGGATCAGCGTGCCGGTGCCGTTGGGCTTGAGTACGACGGAGTCATTGGAGTACCGCAGGTAGATACCGGAACCGTCGGTGTACCGACCGGCCGGCTCCCAGTTGCTGGTGATCTCCTCGGCGACCCGGCTCGGTGGCTTCGAGCTGGTGTACGCGCGGGCGTCGTCGTCGATGTCCTGGGAGGCGGCGCGCGTGTAGTGCTGCGACACGTACGACTTCGGCGAGAAGCTGCCGGAGAACACGGCGCAGCTGCCGAGGAGAAGCCCGAGCGCGCCAAGACATGCGGCTACCAGATACAAGGTCCGTTTCACTTAGCCGCTCACCACCGTTGACTCGGTCAGGACCATTTCGCCGGTCTGTGGATAGGCATGCGCGGTCCACCAGGCGGCGCCGCCGGGCACCGCTCGGGCGGCCAGCACGGTGAGTGCGTCGTTGGCCCCGGGGAACACCCCGGCCAGCGCCTGCTCCTCCGCTCCAGCGCGGCGGCGCAGGTCTCCGGCCGCGGCGGCGAACGCCTGGCGGTCGAGGCTGCGTACCTGTGCCCGGAACGTGTACCCGGGCCGGTCGAAGCTCGTCGGGAGCGGCCTGCCGGACGCGGCCGCCGGCAGGCAGGCGACCGTCTCGTCCACGTCCCGGAAGCGCACCTGATGCGAGGCGCCGAGCAGGCGCAGCGTCACCGCGTCACCACCGGGCAGGGCGACCGTCAACTCGCGCAGGGCCGGCTGCGGCGGCAGGCCGAGCGCGAAGCGCAGGTCCGCGGCCGTGGTGTCGAGGTACGGGGTATCCAGTGCGACGAGCACGTCAGCCGCCCTGCGCCCACACGCGCACCTCGGCGCGCACCAACGGCTCGCCGCGCCCTACCTCCCACTTGTCGGACTCCCCCGGCCCGGCGTAGGACTCGAAGGACAGCAGCGCACCATCCTTGGCCTTGTAGTCGTGATACTTCACGGTGCCGGAGGCGTTCAGCCCGGTGGTTCCGCTGGAGGTGAACCGGGCGGTGCCGGACTCGTCGTCGTGGTAGCGGCGACCGTCGAAGTCGACCGTCGGCTCGCCCGGTCTGACCGTCGCAGCGGCAACCGCGTGCCACAGCACCAGCTCGAGGTCGGGGTCCTCCTCGACGGAAAGCCAGACCTTGCGGCCGCCGGTGGGGTCGTCGAGCAGGTGCTCGGCCCAACCCCAGGACTGCTCGGTGAGGTACAGACTGCCGCGCACGGTGTACGTCGCACCCCGGATCTCGACCAGGTCACCAGCCTTGAGGGTCCGCGGGTCGCCGCGCAGCACGTCATCGTCGACCGACCGGAAGGGGTCCTTCGGCGGGGGCGGAGCCGTCGGCGGCGCAGCGGTACGGCGGCGCATCAGGACGACGACGAGCACCACCACGCCCACCAGGAGTAGCAGCACGATCAGCACCAGGGGCTCGGTCACCGGCGTCCTTCGTCTCGAGGGGTCCACTGGCCGCCGAATGTAGCAAGGACGCGCATCCCGGGACGCACTCCAGGGCGAAAGCCCATCCGGTTTGTGACCTCCACCGCCGCGGACTGCCCACTTCCCAAAGGGCTGAGACACGCTCTAGGGTCATACCGATCGATGTCCCAAACGGGGGAGGCACTCATGCGTCGACGTACCCTGCTGGCTGGCGCGCTTGCGATTCCGGCCAGTGCGGCCACTCTGGGCGTCGCCTCGCCGGCGAGCGCCGGCGAGGCGGCCACCGGCGGGCACCGCCTTCCGGCCACCATCGCGCTCCCGGCCGGCTGGCGGCCGGAAGGCATCACCGCCGGGCGAGGCACCACCTTCTACGTCGGATCACTCGCCAACGGCGCGATCTACCGGGGCGACCTGCGGACCGGGCGCGGCTCGACGTTCGTTGCCGGGCGCGAGGGCGGCCAGGCGGTCGGTCTGGAGTTCGACCGCTGGGGCCGGCTCTGGGTCTGCGGCGGCGGCACCGGTGGAGCCGTCGTCTACGACGGGGCCACCGGAGCCCGGCTCGCCGAGTACTCCTTCGGCGGCACGTTCGTCAACGACGCGGTGGTCACCTCGACCACCGCCTACTTCACCGACTCCTACCGTCCGGTGCTCTACGCGGTGCCATTGGGCGCGGCGGGTCGGCTGCCGGACCAGTCAGCGGTGCGGACGATCCAGCTCACCGGTGGTCTGGCCGAGGCCGGCGCCTTCAACAACGGGATTGAGGCGACCGGGGACGGCCGGCTGCTCATCGTGCAGATGCTGGCCGGCCGGCTGTACGCCTTCGATCCCGGTACCGGCGCCGCTACGCAGGTGGACCTGGGCGGGGCGAGCGTGCTGCAGGGCGACGGGCTGCTGCGGCGCGGGCGGATCCTGTACGTGGTCCGCAATTTCGCCAACGTGATCGCGAAGTTCCGGCTCGACGATGGACTCACCAGTGCCACGTTGCTCGAGGAGATCACCAGTCCGGCGTTCGACGTCCCGGCGACTGTCGCTGCGCTGGGCCCGTGGCTCTACGCGGTCAACGCGCGGTTCAACCTCGCCGAGCCGACGCCGGAGACCTCGTACAACGTCGTGCGCGTGCGGGGTTGACGAGTCGACCCAGGCCGGTGCGTCACCGCGGCGGTTCCGGAGGCTGAGCGAGGTCCCACTCCAACCGGCCGCCGGCGGTGATCACCGGCCGGTGCCGGCCCGCGTAGGGCCGGCCGGTCTCCAAAGCCTGGGCGACGCCGTCGAGGAGGTCAGCCACCGACGCCGGCCAGAAGTCGAACGTCGTGCCGTTCCCGGGGAAGTACTCACCCACCCTGCCGCGCCCGCCCGGGCTCTGATCGACCAGGAGAGCGCCGCCGTCCGACGCCTCCGCGAACGGCACGAAGGCCCGGTGCCACGATCGATCATTGACGATTCCGATTGCCAGGAACTCGCAGGTGCCCTCCCAGTCCCGCAGGATCTCGTCGACGCCCATCGGTCGGAAGAACGACGGCAGGGTGAAGTGGCCGCCCGGTGCGACGCCGTCGTGCCGGCGCAGTGACGCCACCAGATCCGGCGGGAAGTGGACCGACATCCTCATCTGCACGGCGACGATCCGCTCCGGCGCCGCCGGCGGCCGCAGTGACGCGCCGCTGGGCGGGGCGTGTGCGGCCAACCACCGTTCGATCCGTGCCCAGGCCGCGTTGACCCGGTCCGCGCCAGCCGGATCCGGCTGGGTCGGGACGGCACTGCCGGCGTACTGCGGGCAGACCGTGGCCGCCTTCGGTCTGGGCGCCATCTCCACGCGTCGCGACGTCCGGACACCCGGCTCGAGAAAGGCCGACCGGCTCTCCACGGTGATCTGCCGTTGCTCGACGATCACGTCGGTCGGCCCGGTGGCGTTGATGCCGCAGAGGACCAGCAGCGACAGCACCAACGCGACGAGGATGCCGGTCGCGACCCGCCTACCGATGATGGTGGACCGGGGCGGGAGATTGTCAGGTGCGGCCGCCGGTGGCGTGTCGTCCGGCGGGGCGACCACCGCACCCTCAGCGGCGGGCTGCTCGACCGCCGCAGGTTGACCCCGGGTGCCGTGCAGCATCGGATCCAGCCAACCCGGCGCTTCGGCGGCGAACTCGTCGGGTCGTTCCACTGCGCCGGCGGGGATGCGTCCGGCCCAGGCCACCGGGAGATCCACCGCGTCGTCGCCGGAGTCGTCGTTGCCGTCATCGTCGTCACCGACGGCGACCACCGCGGCGGTGATGTCCCGGCCGATCAGCGCATCCAGCGCCAGGGCGGTGTGATTGACCGACTCCGGTCCGGTGGCCGCGACCACCACGACCGGGGCCGGCAGCGCCCCGGCCAGATCGGCGAGGGTCCATCCGCCGCGGCCCAACGGGACCAGAAGCCCGTCGAGCGCACCGACCAGGACCAGGTCATGATGGTGCGCCAACGCGTTGGTCAGCCGGACCACGTCGTCGATGTCCAACGGTGTGGCAGCACCGGCCTGCACCTCGACCAGGGTGGCGACCGTCCGGCGCAACAGGCCGATACCGGGGCCTTCGGCGCGCCCCCGGTGCACGATGCGCAGCACCGCGACCCGCATTCCCGACGCCGCGGCGAGCGCGGCCGCGGCCACATCCCAACCGGCGGCAGCCGAGGTCGCCGCGATCACCCACGGCCCGTCATCCTTCGGCCATGACATCCGACGCCTCCTCCCGGGCAGGCGAGGAGACTACCGAAAACCCGGGCCCCGCGCCGACCCGCGCGACCCCGGCCGCGAATCCGCGCGGGGCGCATACCGATGCCGGTATGCGCCCCGCCTGCTCGTTCTCGGTTCTGGCTACCCCGGCTACACCCGGGACAGCAAGGTCAGGGCCCGCGCCGCATCACCCAACGCGAGCGCGTGGTCCGCGTCGGCCACCAGCCTGGCCCAGTCAGCCGGTGCCCGACCCGCGACCACCGATGCCTGAGCCAGATCCCGGGCCACCGACACGATCGCCTCGCCCAGCG
This sequence comes from Micromonosporaceae bacterium, assembly GCA_035296325.1. GTDB lineage: Bacteria > Actinomycetota > Actinomycetes > Mycobacteriales > Micromonosporaceae > DATHBD01. Next base: position 28,946 of record DATHBD010000054.1, on the reverse strand, counting down.
CCGGAGAACCCTGACGCGAGCGGCCCAACGCCTGCGTCGCCGCACGCAGGGCACGGAGCACGGCTTCCCGGTTGCGCACCGAGCCATCGGCGTTCCAGTTCGCCGGCGCCAAGGCGTCCCGCAGGTGTCGTGCCGCGGGACGGTACCCCCCGTCGGCGGCGACGGCCGCAGCCAACCGGGCGCGTGCCGGGTCGGTGCGCAGCCCCCACCCGTACGGGAAGGCCGGGTCGTAGTTGGCGTCGCCGACGTTGATCGGCACCTGCGCCTCGGTCCGCGGCCAGGTCATCGGCAACCGACCGGTGAACGGCCGCCGACCGAACAGCACGTCTGCCACGCCCGCGCCCTCGCTGCCGGGCAGCCAGGACGCCACCAGCGCATCGATGCTGCCGAGCTGGTCACCGATCACCTGCGGACGGCCGGAGACCACGAGCACCACGCAGGTGGCGATCGCCGAGCACACCCGGTCGACGACAGCCCGGTCCTCCGGCTGCAACGACAGTGACTTGGGTTCACGCTGCTCCGGCGCACCCCACGGCCACACCGGTCCGCCGACGTCGCCGAAGCCCTCGGCGTACCCGGTCTCGCCGACCACGACCACGCCGACCTCGGCGTCGGCGGTGGGTGCCGACGCGTCGACACTGTAGGTGACCTGAGCGCCGGGCGCGACCTCGCGGATGCCCTCGAGCACCGTGGTGCCGGGCAGGGCGTCACCGGTGACGCCCTGCCACTGGATCGTCCAGCCGCCGGCCTGGTTGCCGATGTTGTCGGCATTGCGCCCGGCCACATAGACCCGGGCGTCGGGACGCAGCGGCAGCGCGTTGCCGGCGTTCTTCAGCAGCACCTGCGACTCGGCGGCGGCCTGCCGCGCGACGGCCCGGTGAGCGGCACTGCCGATCACGTCGGTGTTGGCCGCGGAGGCGTACGGCTGCTCGAAGAGCCCCAGTTCCACCTTCTTGCGGAGGATGCGGCGCACCGCGTCGTCGATGCGGTCCTGGCCGACGCGCCCGGCGTTCACCTCGGCCAGCAGGAGTTCCTCGAACTGCCGGGCGTGGAACGGCTCCATGAACATGTCGTTGCCGGCGTTCACCGCGACCTGCACCTTGTGCGCCGTCAACGTTTCCCGGTCACCCGGCAGGGCCGGGTCGGGAATCTGGTGGATACCGTTCCAGTCGGTGATCACGAACCCGTCGAAGCCCAGCCGGCCCTTGAGCGTCTCGGTGATCAGTTCCCGGTTGGCGTGCATCTTGATCGGGTTGCCGACGCCGTCCTCGGTCCAGTCCACACTGGAGAAGGACGGCATGACACTGCCCACGTCGTGGCGGCGCACCGCCGGGCCGTAGGGCGCCAGGTCGATGCGGGCGAAGTCACGCCGGTTGGTGACGGTGATGCCCTGGTCGATGGGTGCGCCGGGGTTGGCGAGGTCGTACTCGGTGTCGCCGTCACCGGCGTAGTGCTTGGCGGTGGCGAGCACCCGATCCGGGTCGTCGAGCTGGCCGCGCCGCCCCTGGAGCCCGTCGATGATCGTCTCCAGCTGCGTCACCAGCGCGGGGTCCTCGCTGAAGCTCTCGTAGGTGCGACCCCACCGCTCGTCGCGGGCCACGCACAGGCACGGGGCGAAGTTCCACGGGATGCCGGTGGCGCGCACCTCGGTGGCGGTGACGTGACCGGTGCGTTCCACCAGTGCCGGGTTGCGGGTGGCGCCCAGGCCGATGTTGTGCGGGAAGATCGTCGCCCCGTACGCGTTGCCGTGCCCGTGTACCGCGTCGATGCCGTAGATCAGCGGGATCTGCAGCCGGGTGCTGAGCGCCTGGGCCTGGAACTCGTTGACCATCGCCACCCAGGCTGCCGGGGTGTTCGGCGTCGGGGTGGACCCACCGCCGGAGAGCAGGGAGCCGAGCTGCCACTGGGCGATCAGGGTGGGATCGCTGGCCACCGCCCCGCGCTCGGCCTGCGTCATCTGGCCGATTTTCTCCTCCAGCGTCATCCGGCCCAGCAGGTCGGCGACGCGCCGGTCGACCGGCAACCGGGAGTCCAGGTAGGGCAGCCCGTGCGCGTTGATGACGACGACGGGCTGTCGGACGACGTTGACCCCGGCGCCGGCGGTGAGCGTCACCGGCACGGTCTCGGCCGTCTCGCTGGTCGCGTCCCGCCCGACCGCCACGGTGAACTGCGCCGTGCCGCCCGACGCCGTGCCCGCCGGGAAGTCCAGCGTGCCGGTGACCGGGGTGTAGTCCCCGTCCGCGGTGGCGGTGCCCGCCCCGGTGGCGTAGCTCACGCTGACCGGCGCGGTCAGCGGGTTCCTGTCCTCAGTGGTCACGGTGACCGTGACGGTGACCTGGCCACCCTCCGCGACGGCGTACGAGGCCCGGTCGGTACTGACGGTCGCCAGCAGGGGCGGCGGCAGTGCGGCGGCGGGCTGCGCCGAGATCAGCGATCCGGCAAGCGCGCTGACGACGGTGAGCGCGCCGTATCGGCGCAAACGTGGGCGTACTGGCATGGTCGAGCCTCCCCCGGCCCGGCGTGCGGGCACGCGAGTCGGATCGGCCCGAGCGGCCACGCCGGCCGCACCGCCGATCCTCGGGTACGGAGGGGGGCGCGTCAATGGATGCTGCACGCCGTCGCGGAGGCGCATTGACGTATCGAGGTCGGCCCACCACGCTGGGTGGGTGTTCGACGTCATCGTGGTCGGCGCGCGTGTCGCCGGATCTCCCACGGCCATGCTCCTGGCCAGGTACGGCCACCGGGTGCTTCTGGTGGACCGGGCGGCGTTCCCCAGCGACGTGATCTCCACCCACCTCCTGCACGTGCCAGCCGTCGCGGATCTGCACCGCTGGGGCCTCCTCGACCGGGTGGCCGCGTCCGGCTGCCCGCCGCACCGGTCGTTCACGATGGACTTCGGCGAGTTCGCCATCACCGGCCCGCCGCCGCCGGTCGACGGGATCGCCACGCCGTACTGCGTGCGCCGCACGGTTCTGGACACCATCCTGGCCGAGGCTGCGGTCGAGGCCGGTGCCGAGGTGCGCCACCGGTTCACCGTGGACGAACTGGTCCGCGAAGACGGCGTGGTGACCGGCGTCCGGGGTCGGGGACACGACGGTCGGTCGCTGGTCGAGCGCGCCCGGCTGGTCGTCGGCGCGGACGGCCTGCACTCGATGGTGGCGCGGCAGGTGGGCGCCGCCCGGTACGCCGAGACACCGGCATTGACCGCCGGCTACTACACGTACTACCCGAATGTGTCGGCGGACGGGGCGCAGATCTACAGCCGGGGCGACCGGTCGGTCGTCGTGTTCCCCACCAACGACGGTCTGGCCTGCGTCTTCGTCGCCTGCCCGGCGGCGCAGTTCCACGCCTTCCGCGCCGACATCGAGGGCAGCTACCTCGCCGCCATCGAGCGGGTGCCGCAGCTGGCGGCGCAGGTCCGTGCCTCCCGGCCGGCGGAGCGCATCCGGGGCACCGCCGACCTGCCCAATTTCTTCCGTCAGGCGCACGGACCGGGATGGGCGTTGGTCGGCGATGCCGGCTACCACAAGGATCCATGCCTGGCCAGCGGCATCACCGACGCGTTCACCAGTGCCCGGCTGCTGGCCGACGCCGTGCACGCCGGCCTGACCGGGGTGCAGCCGATGGACCGGGCGCTCGCCGGGTACGCAGCCCGACGCGATGCGCGGTTCCTGCCGTACCTGCAGCTCACCTGCCAGCTGGCGACGATGGAGCCGCTGGCGCCGCCGACCGCGGCGCTGTTCCGGAGCATCGCCGCGAGTCCGGCCGAGTGCACGCGCTTCTTCGGTGCCCTGCAGGGCAGCACACCGTTGGATGCCTACTTCGCGCCCGACAACATCGGTCGGATCATGGCGACAGGCGACCGGGGCCGGTAAGCGCCCGCGGCTGGGCTGAGCCCTGCGCTGCGGCGGCGCGAGGGCGGGAGACGCTCATACGAAGGCGTACCAGTGACTCCGCTGCTGCAGGCTGCGATCAAGCGCGCCGGCACAGTAACTTGACGGTAGTCAGTCGGGAGGTGTCGATCTGGTTCACCGGACGCCATCTCCACATCGGAGGGAGTCCATCCGTGCGACGAACACTCGTGTCCATCACTGCCGTCCTGGCGGTCGTGCTTGCCGGCGCCCCGGGGGCGGCTCTCGCGGCCGCCCCGCCGCAACCAGGCAGCGCCGGTATCGGCGATCCCTACTACCCCGACTATGGCAACGGTGGCTACGACGTCGCCCACTACGAGGTCCGGCTCCGCTACTGGCCGGAGAGCGATCGGCTGGTCGGCACCACCACGATCCTGGCACGTGCCACCCAGGATCTCTCCCGGTTCAACCTCGACTTCGTGCTCGACGTGAGTTCCGTGCGGGTCAACAACCGGCCGGCGACGTTCGCCCGGGAAGGCGCCCACGAACTGGTCGTCACGCCGGCCCGGCCGTTAGCCGCGGGCCAGCCGATGACCGTCGTCGTCCAGTACTCGGGTGTCCCGTCGAGCGTGTCGGTGCCCGGCGTGGGCACCCCGTGGCTGCGCACGGCCGGTGGCGCACTCGCCGTCGGGGAACCGGAGATCGCCTGGTGGTGGTTCCCCAGCAACGACCACCCGCTCGACAAGGCCACGTTCAACATCTCGGTTCTGGCACCGAGTGACCTCGAGGTGCTCAGCAACGGCGTCCAGCGGGGTGCGCCGCGCCCCGAGATCACCGGATGGTCGCGCTGGAGCTGGCAGGAGGCCAACCCGATGGCCCCCTACCTGGCGTACGTGGCGATCGGCAACTATGACATCACCCGTGACACGTCGGCGAACGGCCAGCAGATCATCAACGCGTACGCCACCGACATGTCCCCGGAGCTTGCCAACGCTTCGCGGGCCAGCATCGAGCGCACAGACGAGATCATCGACTGGGCGAGCACCCTCTTCGGGCCGTACCCGTTCGACGCCCGGGGCGGCGTCGTGGTACCGCCGCTCTCCCTGGGGTTCGCGCTGGAGAACCAGTCCCGACCGGTGTACGACGCGGTGTTCTGGCAGCGCGGCGCCTCGGTGTACGTGGTCGTTCACGAGATCGCCCACCAGTGGTTCGGCGACTCGGTGTCGGTGCACCACTGGGGCGACATGTGGCTCAATGAGGGTTTCGCGACGTACACCGAATGGCTGTGGTCGGAGAGCCAGGGCGAGGGCACGGCACAGGAGTTGTTCGACTTCACCTACAACTCCATTCCGGCTGCCGATCCGTTCTGGCAGGTGATCATCGGCGACCCGGGAGCCGGCAGCCACAACCTCTTCGACCTGGCCGTGTACGACCGGGGTGCGATGGCGCTGCACCAGATCCGGTTGGCCATCGGCGACGACGCCTTCTTCACCACGCTGCGGCGGTGGGCGGAGCTCAAGCAGCACGGCAATGCGCGGATCGAGGAGTTCCAGGCGCTCGCCGAGGAGGTGTCCGGTCAGGATCTCGAACAGGTCTTCACTACGTGGCTGTTCACGCCGGGCCGCCCGGATGTCACGGCGGGCGGGACGGCGGCAGATGCCGTGACGCTGCGCGCCACGTCGCCGATGGCCCCGGCCCAGCCGAGGTCATGGTCGGCGATCTCGGAGACGCACCGGCTGCTGCAGCAGCGCTGATCACCGCGTGGCAGGTTGACCGCTGGGCGCTCGGCAATGGGCGCCCAGCGGCGTGCCGAATAGCATCGGCCGCTGGATGGCCTGTGGCTGCGCCGCTGGGCCGTGGCGGGCGCCGGCACCGACGGCCGGCCCGGTGATGGCGGTGCCCCGTGCCGGCGGCGCGGTCCCGGACGCCGGTGCGTGGAGGAGTCGCCGCCCTGCGCGCATCATTCAGGTGCGGCTATGCCGCGTCGGTCCCACGCCTCGAGTAACTCCGCCGCGAGCCAGTGCCCGTACTGGCGCGCGAGATCCAACGGTGTTTCGCCGGCTTGCATGGCCGCACCCGGGTCCGCTCCGCGCGCCAGCAGGAACGCTGTGGTATCGACATGGGCTTGCCGGGCGGACTGGAGGGCGCCATCGCCTTCGACATCCACGGCATGATGCAACAGCGTCATGCCCTGCTCATTTGCGTCCTCGACATCTGCTCCATCGTCGAGGATCTGTCGCAGACGCGGCAGGTCCTCCATCTCAACTGCATGATGGGCCGGCGTCAGGGGGCCGCCAGAATGACGATCGGAGGTCATGAGCGACAACGATAAGGCCGGAATCCTCCAGTGCTGGGACTCGCAACCGATCAAGCCGGTCGTCGGTCAGGACCCCGCCCGACCACTCGCGGGCAAGATCGCCGTTGTTCCGCTCCGCGCCGGCCTGATGCGACCGTCCGGGTGCCGCAGGTGTGACACTCCGCTCGGGCGAGCCAGGGGGCCTGCTGCGCCGCTGGTCCGTGCCTGCCCGAAGTGTGTCAACCCGGTGCCGCTGCCGCCACCCGATACAGGAGGCCGGGCATCACGGCCGGCGCGGCGCGAGGCGTCGAAGAGGCTGCTCAACGATCAGTTGCCGGGCGGGCGGCCTCGTAGGCAGCCTTCGCCGCGGCGAAACGGGCGCTCCCCCACCGGCCCCGCAGTTCCCGCAGCGGCCCGTCGAACGTCAAGGCACTCAGTGACCGGCCGACGAGGTCGCCCAGCGTGGCGTATCCCGTGGCCAACGAGCCGTACGCCGCCACGTCGTCGTTGACGGCATCGGACAGCGTGGACTCCGCGATGCTGGCCGTTACGTAGGCCAACGGGGCCACCGCCTCGAGGGCGTACCGGCGGGCGAGGCGCACCTGCCGCAACGCGAGACCGGCGTCACCGACGTCCAGCGCCCGAGCCGCCGCGAGAAACGCCAGGTCGGCGTGGAGCGCCGGCGCCTGCGCGGCATCCACGGCCGCGTCAGCGGCATGCCACAGGCGATGGTCGGCGGTGGCGGCCGCTGCCTGCACCAGCAGAGCCGCCCGGTCCACCGGCGACGACGTCGTGTCGCTGAGATCGGCCAACGCCTCGCGCGCCTGCTCCACGAAGCCGGCCGCAGCCAGGGCGAACGCCTGCTTGCGGCGCAGCGGTGGTGCGTGAGCCCCGGCATGCCGCGCTGCTCGCCCGAACGCGTCTGCGGCCGCCGCCGACTGCCCGGCACGCAGCAGCGACTCGCCAAGTTCGTCCAACGCGGCCCGGGTCGCGTCGCTGTCGCCCGCAGACAGCTCGACCGCCCGCGCAGCGGTGGCCACCGCGTCACCGCGGTCGCCCAGGACGCGGTCGAGGGCCGCCGCCAGGCGTAGTGCCCGGCCGGCGTCGAGCCGGCGACCGTCGCCTTCCGCCTGGGGGGCGAGGCGGCGCAGGACCGTACGCGCCCCCTCGAGATCACCATCGGCGGCCAACTGCGCCGCCCGACGGAACGCCGCGTCCAGGGCGTCCACCGGCCGAGGTTCACCAGGTCGACTCATGCACCACCTCGTAGCCTTGCCCCTCCAGCCGCTGGCGGGTTTCCGCCACGGCGGCGAGGCGCTGCTCGCGGTGTCGCAGCGCCCACGCCTGCAGGTCGGCGGCGAGCTGATCGTGGCGTGCCTGGATCTGCTCTGCGCCATCTGCCGCTGCGGCGCCGTCGGCGGTGGCCCGCCGCTCCGCTTCCCCGACCGCCGTCGCGTCCTGGGCATTCTGGGCGCGCAGTGCGGCGACCCGCTGCTGGGAGTCCGCGACCCGAGCCTGTGTCGCCGCGGTCCGGGCCGCCTCCGCGTCGATCGCTGCCGCGTCACCGGTGAGGCGGGCCGCCTGGGCGGGCTGCGCCGCTGCCTGCCGGCCGACGAGCATCCTGGCCTGCGTCAACTGCCCCATGAACCGCATCGCATCGGCGTTGAGCCGGTACATCTTGGCCGCGCCGTCCTCGGAGACCAGCGAAATCACCGCGCCCGCCTTCGCAGTCACCGCCGCCCAGCCAGTCAACAGCAACTCCAGGGTGGCCAGACCGGTCAGCCGGGAGGCGGACTCGGCGATCGCCGTGCCGGCCTCGGCCTGCCGGTCCTGCTGGCGCTGGTTCGCCTGCCCGGTGCCGGCCACCGCGGCACTGTGGTCGGCGGTGTGCCGGTCGAGTCCGGTCACTCCGTCGGCCACAGTGGACAACCGGGCCGCACGGTGGTCGGTTTCGGCCCGGTCGGCGCGGGCAGCCACGGCGTCCGCCTCGGCCTGAGCACGGCACACCATCATGGCGCCGATGTGGGCACGCATGCGGGCCAGTTCCTCCGGCGTACCGGGTGGATGGTCATATCCGGGGTTTACCGGTTCCACTCGCCGCCCGGTGGGTCGGTCGCCGTCGCTGACCAGGCCGGCCGCCGCCGTGGCGTCGTTGGCCTGATCTGCCGCGTCGATCACGGGGTGGGCGGCCACCGCCTCACCCGGGCCGGGCCGGTACACCCGGAACGTGCCGACCGGCGTCGTGTCTGCGGTGATGGTCCCCCGCGGTAGTTGCACCTGGGGACCGCCGCCCTCGTAAAGGAGCGGTCGGCCGGGCGCCGGCAGGCCCTCCGGCTGCGGCGCGGCAACGGATCGGATGAAGGGCGCATCCGGGGCCACCGGATAGATGCGCAGCACGCTCACCGGATTGCCGGGCTTCGGCACGGCCCCCGGCTCGGTGGGCGCCCAACCGTGCGGCAGCGCCGAGTCAGAGCGGATCACCCGCTCGCCGAGGACGGCCCGCTCAGCCGCGTGCCGCGCCGCGGCCCGCAACGCCTCGTCGCGCGACCCGCTGAAGACGTCGTCGGCCCAGTCCCCCGCCTCCGGGCGGTCCCCGCCGGCGCGGACCGTGAAGTTGGCGTTCCCCGGCGAAGCGGGCGGCGTGTACTCCAGTCGCGACTCCGGGTCCCAGGTGCGGCGCCCGGTGGCCGGATCGGTCTGCGGCATCCCCTGCTCACCGCGGAACTTGCCGAACTGATTGGGCACCTCGCGGCCCTGCGCATCGACGAGGTGCCCGTGCCCGTACCCCAGCGGCGGGGCAGGGGGCGGGTTCGCCGGATCGACGATCCGCTTTCGCGGGATGTTGTCGTCAGTGATCCCCTCCAGCGCGGATCGGCGATCACCATCAGGGCCACCCTCCGCGCGGGCCGGCCGCCCGTCCGCACCCAGCACGGTGCCGGTCGGGTTGGCGGCCAGCATCTCCTGGATGCGGACCTCGTCCGGGCTCAACACGAGGCGGCCGTCCGGACCGGGCGGCGGGGCGGCGGCACGCGCCTGCCCGGCGAGTACCTCGTCCGGCGTCAGGACGAGGCGCGGCCCGGGCTCTGCTTCTACCAGCGGACCCTCCGGATGGCTGGCGGAGCGACCGCGGGACCCTGCGGTCTCCTCGATCCGGGTGGCCCGGGTGGGGTCGGCGGGCAGGCCGAGCCGGTCGGCCGCCCGGCCCGCGCCGGCGGATCCGACGAAGCCGCCGAGCACGCCGCCCACGGCGCCGGCCGCGGCACCCAACTCGCCACCGTGAGCCGAGATGGCCCGCGGGTCGGCCTGGCTCGTGAACGTGTGCAGCGAGCGGAACAGCAGCACCAGCGGCTGCAGGGCAATTTTGGCAAGGCCCAGCACCGCGCCGCCGGCCGATGCCGCGGTGGCGATTGACGTGGCGGGCGCTGCGACCACGGTGGATCCACCGAGCGTAGGCGCCGCCAGTGCCCAGGCCACGGCGGCGACGAGGCCCGCAACCAAGCCGACCGCGTCGAGGACGTTGGCCGCGACGTCCAGTCCGGTCACGATGGCATCGATGGTATTCGCTGCCACCTCGTACCCGGACCCACCTTCCCCGAAGGCGGAGAACTTCGTTTCCAGGTCCGCGCGTCCCTTCGCCGACAACAGCTGGTCGGACATTGCGAACGCACCGATCGCACCACCGATGATGGCGCCGACGAGAGGCACGGGAATGCGCCGCGCCGCGTACCGGGCTGCGGTCCGGGTGGCCAGAGTCATGGCGAGAGCGCCCCCGGCACCCTCCGCAAAGCCGCTGCCGAGACCACCACCCACCTGCTCGGCGATCCACCCCGCCCGGTCCGCGGACTGCGCGCCACCGACCGTCGCGGCCGCCGCCCCCCAGCGCTCGTGCTCGGCAAGTTCGTCATCCACCAGAACCGGATCGAGTCCGGCAGGCTCCGAGGTTGTCGCCGGCTCGCTCGTCACGCCGGCCGCGTCGGTGGCCCCCGGCGCTGCATCCTGATCCGGCGACGGCCCGTTGCCGGATCGTTGAGCCCCGAGATCCCGGGTCGTGTCGGGCAAGGCCCGATCGGGCGAGGCGGCGGCGGGCGTGGCCGAGACCGCCGGCAGGGTGGAATCAGAGGGCGGCGCCGTGGCCGAAGCGCCGGCCGACACGGCGGTACGGCGGGATGCGCCGCCGGCCGAGTCTTCGTCGGGAACGGCGCCGTCCGCGATTTCGCCGCCCGCGCCGTGCGTGCCGTCAGCCACGCCCGCGCCGCCACCACCGCCCGCACCGCCGCCACCGCCCGCACCGCCGCCACTGCCACCGCCCGCACCGCCAGCGCCGTACGCGCCGCCCGAGCCATTCGCGCCGTCTGCGCCTCCCGTGCCGGCGCCGGCCGAGTCGCCGCCAGCACCGGAGACCAGGCCTGGCGCGGAGGGCGCATCCGCCGGCACAGGCGTTTCGCCGCTCTGACCTCCGTCGAGCAGCCCGCCCGGTGCGGTGCCGGCGTCGTCGCCGGAGCGCGGAGGCCGTGGCAGGGTTGCCGTCGCCTGCCCCGAGCCTTCGGTGAGCCGTTGCACCAGCGCCGCGTTCCCGCCGGCCGCTAGCGCGCGCACGGTCGCCTCGGTGAGGTGGCCGCCCATCCCGGCCGCCACCAGCGGACCGGGCGCCGGCCGCCGCGCCGGTGGCTCCACCGACGGGCCGGCGGGTCGGTTGCCGTCCTTGGCGCGGAGGCGATCGGACATGCCGTCCAGCGTCCCCCAGCCGCCGCGTCGAACACAACCCGATGCCACCCATCCTGCCCGAAGGTGCGGTTGCGCAGGCCGTTCCCCGCCCGGGTCAGCCCGGTCCGGCCTCCACGGCCGCGTCCGCGACCCGCCGCAGCTGCCGGCGCAGGATCTTTCCGGTCGCCGACCTCGGAATGGAGTCGACGAACTCGATGGACCGGACCTTCTTGTACGGAGCGACGCGCTCCGCGACGAACGCCATCAGCGCGTCCGGGTCGATCGCGCCCTGACTGACCACGAACCCGCGTGGCGCCTCGCCGCCCTGCAGATGCGGCACTCCGATGACGGCGGCGTCGGTCACCTGCGGATGCGTCATCAGCACGGCTTCCAACTCGGCCGGCGCCACCTGGTACCCCTTGTACTTGATGACCTCCTTGAGCCGGTCGACCACCCAGTAGACGTCGTCGGAGACCCGGACCAGGTCGCCGGTGTGCAACCAGCCGTCCGTGATCGCCAGCGCGGTGGCCTCCGGTCCATCGAGATACCCCGACATCACCTGGGGTCCACGCACCCACAGCTCGCCGGCGCTGCCTTCGGGCACATCGGTACCGGTGCCGGGATCGACGAGTCGGGCCTCGGTGTTGGGCAGCAGGCGCCCGATGGAGCCGGGCGGGGTCGTGGCGTACTCGTCGTCCGGGGTGACGTGGGTGCCCGGACTCGCCTCGGTCATGCCGTACCCCTGCCGGATCAGGCAGCCCAGTCGGCGCTCGGCCCGCAGGGTGACATCCACGTCCAGCGGCGCCGCCCCGCACAGCGCGAGCCGCAGCGTGGAGAGGTCGTACTCCTCGACGTCCGCGGCGTTCGCCAGGGCGAGCACCATCGGGGGTGCGAGGTAGGCCCGGGTTACCCGGTGGTCCTGCACGACCCGCAGGTACTGTTGCAGATCGAAGCGCGGGATGGTGACCACCGTGGCGCCGGCGAGCAGTCCGGTGTTGAGGATCATGGTGAAGCCGTAGATGTGGAAGAACGGTGGGACGGCGGCGAGTACGTCGTCGCGGGTGACCGACGCCAGCGCGGCATGCTGCTGCAGGTTCGCGACCAGGTTGCGGTGGGTCAGCAGCACGCCCTTGGACAGACCGGTGGTCCCGCTGGAGAACGGCAGGACCGCGACGGTGGTCCGGGGATCGATGTCCGGCGGTGGCGCCGCGTCGGTGTCGGCGTCTGGGCCGCCGGATGCCCGCAGATCGGCGAACCGCCGGAGTCCCCGGTGTTCGCCCAGCACGAAGACGTGCCGGATGCCGGCCTCACCGGCGGCGGCGGCCGCCTTCTCCGCCGCGGCCTCCGACGTGATCAGGACCCGGGCGTGCGCCGCGGTCAACTGCTTGACGATCTCGTCAGAGGTCAGCACCGGGTTGACCGGCGTGACGGTCGCGCCAGCGGCGATCGCCGCGTGCAGCGCCACGGCGAACCGCGGCTGGTTGTGGCTCACCAGGGCGACGACGTCGCCGACACCGACACCGATGCGGTTGAGTCCGCGCGCGCCGGCGTGGACCCCGGCGCGGAGTTCGTCGTACCGGATGCGCTCCCCCGTGACGGCGTCGACGAGTGCGACCCGGTCGCCGTACCGGGCGGCGCCGCCGAGCACGTGCCCGGTGAGCGCGACGTCGGGAATGGCCACGTCAGGTGCGTGGCTGCGCAGGATCACGGCATCTCCTCGGGCGGCGTCACGGGTAGAACCGCATCACGATCTGCGCGGCGCACGCGGGCTTGGTGCCGCCCTCCACCTCGATCACCACGTCCGCGGTGAGCTGGACGCCGTCGCCGGCCACGTCCTCGACCTGCACCAGTCGGCCGCGCAACCGGATCCGCGCGCCCGCCGGGACCGGCGCCGGAAACCGCACCTTGTTCAACCCGTAGTTGAGTTTGGTGGTGACACCGGTGACGTCGAGCACCTCGGTCCACATCGGAATGACCAACGCGAGACTGAGGTACCCGTGCGCGATGGTGCCGCCGTACGGCCCGGTCGCCGCCAGCTCCGGGTCGACGTGGATCCACTGGTGGTCGTCGGTCGCGTCGGCGAAGGTGTCGATGCGCCGCTGGCTGACGTCCAGCCAGGAGCTGGGGCCGAGGTCCTGACCGATCAGCGCGCTGAGGTCGGCGAGCGGGACGGTGGTGGTCGCGGTGGACGTCACATCTGCTCCTTGCGCAGGCCGAGCAGCAGCACGGCGTTGTCCTTGAGGATTTTCGGGCGCACCTGCGGCTTGATGTCGAGCTGCTCGAAGTCGGCCAGCCACCGGTCCGGGGTGAGCAGCGGATAGTCCGAGCCGAACAGCACCCGGTCCTGCAGCAGGCTGTTGGCGTAGCGCACCAGCTGGGGCGGGAAGTACTTCGGCGACCAGCCGGACAGGTCGATGAAGACGTTGGGCTTGTGGGTGGCGACCGCGAGCGCCGAGTCCTGCCACGGGAACGACGGGTGCGCCATGACGATGGTCAGGTCCGGGAAGTCGACGGCAACGTCGTCGAGCAGCATCGGGTCGGAGTACCGCAGCCGGATGCCGCCGCCGCCGGGCAGCCCGGCACCGATGCCGGTCTGCCCGGTGTGGAACATGGCTGGTACGCCGAGCTCCTGCGCCACCTCGAGCAGCGGGTACGCGCTGCGGTCGTTCGGGGCGAAGCACTGCAGGCTGGGGTGGAACTTGATGCCGCGCACACCGTGCAACTCCACCAGGGAGCGGAACCGCCGCGCTCCGGCGCGCCCTTTCGCCGGATCCACGCTGGCGAACGGCACCAGCACGTCGGGGTGGCGGGCCGCGCCGTCGGCCAGTTCCTCGCTGGACAGCGCCGGATGACCGGTGAATGCCTCGGCGTCGACGGTGAACACCACGGCGCCCATCCGGCGCTCGCGGTAGTAGGCCGCGATCTGGTCGAGGTCCGGCGTGCCGCTGGTGGCACCGAAGTGCTTCGCGGAACCGGCCAGGTAGGTGTCCGGCAGCGACCGGTTGCCGCGCGCGTCCACCTCGACATGCACGTGTACGTCGATCGCGACGAGGTCGGTGGGGTCCATGGCGTCGCCCTTCAGCCGGCCGGCGCGGCGGCCGGGGCCGGCGGGGAAGGCAGGTTCTCGCCCACGGTCTGTGCCTGGGCGCCGAGCGTGGTGGACCACGCGTCCGCGATCGCGTCGGCTGACCAACCGCCGTCGGCGAACGCGGCGATGACCTGCTGCGGGTGCGACCAGAGCGAGAGCCGGTCTCCGCCGATGCCGATGCACTGCCCGGTCACCTCGGCGGCCGCGGCCGAGGCCAGGAAGACCACCAGGCCGGCCGCGTCCTCAGGCGTACCGAAGGCGAGGGCACGGCGCGCAAAGGCATCGAGCGCCTCGCCCCGCTCCAGGGCCTCGACGTAGCGGGCCAGGAACGGCACCGTCTCCGTCATGGCCGTGGCGGCGACCGGGATCACCGCGTTCACCGTGATGTGGCTGCGGGCCAGCTCCATCGACCAGGTGCGGGCGAACCCGGCGATGCCGGCCTTCGCCGCCGCGTAGTTGGTCTGCCCGAAGTTCCCGCGCTGCCCGGCCGGCGAGCCGATCAGGATCAGCCGGCCGCCGTTGCCCTGCTCGCGCATCTGGCGCGCGGCGGCACGCGCACACGTGAACGTGCCGCGCAGGTGGACCTCGACCACGGTGTCGAAGTCCTCGTCGGTCATCTTCCAGAGCACCCGGTCGCGCAGCACCCCGGCGTTGGTGACCATGACGTCCAGCCGGCCGTACTCGGCGACGGCACGGGCCACGAGGGCTTCGGCGACCTCCGTGCCGCCCACCGCGCCGGCCTCGGCGACGGCGGTGCCGCCCGCGGCGGTGATGTCCTTGGCGGCCGCCTCGGCGGCGTCGGCGTTCACGTCGTTGACCACGACGCGCGCGCCAGCGAGGGCCAGCGCCGTGGCGTAGGCGAGGCCGAGTCCGCGGCCGCTCCCGGTGACGATGGCGACGTTCCCGTTCAGATCCATGCTCGATCCCTTCGACGTGGCGAGGCGCGAGGTCATTGTGGTTCCGAATAGTTCAGAAAGTCAATGGTATATATCGTGGTCTAATTGGGTCGCTGCACACAGGGCCAACCGGAGGAGGAGCCATCAGCGGGAGCGCATCAGAGCCGGCCGGAGCAGACCCACTCGTCAACGACGTCGGGTTCTTGTTGGCCCGTGGCGGCGGGCGGGCGATCCGGATGCTCAACAAGGCACTGGAGCCCCACCACCTGCGGGCCCGGCAGCACAGCGCACTGACGGCATCGGCGGAGACGGGCGGCCTGTCCCAGCGACAGTTGGCCGAACTGCTCGGGCTGGAGCCGAGCGCCGTCGTGGCGCTGGTCGACGAGTTGGAACGGGCCGGGCTGGTGCAGCGCGAGGCTCATCCGACCGACCGTCGAACCCGGCTGGTGGCGATCACTCCGCGAGGGCGGGCGGTGCTGCGGGAGACGGCGGAGGCGGTGCACCGGGTCAACGATGCGCTCCTCACCTCCCTCTCCCCCACCGAACGCGAGGATTTGATCGGACTCCTCACCCGGGTAGCGCTGGAGTAGTCGAAACACTATATTGATTATAGGCTAATGATGACGGACGACGCCCAAGGCGTTGCTGCGCAGGAAGTGGGGCCGATGGACCGGAGCGGGCAGCTGGCAGACGTCGTGGAGGTCGGCGACGGCGTATTCGCCTACGTGCAGCGTGATGGCGGTTGGTGGGTGAACACCACCGGATTCGTCACCGGCGCGGACCACGTACTCGCGGTGGACGCCTGCGGCACCGAGCGCCGGACCCGGGCCCTCGCCGAAGCGATCGAGTCGACCGCGGCGGCGCCGGTGCGGACGCTGGTCAACACCCATTTCCACGGCGACCACACGTACGGCAACTCGATGTTTCCCGCAGCCACTGTCATCGCCCACCACCGGTGCCGGGCCGCCATGCTGGCCGACACCGTGCTGGCGAACACCCCGCCGCTCTGGCACCCCGGCCCGGCGTGGGGCGACGTGAGCATCAAGGCCCCCACGGTGACCTTCGCCGACCGCCTCACCATCTGGGTCGACGATCTGGCCGTCGAGCTGCGCTCGGTCGGCGGGCGGGCGCACACCGACGGCGATGTCGTGGCGTGGATCCCCGACCGCGGGGTGCTGTTCACCGGCGACATGCTTTTCAACGGCGGCACTCCGCTGCTGATCAGCGGCTCGGTGACCGGGTATCTCACGGCGCTCGACGGGCTCCGTGCGATCGGCGCCGAGGTCCTGGTGCCGGGCCACGGCCTGCCCTGCGGCCCGGAGATCTTCGACGTGCACACCCGGTACGCGACCTTCGTGCTGCACGCCGCCGGCCAGGGCCGGGCGGCCGGGATGACCCCGTTGCAGACGGCACGTGAACTCGACCTCGGCGAATTCGCCGGACTCGGCGATCCGGAGCGCATCGTGCTGAACCTGCACCGCGCGTACGCCGATCTCGACGGGACCGACGCGCTGGATGTGCCCGCCGCGTTCCCGGACGCGGTGGCCTACAACGGCGGCCACCCCATGCACTGCGTCGCATGACCACTGGAGGCTTCTGATGCGCTTCGTCACCGTGACCCGGCCTGGCGGAGCCCGCGCCGGCATCATCGTCGGCGACCGGATCCACCTGCTGCCCCCCGGCGAGACGCTGCTGGGCCTGCTCGGCGACGACGGCGAGCGCCTGCACGCGGCCGGCGAGCGCGCCCTGCGCGAGCCCAGGGGGACGCTCGAGCTGGCGGTGGCGCCGCTGTGCGCACCGATCCCCCAGCCGCCGACGATCCGCGACTTCATGACGTTCGAGCAGCACGTGCAGGGCGCGGCGATGCTGATGGGCGACGGCAGGATCGGTCAGGAGTGGTACGACATGCCGGTCTTCTACTTCACCAACCCGTACGCCGTGGTGGGCCCGTACGACGACGTGGCGGTCCCGCCGGGCAGCCGGGTCTTCGACTTCGAACTGGAGGTGGCGGCCGTTGTCGGCCGGGCCGGTCGGAACCTGACCGTGGCCGACGCGGAACGCCACATCGTCGGCTACATGATCCTCAACGACTGGTCGGCGCGTGACCTGCAGACGCGGGAGATGCGGGCACATCTCGGCCCGGCCAAGGGCAAGGACAGCGCGACCACGCTCGGACCGGCACTGGTCACCGCCGACGAACTGGCCCCGTTCCGCTCCGGGCCATCGTTCGACCTGGGCATGAGTGTGGCCGTCAACGACGTGGTGGTGGGCACCGACCGGCTGACCCAGATGGCGTGGAGCTTCGGTGAGATGGCCTCGTACGCCTCCCGCGGCACCTGGGTCAGGCCCGGCGACATTCTCGGTTCCGGCGCGTGCGGCGGCGGCTGTCTGGCTGAATTGTGGGGTCGCCGCGGCCGGGACGCGATGGCGCCGATCGGCCCCGGTGACGTGGTCACGATGACGGTTGAACAGCTCGGCACGATCCGCAACCGGGTCGTGCCCGGCGCGGCGCCGCACCCGCTCGCGGCCCGGTCGCGGACTCCGGTCAGCGCCGCCTGACCCGCCGCATCGGCGTGCCGCCGCGGCGGGTGGCGGAGAACGAGCGGGCCCATTGCCGCTGGAGGTCCACGGCACCCGCCGGCAGGACCGTGGAATCAACCTGTTCGTCGGTCGGAGTCAGACCGTGCTGGAGCAGCCCGCGCCAGGCCGCGCCGAGGTCCCCGCCGAGGATGCCATCGATCACCTCGACATGCACGGCGATCCGCTCCCGTGTGTAGGCGGCCACGTCCTCGGCGGGAGGCGGCTGCGCCGGACCGGTCTCCTGGTCCAGGATCGACGTGACCAGACCCACCACACCGATCAGCACGTCGTCGTGGCTGGCCTCCAGCATCACCTGGTGGGCGTCGCTGTGCGCCGCGTAGTAGGCGTTCGGGTCGCCTTCGGCCTGTTGCAGTCGGGCCCGTGCCGTCTCCAGACGCTCCCGGTCGGCCTCGGTGAGGTGCCCGACGGCGCGCGCCGCGATGTGCGGCTGCAGTGCCAGGTAGAGGGCCATCGCCTGGCCGGCGCGGCCCGCGTCGGCGGCACCGCCGCGCAGCGGCCACCGGGACCGACCCATCCACAGCGCCGAGGGCGCCTGCGCCACCCGGACGCCGCCCTTCACGCCCTGCCGCACCTCCACGACACCGCGGTCGGTCAACACGCCCAGGGCCGTGTCCAGCGTCGCCGGGCTGACCGCGAGTTGCTCACGCAGGACCGCCTTCGTGCCCAGGAAGGCACCTGGTGACAACCCTTCGGCCATCACCCGTGCCTCCAGGGCGTCGGCCACCCGCTCCGCCTTCGATCTGGCGTGCAGCAACGGTTCACGCCAGTCGCGGGGCTCCTGTGCCGGCTTGCCAGCGTGCATCGCGATGTCGCCCTTCCCATCAGGTTTCGAGCAGCGCTCATGGTACGTGCGGTGCGGGACGTCGGACGGACACACCGGCCAGACATCCGGTGGAAACATTATATTGATTACTGAGTTTCTCTGTGTTGTGATCTAAGCATCAGCACCGCCACCTCGGCAACCGGAGCGGACCATGCGTGAGACGCCCACCCCAGACGGGACGGAACCCGCCCTCGCCATGCGCGACGTCAGCGTGTCGTTCCTCGCCGTCCGGGCGCTCGACGGCGTGACGGCCGTCGTTCCGACCGGCGGGATCACCGCCGTCATCGGCCCCAACGGGGCCGGCAAGACCACGCTGCTCAACTGCATCAGCGGGCTCTACCGGCACCAGGGCGAGATCGAGCTGCACGGCCGCTCGCTGACCGGCCTGCCGACACACCGCCGGCACGGCCGCGACCTGGCCCGCACATTCCAGACCCCGGCCCTGCTCGACGAGCTGCCCGCCATCGACAACGTCATGCTCGGGGCGAACGCCGTGCTCCGGGGCTGGACGGCCGGTCGCGGCGGGAAGCGCCGGGAGCGCGAGGCGCACGACCGGGCGGCCGCACTGCTGGAGCGGGTCGGCATCGCCCCGGCTTCAGTACGGCCGGTGGGCGACCTGCCACACGGCGAGCGGCGGCGTATCGAGGTGGCTCGCGCGCTGGTCACCCAGCCGCGGGTCCTGCTGCTCGACGAGCCGGCCGCGGGTCTGGACGACGACGAGGCCGCTGACCTGTTGACGGTGGCGAGTGAGGCCGGTAGCACCTGCGTGCTGGTCGAGCACAACATGCGGCTGGTGATGGCGGTCGCCCGGCACGTTGTGGTGCTGGCCGCCGGCCGGGTGCTCGCGTCGGGTACCCCCGAGGAGATCAGCCGCGATCCCCGCGTGCTGGAGGCCTACCTCGGTGACGGAGCGGCGGCATGACCGGCGAACCGCTGCTGCGGCTCACCGACGTCCGGGCCAGCTACGGGCGGGTCGAGGTGGTGCACGGCATCGATCTCACCGTCGCCGACGGCGAGAAGGTCGTGCTGCTCGGCCCGAACGGCGCCGGCAAGACCACGGTGCTGCGCGCCATCTCACGTACGGTCCGCACCGCGGGCCGGATCAGCTTCGACGGCTCGGATTTGCACCGACGTGACCCGGCGGGACTCGCCGGCCTGGGCATCGGCCACGTCCCGGCGGGTCGGGGCACCTTCAGCGACCTCACCGTCGCGGAGAACCTCCGCCTCGGCACGCTGGCACGGGGCCGGCGTCACCGGGCGGACCGCGGCGCCGACCTGGCCCGGATCATGACCGCCTTTCCGATGCTGGCCGAACACCAGGACCGGCCGGCGGGCGCACTCTCCGGCGGCCAGCAGCAGATGCTGGCGCTGGCCCGCGTCCTGCTCGGCCGACCGCGCCTGCTGCTGATCGACGAGCCGTCGCTCGGCCTGGCCCCACTGATCACCCAGGACCTCTTCGTGACGCTGGCGGGGCTGCAGCACGAATGGGGCCTCGCGCTTCTGTTGGCCGAGCAGAACACCCACCTTGCCCTGAAGCTGGCCGACCGGGCGTACGTCCTCGCCGCCGGACGCCTCGTGCACACCGGCCCAGCCGACCAGGTCACCGCCGACGACCTGCACTCCGCATACCTCGGTACGTCCCGATGAACGCGCGCACGGATCGATCAGTCGCATGGAGGAGCCCATGACCGAGCTGTTGCAACAGATCGCCGGTGGACTGGCGACCGGGTGCGGCTACGCCGGCCTGGCACTCGCCCTCGCAGTCATCTACGAGGGCACCGGACTGCTGAACTTCGCGCAGGGCGCGCTCGCCACGGTGGCGGCGTTCGGGACGTGGTCGCTGGTGGCGGCCGGATGGTCGGTGTGGCTGGCCATGCCGGTGATGGTCGCCGCGTCGGCGTTGCTCGGCGCGCTGATCGAGCGCACCCTGATCCGGCCCGTACAGGGAGCGTCCACACTGGTCGTGGTCAGCGTCACCGCCGCCCTCCTGCTCGGTCTGACCGGGCTGGTCGCCATCGTCTGGGACACCGACACGCACACCCTCGCCAGTCCGTTCGGTTCCGGCACGGTGGCCCTCGGGTCGGTAACGCTGACCGCACAGCAGCTCGGCAGCGCCGCCACGGCCCTCGTCGTGATGGGGCTGATCGGCCTGTTCTTCCGGTACACCGACCTCGGTCTGCGGATGCGCGCCGTGGCCCAGAACCCGGACTCCGCGGTGCTGCTCGGCATCCGACCCGGACGGATGCGTGCCATCGCGTGGGCCATCGCCGCGGCGATCGGCGCGGTCGCCGGCGTGATGGCCGCGCCGACCGTCGGCGTCAGCGCGGGCATGATGTTCTCCCCCCTGCTGCTCGCCTTCGCCGCCGCAGCGCTGGGTGGCTTCGGCAGCCGGGTCGGCGCGGTGGTCGGTGGCCTGATCATCGGCGTCGCCGCCGCACTCGCCGGGCGGTACATCCCGGGCCTGGGCGGGGACCTGTCGCTGGCCGTACCGTTCGCGGTGATCTTCGCCGTACTCGTGATCCGCCCCGCCGGACTGTTCGGGCGCGCGACGGCGGTACGGGCATGACCGGCCTGCTGCGCGGGATCCCGCGCCGCCCGGCCACCTTCGGTTGGGCCGCCCTCGTCGTGGTCGCCGTCGTCCTGCCGTACGTGTTCGACGACTACCAGACGTTCCAGTTCGCCCGCGTCACCACCACCGCCATCGCGCTGGCCAGCCTGGTCCTGCTCACTGGCTGGAGCGGTCAGGTCAGCGCGGGGCACGGCGCGCTGTTCGGGCTCGGGGCGTACACCTGCGCCATCCTGGTCGTGCACCAGCACGTGCCGTGGGTCCTCGCGGTGCTGGCAGCCGGCGTGGTTTCGCTTCTCGGTGGCCTGCTGCTGGGCCTGCCGGCGCTCCGGCTCGGCGGCGTCAACCTGGCCCTGGTCACGCTGACCCTCGCCGTGCTGTTCCCGCTCGTGGCCGGCCGGCTGACGGTCACCGGCGGCCCGTTCGGCCTGGTGATCCCGCCGGTACGTACCCCGGGCGGCATTCAGCTCTCCGGCGCGCAGTTCCTGTACCTGGTGACACTGGCGGTACTGGGCCTGCTCGTCGTGCTGTTGGCGCTGTGGACCCGCGGTCGCACCGGCCGGGCGCTGGTGGCGCTGCGCAGCAATCCGCTGATGGCCCGCACCCAGGGTGTGCACACCGCCCGGCTGGCGGTGCTGACGGTCGGCATCAGCGGGGCCGTCGCCGGCATCGGCGGCGCACTCAACGCGCTCGTGGTGCAGTCCGCCATCCCGGACGCCTACCCGTTCACCCTCTCGTTGGCGCTGCTCACCGGTGCCGTTGTCGGTGGCATCCGGTCCTGGGCCGGTGCCATCCTGGGCGCGATCTACGTGGTGTACGTGCCGCAGCTGGTCAGCGACCACGTCAGCAGCGCCATCGCCGGCCAGTGGTCACAGGTGATCTACGCGGTCACGTTGCTGCTCACCCTGTACTTCGCACCGACCGGGCTGGCCGGTCTGGGACGACGCCTGCGGTCCCGGACCCAGCGTCCGGCCGCGTCGCCGGACGGCGACCCGACTGCCCCACCGGGGCCGACCGAAACGCCACCCCATCGGCGGGCGGAAGCCGCTCCCCGGCCCGGCCCCGTCCGCACTCCGCTCGACTCGCCCGCCAGAATGGAGACCCAGAGATGATCAATAAATCAGCAGGACCCGGCATGGGCCGGTCCGCCCCCGCACGGGTACGCGGTGGGGTTGCCCGACCGCGACGACTTCGCGCCGTCATCGCGCTGGCCGCGGTCACCGCGGTGACGCTGGCCGGGTGTGGGCGCTCCGACACCGGCACCGCGCCGGCCGCGCCGGCCAGCGAAGGCGCGCCGATCGTCATCGCGGCGAGCTTCGACCAGTCCGGCCCGCTCGCCGCGACGCAGTTCCTGGGTCGTGGCGTGTCCGCGTACCTGGCCAAGGTGAACGCCGACGGCGGGCTCAACGGCCGGCAGGTCAAGTACGTGCAGTACGACGACGCGTACGACCCGAGCCGGTTGACCGCCAACGCACGTCGCGCGGTCGAGCAGGACAGGGCGAGCATCTTCATCAGCTTCGGCGGACCGAGTCTGGCGATCCGGCCCTACCTGAACCAGAACAAGGTGCTGCACCTCGTGTTCGCCGGGAACACGCCGTTCTCCGACGTCGCCCAGTTCCCCTACACCCACGCGTGGTGGCCGGACATCGCATGGGAGAGCGCGATCGACGCCGCCTATCTCAAGCAGAGCCAGCCCGGCGTGAAACTCGGCATCCTCGGCTACAACAACGACCTGACCGACAGCCAGGTGGCCGGCGTCAAAGCCGGTGGCCTGGAGCCCGCCTCGGTGCTCCGCGTACCGCCGAGCCAGCTCGACACGACGAGTCAGGTGACCCAGCTCAAGGCCGCCGGTGTGGACGCGGTACTGCTGTCGGTGGGCAACGGCCAGGTCATCAGCACCGTCAAGTACATGAACCAGATCGGGTACACCCCGAAGACGTTCATCTACTCCACCGCCGCGGGCCGGCTCGCCACCATCGACGCCATCACGCCGGCCGCCGCCAAGGGCATCTACACCACGCTCTGGCTCACCGATCCCGGCGACCCCAAGGCGACCGGCGACACCGCGCTGGCCGGCTACTTCGACGACGTGAAGAAGTACGGCAACGGGGCGGACCCGGGAGACTCCCTGGTGCTGCAGGGCTACACGGCCGCCGCCGCACTGGCCAACGCCGTGAAAACCGCGTCGGCGCAGAACCCGGACGCCTACAACGCCGCCTGGAACGCCACAAAGGATCTGAAGGTGCCCGGTCTGCTCCCGGGAACGTCGCTCTCGGCGGGGTCGCACGGCCGGCTCGTCCACCAGTACCAGATCGTCCAGTTCGACGGGACCGCCTGGGCACCGGTCGGCGGGGTGGAGGACGCGACGAGCAAGGGCTTCGCCAAGTGACGCCGGTTCCGGGGCCTGTTGATCCGGTGACGTCGGATGTGCGACGGTCGGGCGGTGACTGACTACCGCACCGTCAACCGCGCGAACTGGAATGAGCGGGCCCCGGCACACGCGGCCTCGCCCGACTACGGCTTCGACCGGTTCGTCGACGATCCCGGACACC
Source organism: Micromonosporaceae bacterium (assembly GCA_035296325.1). Lineage (GTDB taxonomy): Bacteria > Actinomycetota > Actinomycetes > Mycobacteriales > Micromonosporaceae > DATHBD01. The sequence continues at coordinate 5,569 of DATHBD010000054.1, read as the reverse complement.
TCAGCGGCGTTGTGCGGTTCGACCTGCCGCGGCTGGGCGACATCAGCGGCCAGCGCGGGATCCACCTGCAGTGCCACATCGGCACCGACACGATCTCGCTGCACCGCCTCGGCGCCCGGATGACGGGTCTGGACTTCTCCGACGTATCGCTGGCGCAGGCGCGCCGGCTGGCCGCACAGGCCGGCGCGCCTGTCGACTTCGTCGAGGCGGACGTGTACGACGCGCCCGCGGCGCTCGGCCGCGGCACGTTTGACCTGGTCTACACCGGGATCGGCGCGCTGTGCTGGTTGCCCGACATCCGCCGGTGGGCACAGGTGGTGGCGGACCTGCTGCGGCCGGGTGGCCGGCTGTTCCTGCGGGAGGGGCACCCGATGCTGTGGGCGCTCGACGAGCCACGCACGGACGGCGTACTGGCCGTGGAGTACCCGTACTTTGCACGTGTCGAGCCGACGGTCTGGACCGATCCGGGCACCTACGTCGCCACCGACGTGCAGTTCGAACAGAACCTGACGCACGAATGGAACCACGGCCTCGGCGAGGTGGTCACCGCACTGCTCGACGCCGGCCTCGAGCTGACCATGCTGCACGAGCACGACAGCGCGCCGTGGGACGCGCTGCCCGGCGCGATGGTCCGCGACGAGCACGGCGAGTTCCGCCTCCGCGACCGGCCCTGGCGTCTGGCCCAGACCTACACGCTGCAGGCCCGCAAACGGGCCTGACGGCGCGCCCCGGTGGTCTGGCCGCTCAGCGCGCCAGCCACTCCTGGCGCGTGATCGCGTACTCCACCTCCCCCAACTCGCTGCCGGGCAGCGGCTCCGCCCAGTCGAGGTGGAACGTCCGCGTGTACCGCATGCCGACCGCAGCCATCGTCGCGCGGGAGGCGGCGTTGACCGCCATGGTCTCGGCGAAGATCCTGGTCAAGCCGAGGTCGGCGAACCCGTCTCCTCCCGGGTACGGGCTCGTCCGTTCCCCAGGTAGCGCATGACGGCAGGATCGCCGTCGAGTTCGACCTCGTGCTCGAGGTGCGCGTCGGAGAGCGGGACGAGCTCGATCCGGCGGGTCCGCAGTGTCGCCTGGTTCATCGGCCCATTGTGGTTTGTCCTATGGCACACCGGCTCGGATTCTGTCGGCGGTGCCGGCGCAGGACCGCCCGGAGAGGACCACGGATCCGGTCGGTACGCCGTCCATATCGGTCACCTCGCGGCCGCACCGGTCAGCTGCGGGTTCGGGGCAGCGGTCGGCCGCCTCCGGCGGTAATCTGCCGATCCATGGAGATACCACGTTCGATGAGCCGCGCCGCCCTGGCGGTCGCGGTAGGAGCAATGATCGTCCTAGCGGGGCCGACACAGGGCGCGATGGCAACGCCGCCCGGAGAACCTGTGCCGGTGGCGTCCCCGCCGCCCACCGACAAGGTCCCCCCGCCCACCGGGTACGTCCCATCGCCGCCTCCCGGCAAGGACATCAAGCCGCCTTACGGGACGGTCACCGTGACCGGAGTGGTGTCCGAAGGTGTCGAGCCGGGATGCAGAATTCTGGGCGGCTACCTGCTCGTCGGTGGCGATTCCGTGCCGTTCGGCACACTTGTTGAGGTCACCGGTGTCGTCCGGCCCGACCTGCTCACCACCTGCCAGCAGGGCACGCCGCTGCTGGTTGAGTCGATCCGGGTGATCCCCGTCCCGCCGCGGCCCGACCCGACTCCCGACACTCCCGAGAAGCCCGGAACGATCACCGTGACGGGCGTTGTGTCCGAAGGGGTCGAGGCCGGATGCAAAATTCTGACGACCGCCAACGGCGGCAGCTACCTGCTGCTCGGCGACCTGACCGGCGTGCCGTCCGGCTCGGTTGTGCGGGTCGTCGGCGAGCCCCGGCGGGACTGGGTCAGCTTCTGCATGCAGGGTACGCCGCTGCGAGTGTCGTCGATCACGGTCCTCAATCCTGAGCGGCCGCCGGGCTACCCCCGGTGGCCTGCCGACCTACCGGTCTAGGACGGTTCGTAGGCCAGGTTCGGCCTGAGCCAACGTTCCACATCGGTGAGGGTCAGACCGCGGCGGGTGGCATACTCCGCGGTCTGATCCTTGCCGATCCGGCCCACGGTGAAGTAACGCGACGCCGGGTGCGCGAAGATCAGCCCGCTCACGCTCGCCGCCGGCGTCATGGCGAAGGACTCGGTCAGGCCGAGTCCCAGCTTCGCGGCACCCAACAGGTCAAACAGCTCCTGCTTCTCGCTGTGGTCCGGGCTCGCCGGGTAGCCCAGCGCTGGGCGGATCCCCCGGAAGCGCTCGGCGTGCAGGTCCTCGAGCTTCGGCTGAGCGTTGGGCTCGAACCAGTCCCGCCGGGCCTGCAGGTGGATGTACTCGGCGAATGCCTCCGCGAGCCGGTCGGCGAGAGCCTTCACCATGATGGCGCGGTAGTCGTCCTGCTGCCCCTCGAAGTGCGCGGCGAGCGCCTCAGCACCGTGGATCGCCACCGCGAAGCCACCGAGATGATCGCCGGCCGGCGCGATGTAGTCGGCGAGGCACCGGTTGGCCCGACCCTCCGGTTTGACGGTCTGCTGGCGCAGCATCGGGAACCGGACGCCGTCGGTGGTGTCCAGCACAATGTCATCGCCGTCGGTGTGCGCCGGCCAGAAGCCGTAGGCGCCCCGGGCCTCGAAGGACCGGTCGGCCACGATCGTGTCGAGCAGGGCGTTCGCGTCGTCGTACAACTCCCGGGCAACCGGCTGGTCGAGGATGGCCGGGTACTTGCCCTTGAGTTCCCATGCGAGGAACAGGAACTGCCAGTCGATCATCTCGCGGAGGGCGGTCAGGTCCGGCTCGACGATGCGGATGCCGGTGAAGGCCGGCACCGGAAGGTCAGTGAAGTCGACCTCCTCCCGGTTGGCGCGGGCCTGCGCCAGGCTGAGTAGCGGCTGGTGTTTGCGCCCGGCGTGCTGCTCCCGTAGGCGCTCCTGCTCCCCACGGTTGGACCGGCCCAGCTCCTCGGCCCGATCGACATCGAGAAGGTCCGACACGACGCCGACAACGCGGGACGCGTCGAGCACGTGGACGGTCGAGCCGTCGTACGCCGGCGCGATGCGCACCGCGGTGTGCTGGCGGGAGGTAGTGGCGCCACCGATCAGCAGAGGCAGCTTCAGGCCGCGACGCTGCATTTCGGCGGCGACCGTGACCATCTCGTCCAGCGACGGGGTGATCAGCCCGGAGAGCCCGATCGCGTCGGCGTCCTCGGCGATCGCGGTGTCCAGGATCCTCGCCGCCGGCACCATCACACCGAGGTCGATGACCTCGTAGTTGTTGCAGCCCAGGACGACGCCGACGATGTTCTTGCCAATGTCGTGCACGTCGCCCTTGACCGTGGCGAGGACGACCTTGCCCTGACCGCGGTCGGCACCGGCGCGCCCTTCCAGCCGTGCCAGCTCCTTCTCGGCCTCCATGTACGGTTCGAGATAGGCGACCGACCGCTTCATCACCCGAGCGCTCTTGACCACCTGCGGGAGGAACATCTTCCCGCCACCGAACAGGTCGCCGACAATCTTCATGCCGTCCATCAGCGGACCCTCGATGACATCGAGAGGGCGGGCTGCCTGTTGGCGGGCTTCTTCGGTGTCCTCGATGATGAAGTCGACGATGCCGTGCACGAGCGCGTGCGCGAGTCGCTCCCCCACCGGCGCGTCCCGCCAGCTCAGGTCGACGGTGCGCTGGGTGCCCGAGCCGGTGACCGTGGAGGCGAATGTGACCAGCCGGTCGGTGGCGTCCGGGCGCCGGTCGAAGATCACGTCCTCGACCAGTTCCAACAGGTCGGCCGGGATGTCCTGGTAGACGGCGAGTTGGCCGGCGTTGACGATACCCATGTCGAGGCCGGCACTCACCGCGTAGAACAGGAAGGCCGAGTGCATCGCTTCCCGGACGACATCGTTGCCACGGAACGCGAACGACAGGTTGGAGATGCCGCCGCTGGTCCTGGCGCCCGGGCACCGTTGCTTGATCAACGGCAACGCGTCGAGGAACGCCTTGGCGTAGCCGTTGTGCTCGGCGATGCCGGTCGCCACAGCCAGGACGTTGGGGTCGAAGATGATGTCCTCGGGGGCGAACCCGGCCTGGTGCACAAGCAGGTCATAGGCTCGACCGCAGATCGAGACCTTGCGCTCGGCGGTGTCGGCCTGACCCTCCTCATCGAAGGCCATGACGACGACGCCGGCGCCGTAGTCGCGGATGAGGCGTGCCTGCTCGAGGAAGGGCTCCTCGCCCTCCTTGAGGCTGATCGAGTTGACGACGCCCTTGCCCTGCACGCACTTGAGGCCAGCCTCCAGCACGGTCCACCGCGAGCTGTCGATCATGACCGGAATCCGGGCGACCTCGGGTTCGGTCGCGATCAGGTTGAGGAACGTGGTCATCGCCCGCTCGCTGTCGAGCAGGTCGGCGTCCATATTCACGTCCAGCAGGTTGGCCCCGCCGCGGACCTGTTCCAGCGCGACATCGACAGCGCCCTGGTGATCATCGGCCTCGATGAGCCGACGGAACCGCGCCGACCCGGTGACGTTCGTGCGTTCGCCGATCATGACGAAGCCGGTGTCGGGCCCGATCGCGAACGGCTCGAGGCCGCTGAACCGGGTCGTGGCAGCGGGCACCGGGACGGCACGCGGCGCCACGTCGGCCACCGCCTCGGCGATCCTGGCGATGTGGGCGGGCGAGGTGCCGCAGCACCCACCGACGATGTTGACCATGCCGGAGGTGGCGAACTCGCCGAGCATGCCGGCGGTCTCCGGCGGGGTCTGGTCGTAGCCACCGAACGCATTCGGCAGGCCGGCGTTGGGGTGGCAGGCCACGTAGGTACCGGCCAGCCGGGACAGCTCCGCGACATGCGGGCGCATCTCCTCGGCGCCCAGCGAGCAGTTCACGCCAACCACCAACGGCTCGGCACGCTCGATCGAGCGCCAGAACGCCTCCACCGTCTGGCCGGACAGGGTCCGGCCGCTGAGGTCGACGATCGTCACTGAGATCCACAGCGGCAGGTGCGGGGCGACGTCGCGGGCCGCGGCGATGGCCGCCTTCGCGTTCAGCGTGTCGAAGATCGTCTCGATCAGCAGCAGGTCGACGCCGCCCTCGGCGAGTGCGGCGATCTGCTCCGCGTACGCCGCGCGGACCCCGTCGAAGGTGACGGCACGGTAGGACGGGTCTTCCACGCGTGGCGACAGCGAGAGCGTGACGTTCAATGGCCCGATCGACCCGGCGACAAAACGCCCGCCCGCCTCGTCCGCTGCCTGCCGGGCCAGCCGCGCGCCCTGCACGTTCATGTCGCGCACGAGCCCTTCCAGGCCGTAGTCGGCCTGACCGATGCTCGTGGCGGTGAAGGTGTTGGTGGTGGTGATGTCCGCGCCGGCGGCGAGGTACTGCCGGTGCACGTCCAGGATGACGTCCGGCCGGGTGAGGTTGAGCAGGTCCGGGTCGCCGGTGACGTCCTTGGCGTGGTCGGCGGCGATCAGGTCACCGCGGTAGTCCTCCGGCGTCAGCCCGGCACCCTGCAGCATGGTGCCCCAGGCACCATCAAGAACGACGATCCGCTCGGCAAGCAG
>DATHBD010000053.1:0-11855 GCA_035296325.1 Micromonosporaceae bacterium | reverse complement strand
ATCCACCGCCGACGGCGCCCAGGTCGTCCAATGGACCTGCACCACAGCCACCAACCAGACCTTCCGCCTCCAGCCCACCACCACCGGCATCTACCAACTCATCGCCGCCCACAGCGGCAAATGCGTCGACGTCACAGCAGCCAGCCTCGCCGACGCCGCCACACTCGTCCAATGGACCTGCACCACCGGCACCAACCAACGCTGGCGCATCACCGGCGGCCCCGCCTAACCGATCGCCCACAACGTGGTGAACGGCGGGAACGGGCTCGGCCCGGACGTCACGACCCTCACCGGTTTGATCAGTTCGTGGCCGCACGTGATTCGGGGATCCGTAGCGCGGTCGCGGTGGCAGCCACGAACAGCGCCAGCAGTGGCGGGATGAGCAGCGCCCGGGGTAGACCGACGAGGCCGGCCGCGCCGCCGATCAGTACGGGTCCGCTGAGGAAGCCGAGGTAGCCGAGTCCGGCGACCCGGGCGAGGGCCCGCCCAGCCTGTCCAGGGTCGACGTTGCCGGCGGCGGAGAAGACCTGCGGCACGATGCACGACAGGCCGGCACCGAAACAGGCGAACCCGATGACGGCGGCGACCGGATGGCCGACCAGCACCGCGGTTCCGAGGCCGATGGCGGCGAGGACGCCGCAGGCCCGTACCAGCGTCACCGGCCCGAATGCCGCGGCGAGTCGGTCGCCGGCCAGCCGCCCGGCGGTCATGGTCAGCGAGAACGCGGCGAAGGCCACCGCGGCGAACCCGGCGGAGCTGCCGAGGCTGTCGCGAAGGTAGACGCTGCTCCAGTCGGCTGCGGCGCCCTCGCCGACCAGGCAGCAGAAGGCCAGCAGACCCAGCAGGAGTACGCCGTGCCGGGCCTGCCCGGCGCCGGATGCGACGTCGTGCGGGACCTCGTGCGCCGGCCCGGCGGGCCCGCTCGCCAACGCCCACCGGGCAGCCCAGACCGCCAGGGCGGTCAGCGCCGCGCCGACGGTCAGGAATGTCGCGACTGCGGTCGGCTGCGGCGAACAGACCGCCGGCGGCTGCGCCGAGGAATCCACCGATGCTGAACACCGCGTGGACGGACGACATGATGGGCCGCCGATAGGCCCGCTCGATCTCGACCGCGTTGGTGTTCATCGCGACGTCGAGGGTGCCGTGGACCACCCCGAAGGCGAACAGCGCCAGTGCCAACGCGAGCAGGCCGCCGGCATAGGCCGGTAGCACCAGGACTGCGCCCTGGCTCAGCGCCACCGGAATCATGACCTTGGCGCTGCCGTGGCGATCGACCAGCCGGCCGATGACCTGCATGCCGGCGATCGCTCCGCCGGCAAGCCCGAGGAGACCGATGCTCAGCTGGCCGTCGGTGAGCCCGAGCTCTTGCTTGACCGCAGGGATTCGGGCCGTCCAGGTCCCGACGGCCACGCCGGATACCAGGAACAGCAGAGCGACCGCGGTCCGGCCGCGACGCAGTTTGATGCTGTGGTCGAGGCTGAGGGTCACGTGCTCCTCCAGGGCGGGTTGCGCGCCGTCCCGGCGCGACAGTGGTCGCTCGGCCGGCGGCCCGGTCACTCAGCGGGCCGCCGGCCCGGACCGGGTCACACCAGTCGGACGGTGACGCCGGCGGCGGTCAGCGCGTCGTGCTGGTCGCGGGGCATCTCGGGGTCGCTGACCACGACGTGGATCCGGTCGAGAGGGCAGACCGCGCCAAACGCCGTACGGGCGAACTTGCCCGAGTCGCAGGCGACGACCACCCGCCGCGCCGAATCGATCGCGGCCCGCTTGATCGCTGCCTGCGGCAGATCGTGAGCGGTGAGGCCGTGCTGTGCGGAGAGGCCGCAACAGCCGATGACCGCGGTGTCGAACCGAAGCGCCTTGATGGATGATTCGGCCAGCGGTCCGGTGAAGTTCAGCTCGCCCGGCCGCACCTCACCGCCGGGAACCACGAGTCGGACGCGGGGAGCGGTGCTCAGCTCCACGGTGGATTGCAGCGCGAGAGCCATCACGGTGAGGCGGCGCTCGCGCAGGGCTCGAGCCACGTGCAGGACGGTGCTTCCCCCGTCGAGCAGCACGGCCTCGCCGTCTGCGATCAACGCGGCGATGTCGACGCCGATCCGGTGCTTGGCGTCGACAGCCTCCCGTTCCCGGACGCCGAAGGGTGGCTCCTCGCCGCGCAGCAACAGGCTGATGGCGCCGCCCCGTACCCGCCGCACCACGCCCTGCTGGGCGAGTTCGTCGAGGTCGCGGCGGATCGTCATCTCGGAGACCCGGTGTTCGGCGGCGAGTTCCGCGACCGACACGGTGTCCTGCCCGCCGAGGGACGTGATGATCGCCCGGATGCGTTCCGCACTTTCCATATGTTCATATGAACACAAGGGATGTTTGATTTCAAGAGCCGGGAGCGTGCCGCCGCTGGGGCGTTGTTCCGGGCCAGCGAGCAGTACGGACTCGATGGGAGGTCACGCGAACCATGCCATCGCCTGACCGTGGCCGCGGGTCCATGCCTGCGGCTTCCCGTCGAGGGCAAGCACGTTGTGCAGCGCCTGGTCCGGCGGAGGCGGCAACGTCGGGAAGGTCAGAACGTCCGGAGCTTCGACCGATATCCAGTGTCCGGGCAGCCCTCGAACGAGGTCCACGAAGGCGGTTCGGCGCGCGGGTGGCACCTGATACAGCACTGACGTGTGGAACACCACCAGCGTCGCATGGGTCGGCGCCGCGGCCGCCACGCGCCGCAGGTCGTCCACGAGGTCGCCGCGGACCAGGGTGGGCGGGTCGACGGCGGCGATCGCAGCCGCCGCGCGCAGCCGGTCCCGGCGGTGCCGGTGTTCCGGCCAGATCAGTGCCTCCAGCCAGGAGACATCGGCTGGATCGGTCACGTCCAGCGGGTTGAGATCGAGGCCGGTTCGCCACACCACCTCAGGGAGCCGCGTCGGCGGTGCCGTTCCAGTGAGCACGCAGTCCAGAACCGGTTCGCCGGCACCGACCACGTGGTCGCCATACCGGTAGGAGTAGCGATCCGGGTACAACCCGAGCCCTGCTGCGGCGCCGACCTCCAACAATGCCAGCGGCTGCGGCAGCGCGGCGAGCACCGGCAGCAGCAGCGCGCACCGCCCCGCCTCGTTGGTCTGCGTGCCCCGCGTACGCAGTTGCGTCCCGACGGCAGGCCAGTTTGCCAGCACGAAGTCGTGGAAGGCGGCGGGATCATCTACCGGACCACCCAGGAGACGTACCACCCCCAGCAGGAGATTGGGCTGCCTTTTCGGCGCAGGGACCGTCTCCAGCAACGCCAGGACCTCCTCGTCGCCCGAGATCGCGAGCGACAACCGCTCGTACACCGGCGACACCCCACGAGCCTCGCGCACGGCGAACTCGACGTACATCGAAGCGACCACATCGGGCGATGATCGCGCAGCGACGTTCGCACCGCACGCTTCACGAGACGTGCGTGGATCTGAGGAAGGGCTGTGTGCCACTCAGGTTTCCGTCGTCTCGAGGTCCCCGTGGCGCTGTTCCCGGATACCGGCGATGACGGTCGCGACCAGCACCGCAGCCACGGCACTCATGGTGGCCACCGGCGGCACAGCGGCGACGAGGCCGACCAGCACGACGACCGGAACGGCCGCGATCGGCCACGGCCAGGCGGCCGACCACCGTCCCGAGGTGCCCGCGATGACCGCCGCGGTCCCGGCCAGGAAGAGCGCGGCACCAACCGGCAGCGCCCAGCGGCCAATGACGGAGAGACCCGAATCCGGGTGCAGAATGTACTGCTCGATGCCGACCGCGACGATCGCGAGACCGAGCATCAGCGGCAGGTGCCCGTACACGTAGGCATCCGCGACACCGCTCTCCTGGTCCTCGCCGTCGGCTACCAGACGCCGCTTGCCGGCCGCGCCGCCGAGGTCGAAGTAGTTCCACCACAGCGCCGCGACGGCCACGAAGCCGATCGCCGCCACGATCAACGAACGCGCCTTCCACGAGGTGTCGTGGACGCCGACGACCACCGAGGCGATCGACTCGCCGAGTACCAGGATGACGAAGAGGCCGAACCGCTCCGGCAGGTGCTCCAGATGCAGCGGTACCCCGCCGCCGAACCGCGTGGCAACCACCGGCCCGGCCGCTTCCAGCAGCAGCCCGACGGCCCACAGGGCGTACCGGGCGTTGCCGGGCACCACGAGCGACACCGCCCAGAGCGCGGCACTCGCACCGGTCCCGGTGAGGTAGATGGCGATTGTCCTGCGGGCGTCGGCGACGTGCCGGTAGGCCCGTGCGTACAGCGCGAGCAGCATCACCCGGGTGGCGAGGTAGCCGGCCGCGAACATCGGCGCCTTGCTGCCGGCCGCCTCTGGCGCACTTGCCGCCATCGCCATGACGGCGACGGTGCCGCCAAGCTTGGCGAGGCGGTAGATCACGTCGTTGGTGTCGAACCGGTTGGCGTACAGGGTGGTGGTGACCCAGGACCACCAGGTCACCGTGAACAGGCCGGCGAAGATCGCCGCGCCGTGCCAGCTGAGGTCCTTGACGAAGGTCGAGGTGAGCTCCGCCACCACCAGCACGTAGGCCAGGTCGAAGAAGAGCTCCAGCCGAGAGGCGGTGCGTTCCTCCTGGATGCGGAGCTGCGGAGGACGGATCAGCGGCGCCGGTCGCTCTTCCGCTGAAGACTCCTCCGACGCTCCGGACGGCTTGGCGGGCGGTTCCGGGGCTTTCGACTGGCGCATACCAGCAGGCTGCCAGATCAGCGCGGACGCCGCCTCCGCTCCGGCGGGGGTCCGGCCTGTGAGGAAACGCTCAGCCGGTCAGCGTCCCGGCCGATGTAGGGAATGTCGGGTCTCACCGGCCCCCAGGTGGGCTCCGGCGAGGCGTGGGTCCACGTGAGGTGGGGCAGGATCGAATGGATGGGCAGACGCCGCTGCTGCGTCGGTCGCTCGCGAGCGCCCGACGGGCCGTCATGGCCCCGGCCCGACCCCAGCCATGACCGTTGAGCACGACAGGACCCGCCTTCGGCCACGCGGCATGCACCACGTGAGCTGGATCAAGATCCTCGTCGTAGTGGTGATCATCCTGGGGACGGTCGGGTACATCAACCTGACCGCACACGGGCGGGGCGGCGCCCAGAGTGAGACCGGAGCCCGACTGCGCGACCTCGACATGCTGCTCCACGAGGAGAGCGCCCTGAAATGGACCACGCTGACGGACCGGAACGCGTCCGTGCGGCTGGCGGATGAACTTGACGAGGTCCGGGCCAAGGAACGGGTCATTCTGGCCAACCTGGATCTGCTCCCGGAGGCCGATCGGGCGAACCTCAAGAAGCTGGTGGACCAGTACCACATCGGTCTGGACGAGGAGGTCGCCCAACTCTTCGTCGGTGGCGCCGAGGAGGCGAAGCTCCTGGAGTGGAGGTCCACCGACAGCCAGTTCGACCGGCTCAGTGGCACCATCGGCGTGCTGTCGCGGCGCTCGGCGGCCAACGCCGCCAGCGCTGAGCAGACCGCCAACATCACCCTGATCGCGGCGCTGGCCCTCAGTTGTCTCATGATCGGGGGCTTGCTCCGGCGGTTCGACCGCGCACACCGCGCCGCGGCAGGCGCCAGCGCCGACCTGCTGTTGCAGGAGCGGCGGGCCCTGCAGCAGTCGGTCGAGAACGAGGCGACCATCCGACGCCTGGCCGAGCATGACGCGTTGACCGGCCTGCCGAACCGGGTGCTGTTCACCGAGCGGGTCGAGCAGGCGATGAGCGAGGGCGGCGAGCAGACCGTCCTCTTTGTCGATCTCGACGACTTCAAGCGGATCAACGACAGCCTCGGCCATGCGGTCGGCGATGAACTCCTCGTCGGTGTGGCAGAACGGTTGCGGCGATCGGTCCGCGGCTCCGACATCGCGGCGCGGCTCGGCGGCGACGAGTTCGCGCTGCTGGTCCAGGCAGGCGGCGAGGCGATGGCCACCCGTGTCGCCGGACGCATCATCGCCGGCTTGCGGGAGCCGATCGCCGCGGGGGGTACGCAGGTCGTGACGAACGCCAGCATCGGCATCGCGGTCGTCGGGAACCGGGACGCCAACGAACTGCTGCGCAACGCCGACGCTGCGATGTACGCCGCGAAAGGGCTGGGCAAGGGACGTTACGCCGTCTTCGCACCGTCCATGCACGAGACGGTACGCAACCGGGTCGCGCTGGAGTCGGACCTACGCCGCGCGCTCGCCGCTGGCGAGCTGACGCTGCACTACCAGCCGGTCGTCAGCCTGCACGACGGCCTGACAGTCGGCGCCGAGGCGCTCGTACGCTGGGAGCACCCCACTGACGGCCTGCTCTGGCCCGCCGTGTTCCTACCGGTGGCGGAGAGCAGCGGGCTGATCCTTCCGCTGGGGCGCTGGGTGCTTGCCGAAGCCTGCCGCCAGGCGCAGGAGTGGCTCGCCAACCGGCACGTGGGTCCGTCATTTGCGATCAGCGTCAACCTCTCCGCGCATCAACTGCACCACCCGGAGATCGTTCCCGAGGTGCTGACCGCCCTGGAGGCCTCCGGGCTGAGTCCGACCGCCCTGATCCTGGAGATCACCGAGTCGGTGATCATGCACGACCAGGAAGCGGTTGCCGGCCGGCTCGCCGCGCTGCGTGCCTCCGGAATCCGGGTGGCCCTGGACGACTTCGGCACCGGGTACTCCTCGCTCAGCCACCTGCAGAAGCTTCCCGTCGATCAGGTCAAGGTGGACCGGTCCTTCGTCGCCGCCGGCAACGAGATCTGCTCCGCCATCCTCGCGCTGGGTCGTACCCTCGGGCTGGAAACCGTGGCCGAGGGCATCGAAACCCTGGAACAGGCCGAGCACATCCGTGATCTCGGGTGCGACCTGGCGCAGGGGTACTGGTTCGGCAAACCGCTGCCGGCCACCGTCTTCGTCGCGCGGCTGGACCGGGTCAGCAGGGCGCCCGCACCGACCCCCGTGGGAAGCCGCTGACGCGTGGCGCTCGGACGGGGGCAACGCTACGCCGTGATGAACTGCTTCGCGCCGGCCACCAATGCCGTCTGCAGACCGGCCACGTCGCCATCGATCGAGAACCTGCCCATTGCCGAGCCGAACGCGCCCTGCAGGCCCTGTGAGCAGCCCGCACCGTGCGCGCAGGAGGGAACCGGCCGGCCCTTCTTCCAGTCCGCCATCGCTGCCTGCTGGTACTTCGGAAACTCCGCCGGGCTGGCGTCGGTGCGTGCTGGTATGGAGCCCTTTTCCTTGTTGAAGGCCTCCTGGCCTTCGGCGCTGCCGACCGTCTTCAGCCAGCACTTCGCGCCCTCGGCGTTCTTGGCGTTCTTCGGCAGCACGAACGAGTCGGCCAGCCACTGGTAGGCGTCGCCGTTGCCGGGGAACGCGAAGTAGCCGTAGTCCCTGAAGCCCTTGGCGTCGAGGTCCGCGGCCTCCCAGTCACCCATCAGCTGGTACCCGGCCTTGCCGTCGGTGACCATCTTCTCCGCATCGGTCCAGTCCAGCGTGTCCCGGTCGACGTTGGTGTAGGTCAGGAGCTTCGCGAAGTCCTGGATCGCCGTGGTCACGTCGGCCGATGCCCAGTCCGTGTCGTTGGTCCACAGCCTGGTGAACCTGCTCGGCCCGAGGACGCTGATCAACACCGACTCCAGCAGCATGAGCTGGGTCCAGTCCTTGCCCAGCGCTAGTGGCGCCGCGATGCCCGTCGCCTTGACCCGGTCCAGGTCGACGAAGAACTCCGCCAGCGTGTCGGGGACCGCGGTGATGCCCGCGTTGGCCAGTACGGTCTTGTTGGTCCAGACCACGTTGGCGCGGTGGATGTTGGCCGGCACCGAGTAGATCTTGCCCTGCACCGTCAGGTTGTTGATCAAGCCCTTCGGAAAGGCGTCGGTGAGGCCCCACTCCCTGTACTGCGCGCTCAGGTCCTCGACCTGGCCGTTGGTGATGTAGTCACTCAGCTCGGCACCCGCGTGCGCCTGGAAGGTGTCCGGCGGGTTGCTCTGTGCCAGCCGGGACGCCAGCACCGGTTTGGCGTTCGCGCCGGCGCCGCCGGCGACCGCGCCGTTGACGAACTTCTGGCCCGGGCAGGCCGTGCCGAACACGGTGGTCAGCGCGTCGAGGCCGGCCTTCTCCCCACCGTCGCCCCACCAGGTGAACACCTCGACATCCTGGTTGGCACCGCTGCTGCCGCTACCGCTTTCGTTGCCGGGGCCGCAGGCCGCGACCGGCAACAGCGCCACGACGCCGAAGGTGGCGATCGCAGCCCGTAGCGACAACCCCATCGGGTCCTCCATGAACGTGTGCTGGGCGACCCGGAACGTGTGGTCAGACCTACCCTGCACACCTCGGACCGCACGGCCGGCTCAGGTCCCGGCACTGTGTCCGTGTCGTGACATTTCGGAGAATCGGGGACACATTATCGGGGCCGCCGGCGCGTGCTGCCCGGAAACCGCAAAGTGCCGGCCGGGCGCCACCCCCGGCCGGGCGCTACGCCGGCCGGGTGCCGTATCGCTCCGCGGCCCTGGCCTTCGCCTTCTCGGCCTCCACCGCGCGATCCCGCGGCGGCGCGTTGGTCACCAGGCTGTCGAGCAGCACACGCGTCGCGTCAGCCACCGCCCGGACGGCCGCGTCAAACGCTTCCTGGTTCGCCTGGGACGGCCGCGTCATGCCACTGACCTTGCGGACGTACTGCAGCGCGGCGGCTTCGATCTCGTCCTCGGCGGCTGGCGGCTCGAAATTGTTGAGCACCCGGATGTTCCTGCACATCTCCCCACGATGGCAGACGGCGCACGTGGCCTTCAACCGGACCGCACGCTCCACCAACCCAACCAACCCGGGTGCGCCCGGGTAAGGTCGCGCAACATGCCGGCGACCATTCCCTCGCATCAGGCGGCCGTCCTCGGATTCAAGCTCTGGAAGCCACACCGATTCGACGGCATGGCGCTCGTCGTGGGCGCGGCGGCACCTGATGCCGCCTATGTTGTGACCGGGCTGGGCTTCGAGGTTCCGGGTCACGCCTGGCACGCGTTGCTGTGGTTCAACCTGCCGGTGACCCTGGTCCTCGCCGCATTGATCCGCCGTTCGGCGCCGCACGTCGTGGCGCACCTGCCGAACGGCGGGTGGCTCGCCCTGGCGGACTACGCAGTACTGGCGTCCGTGCGGCATCCGCTCCGGGTGACCGCGTACTCCGCACTCGTCGGTGCTGCGAGCCACCTGCTGTGGGACTCGATCACGCACCCGTACCTGCTCATCGCCCACCCGTTCCTCGGCCCGGACACCTACCTGCCGGCGCTGCACGCGACCGCGTTCGCCGGCCTGCCGTGGTGGCGGGTGATTCATCTCTTCTCGGAACTGCTGGGAGCTTTGATCACCCTCGCGGCCGCACTGCACGTCGGGCGCCGACGACTCCTGGTGAGCTGGCACGGACCGGCACCGGTCGTGCCGGCGCGGCCGGCCGTGTTCTGGCCGGTCACCGCCGCCGCCTTCGCGGCCCTCGTGGCCGCCTCACTCGCGCTGCCCGCCAACCACCTGCTGCACGTCATCGCGGCTCGTGTGCTCGGTGCGCTGCTGATCGCCACGCTCCTCGCCGCTGCCGCCGCTGCCGCCGCTTCGCGGTGGGCTGAACCCCTCATCCCAGGCGGCCCGCTTTCCCGGTAGTGCCGCGCCGTCTTGAGCAATCGCTCAATCTGCGTTAGGGTGCGGTTGAGCAACTGCTCAAAAGGGAGGACGCCATGCCGGAATCAGAGCCGGACCCGGACGCGTCAGGTCCTGGCCGGGCGCCACACGGGGGGTGGCCGCCGTCGCCCACGGGCCGGAACACGTCAGTCTGGGTTGGGCCTACGTAGGCTGGGCACTGTGACTGCCGCGGCCGGTGGGCCCGCACAGGCGCTGACCGGTGCGATGATCGCGCCACCACAACGGCACCACCGCCCCGCAACACATCGCACACCTCTGACCGCGAGGAGAGGCATGGCCGACACGAAGCAGCGCCTGCTGGACGGAGCGCTCACCGCCCTCCGTGAGCACGGCATAGCGGGCGTCTCGGCGCGGACCATCGCGGCGGCCGCCGGCGTGAACCAGGCGCTGGTGTTCTACCACTTCGGCAGTGTGGACAACCTGCTCGTGGCGGCCTGCACGGCGAGCACCGCAGCCCGGGTCGCGCAGTACTCGGAGCAGTTCGCCGGCGTCAGCTCCCTGCGGGAGTTGCTCGACGTGGGCCGGGCTCTGCATGCCCAGGAGCGAAGTCTCGGCAATGTCTCCGTCCTGGCCCAGCTCCTCGCCGGCGCCCAGATCGACACGAAGCTCGCCCTGCCCACCGCGGCCTCACTGCAGCTGTGGATCGATGAGATCGAGTCGGTGTTGAGCCGTCTGCTGATCGGCACCCCGTTCGCCGAAATCGCCGACGTGCCCGGTCTCGCGCGGGCACTCGCGGCGGCCTTTGTCGGCATCGAGCTCTATGAGGGCGTCGATCCAGACGGCGCGCTGCAGGCGATGGCCGCGCTGGAACAGCTGGCGATCCTGGTCGAGGTGGTCGACGCACTGGGTCCGGTGGCCCGGCGGGCGCTGCGGTCGAAGATCAACAAGGCGGCGACACGGCACCGTTGATCCCGAGGGGATGAGGGTGTAGCCGGGGCGATGCGCCGTCCTACGGCAATTGCACAATGCGCTTGACCGGTGAGCGCGGATCCAGAACCCGTACCTGTCCGGGAGCCGGTCGCCCCAGATAGCGTCGGCGACGCTGCCCTTCGACAGCAGCCGGTCGTAGTGGGCGGTGAGCATCCCGAGCACCTGCCGGGCCCGTGGCGGCCGGGCCGACGCGGCGATCGCCCGGCCCTCGTGATCGGTCACGGTGAGCTGGCCCAGTACCCGGATTCGCAAGGATCCCCATGTGGCACGTCCCAGACGCGGTGATCGGTCGACGCCTGCCATGATGCCGGCTACTCACCCACCGGGCCGCCGGCGAGTTCGGCGACGACGTCGAGGTGCCCGAGATGGCGGGCGTACTCCTGCAGGAGGTGGAACAGCACCCGTTCCAGCGGTGCCGGCGGCGCACCTTTCCATCGCGGACCAGGAGCCCCGACCGTGGTGAGTTCATGATCCGTGACCACGGCTGTGGTGTGCGCCCCCTGTGCACGCAATGCCGCTACCAGTACGTCGCGCGTCTCGTCGGGCGCCACGTACCACCGGTCCCCGCGTCGGTCTCCCCACGGATCTCCGATGTCGCCGCCCTGAAATCCCCACTCGATCCACCGCAACTCCACGTAACGGAGATGCTTGATCAGCTCGAGCGGAGTCCACCCGGACGCAAGCCGGCTACGGCGTAGCTCGTCGTCGGGTAGTGCGGACACCTTCGCCACCACCGTCTCCCGGAAGTAGTCGAGGTATCGCAGGAACACCTCCCTCTGCCCTGACGCTGGAATCGTCGGCGATGGAAACGGCATCGTCATTTCGCCATTGTCCGCAATAACGGGTCACGATGGCGACCGGCACGGGCACCCGCCGGGGTGGCCGCTGCCCCATCACCCCAAACCAGGACAATGGCTCCCGCTGCTGATTGCCGGAGTCGCGAATACGCCAAGAGACCCACCCGTTGCCTGCCGACGCTCTCGACTGCCCCGGGCAGGATGCGGGCGGGTCGGGCCAGCGGGTTTCTGCAGCTGCCTTGCGGATATCGATGGCCGTCGGCAGATAATGGTCCACCGACTGACCCGTGACGAGGAGAGACCTTCATGCGACGAGTGCCCCGGTTAGGCAGACTGGGCAGGTTGGCCGCGGCCATCCTGGTGCTGGCGGGTGCGACGGCGGTGGCGCTGGCGTCCGTGCCGTCGGCGTCGGCCGCGCCGGTGACGCGGTTTGTGTTCACGGCGTTCACCAACAGCAGTGAAAGCAACATGTACGTCTACACC
>DATHBD010000052.1:0-2621 GCA_035296325.1 Micromonosporaceae bacterium | reverse complement strand
CCGCGCAGCCGCGCTCGTGCTGGCCGCCGCCGTGGTGCTCGCCGCCGGGCTGGTCCGGCTGCTGCCCTGTGCCCCGCCGCCCGCGACCCGCGCCGAGGTGCCCCGCCCGACTCGCACGCTCGCGCTGATGCTGACCACCGGACCGCTGCGCCGCACCCTCTACCTCACGATGGCGGTCGCGTTGTCGGTGGCCGTACTGCCGGTCACCGCGGTCGCCTCCATCGGGACGCTCGATGTCGGGCCGGCCGCCGCCGGGATCCTCACCGCGGCCTACGGCGGCGGCGGTCTGGCCGCTTCCATCGCCATCATGATCCGCCCGTTACCTGGTGAGGCGGACCGGGCCATGGCGATCCTCGCCGCCGCTGTCTCGGCGGCCCTCGTGCTGGTGTTCGTCACCACCACCTTCTGGGCTGCCGTCGTGGCGTACGCCGTCGCCGGCGTACTGAACTCCTACTTCTTCGCCGCGACGCTGGCCGCGCGCAACGAGTACGCCCCCGCCGCCGCCCGTGGGCAGGTGTTCGTCTGGATCGGCGCTTTGAAGATCACCGCCGGGTCGGCGGGTACCGCCCTGGCCGGGGTGTTGATCGGCACCGGGATGCATCTGCCGCTGGTCTGCGCCGTCGTGTTCACCATCACCGCGGCCGCGGCTTCCGGGGCCGAACGTGTCCTCATCACCAGACACGTCACGTCGTCGACCAGGCCGGAAAGGATCACCCGTTGCTGAGGACAGCACCGTGCAGGACGGGACTGCCCCGGCTTTGGTTGACTCGGTCGGGTAGGGGCGGTCAGGCCGCGTGAGCGGCCTGGTGGAGTGTCTCGTATTCGACTGGGGTGAGCCGGCCGAGGGTGTCTTGGCGGCGTCGACGGTGGTAGGTGTTCTCGATCCAGACGACGATCGCGAGCCTGAGCTGTTCGCGGGTGCGCCAGCGGCCGCGGTTCAGGACGTTCTTCTGCAGCAGCGCGAAGAAGGACTCCATGGCGGCGTTGTCGGCGCAGGCACCAACCCGGCCCATCGACCCGCGCTGGCCGGTGTCGCGCAGGGCCCGGACGTAGGCGTGGGACCGGAATTGACTGCCGCGGTCGGAGTGCACCACGGCGTCGACCCGGCCGCGTAGTGCTACCGCGTTGTGCAGGGCGTCGACAGCGAGCTGCGAGGTCATCCGATCGGCGATCGAGTACCCGACGATCCGTTTGGAGCAGGCGTCCTTGACCGCGCAGAGGTAAATCTTTCCCTCGCCGGTGGGGTGCTCGGTGATGTCGGTCAGCCACAGCAGATTCGGAGCCGGCGCGGTGAACTCGCGGCGGACCAGGTCGTCGTGGACCGGCGGTCCGGGCTTGCGGGAGAGGCCGCGCTTACGGGCGTGGACCGACCACAGGCGCTGCTGGGAGCACAGCCGGTGGACGCGGTTGCGGCTGGCTGGCACGCCGGCCCGGGCGAGTTCGTCGGTGATGAACCGGTAGCCGAACTCCGGGTCGTCATGATGGATGTCGATCGCGGCGTTGAGTAGGTGCGCGTCCGACCAGTCCCGGTCGGTGACCGGAGCCGCCCGCCACGCGTAGTAGGCCTGCTTGGAGAAGCCGAGCACCCGGCAGGTCACCGCGACAGGGATCTTCCAGGTCTTGTCGGCGGCGAGGTCACGGACCAGCGGGAACATCATTTTGGGAGGGTGTCCCGGGCGAAGTACGCCGTTGCCCGACGCAGGATCTCGTTCTCCTGCTCCAGCTGCTTGTTCCGGCGCCGCAGCTCTCGCACCTCGGCCTCATCCGGAGCCGGTCGTGATGGCGACGACCCGGACGACGGGCCGGTGCCGTCCTCCTCGAGCCCGTCTTCACGGTCGGCGATTCGAAGCCACCGAGCCAGACAGGACTCCGAGATCCCGAAGCTGCGAGCGATTTGAGCGCGGGATCTCTCGCCCTGTCGGGCGACCGCGACGACGTCCCGACGAAACTCCAACGGATACGCAGGGGGCACGGTGCTGATCCTTCCAGCGAGGCCACAGCCTCACAGGCACGGAGTCAACCGAACCTGGGGCAGTCCCCTCCATTTCAACATTCGTTTAGGGGCCCAGAAGGTCGAGCTAGCCTGGGGTGAGGCTGGCGTAGTCTTCGCACTAGCTTTGATTGCACCGAGCTGGGTGGTGTTATTGACACCCCTTGCAATGCTCCTGTCCTTTGCCCGGCGTCAGTCCGCGGTGAAGACAGTTTACAACGTTTGCTTATACACAGTAGCGGCCGCAGCGGCAGCAACCATAGCGTCGAGCACCACCGTTTCGTGGCCCATAGACGCCGCAACCCTCGCCGTCTTGACGACCGCTGGAGCCGCATGTGGAATTGTTACCTATCTCGCCGTGGCAGCGGTTATTGCCATTGTGCAAGACGTTCCACTCCTAGCGACGTGGCGTGTGAGCGCTGGTCTCCAAGTCTTTACGCTGGCTGGCAATTTGGCCTTGGCCGCCGCCGTGCTGGTGTTGGCCAGCAGAGCCCCTTTGTTTATCCTTGCGATTCCTCCCGTAGGGTATCTGCTTCATCAAGCATACGTCGGCCGTCTTCGCGGCCATGAGGAGCGTCGAGCCGGTCAGCGGAAGTCAATTGCGATCGGTCAGCTCACAGCGGCACTTGCC
>DATHBD010000051.1:0-396910 GCA_035296325.1 Micromonosporaceae bacterium | reverse complement strand
CGTCAAAGACCTCGTCGCCGCCATCCGACGATTCATCGACGGCTGGAACGAACGCTGCCACCCGTTCATCTGGACCAAAACCGCCGACCAGATCCTTCCCCACGCCACCCGTCAACCAACTTCAGACGCGCGACACTAGGTCGATGGTGGCCGGGTCGGCGCAGGCTGGCGCAGGTGCCGCTGCCCCGCCTATGGTCGGAGGATATCGACGAAAGGCTACATATGAACTCGCTCCGCGCTACCGGCCCGCGCGCCGTCAAAATAATTTCGTTGGGCACCGCGATCGCCCTGGCCGTCGGCATCAGCGCCGCCCTCCGGCCGGCCGAGGCCGCCGACACCGCCGCGGCCGCGTTCCCGTACCAGGAGGCGTCCCGCAGCGTCCCGGAGCGGGTGGCCGACCTGCTGCCCCGGATGAGCCTCGACGAGAAGATGGGTCAGATGACCCAGGCGGAGCGGGGTGCCATCACTCAGGCCGACGTCACCGCCTACCGCGTCGGGTCGATCCTGTCCGGCGGTGGCTCGGCGCCGGCATCGAACACGGCGTCCGGTTGGGCCGACATGGTGGACGGCTTCCAGCGGGCGGCGCTCGCCACACCGCTGGGCATCCCGATGATCTACGGCGTCGACGCCGTGCACGGCAACAACAACGTGTACGGGGCGACGATCTTCCCCCACAACATCGGCCTTGGCGCCACCCGCGACCCGGCGTTGGTGCAGCAGATCGGCCGGGCCACGGCCGAGGAGGTGGCCGGCGCCGGACCGCAGTGGACCTTCGCGCCGTGCGTGTGTGTCGCCCGCAACGACCGGTGGGGACGCACGTACGAGTCGTACGGTGAGACGCCGGAACTCGTGTCGTCGATGACCACGATCATCCCCGGCCTGCAGGGGTCCTCGCTGTCCGGCCCGGCGTCGATCCTCGCCACCGCGAAGCACTACATCGGCGACGGTGGCACCACCGGCGGCGACGACCAGGGCAACACCCAGATCAGCGAGGCTGAGCTGCGCGCCATCCACCTGCCACCGTTCCAGGCTGCGATCGACCGCGGGGTGGGGTCGGTCATGGTGTCCTACAACAGCTGGAACGGCACCCGGGCCCACGCCAGCCGGTACCTGATCACCGACGTGCTCAAGAACGAGCTGCGGTTCTCCGGGTTCGTGGTGTCGGACTGGGCGGCGATCGACCAGATCGACGGCCAGGAGGGCTTCACCGCGCAGGAGGTCGCCACCTCGATCAACGCCGGTCTTGACATGATCATGGTGCCGAACAACTACAAGCTGTTCATCTCCCACCTGCGATCCGGCGTGCAGTCCGGCGCGATCCCGATGTCCCGGATCGACGACGCCGTGCGGCGCATCCTGACGAAGAAGTTCGAGCTGGGTCTGTTCGAGCAGCCGTACACGGACCGCTCGTACACCGCGACCGTCGGGAACCGGGCCCACCGCGACCTGGCCCGACAGGCCGTCCGCCAGTCCCAGGTGCTGCTGAAGAACGCCGGCGGCATCCTGCCGCTGGCCCGCACCGGCGGCAAGATCTTCGTGGCCGGGAAGAACGCCGACGACATCGGCAACCAGAGCGGCGGCTGGACGCTTTCCTGGCAGGGCAGGTCGGGCAACACCGTGCCGGGCACCACGATCCTGCAGGGTATCCGCAGCACGGTCGGATCCGGCGCCACAGTCACCTACAACCGGGACGGCGTCGGTATCGACAACTCTTACCGGGCCGCCATCGCGGTGGTCGGGGAGACCCCGTACGCGGAGGGCGAGGGCGACCGGCCCGGCGCGATGGGCCTGGACGCGGCGGACCTGGCCACGCTGGCCAGGCTCAGGGCCTCCGGCGTACCGGTGGTCACGGTGCTGGTGTCCGGGCGTCCGCTCGACATCGCCGCGCAGTTGCCGGACTGGCAGGCGTTGGTCGCCGCCTGGCTGCCGGGTAGTGAGGGTGCCGGCGTGGCCGACGTGTTGTTCGGGGCGTACAACCCGACCGGCAAGCTGCCGATGACGTGGCCGAGCAGCGCCGGTCAGCAGCCGATCAACGAGGGCGACGGCAAGACCGGACTCTTCGCGTACGGCTTCGGCCTGAGCTACCCCACAACGGGCCCGTCTCCGTCGGTGTCCCCGTCGGTGTCGGTTTCCCCGTCCGCTCCCGTGGAGCCGTCGGTGTCGGTGTCGGCACCGAGCACACCGACGCTGCCCACAACGCCACCGGGCGGGCTGCAGTGCACGGTGACCTACCGGGTGACCAGCGAGTGGAACGGCGGCTTTGTCAGCAGCGTGCGGGTCGCCGTGACCGGCGGGGCCGTGAACGGGTGGCGGCTGACCTTCCGGTTCGCCGGCGGGGAGAGGCTGTCCGGCGCGTGGAACGCCGCCGTGACCCAGACCGGTGCCGAGGTGACCGCCACGAACGACGTGTGGAACAGCCAGCTCGGCAGCACGGAGTGGGGATTCCAGGCGGCACGCAGCGGCGCCGCCGGCCAGGCGCCGTCCGGCTTCACCCTCAACGGCGTCGCCTGCGCGACGGCGTAGTTGCCCGGACGCCGCCTGCACGACGGCTGACCGGACGGGAGTTGTCCCGTCCGGTCAGCCGTCGGCGGGTTCCAGCACGAAGACCGGGATCTGCCGGTCGGTCTTCTTCTGGTACTCCGCGTAGTTGGGGAATGCCTCGACCGCCCGGGCCCACCATTGCGCCTTTTCGTCCCCGGTGACCTCCCGGGCGATCATGTCCTGCTTGGTCGCGCCGTCCTGAAGCTCGACGTGCGGGTCGTTGACCAGGTTGAAATACCAGAGCGGGTGCTTGGGCGCGCCCCCGAGGGAGGCGACCACCGCGTACCGACCCTCGTGCTCCACCCGCATCAGCGGCGTCTTGCGGATCTTGCCGGTCTTCGCCCCGCGCGTTGTCAGGATGATCACCGGCTTCCCGTGCATGGTGTTCCCGCGGGTGCCGCCGGAGCTCTCGAACTCCTCGACCTGGTCACGGGCCCACGTGCTGGGGCTTGGCTCGTACTTCCCATGCAGTGGCATGAGGTCAGTAAACACGCTGCGCGCCCGGGCCGCCCGCCGGGTCGGTGGACCGCGCGGGAGTTCCGCTCAGGTTGCCCGGTGGGCGGCCGATAGGACGGCATCGTCGGGGCACCGCGCCCCGCAGGACCGATCGGCGGGAAATGCGGCGGATCGCGGACGTTGCGCACTCG
This sequence comes from Micromonosporaceae bacterium, assembly GCA_035296325.1. Taxonomy (GTDB): domain Bacteria; phylum Actinomycetota; class Actinomycetes; order Mycobacteriales; family Micromonosporaceae; genus DATHBD01. Next base: position 393,722 of record DATHBD010000051.1, on the reverse strand, counting down.
TGGGGCTGGGGCCGTTACCTGATCATCCCTGGCCTGGTGTGGCTGGTCGTGATGGCGCTGCTCACCGCTGGGCTGATCGGGTCGCAGGTCCGCAGCGAACGGGAGTTGCAGCGCCGATTCCAGTTGAGGGTGTCGATCGCGGCGGGCTTCGCCGCCAACCACGCCGCGGATCTGCTCCAGCGCGAGCGGGTCCAGGCGGAGCGGTTCCTGAGCGGCCAGACCGTGACCGGTCAACGGTTGACCGAGATCGCCGCGCCGTTCGGGTACGCGGCAGCGGTGCTGCTGGACGACAAGGGCCGCCTCCTGCAGGTGGTCCCGCCCAACCCACAGTTGATCGGCACCGATCTGACCGTCCGCTACGAGCACCTGCGAACGGCCGTCCGCGACGGCGTGCCCGTCGTGTCGCAGGTGGTGCCGTCGGTGACCGATGGCACGCCGGTCGCTGCGTTCGCCGTGCCGTTCGACACGCCATACGGGCGGCGGGTGTTCTCCGGTGGTCTGCAGGTGCAGGAGAGCCCGCTCGGCTCCTACCTGGGCCATGCCATCGCACTACCGACGAGCCGGGCCTACCTGCTCGACCCGGACGGCAGGATCGTCGCGAGCGACCGGTCGCGGACCGGCAGCCTGGACGTCAGCAACGGGCCACTCGCAGCGGCGCTCGCACGGGGCGGTTCGGGGACGTACTCCAGCGGTGGACAGGAGTGGTTCTTCGGGGCCGACCCGGTCGCCGGCACGCCATGGCGGATCGTCGCCGCCGTCCCCGCCGCGGTGCTGTACGCCCCGGCCCATCACCCCGGACTGTGGCAGGCCTCGCTGCTGGCGTTCGTGGCGCTGGGCGGGTTGGCCGGCGCGTTCGCCGCCGCCCGCGGCCGCCGGAACCGGTGGCGCCTGCGGGAGAGCGAGCAGCGCTTCCGTGACATCTTCGACAACTCGCTGATCGGCATGTTGATCGCCGCACCGGCCGGCACGCTGATCCGGGTCAACCCGGCGTTCTGCGCGATGCTCGGCTACCCACGCGATGAGATGCTGCAACGCTCGTTCACCGAACTCACCCACCCGGACGACATCGAGGCCACGATGGCGCTGGTCCGGGACGCGTTGGCCGGGCGTATCCCCGGGTTCAGCTCGGAGAAGCGCTACCTGCACGCCACCGGGCGGACCGTGCACGTCGCCGTGACCACGTCCCTGCTCCGCGACCACGCCGGCAGCCCGCTGCACTTCGCCACCCAGGTCGTCGATGTCACCGACCGCAGAAACTGGGAAGCGGTCCAGGAAGCCACGAACGTGGCCCTGCGCGAGGCGCACCAGCACGTCGCCGACCTGGTCGGGATGCTGTCCCACGACGTCCGCCAACCGTTGGGTGTGATCGCCGGCTACGCGGACATCGTGCTGAACGACTGGGACACCATCACCGACGGCCGCCGGCGCGACTTCCTCGGGCGGATATCGGCCGCCTCGCGGCGCATGACCATCCTGGTGGAGGACATCCTGGCACTGACCAACCTGGACGCTGGGACGATCCAGCCCCGTCGCGCCACCGTCGACATCGGCGAAGCCATCACGGAGGCGCTCGCCCAACTCCCGGACGACGACGCCGCCGCCGTCACCGTGACGCAGCCGGTCGAGCCGACGCACACCATCATGGACCCCGGTCACCTGCAGCAGATCCTGCTGAACCTGCTCGGCAACGCCGCAAAGTACGGCAGCGCGCCCATCGACGTCACCGTCGCCGAGGTGCACGACCGGATCGACATCACGGTGGCCGACCACGGTGACGGGGTGCCGGAGGATTTCGTCCCGCACCTGTTCGAGCGATTCACCCGTGCCAACACCGGACGCGCCGTGGCGCAGAAGGGCACCGGGCTCGGCCTGTACATCGTCGCCCAGCTCGCCCATGCCAACCACGCCACGGTGACCTACCGGCGCAATCGACCGAGTGGGGGGTGCTTCACGGTGCACGTCCCGGCCGCCGAACCGGCCGACGTGGCCCGCACCGAGCGGGAGCTTCGTGCGTCGCGCCGCGGGTGAGGACAGCGCCCGGCCGGCACCGGCTCGCATCCCGCCCGGTGATCGGAGAGAATCGACGATGACCGGTATCCCGTCCGAGGAGCGCGCCATGTCGAGTGACACGTACGCCGACTCCCAGCGCAAGATCCCTCGGGACGGTGCCGGTGCCGGTTGCCCGGTCTCGGTGGACGCCGAGGGCGTCTGGCATGTCCCCGGGTACGCCGCGGCGAGAGCCGTCCTGCGCAGCACCGACACCCGGCAGGGCGGGTTCGGCGTGGACGACGCCGGCGACCTGCCCGGGAAGATGCGCCCGCCCGTGCTGTGGCGGGACGGCCCGGAGCACCGCGAGGACCGCCGGCAGACGGCTCGGTTCTTCACTCCGCGCCGGGTCGACGAGAAGTACCGCGGGCTGATGCACCGCTTCGCCGACGAGCAGTGCGAGCGGCTGCGCCGGCGGGGGACGGCCGACCTGTCCCAGCTCTCGTTTGCCCTGGCCGTCGCGGTCGCCGGTGAGGTGATCGGGCTGACCCCCGCCCGGCGCGGGATGGCCCGCCGGCTGGAGCGGTTCTTCACCGAGCACCGGTCGGCACCGGGATGGCGCACACCGGGCGGCATCTACCGCATGGCCTACATGAACTCCGCGCTCGCCGCGTTCTACCTGGCCGATGTCGCCCCGGCCATCCGGGTGCGGCGCCGCCGACGCCGCGACGATCTGATCTCCCACCTGCTCGATCAGGGCTGCAACAACGGCGACATCTTCGGTGAGTGCGTCACGTTCGCCGCGGCCGGCATGGCCACGACGCGGGAGTTCATCACGGTCGCCGCGTGGCACCTGTTCACCGACGCGGGCCTGCGGACCCGGTACCTCGACGGGGACCAGGCGGCCCGAGCGGCGATCCTGCACGAGCTGCTGCGGCTGGAACCGGTGGTGGGCAACCTGGCTCGCTGGACGACCGCGGAGCTGGAACTGCCCGGCGAGGACGGCCCGGTCACCATCCCGGCGGGCGCCCGGGTCGACGTCGTCGTGGCGGCGGCCAACCTGGACCCGGCCGCGGTCGGTGACCGGCCGACGCAGCTCTGCCCCGGCCGCCCGCTCGGCGACGGGGTCGCCGACGCCGGGCTGGCGTTCGGCGACGGGCCGCACCGCTGCCCGGGTGCGCACATCGCCGTGCAGGAGACCGACATCTTCCTGACGAAGCTCTTCGCGATGCCGAATCTGCGGATGGTGCAGCCGCCCCGCAGCCGGATCCGGGCGATGATCTCGTCGTACGAACTGAACGGCCTGATCGTCACCGTGCGGTAGGCGGCCTCAGCCGGGGGTGCCGTGCTCCCGGTCGTACGCCTGCCGCGCGGCCGCGATCGTCTCCCGGTGGCGCTGCGCCCAGGTGGTCAGCTCGGTCAGGGCGCTGTAGAGCTCGCGGGCCATCTCCGTGGCGCGGTACTCCACCTTGGGCGGCACCGTTGGGTACACCGTGCGGGTCAGTAGGCCGTCCCGCTCCAGGTTCCGCAGGGTCAGGGTGAGCATCCGTCGGCTGATGCCCTCGATGGCGCGCTCCAACTCGGTGAACCGAACCGGCCCCTCCGAGGCGGCAACGATGATGCCGATGCTCCACTTGCCGCCCACCCGGTCCAGCACCTGGCGCACCGTGCACGCCTGATCCTCGACCGGGCACGCCGGTCCGCTGCCCGGGACCGTCCGGGCCGGCCCGGACACATCGCTGTGCCTCTGAGACATCAAAGTGCCTCCTTTCGCTACCTCCGATAGTCACAGATCATGGCCGCAGTAACAAAAGATGCACCATGAGGAGGGAAGCATGACTTCGACCGCACCCCCGACCGCGAGCTCTACCGTGGCCGGCACTCGGGAGGCCGACGGTGGCACCGGCAGCCAGGCCGTTACCGCTGGACGCCGCCTGGCCCAGTTGGCCATCCTGTGCAGCGGCACACTGATGATCATCCTGGGCGAGACGATCGTGAACGTCGCGCTCCCGTCAATGCAGCGTGACCTCGGGTTCTCGCAGCCGCACCTGGCGTGGATCGTCAACGCGTACCTGATCGCCTTCGGCGGCCTGCTCCTGCTCGCCGGCCGGTTGGGTGACCTGGTCGGTCGCCGGCGGCTCCTCGTCGCCGGGCTGGTGGTATTCACCGCCGCCTCGCTGCTGTGCGGCCTGGCCCAGACGCAGTCGGTGCTCCTCGCGGCCCGGTTCGCGCAGGGGGTCGGGGCCGCGATGACCGCCGCGGTGACCCTGGGCATGATCGTCACGCTGTTTCCGCAGCCCATGGAGCAGGCCAGAGCGATCGGGGCGTACAGCTTCGTCGGCGCCGCCGGCGCCTCGATCGGCGTCCTCGCGGGAGGCCTGCTCACTCAGGTCGCCAGCTGGCACTGGATCTTCTTCGTCAATGTGCCGATCGGCGTCGCGGCGATGCTCCTCGCCCGCTGGTTGCTGCCAGCCGACCGGACGTCGGGCGCTTCGACCGGCGGCGCGGGTGGCGCTGACGTGGCCGGCGCGGTGCTGATCACGACCGGCCTCATGCTTGTCGTCTATACCGTGGTGGGCACCGCTGAGCGCGGGTGGACCTCCGCATACACCCTTGGCTTCGGCCTGCTCGGCGGCGGACTGATCGGGGCGTTCGTGGTCCGGCAACGCACCGCCCGCCGCCCCCTGCTGCCGCTGGAGATTTTCCGGTTCCGCCAGGTCACCGTCGCGAACCTGGTGCAGGCCCTGATGGTCGCGGCCATGTTCGGCTTCCAGTTCCTGATCGCGCTGTTCCTGCAACGGGTGCTGCGCTACACCCCCGCGCAGACCGGCCTGGCGTTTCTGCCGATCACCGTCGTCATCGGTGTGGTGTCGATCGGTGCCGCCGCCCGGCTGCAGGGACGGTTCGGGCCACGAGCCGTGCTGGTGAGCGGGTTGGCGCTGCTCGCCGTGGGACTGGGCCTGCTCACCCGTACCTCCGTCTCCGGCAGCTACCTGGCGACCATCGCGCCGGCGATGGTGCTGCTCGGCGTCGGTGCCGGGCTCGCCCTCCCGGCCGCCACGACGCTGGCGATGACCGGCGCTCCGTCGAGCCACGCGGGGCTGGCCTCCGGCCTGGTCAACACCACGCAGCAGGTGGGCGGCGCACTCGGGCTGGCGGTGCTCGCCACCGTGGCGACCTGGCGGACGGATCGACTGACTGGCGCGGGGGAGCGTCTCGACGCCGCCCTGACCGGCGGCTACCACCTCGCGTTCGGGATCGGCGCGGGGCTGATGGTCCTCGCCCTGGCACTGGCGGCGGGGTTGCTGCCGGGGCAGGGAAAGACCCCGGCCGACCAGGGGTCAGCCGGGGTTCATCCCGATCGTTGAGCTGGTACGGCTATCGTCAGCCGGTTCCGTGCCGGTCCCCGCGCTGTCGTCGCAGCCCCACCAGGCCGGCGCCGGCGAGCCCGACCAGGGCCAGGGTGGCCACCAGCGGCGCGCCGTTACCGCTGCCTTCGTCGGTGGAGGTGGCCGTCTCGGATGCGGCGAGCCGCATGGCCGGTGCCGCCTCGGCCCTGGTCAGGCCAGGCGTGGTGACCGTAGGTTCCGCGGAGCCGGCCAGGCCGGTGCTGCGCCAGTGGTGCGGCCATCCGCGCCGCCACAGCACCACGCGGACGGTCGTCGATGCTGTCACGCCCGATCGCAGGCCGTGCACGGTGATCGTGACGAAGCCGGGAAGCGGCAGGAACACCGGACGCCGGAAGGTTCCCTCGTTTGTGGTCCGCGCCCACTGGTTGCCGTGTCCGGCGACCGGGCCGCGCCATCCATGCCCCCGAAGGGAGATGCGGGTCCGGACGTTGATGGACAGAGCTTCCCGTGGTGCGAAGCCGGCGCCGCTGATCCGCACGACGGACCCGACGGCGACGAGGCCGCGGTTCACCGTGACGACCGGCGGGGGCGGCGGGTACGCCGCCGGGTATCCGGTACCTCCCGGCGAGGGACGGTGGGCGGCAGCAGCCCCTGGTGTCGCAAAGACCGCAGTGCCGGTAGCCGCGAGCATGGCGCCAGCGGCGGCGAACAGAGCCAGTGTCCGACGAGCGCGCATTGATCCCCCTTGGGTGGTTTGTACCTTTCGCTCCAACTCAGTAGTCTAGTACGTTTGAGGATCGCGCAGGCTATTTGCGGCAACCAGGGCCGGGAGCTACCGCAAGTGCCCATGGGCTGACTCCAGGGGTGGTCCAGAGCCGAGGGGTTGTCATGCTCTCGCCGCTGGGCGGCAGCGCGTCGGTGAGTAGGGTGGCGTCCAGGGTCTTGGTGACCCCGGGCGGAAGGTCCACGGTCAGTACGGCGACCGAGCGGTTCCCTTCGACACCGGTGCCCACGTCGACCGGCGCGCCGTTCACCGTCGCGTCGACAAGTGCGCCGTTGGTCGGGCTGTAGACCATCACGTTGGTGCGCACCGTGTACGGGTCGCCGCCCACCCCCATGCCCAGTACGTCGCGCGGCAGGCCCGACCGGGGAGCGGTCGAGCCGATCACCACCGTGAGCCTGAGCTCCACGATGCCGTCCTCCAGGCACTCGCCCACGGCGAGCGTCGCTGATCGGGTGAGGTAGTAGCCGAGCTTCGCGCCACTGCCGTCATTGAGAAAGACCCCGACCATCGGTGTGGCCCCGTCGTCGGCCGGGAGCTGGCCACCGAGCATGGTGCCCTCGATCTCGCGTTGCTCCTCCGGGTGGGCGCTCCACATCAGCAACCGCCGTTCGCTTCCCGCCCGGACCAGGGCAGCCAGGGCCGCCTGCGGGTCGGCCCGACGCCCGAGCAGCACCTCGAAGATCCCCTTCGCCGCGCTTGCGAAGTACGCGTCCTGCCTGGCCTGTTCCGGCAGTGTGGCGTAGACCGTGGAGAGCAGCGTTCGTACCGCGTTGGCCGACGTCAGCGGTTCGCCGACCGGCATCGGTACCGGGCCGGTCGCCGCGAGCAGGTACGACAGCGCGACCGGGTCGGTGGCGATGACGCCATCCACGGTCCGGCCGCTGCGAAGCCGGTACATCTCGCGGGCGAGCACCGCGGCGGTGGGAAAGTCGGGCGTGAGGTTCACATCCGCGGGGAACATGCCGAGCCGATCCGTGTGCAGGTCGGCCATGTCCGGGTCGAGCGGCAGCACCGGTGCCGGAAATGTCTTCAGCGTGCCCGACGCCGTCCCCTGCTCGATCATGGTGATGGCGCCCCGGTCCGCCTGGAGCACCGCGAACGCGCCGGGCATGCCGCCGGTCGCCCGTGCCTCGGCCAGATTCTGGAACAGGACGAGATAGGTTCGCGGTCCCGTCCCCCCCAGCATCGGGGGCAGCAGACGCGCCATCAGGCCCGCCGGGCCGGCAACCTCCTCCGCGCGGCGCAGACCCTCGATGAGGCTTGGAATTCTGGCCTGAATCTGCGGTGCCAGACCCGCGGTCCGGATGTCGGCGACCCGCTTGCCGGCATCCTGGATGACCGTCTGCGCGGTCACCAGCCGGCCCGCCGCAGCCTGCACGGTGCCAAGATCGATCGGCCCGCCCTTGGCATCCAGCAGCGCGGCCTGCAGCGCGCCCGCGACGTCGATCAACGGTGGTAGGCCGGTGCTGACCAGATCGTCGAGGGCACCCGACACCGTGCGGACCGCCGCCATGTCATCGCCGAGCTTGGGGGAGGCGCTGGCCAGTCCCCAGGCCGGGCCGTCGGTCTGCTCCCGCGCCGCCCGGACCTCCCGCTGCAACGCTCCCAGCGTGGTGCGCGCGGAGGCGAGGTCCGCACCTTCCAGTTGCTGCTGCAGTTGGGAGAACAACCGCGCTGCCGTACCCAGTCGATCCGACACCGTCACCGCGCGGTACCCCACCCAGCCCGCTGCGACGACGAGGATCACCACGACCAGAGCCGCTGTCGCGAGGATGCGCAGGGGGCGTACCGCAGGGCGTCGGCGAGGCGCACGGCTGGCGTTCCCGCCGGTGGGTGCCATCACGCCGGTCGGCTCCGGTCCGGAATCCGGCAATGCCGGATCGCCGTCCTGCTCGGCCCGGGCGGCCTGGCTGCCGGCGTCAGCCGAGGAGTCGGGCGGCTGATCCGCCATGGGTGGCTGGCCCGTGTCGCCCACGCGAGGTTCCTTTGCTTGTCGGATCGGAAACGCGACGCCACCGCGCACGCGAGCCCAGGTCGGGGCGGACGGGCGTGCCATGCGGACCATACCGACGCACGGACTGCGCCGAGTCCGGTCGGCGGTTGTGACACCCGGACGAGGTCGGCCGCTGTGCCGGCGCGCCGGTCACGGCATCTGGTCCAGGATTTCCGCCGCCAATGCCATCTCCAGCAGCGAGTCGTCCGCCTCTCCCGCCGGCGACCACCACGGATGGGTGCTCCGCCGCAGCAGCGCATCCAGCCGTTCCGCGGCCGCCACATCGCCCTGTTGGCTGCGGTGTACGAGCACGGCGACCGTCGACGGGTCCGCGACCTCGGATCGATGACTGACATCGAGGTGGTGGGCGGGGGCGTGGGCGCGTTGGCGGTCCAACCGTGTCCGGTGGTGGGCCAGCTGCCTGTCCCGGCTGCGTTGCCCGGGCCCGCCGTGGCGCAGATTCCGGGGACCGACGCGCTCATCCGGTCGGTCTACCGGCGCGGGTTGGCTGTGCTCGACGGTGCCCACCGGCATGGGCTGGACGCGGATCGGGGCGTCGGCTGGTGCGTCGCCCGTCTCGGCGGGCGCCGCGGCGACCGTGGCCCGCTGCGCGGCGGCGACCGTGGCCCGCTGCGCGGCGTCGACGGCGGACGCGACCGCGGACGCGGTGCGGGTGGTGGCCCCGGCGGTCGGTACGTCACGGCGTGGCGTGCCCGGTACCGTCGCAGCACGGCCTGGCCTGCCGGCCTGGGGCGCGCCAGCGTGCGGTGCGCCGGCGTGCGGTGCGCCGGTGTCGGGTGTGCCGGTGTCGGGTTGGTCGGGGGCCGGCGATGGCGGGACCGGGGCGGGCGCGACGACGGTTGGGGCCGGTGAGCCGGTTCTGCGGGGTGTGGGTGTGCCGCCGGACACCCGGCTGCCATCCGGGGTTCCGCCGGCGCGGCCGGCGCGCGGCGTACCCGTCCCTTCGGTGTAGACCGCGGGCGCGTCATCGGAGCGTATCGCCAGCGGTACCAGAACCGCGTTGACCGCCGCGAGGGCAACGAACCCGGCGAGCGCGGCGACCCTGACCCGTCTCATGACGCCGCGCCGGCGCGGAACCAGTCGAGGGTGCGCTTGAGTCCGATCTCGAGCGGCACCGGGCGCACGTCGGGAAAGAGCGACCGCAGCCGACCGTTGGAGGCCTGCGAGTCGCGCACGTCGCCGCGCCGCACGGGCCCGTGCTCGACCGGTATCACGGTGCCGAGCTGGGCGGACATGTGGTCGATCAGCGACAGCAGCGAGACCCGGGCGCCGAAGGCGAGGTTCACCGGGGCATCCGACACCACCCGACGCACCACCGCGTCGGTGAGCACCTCGCACAGCGTCCCGACATAGGTGAAGTCCCGGGTCTGGTGCCCGTCCCCGTGCACCTGTACCGGCTCGCCGCGCAGTGCGGCGTCGAGGAATGCCGGTACCACGGCGGCGTACGCGTGCCCGGCGGCCTGCAGCGGGCCGTACACGTTGAAGAACCGGAACGCCAGGGTCGGCAGGTCGAAGGAGGTGGCGTAGGCCAGCACGTATGCCTCGGTGGCCAGCTTGCTCGCGGCGTACGGGCTCAGCGGCCGGGTCGCCAGCTCCTCATGCCGCGGCAGCTCGATGACCGAGCCGTACACCGAGGACGAGGAAGCCGCGACCACATATGCTCCCGCGGCGCGGCAGGCCTCCAGCACGTAGAGCGTCCCGGTGGCGTTCACCAGGTGGCTGGTCACCGGGTCGGCCAGTGACCGGGGCACCGACGGGCGGGCGGCCAGGTGCACGACGGCGTCGACCTGGCCGACGAGATCATCGACGAGCGGCCGGTCCAGGATGCTGCCCTCGACGAACGTCACGTCGGTGCCGACGAGATTGGTGGCCGAACCGGTGCTCAGATCGTCCAGGACCACCACCTCGCTGATCTCGGCGCGCTCCAACATGGACTGGCACAGGTTCGCGCCGATGAAACCCGCTCCGCCGGTCACCAGTACCTTCATCGACGCACGTCCTCTCGAGTTGCCGATGCTGCGGGATGGCCGGCCCGCCACCAGCCGTGAGCTACGGCGATGGCGGTGTACAACCGGTCGGTATCGGCCACCAGCCGCTGCCCTGCGAACCGGTCGGCGGCCAGGGCCCGGGCTTGGCGGCCAAGGCGCTCGCGCAGGGCGTCGTCGCGCAGCAGGCGTACCGTCTGGCGGGCCAGGTCGTCCGCATCGGTCCGGCAGAGCAGCCCGGTGACCTGGTCGGTCACCACGTCCGCCACGCTGCCGACGCGCGTCGCCACGGCGGGCAGGCCGGCCAGCGCGGCCTCGATCAGCGATACCGGCGTGCCTTCGTTGTCGGAGGTGAGGATCGCGATGTCGGCGGCCGCGTAGACGGTCTCCACATCGGCGCGCCAGCCGGTGAACCGCATCGTGTTCCCCAGGTCGGCCGCGGCCCGCCTGGTCTCCTCCAGCCGGTCGCCGTCGCCGCACACCACGAACGTCGTGCCGGGCACCGCATGGCGTACCGCGCGGGCCGCCGCCACCAGCCGATCGGGGCGCTTGATGCCGGTGACCCGGCCGACGCACGCGACGACCGGCCCGTGGGCCGGCAAACCCAGGAGTCGACGGGCGCGGAGGCGGTCCGGCAGCGGCTTGAGCACCGTGCCGGGTGCGATCACCGAGTACTGCGTGGCGCGGCCGATCCCGGCCTGCAGCAGGTCGTCGCGCACCCGGTCACCGACGGCGACCAGGTGATCGGTGTGCCGAGCCAGTCCCCGCTCCGCGGCGGTCACCAGCCACGTCTTCGCCGGGGGGAAGTAGCCGTGCAGCAGGTGCCCGTGGAACGTGTGCACGCGCACCGGGACCCGCGCCAACAGCGCCGCCATCCGGCCGAGCACGCCGGCCTTCGCGGTGTGGGTGTGCACGATGTGCGGCCGGAACCGCCGCATCTGCGCAACCAGATCGGCCAGCGCCCGGGCGTCACCGCCGGCCCGCACCCGTCGACCGAGGGTCTGGATCCGGTGCACCTCGGTGTCGGCGGCGCACAGTTGCTGGTAGTCGGCCTCATCCTCGGCCACGTGACCGGTGTAGAGCCGATGGTCGTACCGCTCCGGGTCGAGCCCGCGCAACAGCGTGGTGACCTGCATCGCCGGTCCACCGATGTTGATCCGAGCCAGTACGCGCATCACGCGGATCCGCCGACCGAGGCTGTCCATCCACGCTCCTCCGGAACGGCGACGACGACCGAGGTGGCGTCGAACGGTGTCCTATAGAGGCTTTATATCCCAAAAGCGGAGATTCGGTATTGCTAACCGGGAACGTGCATAAGCGGCCGCAGCACCGTCAGGGGCGTTCAGCCCTGGCTCGAAGATCAATGCCCGTCGAGCTGGGATCGGCAGAAATGCGGGCCTCGACCTCGGGTCGCCGAAGGCGGGACAACGCGAGCGCGTCCGCCAACGGATACAGCGGGTCGGGCGCTGTGACGAAGCGCCGGTGTTCCGGCTCGTACAGCACAAGGTCGTAGCCCCGGTCGTCCAGCCACTGCCGGACCGTGTGAATCGATGCGCCGAAGCGTTCCAACTGCCGGTCGACGAGTTCGAGCATCCAGACGGCTGGCTCGTGACGTTCGAAAAGCGCGCTGGCGCCCTTGAGCGCCAACAACTCCGCGCCCTCGATGTCGAGCTTGCCCATCGCCCAGCGGCGCTCCGGGATCACGTCGTCGAGGCGGACAATCGACGCCGCGACAGTCTTGCCCTGGCCGGGTGAGGTCTGGATCCGCGAGCCGGTGCCGCGCAGCACAAACGACGTCGGCCCGGCCTCGGCACCGAGAGCCTGAGGATGGACGGTCACCCAGTCCATCCGATTGCTCCGTAGGTTGTCGCGCAGGCGGTCGAGGTAGACCGGCACAGCGTCGAACGCGTGCACCTCGCCGGTGCTGCCGACCAGCTTGGCGGCGAGCAGCGTGAACATGCCCTCGTTGGCGCCGCCGTCCAGGAAGCCGTCCCCCGGCCGGAGGTAGTGCCGCATGAACGTCATCTCCTCGTAATCGGGGAGACCGCCGAAGTAGATGAACCGTCCAGGCGCGGTGCTGTCGGGGTACGCGCGGAACGTCAGGTCGTCGTAGATCCGAAGATCAACCGGTCGGCGGACCATGCGCTTCCACGCCTGCCATGCCGCCATGCCAGCCAGGGCGCGGACCCGCCGGCCGCGGTTGGCCGGATGGGTCCACACCATGTTGAGCATGCCGGCCACGGTGGTAGGCATGGGCGCTCCTCGCTCGGAATGGGCTGCAACCGCTCGGCCCGCCCGGGAACCGGGTGTCGGGTGACGTATCAGGTACTTACCGCGCGAAACGGTCTTGAGCCTTACTATCAACGGTAATGAGTAGGCTTGTGTACGTAATACCGCAACTCGGCCCCGACGAGTCGCAACACTTCGCGCACATCCCGGCACTTCTCGAAGCGCTCGGAACTCGCACCGAACTGGCGGCGGTGATCGAGCGCGGTGTGGGTCCGACCGCGATGCCCGGCGTAGGGCTGTTGCTCACGGTCCCGGGCCGAGGCCGGCTCGGCCGCCTGATCGGCACCTTCAATGTGATTCGGACCTGCGCCGCGCGTGGACATCGCACGTACTTCCTGCGCTATTCCCGGTTCTTCCTCGTCGTGCTGCTGATGACCTACCCGCTGTACCGCCACCGGATCCTGCTCTGGCGCAGCGGCACCGCCGATCTCATAGAGCCGGGGCGACGCCGGGGGATCGGCGCCAAGGTGGATGACGGCATCAACTGGGTCCTCCTCCGATTCGTCCACCGCCTCGTCACCGGCCCGGAGACGATGGTCGGCGTGATGGCTCGGCGGTGGGGGCTGGATCCCGACCGGGTCGACCTGCTCTACAACGACATCGACCCGCGCCGCTTCGCGCCGTTGGGTTGCACCGACCGGGCCCGCGTCCGTTCCGAGATGGGTTGGGCGGACGACGAATTCGTGCTGCTGTTCGTACACCGGCTTTCGTTCCGCCGGGGCACCCGGCTGCTGGTGCCACTGCTGGACGTGGTCCGCCGAAGGCTCGACCAGCCGGTTCGCCTGGTTGTCGTGGGTGACGGCCCGGACCGTTCCGACCTGGAGCGTGCCGCCGCGGACATCACCGACCTCGACGTCGTCGGACCGGTGGCCAACCACCGGCTTCCGGAGGTGTACGCCGCCGCTGACTGCTTCCTCATGCCCAGCTATGAGGAAGGCTTCCCCCGGGTCCTGCTGGAGGCGATGGCGGCTGCCGTGCCGATTGTCACGACCGACGCCGGAGGGTCCGCCGACGTGGTGGGGCGGGACTACCCGTACATCACTGCGGTTGGCGACGTCGAGGGAATGGCGCAGAAGGTCCTCGCCGTCGCTCGCCTGGGGCCGGCCGGTCGGGGCGACCTCGGGGGCGCGTTGCGCCAGCGGGCGGTGGCACGGTTCTCACCGGGCCAGGTCGCGCACATGCTCGCGGACCTGCTGTGAGCCGGCCGGAAAACGCCGCGGACGTCTCGGTGATCCTGGTGGGATCCAGCCCTTGGCGGCCGTTGCTCACACCGGATGACCTCAACCTTCGACCGGCGTTGGCGCTCGCCCGTCGGTTGGGTGGCCGCTACGACGTTGTGGTCCCGCAAGGTGGAGCGCCGGTCGGTGACGTGGATCTGGGCGCTGTGCGGTTGCACCGGGTGCCCGATCGTGACCGCCTCACATTTCTGCTCGCCGCGCGAAGGGCCGTCGACCGCGCCGCGGCCGCCGGGCCGGGCGCGGCAGCATCCGACGGCTCCAACGGTCGGCGGATCCTCATCTCGAGCGATCCGCTCGCGGCGTTGGCGATCGAGACGAGCCGCGCCCGGTCGACCATGCCGCATCTCGTCCAGATCCAGGGTGAGGTGCTCAAACCCGGCCCGGAGTACGGCGGCCGCCTCAAGCGCATCTCGCTCGGCGCGGTGGCGCGGTTCGCGGTACGCCGGGCGAACGGAGTCCGCGTGGTCAGTGACGTCCTGCGGGCGGCCGTGGCAGGCATGTGCGACACGCCGGTCGCCATGATCGGGAGCCGGGTGGACACCGCGCTGTTTGCTCCGACGCCTGGCGCACTCCAGGACCGGTCGGTGGCCGGTGGCGGCGACCGTCCATACGCGATCATGGTTGGCGCCCTGGCCGCCCGCAAGAACCACACGACCGTGGTCCACGCGTGGCGGGCGGTCCTGGACGCGGTTCCGGGCGCTCGCCTGGTGATCCTCGGTGAGGGCGATCGCCGCCCGGTGCTCGAGGTTCTGATCGATCGGCTCGGCCTGGGCGATGACATCGAACTGGCGGGTGCCGTTGATCACCCGGATGTGGTGCGCCGGCTGGCTGGAGCCCGGTGTCTGCTGCACCCGTCCTGGTCCGAGGGCCAGCCGAGAGCGGTGCTGGAGGCCATGGCATCCGGCGTCCCGGTGATCTGCAGCGACATTCCGGAGCACCGCGAGCTCGTCACCGCTGATGTCGGTCGGCTTGTGCCGACTGACGATCCAGCGGCGTGGGCGGCCGCCGTGATACGACTCCTCGGCGATCCATCGGCAGGCGCGATGGGCGACCGCGCGCGTCGGCTCGTGGTGGACCGGCACGACTACGACGCGAGCATCGACCGGTTCGCCGACTTCATCAGGCAGGTTGCCGCCGCCCCGGCGAGAGCGCCGACGAGGTGAGGATCCTGCGGGTGTCCTACCGCGTGCCCCCGGAGCCGGGTGGAAAAGAGCGCCACGTCGGGTGCCTGACGGCGGCCCAGCTTCACCAGGGCCATGACGTGACGGTGGCGTTCCGCCATGGCGTCCAACCCGCCGGGACCACGGAGCTGGCCCTACCCGCAACGGCCGGGAGTCGACTGCTGTCGGCGAGGTCCGACGTCCTGGCCTTCGCCGCCCAGGTGGCGACCGCGCTGCGTGCGACTCCCCGGTTCGATCTGGTGCACCTGCATGGGGACCATGTGGAGGCGCTCCTGCTCGGACCAGCCTGTAGGCGGCTACGTCTTCCGCTGTTCCTGACGGTCCACGGCGCGCTTGCTGATCGGCACCACCGGCTGGCCGGCTGGGCGCTCGGTCATGTCGACGCCGTCATGGCGTTGGGTGTGCGGCCGGCAGCCGACCTGATGCGCCGGGGCGTGGACCGCAATCGCATCCGGGTCGCCTGCAGCGGGCTGGATCTGCCCGCGCTGTCGCGGTTTCGGACCGCGGAGGCGCGGGAGCCGGGGCTGGTCGTCAGTGTCGGCTCCCTCGATGCGGTGAAGAACCATGAGCTGCTCATCAACGCCTGGCACCGGCTACCGGCCAACGGTAGGGGCGGACGGCTGGTGATCGTGGGTGACGGCCCTGACGGCGCGCGGCTGCGGCGGTTGGCAGAGGGCGTTGCCGGCGTGCACCTGGTCGGCGCCCTCGCCCGCGACGAGGTGTATCGCCTGGTAGCAAGCGCCGAGATTTTCGTACTGGCCTCGCGTCACCTCGTCGGCAAGGGCGAAGGTGTCCCGACTGCCGCGTTGGAGGCACTGGCTCTCGGCACCGCCGTGGTGCTGTCGTCGGCCGCAACTCTGGAGCCGGTCGTGCCCCCCGGGCAGGTGTATCGGCTCTTCGAATCCGAATCGGTGACCGACCTGGTGCGCGTCCTCGGTGAAGTAGCGGACGATGCCGCGGCTCGGCGTCGGATGATGGCGCTGGGCCCGCCGGCGGTTGGCGGGCTGGGCTGGGACGCCGTAGCCGCGCGGGTAGAGGAGTGGTACCGGACGTCACTGCGGGTCTCCCCGGGTAGGTCGGGAGGGAGCGGCCGTGCGGCGATTTCGCGTTCTTGAACTGATCAAGACCCTCGACACCGGCGGTGCCGAGGTGCTGCTCACCGAGCGCCTGCGGATGGCGCCCCGCCATCAATGTGACTACCTGGTTGCGTGCCTGCGCACCTCGGACGGCCGCCTGGTGGGCCGGTTGCGCGATGCCGGCATCCGCGTCGTGGACCTCACGTCGGCGCCGTCGATCCTCGCCTACCTGCGGCTGCTCGCACTGGTGTGGCGACACGCTCCGGACGTCATCAACGCCCACTCGCCGTTGCCGGCCGGACTGCTGCGACCACTGATCCGCCTGATGCCACGCCGGCCGGTGTTCGTGTCCACCGTGCACAGCGTCGCCTACCGGCCGGCGACCATGCTCGTCGACGGGATCACCCGAGGATGGGAAGACCGGACCATCGCCGTGTCGCCACAGGTGGCCGCGGCCCCGACGGTACGCGGTGCGAAACGGTTGGTGACCCGCGTGCACGGCGTGGACGTGGCACAGCAACGGCGGTGGGCCGACCGGGCCGCGAGCATCCGAGCGCAGTTCGACGTGCCGGTGAACGCTTTCCTGGTGGTGTGCGTCGCGAACCTGAGGCCGGTGAAGAACCATCTACTGCTGATCCGGGCCGCCGAGGCGGTGATCGCAGCGCAGCCTCACGCGCTCTTCCTGCTGGCCGGTGACGGCCCGATGCGGGCTCGCATCGCGGCGGAGATCGAAAGGCGCAACCTCGCCGGCCGGGTCCGCATGCTGGGCCATGTTGCCGGAGCCGGGCGCCTCGTCGCCGCAGCCGACCTTGTGGTGCTCAGCTCGACGTACGAGGGCCTGCCTGTCGTCGTGATGGAAGCGTTGGCGGCCGGCGTGCCGGTCGTCGCGACGGCGGTCGGTGGCCTTCGTGATCTCGTGACAGAGGGCCACAACGGGATCCTGACGGAGCCCGGCTCCGCGGTCGCCCTGGCGGACGGAATTGTGGCGGCGATGGAGCCGGTCCTGCATCAGCGGCTGCGCCGGGCAGCCGCAGGCGCGGAGCGGTTGGACATGGCGAAGACGGCCACCTGGTTCGAAGATCTGTACCTGGAGCTTGTGGCGGACCGGCGTGCCTGACTCGCCCGTCGCGCTGAGCCGTCGGTTCGTCGCACCGATCGGACGGCATCTCCCCGCGTTTGCCTCGCTGTCGGCGGCAACGCAGGGTGAGGCCGTCTTGTCGTTCCTTTCCGTCGTCGTTCTCGTCCGGACCAGCGACACCGTCACCGCCGGCCAGGTGTTCATCGCCCAGGCACTGGCTGCGGTCTGGTTCATGGTCTTGGACCCTCGGCTGGATGACGCGGCGCAGCGCTACGTCCCGCTCTGCCTTCCTGCTTCCAGCGGGCAGGCAACGGCGCTATTTCGGCGGTTGCTTCGATTGGACGGAGCTATTGGACTTGTCGCGGCGTTGCTTGGGACCTGCCTGGCCGCGCTCGCGTACTTCTACGCCGCTCCAGGCGATATCCGGTGGGATTTCGTAACGTTAGCGCTGGTGTCTGGCGGCATTGCGGCGGCCAGCGGTACAGCGTCGGCAGGCTTTGCGTTGGTCGGGCAGCTCCGCCGATTGGGATTGATCCGGCTGGGCGGGGCCGTCGTGGCCTTCGTGCTGACGGTGGCGCTCACCATTGTCGCGGGTCCGATCGGCTACCTGTGGGCGGTGATCTTCGGTCACGCCGGAATCACGGCGGTTCTATTGGTCCTCGCCTCCCGCTCGGTCCGGATCGCGTTCGGACCGCCTGCGAGGGCGCTTCCACTGCCCAGGGGAATCGTGCGATTCGCGCTCAAGAGTTCGGCAGCGAGCTCCGTCGCCGTCGGATCGGACGTCGGCATCCTGGCACTGGCCGGCGTGTTAGGGGGACCTGCACTCGCGACGTTCATTAAGGTTGCCAGCGCGCCAGGACGCCTGTTCAGCAGTCTCACCAGCCCGGTCTCCGCCCAGGTGTATCCCCGCATCGCAGCTGCAGCGGCGTCCGGGAACCTTGCGGCGGTGCGAAGTGACATCGTCCGGGTTTCGATTCTGCTAGCAGGGCTCGGTGTCGCGGCCGCGGCGGTGGCGTACGTTTCCCTTGATTCGGCGTTGCGGATTGCATACGGCGACTCCTATAAATTTCTCGGCCCAACCGCACTGGTGCTGTTCCTAGGGGCGTGCCTACGCGGCACCGTCGTATGGTCAAAGGTATTGCCCTCTGCGCTGGGTCGTCCCGGGGTGCGCTTGGCGTTCGTCGTTGTGGAGAGCGCGATGCTTGTGGTCTGCCTGGTCGCCGCCACCTCTCTCACGGAAGGTCCGGTGGATGCGGCACTCGGCTTCGCATGGGCGACGGCGAGTCTCGCTGGCGTTGGCGTCATCACCTGGCTGGTCATTCTGCGGGTACTGACGCGGTGCAGCACCATCCATAAAATCGCCCCGGTCACGGGGGCGCCGGCCGCTACTCCGAAAGGCGCTCGATCCGATATTGGCTGTAGCCCCATGAAGGACCGAGCCACGATGGTTCCACGATCAAATAAGATGCGCGTCCCGCCGACAGGTCCCTGAGTTATGGCTGACATGTGTTGCGTACTGGAATTACCCACCTGCGTCACGCTGCGCGAATTTCGCACGGCACCAGCGGTAACGGCCTCAGGTTTTCGGCTCCCGCAGCCGACATGGAGCACAATGCCCCGCCGGAGGGAGTCGAATGTGCGCACGGCCCCGGGTATCCCAAACTCAACATTTCAGGAGAGCCACCCGATGGATGGGCGTGTAGTACGTGGCGACTACACGCGAAAGTTTGACAAATGCCGATAGCGCCTCGTCGGGGGCCCACCGGTCATAGGATGAAGCAGCTTCAGGGCATGCCGCGCAATGATCGATACTCGGTGAAGGCGAAAGCCGATCTAGTTGGTGGGGGTGCGTTGGGCAGCCAGATCACCACGGGGGCCCGGTCGTCGGCTGGCGGGGGCTTCACCGCGGGCAAGCTATGCGTCGGGTCTGATTCCTCGGTCGTCGGTCGGGGCGGCTCCAAGTCGGCGGGTCTGCTCACAGTGGCACGGCTTGCGGCAGGTGCCAGCGCGATCCTTGGCGCTGAGTTCGCGACCAACGTGGGGCTCCAGTGGCCACTTCGTCAGGTGTTGGTTGCGGTGGCGTTGGCCCTGCTGCCGGTCGACGCATTGCCGATCCTGGTGATCTTCTCCTTCCGGTACATGGACCCGGTCGCTGGCCCACTCTTCATCAGCGATGTCATTTCATTGGTTTACCTCGCGCGACTCCTCGTCAGTGGGCGGCTGATGGCGCTGCAGGTGACGCATTCCCGGATCGCGCTGGCGATGTTCCTGGTATGGGCTACCGCCGCCACCGTCCTGGGTGTCGGGGTCTTGTCGGCGCTGGGTCGGTTGACTCTGTATGCCGCAGTGGGTCTTGCTATTAACCACCGGTTACGTGCCCGCCGCTATGTCATCGGCGGTGTCGTCGGGCTCGCCCTGATCGAGGTCATTTGTTATCTCCCCTCGATGGGCGAACGAATGACGGGCGTATTCGTCGCAGATCCGGCTCAGGTCGGATTTCTCCTGTTGGCCGCGCTGGTACTCGTCTTCGCTTCCCGGCTGTCACCGAGCCGACGCGTCGCGCTCGGCCTACCGTTGCTCGCCGGCGTAGCCGCAACGATGACGCGCACTGTCTGGTTCGCTTTGGTGGTAGTTGCCATAGCCGCGTGCCTTCCTCGACGCTGGTACGTTCCGCTGATACTGCCGCCCGCCCTGGCCGCCGTCACATTGCCGTTCGTTCCCCTGATCACCGCTTCGTTCGGACTCAACCGCGAATCCCTGGAGATCCGGCAACAGTCGATCCAACTTGGATACTCGGCGTTTCTCGATCGACCAGGGGTGGGACACGGGTGGGCGTCCAGTTCGAAGCTCGTGGAGGGCGGGCTGGTTGGGTTTGTCAACACGTCCGCGTACAACTTGTGGATCTTCCTGGGCACGAGCACGGGGCTTGTCGGCCTGATCTTGTTCGCGCTCTTCATCGGCTCACTGGGTCGTGAGGCTCTCGACCACACGACGGCGTACCTCACGATTGTTGCTTTTCTGGCGATCGCCCTGACCGAGATGCCGCTCTACGCCGGTTCGCTGATCGCGCTGCTCTTCTTCGCGCTGACCGCGGTGCCCCGGGTGGACGCGCGGCTGTCCGGAACCGGAGGAGTTTCGGCGCTCCACCACGGGTTCCGTCCAAAATAGGTAACTTGTACTTAACTGAGCCGTATCGCCGCCGTTTCGGGCGTCGCCGGTTGCCACACCTGGACGTTGGAGGCTGCTCGTGCGAACTGAAAGGGCGACGTACCTCGTCACCGGAGGCGCCGGGTTCATCGGCTCGCACCTGGTTGACGCCCTGCTGGCCCGGGGTGAGCAGGTGATCGTCCTGGACAACCTGTCCACCGGCCAGCTGTCCAACCTCGACGACGCCGGCAGCCATTCCAGCTTCCGCTTCGTCCAGGGTTCCGTCCTCGACGAGCAGGTTGTCGATGAGTTGATGCACCAGTGCGACGCCGTGGTGCACCTGGCCGCCGCGGTGGGCGTCAAGCTGGTGGTCGAGCAGCCGCTGAGGTCGCTGACCACCAATATCCGGGGCTCGGAGAACGTCATCGAGGCGGCGCACCGGTACCGGCGGAAGATCCTTCTGGCGAGCACGTCGGAGATCTACGGCAAGAACTCCAGCGGTCCCCTCGACGAAGGCGCCGACCGGATCCTCGGCAGCCCGGCGGTGGTCCGTTGGGCCTACAGCACCGCCAAGGCGGTCGACGAGATCCTCGCCAACGCCTACCACCGCGAGCGGGGCCTGCCGACGATCGTCGCGCGGTTGTTCAACACGGTGGGGCCGCGGCAGAGCCCGGCCTACGGCATGGTGATCCCGCGCCTGGTCCGTCAGGCGGTGGCCGGTGAGCCGTTGACCGTCTTCGGCAGCGGCCACCAGACCCGCTGCTTCGCCCATGTTGCGGACGTGGTGGACGCGCTGCTCAAGCTCCTCGACACCCCCGAGGCGATCGGCCAGACGCTCAACATCGGGTCGTCCGAAGAGACCAGCATCCGCCAACTCGCGGAGCTGATCATCGAGTCGGCCGGGAGCCCGTCGCGGATGGAGCTGATCCCCTACGACGAGGCGTACGGCGCCGGCTTCGAGGACATGCACCGCCGGGTGCCGAACACCGACCGGCTCCGCGCGCTCACCGGGTGGACGCCGCGGTACCGGCTGCGGGACGTCCTCGACGCGACCATCGCGGAGGCCCGCGGCGAGGCCTTCAAGAGCGGGCAGCTGATCTCCTCATGACGCTCTCGCCGACGGCCGCCGTGTCCGTCGGGGCGCTGGGCGCGGTGGTGCTCTCGGCGGTGCTCACCGAGGTGTGCCGCCGGGCGGCGCTCCGGTACGGCGTGACGGACCGACCCGGCCGCGCGAAGGCGCATGCGCGGCCCACGCCGTACCTCGGTGGCGTCGCCCTCACCTTGGCCACCATTGTCCCGGCCGCCGCCATCGCCACCGCCCTCCCCGTCCCTCGGGCCACCGTCCTGGTGGCCATCGCCGCCCTCGCCGTTTCGGCGATCGGGTTGGCTGACGACATCGCGCCGAAGGGCATGCTGAGCCGACTCGTCGTGGAGACCATCGCCGCGGCTGTCGTGGTGGCCAGTGGGGTGCGGCTGACGGTCTTCGGGCAGCCCGCGGTGGACGGCGCGGTGACGGTCGTCTGGATCGTGTTGCTGACCAACGCCTTCAACCTGCTCGACAACATGGACGCCGCCGCCGCCTCGATGGGTGGCGTCACCGCCGCCGCGCTCGGCGCCGCGTTGCTGATCAGCGGGGCCGGCGCGCTGGCCGTCGCGATGTTCTGTCTGGCCGGCAGCTGCGCCGGGTTCCTTCTGCACAACCGTCCGCCCGCGCGGATCTTCATGGGCGATGCGGGCTCGCTGTTCCTCGGGTTCGCCATTGCAGTCGGCACGGTGTACTGCGCGCCGGCGGGTCTGCTGCCGACCGCCACGGTGCTGCTCCTGTTCGGTTTCGGAGCGCTGGTCGACACCGCCCTCGTGGTGGTGTCCCGGCGCCGGGCGAAGCGCTCCTGGCGTACCGGCGGGACGGATCACTCCGCACACCGCCTGCGCCGGCTCGGCCTGTCCACGGCTCGGGTGGCCGCGGTGCTCACAGCGGCCGTCACGCTGACCGGCACGCTCGGCGTGCTGGTGCTGCGCGGTGTCGTGCCGACGGCGTACGCCCTGGTTGTGGTGGGTGCGGCGGGGGTGACCGCGGTGGCGCTGCTGCTCCGACTGCCGGGATACCCGGAGATGAACCGCAGTGTCACCGCGGAACGCCTGTATCAGTCATGACGCCGTTGCGAAGGGAGATCTCGTGGAGCTGAGCTCGCTGCTGCCCCTCCTACGCGAGCGATGGAAGTCGATCGTCGCCGTGGCTCTGGTGGCACTTGCCGCCGGGGCGGTGCTGACGGTGCGACAGACTCCCATGTATGAGGCGCGCACCACGCTCTTCGTGTCGACCTGGACCGACGTGGGCGACCCGCAGAAGGCATACCAGGCGGATCTGCTCTCCAAGCAGAAGGTCAAGTCGTACACCGTGATCATGCACGACACGCGGCTGATGCGAAGTGTCATCGAGCGCCTCGACCTCAACATCTCACCCCAGGCGCTCGCCGGCCAGGTGACCACCGAAGCGGTGGAGGACACCGTCCTGCTCGCCGTCCGGGTGAGCGACCCCTCGCCGGTGCGGGCCCAGCAGATCGCGACAGCCGTGGGGGACGAGTTCATCGAGCTCATCCCGGTCCTGGAAAACGCACCCGACGGCCAGCAGGCGGCGGTACGGGTCAGCGTGGTGAGCCCGCCCGAGTTGCCGACGTCTCCGGTGTCGCCCCAGCCGACGCGCAACCTCGCTTTGGCGCTCGCCATCGGCCTGCTCGCCGGCTTCGCGCTGGCGGCCGCCCGGCACTCGCTCGACACCACCATCAGGACCTCCGAGCAGCTCGAGGAGGTCACCGGGGCCGCGCCGCTCGGGGTGGTGCCGTTCGACTCGGGCAGCGCAAAGAATCCGGTGGTTGCCCCAGGGAAGTCGAACGGACCCCGGACCGAGGCATACCGGCATGTCCAGGCGAACATGCAGTTCATGGACGCCGACCGGGAGACCCGGCTGGTCGTGGTGACCAGTGCCGTGTCGATGGAGGGCAAGTCGACCACGGCCTGCAACCTGGCGAGGTCGCTCGGCGAGCAGGGGAAGCGGGTCCTGCTCATCGACGGCGATCTGCGCCGTCCGCAGGCGGCCCGCTATCTCGGCCTCCCATCGGGGGCCGGGCTGACCAGCGTCCTCGTCGGCAGGGCGGGTCTGGACGAGGTGATCCAGAGCTGGGGCGACGGTGCGTTCTCAGTCCTTGCCAGCGGGCCGGTGCCACCCAACCCGAGCAAGCTGATCGGGTCGAGACACATGCGACAGGTGCTCGTCGAGTTGCGCGAGCGGTACGACATTGTGCTCATCGACGCGCCACCCGTGCTTCCGGTCGTGGACGCCGTCGTGCTGGCCGCGAACAGCGACGGCGCGATCCTGGTCGTCCGGCACGGGAAGACCCGCCGGGACCAGTTGACCAAGGCGGTGACCGCGCTGCAACGCGCCGACGCCGATGTGCTCGGCACCGTGCTCAACATGGCGCCCCGCCGCGGTCGGGACTCGTACTACTACGACTACGGCTACACGCCCGGATCCGACGCCGCGGATCCACCCGTGGACGCGGCGGCCGGCCGGCTGAGCAACATCCGGCACAAGATGGCGGTGCGGTCGTGACGTCGGCTGCGCCGCCGCCGTTCCGCATCCTGTACGTCTGCGTCGCCAACATCTGCCGCTCCGTCCTCGCCGAGCGGTTGACCCGGCTCGAGATGGCCGGGCAACCGGTCGAGTGGGCGCGCCATTTCCAGGTCTCCAGCGCAGGGACCCGGGGTCGCGACGGGCAACGGATGCATCCGCACATCGGCAGCCTGCTGTCCACCTGGGGCGCCGACCCGACCGGCTTCGCCGCGCGACGGGTGACGCCGGCCCTGGTCCAGGAGACCGACCTGGTCCTGACCGCGACGACGCAGGAGCGGGACGAGGTCATCGGGATGCTGCCGACCACGCTGCGGCGCACATTCACCATCAACGAGTTCGCCCGGCTCGCCACCTGGCTGGGGGAGCCCGACGACCACGAGGATCGACCCGCCCCGGCGGCGCGTCGCCTGGTGATCCGCGCGCTGGCGGCGCGTGGGCTGGTCCGGCCGGACGCGCCCCTGCCGGACGGCACAGTGCTGCCGGACGACATTGTCGACCCGACCGGCGGTACGGCGGCGTTCCAGAAGTGCGGCGGAAACGTCCGGCAGGCGGTACGGGCGGTGGTGGGCACCCTACGCGGATCGATGGCCGCAACGTCGGTCCACAGGTGAGGTTCGGGCCTGCGGCAAACCCCGAAAGAGCCACATAGGACACGTATGGGGCCTATATTTCGGATGTGGAGGACTTCCCCGCGGAAACGCCGAATAACGATCCGTAGGCCGCGCAGTTGCTGGTGGTCGAGGGGGATCCGTCTTCCTCCCCCATCCGGTGCCGCGCGGACCTGGAAAGGCAACAACCCACATGCAGCTCACGTCACCGTCGCAGGTCGCCATCATCGGTCAGGGCTACGTCGGGTTGCCGGCGGCGTATCACGCCGTCCTGGCGGGCCACCACGTCACCGGGTACGACGTCGACGGCGCGAAGATCGACGCGCTACGGAACGGCCAGTCGCCGATCGAGGACGTCACCGACGCGCAGCTGACCTGGATGCTGAGCACCGGCCGCTACAACGCCACCGACTGCGAGTCGGATCTGCCGGGCTTCACCGTCGCCCTGGTGACCGTGCCGACACCGCTCACCGACGGCCGGCCGGACCTCACCTTCGTACTGAACGCCGCGGGAACGCTGGCCCGGCATCTCGCCCCGGGCGTACTCGTGGTCCTGGAGTCCACCGTCGCGCCCGGCACCACAGCTGGCGAGTTCGCCGACGCGCTGGAGAAGAACCCGGCTGGTTGGACCGTGCGCGGTGGCGAGCTGCTGGTCGGGTTCTCCCCGGAGCGGATCGACCCGGGCAACCATTCCTGGCACTTCGGCAACACGCCGAAGCTGGTCTCCGGCGTCAATTCCGCCAGCGCCGAGGCGACCTACCTGTTCTACGCCACGATGTGCTCAACCGTCGTCGGGTGCCCGTCCACCGCGACCGCCGAGATGGCCAAGTTGCTCGAGAACACCTACCGCCACGTGAACATCGCGCTGGTGAACGAGCTGAGCCGGCACGCGCACGCACTCGGGGTGTCGATCTGGGACGTGGTCGACGCCGCCCGCACCAAGCCGTACGGATACCAGGCGTTCTACCCGGGCCCCGGCGTCGGTGGGCACTGCCTGCCGGTCGACCCGGCGTACCTGTCGGATCGGGTCGAGCGCACCCTCGGCCGGTCGTTCGACTTCGTCGACCTCGCCATCAAGGTGAACGACGCCCAACCCGACTACGTGGTCGAGCGGGCGACGCGGCTGCTCAACGAGCGGAAGCGGTCGGTGAACGGCTCCCGCGTGCTGGTGCTCGGTATGTCGTACAAGGCGGACAGCGGCGACGTACGTGAGACGCCAGCCACCCGGATCGTCTCGCAGCTGCACGAGATGGGCGCCGACGTCTCGGTCTGTGACCCGCTCGTGGTCAACCTGGCCGGTTACCTCAGCCAGGTGCTGGCCGGCGTGAAGGTGATCGACGTCGCGGACGTGCTGGGCGCCGCGGCCGCGGCGGACCTGACGATCCTGGTCACCGACCACGCCGACTTCCCGTATGAGGACCTCGCACGTGAGGCTGGCCTGATCCTCGACACGCGGAACCGGTTCGCCCGCATCGCGGTGGGTGCGCACGCGCTCTGATCCACCCGCCGGTACATCGACGCGTTCACCGCCGCGGGCGGCGAGGCGCGTGACCCGCTCGGTGATTCCAGGCGGGGCCACCCATCGTTACCGAAGAGCAGGCAGCCCCAGACCGGGAATGACGGTCCTCGGGATGGGCAGCGGGTGCCCAGAACAGCCCGCGCTGGTCGGCACCGCGTACACCGCGATGACTGACTCAATTCTCACCCACTGATCGACAACTGTGGCCTTGAGGCCGAAGCTGGTGCTCCGCCCCGGCGCCAGGACCCTGTCATACTCAGCGTTCCTGAACCGTAGGTAGGACCCGTTTGGAATGCTCTCTGCATTCCAAACCTCGTCGATCGTGACTCCCTCGGTGAAGGTGAGGTAGACGTCCCACCCATACATGCGTTGAGTGCCGACGTTGTGAACGCTGATTTCCTTGGTGAAGCCGGCCGGAAATACCTGTTCCCTCTTTGTCTCGACCCAGGCCGATGGCGTGGTGGACGTCACGTCGCAGGGCACGGGCGCTGCTTGCGCGGGTGAGGTGATTCCGAGCGCGGTGACCGCGCCCACGACGGGTGCCAGGAGCCACGCCATCAGCCGGGTGCGTGACCGCGTGGACTGCTCGTTTCTGATCACGGCGGGTCCTCTCCTGCTCAATGCGGCGTCGGGTCAGGCGGTGCAAAGGCGACCAACGCCCTGTTCCGGTCATGCTCGCGCGACGCCGACAGCGCCGCCAGGGGCATGCGGGCCAAGCGATCGGGCAGCACCGCACGTCGGGACGGGTGTTGCCGGGTCGCTTCTGGGCGGGCCGACGCCGAGAAAGGGTCAGCTGATCGGGACGAGGCGCCACCGGTTGTCGACGCTGCCGTTGTCGCTGTCCTGCACGGCCTGGGCGCCCGGGGCGGTGGAGGCGTTGAGCATGGCGAGGAGCTTGCCGCTGTGCACGTTGCGGATCTTGTGCGTGCCGTCGCCGTTGTCGACAAGCGTCCACCGGTGGTCGGCGGTTCCGTTGTCCGCCCACTGCAGCACGCGGGCGTTGTCAGCGGTGGACATGAGATCCACGCCGAGCACCTTGCCACTGTGCGCGTTGCGGAATCTGACCGCGGTGCCGTCGGGCACCAGAACCCAGCGGTGGTCCGGGGTGCCGGTGTCGTTCCACTGCAGCGCCAGCCCGCCGTCGGCGGTGGACATGTCCCGGATGCCGAGCACCAGTCCACTGCCGACATTGACGAGTTTGTAGGTGTCGGTGGGGCCGGGAGTGCCGGGCGCGTTCCAGTACACGGTGTAGTTGAAGCCGTGTGCGTCGTGGAACGGGCCGATGTTGACGGTGGTGCCGTTGGCGGTGGCGGTGAACGCCAGGCTCGTCGCGTTCACCCGGGTGATCGTCGAGACGGTCAGGGTGGGCAGCGCGGAGAGTGCGGCGTTGCCGTAGTTGCCGGACAGCACGGCCGGACCGTAGGTGATCGCCTGAACGTTGGCGTTGTCGTTGGCGCGCTGCATGATCACCCGCATCGGCAGCGTCACCGTGATGGTGTCGCCGGCCGCCCACGCCCGGGTGATCGTGGCGTAGCTGCCCGGCGTCGCCGGAACGTTCTGGACGGTGCCGTTGACGCTGATCGCGGCGTTCTGCGTCCAGCCCGGGATCCGGACCCGGACGCTCCACGACCCGCTCATCGTGCCGGACAGGGTCAGCGTGGTGGTTTCGCTGACCGGGTACGTGGTGCTCTGGGTGACTGTGATCCCCCGCTGGGCCCAGTTCAGCACCGACGGCACGAACAGGTTCACGGTCAGCGTGGTGCCGTTGAAGAAGTAGATGGAGTCCATCAGCTTCGTGTTGCTCTCGATGCCGGTGCCCTGGCAGCACCAGAAGCTGTTGTAGTCGGTCGACCAGGTGCCACCACCCCAGGCCGGACCGACACCGCGCCGGCCACCGGGACGTAGCGGCGTGAAGTATGTGATGTGGCCGTGGGGATCGGTCGGATTCTGCGCGCCGATCAGATGGTTGAGCAACGTCCGCTCGTAGTAGTCGAAGTACGCCGCCCGGTCCGGGTCGAGCAGCCACAACTCCCGGGTCAGCTTCAGCATGTTGTAGGAGTTGCAGTGCTCGCAGGTGTCGTTGGCGAGGTAGCCGGCGATCGCGTTCGGGGCGCGGAAGTGCTCGGCCTGGCTGTTGCCACCGATGGCGTACGTGTGCGCGCCGGTCGTGATCGCCCACGCGTTCGCCGCGATGTCGCGGTAGCGGGTGGTCCCGGTCGCCTTGTACTCCCGCGCGGCGCCGACCCACTTGGGCACCTGGGTGTTGGCGTGCAGTCCGTTGAGTTGGTCGGCGTTGGCCGCCAGGGGGTTGAACACGGCGGCGTGGTCGAACCGCTGGGCGGCGGTGAGCCAGCGCCGGTCACCGGTCTGCTGGTAGATATCGGCCAGTACCTCGTTCATCCCGCCGAACTCGGTGCCGAGCATCGCCTGCATCTGCGCGGTGGTCATGCGCGCCGTGCGGATGTCGACCCAGCCGGCCAGCCGGAGCAGCACGTCGCGGGCCTGGGTGCTGCCGATGTGGCGCCACACGTCGAGCAGCCCCGCGAGGGTCTTGTGGATGCAGTAGTAGGGGACGTTGCCGTTGCGCAGGGTGCGGGCTTCCAGCGCGGTGAAGTCCGACTCCGGGAAGCCGGACAGGTACCCTGCGCTGAATCCGGCGGCGCCGTTGTTGGCCTGGCACTTCGCCAGCTCGGCGACCATGGAGTTCGCCTTGTCCCGGCAGGTGGTGTCGCCGAGCACCGCGTACGCCTGGGCCCAGGCCGTCAGGAAGTGCCCTTGCATATGGGTCCGGAACGGAAAGGTCGGGGCGTCCCAGCCGCCGTTGGCGGCGGCTCCGTTGGTGGGCAGCCGGTGGTTGGCCCGGAAGTTGTAGAGCAGCCGGTCAACGTCCACGAACCGCAGGTAGCTCAACGTCCGGTTCTGGTTGTCCAGGAACCGCCCAGCGGTGAGCCGGACCTGACCGAACGGGAACGCGTACGCCGAAACACCGTGGTCAGCCCGGGCGGGCGGCACCACGGCGGCGTCAGCCGCCGTCGCACCGGCGACAGCGGCGCCGGTCGCGGAGACCACCGCGGCGGCACCGGCGCTCTGCAACAGGCGACGCCGACTGAACGGTGGCGGGGTCATGCTTCCTCCGAACGGTGCGGCGAGGCGCGCCGAAGTGGGGTCAGGCGAGGGTGGGCGGAGGCGTGTGAGCGTTAACATCCTGCCCCTGGGATGCTACGGGAGGGCCTGTCCGCATTCAAGAAAGCCGATCTTCGCAGGTCGTCAGACGTCCAGACAGATGCGCATCGCCCGACCCTTGTAGGGTCGATGCATGAGCGACAGCTGGCGTTCCCTGCCCGCTCCGGCGCGGGCGGTGGCGGTCGCCGCGTCGAGCGTCGTCGCCGCCGCCCGGGCGCGGGACAACGACCTGTTCGCGGAAGCGGTCGGCGACCTGGCTGTGCTCGACCCGGAGCGGGTGAGCCTGGTGCTCGGTGCGGCGGTGCGGCTGCTGCTCGAAGACCTGCACCCGGACGGGCTGGACGGCGACGACGTGCGGGACGCGCTGGAGCGCACCGTCCGCGCGGCGGGGCAGTGGCAGCCCGAGGTCGACCCACACGTCGTACTGATCGTGCTCGCCGGTGCGCTCGGCGTGCACGACCGGGACGAGGAGGCGGCGCCGCCGAGCGCCGAGTCGCTCGCCCGGCACGCCGCCCTGCTCCTCGCGGAGCTGCTCGGCGAACGGGGCCGCCCGTTCGCCGACTACCTCACCCGCGCGTTCGCCGAGATCGAGCGCGCCCAGCTCAACGACTGATCCGCGTGGCGTCCTCGGACGGGCTGACGCGTCACCCGGCGGGCGTGTCGGCCCAGGCCCCGGCCGCATCGGCGTCGCGGGCGTAGTCGGTGAAGTCGCGCGGGTCCCGGCCCAACGCCTGCCGGACGCCGTCGCCGAGGGAGGCGTTGCGCCCGTCCAACACGGTCGTGAAGAGGTAGTTCAACAACCACTGATAATCCGCCGGTACGTCGAACGCCGCCAGCGCGGCGGCGTACTCCGCCACGGTGACCCGGGTGTACCGGACGTCCCGGCCGCTCGCCTTGGCGATCTCCGCCACCGCCTCCGCGAAGGTGAGCAGCCGTGGACCGGTCACCTCGTACACGCGGCCGACGTGTCGGTCGTCGGTCAGCGCCGCCACCGCGACGTCGGCGATATCGTCGGCGTCGACAAACGGCTCGCCCACATCGCCGGCGGGCAGGATCACCTCACCGGCGCAGACCGAGTCCCGCAGGTACCCCTCGCTGAAGTTCTGGCAGAACCAACTCGCCCGCAGGATGGTCCACTGCGCACCGCAGTCGCGGACGACCTGCTCGCAGGCCTGAGCCGACTCCTCGCCGCGACCGGACAGCAGGACGACCCGCCCGCAGCCCTGCCGCACCGCCTGTTCGGCGAAGGCGCGGATCGTGTCGACCGCCGAGGGGACGGCCAGGTCCGGCTGGTACGCCAGGTACACCGACCCCGCGCCGCGCAGTGCCGGCGTCCAGGTGGCGGGGTCGGTCCAGTCGAACGGTGGTGCGCCGGCCCGGGAGCCGACCCGGGTCGGCAGCGCCCGCGCCCGGAGGCGCTCTGCCACCCGCCGCCCGGTCTTGCCGGTGCCGCCGAGGACCAATGTGGTGCGCTGTGGTGCCGTGTCATCTGTCATGCCGGTAAGTCAACGCCAACCCGGCGAGACGAGCCATGGTTCAAAGGCTCACTTCCATACGTGTGCGTCTAGCATCGGGGCATGGACGCCCTTGCCGGTCTACTCGACGGGCCACGCGCCCGAGGCGCCTTCCTGCTCCGGGCGGTGCTCGACCCGCCGTGGTCCCTGCGGATCCAGGATCAGGCCCCGCTCACGATGCTCGCCCTGGTGCGCGGGGCGGCGTGGCTGATCCACGGCTCCACCCCGGCGGTACGGCTCCAGGAGGGCGATGTCGCCATCGTCCGTGGCCCGGAGCCGTACACGGTCGCCGACGATCCCGCCACGCCGCCGCAGGTGGTGATCCACCCGGGGCAGCGCTGCACCACGCCGGCGGGCGACGAAATGCCGCAGGCCATGGACCTGGGCGTGCGGACCTGGGGCAACAGCGTGGACGGCTCGACCGTGATGCTGACCGGCATCTATCAGATGCGCGGCGAGGTGAGCAGGCGGTTGCTGGCAGCGTTGCCGGCGGTCCTCGTGCTCCCGGACAACGCCGGAGACCGGGTGCTGCTGCCACTCCTCGCCGAGGAGATCGTGCAGGACCGGCCGGGTCAGGAGGTGATGCTTGACCGGTTGCTCGATCTGGTCCTCATCGGGGTACTTCGGGCCTGGTTCGCCCGGCCGGAGGCCAATGCCCCGGCGTGGTACGGCGCATCCAGCGATCCGATGGTCGGTCGGGCGCTGCGGATGCTGCACCACCATCCGGCGCACCCATGGACGGTCGCCGCACTCGCCGCCGAGGTCGGTGTCTCCCGTGCGGCCCTCGCGCGTCGCTTCACGGACCTGGTCGGCGAACCACCGATGGCGTTTCTGACCGGCTGGCGCCTGGCCCTCGCGGCCGACCTGCTCCGCGAGCCCGGTGTCACGGTGGGTGCGGTGGCCCGGCAGGTCGGGTACGGCAGCGCGTTCGCGTTCAGCGCCGCCTTCAAGCGGGTTCGGGGCGTCAGCCCGCAGGAGCACCGCGCGGCGGTGGCGCCGGATACCCGGGGGAGTGAGGCGCTGGACAATCATATCGAGGGTGCTAGGTTAGCCTTGCCTAACTGAAGGGACCTCTCGGATGCGTACTCGCCCGATCGTCGCGGTTCTCGCCGCCGGTCTGCTGGCACTCGGCTCGGCCGGCTGCAGCGGGTCGGACTCCGACGAACCCGCCGCCGGAGCTGGCAGCCCGGCCTCCGACAAGAAGATCACGCTGTACAGCGGACGGTCGGAGAAGCTGGTCAAGCCTCTGCTCGAACAGTTCACCAAGGACACCGGCGTCAGTGTCGAGGCCAGGTACGCGGACACCGCCCAGCTCGCTGCCCAACTGCAGGAGGAGGGTGACAAGAGCCGTGCCGACGTGTTCTTCGCCCAGGACGCGGGCGCGCTCGGCGCGGTGAGCAAAAAGGGACTCTTCGCACCGCTCCCGAACGAACTGATCGGGAAGGTCCCCACGGAGTACCGCTCGAAGGACGGCACCTGGGTGGGTGTCACCGGGCGGTCCAGGGTGCTCGTCTACAACTCCGACCTGGTGCCCGCCGCCGAGCTGCCAAAGAGCGTGTTCGAGCTGACCGATCCGAAGTGGAACGGCAAGGTCGGCATCGCCCCCACGAACGCGTCCTTCCAGGCCTTCGTCACCGCCATCCGGGTGGCGCAGGGCGACCAGAAGGCCAAGGACTTCCTCGCCGGCCTCAAGGCCAACGGCGTGCAGATCCGGCCGAACAACGGGGCGATCGTCGAGGATGTCAACAACGGCAAGCTCTCCGTCGGTCTGGTCAACCACTACTACGTGTACGAGAAGTCGAAGGAGAAGGGCGTCGCCGTCGACGCCCTCAAGGTGAAGCTCCACTTCTTCCCCGACGGCGACCCGGGCGCCCTGGTCAACGTCGCCGGCATCGGCGTCCTCAAACCTTCGGCGGCCGATCCCGACGTGAAGACGTTCACCGACTACCTGCTCGGCGCTGCCGCGCAAAAGTACTTCGCGGAGTCCACCTACGAGTACCCGTTGATTGCAGGCGTGCCCACCGCGCCCGGCCTGCCGCCGATCGCCGGGCTCAACCCGCCGGACGTCGACCTCAACAATCTCGACACCCTCGCGCAGACCGTCGCCACCATCAAGGAAGCGGGCCTCGCCTGAGCGCAGCGCACACGGCAGCAGGGCGGGCGCGGCTTCTCGTGCCCGCCCTCGCGGCCGTCCTGCCGGCGACAGCCGTCGCCCTCACGCCGCTGGTCTACCTGGCGGTGCGGACGGCGGAGGCCGGCTGGCCCCGTGTCGCCGCGGAGCTGTTCACCGATCGGGTGGCCGCCCTGGCCGTTCGCAGTCTGGGCCTCGCCGCCGTCGTGACCGCCGCGTGCGTCGCCGTCGGACTCGGCCTGGCCTTCCTGGTCGTGCGCACCGACCTCCCGGGCCGCCGAGCGTTCGGTGTCGTCGCCGCCATGCCGCTGGCCATCCCGACCTACGTGGCCGCGTTCGGCTGGACCTCCACATTGGATCACTTCGAGGGGTTCTGGGCGGCCGCCATCGTGCTCGTCGCGTGCTCGTATCCGTATGTGTACCTGCCGGTGGCCGCCGCACTGGCCGGCGGCGATGCCGGTCAGGAGGAGGCGGCCCGGTCGCTCGGCCATGGCCCGTGGCGGACCTTCGTCGGGGTGACGCTGCGTCAGATCCGGCCCGCGATCACGGCCGGCGCGCTGCTCGCCGCGCTGTACGTGCTCTCCGACTTCGGCGCGGTGTCGATCGTGCGGTACGACACCTTCACCCGCGCCATCTTCACGGCGGTGAACATGGGATTCGACCGTACCGGTGCGCTGGTGCTCTCCACCGTGCTGGTCGCGCTCGCCGCGGTGCTGCTCGCCGGCGCGACGTTGAGCCGCCGCAGGATCGGCGTCGTCGGGTCGCACGCGCGCCGACCACCGGTGCGCGCCCGCCTGGGCGGGTGGCGCTGGCCGCTGGTCGGCGTGCCGGTGGCTGTCGCCGCACTCGGGCTGGGAGTGCCGATGGGCAGCCTGGCGTGGTGGTTGCTGGCCGGTGTCTCCCGCCCCGGCCCGATCGCTGAGGTCACCTCGGCAGCCGGCGCCTCGCTCTGGGTCTCCGGCGTCGGGGCGGTCCTCACCGTTGGCCTGGCGGTGCCGGTGGGCGTGCTGGCCGCCCGGGCCCGTGGTCGGTTGGGCCGGGTGGGTCGGGGCGTCGAGAGCCTGACCTATCTCGGGCATGCCCTACCCGGGCTCGTGATCGGGTTGTCGCTCGTGTACTTCGGCATCGCCGTGGCGTACCCGATCTACCAGACCACCTGGCTGCTCGTGCTGGGATACGCGGCGTTGTTCCTGCCGCTCGCCGTGGGCGCCGTGCACGCCGCTGCGGCGCAGGCTTCGCCGCGGCTCGGCGAGGTTGCCGCATCACTGGGGCGCGGGCCGCTGGCCGTGCTGCGCACGGTGACGCTGCCGCTGATCGCGCCGGGCGTCGGGGCGGGCGCCGCGCTGGTGTTCCTCACCTGCATGAAGGAACTACCGGCCACCCTGCTGCTGCGACCAACCGGCATGCAGACCCTCGCCACCGAGCTGTGGGACGAGACCTCCACGGCGTCCTACGCCGCGGCCGCACCGTATGCCGCGCTCCTCGTGCTGCTGTCCGCGGTCCCGACGTGGCTGCTGACCAAGGGCAGGATGGCGTGAGTGAGGTTTCGGTACGGGGGCTGACGAAGCGGTTCGGCCCGACCCTCGCGGTCGACGACGCCCACCTGTCGGTGCCCACCGGGACGCTGACCGCGGTGCTTGGGCCCTCCGGCTGCGGCAAGACCACGCTGCTGCGCTGCCTGTCGGGGTTCGAACGGCCGGACCACGGGACGGTGACCGTGGACGGCCGCGACATCACCGGACTGCCCGCCCACCGCCGGCGGATCGCCGTGGTGCCGCAGGAGGGGGCGCTCTTCCCGCACCTTTCCGTCGCCCGCAACGTCGGGTACGGGCTGGACCGACCGGCGCGCCGCGGCGGGCGGGTCGCGGAGGCGCTCGACCTCGTGGGCCTCGCCGGCTACGCCGACCGGATGCCGCACGAACTCTCCGGCGGTCAGCAGCAGCGGGTCGCGGTGGCCCGCGCGTTGGCACCTCGCCCCTCGGTGGTCCTGCTCGACGAGCCGTTCAGCGCACTCGACGCCGCGTTGCGCCTGGAGGTCCGACTGGTGGTGCGCGCCGCGCTGCACGCCGACGGGGCCACCGCGATCCTGGTCACCCACGACCAGGGTGAGGCGCTGTCGATGGCGGACGCGGTGGCGGTGATGCGCGACGGGCGCATCATCCAGTCCGGGCCACCGTCCACTGTGTACCACGAGCCGGTGGACCCGTGGGTGGCCGGATTCCTCGGCGAGGCGGTGCTGCTGCCCGCCGAGGTCCACGCCGGCATGGCGCGGACCGCGCTCGGCGACATCGCGGTGACCGGCGGCGGTCGGGTCGTGCTGCTGCGGCCCGAGCAGATCGTGCTGGCCGGTGGTGGCGTGTCCGCGGTGGTGACCGGCCGGGTCTTCCACGGCCACGACGCGCTGCTCACGCTGCGTCTGGACGACGGTACCGAGGTGGTCGCGCGCACCTTCGAGACGGCGATCGAGCCCGGGAACCGGGTGGGCCTGCAGATTCGCGGTGGCGGCCGGGCCTATCCGTAGCCGGTCGGCGCAACGCCTCGTCAGGGGACGAGGTGGATCCGGACCCGCCGGGCCGTGGCGGCCGCGTCCTGCAGCACGGCCAGGCGCGGCTCGACGGTTTCCAGCAGGTGCGGGTGACGGAGGGCGGCCAGTGGCTGCAGCCGTCGGTCTGCCAGTACCTCGTCGATCATCAAGCGGTCGCCGCCGCAGACGAGCGCGGTGATCGCGGCGTCCCGGCCGGCCTGGCCGCCGGGCGCGTAGGCCAGCAGGACCCGCGCGGCGACATCGGCGGCGTGCTGCGTGGCGGCGTCTGCCTGGTTGGCCCGGCGGCGCGCATAGCGCTGCTGTGACGTGCCGCCGGCCGCCGTGCGCCCCTGGATGTAGAAGCGCTCGACCTTGGACGCGGTCAGCGTGGTGCCGTCCGCGACACCTGCGGCGACAGCGCCTTTGCGGGCCAGGAGCAGACCGATGCGGGGCGGTCGGGTGAGGCCGGCCAGGAGCGTGTCGACACTGTCCGCCCCGGCCAGTCCGGGTGGGGGATGCAGGGTGGCGGTGTCGCCGTTGTTGGCGCCGGTCAACACGAGACCATGCTCGCTGGCGCCGTCGTGGCGGCCGTAGAAGCCATCGAGCCAGCCACGCATCCGCTCCGGCGAGATCTCCACCCAACGTCCGCCGCCCGCGGCGGGCCGCGCCTTCACCACGTGAGCTCCACCTGTCGACGACGGCTGGGTCTCGACGGTACACCGAGGCGACGACGCAGCCGGTGTGCTGTGCCGCGCCGACAACCTCAGGTCGTCGGCTTCCTGCGCCCGCCGTACATCAGTACCGCGGCCACGACGAGGTACGGCACCGCGAACAGCGCGAAGATCGTGCCGTGCCCGGCGAACGTGGCGGCCGCCGCGTACGCGCCGTAGATGGCGATGGTGGCAAGGTCGGTGGCCAGGCCCGCCAACGAGGTGACCGTCGCCCGGCTGGGACCGGTGATCCTCTCCTGCAGCCGCGCGTCGGCCACCACCCCCGCCATGTTGAACACGCAGAACGCCGCGGCCAGCAGGACGAAACCCGCCGGCCGGCCGCTGATCGCGCCGATCGCCAGGGCGAGGGCGCCCACCGCCAGCGTCCGGCCCAGCCCGGGGCCGGTCAGCCGCTGACCG
Organism: Micromonosporaceae bacterium; assembly: GCA_035296325.1. Classification (GTDB taxonomy): domain Bacteria; phylum Actinomycetota; class Actinomycetes; order Mycobacteriales; family Micromonosporaceae; genus DATHBD01. Next base: position 357,354 of record DATHBD010000051.1, on the reverse strand, counting down.
ATCGGGACGAGGAGGCCACCGACCGCGACACCCACGGCGATGAGCAGCACGAGGAGCGGCACGGTGCCCGCGGCGACACCGGTGCTCTCGGCGAGCAGGGGGTCGTACTCCTCCAGGGCGCCCCAGACCGCCGCGACGGCGGGTACCAGCAGCAGCGCGCGAAGCACCGACGGTCGGCTGCGGACTTCGCGCAGCCCGCTTCGCAGGATGTCGGCGTAGCCGGAGCCGGTTGCGCCGTCGGTCTCGTCGGACTCGTCGGTCCCCTCAGGCGGGTCTGCCGGGCGGTGCTCGGGGAACCGCGTGGCGACCGCCGCGCAGAGCAGCCGGGCGAGCACACTCGCCGCGCCGACCGCCAGATAGCCGCCGGCGCTGAACACCGGCCCAGCCACAGCGGTCGCCGCCATCACGGCGCATACCCCGACCGCCTCCGCCCGGCCCATGATCGTGGCGTAGCGCGGTGCGGCATCGCACCGGTCGAGCTCGGCGTAGATCAGGGCTTCCGTGGCACCGGACTGCAGTGCGCCATGCGCCCCCCAGAGGACGAACCCGACGGCGAACGCCCAGTACGAGGGGGTGAGCGTCCAGAGCGCGAACCCGATCGCGGACAGCAGTGGCCCGATGCACAGCAGCATCCGCCGCGAGACGGCGTCGGCCCACACGCCGGACGGAACCTCGAGCACCAACCCGGTGACCGACCAGATCACGAAGAGCGAGGAGATCTCCGCGACCGACAGGCCGGTATCGGCGAACAGCAGCACGTACACCGGGTAGAGCAGGACGAGATCGTCGAGGAAGGTGTACCCGTACAGCGTCGCGGCCAGCCGCCGGACGCGCTGGTCCGGCCCACCGGCGGCACGGCTGGCGTAACGTCGTGGTCCAGTTGTGGATCAATGTCGCCAGGTCATGTGGGCAGTCTATCGTGGCGCCGGCGGATGCGGTTGTGCCGGCGCGGGACCGAGCCGGGTAGCGTCGCGTGCCGCACCTGCTGCACCGGAGGAGGGGCCGTGACCGTCGCCGACCCGGCGTCGAGCGAAGCCGCCGTGGTCCGCCGGCTGCGCGCCGCCGGTTGCGTGTTCGCCGAGGACGAGGCCCGCCTGCTGGCGGAGGCCGCGGTGACGCCGGCCGAGTTGCTGACCATGGTCGACCGGCGGGTGGCCGGGTTGCCCCTGGAACACATCGTCGGCTGGGTGGACTTCTGCGGGCTGCGGATTCCGGTCGACCCGGGGGTGTTCGTACCGCGCCGCCGTACCGAACTGCTTGTCCGCCGGGCCGCCGCGGCCGCCGCTCCCGGATCGACCGTCGTGGACCTCGCCTGCGGCTGTGGGGCCGTGGGGATGGCCGTCGCGGCCGTCGTGGAAGGCGTCGACCTGCACGCCGTGGAGATCGAACCGGCCGCCGTGCGGTGCGCCCGGCGCAACCTCGCCGCGATCGGCGGCCAGGTCTACGCCGGCGACCTGTACGACCCGCTGCCGCGCCGCCTCCGGCGACGGGTGGACGTGCTGGTCGCCAACGTGCCGTACGTGCCGACCGCGGCGGTGCCGCTGATGCCGCCCGAGGCGCGGCTCCACGAACCGCTGGTGGCGCTGGACGGCGGCCGGGACGGGCTGGATCTGCTGCGCCGGGTGGCGGCCGGGGCCCACGACTGGCTGATTCCCGGCGGGCAACTGCTGGTGGAGACGAGCCGGGAGCAGGCAGGCGCCGCATCCGAAGCGTTCGCCCGGGTCGGGCTGGCACCCCTGGTCGTCAGCGACGAGGACCTGCACGCGACCGTCGTCGTGGGACTGTCCTCGGCGCCGTGAGCCGCCCCGCCGGGGCTCAGGCCACCGGGAACGGCTCCGCGTAGCGGAACGCACCGGTGATCGAGCCCCGGAACGTGTGCAGGGCGCGCGCCTGGAAGTTCGGACGCCAGCGCGGAACCGGCGGCGCGATCCCGTACTCCTCCGCGAGCCGGAAGCCGAACCGGGCGTAGTAGCGGGGGTCGCCGAGCAGCACGACCAGGGGCTCGTCGAGGGCGTCCGCCGCGCCCAGTACGGCGTGCACCAGGGCGAGGCCGACGCCGCGGCGCTGGTGATCGGGGTGGACGCTCAACGGACCGAGCCCCAGAACCTCCGTCGACTCCACGTGCGCCCGGGTGCAGACGACGTGGCCGATCACCTCGTCGGTGTCGGTGAGGGCCACCAGGGAGAGCGCCGGCAGCCAGCCGTCGCTGGCCCGCAACTCGTCAACCAGCACGGCCTCCACGCAGGTCGGGTCCGGCGGCCCGCCCCGGCTGAACGCGGCTGCCGTCACGGCACGGATCGCGTCGATCCGGTCCGGCGTCTCACGGGAGATAAGCACGCCGGGTACCCTGCCAGCCGGGCAGCCGGGCGCGCAACGGGTATCTTCGCGGGCTTGCTGGAAGACTGCCGGGGTGGACAACTATGTGCGCTTCGTGCGGGTCGACTCGGTCGCGGACAATGCGCGGGGGCTCTCGGCGGAACTGCACGGTGAACGGCTCCGCATCGACGTGGTACGCGATGACGTGGTGCGGGTCAAGATCAGTCGCGGGGGTACGTTCGACGAGTCGCCGACGTACGCGCTCTGCGTGGATCCGTTGTCTGAGCACGTCGAGTTCACCGTGCAGCGGGCCGACGGCGTCGTGCGGCTGCGCACCTCGGCGCTCGTGGTCGCGCTGTGGCTGGACCCGTTCCGGCTGGACGTGCACCGCACCGACGGCAGCCCCGTGGTGGAGACCGCCCCGGACGCCGAGGGGCGGTACTGGGCGTACGCCACGCTGAACGACGCGTTCACCATGCGCCGCCGGTGCCGCCAGGAGGACCCGATCTACGGCCTCGGCGAGAAGACCGGGCACCACAACCGCAGGGGTCGCGACTTCACGCTGTGGAACACCGATGTGCTCAACCCGGACTCGAGCGGCGAGTTCACCGCCGGTCGGTCGGCCGGCGACCCGCGTTCGGACCGGACCAGTACGGAGTTCGACCCGTACTACGTGTCCATTCCGTTCTTCTACCACCAGGCGTATCCGGCGGGCTCCATGGCCGCCTCGTTCGTCGACAACGGATACCGGGCCGGGTACGACTTCACGCACGCCGAGGAGTACCGCATCTCCTTCGCCGGTGGCCAGTACACGGAGTACATCTTCGCCGGGCCGGACATGCCGGAGATCCTCAGCGCGTACACCTGGCTGACCGGGCGGACCGCCCCGCCGCCGCTGTGGTCCCTGGGATACCACCAGTGCCGCTGGTTCGACTACACGCAGGACGCGGTGGAACGCATCGCTGCCAGGCACCGGGAGAACGGGATCCCATGCGACGCCCTGTGGCTCGACATCGGGTACATGGACGGGTATCGCGTGTTCACCTGGGACACCGAAGCGTTCCCCGACGTCGCCGGCATGCTGGCCCGGCTGGGCGCGGAGGGCTTCCGGGTGATCACCATCATCGACCCCGGCGTGAAGTACGAGCCCGGGTACCAGATCTTCGACGATGGGCTGGAGCGGGACGTCTTCTGCCGGACCGAGGGCGGCGACGTCTACCTCGGCCAGGTCTGGCCGGGCAACACCGCGTTCCCGGACTTCGTCACCGAGCGGGCGCGCACCTGGTGGGGGCGGTTGAACGCGGCGCATGTGCAGTCCGGCCTCGCCGGCATCTGGAACGACATGAACGAGCCGGCCACCGGCAGCATCGCACCGTCCGCGATGCGCTTCGACTCCGGACGCGCCTCGCACGAGCGCTTCCACAACCAGTACGCCCTGCTGATGGCGATGGCGACCACGGCGGGGCTGCGCGAGGCCATGCCGGAGTTGCGCACGTTCGTGCTGTCCCGTGCCGGGTTCGCCGGCATCCAGCGGTACGCGGCCAACTGGATGGGCGACAACATGTCGCGGTGGGACCATCTGTGGCTGAGCATGCCGATGGCCGCCGGCTTCGGGATCTCCGGGCAGGCGTTCGTCGGCGCCGACATCGGCGGGTTCGCCGGCAGCTCGAACGGCGAGCTGTTCCTGCGCTGGATGCAGTACGGCACGCTGACGCCGTTCTGTCGCAACCACTCCTCGATCGGCAACGTCGACCAGTACGTCTGGGCCTTCGGCGACGTCATCCGCGATCTGGTGCGCGAGGCGATCCGGCTGCGGTACCGGCTGATGCCCTACCTCTACGCCGCCTTTCTGCGGGCCGCCGAGACCGGTGCTCCGGTGCAGCGTCCGCTGGTCTTCGACCACCAGTACGACCCGACCGTGCGTGATATCGACGACGAGTACCTGCTCGGCCCGGACCTGCTGGTGGCACCGGTGTACGCGGCCGGGGCCACCGCGCGCCAGGTGTACCTGCCGGCGGGTGGTTGGTACGACTGGCACACCGGTGCGCTCGTCGGCGGTAACCGGTACCTGAACGTGGCCGTGTCCATGGACCGGATCCCGATCTACGCCCGGGGCGGTGCGGTCATTCCGATGTGGCCCGAGGCGCCGGCATCCACGTCGGGATACCACCCCTCGACGATCGAGCTCCACGTCTTCGTACCGGCCGCCGACGGCACGTACGAGTCGACACTGCAGGAGGACGACGGGCTCAGCTTCGATGCGCTGGAAGGCGCCCGGTACCGCACCACCTTCGCCCTCACCCGCAGCGGCGACCGGGTGGAGGTGCGCGCCGACGTGGACGGCGAGGGGTATCCGGAGTTCGCCCGCGAGGCGTTCCGCGTGGTGATCCATGGCGCGACGCCGCAGGCCGCGCGACTGGACGGGGTGGAGGTGCGAGCCACCGGGCCCGCGTTCATGCTGCCGAACGCGGGCACCCGGTTCGTGCTGGACTTTTCGCCGTGATCTTGGCTTACGGGTTGCGACCCGGGCTGATGCCCTTGATGCGCCCGCAGTTCTGCTGGCCGTGGAAGCACTTCTTGATGAGACCGTCGAGGGACCGCTGGTCCCACGCGTTGAAGAAGTCAGCGTGCACCGTGTGCGGCGCGCCGGACGACAGGGTGATGTTTCCGGTCGTCCGGCCCACCTTGTATGCCGTGTTGAAGCGCATTGTCGGCATCGCGATCGGGAAGCCGACCGGGCATTTCCCACCGGCCGGGTAGCGCACATTCGCGCTGGCATCCCCGGTGGTATTTTTGCCGTTCCAACACGCCGGGAACCGCATTCTGAGCTGAATCATCCCGGTTGCGCAGTTCTTCGGGATCGTATTGCCGATCTGGGTGTTGCCGGAACAGCCCCACTCGATGCGCCCGCCCTGCTCGGCCTGGGATTTCGCGTTGGGGTTGCCGATGATCATTTTCATGCCTGGCGGGTAGGAGACCTGCTTGCGCGGGTCGCCGGCCGAGGTCGTGTAGTAGATGATGCCGCCGTCCGGGTCGATCTTCCGGCCGTTCTGGTAGAGCGCCGGAATCCAGTACGCGGCGCGGTCACCGCCGGCGCACGTGCTCGTGACGCCGTTCAGGCTCTCGTAGGTGGACTTGGCGTTGGTGCCCACGTTGCCGAAGAAGTCGTGCAGGTGCGAGGCGCCCGGTCGGCCCGGGTGCACGATTGGATCGTCGGGTAGCGAGTGGGAGAATTTGCAGTCGATTTTCCATAGGCCAGCGGCGGCCGCACTGGCATCCGGTGAGTTGCCGACCACCAACCATGTGCTGCTCACCACGGCAGCCACAGCGGTCAGGCCGGCGACGAGCATTGTTTTCATGCGCATGAGGACAGGTCCTCCAAATCGATGGGCGAGTGTGTTTTTGCGGCAGATGCCATCGACCATTTCCGCGAGGGGCCGCACACGGGAACGGGTGACTACCTGTGGATTCACTGTAAGACCGTGTTCTCTGAAAAGTTCATCCGCGCGGGCCGATTTAACGCAGATATAAATGTGCGGCCAGGGATGCGAGGTATCGCCCGGTTCGCCAGCCACGCCGCCTGGACGCCGCGAACTGGCTGCGGTAGTCGCCGGCCGACCCGGGACGATCGATCGGCGGCCGGAGATGGCAAGCTGTCGTCGTGACTGATGACCACAACGTCCTGGGCGGCCCTCTCGAGCCCTGCGGTACGGACCCGCTCACTGGTTTCTACCGTGACGGGTGCTGCAGCACCGGCCCAGAGGATCTGGGCAGCCACACGGTCTGCACGGTGGTCACCGGGGAGTTCCTCGCTTACCAGCAGTCAATCGGCAACGACCTCAGTACGCCGCGCCCGGAGTACCGCTTTGCCGGCCTGCGCCCCGGTGACCGCTGGTGCGTCGTGGCCTCGCGCTGGCGCGAGGCGTGTGAGGCCGGCGTCGCGGCGCCGGTGGTGCTGGCCGCCACCCACGCCCGCGCCGCCGACATCGTGCCGATCGAAATGCTGCGCCGGCACGCCGTCGACGTGCCCGCCGATCCGCGCTCACTGGGCTGATCCGGACACCGAACCTGAGGCGGCAGCTTATCCGGCGGCCTCGCGCCTACGCCTACTCCCGACCTCACGTGCCGACGGCTCGGCGACTCCGCCGGCTGGTGACCTCCGGACCTGGCGATGCCGCGCCGGCTACGGCAGGGCCCCCGGACCAGGCCCGGCAGCGGTCATACTGTCGCTCATGGCGACCCAGCCCGACGACGTTGCCGCGCCGGCGCAGGACACCGTGCTGTTCCGGTTGTCGGCGGCTCGGATGTTCGCGATCATGCTGCCGATCATGGTGCTGTCCGCCCTGGCAGCCATGACGTTGGTGAAGTGGGCTTTCGGCACGTTGGACCAGCCGGAGAACGCGGTTGGCTGGTTGCTGCCGCAGGCCGGAGTTTTCGGCCTGGTGATGACCGGCAGCTTCGCGTGGCGGGCCCGGCGCAGTCCGACCTGGGTGCGTACCTCGTCGGCCGGACTGGAACTCGCCTCCAACGGGGGTGACCCGGTGTTCCTGGCATGGCCCGACATCCGGTCGGCGGTGATCCGCCGGCCGGGCCTCCTCGCCACCCTTGAGGTCACGCCCACCGACATCGGTCTGGCCTGGCAGGCCGGCCCCCGCCCGGACCGTTCGCGGGTCCGGGACCGCAGCGGCGGTCCGGCGTTCGTCCTCGAGGTGGGCCTGCTGGACCCCGGGCCCGGCGCACTGCGCGCTGAGCTTGCCCGTCGCCGGATGCCCCCGCCTTCGGCGGCGACGTCGTGATGCGGGCAGGATGGTTGCCGGCACCCCACCGACATCCCTGAGGAGAGCCAGTGGCCAGCATCTTCGTGACCGGGTCCACCGACGGCATCGGAGCGGAGACCGCTCGCACGCTGGCCGCGGCCGGACACCGGGTCGTGCTGCATGCCCGTAACGACGACCGGGCGAAGGCCGGCAGCGCCGCGGTGGAACGGGCGGCCGGAGTGGCCGTCGGCGACGCTTCGTCGCTCGCCGGGACCCGGTCGCTCGCCCGCGAGGCCACCGCGTTGGGGCCGTTCGACGTGGTCATCCACAACGTCGGCATCGGGGGTGCGCCCGATCGGTCGCCGACCGGTGACGGCCTCGAGCAGATCTTCCAGGTCAACGTGCTCGCGCCGTACCTCCTCACCGCGCTGATGCCGCGGCCCGCCCGGCTGGTCTACCTCACCTCCGGTCTGGAGTCGCAGGGACGCGTGGATCTTGAAGATCTGCAGTACGAGCGCAAGCCGTGGAACGGAATGCAGGCGTACTCGGACTCGAAGCTGTACGACGTGATGCTGGCGTTCGCCGTGGCGCGCCACTGGCCGCAGGTGCGCAGTAACACCGTGGATCCAGGCTGGATCAAGACCCGGATGGGCGGCCCCAACGCCGAGGACGATCTCCCCGAGGGCTGCGAGACCCAGGTCTGGCTGGCCACCAGCGGGGATCCCGAGGCTGACGTGACGGGCCGGTACTTCAAACGCCGCCGGGTGCTGCGGGCGAACCCGGCGGCGTACGACGTGGATCTGCAGGAGCGGCTGTTGGCCACCTGCGCCGAGCTGACCGGGGTCGCGCTCGGCGCAGGCGACCGGCGAGCCTAGCGAACCGGCCGAGCGGCCAGGTATGCCTCACGGGCCACCACCGCGATGTCGGGGTGATCCGTGAAGAGCCCGTCGACACCGGCCCGGAGGAATGCGAGCTGCTCGTCGATGGCCCGGCCGTACATCGCGGGATCCGTACCCACGCGGTAGTCGGTCGGCAGGAACGTGTTCTCGGCGCGGAACGTGTACGGGTGGACCTTCAGCCGGGCGGCGTGCGCGTCGGCGACGAGCGTGGTCGGCGTTCCCAGGCTCCCGTCCGCCAGGCGCGGAATGACCTGGTTCTTGTCCGGTCCGATTCCGACCACGAACCCGGCCAGCTCACGGAGGCCCGCCGGGGTGGTGTAGTCGGCGTAGCTGCGCGTGTCCTCGAAGGGCCCACCCCGGACGCCGGTGAGGAAAACCTTCGGTGTCCGCAGGCGGTACCGGGTGTGCAGCAGGCGCAGGTTCGCCGCCTCGAACGACTGCACGAAGACCGGTGCGTCCGGCCGGTCCAGACCGAATCGGCGCAGCAGGGGCACCAACGCGTCCTCCAGCGGCAGCCCAAGGGCGCGGAAGTATGTCGGGTGCTTGGTTTCTGGGTACACGCCGATCTCGCGCCGCAGCTCCCGGGACAGCCGCTCCCGGAGCTGGAGGATCTCCTCGAAGGTCGGGACGTCGAACCGTCCGTTGTAGAGCGTGTTGTGCTGGCGCACCTGTGGCAGCCGCTCCACTGCGCGGAGCGTCTTGAGCTCGGCGAGCGTGAAGTCCTCGGCGAACCAACCCGTGACGGCGACACCGTCGAGCAGCTTGGTGGTCCTGCGACCGGCGAACTCCGGGCGATCCGCGACGTCGGTGGTGCCGCCGATCTCGGGTTCGTGCCGGGCGACCAGCACGCGGTCCTTCGTGATGACGAGGTCCGGTTCGATGAAGTCCGCGCCGATCCGGGCGGCGAGTTCGTACGCGGCGAGCGTGTGCTCGGGGCGGTAGCCCGACGCGCCCCGGTGGCCGATGACCAGCGGTCCACGCTGCCGGCGCCGGCTGTCGTGCTCTGCGGGCGGGTGCGCCGCGGTGGCTGCCGGTGCCGCGAACGCGGGTACGGCGGCCAGGCTGGGCGCCACGACGCCGGCGAGCGCGCCGATCCCCAGCGCCTGTCGACGAGTTGCCACGGGTCCTCCTCGGGGCCACCGGCGCGGTCGGCCGGACGACCCTCAGTTGATCCGAGACGGGCGTACGACGAGCGACAGGTTGGTAGCGGGCCGGCAAACGGCCGCGGCCGAGTTGGCTAGCGCGGCGCCGCACACGTGGCGGCGCGTTCCAGCAGGAGAGCGCGTTCCCGGCTGTTGCGGGTCAGCGCTGCCGCCCGCTCGAGTTCGGCGCGCGCCTCCTCGTACCGGCCGAGCCTGGTCAGCAACTCGCCGCGCACGCTGGGCAGCAGGTGATAGTGCTTGAGGGCCGGTTCGGACAGCAGCGTGTCGACCACCGCCAGCCCGGCCGCCGGGCCGATGGACATGGATAGCGCGACCGCTCGGTTCAGCTCCACCACGGGGGAGGGGGTGCGTTGGGCGAGCGCGCCGTACAGCGCGGCGATTCTGGCCCAATCCGTCTCGGCCGCGGTGACGGCTCGGGCGTGGCAGGCGGCGATTGCGGCCTGCAGAGCGTACGGGCCGCCGGCGCCGCCGAGGTCCTCCGCGCGCTGCACCGCGGCCAGTCCACGGCGGATCAGGAGCTGATCCCAGCGCGACCGGTCCTGGTCAAGCAGCAGGACCGGTTCGCCGGATGCGGCGACCCGGGCGCGCGCCCGGGAGGCCTGGATCTCCATCAGCGCAACGAGCCCGTGCACCTCCGGGTCCCTGGGCGCCAGCTCCGCAAGGATCCGGCCGAGCCGCAGGGCGTCCTCGCAAAGTGCCGGGCGCATCCAGTCGTCGCCGGCCGTGGCCGAGTACCCCTCGTTGAAGACCAGGTAGACCACCTCGAGCACGGAGCCCATCCGGGCAGCCAGTTCCGGCCCCGCCGGGACCTCGAACCGCACGTTCGCCTCGGCCAGTGTCCGCTTGGCCCGGACGATGCGTTGGGCCACGGTCGACTCCGGGACCAGAAAGGCCCGGGCGATCTCGAGGGTGGTCAGGCCGGTGAGTACCCGCAGGGTCAGGGCGACCCGGGCCTCGGCGGAGAGCACCGGATGGCACGCCGTGAAGATCAGGCGCAGCAGGTCGTCACCGATGTCCTCGGAGACGGCATCGAAGTCCGGCGGTGGCTCCAGTTGGCCGGCTTCCAGATCACGGCCGATCTCCTCGTGCTTGCGCTCCAGCCTGGCGTTGCGGCGGAACAGATCGATCGCCCGACGCTTGCCGATGGCCATGAGCCAGGCGCCCGGGTTGTCCGGGACGCCTGACTCGGGCCACTGTTCCAGCGCGGCGACGAGGGCATCCTGGGCGAGGTCCTCGGCCAGGCCGAGGTCGTGCACCATCCGCGCCAGTCCGGCGATGAGCCGGGCCGCCTCGATCCGCCAGACCGCTTCGATCACACGCTGGGGGTCCCTGGTCGTCACCAGCTACGCAATACCCCACCGCTCGTTGTCGGGGCAAGCGGCGCTACTGCTGCGTGGCGGTCTCCGCGCGCAGGCGGTCCTCCTGCTCGCGCAGTTCAGGGGTGAGGGCGTCGCCGAAGTCGTCTGCCTCGAACACCTGGCGGATCTCGATCTCCGACTCACCCGGCGTCGGGTTGGGGCAGCGCTTCACCCACTCGATCGCCTCTTCCCGGGACTTGACCTGGATCAGCCAGAAACCGGCGATGAGCTCCTTCGCCTCGGCGAACGGGCCGTCGACCACGGTCCGGTTGGTGCCGGAGAACCGAACCCTGGCCCCTTTGGAGCTCGGGTGCAGGCCCTCGCCGGCCAGCAGGACGCCGGCCTTGACCAGCTCCTCGTTGTACCTGCCCATCTCGGTGAGCATCTCCTCGCTGGGCAGTTCGCCGGACTCGGTGCTCTCGTTGCCCTTGATCATGACCATGAATCGCATCGCGCATCTCCTCACATCGGCGGCCCGGATCTCGATATTTCCAGGCTCTGCCAACGCGTCGAACACCGATCGCCCACTTCGACATCGCGTACCAACTTTTTTTCTGGCCCGGGACCTCGACATGTGACCTTTGGGTCACATATGCTTTCCAGCGTGGCCGACGACGACGATCGAGTGTTCAAAGCACTCGCTGATCCGACCCGGCGGCTCCTGCTCGACCGGCTCTTCCAGCGTGACGGCCGCACGCTGACCGAGCTTGAGTCGGAGCTGGCGATGACCCGCTTCGGCGTCATGAAGCACCTTCGGGTGCTGGAAGACGCCGGGCTCGTGGTGACCCGGCGGTCCGGCCGGGAGAAGTTGCACTTCCTCAATCCGGTGCCGATCCGGCTCATCCACGACCGGTGGATCGACAAGTACACCGAGCGTCGTGTGTCGGCGCTCGTGGACCTCAAGAACGAACTCGAGGAGAAGACATGACAACCGCAACGCAGGCCAACGTCACCGTGCAGGTCTACCGGGTGTACATCAAGGCGACACCCGAGGCGATCTGGGACGCGATCACCAAGCCGGAGTGGACCCGGCGGTACGGCTACGGCGGCACCGCGGAGTACGACCTGCGACCCGGCGGCACGTACCGGGCGCTCGCCAGCGAGGAGATGCGCGCGCACGGCGCACCCGAGGTGGCGGTGGACGGCGAGGTCATCGAGGCCGACCCGCCGCGCAGGCTCGTCCAGACCTGGCGGATGCTCATGGACCCCGCGATGGAGGCGGAGGGGTTCACCCGGCTCACCCACGAGATCAAGCCCGGCGAGGACGGCGTCACCACGCTCACGGTGACCCATGACCTCGGCGGTGCTCCGCTGCTGGCCTCGCTGCTCGCCGGTGACCTGGAGGCCCAGGGCGCGGGTGGCGGCTGGAGCTGGGTGCTCAGTGACCTGAAGACGTTGCTCGAGACGGGTCAGGGCTTCCACGGCTGACCGGCGATAGGGTGCCGGTGAGCGGAGAGGGGGCACGCCATGAAGGCGGTTCAGTTCCAGGAGTACGGCGGCCCGGATGTGCTGCACGTCGCCGAGGTCCCCGAGCCGCACGCCGGGCCCGGGCAGATCCGGGTCGCGGTGCGTGCCGCTGGCGTCAACCGGTTCGACGCGAAGGTCCGCAGTGGCGCGATGAGCGCGATGATGCCGATCGCCCTGCCGCGCATCCCGGGTCTCGAGGTTGCCGGCGTCGTCGACGAGGTCGGCGAGGGCGTGGCCGGCGTCGCCGTGGGTGATGAGGTGTTCGGCCCGGCGGTGGCGGCCGGCTGCGCGGAGTATGCGCTGCTCACGCACTTCGCCGCGAAGCCGGCGGCGATGTCGTGGGCGGAAGCGGGCGGGCTGCCGGTGGCGGTGGAGACCGCGGTCCGGGGGCTCGACCTGCTCGGCGTGGCCAACGGCGACACGGTGCTGATCAACGGTGCGGCGGGCGGGGTGGGTGCCGCGGCCACCCAGCTCGCCGTCGCCCGGGGCGCGTCGGTGATCGGTACCGCCAGCGAAGGAAACCACGACTACCTGCGTTCGCTCGGCGCTACGCCGGTGACCTACGGCGAGGGCCTCGCCGCCCGGGTGCGCCAGATCGCCTCCGGCGGTGTCGACGTCGCGTTCGACACCGCCGGCCAGGGCGCGCTGCCCGACCTGATCGACGTCACGGGTTCCGCCGGCAAGGTGATCACGATTGCCGACTACGACGCCGCCAGGCACGGCGTGGCGTTCACCGGCACCACCTCGGCGTACCACGCGTACGGCCTCGCCGCGAAGCTGTACGAGGAGGGTCGGTTCCGACTGCCGGTCGCGAAGACGTTCCCGCTCGACGCCGCGGCGCAGGCGCACCGGCTCAGTGAGGGTGGGCATGTCCGCGGCAAGTTGGTCATCGTCCTGGGGTGAGCGGACCGCTCACCTGTCTGGCTCACCGGTCCCTTGTCCGTCCTCGCGGATCGGTGCCGTCAGCAGCCGTTCCAGCTCGTCGCCAGCCTCCGCACAACCGGCATCAGAGATCCGTTGCAGCTCGCGGAGGTCACCGGCCGCGGCCGCGCGCCGGGTGAGCAGGCGCCCGGCTCGCATGCACCCCTCGTCGAGCAGATCGCACAGCTCCGCGAGGTCGCCGCAGCCGTCGGCGAGGTCAGCCAGCCGGTCCAGGGCGGTCTCGTTGCCCTCGTCGGCCAGCGCTCGCAGGGTGTCCCGGTCGAGGTTCGCACGTCCCATGACGACATGGTGCAACCTTTCCCCTGGGGCAAGGTCAAGTGCGACCATGGCCTGATGATCACCATCGGGCAGCTTGCCAGGTACGTCGGGGTGTCGACCAAGACCATCCGCGTCTACCACGACAAAGGGCTGCTGCCTGAGCCGGCGCGCGACGCATCCGGCTACCGGCGATACACGGCCGGCCATGCCGTCGACCTGGTCAAGATCCGGACTCTGGCCAGGGCAGGTGTCCCGTTGGCCCGCATCCGTGACCTCCGGTCGGTGCCCGACGATGAGTTCCGGCAAGCCCTCCGGCAGATCGACGCCGACATCTCCGGCCGCATCCGCGACCTTCGGGCCACCCGGGAACGCCTTCGGCGGCTCGCTGGCGGGCACCTGACGGCGCTACCGCCCGAGGTCACCGGTCACCTGGAGCGGTTGCCGCAGCTCGGTTTCACCCAACGGTGGGTGACGCTGCAGAACGACCTGTGGATTCTCGTGTTCGCCACTCATCCCGACACCGCGATCGCAATGTTCCGCGACCAGATTGAGATCCTGGCGGCCCCGACGCTGCGCCAGATTTTCCTCGACTACGACCACGCGTACGACCTCGAGCCCCACGACGATCGCATCGATGACCTTGCCGACCGGATCGTCACCGCAACGCGAGCACGCTACGGGGCTGACGACCTGCCCGGCCAGGACCCCACCTCCGAGATTCCGGCGATGATCCAGGGTGCGGTGAACGCCTCGTCCCCGGCATGGCAACGGCTCGACGCTCTCATCCGAGCCCAGTTGAGACTCTGACCGGCCCGCACGCCGGCGTGAACGTTTCATGCCGGCGGCCCTGTGACGTGTGCGTTGCGCTACGGCGCAAGTGCGCAGAGCACTAAATCGCCTGGTAGGAGCCACCGTGCGCCGTTGGCCCGCCTTTGAATCGAAAACAATTGATGTGAATTCCCCTAGGACCGCTATGCCGGGGGGCACTTGCGGAGCAACATGCGATACATGAGTCAAGTTCATAGATCTGTCACGTTACGTGCGCCTCCGGACCTGCGGTGGACCAATCCGACTGTCGTCCTGCACTGCACCCGTCGACTGATCCGTGACGCGCTGGCGGCCTCGCTGAGCCGGGCGGAATTCCGAGTGGTGGGTCAGGTGGATGAGATCGCCGCGCTGCCGTACCTCTGTGGTCTGCGCCATCCGGACCTGGTCGTGGTGGACGGCGGACCGGACGCCGCGCCGATGCTCGACCCGCTGGGAAAGCTCCGCGCACAGTTCGGGGAAACTCGCATCGTCCTGATCTACGACGGGCTGGCACCGGCCGACCTCGTGGTGGCTGAACGATTCGGATTGGACACGCTGATCCCCTCGTCCGTCGGCATCGAGTCGTTCCTGCTGCTGCTGCGCCGTCGTGGCGCCACGGTAGGTACCCAGCCGACCGAGCCGGTCAATGATCAGAATCTCACCGCCCAGGAACGCGAGGTTCTGGCCATGCTCGCCGCCGGTCATTCGGTCCGGCACATCGCGAATCTACTGACCGTCAACGTGGGCGCGGTCGAGAGCACCAAGCGACGGGTCTACACGAAACTGCGGGTGTCGAGCAAGACCCAGGCCGTCGCCAGGGCGGTCCAACTCGGCCTGATCGATGCGCTCGCGCCGGAGCTCCCATCCGCGAGCACCCCTGGATCACCTGAATTCACCGCCCGCGAGTTCGACATTCTTCGATCAATCGCGATGGGTCATACCGTGCGGCAGACCGCACGACTGCTGGCCATCGCCGTGAAGACGGTGGAGAACCTCCAAGCGCGCCTGTTTCTCAAGCTTGGTACGCGCAATCGTGCCGGTGCAATCCGTACCGCCTACGCGCTCGGCCTGCTGGACCCCTCGTCCGAAGTCCCATCGCGCGCCGACCCGCTCACCGCGGTCCATAACGGAAGGTAAGAGCGGGAACACGCGCCCCGGAATGCGGCGGAGGCGGTACCGGCGCTGTCCGGGTGGGTGTCGTCAGCCCACCCGGACATCCGGTGTGCCGGCCCGTACCGCGGTTCATCAACCGGGGCTGATGTCGACCACTCGGGCCCAATCGGGCGGCCCGGCCGGTACGTAATCGGGATGGTCCTCATTCCAGAACCCGGCCCGCCGCGCCCGGGGGAACAGCCCCACCACGGTCCGGCACGGCGGCCGCGCATCCGGCCACGGGGTCTGCCCGTCGGTCAGGATCACGATGACGTCCGGCCCGGGCCTGGCCCGCAGCGCCACAGCGAAGCCGGTGCGCAGATCGGTCCCTCCGCCGCCGGTCAGCGGGATTCCCTCGGCACGACACACCTGGTGCACGGCCTGGGCTGCGGCGTCACACGGCAGGACGCTGGCCAGGTCCCGCCGGCCGCCCAGGGCGCGGGCGATCGCGGCAACCTCGAGCAGCGCGCTGCCCAGCTCGGCGTCACTCACCGACCCGGATGTGTCGATGACGACGCACACCCGCGGCGGCCGGCGCCGCAGGCTGGGCAGGATGACGCCGGGCAGGCCCGCGGACCGCCGCGACGGCCGGCCGTAGGTGTAGTCCTCACCCGCGCCGGGGCCGGTTGCCGCCGAGCGGATCGCCGCCCCAAGCAGGTCCCGCCACGGCTGCGGTGGGTGGAACGCCTCCTCCGCCCACCGCAGCCACCCCTTTGGTATGTCCCCGGGGCGGGCGGTGATCCCCCGGGCCACCCGGAACCGGACCGCGTCCCGTTCCTGGGCGCTGAGCCCGTGCGCCCCGGCCGGCCCCAGATCCCACTCCCGCTCCAGCCCGTCGGCGCCACTGCCACAGTCAAGCCAGACCAGACCTTGGGTGGCCGGCCCCAACCGGAACTGGCGCAGGTAGTCCTCCATCAGCTCCCCGTCGGGTAGCTGGAGGAGCCGCGGGTCGACGGCGCCCTCGGGCCGGGCCAGCCCGTCGCCGAAGACGTCATCGTTGATCTCGAAGTCCGCGGCGATGTTCATCCGCAGTCGTTCCCCCGGCCCGGTCAGCCCGCGCTGCAGCGCAACCCGGTCGCTGCGCCCGTGGTGGTCGCGCAACAGGTGGGAGACCTCGTGGACCCAGACCCCGGCCAGCTCCTCGACCGGGCTCTGATCCACGAACGCCGGCGATACATAGCACCGCCAGTGTCGGTCCACGGCCATCGTCGGCACCAGCCGTGATTCCACCGTGTGCAGGGCGAAGAGCGCCGTCGCCAGGTACGGCCGGGCGCGGGCCGCCTGCAGCCGGGCGGCGAAGAGCTTCTCCAGGTCCAGCATCATCGGCCGATCCCGGCGGCTACCCGCGCCGCGGCCCGGTCCGCATGTCGGCTCAGCGACACCGCCCCGGCCAGCCTGTCGATCGACGCCGGGACCTCCCATTGCGGTTCGCGCAGGGCCGCGAGCGCTGTCGCGGGCACGACCACGAGGTCCGGAGCTCCGGTCTCCATCGCGCGGACCAGCAGGGCCCACGCCGCGTCCCAGCGCGACTTCTCCGGACGTTTCCGGACCGCCTCCACCACGCCGTCGAGCACGGCCTGGCGTAGGTCACCCCGTTCCGGCAGGTCGGCCCGCGCCGGGTCGGCCAGCAGCGCCTCGGGGTCCGGCAGGTCCATCCGGTCCAGGCTGGCCAGCAGCTCCAGCCCGGGGCCGTCGCCCACAGTGCCCCTGACCAGCATGGACAGTACTTCCCGGGAGGTGTCGGCCGCAGTGGCGAAGGCGATGAGGGACAGCGTCATGTCCCAGCTTCGCGGTGACGGCCAGGGCCCGCCCCGGCGGGCTTCGTTGTTGGGTAGCCGGTGTACCAGCGCGGGGCGGGCGGTGAGGAATCCGCACACCGCTCGGCGGGCGAACGTCACGGCCTCGGACAATCGCCGCGGGTCGAGCCGTGGCGGCGTCGCCACGGGCCAGGTCCCGCCAAGGCCACGCACCACGACCTCGTGGTCGAAGGTCCATTGCAGGTGGACGAACCGGTTGGCCAGAGGGGCACTCAGCTCCCAGCCGTCGGCCGCTGAGGAGCGCGGATTGGCGGCGGCCACGATCCGGACACCGGGTGGCAGTCGTAGGGCCCCGACCCGCCGCTCGAGCACGACGCGGAGTAGGGCGGCCTGGACGGCAGGGGGCGCCGTGGACAGCTCGTCCAGGAAGAGCAGCCCTCGGCCGGCCCGGACCAGCCGCACCGCCCAGTCGGGTGGAGCCATCGGGACACCCTGGACCGCAGGGTCGTCGCCGACCACGGGTAGCCCTGCGAAGTCGGACGGTTCGTGAACGCTGGCGATCACCGTGGTCAGCGGCAGATCAAGTGCCGCGGCGAGCTGTGTCAGGGCCGCGGTCTTGCCGATCCCAGGCTCCCCCCACAACAACACGGGGAGGTCGGCGGCCACCGCGAGGGTCAGCGCCTCCAGTTGCGTGTCGGGACGCGGCTCGGTGGCGGTGTCGTGGAGGAGGGCCAACAGATCGGCGGCGACGTCGAGCCGGGGGGCGTGGACCGGACCGCAGTGCGAGCCGGTGGCAGTCGAGGGAAATGCGGACGGGACAGAAGTCAGCACGTGTGATCACCTGTGGGGTTCGAGTGGGCGGATGAGGTCCGCGGTTCAGCGGATTGCGTGGCGCCGGCGGGCGCGGTCGCCGGAGTGGCGGTGCGGTGCGGTGGGGAGCGGCCCGAACCCGGCAAGTCCGGCCCGGAACAGCCCGTACGAGATCTGCCGGAGCGCGGCTGTCTCCAGCTCCTCCCGCAGGGCGCCGTTGCGCAGGAGTGCGCCGGGTCCGAGCAGAGCCTCCACCGCGGCCAGGGCACCGGCCGTGTCGCCGTGGTCGAGGCGGGCGCGCACGTCGACGAGGCACTCCGGGCGCCGGTGCGTCCGGTCGATCTCCTGCAGGCAGGGCACGGGCGTGCCGGTCAAACCGGCCAGCAGCTCCTCGCGGCGGATCTCGGCGGGGTCGTGGTCCAGCGGGACGAGTACTCCGTCGACGGGGCCGATCCGGTGCCTGGCGCCACGGCACTCGACGATGCGCGTACTCCCCGCACGGTCCGGTGTCCGCCGCGCGCCGATGAGTGGACGGTCCGGGACGAGCGCCGTCGCGACCAGTGGATGCAGCCGATCGGCGTCGATCAGCCCGGCACGGAGCAACTCGAGGTCGGGAGGCACCCACGTCGCCGCATCGGGCAGCATCG
Source organism: Micromonosporaceae bacterium (assembly GCA_035296325.1). GTDB lineage: Bacteria > Actinomycetota > Actinomycetes > Mycobacteriales > Micromonosporaceae > DATHBD01. The sequence continues at coordinate 339,021 of DATHBD010000051.1, read as the reverse complement.
GCAACGCGGCGGCGCGCCCACCTGCGGCCACCGCGGAGACTTCCATGGTGTCCGCGGCCAGGTGGAGCACCAGCTGATGTCGGGTCGCCAGGCGCACCGCGACGGCGCGGCCGGCTGCCCTCTCCGCGCGGAGCAGGATGCCCGCCTCGGCGGCCCATCGGTCCACGGCGCAGCCCGGCACCGGCGGCCACAGTCCCGGTGGATCCAGGATCGGGTCGGGACCGCCACCCGTGGGCAGCTGGTCTGCCGCTGACCGGCCCCGCAGCTCACCTGACCTGCGCGCGTCCCACAGGTGGCGGTGCAGGTCGAAGCGGAATCGGCGATTGGGGCGGGGGTGCGGATCGCGACACGGTCCCGCCCGGGAACCTGACCCGTCCCACAGGGCGAGGCTGATCCGCTGCCCGGCATCCGCCCACGCCGGCGGAGTCCGGGCGACGAGGTGCAACCGGCCGCTGCCGTCCTCGGCGGCGGACCGGTACCGGGCCAGCGAGACCGTCAGGCCCGGGCGCAGCAACCCGTCGGGAGCGATCCTCGGCAGGTGCCAGCGCAACAGATCAGGAGCCAGGCAGCGGAGATCGGCCCGGACCTGTGTGGCGAGCGCCTGCCCGTGGACGCGTGCCGCGGAGCGCAGATTCAGATCGACGTCGACGCCTGCGGCGGCGCATGCCCCGGCCCAGTCGCCGACGGAGCGGCGGGCAGTCGCGGACTCGATCATGGACGGCGGCACGGCGAACTCGCGCACGCGCAGCCAGAGGGAAAGGCGGGAATCCCGCTCCGCGGTCCATGAGTGCATCAGCACTCACCGGTTGCGGACAGGACCTCCGATCTTCTGCAGAAGGTATTCATCGGCGGAGATTCTACAACGTCTGGTACCGGTCAGCCAGGATGCCCAGCTTCGGGACAGCGGGGGAGGCGCGGTGTCGACCGGCGCACGAGTGCGGTAGGGCCGTGACCCGCATCCGGTACCGGGTACCGGTTTACCGTCGTGGGTATGGCCAGCCAGGACCAGGGGGTTGCGTCTACGAAGCGGCGGGCCGCGCGTGCGTTGCCTCTTCCCGGGCGGCCCGCCAGATCTCGTCCAGAGACAGTTCCAGCTCGGTAGCCAGAGCGGCAACCGTGACGAACGCCGGGGTGGGAATCCGACCAGTCTCGATCTTGCGAAGGGTCTCCACGGAGAGTCCGGCGCCGCGCGCGACGGCGCTGAGCGTGCGCGGACCGCGCGCCGCACGTAGCAGGGCACCGACTCGGCGCCCCTGGGTGATCTCCTGCTCGGTCAACGGTTCCCGCACCATGTCCGTATAGTAATACCGGTATTGTTATTCGACCGCGCAAGTCCTACTCCGGGGGGACACCTTGATCGAATTGCTTTCGCCGGCTGAGATCGAACAGATGCGTCCCGCCGGGCGTTTCGTCGCCGACGTGCTGCAGGGCCTACGGCGTCGCGTCGAGCCGGGAGTCAACCTCCTGGACATCGACGCCTGGGCCGGCGAGTTCATCCGCCGCCGCAACGCCGTCTCCTGCTACCTGAACTACGCCCCCGCCTTCGGTCGGGGGCCCTTCGGCAAGGTGATCTGCACGTCGGTGAACGACGCGGTCCTGCACGGCCTGCCCCACGACTACACCCTGCGCAACGGGGACCTGCTCAGCCTGGACTTCGCGGCATCCGTGAACGGATGGGTTGCCGACAGTGCGATCACCTTCGTCGTCGGCGATCCCGCCGACCCGGCCGACCAGCACCTCATCGACACCACGCGGACGGCCCTCGACAACGCCGTCCGTCGGTGTACCCCGGACTATCGCCTCGGGGACATCTCGGCCGCCATCGGCGCGACGCTCACCAGCGCCGGCTACCGCGTCAACACCGAGTTCGGCGGCCACGGCGTGGGCCGGACCATGCATCAGGACCCCCACGTACCCAACGCCGGACAGCCGGGCCGGGGATACCAGTTGCGCCCCGGACTCGTCCTCGCACTCGAACCCTGGGTGATGGTCGGAACCCGCACCATCGTCGTCGATGCGGATGGCTGGACCTTACGCAGCAGCAATTCCGCACGCACCGCACACCATGAGCACACTGTGGCCATCACCGAAGCCGGCCCGCTCGTGCTCACCCTGCCGGACGAGTAGACCTGAGCGCTGGATCCTCCCGTCACCGACGCGGATCGGGACGCGCACGCGGCCCGCCGCTCGAAGGCCTGCGCGATGATGGCGATCGGCGCTCGTCAGTCGCCGAGGCGGACGAGCATCTTGCCGGTGTTCGCGCCGCGGAGCACACCGAGGAATGCGTCCGGGGCCTGCTCCAGGCCGTCGACCACGGTTTCGGCGGTGTGCAGCGATCCGTCCCGCAGCCAGTTGCCCGCCCGTTCGATCCACTCGGGGAAGCGGTGAAAGTAGGAGGTCACAAGGATGCCGCGCAGGGTCATCTCCTTCCAGTACGCCTGGAAGAGATTGTCCGGACCGGGAACGGGCGCCGTCGCGTTGTAGGAGCTGACCGCGCCGACGAGCGCAATTCGTGCGCCGGCCCGCCCGGCGGCGATCGCGGCGGCCAGGTGGTCACCGCCCACGTTGTCGACATACACGTCGATGCCCTCCGGGGCCGCTCGGGCAAGCTGCTGGGCGATCGGGCCGGCCTGGTGGTCGATGCCCACATCGAAGCCGAAGTCGGTGGTGAGCTTCTTGGCCTTGTCCGGACCACCGGCCGAGCCGATCACCGTGCCGGCACCGAGGAGGCGGGCGACCTGACCGGCGACGCTGCCGACCGCTCCGGCGGCGCCGGACACGAATACGGTGTCACCGGAGCGCACGGGCGCGACCTCGGTGAGCGCCGCGTACGCGGTGAGACCGGTGGTGCCGAGCACGCCGAGGTACGTCTGTGCCGGCACGGCCGTGACGTCCACAACGGTCGCTGCCGTGGCGTCGACGACGGCGTAGTCCCGCCAGCCCAGGAAATGCGACACCGTCGCGCCGACCGGGATGCTGTCGGACCTGGAGTCGACGACCTCGCCGACGGCACTGCCCTGCAGCGCCACGCCAACCTGGAACGGGGGGAGATAGGACGGCGTGTCGTCCATCCGCCCGCGCATGTACGGATCGACCGACATCCAGGTGTTCCGGACCAGGATCTGCCCGTCGGTCAGGGGGGACACCGGGGCGCTGACCAGCTGGAAATGCTGCGGGCCGGGCTCGCCGGACGGGCGGCCGGTCAGCCGGATCTCCCGGCTACTGAGGTTGTTTGCCATGCCGATCAGCGTCCTACCCGGATCGTGGCACAACCAGGGCCCTGGGTTGGGTACCCACGTGGTGACTACCCTTGGCGCGGTGGACACCCGTACCGAGTTGACCGGCTTCCTGAAGTCGCGCCGGGCCAGGTTGCAGCCCGAGAGCGTCGGCGTGCCCCGATACGGCGAGCGCCGCCGCGTCCCGGGCCTGCGTCGTGAGGAGCTGGCGCAGCTCGCCGGGGTGAGCCTCACCCACTACACCCGGCTGGAGCAGGGCCACGGGGGCAATGTGTCGACCGAGGTCCTCTCCGCCGTCGCCCGGGCGTTGCAGTTGACCGACGACGAGCGGGAGCACCTGACCAACCTCATCCACCCGCCGCGGCTCGACCGCGGGCCGGGTGAGCCGAAAGTGCGGACCGACCTGCTGTGCCTGATCGAGGGCATGGGGCACGTGCCCGCGTTCGTGCACGGTCGGCATGGCAACATCCTGGCCTGGAACGGGGCGGCCGGAGGGCTGCTGGGCGACCTCGACACCCTGCCTCCCGCCCAGCGATCCTGGCCGCACCTGGTCCTCCTCGACGGGCCGTTCCGGTCGATGATCGACGAACCGGATCGGGCACCGTTGGCCCGCCAACACGTGGCGTACCTGCGGTTGTGCCTGGGCCGTTATCCACACGACCCCGAGGTGGTCGCCGTGATCGAGTCGTTGCACGCATCCAGCGCCGACTTCCGCCGACTCTGGGCCGAGCATCAGGTCGCGGACTGGGCTAACGTCACCTGCCGCCTGCGGCACCCGACGACGGGTGACATCGAGATCGCCATCGACGTCATGAAGCTCAGCGGAGAGGCCGACCGGTGGCTCGTGACGTTCGCAACCGAGCCGGGCTCGCTGTCCCAGGAGGCACTGCGCCGACTGGCGGCGTAGCGTACGGTCCGCCATCGTCGCCAACCTCATGACCGCGCGGGCGTCACCGGCGGGCCCGCACCGCGGCCGCGAGGTCGGTGAGCAGTTCCGCGGTGGTGTCCCAGTCCATGCAGGCGTCGGTGATGGACTGGCCCCGGGTCATCGCCGGGCCCGGCTCCTGACGCCCCGCGACGAGGAAGCTCTCCATCATCAACCCGACAACGCCGCGCTCGCCGCCCGCGATCCGCTCGGCCAGGTCGCGGACCACCCCGGGCTGGCGGGTGTGGTCCTTGCCGCTGTTGCCGTGGCTGGCGTCGACGAGTACCCGCTCCGGCAGGCCGGCCGTACGCAGCCGCCGCAGCGTGTCGGAGGTGTCGGCAGCGGAGTAGTTCGGCCCGTTCGCACCCCCGCGGAGGATGACGTGGCAGTCCGGGTTGCCGGTCGTCGTGACCAGGCCGGCAAGCCCGTCGACGTTGATGCCCATGAACACGTGGCTGGCCGCGGCGGCGCGCACCGCGTCGACGGCCTCGCCGACATCGCCCGAGGTCGAGTTCTTGATGCCGATCGGCATCGACAGGCCGCTGCACAGCTGCCGGTGGATCTGGCTGGTCGCGGTCCGGGCGCCGATGGAACCCCAGCTCACCACATCGGCGATGAACTGCGGCGTGATCGGGTCGAGGAACTCGCACCCCACCGGAAGGCCCAGTCCGCAGACATCGAGCAGCAGCTGCCGCGCCAGCCGTAGGCCGGCATTGACGTCGAAGCTGCCGTGCAGGCCGGGGTCGTTGATGAGCCCTTTCCAGCCGGTTGTGGTGCGCGGCTTCTCGAAGTAGGTGCGCATCACGATCCGGAGTTCCCCGCGGAGCAGCCGGTCCAGCCGCGCCAGGCGGTGCGCGTAGTCCAGTGCGGCCTCGACGTCGTGGATGGAGCACGGCCCCACGACGACAAGCAGCCGATCGTCGCGGCCGGCCAGGATGTCGACCACCTCGGTACGGGTCCGCAGGACCGTGTCCTGGACTGCCGTACCGGCCGGAAGTTCGTGGCGCAGCAACGCGGGCGGGATCAGCGGACTGATCCGCGCGATCCGGGCATTGTCGAGTGCGGGTGTGGCAGTGGTTGGCATGACGGTGGCGACCTCTCGTCAGCGAGCCGCCCGGTCACTTCCCAGCCGAGCCGGCTCGATGTCCTGGCTCGGGGGGTGGATGGTCAGCGCGACGGATCGCCCGCCGACCCGCCCCGGGCCGGTGGTCCAAACCAATACTGGCGCTGCACAGCGCCGAGCCTAGCAGCGCCGCAGCCCGGGGCGTCAAGGAATCCCGGAGCCCGGCCGCCCGGGCGGTTTGTCGCGGAGCCGGTACGTCGTGGGGCGCCGTCGCCACCCCAGGTGCACTCACATCGTTCAGCACGTCGGCCGACAAGTGGATTGACCACCGAGCGCGACAGCGCTGCCGGCCACCGCGCACGATCGGCGGTACATGAGATGTCGGGCAGAGGCGATGCGACGTATCGTCTTGCGGCGAAGTAACGGTCTGCTGGAGGCTGGTGTGGGAGATCCGGGTCGCGATGCGGTGCGCGACTATTACGCCTCGTTCCACGAGCGGGAGCTGGAGCGGCTTCTGACTGCCGAGGGCCGCTTGGAGTTCGCCCTCACCACACGACTGTTGCGCCCGCACCTACCGGCCGAGGGCAGGATTCTCGACATCGGTGGGGGACCTGGCCGTTACGCCGTCTGGCTTGCTGCCCAAGGGCTGAGGGTCAGCTTGGCCGACCTGTCGCCCAACCTGTTGGAGTTGGCTTACGAGCTCGTTGCCGAGACAGGAACGACCGGGGTGGACGAAATTGTTCAAGCCGATGCGTGCGACCTCAGCCGTTGGCCCGAAGGTACCTTCGCCGCGACCCTGGCCCTGGGACCGTTCTACCATCTCCCCGCTGCCGACGACCGACGACGGGCGTTGAAGGAGATAGTACGAGTCACAGCTCCCGGCGGGCTGGTCGCCATCGCGCTGATGCCACGGTGGTCGTTGCTGCGGCGTACGCTCTCGGTTCCTGACGAACGGGGTCGCTTGGCCGATGCCGCGTTCGTCGACGCGCTGTTGTCACGCGGCGAGTTCACCAGTCTCCATCCCGGCCGCTTTTCTTCCGGCTATGGCGTCGACCCCGCGAAGGTGGAGGAAACCTTCGCTGCGGCGGGGCTCCGCAGCGTGTTGCTTGCTTCCACCCATGGGTTCGCCACCGGCCTGGAACCCAGTCTCGAGGAGCTGCGAATCGGCGATCCCGCCTCATACGAGGCGGCATTGGACCTTCTCGCCCGCACCGCGACGGAGCCCAGCTTCCACGGCGTTGCCGGCCACCTGCTCTACGTCGGCCGCACCCAGGCATAATCCTACGGCGGTCTGATCGGGGGGCCGGTGCGAAACTCAAGGCACTCTCCGGCTCCGCCTGAGGCTCGCGGCGGCCCGGCCGATGCCGGGCACGCCGCTCGGGCTGGACACGGCGGGCAGGGCCGCCACCGCACGCCGGCGCGGCGAACCTGCGGGGGAGCGCCCATCCACCGATGTGGCCGAGTGGCCGGACAACAGCGCCCCTGCCCTGGGTCTGCCCAGGTCTGGGGCGCCGTTTCGTTGGCTGGCGATGTCTGCGCGGTGACCTTGGGTCTGCCAGCAGCGCGCACCGATCAGGTTTTCGCGCAGCGCCCGTCTGTACGTATGAGATCGACTGACGAGAGGCCGGCATGATGCGGAAACTGACCTTCGGCATGAATGTGACCCTGGACGGCTACATCGCCGCGCCCGGCGACGACCTCGGCTGGAGTGGCGGTGAGGGACCGGACTCGTCGCCGAGCGACGAGCTGTTCCAGTGGTGGTCCGACCGGGTGGGGGCGACGGGTCTGGCGCTGTATGGGCGCAAGCTGTGGGAGGCGATGAGTTCCCACTGGCCGACCGCCGACCAGCAGCCCGGCGCCACACAGGCGGAAATCGAGTACGCCCGCCGCTGGCGGGACATGCCGAAGGTGGTGTTCTCCTCGACGACCAGCACGGTCGATTGGAACACCCGTCTGGTCACCGGCGACGCGGTCACCGAGATCACCCGGCTCAAGACCGGGGACGCCGGCCCGATGGACATCGGCGGCGCGACGCTCGCCGGAGCGGCCATGCGGGCCGGGCTGATCGACGAGTACATGTTGGTCACCGTGCCGGTCCTGGTGGGCGGCGGCACGCCGTTCTTTACCGCGCTGGACAGCTGGGTGAACCTGAACCTCGTGGAGACGCGGACATTTCCCGGCGGCGTCGTGCTGACCCGATACGAGACGAGGCGATGAGCACGGGTCAGTTGCTCGGTTCGTGAGGCCTGGTCGAAAATCTTCCTGACGTTCTTCGGGCATCAAGATGCCCCGCCGGCAACGCCGGGGACTTGTCTGATCACAGTGTCGGGGGCAGGTCCAGCCATGGTTTGTCGGTGGCGTCGAATCCGGTGAGCTCGGCGATCTTCCGGTCGACGATGTGCAGGACCGCGATGTTGAACAACCGGTACTCCGGGTCGTCACGGGTGCGGAGGTACAGCGCGGCGGCGGGCATGCGGTTGACCGTCGTGGCGATACAGCGCCAGTCGTCGTAGCCGGGCTGGAAGAGCCCACCGGAGACCCAGCCGTCCACCGCGTCCTTGGCCGTGATGACCGAGGTGCCCGCCTCGGGCAGCATCACGAAGCGCAGGTCGTCGCGCAGCAGGGACATCAGCCCGTCGAGGTCGTTGCGCTCATGGGCGTCGATGTACGACTTCACCACGCCGCGCTCGTCCTTCGACAGCTCGTGGGCGGCGGGGCTCCGCCAGTCGAGGCGGCGGTCGGGCAGCTGCTCGCGCACCGTCACGCGCGCCCGCTGCAGCGCGCTGGTCACCGATGCGATGGTCAGATCGAGGGCGTCGGCGACCTTCGACGCCGGCCAGCCGACGACGTCGCGCAGGATGAACACCGCCCGCTGCCGCGGCGGCAGGTGCTGGACGGCGACGATGAACGCCAGCTCGATCGTCTCCCGCGCTACCACCGATTCCTGCGGGTCTTCGGGGAGCATCCGGTCGGGGTACGGCTGCAGGTACAGCACCTCGGAGCCGGAGTTCGACAGCCCGGACGGTACGGGTGTGCGGTCATTGCGCTTCTCCAGGAAGTCAAGGCAGACGTTCGTCGCGATCCGGTACAGCCAGGTCCGCAGCGCAGCATGGCCCTTGAACGACTCCCGCTTGTTCCACGCTCGCAGGAACGTCTCCTGCGTCATGTCCTGGGCGTCTTCGTAGTTCGCAAGCATCCGGTAGCAGTGCACCTGCAGCTCACGCCGGTGGCGCTCCGTGATGAGCGCAAACCGCGCCGTATCGCCTGAGCGAACCACCGCGATGAACGAGGCTTCGTCAGCGCCCAGCGGTCTAGCGTCGGTCATGGTCACCAATCTTCCACCGGTGTGAGGGGCCTACCAGAACCGACGACGTGGCGGAAGAATTCTGATCGGTGAAGCCGCTGACACCGGGCCGTTCGCCAGGGCGGATGGGTCGGGTCGATCCGGGGTAGGTGCTCCAGGTCGGACACAGGCGCCGTAGTACCCGATGAACACCTCGTCCAGGACCCACATCAGCATCACCCGGGGCCTGGAAATTGCCTTTCCACCACCAGCAGCGATCCCGGCGCGTTCCGCGCCCGCGCATCGAGCCAACGCGAGGATGCCCCCAGCCGCTCGGCCGGGGGCATCCTTAAACGTCTACTCGAACGCGAGACTGGCCTCTACGATCAGTGATCGGCCGGCCGTGCTGCGCATTTGTAGTTCTGTAACGTGCCCCCGGCAGGATTCGAACCTGCGCCACCGCCTCCGGAGGGCGGTGCTCTATCCCCTGAGCTACGGGGGCGCTACTGCACAACTGCGCCAACAACCCCAGCAGATTAGCAGAGCGCCGACGGACTCCCCGCACCCGCCCGGACCGTGTCGGCGTCGAGCCGACGCCGCGGATGATCGACTACTGCAGTGGCTTCGCCCCGTAGTCCTGCAACAGGTGGGCGAGGATGTCGTTCTCCTTCTGCTGGGTGGCGATCACCTTTTCCGCCATCGATCGAACGTGCTCGTGATCGGTGAGTTTCAGGATCGCCTGCGCCATGTGTACCCCGCCGAGGTGGTGGCGCAGCATCAACTGGCAGAACAGGATGTCGAACTCGCGACCCTTGGCAGCCTGCAGTTGCATGAGTTCGGTGGTGGTGGCCATGCCCGGCATCCGGCCGTCGGGCTGCACCTCCGCCGCGCCGTTCGGCATCCACTCCATCGCCGAGCCGGTCCGGCTCGGGCTGAGGCGCCACTCCTCGAGCCAGGTCTGCATCGCGCCGATCTGCCACTGCTGGCTGGTGACCATGTCGTACGCCATGATGCGGACCTGTTCGCTGGGCGACAGGCGATATCCGTACATGGCCATCTCGACGGCCTGGGCGTGGTGCTGAGCCATGTCGCGGGCGAACCCGGCCTCGGCCGAGTCGTCGCCCGGCGCGGTGAAGCGTGGACCGAAGTACCCGGCCGCGAACGCCAGGGTGAGCCCGACGACCGCGGCGAGCGCGCCCAGGATCAGGCGCGCCCGTCGCGATGCGGGGAGGAGCTGGACCGTCATCCGGCTGGCTGGCCGCCGCCGCCGGCCGGGTCACCGGGCTGACCGGCGCCACCGGCGGGGTCCTGCTGCTGTGGCGGGGCAAGGTCACGCGGGGTGGTGCCGGTTTCGGTGATCATTGCCCCGCTGGTGCAGGTCGCACCTGAGCCCTCGATGGAGGAGCGCTGACGCAGGGCCTTGAGGAACTCGTCGATGCGGGCATCGTTCGCGTTGTCGACCTTGAGCTGGTACCCCCAGGTCTGCACCGAGATCGGCGCCTCCTGCTTCTCGAACGGGCTCATCAGGGTGTAGTCGTTGCCGCGAACGCGCTTCGCCAGCTGCTCGACCTGATCTTGCGCCAGGTCCGGCTTGTAGGTGATCCACACCGCGCCGTGCTCCATGCTGTGGATCGCGTGCTCGGTGGCGATCGGGGCGTCGTACACGTCGCCCTGGCACCGCTGCCAGTTCTGGTTGTGCGGGCCACCGACCGGCGGCGACATCGCCATCTTGGAGTAGTCGACCGGCCCGACCTTGTGGTCGCCGGACTTCATCCCGGTCGGGTCCTTCTTGCGCCAGTTCTCCAGGCCGTCGATCCGGGCGGCACGCTCCGACCAGCTCATGCCGTTGTCGTAGACCGCCCAACTGCCGTAGCCGATGATCGCGACCGCAAGCAGCCCCACGACGGTGAAGAGCGCGATCGGCCCCCAGTTGCGGCCCTGGCTGACCTTGACCGGGGAGATCGGCTTGCGGGGGCCGCCGCCCTTGCCGCCGGTCTTGGCGGCAGGCCGCCCGCCGGCCTTGGCCGCTGTGCTGCCGGTGCTGGACTTGCGAGCGGTCGGTTTCCCCGCGTCGGCTGCCGGGTCCGAAGGCTTGCCGCCGGCGGTGGCCTTTGTGGCAGACGGCTTGCGGGCACCGCCGCCGTGCTGCGTGCTCATGCTCATTACGCCTCGTCACGATGAAGGGTCGGTCGGGGTCATTTCGGGCGGTGCGGCGCCTGTCGCCGTGCGGCTTCCCAGGCAGGGAGGGGACATCCCGCATTGTGACCAGCACGTCGGCCCTCCACCAAGTACCGGAGTCTACCCCGGCTAGCATTGCTCGGTGACTCCCGCCGAACTCGCCGTAGCAGTGCTCGACGCCGCCCGCACCACGCTGGCCGAGCGGGGCCTGGAAATTTCGGTGCTGCCGGCCACCACCGTGCTGGAGCGGCCGCGCAACCCCGAGCACGGTGACTATGCGTCAAACCTCGCCATGCAGGTCGCCAAGAAGGCCGGCATCGCACCGCGCGAGCTGGCCGCGGGCATCGCCGGGCAACTGGGCCGGGTCGCCGGCATCAAGGCCGTGGACATCGCCGGCCCGGGCTTCCTGAACATCCGCCTGGACGCCGCCGCCGCCGGGGAGATCGCGCGGATCGTGGTCACCAAGGGCCGGGGGTACGGGCGCAGCGACGCCCTGCGCGGGCAGAAGATCAATCTGGAGTTCGTCTCGTCGAACCCGACCGGCCCGGTGCACCTCGGGCACACCCGCTGGGCCGCGGTGGGGGATTCGCTCGGGCGCATCCTCGTCGCGGCAGGTGCCGAGGTGGGCAGGGAGTTCTACGTCAACGACGCCGGGGCGCAGATGGTCCGCTTCGGCGAGTCGCTGTACGCGGCGGCCTCCGGCGAGCCGGTCGGCGACGACGGCTACGCCGGGGAGTACATCGTCGACCTGGCCCGCGACCTCGTCGCCGAGCGGCCCGGCGTGCTCGACCTGCCCCGCGAGGAGGCGCTCGCCGTCTTCCGCGAGCAGGGCTGCCGGATGATGCTCGCGGACATCCGGGCCAGCCTGGAACGCTTCGGGGTGCACTTCGACGTCTGGTTCTCCGAGCGCACGCTGCACGAGGGCGGGGCGGTGGAGCGCGCCCTGGACACGCTGCGGGCGCAGGGCCACATCTACGAGTCCGAGGGTGCGGTGTGGCTGCGGACCACCGACTTCGGCGACGACCGCGACCGGGTGCTGATCCGGGGCAACGGCGAGAAGACGTACTTCGCCGCCGACGCCGCGTACTACCTGAGCAAGCGCGAGCGGGGCTTCGACCGCTGCATCTACCTGCTCGGTGCGGACCACCACGGGTACGTCGGCCGGCTGCGCGCGATCGCGGCGTGTGCCGGCGACGACCCGGCCGCCACGGTCGACGTGCTGATCGGCCAGATGGTCAACCTGCTGCGCGGCGGCGAGCCGGTCAAGCTGAGCAAGCGGGCCGGCAACATCGTCACCCTGGACGAGCTGGTCGACCTGGTCGGGGTGGACGCCGCGCGGTACTCGTTGACCCGATCCTCCACCGACTCGCCGCTCACCCTGGACATCGAGCTGATCACCCGGCACGCGCCGGACAACCCGGTGTTCTACGTGCAGTACGCGCATGCCCGGATCTCGTCCCTGCTCCGCAACGCCGCCGAGCTGGGCATCGCCCGCGGTGACGGGTACGACCCGGGCCTGCTCGGACACGAGCGGGAGAACGATCTTCTGAAGGCGCTCGGCGACTTTCCCGCCGTGGTGGCCACCGCGGCGGAGCTGCGCGAGCCGCACCGGGTGGCGCGCTACCTGGAGGAGCTGGCGAGCACGTACCACCGCTTCTACGACGTGTGCCGGGTGCTGCCCCGTGGCGACGAGGCGCCGACGCCGGTGACCCGGGCGCGGCTCTGGCTGGTCGAAGCGGCCCGCACCGTGCTGGGCAACGGGCTCGCGCTTCTCGGCGTGTCCGCCCCGGACAGGATGTAGACCATGCGGGCACACGAAGCGGGCGCGATGCACGCCGACATGGGTCACTCGGGCCCGGCGTGGCTGCGACCCCCGGCGGACGTCAACGCGCTGGTGCCGGCGCTCTGGCCGCGTACGGTCACCCGGGCCGGGACCGGAGCGCTCTCCATCGGCGGGATCGACGTCCGGGAGCTGGCTGAGCGATTCGGCACGCCCGCGTACATCTTCGACGAGGCCGACTTCCGGGCCCGGTGTCGGGAGTTCCGGGACGCCTTCGGCGGGGCGACCGTGTACTACGCCGGCAAGGCGTTCCTCTCCCGCGCAATCGTGCGGATCCTCGACGAGGAAGGGCTCAGCCTGGACGTGTGCACCGGCGGCGAGCTCGCGGTGGCGCTCGCGGCGGGGATGCCGGGCGGGCGTCTCGGGCTGCACGGCAACAACAAGTCGGTCTCCGAGCTGACCCGCGCGGTGCGGGCGGGGGTCGGCCGGATCATCGTCGACTCGTTCGACGAGATCGACCGGCTCACCGCCATCGCGCGCGAGCTCGGCGAGCGGCCCGCGGTGATGGTGCGGGTCACCGTCGGTGTGGAGGCGCACACGCACGAGTACATCGCCACCGCGCACGAGGACCAGAAGTTCGGCTTCTCGCTCAGTGGCGGTGCCGCCGCGGAGGCGGTGCGCCGCATCCTGAGCGACGGCGTGCTCGACCTGCGCGGGCTGCACTCACACATCGGCTCGCAGATCTTCGACACCTCGGCGTTCGAGCTCTCCGCCCGGCGGTTGATGGTGCTGCAGGCGGCGATCCTCGCCGAGCACGGAGTGGAACTGCCCGAGGCGGACCTCGGCGGCGGGTTCGGCATCGCGTACACCACCCAGGACGATCCCGCGCCCGCCGACGAACTGGCCCGGGATCTGTTCCGCATCGTCAAGCAGGAGTGCGCCGCTCTGCACCTGGCCGTGCCGCACCTGTCGGTCGAGCCGGGCCGCGCCATCGTCGGGCCCGCGATGTTCACGCTCTACGAGGTGGGCACCGTCAAGGACGTGGATGGCCTGCGAACCTACGTCAGCGTGGACGGCGGGATGAGCGACAACATCCGCACCGCCCTGTACGACGCCGCGTACTCGGCCACGATCGCCGGCCGCGAGTCCTCCGCCACGCCGATCCTTGCCCGCGTGGTGGGAAAGCATTGTGAGTCCGGGGACATCGTTGTGAAGGATGAGTTCCTGCCGGGCGACATCCGGCCAGGAGATATTCTCGCGGTGCCGGGGACCGGGGCATACTGCCGCAGCATGGCGAGCAACTACAACCATGTGCCGCGGCCGCCCGTGGTGGCGGTCGCCGACGGCGCCGCCCGGGTGATCGTGCGGCGTGAGACCGAAGACGACCTGTTGGCGCTGGACGTGGGGTGAAGGTGTCAGGCAAGCCTGAGAAGCAGGTCAACGTCGCGCTCCTGGGGTGCGGGACGGTCGGTGCCGAGGTGGTACGGCTGCTGCACGAGCACGCCGCCGACCTCACCGCCCGGGTCGGCGCGCCCATTCGCGTCGTCGGCATCGCCGTGCGCCGCGCGGGTCGCGACCGCGGTGATCTGCCGGTGCCCGCGGAGTTGTTCACCACGGACGGGCTCGGCCTGGTCAAGCGGGACGACGTGGACATCGTGGTGGAGGTCGTCGGCGGGATCGAGCCCGCGCGTACCTGGCTGCTCGAGGCGCTGCGCGCCGGCAAGAGCGTGGTGACCGCCAACAAGGCACTGCTCGCCGAGGACGGTGCGAGCCTGCAGGACGCGGTGGCCGAGGGCGGCGCCGACCTGTACTACGAGGCGGCGGTGGCCGGCGCCATCCCGCTGCTGCGCCCGCTGCGGGAGTCCCTGCACGGGGACCGGATCACCCGGGTCACCGGCATCGTGAACGGCACGACGAACTTCATCCTCTCCGCGATGGACGCGGCCGGCCTGAGCTTCTCCGAGGCGCTGGACGAGGCAACGGCACTCGGGTACGCGGAGGCCGATCCGACCGCGGACGTGGAGGGCTTCGACGCCGCGGCGAAGGCCGCCATCCTGGCCTCGCTGGCGTTCCACACCAGGGTCAGCGCCGGCGACGTGTACCGCGAGGGGATCACCGAGGTGTCCGCCGCCGACGTGGCGAGCGCCAAGGCGATGGGCTGCACGATCAAGCTGTTGTGCATCGCGGAGCGAAGCTCCGCGGCGGAGCCGACGGCGGACGGGGAATCGGCGGGCGGGCCGTCGTCCGACGCGGTGTCGGTGCGCGTGCATCCCGCGATGATCCCGCGGACCCACCCGCTGGCCAGCGTCAACGACGCGTTCAACGCCGTCTTCGTCGAGGCGGCCGCCGCCGGGCAGCTCATGTTCTACGGCCGTGGCGCGGGTGGCGCCCCGACCGCCAGCGCGGTGCTGGGCGATCTGGTCGCGGTGGCCCGCAACCGGCTTGCCGGCGTCCGCGCCGCCTCCGAGTCGGTCTATGCTGACCTGCGGATCCGCCCCATCGGGGAGGCCCTGACCAGGTATCACATCTCGCTGGATGTGGCTGACCGGGCCGGTGTGCTCGCCACGGTGGCCGGCGTGTTCGCCAGCCACGGCGTGAGCATCGCAACCGTGCACCAGGCGGGGCGGGGAAACGAGGCGAAGCTCGTGATCGTGACCCATACCGCGACCGACGCCGCGCTCGCCGCCACGGTTGCCCAGCTCCGCGCACTGGAAATGGTCCGTGCGGTCGCCAGCGTTCTGCGCGTCGAAGGAGAGTGACCGCGATGTACCGGGGCCTGATCGAGCAGTTCCGCGACCGCCTGCCGGTGAGCGCCACGACGCCGGTGGTGACCCTGTACGAGGGGAACACGCCGCTCGTGCCGGCGCCGGAACTCTCCGAGCGCACCGGCTGTGACGTGTACCTGAAGGTCGAGGGTGCCAACCCGACCGGGTCCTTCAAGGACCGCGGCATGACCATGGCCGTGTCCAAAGCGGTCGAGTCGGGTGCCAAGGCGATCATCTGCGCCTCCACCGGCAACACGTCGGCCTCCGCCGCGGCGTACGCCGCGCGGGCCGGCCTCACCTGCGCGGTGCTCGTGCCCACCGGCAAGATCGCGCTGGGCAAACTGGCCCAGGCGCTCGTGCACGGCGCGCGATTGCTGCAGGTCTCCGGGAACTTCGACGACTGCCTGGCGCTGGCCTCGAAGCTGTCGCTGGACTACCCGGTGGCGTTGGTCAACTCCGTGAACCCGGACCGGCTGCAGGGGCAGAAGACCGCGTCGTTCGAGATCGTCGCCGCGCTCGGCGACGCGCCCGACATCCACTGCCTGCCGGTGGGCAACGCCGGCAACATCAGCGCGTACTGGATGGGCTACGTCGAGGATGTCGACGCGGGCAACGCCACGCACCGGCCGCGGATGTTCGGGTTCCAGGCCTCCGGGGCGGCGCCGATCGTCCGTGGCGCGGTGGTGCCGGAGCCGTCGACGATCGCCACCGCCATCCGGATCGGCAACCCCGCGTCGTGGACCAAGGCGCTGGATGCCCGGGACCAGTCGGGCGGGCTCATCGACGAGGTGACCGACCGGGAGATCCTCAACGCGTACCGGTTGCTGGCGCGCAGCGTCGGCGTGTTCGTGGAACTGGCCAGCGCGGCCAGCGTCGCCGGGCTGCTGAAGTCGATCGCGGCGGGGTTGATCGAGCCCGGCTCCCGGGTGGTGTGCACGGTCACCGGCCACGGCCTGAAGGACCCGGAGTGGGCGATCTCCACCGCGCCGTCACCGACCACCATCCCGGCCGACGCGCTCGCCGCCGCGCGTGCCCTCGACCTGATCTGACGGTCGCCGTTGCCGACCGTGCCTGACCACCCTGTGCCGGCCCCGCTCGACCACTCGCCTTGACCGCCCGTTCCGTCCTGCGTCGCAACCGGGACTTCCGCAACCTCTTCGCCGCTGAGCTGGTCATGTTCGGCGGCGACTGGTTCGTGATGATCCCGCTGCTGGCGCTCCTGTTGGAACGCACCGGCAGCGGGCTGTGGGGTGGGTTGGTGCTCGCCGTGGACACCGGGGTGATCGCGCTGGTGCTGCCGTACGCCGGCACGGTGGCCGATCGGGTGGACCGACGGAAGATCCTGCTGGTGGCGAACCTTGCCAGTATCGGCGCGGTCGCACTGCTGCTGCTGGTCCGGTCCGCCGGCACCGCCTGGATCGCGCTCGTGGCGCTCGCCGCGATCGCGGTGGCGAAGGCGTTCTACACCCCGGCCGCCTCGGCCGCGCTGCCGAACGTGGTGGATCCCGAGGACCTCCCGGCCGCCAACGCTCTCGCGGGTTCGGCGTGGGGCACGATGCTGGTGGTCGGCGCGTCCCTGGGTGGCCTGGTGTCCGCGCTCGTCGGCCCGTACGCCTGCTTTGTGATCGCCGCCGGGTGCCTGGCGCTGTCGGCGATGCTGGTGTGGCGGATCCGCCGGCCGTTGCAGTCGCCGCGCACCAGCCCGGTCACGACGCGCCCGTTCGCCGCGGTGCTGGAGGCGACCCGGCACATCCGCCGCCATCGCAGGGTCGCGGCGCTGGTGACGGTGAAGTCGGCGGTCGGCCTCGGCAACGGCGTGTTGACCGCGTTTCCCCTCCTCGCCGCCGTGGTGTTCTCCGTCGGCCCGATCGGCACCGGCCTGCTCTTCGCCGCGCGCGGGTTGGGTGCGCTGGTCGGCCCGCACCTGATGCGGCGCGTGCTGGGCCGGCCGACGTGGTTGCTGCCCGCGCTGGCGGTGTCGATGAGTGTGTACGGCCTGGCGTACATCGGGGTGGGGCTGGCGCCCTCGTTCGCCGTTGCGGTGCTCCTCGTGGTGCTCGCGCACCTCGCCGGCGGCGCCAACTGGGTCACCTCGAACTACGCCCTGCAGGCCGAAGTGCCCGATGCGCTGCGCGGGCGGATCTTCGCCACCGACATGATGCTCGCCACGCTGGCCATCTCGATCAGCCAGTTGACCGTCGCGGCGATGATCGACGTTGTCCACGTGCGCCTGCTCATCGCCGGCTGCGGTGCCGTCACGCTGCTGTACGCCATCGGGTGGTACGTCGTCACCCGGATCCAGGCCGGGAGAACGTCGGTGGCCTGTGGTGAGATGACGCCATGAGCAACACCCCCCCGAGTATCACGACCCGGCCGGTCCGCGTCCGCGTTCCCGCCACCAGCGCAAACCTCGGGCCGGGGTTCGACGCGCTCGGGCTGGCGCTGGACCTGCACGACGAGGTCACCGCGCACGCCGCAGGGGACTCGGTGGTGGTGCGGGTGGTCGGCGAGGGCGCGGGTGAGCTGCCGACCGATGAGCGGCACCTGGTCGTCCGTGCGATGTACGAGGCGTTCGACGTCCTCGGGGCACGGCCCACCGGGCTGCGCCTGGACTGCCGGAACCGGATCCCCCAGGCGCGCGGTCTCGGGTCATCCTCCGCTGCCATCGTGGCCGGGATTCTGCTGGCGAGAGGCCTGGTCGATGGCGGCGCCGCCCGACTGGACGACGCCGCGGCGCTGGCGCTCGCCGCACGGATCGAGGGTCATCCGGATAATGTCGCGCCGTGCCTGCTCGGCGGCTTCACGATCGCGTGGACCAACGCGCAGGGGGGCCGGGCGGTGCGCCTGTCCCCGTCCGGGTCGGTGCGCCCGGTCGTGTTCGTGCCGGCCGGGCGCGGGCTCACCGAGCAGGCGCGACTGGCGCTGCCGGCGACCGTGCCGCACGCCGACGCCTCTTTCAACGCCGGCCGCAGTGCCCTGCTGGTGCACGCGTTGACCGCCGAACCGGGGCTGCTCTTCGCCGCCACGGAGGACCGGCTGCACCAGCCCTACCGCGCAGCGGGAATGCCGGCGTCGGCCGCGCTTGTCGCCCAGTTGCGCGAAGCCGGGGTGGCGGCGGTCGTGTCGGGCGCCGGGCCCAGTGTGCTCGCGTTCGGCGAACCGGGTTGGCAGCCGCCGGCACCTGACGGCTGGCTGGTCTGGAAGCTCGCTGTCGATTTCACCGGGGGCACCCCCGTGACATCGGAATCGGCTGGTACTGTTAGACACGCCGAGCAGGACCCTGTTGCCGCAGGTCGGGCAAGTTGATTACGCTCTAGACCTAACGTAGCCGTGATGCGCGGCGATCTTACGCGGGGCGACGTCTCCGATGATCCGTGGCACCCCTTGCTGACGCCCGGTCGTCAAACCGCAATCACCACAGATCGCTCGCGGACGGCGGGCTTGGTCGCACATGGTGGCGATCACTCGCCGGACGTGCTGCAAAAAACTCCCGCGACGTGCGCGTGGCGGAAGTAACCGTGGGCAGCCTGGCCACCGTAGTTCTCGACTACCGGGCAGCTCCGGCCTATCGAGGGAAGGAATCCATTGAGCGACACCACCGACGTCACGTCGGATGTCTCTAGCGACCGTTCATCGGTCGAGGTCGACGGCGCGGACCAGGGCGGCACCACACGTCGCCGGCGTACCGGCAGCGGCCTTTCGGCCATGCTGCTTCCCGAGCTTCAGCGGCTCGCCGGCCAGCTTGGCATCACAGGTATCGGCCGTATGCGCAAAGGCGAGCTGGTCACCGCGATTGCGGAGAGGCAGTCCGAGGGCCGGGGGGCCGGCGCGCGCGGTGAGGTCCCGGCCCGGGTTGAAACCGCTCGCGCCGAGGTACGGGCCGAGGTGCGGGAGTCGGATTGGCGCCCAGAGCCCGCCCAGAACGTCGTCGAGGAGCGCGCCCCGCGCCGGGCCAGCCGCCCGGCCGGACCGCCGGAGCCGCGTGGCGCCAGCGACGACCGTGGCACCGCCGCTCCGACGGCTGCCGCGCCTGAGGTCGCGGAGCGCCCGGAGCGGGCGGAGCGCCCGGAGCGGGCGGAACGCCCTGAGCGGGCGGAACGTCCCGAGCGGGCGGAACGTCCCGAGCGGGCGGAGCGTCCCGAGCGCAGTGAGCGTCCGGACCGTGCCGAGCGCGTCACGGCGGATCGCTCCGGCGGGGATCGTGGTGACCGCAACGGACGGGTCGACGCCGCTGAGCGGGTCGACCGGGCGGATCGCAATGGCCGCGGCGAGCGCACTGAGCGCACCAACGGCGAGCGGGTCAGCGTGGAGCGGGGCGGCAACGCCGAGCGTGGCGGCACGTCCGACCGTGGCGGCAACGCCGACCGTGGTGGCAACGCCGACCGTGGTGGCACGTCCGACCGGGGCGGCCCGAACACCGGCGGCACGGACCTCGACGACGACGACCCGAACAGCCGTCGCGGCAGGCGGAGCCGGTTCCGGGAACGGCGGCGGGGCCGGGGCGAGCGTTCCGACGGCGACCGCGGCGGCAATGAGCGCGGTGGAAACGACCGGAGTGGCAGCGAGCGCGGCAGCAGCGACCGGAGTGACCGGGGCGGCAGTGAGCGCGGCGGCGCCGACACCCACGGCGACGACGACGTGTTGGTGCCGGTCGCCGGCATCCTGGACATCCTCGACAACTACGCGTTCGTCCGGACCACCGGCTACCTCGCCGGATCAAATGATGTCTACGTGTCGATGGCGCAGGTCAAGCGGCACGGCCTGCGACGCGGTGACGCGGTCACCGGTGCCGTGCGGCAGCCGCGCGACGGCGAGCCACGGCGGGACAAGTACAACCCGTTGATCCGGCTCGACACCATCAACGGGATGGACCCCGAGGAGGCCAAGCGCCGGCCGGAGTTCTACAAGCTGACCCCGCTGTACCCCCAGGAGCGGCTGCGCCTGGAGACCGACGCGCACATCCTCACCACCCGCGTCATCGACATCGTCATGCCGATGGGCAAAGGTCAGCGGGCGCTCATCGTGTCGCCGCCGAAGGCGGGCAAGACCATGGTGCTGCAGGCGATCGCCAACGCGATCACCCGCAACAACCCGGAGTGCCACCTCATGGTGGTGCTGGTCGATGAGCGGCCCGAAGAGGTCACCGACATGCAGCGCTCGGTGAAGGGCGAGGTCATCGCCTCGACCTTCGACCGTCCGCCGCAGGACCACACCACGGTGTCCGAGCTGGCGATCGAGCGCGCGAAGCGGCTGGTCGAGCTGGGCCACGACGTTGTGGTGCTGCTCGACTCGATCACCAGGCTCGGCCGGGCGTACAACAACGGATCGCCCGCGAGCGGCCGCATCCTTTCCGGTGGTATCGACTCGGCGGCGCTCTACCCGCCGAAGCGCTTCCTCGGCGCGGCCCGCAACATCGAAAACGGCGGCTCGCTGACGATCATCGCAACGGCGCTCGTGGAGACCGGCTCGACCGGTGACACGGTGATCTTCGAGGAGTTCAAGGGCACCGGCAACGCCGAGCTCAAGCTGGACCGCAAGATCGCTGATCGGCGGCTCTTCCCGGCCATCGACATCGACCCGTCCGGCACCCGCAAGGAAGAGATCCTGATGGCGCCCGATGAGTTGATCATCGTGCACAAGCTGCGCAAGGTGCTGCACGCGCTGGACTCACAGGAGGCGCTGAACCTCCTGCTCGACCGGCTCAAGAA
This sequence comes from Micromonosporaceae bacterium, assembly GCA_035296325.1. Classification (GTDB taxonomy): domain Bacteria; phylum Actinomycetota; class Actinomycetes; order Mycobacteriales; family Micromonosporaceae; genus DATHBD01. The sequence continues at coordinate 318,083 of DATHBD010000051.1, read as the reverse complement.
GACCCGGACGAACCTCGAGTTCCTCATGCAGATCGCCCAGACAACTCCGGGCGAGTAAGGCGACAACCGATCGGCGGGCCGGACGCGACCAGCGTACGGCCCGCCGATGCGTCTGCCGTGCCCCCGGTGATCAGGTAAACCCGTGGTCGCTGAACAGGCTTCTCAACCACCACCGGTTTACCGGATCATGGGGTGAGCCCGGAATAGCGCCCCGATCGACGGCGTTAGACAGCTCGGATCCCGGATCAGGTGCTCGGTCGCCACCGTGGCACACTGATACGTCGGCCAGGTTCCGGTTCACGCCACTGTGGCGACCCGGCGACCACACACGAGAGGACGGCGGCCTTGAAGCCAGAAATTCACCCGCAGTACCAGGAGACCAACGTCACCTGTTCCTGCGGCAACACGTTCACGACCCGGAGCACGGCGAAGAACGGCACGATCCACGTCGAGACCTGCAGCGTCTGCCACCCGTTCTACACGGGCAAGCAGCGCGTCCTCGACACCGCCGGTCGGGTCGCCAAGTTCCAGCAGAAGTACGCGAAGGTCCAGGCGGCGCAAGCCAAGAAGACTCCCAAGTAGCTGCGCTACGGCGCTCGCTCCGCACAGCCTCCCGGGGCGGCGGGCGGGCGCCGTTGTCGTGTCCGCACCAGTGACACCCGACCGCCCCGGCCACCGGCCGCGGTCGGGAGATATAGCAGCAGGCAGAGGGTAGAGGCAATGAGCAACGATCGTCTGACGGCACTCCTCGACGAGTACACCCAGCTCGAAGGACGCCTCGCGGACCCGGCGATCCACGCGGACCAGGCGCAGGCCCGCAAGGTCGGCCGCCGGTTCGCCGAGCTGACCCCGATCGCGAAGACCGTCGGCGAGCTGGCCGCCGCGAAGTCGGATCTGGACGCCGCACGGGAACTGGCGGCCGAGGACGCCGCGTTCGCCGTCGAGGCAGCCGAGATCGAGGCCCGGGTCCCGATGCTCGAGTCGCGCCTCGCCGAACTGCTCGCGCCGCGGGACCCGCACGACGCCAAGGACGTCATCCTCGAGATCAAGGCCGGTGAGGGTGGCGAGGAGTCCGCCCTGTTCGCCGGTGACCTGCTGCGGATGTACCTGCGCTACGCCGAGCGTCGGGGCTGGGTGGTGGAGGTCATCGACTCCCAGGAGTCGGACCTGGGCGGGTACAAGGACATCGCGGTCGCGGTGAAGACGAAGGGCCTGCCGGAGGGCGGGTACGGCGTGTGGTCGCGACTCAAGTGGGAGGGCGGCGTCCATCGGGTGCAGCGCGTGCCGGTCACCGAGTCCCAGGGCCGTATCCACACCAGTGCCGCCGGCGTGCTCATCACCCCCGAGACGGAGGAGGCGGAGCTCGAGATCGATGCCAGCGACCTGCGCATCGACGTGTTCCGTTCGTCCGGCCCCGGGGGGCAGAGCGTCAACACCACCGACTCGGCCGTGCGGATCACCCATCTGCCGACCGGGGTGGCGGCGTCCTGCCAGAACGAGCGCTCCCAACTGCAGAACAAGGACAAGGCGATGCGCATCCTGCGCGCCAAGCTCACCGCGCTGGCCGAGGAGCAGGCCGCGGCGGCCGCCGGTGACGCCCGCCGGTCGCAGATCCGCACGATGGACCGCTCGGAGCGGATCCGGACGTACAACTACCCGCAGAACCGCATCTCCGACCACCGGATCAACTTCACCGCATACAACCTCGACCTGGTGCTCGACGGCGCGATGGACGCCATCCTCGACGCGCTGGCCGACGCCGACCGGCAGGCCCGGCTGGCCGGCGATGAGCACCTCGAGCGGCGCTGAGCCCTCGATCGGATGTCACCCGCAGTGTTGACGCCCAGGTCACATCGCGGAAACGCGGCGCCGTCAGGATATGACGGGGTACCGTACAGCCGGGTTGACAGGGTTCCGGGGGATGCGATGACAACAGCACTACGACAGCCTGGCGTCGATATCACCGCGGCGCCCAGGGCCGTGATCTCCACCGCCGCCGACCTGCTCTTTCTGGTCGGCCGCTCCGTGCTCGGCCCGGAGCGGGTCCCCACCGCCAAGGCCAACGCGTGGGCCGCGGTCTGCGAGGACCGGGAGCGCGCCCGGGTCCGCGACGAGGTGCAGCGCGCGCTCAGTCGCCTCTAGGTTCAGCCGCCTGCGTTGACAGCCCCACCAGTGGTACGCCCTTCAGCGGGGCCCGCCATGATAACGGGGTGTCGATGAGCCGTCCCCCGATGCCCTCAGTCGAGCTGCCTACCGCGCTGCGTACCGCTCTGGTGTCCGCGGTCGCGGTGCTCACAGATGCCGGTCTGGACTCGCCGTGGGTCGACGCGGAGTTGCTGGCGGCGCACGTGCTGGGCGTGCCCAGGGGCCGGCTGCGGCTGGTCGACGCGCTGACCGCGGAGGAGCACCAGCGGTACCGCGAGCTGGTGACCCGCCGGGCGACCCGGGTACCGCTGCAGCATCTGACCGGCACAGCGCCGTTCCGCAACCTTGACCTGGCCGTCGGACCCGGAGTGTTCGTGCCCCGCCCGGAGACCGAGTTGCTCGTCGACTGGGCGCTGACCCGGCTGTCCGGACTGGCCGCTCCGGTGGTGGTCGACCTGTGCTCGGGGTCCGGAGCCATCGCGCTGGCGGTGGCCGAGGAATGCCCGACCGCCACCGTGTACGCGGTGGAACGCGACGAGCAGGCGCTGTCCTGGTTGCGGCGCAATGCGGCGTTGCGGGCGGACGGCGGCGACCGGCCGATCGAGGTCGTCGCCGCCGACATCGCCGCGGTGACGGAGCCCGGCGTGCTCTCGGCCCTCGTCGGCCATGTGGACGTCGTGCTCTGCAACCCGCCATACGTGCCGGACGGGGCGGCGGTGGGGCCGGAGGTGGCCGGGCACGATCCCGCGCTGGCCGTGTTCGGGGGGCCGGACGGCCTGGCGGTGATCCGTCAGGTCATTCCGCAGGCGGTGCGCCTGCTGCGATCCGGTGGCTGGCTGGGCATGGAGCACGACGACACCCATCCGGTGGCGGTGCCCGACCTGCTGCGTACGGCGGGTTTCGCCGACGTGGCGGACCACCGCGACCTGGCCGGTCGGCCGCGATTCGCCACCGGCCGCTGGCCGGCCGTGGGGGGTTTGGCAGACTGCACCCCGTGATGCTCTACGACTGCAGCCGGATTGCCGAGCGTGACCGCGGCATCGCCGCCGCCGTGGAGGCGGTCAAGCGCGGTGATTCGATCGTGATGCCCACCGACACGGTGTACGGCCTGGGCGCGGACGCGTTCAAGAGCTGGTCGGTCACGGCCATGCAGAACGCGAAGGGCCGGGGTCGGGACAAGCCCCCGCCGGTCCTGATCGGCTCCCGGCACACGCTCGACGGGCTGGTGCACGGGCTGCCGCAGGCCGCCCGCGACCTGGTGGAGGCGTTCTGGCCGGGCGCGCTCACCATCGTGGTGGAGCACGCGCCCAGCCTGCAATGGGACCTCGGCGACACCTACGGCACGGTGGCCGTCCGGATGCCGCTGCACCCGGTGGCGCTGGAGGTGCTGCGGGAGACCGGGCCGATGGCGGTGTCGTCGGCCAACAAGAGCGGGCTGCCGCCGGCCAACACGGCGACCGAGGCGCGCGAGCAGCTCGGGTACGCGGTGAGCGTGTACCTCGAGGCCGGCCCGAGCGCCGACACCAAGGCGAGCACGATCGTCGATCTCAGTGGTGATGTGCCGATGGTGGTGCGGCTCGGGGCGCTGCCCTTCTTCAAGCTGCGCGAGGTCGTGCCGGACCTGCAGGCACCGGGCGGATGACGATGGCCCCGTTCACCGTCCTGCAGGTCTGCATGGGCAACATCTGCCGCTCGCCGATGGCGGAGCGGCTGCTGGTGCGCGCCGCCCGGGAGCTGATCGGCGAGCGCGCCGATGAGGTGCTGCACGTGCACGGTGGCGGCACCGGCGGGTGGCACCAGGGCAAGCCGATGGCTGACGGCGCGGCGCGTCAGATCCAGCTGCGCGGCGGTGAGCTGGGCGGGTTCCGGGCGCGCAAGCTGCTCGCCGAGTACATCGACGGGTCGGATCTCGTGCTCACCGCGACCGCGGAACATCTGGAATTCGCCCTGGGCCTGCGCCCGGATGCCGCGGACCGGACGTTCCTGCTGCTGGAGTTCGTGCGGCTGCTGCCCGAGGTGGATTTCGCCGCGCTGCCCCCGGCCGCGCCGGACCCGGACGCGGTCCATGCCCGTGGTGTGGCGCTCGTGGCCGCGGTCGCCAAGGCGCGTGCCGGTCGCCCACCGCAGCCCGCCGACGAACTCGACGACCCGTACGGCCGCGACGACGCGTACTTCTCCGTGGTCGCCGACCGGATCGAGCATGCGGTCGGCCCGTTGGCCGCAGCCCTGCTGACCTCCCGCCCGTAACCCGCCGGCGGACTGCGGAAAGGTCAGGAGCGCTCGGCGGTGCGGGCGATGGTGCGGGCCATGCTGCCGAAGACGGCGGCGTGGAACGGCCAGACCGACGCCCAGTACGCGTGCCCGGCCAGGCCGCGGGGGAGAAACACGGCCCGCTGGCTGTACCGGCTGCCGCCGCCCTCCACCGGGTCGGCGCGCATCTCCAACCAGGCCCGCCCGGGAAGCTTCATCTCGGCGCGCAGCCGCAGCAGCCGCCCCGGCGTGACCTCTTCCACCCGCCAGAAGTCCAGTGCCTCACCGACCAGCAGCCGGTCCGGGTCGCGCCGACCGCGGCGCAGCCCGACGCCGCCGACCAGCCGGTCCAGCCAGCCGCGGATCCACCAGGCGAGGGGGAAGGAGTACCAGCCCCGCTGCCCGCCGATCGACTCGATCACCCGCCACAGGCGCTCGGGCGGCGCCGACACCGCGGCGCTGCGCTCGTCGGTGTAGACCGTGCCACCGGACCATGCGGGATCGGTGGGCAGCGGATCGCTCGGCGCGCCGGCCACGGCGGCGTTCGCCCACCGGGTCTCCACGTCGGCGTCGCGGATCTTGCGCAGGGCCAGGCGTACCGCCTCGTCGAAGCGGGTCAGCCCACCCGGCGGATCGGGCAGGTACGCGGCGATGTCCTTCTCCCGGCACACCGCCTCGTGGATGAGGCTGGCCACCAGCGGTTTGGCGATCCGCCCCGGCACCGGCGTCACCAGGCCCACCCAGTGCGCCGACAGCGCCGGCGTCAACGCCCGTACCGGCAGGAGGATCCGTCTCGGTAGCTGCGCGACGGAGGCGTACCGCCCCATCATCGTCGCGTAGGTGAGCACATCCGGGCCGCCGATGTCGAAGCCCCGGTTCAGCCCGGCGGGGAAGACCGCCGGGTCGGCGCAGGCCACCAGGTAGCGCAGCACGTCCCGGATGGCGATGGGCTGGATGCGGTTGCGTACCCAGCGCGGGGTCACCATGACCGGTAGCCGCTCGGTCAGGTGCCGCAGCATCTCGAAGGACGCGGAGCCGGATCCGATGATCACGGCGGCGCGCAGCACGATCGTCGGGACCTCGGCGTCCAGCAGAATGCGGGCAACCTCGGTGCGCGAGCGGAGGTGCGCGGAGCCCGCTGCGCTGCCGGCGGCCGCCGAGCCGGTTGCGCGGCCGGCGGCCGCCGAGCCAGGTTCGCCGTCCTCGGCCGGGTCCGGTCCGCCGAGATACACCAGACGGGCGACGCCCGCCGACGCCGCCGCCGCCGCGCTGAGCCGCTGCGCCCCGAGCCGGTCCAGCTCCTCGAAGTCCGCCGCGCCGAGGGAGTGGATCAGGTAGTACCCCACGTCAATGTCGGCCATCGCAGCCGACAGGTCATCGCGGGTGACGTCAGCCTCGACGATCTCCACGTCCCCGGCCCACGGGACGTCGCGTAGGCGGCGCGCCGACCGCGTGACGCACCGGACCTGGTGCCCGGCGTCAAGCAGGCGGGGGACAAGCCGTCCGCCGACATACCCGGTGGCGCCGGTGACGAGACATCGCACCCTGCCATCATGCCCCGTTGGTCTCCTCCGAACGACCGATCCCACCCAGGGGGACCGGCGGGACCCGACATTGGGCCTGCGCGGGCCGGAGTCCGCAGGCCCGGCCGTAGACTGCCGGGGTGAGCGACACCTACTGGGGGCCCGACTTCGCCGCGCTGCGCGAGTCCGACCCCGAGATCGCCAGCGTGGTCCTTGACGAGCTCGCCCGGCTGCGCGGCGGCCTGCAGCTCATCGCGAGTGAAAACCTGACCTCGCCCTCGGTGCTGGCGGCGCTGGGCTCCACGCTGACGAACAAGTACGCCGAGGGGTACCCCGGCAAGCGGTACTACGGCGGCTGCGCGGATGTCGACCGGGCCGAGGAGCTGGGCATCGCGCGGGCCAGGGAGCTCTTCGGTGCCGAGCACGCCAACCTGCAGCCGCACAGCGGGGCGAGCGCCAACCTCGCCGCGTACGCCGCGCTCCTGGTGCCCGGGGACACCGTGCTGGCAATGGATTTGCCGCACGGCGGTCACCTCACCCACGGCAGCAAGGTGAACTTCTCCGGCAAGTGGTTTCACACGGTCGGTTACCCGGTGCGCCGGGACAACGAGCTGATCGACTACGACCAGGTCCGCGACCTGGCGCTGGAGCACCGCCCCAAGATGATCATCTGTGGCGCCACCGCCTATCCACGCCTGATCGACTTCGCCCGGTTCCGGGAGATCGCCGACGAGGTGAACGCCTACCTCATGGTCGACGCGGCGCACTTCATCGGCCTGGTCGCCGGTGGCGCCATTCCCTCGCCGGTGCCGCATGCCGACGTGGTGTGCTTCACCACGCACAAGGTGCTGCGCGGCCCACGCGGCGGCATGATCCTGTGCCGGGCCGAGTTGGCGTCGCGGATCGACAAGGCGGTTTTCCCGTTCACCCAGGGTGGCCCGTTGATGCACGTGATCGCGGCCAAGGCCGTGGCACTGCGGGAGGCCGCCCGGCCGGAGTTCGGCGCGTACGCCAGGCAGGTGGTGGCGAACGCTCAGGCGCTGACCACCGGGCTGGCCGCCGAAGGCATGCGGCCGGTGTCCGGCGGCACCGACACCCACCTCGCCCTGATCGACCTGCAGCAGCTCGGCGTCACCGGCCGGGAGGCCGAGGAGCGCTGTGATCTGGCTCGCATCACGCTCAACAAGAACGCCATCCCGTACGACCCGCAGAAGCCGATGGTGGCCTCCGGCATCCGGGTCGGCACTCCGTCGGTCACCACGCAGGGCATGACCGAGCCACAGATGGCGGAGGTCGCGGCGTTGATCGCCGGTGCGGTGCGCGCGGATCCAGCCACCGGGCCCGGCCGGACGACGTTGGGTGAGGTGGCGGAGCGGGTGACCACGTTGGTCGGGCAGTTCCCGGCGTACCCGGAGCCGGGCGCACCGTCGTCGCAGCCCGCCCCGTCCGCGATGGCCGGCCGACGATGACGGTGACGATCGGCGCCCTGCGTCACCGGCTCCGCCACCTCCCGTCCGGCCTGGCGGCGTCCGGGGTCCTGTTCATTCTCGGTATCGGCGTCGGCTGGGCGCTGCGCGGCGGGGTCGGCGCCTTGGGCGCGGCGCTCGGTGTGGCGCTCGTCGCAGTCGGATACACCGTGTCGAGCGTCATGGTCGCCTGGGTGGACGCGATCGATCCCAGCAAGGTGATGATCGCCGCGCTGGCCACGTACATCGTGAAGTACCTGCTGCTCGGCGTGCTGATGTGGCGGGTGGCCGGGACCGGCTGGGCCGGGCTGGCGCCGATGGGGGTCGCCATCATCGTCAGCACCATCGCCTGGGGTACGGCACAGTCGGTGTGGACGATCCGCGCCAAGATCCCGTACGTGGAGATCGAGCCGCGACCGTGACCGCGGTGGTGCACCTGCGCTGCGGGGACGACCTGCGGGTCAAGCTTCCGGCAGCCGGCTTCCCCGGTCGATATCTGTCCTACGCCGACCCGGTGTGCCAAGGGCTCCTGCCCGACCTGCCGCCGGATCGCTTCGTCGAGGCGCGTGCGGCGTTCGTCAGCGCGGCGTACGGCCTGCCGCGGGCCGAGGTGCTGGCCCGACTGCGCGCCGAGGAGGCAGCGCTGATGGCCGCGCTCGACGCCGACCGGGTGGTGCTGTGGTTTGAGCACGACCGGTGGGACCAGCTCATCCTCGTCCGGGTGCTGTCCCGCATCGCCGATGATCCCCGCACGCTGGAGCGGGTGTGGTTGATGTCGGTAGACCGGTTCCCCGGCGTACCGGTGTTCGTCGGGTTCGGGCAGCTCACGGCGGAGCAACTGGCCACCCTGGCCGGCCGGGAACGGCCGGTCACTCCCGCGCAACTCGACCTGGCCCGCAGAACCTGGGCGGCGCTGCGGGCGCCGACCCCGAAAGGGCTGCAGGAGTTGGTGGGCGGTGCGGCAGCACTGCCGTTCCTCGCCGACGCGCTACGCCGGCACCTGCAGGACCTGCCGTGGACCACGGACGGACTGAGCCTGACCGAGCGGTTGTGTCTGGCCGCCGCCGATGACGGGCGCGGCGAACGCCGTACCCTCGCCGAGATCTTCGCTTCGGTGCAGGCCGCTGACCCGGCCATCGGTTTCGGCGATCTGCAACTGCTGCCGCCGCTGCATGCGCTGACACTGCGCGGTCTGCTCGCGGAGCGCGACGGCGGTTGGTTGCCCGCCGGCCCTCCCAGTGGCCCGGGAATCGACGATTCGGTGACGTGGCGCTGGGACCCCGAACGGGGGAGCGTCGTGCCTCCCACCGGGACTTCGACCGATTAGGCATTGACGGTGGGCCGCGCCAAGCGTAGACCTGACAACAATTGCCTTAACGGCCGATGACATGGCACCCCCGCGCGATGGCCGCGCGGGGGCCGCTTCACTTGCGGGGATTTCCGGCTGATACAGTTCCCGCGTCATGGCCGATGACCAGCCGCCTCGCCGCCCCTCGGACCAACCGTCCGGAGCGGACGCCGGTTGGACCGCTCTCAGCTATCTGATCGCCGGCATTGGCTTTTGGGCGTTCGTTGGCTGGCTTGCCGACCGGTGGCTCGGGATTCCGAACCACTTCGGGCTTCTGGTTGGCATGCTCGTCGGCGCGGCGGGGGCGGTCTATCTGGTCATCAAGCGATTGGGCGCATAGCTCGGTGGAGGCAGGTGCAGTGAGCGCGGTGACGACGGTGCTGGCGAAGGCGGAGTTGCCCTGGCCGCCCACCACGGAGGACATCTTCACGCCCGGCTTCGGCGGCAGTGTGTGGCTGACCAAGTTCCCGTTGATGGTGTGGCTCGCGGTGGCAATGCTGGTGATCTTCTTCCTGGTCGCCTACCGCAACCCGAAGCTCGTCCCGAGCCGGGGTCAGTGGCTGGCGGAGTCGGCGTACGGGTTCGTGCGGGAGGGCATCGCCAAGGAGATCATGGGCGCCCAGGGTGTGCGCTTCGCTCCCTACCTCACGACGATCTTCCTGTTCGTGCTGGTCACGAACATCTTCGGGATTGTGCCCGGGCTGCAGGTGTCGCCGAACACGCACATCGCGTTCCCGGCCGTACTGGCGGCCATCACCTTCATCCTCTACTGGTACCTCGGCATCCGTAAGCATGGGCTCGGGTCGTACCTCAAGATGAACCTCTTTCCGCCCGGCATGCCGAAGTGGCTCTACATCATCCTGACCCCGATCGAGTTCGCGCAGATCGCGATCATCCGTCCGCTCACCCTCGGGGTCCGGCTCTTCGCGAACATGTTCGCCGGCCACCTGATCCTGCTGGTGTTCACGCTCGGTGGCTTCGTGCTGCTCGGGACGGGCAACATCGGGCTCGCCGCGGTCGGTGTGGTTTCGTTCGGATTCGCGATCGTCATGACCCTTTTCGAACTGGTGGTGGCGATCCTGCAGGCCTACGTCTTCGCCGTGCTGAGCGCGGTCTACTTCGAAAGCTCGCTCGCGGACGAGCACTGATGAGCTGACATCACCGCTGCACCGACCCGCAATGCGCGTGACAGCCACGCGTCCAATCAGGAGGAAATTGACAATGGAACTCGCTGACGTCGTCATTCAGGGCAACATCAACTCGATCGGCTACGGCCTCGCCGCCATCGGTCCTGGCATCGGTGTTGGCATCGTCTGGGCCGCGTACATCCAGGCGACCGCCCGCCAGCCCGAATCGGCCGGCCTGACCCGGACCTACGCCTTCCTCGGCTTCGTGCTCTCCGAGGCGCTGGCCCTCTTCGGCCTGGTGCTCGCGTTCGCGCTGCCGAGTTCGACCGGCAGCTGATCCTGCACGTTCGCCGCAGCCCGGGACCGGAGGAACTGATGTTGATTTACGCGGCAGAGGGCGGCACTGAGCACAACGTCGTCCTACCCATCTGGCAAGAGATGGTCATCGGGACGATCGCGTTCTTCCTGCTGCTCTTCATCTTCGCCAAGTACGTCTTCCCACGCATGGAGGAGACGTTCAAGGCGCGTGTCGACGCGATCGAGGGCGGGATCAAGCGTGCCGAGGTCGCCCAGGCCGAGGCCAACCAACTGCTCCAGCAGTACAAGGAGCAGCTGGCGACCGCGCGCACCGAGGCGGCCCGGATCCGCGACGAAGCCCGCGCGGACGCGGTGAGCATCAAGGATGACGTGCTCGCCAAGGCCCGCGAGGAGAGCGACCGGATCATCGCCGCCGGGCGGGAGGCGCTCGCCACCGAGCGGGCGACCACCATCCGGCAGATGCGGGCCGAGATCGGCGGCCTCGCCGTCGACCTGGCCAGCCGCATCGTCGGTGACTCGCTCGCCGACGAGGCCCGGCAGCGCGGCACGGTTGAACGCTTCCTCACCGAGCTCGGCACCGACGGGCGTAGCAATGAGGAGACGGCCGGCGCCGGAGGTCGGCGGTGAGCGCGAGGAGTGAGCTTGCGAGCCCCGCAGCGCGAACAAGAGGGGCGCAGTAATGGCGGTCTCGACGTTCGACGCGTCGGTCAGCCGTGAGTCGTACGCCACGGCGGTGGAAGCGCTCAACGCATACGCCGCCGCGACCGCTGGCGACGCACCCCGGCTTGCCGGGACCGGCGACCAGATCCTCATGGTCGCCGGGCTGCTGCGCCGTGAGCCCCGGTTGCGTCGGGCGCTGGCGGACATCGCCCGCCCCGCCGAGGACCGGGCCGCACTGCTTCAGGGGCTGCTGTCCGGCCAGGTCGGCGCGGAGGCGCTCCGCCTGCTGACCGTGCTGGTCCGCGGCCGCTGGTCACACGCCGGCGACCTGCTGGACGCCGTCGAGCGGCTCGGCGTGGAGTCGTTGCTCGCCGCCGCCGCACACGTCAACCAGCTGGGCGAGGTCGAGGACGAGCTGTTCCGGTTCGGCCAGGTCGTCAACGGCGATCCGGAGCTGGCCGCTGTCCTCAGCGACCCGACCACGGACGTGTCCCGCCGCACCGCGGTGGTGCACGAGCTGCTGGAAGGCAAGGCGCTGGCCGTCACGGTGCGCCTGGCCGACCTGGCTCTGTCCAGCTTCGGCGGGCGCAGCTTCAGCGGTTCGCTCACCCGGCTCGTCGAGCTGGCCGCGGCACGGCGCAACCGTGAGGTCGCCTACGTCACGTCCGCCACACCGCTCACCGAGGACGAGGAGCGACGGCTCGCCGACGCGCTGGCCTCACGGTACGGTCGGGAGGTGTCGCTGCAGGTCGACATCGACCCAGCGGTGTTGGGTGGGCTCAGCGTGCGGGTCGGATCCGACCTCTACGACGGTACGGTGCGGCGCCGCCTCGCGCAGGCGCGCCACGCGCTCACCCACTAGCACCGATTCTTTCGAAGGTCCCTAGTTCCAGCGAAACACCCGACCGTTTTCCCCCGGTACGACACCGGCGGGCGGACAGATAGAGAAGGTTGAGGATGGCCGAGCTGACCATCTCGTCGGACGAGATCCGTGGCGCCCTCGAGCGCTATGTCTCCTCCTACACGCCCGACATCTCCCGTGAGGAGGTCGGGACCGTCTCCGAGGCCGGCGACGGTATCGCGCGGGTCGAGGGGCTTCCCTCCACCATGGCGAACGAGTTGCTGGAATTCGCCGACGGCACGCTCGGCGTCGCGCTGAACCTCGACGTCCGCGAGATCGGTGTCGTCATCCTCGGTGAGTTCACCGGTATCGAGGAGGGCCAGCAGGTCAAGCGCACCGGCCGGGTGCTCTCCGTCCCCGTCGGCGACGCGTTCCTCGGCCGGGTGGTGAACCCGCTGGGTGCGCCCATCGACGACCGCGGCGAGATCGCCAACGAGGGCCTCCGCGAGCTGGAGCTGCAGGCACCGAACGTGATGGCCCGCCAGGGCGTCAAGGAGCCGATGCAGACCGGCATCAAGGCCATCGACGCGATGACCGCGATCGGCCGGGGGCAGCGCCAGCTGATCATCGGGGACCGCAAGACCGGCAAGAGCACGGTCGCGCTGGACACGATCATCAACCAGCGCGAGAACTGGCTCTCCGGTGACCCGAAGCGTCAGGTGCGCTGCATCTACGTGGCGATCGGGCAGAAGGCGTCCACGATCTCCGGCATCCAGGGCATCCTCGAAGAGCACGGCGCGATGGAGTACACGACCATCGTCGCCTCGCCGGCGAGTGACCCGGCCGGCTTCAAGTACCTCGCGCCGTACGCCGGGTCGAGCATCGGCCAGCACTGGATGTACGCCGGCAAGCACGTGCTCATCGTCTTCGACGACCTGAGCAAGCAGGCCGAGGCGTACCGCGCCGTGTCGCTGCTGCTGCGCCGTCCGCCGGGTCGTGAGGCCTACCCGGGTGACGTCTTCTACCTGCACTCCCGGCTGCTGGAGCGCTGCGCCAAGCTCTCCGACGAGCTGGGCGGTGGCTCGATGACCGGCCTGCCGATCATCGAGACCAAGGCCGGTGACATCTCGGCGTACATCCCGACGAACGTCATCTCGATCACCGACGGCCAGATCTTCCTCGAGTCCGACCTGTTCAACTCGGGTGTGCGGCCGGCCATCAACGTCGGCACCTCGGTGTCCCGGGTGGGTGGCGCGGCGCAGATCAAGGCGCTGCGGAAGGTCGCCGGCCGGCTGCGGCTCGACCTGGCGCAGTACCGCGAGCTGGAGTCGTTCGCGGCGTTCGCCTCCGACCTGGACCGCGCGTCGCGCAACCAGCTGGAGAAGGGCGCCCGCCTGGTCGAGCTGCTCAAGCAGCCGCAGTACTCGCCGTTCTCGGTCGAGCAGGAGGTCGTCACGATCTGGGCCGGCACCACCGGGCAGCTCGACGACATCCCGGTCAGCGACGTCCGCCGCTTCGAGGCCGACTTCCTCGAGTACCTGCAGCAGCACCGCGCCGAGCTGCTGACCAACATCGCCGAGACCAAGGACCTCTCCGACGACACCGTGAACGGGCTCACCGACGCGGTCAAGGAGTTCAAGCAGCGGTTCCTCGCCGGTGACACGGCGACCCGGGTCAACGAGCCGGCCGCCGAGGCGCTCGAGGGCGAGCAGGACCGCGAGAGCGTCACCCGCGTCGTCCGGAAGCAGCAGTAGCCATGGCCGGTCAGGTACGTGTCCTTCGTCGACAGATCCGTTCGGTCAAGTCGACGAAGAAGATCACCAAAGCGATGGAGCTGGTCGCGACCAGCCGCATCGCCAAGGCGCAGGAACGGGTGGCGGCGTCGCAGCCGTACTCCCGGGCGATCACCGACGTGCTCACCGCGCTGGCCAGCAACGCCAACATCGACCACCCCCTGCTGGTGGCGCGGGAGCGGGTGGTGCGCGCCGGCGTGCTGCTGGTGACCAGTGATCGTGGGCTGGCCGGTGGCTACAACGCCAACGCCATCCGCACCTGTGAGCAGCTGATCGCCCGGCTCAAGTCCGAGGGCAAGCAGGTGGCGCTGTACGTGATCGGCCGCAAGGGCGTCACGTACTACCGGTTCCGCGGTCGCGAGGTGGCGGCGAGCTGGACCGGCTTCTCCGAGCAGCCGCGCTTCTCCGACGCCCGCGAGGTGGGGGAGACGTTGATCAACGCGTTCCTCGCCGACGTCGAGGACACCGCCGAGGGTGGCCCGGGCGTTGACCGGGTCCAGGGCGTCGATGAGCTGCACATCGTGAACACGCAGTTCAAGTCGCTGATGACGCAGACGCCCGAGGCGCGTTACCTCGCACCGATGGAGGTCGAGGAGCGCGAAGGCGGGCTGCTGCCGGCGTACGAGTTCGAGCCGGACCCGGACGCGCTGCTCGGCGCACTGCTGCCGAAGTACATCAACACGCGCATCTACGCGGCGTTGCTGGATTCGGCGGCGAGCGAGTCGGCGGCACGTCGCCGGGCGATGAAGAGCGCGTCGGACAACGCCGACGACCTCGTCAAGAAGTACACGCGCGAAATGAACTCCGCGCGGCAGGCCGCGATCACCCAGGAAATCAGTGAGATCGTCGGTGGCGCCAACGCGCTGGCGGCGGCGGGAAGTGAAGTGTGATGACTGCAGCTGTGGAAACCAAGAAGGCCGTGGGCCGCGTGGTCCGGGTCATCGGCCCGGTCGTCGACGCCGAGTTCCCGCGCGACGCCATGCCCGAGATCTACAACGCGCTCCACGTCGACGTGACCCTGGCCCAGGGCACCAAGACGCTCACCATGGAGGTCGCCCAGCACCTGGGGGACAACCTGATCCGGGCCATCTCGATGCAGCCCACCGACGGTATGGTGCGCGGCGCCGAGGTGCGCGACACCGGCGAGGCGATCTCGGTGCCGGTGGGTGACATCACCAAGGGCAACGTCTTCAACGCCATCGGGGAGTGCCTGAACAACCCCGAGCTGAAGGTCACCGACCGCTGGCCGATCCACCGGCTCGCGCCGTCGTACGCCTCGCTCGAGCCGAAGACCGAGATGCTGGAGACCGGCATCAAGGTGCTCGACCTGCTCGCCCCGTACGTCAAGGGCGGCAAGATCGGCCTGTTCGGCGGTGCCGGCGTGGGCAAGACGGTGCTGATCCAGGAGATGATCGTCCGGGTCGCGAACAACTTCGGTGGTACGTCGGTGTTCGCCGGCGTCGGGGAGCGCACCCGTGAGGGCAACGACCTGATCACGGAAATGACCGAGTCCGGCGTTATCGACAAGACCGCGCTGGTCTTCGGCCAGATGGACGAGCCGCCGGGCACCCGCCTGCGGGTCGCCCTCTCCGCGCTGACCATGGCGGAGTACTTCCGGGACGTGCAGAACCAGGAGGTGCTGCTCTTCATCGACAACATCTTCCGGTTCACCCAGGCCGGCTCCGAGGTCTCCACTCTGCTCGGCCGGATGCCCTCCGCCGTGGGGTACCAGCCCACGCTCGCCGACGAGATGGGTCTGCTCCAGGAGCGGATCACCTCGGTCCGGGGCCAGGCGATCACCTCGCTGCAGGCGATCTACGTCCCGGCCGACGACTACACCGACCCGGCACCGGCGACCACCTTCGCCCACCTCGACGCGACCACCAACCTGGAGCGCTCGATCTCGGACAAGGGCATCTACCCGGCCGTGGACCCGCTCGCCTCGTCCTCGCGCATCCTGGCGCCGGAGTTCGTCGGCCAGGAGCACTACGACGTGGCCCGCGAGGTCCAGCGGATCCTGCAGAAGTACCGCGACCTGCAGGACATCATCGCCATCCTCGGTATGGACGAGCTCTCCGAGGAAGACAAGATCACGGTCAACCGGGCGCGCCGGATCGAGCGGTTCCTGTCGCAGAACACCTACGTGGCTGAGCAGTTCACCGGTATCCCCGGCTCCTTCGTCTCGGTGAAGGAGACGGTGGAGGCGTTCAAGAAGCTCACCCAGGGCGACTACGACCACTTCCCTGAGCAGGCATTCTTCATGTGCGGCGGACTCGAGGACCTCGAGGCCAAGGCACGCGAGCTGATGAAGGACTGACGTCGCAGTGCGCGGACTCCGGCGCTCCTGCGAGCAGGGGTGCCGGAGTTCGCGGTTTCCGGATTGACTACAATCTGCCGCATCCATCAACGGTGCATCCATCAACCTCGTCCATCGCGGCGAGTTGTCGAAGGAGTTGTTTTCCGTGGCACAGGAGCTGCACGTCGAGCTCGTCTCCGTGGAGGAGAAGGTGTGGTCCGGCGAGGCTGAGATGCTGATCGCCCGGACCACCGAGGGTGAGCTTGGCGTCCTGCACGGCCACGCCCCGTTGCTCGGTCAACTCGCTGAGCCGAGTCAGGTGCGGATCAAGCGCGCCGGCGGCGAGGAACTGGCCTACGACGTCGACGGGGGATTCCTCTCCGTCACCGGTGATGGCGTCACCGTCCTCGCCGAGAGCTGTACGCCAGCCGCACCACGGTCCGGGCACTAGGACCGTGGAGGGCGGAGTGCTGGTTCTCGAAGGTCTTGGACTCGCCCTCCTCGCGCTGCTGCTCTTCCTCGTGGTGCTCTTTCTGCGCCGCGCCGCGATCGCCCGCTCCGGTGGCACCGTCGAGCTGGGCCTACGACTGTCCACCAGAATTCCGGGGCGCGGCTGGGCTGCCGGCCTCGGCCGGTTCGCCGGGGACGAGCTGCGGTGGTACCGCATGTTCAGTCTGTCGATCCGGCCCCGTCGGGTGTTGTCCCGGCGCACCCTTGCGGTCGAGGACCGCCGGGCACCCGGTGGCGCGGAGCGGATCGTGCTCCCGAAGCACTGGGTCATCGTGCGGTGCGTCAGCAGCGAGGCGGAGGTGGAGATCGCCATGGCCGAGCCCACCCTGACCGGCTTCCTGTCCTGGGTGGAGGCTGCTCCGCCCGGTGGCGAGGCGTCCGAGTCCCGCCGCAGCCGCGCCAGCTAGCCCGCACCCCAGCCGCGGCCCGCGCACCCCAACCGCGATCTTGGAAAGTTTGGCACCACTATTGGTGCTCAGGATTCCAAGATCGGGAATAAGCGGGCGGTGGCGACCAGTTCGACCTCGTAGCCGTCCCGGTCCTCCAGGTAGGCGGCGTAGACGTCGTTGCCGCCGGCGTACGGGTGGCGGTCCGGGAACATCAGCGACCAGCCGTGGTGCCGCGCGTCGGTGACCAGTCGGTCCACCTGCTCGGGCGGGCCTGCCCAGAACGCGAGATGGTTCAGACCGGGCCTGCGCCGCTCGTGCCGGTCTGCGCTCACCGCGGGGGACTGCTCGAACACGAGGTACGTGGCGCCGAGGCACCAGGTCCGGCCGGCTCCCCAGGATCGGCCCGGTCGCCATCCCAGCTCACCCAGCAGCCAACCCCAGCTCTCCTCGGCCCGGCCGAGGTCCGGCACCCACAGTTCCACATGGTGCAGCCCGACCGGCCCAGCCGGGGCGGCTGGTTGGGCCGGACAGGGGTCGTTGGGACCGTCGGGCCCGGTCACCGGGACCCGCCGGGCACCCACTTCACGTCGCCGGCCGGGTTTGCGATGCGGCACAGGATGAAGAGCAGGTCAGACAGGCGGTTGAGGTACTTCAGCGCGACCAGGTTGGTGCGCGCGCCGTCCACCTCCACGAGTGACCACGCCGTCCGCTCAGCGCGGCGGGCGACGGTGCGGGCGACGTGCAGCAGCGCCGCGCCCGGGGTGCCGCCCGGGAGGATGAACGAGTCCAGCTTGGAGAGCCGGCCGTTGTACTCGTCGCACCACGCCTCCAACCGCTCGACATACGAGTCGGTGATTCGCAGCGGGGGGTACTTCGGGTCGGCCACGATCGGGTTGCACAGGTCCGCGCCGAGGTCGAAGAGGTCGTTCTGGAGCGCCACCAGCACGTCGCGCACCTCGTCGGAAAGTGCGCCGAGGGCCAGGGCCACGCCCAGCGCGGCGTTGCACTCGTCGACGTCGGCCGCGGCGGCCACGCGGGGGTGGGTCTTGGACACCCGGGACATGTCGCCGAGCCCGGTCGTGCCGGCGTCGCCGGTCTTTGTGTAGATACGGGTGAGGTGGACAGCCATGCCGCCCAGCCTACGGGTCAGGGCCACCGGTCCCGCCCTCTACGATGGCCGACGTGGAACTGATCCGAGTCGTCGGTGGCACTCGCCTGGCCGGTGAGGTCACCGTGGTCGGCGCCAAGAATTCGGCGCTCAAGCTCATGGCGGCGGCCCTGCTGGCGCCTGGGCGGACGACGCTCACCAACGTGCCCGGGATCACCGACATCGCGATCATGGCGGAGGTCCTCCGCCGGCTGGGCTGCGAGGTGGCCGCCGATGGCGACGTCGTGACGATCGATGTCCCGGACAAGCCCGGCACCGAGGCGGACTACGACCTGGTCCGCCGGCTGCGGGCGTCGATCTGCGTCCTCGGTCCGCTGGTTGCCCGGCGGGGCGAGGTGCGGGTGGCCCATCCCGGTGGGGACGCCATCGGGTCGCGTGGCCTCGACATGCACGTGGCCGGGTTGCGGCGGATGGGCGCGGAGATCACCAGCGAGCACGGCTTCGTCATCGCCACCGCGCCGCGCCTGCACGGTGCCACGATCTGGCTCGACTTCCCCAGCGTCGGGGCGACGGAGAACCTCGTCATGGCCGCGGTGCTGGCCGAGGGCAGGACGGAGATCGACAACGCGGCGCGCGAGCCGGAGATCGTGGACATCTGCGGGATGCTGAGTGAGATGGGCGCCCGGATCTCGGGTGCCGGGACCTCGCAGATCGTCATCGACGGCATCGACGAGATGTACCCGGTCCAGCACCGGACCATCGGTGATCGCATCGTGGCCGGCACGTGGGCGTTCGGCGCCGCGATGACCCGTGGCGACGTGATGGTGCGCGGCATTGATCCGTCCTTCCTGGAGATCGCCCTGGACAAGGTGGTCACCGCCGGGGCGGCGGTGGAGACCGGGAAGGACTGGTTCCGGGTACGGCTCGACGAGCGCCCCCGCGCCGTGGACGTGGTCACCCTGCCGTACCCGGGGTTTCCGACCGATCTGCTGCCGATGGCGGTGGGGCTGGCCGCCGTCAGCGAGGGCACCTCGTTGATCACCGAGAACATCTTCGACGGCCGGTTCATGTTCATCAACGAGATGTCGCGTCTGGGCGCGGACATCCGCACCGATGGGCATCATGCGGTGGTACGGGGTCGGGAACGCCTCTCCGGCGCGCCGGTGGGAGCGACCGACATCCGAGCGGGTGCCGGTCTCGTGATCGCCGGACTCTGCGCCGACGGGGTGACCGAGATCAACAACGTGCACCACATCGACCGTGGATATCCGGACTTCATCGGCGATCTGCGCGGGCTCGGCGTCACAGTGGAACGGGTGCCGGCACCGGCCGATCGGTTCGCGTTCTAGCCCACGGCTGAGCCGGCACGGCGCGACCGAGCCGCACGGGCGGTCACGGCAACGAGGGGAGCGGGCAATGGCGGGTCGACTCGCAGTTGTGGGAGCTGGACTCATGGGCGCCGGCATCGCACAGGTGGCAGCGCAGGCCGGGTGGCAGGTGGTCCTACGGGACGTGGATCCGGCGGCACTTGCCCGCGGCACCGGCTCGATCCGGGCCTCGCTGGAGCGCTTCGCGGCGAAGGGCACGATCGGGCCGGACGACGTGGAGGCGGCGCTGTCCCGCATCACCGGTACGACCGACCTGGACGCGGTGGCGCAGGCCGAGATCGTGGTGGAGGCGGTGTTCGAACGCCTCGACATCAAGCAGGACGTGTTCCGTGCCCTGGACGCCGTCTGTCGCGACGACGCGGTCCTGGCCACCAACACCTCCGCCATCCCGATCACCCAGATCGCGGCGGTGACCGAGCGCCCCGAATCGGTGGTGGGAACGCACTTCTTCTCGCCCGTGCCGATGATGGCGCTGTGTGAGCTGGTCCGCGGGTACCAGACCAGCGATGCCACGCTTGACCGCGCCCGCAGCTTCGCCGAGGAGATCGGCAAGACGTGCATCGTGGTCAACCGGGACATCGCCGGCTTCGTCACCACCCGCCTGGTCGCGGCGCTGGTGATGGAGGCGGTCAAGCTCGTGGAGAGCGGGGTGGTCAGCGCGGCGGACCTCGACCTGGCCTGCCAGTTGGGCTTCGGGCACCGGATGGGGCCGCTCGCCACCACCGACCTGACCGGTGCCGACGTGCTGCTGCACGCCACCCGCAACATCTACGCCGAGACCGCGGACGCCAAGTTCTTCCCGCCCGAGCTTCTCGCCCGGATGGTGGCCGCCGGCGACCTGGGCCGCAAGACCGGGCGCGGCTTCTACGAGTACTGAGGGCGGGCTGACCAACGGTCCCGTCGTGCCAGCCGGCTCCCACCCCGCCGACACGCCCGGCATGCGCCATGCCGCTCGGCGACATGTGCGTTGGCCACCGTATTTTCGCCGCATTCGGTGTCTGAGCCACATGTCGGCGACGCCTGCCGACCCGAGGGCGGTTCAGACCGGCACGTTGAGCGTGGCGGTCATCCCGGCGGTGGTGGTGCCGGTCACCGTGGCCATCTGCAGGGAGTACCCGTCGCGGAAGACCATGTCCCTGGACAGGCTGGTCCGGGCGAGGTTGGCCGGGCTCGCGCCGTAGCCTTCGGTCGCGTACACCAGTCGACTGGCGTCCTCGGGCAGCGCCAGCTGCGACGTCCGCAACCGGTCGCTGGCCGTACCGGCCTTGGCGAGGCTGGGGTACACCTCGAAGTGGATGTGCGGCCAGCGACCCGGGTACGCGCCCGGGTAGATGCTGGCGAAGGTGACCCTCCCCGCGGCGTCGGTCTCCTGGACCCCTCGCAGATAGTTCTCGGCCTCGACGCCCGGGGAGTACATCGAATAGCGGCCCTCCCGATCGCACTGCCACACGTAGACGGCGGCACCGGCGAGCGGGGCGGACCCGTTGGCGGTGTCGAGGACGGTGAGGACCATCCGCAGCGGCACGCCCCGAGCCACAGCGGAAGCGGTGGCGAAGCTGCCGGTGATGTCACTGCGCACCACGCCGCTCCGGTTCAGGATGTTCACCCCGTTGGAGCCGTCGCCGGGAAAGGGCCCAGCGGTTTCCTGCGGGATCTTCGTGCCTGCCGCCGCGGCGGAACCGCTTGTACCCGTGCCCGGCGTACCCGTGCCCGGCGTACCCGCGCCACCGGCCGTCGCGCTTCCCGCGGGCGCTGCGGTGTCGTCCGCGGCCGAGCCGTCCCCGCAGCCGGCCATGGCGCCCCCGGTCAGCGCCGCCAGGCCGGCACCGCCGAAGAAGCTCAGCAGGCGCCGTCGGCTCACCAGGGTGGGCAGGTCGTGGGACAGCCCGCGGTCATGTTCGTGCAGATCGGCCTCGTCGTGGTGTCCGCGCTCGATCATCGGGTGCCTTCCTGCTGGGCTTCCCATGCTCCGCGCCGAACCACCCAGCGACCTGGGTGCCGGCTGTGGGTGCCCTGTGCGTACGCCGCCGCTGGTCAGTCGGGTGGCGTCCACCGGAACGTCAGCAGGCACAGGGCCAGCCCGCCGACGCACCAGGCGGCCAGTACCAGCGCCACCCGCCCCAACTCCCACGAGCCCGCCGCCTCGTTGGCGGCGTAGGTGGCGGGCAGGAACACGGAGCGCATGCCCTGACACATCCACTTCAGCGGGAAGAGCGCCGCGAACTGCTGCATCCAGGCTGGCAGCTCGGTGAACACGTAGAAGACTCCGGAGACGAACTGGAGGATGAGCGCCACCGGCGTGACCATTGCCGGTGCGCCGCGCCCGGTGCGGGCGAGCGAGGAGAACGCGATCCCGGACAGGGTGCAGGCGGTGATCCCGAGCACCGCCACCCACCCGAACGTCACCCAGCGCCCGGCGCTGCCCGGCAGCGTCACGCCGTAGAACGCCACCGCGATGGCGAGCAGCACCACCGTTTCGGCGATCCCGATGACGAGCACCATGACGACCTTGCCGACGAAGTACGCCGACGACGGCATGGGTGTGCCGCGCAGCCGTTTGAGCACGCCCTTGTCCCGCTCGATGGGGATCTGGATAGCGAGCGTCTGAAACCCGGTCACCAGCAGGCCGGCCGCGATCATGCCGGTCACGAAGTACTGGGTGAAGGTCACCCCGGGCGCCAGGTCGCGCTGGAAGATGGCACCGAAGATCACCACCAGCGCGACCGGGAACAGCAGGGTGAAGACGACCGACTCCCGGCTCCGGAGGAACTGCTTGATCTCCAGAGCACCTCGGCCGAGTCCCACTCTCAACGGCCCGCTCCGATCATCGACAGGTACACGTCCTCCAGCGTCGGACGGGTCACCGTCAGGCCCGGCACCTCGCCGGTGAAGCGCTCGGCGAGACTGCCGACGAGTGCGGCGGGCGTGTCCGTCTCCTCCTGCTCGGGCCCGTCCGGGCCGATCCACCGGACGGTTGCCCTGGCCCGCCGCCGATCACCGAGTTCCGCCGGGGCCGCCACGGCCAGCAGTCGACCGGCGGAGAGCACCCCGACCCGGTCGGCGAGTGCCTCCGCCTCGTCGAGGTAGTGCGTGGTCAGCAGGATGGTGGTCCCCGCGGCCGCGAGCGCCCGGATCACCTCCCACAGCCCACGCCGGGCCTCCGGGTCGAAGCCGGTCGTCGGCTCGTCAAGGAAGAGCAGTTCCGGGCGGCCGACGATGCCCAGTGCGACGTCGAGGCGGCGCTTCTGGCCGCCGGACAGGCGCCTGGTGCGGGTACCGCGCTTGTCGGTCAGCCCGACGCGCTCGATCACCGCGTCCGGGTCGTCAGCGTTGCGGTAGTACGTCGCGAAGTGGTGAACCACCTCGGCGACGGTGAGTTCGTCGAATTCGCCGGTGCTCTGCAGCACGATCCCGATCCGGGAGCGCCACGCCGCCCCGGCCCGCTGTGGGTTTTCACCCAGCACAGCCACCGTGCCGGCATCAGCGCGGCGGTAGCCCTCGAGTATCTCGAGCGTCGTGGTCTTGCCGGCGCCGTTGGGGCCAAGCAGCGCGAACACCTCGCCGGGGGCCACCGCGAGGTCGAGGGACTCAACGGCAACCGTCGACCCGTACGCCTTGCGCAGCCCCCGGACGTCGATCGCCGGCCCGTCGGTCACACCGTATGGTACGACCCGGCCGATTCGGGGCCGGCCGCCTCCCGCCCCGGCGCGCCAGCCGCCACGGTGCGGCGACGGTGCGGTCGATTTTGGCCTACCGGGCCAGCAGGCCCCGGCGGCGCTTGCGCCGGCTCATCAACCAGGCGAAGACGCCGATCAGCGCCAGCACAAGCACGCCGACCAGTACCGGCACCAGGATCGCGGCGAACGACATGATCACCGCTGTGAAGTCTTCGGCCGTACTCGCCACGGGGGCGCCCATGCCGGCCGTCGTGGTGTTGATGACCGGTCGGGCGGCCGACTTCATGCCGTGCACGGCGAACGAGATGACCATGCCGACCGCTATCGGCACCCATTGGTGCGTGGTGAAGAACGCGGACGGGTCGGTGACGGTCACCGTCTCCGAGCTCGACGCCGCGCCGAACGCCAGGCCGCCGGAGGTGGGCCGGACCACCGTCTGCACCAGGTCGTTGAGGTGATCGACCACGGGCACCTTGTCGGCGACCATCTCGATCAGGAGCAGGACGGCCAGGATGGCGACCACCCAGCCGTTCTCCAGCCACTGCCAGCCCGCGGGCGGGTTGATCAGATCGGTGTACCGGGCGAGTACGCCGATCATCAGCAGTGGGATGTAGGCGTTCAGACCCGCCGACGAGGCGAGCCCGACCCCGGTCAATGTCTCCAGCACACTCCCAGCATGGCACCGGCGCGCCAACCGCGCGCGTCAGACCGTGCCGGCACCCGTCCGCGGTGGACGCCGATGGCACGCCGCGGGCGTGGTCAGACCAGTGACTCCTGCAGCGTACGCAGGTTGGCCAGGGCATCGTCGGACTCGGTGGAGTCCTCCCAGAGCTCGCGCCATTCCGAGTCCTCGGCCCGCACGCGGTCCAGCGCCTGCCGAGCCAACTCCACGAGGTCGTCGGGCAGGTCGAGCGGCTGGTCGAGGGCGAGGAACTCCGGGCCGTACGAGACCTCGATCGGCGTACCGCCGGGTCGGCTCGCCGCCACCAGCGCCGCGGCGGCGACCGCCCGCCCTCCGGTGTCCACGTCCAGGTAATCGTCGGTGTCGACGGCCGCCTGCAGCGCGCTGCGGATCAGATTGGCCCGATCGGTCGGGTCCGCCTCGTCGAGCTCAGCGGAAAAGTCCGCGGCGTCGTCGTTGTCGAACGGCCCGGTACCCCATGCACCCATAACAACCCCCTCTGAACGCCGTCATTCTGACACGGTGGCGGCACTGGTATCCGGTGATGCGTGCACTACGCTCGACCGTCGTGCGGCTTGTCATAGCTCGGTGCTCCGTCGACTACATCGGTCGGCTCACCGCTCACCTGCCCCTGGCGCCTCGATTGCTCATGGTAAAGGCCGACGGTTCCGTGTCGATCCACGCCGACGATCGGGCGTATAAACCGCTCAATTGGATGAGCCCGCCCTGCCGGATCGAGGAGGCGCCGGGCGTCTGGCGGGTGGTCAACAAGGCCGGTGAGGAGCTGCGGATCACGCTCGATGAGGTGTTCCACGACTCGTCGCATGAGCTCGGGGTGGACCCGGGGCTGGTCAAGGACGGCGTCGAGGCGCACCTGCAGGAACTGCTGGCCGCCACGCCGGTGGCCCTCGGCGAAGGCCTCACGCTGGTACGGCGTGAGTACCCGACCGCGATCGGCCCGGTCGACCTGCTCTGCCGCGGTGCTGCCGGCCCGGCTGTCACCGTGGAGGTGACCCACCCGGCCGCGGTGAAGCACTGGGCGGTCGAGGTGAAGCGGCGCGCCGGGATGGACGCCGTCGAGCAGCTCAGCCGGTACCTCGAACTGTTGAATCGCGATCCGATCCTGGCTCCGGTGGGGGGCATGCTGGCCGCGCAGGCCATCGCGCCGCAGGCCCGCACGCTGGCCGAGGATCGCGGCATCCGGTGCGTTGTGGTGGATTACGACGCCCTGCGTGGCATGAAGCGGGACGAGCTGACGCTCTTCTAGCGGCCGGCTTCAGGTGCTGCTGGAGTTGTTCACCGCACTGCGGTCTCGGGTGGCATCCACGCCGGTGCGTTAGCGGCGGGCGCGCCCGTGCAGCAGGCGCACCACGCGGACGATCCGCGCCACTGAGCGCGGCGTCCGGTCGAAGGTCAGGGACGGAATCGGCGACGGTCCGCGCCGGATGGTGATCGCCTTGGCCCGGGTGAACTCGCGGAGCCCGTCGTCGCCGTGGATCCGGCCGAAGCCGGAGTCGCCGGACCCGCCGAACGGCAGGGACGACATGCCGGCGAACGAGATGGCGGAGTTCACCGCCGTCATGCCGGAGCGCAGCCTTCGCGCGAGGGTCAACCCGCGCGAACGCGAGAAGACCGCACCGCCCAGGGCGTACTTCGACGCGTTGGCCAGCCGGACACCCTCCTCGGCATCGGCGACCCGGGTCACCGTCAGGGTCGGCCCGAACGTCTCCTCGCGCACCGCTTCGGCATCTTCCGGTACGTCCACCAGGATGGTCGGCCGCACATAGGGCGGGTTCACCGCGTCCGGCCCGCCGAGGACCGCGCGGCCACCGGAGGCGATCGCGTCGTCGATGTGCCGACGGATCACGTCAAGCTGCGCGGGCATGGTGATCGGGCCGATGTCGGCGTCGCCGTCCGCTCCGACGGTCAACCGCCCCGCGCGCTCCACAAGCTTGGCCAGGAACGGCTCGTACACCGGCGCGGCGACGTACACCCGCTCGATCCCGACGCAGGTCTGGCCGGCGTTCGTCATGCCGCCCCAGGTGCACGCGGCCGCGGCGGCGTCCAGATCGGCGTCGGCGTCAATGATCATGGCGTCCTTGCCGCCGCACTCCAGCAGCACCGGCGTGAGCGTCTCGGCGCACGCGGCCATCACCAGCCTGCCGGTGGCGGTGGAGCCGGTGAATGCGATCTTGTCCACTCCGGATCGGCACAGCGCGGCGCCGACGTCGCCGAACCCGTACACCGCCTGCAGGACCGGGGGCTCACCGAACCGCTCACCGACCACTTCGGCGAACACGTCGACCAGCCAGCGCCCGACCGCCGGGGTGTACTCGCTCGGCTTGAAGATCACCGCGTTCCCGGCGGCGAGGGCGAAGGCGATCGAGCCCATCGGCGTGAGCACCGGGTAGTTCCACGGGCCGATGACACCGACGACACCGAGTGGCCGGTACTCCAGGCGGGACGCGTACTCCGCCTGCAGCAGGGAGCTGCGGACCCGGCGGAGCCCGAGCACCCGGCGGGCGTTTCGGGGCGCCCAGGCGACGTGTTCGATGGCGCCGGTCGCTTCCACGATCGCCTCGGCCTCCGGCTTGCCGGTCTCCTCGTGCACCAGCCGGGCCAGTTCCGGCAGGCGCTGGGCCAGCAGGGCGGCATACCGCAGCAGCCGGCGGCGCCGTCCGTCGAAGCCGAGCCCGTCCCACCACGTCGACGCCGCGCGGGCGCGGGCGACCGCCGATGCGACGTCGGCCGCGCCGGCGACCGGGAAGCGGCCGACCTCCGCTCCGGTCACCGGGTTGGTCGAGAGCAGCGCGCCGTCGGAGATGACGGGCGTGCCGGGAGCTCGTGTCGGGGCCATCTCGCGAGTATCGCTCAGGACAGGTGCTCCGCGATGATGCGTTGGGCCACAGTCGTCGCATCGGCCATCTCGCCGCGGGCGTGCCGATCCACATAGATCTGCCGGGCCGGGAAGTAGGCGCCCGCCGCGCCGGCCTGACGGATGTCGGTCTGCATCCCGGTGTCCATCTGCCCGGGATTGACATTGACCGCGGTAACGTCCGGATCGTCGCGGAACTGGTCGGCCACCACGTTGAAGAACATCTCGGCGCCAGCCTTCGCCGCGCAGTACGCCGCGAAGCCGCCGACGACCCGGGAGGCCGCGCCGGAGGAGATGAACACGATCCGCGCCGGGCGGGGCGCCACCTCCAGGAAGGTGTTGGTCAGCAGCATCGGCGCGGTCAGATTCACCGTGAGGGCTGTCGCGAGAGGTGCCGGTGGTAGCGCACCGACCGCGCCGATCGGAGTGACCACGGCGGCGTTGTGCAGGAGTACGGCCGGCGCCGGCCCGTGTGCGGCGAGGAAGCGCTGGAGGTGCGCGGGCGCGGGGAGTTGCGAGACCTCGGCCAGGTCGGCACGGTGCAGTTCGATCCGTTCCGGATCGGACCCGGCGAGCGCCTGTTGGTCGTCGGTGAACCGCCGCCCGATGGCGAAGAGCCGGTCACCGCGGGCGGCGAGGGCGTCGAACAGGGCGGCGCCGAGCCCCCGGGAGGTGCCGGTGAGAATGACGTTCACGGGTGCGCCGTGCCCCTGGGAGCTGCTCTGGGCGGTGCCGGTGTCCGGGTCGGATGATGAGGCCATGACGAAAGTCAAGCATTGCCGCGCGACGGGCGTTGATCCGAGGTGAGCGTCGGAGCGGCACTCGGTGTGGCGGCCGCGGCCGTCGCCGTTGGGGCCGGGCTCGGTCCGGTGCAGCGCGCCCGCATCTTCCACCACACGGTGCCGACGAACCAGCCGTGGCGGCGCCGGTGCCCGCACTGCCGGCAGTTCCTCGTCGCGTCGGGCTGGCGCGGCGTCACCTCGGTACTGCCGTCGACCGGGGCCTGCCCGCACTGCCGGCAGCGGATCGGTCCGGCGCCGTTCACCGTCGAGGTGCTCACCGTGGCGGTCCTCGTGGTTCTGGCGCTGCGCGTCGACCGGGCGCTGCCGCTCGCCGCCTGCTGCTGGATCGCCGTCACCGGGGTGGCCCTGGGCTACATCGACATCGCCGTACACCGGCTGCCCGACCAGCTCACCGTGGCGAGCCTCGCCGGGGTCCTGGTGCTCCTCGGCGCGGCGGCACTGGTCGGGCACCGCCCGGGCTGGATCCTCGCTGTGGTGCTCAACGGCATCGGCCTGGCCGCGGTGTATCTGGTGCTGATCGCGCTTCATCCGGCCGGAATGGGCCTCGGGGACGCCAAACTCGCCCTCAGCCTGGGCTGTCTCCTCGGTTGGTTCGGGTGGGAGGTCACGGTGTACGGCGCTGCTGCCTGCTTTGTGCTGGCGGGGCTGTGGAGCCTGCTGCTCCTGGCGTCCGGCCGGGCCACCGCCGGAACCCGGATACCGCACGGTCCGTTCCTGATCCTCGGCAGCGTCGCCGCCGTCGTGCTCGCCGGCTCGTAGGTCCTGTCCCGCCGTGGTCGACGTCGTGTCGGACGTCAGCGACAGCAACCGGCGCAGGTCGATGCCGACGAACCCGCTCAACGGCACCCGTTCCTGGTCGAGGAGCGGGCGACGGTAAGGGCCCGCGGCCCGGTTCTGCTCCGGCCGGCACCTACCGGGTCGTGACGTCGTACTCCGCCAGGCGCAGCCGACCGTTGTGGCGCACCCATCGGGTGATCGACGCGTTGCGGACCGGCCCCGCCTCGGCGATCCGGCCCAGTTCCCGCTCACCGAGGCCTTCGATCGCACCCCGCAGCATCAGCACCACCGCATCGTGCGCGACCAGCAGCACGCGGGTGTCGGCCAGGTCGCGACAGATGTCAGCGAAGGCGTCGTACAGCCGGGCCGCGACATCGCGCAGCGACTCGCCGCCCGGAGGCCGGTACGCGAACGGCCCCAACTTCGCCATCCGCGCCACCTCCTGCGGGTAGGCCGTCGACACCGCCGCGGGCGTGAGCATCTCCAGCCCTCCGCTCCGGCGATCGCACAGCCGCTCGTCCAGGCGTACGGGTGGTGTCGGCCGTCCGGCAGCGCGCAGCGCCTGCTCGATGAGGTCGAGGGTTTCCCTGGTTCGGCGGTACGGCGAACACAACACGGCGGCGAAGTCATGATCCCGGGAAGCGAGCCGCACGCCGAGCCGTGCCGCCTGATCGCGGCCCACCGCGGAGAGCGGCACATCGGCGTCGCGTCCGTGCATGCGGATCTCCTCGCCGCTGACCCGGGCGGCGGCCATCGCGGCGTTGGCGGTGCTCTCCCCGTGGCGCACGGCCACGAGCTCGCTGAGGCATCCACGCGCTTCACGTTTCACGCGTCAAGCATGCCGCTCGTTGATGTCAGGCGTGTGCCGGCCAGGCGTCCGGTTTCGCATCCTCGTACTCTTGGCGCATGAGCCCCCGTCGAAATCTCCGACGCCGCGATCCGGGCGTCGAGTTCGACGCCACGCAGGCGCGGCGGGGGGTGGAGGCGGTCCAGTCCTGGGACGACGGGGACTGGAAGGTCCGCACGGTGCCGGCCGGCGCGAAGGCGTACCGCTGCCCCGGCTGCGACCACGAGATCCGCCCCGGCGTGCCGCATGTGGTGGCGTGGCCCGCCGACGGGCGGGGCGGCGAGTCCGACCGCCGGCACTGGCACGGTGGGTGCTGGCGGGCGCGGGACCGGCGCGGCCCGGTCATCCAGCGGTCCCGTAGCGCACCCAGGTACGGCTGAGCATGGCCGGCACCGCACCGATCCAGCCCGGGCCCACCGGCGGCAAGGCCATCCGGTCCAATTCCATCCTGCCTGGCCGGCGGGAGGACATCGAGTTGCACACCGCCGACGGGGTGGCCCTGGTCGGCGAGTTGGCTCTGCCGGTGGATGGCCCGCCGGTGGCCACCCTGGTCTGCCTGCATCCGCTGCCGACGCACGGCGGCATGATGGACAGCCACCTGCTGCGCAAGGCGGCGTGGCGGCTGCCCGCGCTGGCCGGCCTGGCGGTGCTGCGGTTCAACACCCGAGGCACGTCGAGTCTGCGCGGGACGAGCGGCGGTGCGTTCGACGGCGGGGTGGGGGAGCGCTACGACGTTGCGGCCGCGATCGAGTACGCGGAGTTCGCCGAGCTGCCGGCGGTATGGCTGCTGGGCTGGTCGTTCGGCACCGACCTGATCCTCCGGTACGGCTGTGACCCGGCCGTCGTCGGCGCGATCCTGCTCTCCCCACCGCTGCGCGCGACGACGCCGGCGGACCTGGCGGTGTGGACGGAGTCCGGCAAGCCGGTGACGGCACTGATCCCCGAGTTCGACGACTACCTGCGCCCGGCCCAGGCGCGGGAGCGGTTCGCGGCGCTCGGCCAGGCCGAGGTGGTCGGCGTGCCGGGAGCCAAGCATCTCTGGGTGGGCGACGCCGAGACGGTCCTGGACGCGATCGTCCAGCGCGTCGCGCCCGAGGCATGTCCGCTGCCACGTCACTGGGCCGGCGTCATGGAGTACGGCGACGCCAGCGCATACGCAGACCGCACCGGGGCCACGTTCGCCGACGTGCCGGTCCGGATGGGCGGCGCCGGCGAGGCCTGAGGGCGGCGGTCAGCCGGTCCCGGTGTCAACGGTGCCGGTCTCCGCGGCCGGCCGGGGTGGAACGCTCAGGACCACCTGCCCGGTGTATCCGGCGCCCAACACAACCGGTGGCCGTTCCAGTCGCTGGATGACAACGGCACTGGCTGTCTCGGGGGGCACCGGCGCCCACTCCGCCGCAGCACATCCGCCGTCGCCGCCGTCGCCGTCACTCATGCCCCGCCTCCCGTCAGCCGCTGCACTGACCACACGATATCATGCTTAACATGATATCGTGTGGTCATGCCTGCACGCACCATGACTGAGCAAGCGTTCTTCATCCTGGCGGCCCTCGCTGACCTGCCCCGCCACGGCTACGGGATCGTCGGCGAGGTCGCGGAGTTGTCCGAGGGCCGGGTCGATCTGAAGGTCGGCACGCTCTACGGGGTGCTCGACCGACTGGTCGGCGACGGCTTCGTCGCGCTCGACCGTGAGGAGCCGCACCAGGGTCGGCTCCGTCGCTACTACCGGCTCACCGAGGACGGTCGTGCCGCCCTGACCAGCGAAGCGGCGCGGCAGGCGGCGAATGCCCGCGCCGCCTCCCGACGCCTGCATGCGACGAGGCCGGTACCGGAGGGTGGGACGGCATGAGCAGCCTCCTGGAGGACCGCTACCGGCGAGCGCTCAGGATGCTTCCGGGCTCCTACCGCAAGGCGTGGGAGGAGGACATGGTCGCGACGTTCCTGCAGGGTGCGTACGCGGCGGACCCCGACGACCCGGAGGGCGTCGAGCTGAGCCACCCCGATCGATCCGAGCTGGCCAGCATCATCGCGCTCTCCGTACGGCTGCGCCTGGGCGTCCTCGGGGCTGCTCCCCGGTACCTCGCCTGGGGCGCGGCGGCACGGAGGGTCGCCCTGGTGGGACTGCTGGCCCACACGATCGTGGCGCTGGTCGGCGTGGTCCTCGAGGTATGGATCATCCAACGTCTGCCGGGGGTGATCATCCCGGAAGGCGTGGGGCTCGGGTACCCCAGCCAGTGGCAGGCCCTCTGGAGCCTCACGGCGTTGCTCTGGCTACCGGCGTACCTGTCAATCGTGCACGGGCACCTGCGGGTCGGGCGGGCGCTCGCCATTCTGGCGTTCCTCCCGAGGGTACTTGCCGTCGTCGTGGAGCGGGCGGGTGGCCACACCGCGTTTTCGGTCTCCCAGGCGTACTGGCTGCTCTTTGACCTGATGCCGCTGTTGGCGCTGGCTGCATTCCACCAGGGCGCTCCGCGCGTCGAACCGCGTCGGTGGCTTCTCGCGCTTCCGGTCGGCGTGGTCGTGACCTTCGCGGCGGTGCTGCTGGGCCGGCCGGCTCACGACGGGTATCCGCTCGTGGACCTTCCCGGTCTGTGGTGCGTGGGTCTGTGCGCCGCCGCCGCGGTCCACCTGGTCACCACCGGCGGCGGAGCTCAGCGCGGCGCCCCGCACTGGCCACTCGCCCTTGCGGTGCTGGCCACCGGGGCGTTCGGGCTACGCGCCCTCACGCTGCTCGACTATGTCCGCTTCACCTTCCCGCTACCCAACCGATCCACGATGATCGCGGTCAGTCTGGCCGAGGCCGTCGCCGTGCTGGTCGTGGTGCTGTGGCTGGGCCTACCCGCCAAGCGGGCGCTGCGCGCGCTCCCCGCATGGCCACCCGGCCCGGCGGCGCCTCCGTGATCTGGGAACCCGCCGGCGGACCGATGGCTGGTCAGCGCTAATCGGCGTCGGCGCCGACCTTGCGCTTCCGCGAGTTCTGCAGCATCCGGGGGTTCGCCATCGTCGTCTTCGGGTCGGCGGCGTCCGTCGGCTCCACGTCCGCCCCGGCGGCTGCTGGGACATCTGGTTCAGCCGCGGCAGTGGCCGGCTCCGGGCCGTCAACCGTCGCCGTCTTCGGCCGCGCCTCCACGGAGGGCTTCCTGGCGGCGGCTGTGGGCTTCCCGTCGGCTGAGGGCTTCATCTGTGCATCCGTGCGTCGTGGCTCGGTGCCGACCCTCGGCCCGTTCGGCTTCGTCGCGACATTGGGCCTCGCGTCCGCGGCCGGCTTCGGCTCGGTGGCCGGCTTGCGCTCGGCGGCTGGCTTCGGCTCGGTCGCCGGCTTCGGCTCGGCGGCTGGCTTCGGCTCGGTGGCCGGCTTGAGGTCGGCGGTCGGCTTGGGCTCGGCGCTGTCGAGGCGCGTCGCGTGGTGCGCGGCGCGTTGGTCGGCCTCCTGAGCCGCCGCCTCGGCCTGCTGTGCCCGGTGTTCAGGCTGCTCGGCGCGTGCCCGTGCCTGCCTCAGCTGCTCCTGCGCCTGCCGAAGCTCCTCCTCGGCGCTGGCGGAGGCGGACCGGAGGCGCTCCAGCTCTGCCTGTGCCTCGCCGACTCGCGTCCGGGTCTCCGCACCCAGCCGGTCCGTCTCTGCTGCCAACCGCTGCGCCTCGGCCCGCCGCTCCTCAAATTCGGCCGCTGCCTCCTCGGCGGCGGCACGGGCCTGCTCGACCTCTGCGCGGCCGGCGGCGCGGAGCCCGTCGACCTCGATCAGCACCGCGGAGCGGACCCGCTCCGCATCGGCGTGCGCGGAACGCGCCAGTTCGTCGGCGCGCGCGCGAACCGACTCCCGGACCTGGCTGGCCTCCGCCTCGGCTTCCCGCTCCAGCTGCGCGGCGCGGGCCTGCGCGGCCTGGTGAAGTTCGGCGGCGGCCCCCTCGGCGGCTCGGCGCACCTGCTCTGCCTCGGCCTGGGCCGCCTCACGCAGCGCGTCCGCTTCGGCCTGCGCCACCTGGCGGAGTTCATCGACTTCGGCCTGGGCCGCGGCCCGCGCCGCGCCAGCGTCCTCAGCCGCGGCCGAGCGCACCTGTGCCGCCACCTGCTCGCTGTGGGCGCGGACCGTCCGGGCGTGCTGCTCCGCCTCCTCGGCGTGCTGCGCGGCCTCGCCGGTGACCGCGGCGGCCTGAGCCTCGGCCTGCGATCGGACGGCCTGCGCGTACCGGTCGGCCTCGGCGCGCTGCGCGTGGTGCTCCTCGCGCATGGCGGCGCGCTGGGTGTTCTGCTCCTGTTCGAGCTTGGCGCGCACGTTCCTGGCGTACTCGTCAGCCTCGGCGCGGGTCCGGGTGGCGTAGGTCGCGGCTGCCTCGGCGACGCGCTGCGCCTCCGCCTGGGCGGCGTTGAGCGTCTCGTTGGCCTCGGCGCTGATCCGTTCGGCGTAGGCCTGGGCGGCCTTGACCTCTTCGTCGAGCGCGTGGCGACGCTTCGCGGCGGCGCGGTCCTCTTCCTGGCGGCGCGCGGCGAGCGTGAGGTTGAAATCCTCCGTCGCCTGGGCTGCGCGCTCCCGCGCTTCGGCGATCAGTCGGTCCAGCTCCGCCTCTCTGACGCGGAGGTCCTCGACTGCGGCCTGCCGGATCTCCTCGGCCTGCTCCTCGGCGAGGATGAGCATGTGCTCCACCCGGGGGCCGAGGTGGTGGAACGACAGGCCCTGGCCGGAGGCCAGGTGGCGGCGCATGGCGGCAAGTTCCTGTTGCAGGACCGACGACTGGTTGGCCAGCGCCTGAGCCTGCGTGTAGGCCTCGGTGCGCTCCTTCTCGAGCGCGTTGATCTCCCGCTCGACGATCGCCACATAGCGGTCTACTTGATCTTTACGGTACCCGCCGAGACGAGCGGTCTCGAAGCCGGAAGCTGACGCTTCGGCACCGTTGAGCTCGAACAGTTCACCGCCGTG
Organism: Micromonosporaceae bacterium; assembly: GCA_035296325.1. GTDB lineage: Bacteria > Actinomycetota > Actinomycetes > Mycobacteriales > Micromonosporaceae > DATHBD01. The sequence continues at coordinate 284,345 of DATHBD010000051.1, read as the reverse complement.
CGACATGACCCCATCCTCACACGCAACGTCCCGTCACGCCCGGTTACCGACCGGTCTGTGACGGGACGTCCGTACAGCTGTGCGCGCTGTAGCGGCGCGCTGAAGCGACCCGACGTCAGGTCGTCACCTTTCCACCATCCGCCGGCTGGCTGGGCTTGCTGTCGTTCTTATCACTTTGGGCAACCACCGTCGGCACGATGCCGGCGAGGCCGGAGAGCATGGCGCCGAGCTGGCTCGTCACCGCATCCTTCTGCCGGGTCAGCTCCTCGACCTCGCGACGTGCCGTCTTCGTGGTCGTCTCGGCCTCGGCGCGGGCCTCGGTGAGCGCGCGGTTCGCCTCGTCGCGGGCCTCGTTCACCGTCTTGTCGGCGAGCGCCTTCGCCTTGTCGACGGTGTCGGTGGCCCGCCGCTCGGACTCGACCCGGCGCGCCTCGGCGCGCTGCTCGATCTCCTTCGCGCGGTCCTCCGCGGCGCGGGCCCGCTCCTCGGCCTCGGCGATCAGCTTCTGTGTGGTCGCGATGGCGGAGGCGTGCCGCTCGCCTTCTTCGCGCTCGGCCTGCTCGCGGCGGTCCGAGATCTCCATCTCGAGGGCCTGGAGCTCCTTGTCGCGGCGGTCCCGCGCATCGGAGAGCATCTTCGTCGCCTCGGCGCGCTTCTCCTCGGCCTCCCGGGCGGCACGGGCGCGCAGCTGGGTGATCTCCCGCTCGGCCGTCCCGCGCAGCGTGGAGACCTCACGCTCGACATTGGCCTTCAGCTCAGCCACCTCGTGGGCCGCCTGGGTGCGCAACTGCTTGGTGTCGCGCTCGGCGGTGGCCCGCAGCGTGTCGACCTCGCGACGCGCCTGCACGCGCAGCTCGGCCGCCTCACGCTCGGCCGCGGTGCGGAGATTACCCGCCTCCCGCTCGGCGGTCGCCTTCATCGCCGCTGCCTCGGCGCGCGCCTTGTCGGTGATCTCGCGCGCTTCCAGCCGTGCCGCGGAGAGCACGCCTTCGGACTCCCGCTTGGCTTCGCCGCGGTGGTCGTTGGCCTGCTCCTCCGCCAGTCGGAGGATCTGCTCCACCCGCGTGCCCAAACCGGACAACGTCGGACGACTGTTCTCCTCGAGCTGCTTGCTGGTGTCGGTGAGCTTCTGCTCGATCCCACTCAGCCGTTGCTCGGCCTGGCGCAGGCGACGCTGCGCGTCATTCATCCGCTGCTCGGCCTCGGCACGCGACTGATCGGACTGCGCGACGGCGGCGTTCAGCCGCTGGATCGCTTCGTCGACCTGCCGACGGTCATAGCCGCGAAGGACGACACTGAATTCGCCTTCGGCGCTTGCGCCATCAAAGAACGCAACCGGAGTTTGCTGCTGGGGCATTGGGACATACTTGCAGACACCCGGGGGGCCTCCGCAAGGGCGACAGGGCCTGTCTTTATGGCCATTTTGCGATCACTTCCACGGTGTTTTGCCGGCATTCGACAACCGCGGTCCGCCGGGCGGCAACGACGGTGTACCTGGTCGCCGTACCTGGGCACCGAACCTGGCCGCCGCGGCGGTGCGGCGTGATATTGCGCGGACTCTCCGGGGGCGCGCGCAATTCATAGATCATTGTTGTCGGGCGCCGGCGCCGGCTCCACCAACTCGACGAGGACGCCGCCGGCATCCCTCGGGTGCACGAAGTTCACCCGCGAGCCGGCCGTTCCCCGACGGGGCGTGTCATAGAGCAGTCGTACGCCGCGGGCCCGCAGCGCGGTGCAGGCCACGTCAATATCGGCAACGGTATATGCAATCTGCTGCAAACCGGGGCCCCGCCGATCCAGGAAGCGGCCGATCGGTGACTCCGCGGACAGCGGCGCGAGCAGTTGCAGGCAGCCGCCGGCGTCGGTGGGCCCGACCGCGAGCATCGCTTCCCGTACGCCCTGCTCGGGATTGGTCTCCTCGTGCACGCACCGCATCCCGAAGACACGCTCGTAGAACTCGATCGACTGCGCCAGGTCGGCCACCGCGACCCCGACATGATCGATGCGAAGCAGCCCAATGCCGGTCAGCGTCATGGAGCTAGTCTGGACCGAAGCGGCAGTCCGGCACAGCGCGACCCCGGGTCGACCAGCGTCGGTGCCGCCGCGAGACCCCCATCCACCCCCCACATCCGGAGGCCGGTATCCATGAGCTCGGTACTCGTGCACGGCGCGCGGACCCCGATGGGTCGTCTGGTCGGCACACTCAAGGATCTGCCCGCCACCAAACTCGGCTCGATCGCGATCCGGGCCGCGCTGGAGCGCTCGGGCGTCGCGCCGGACCTGGTGGAGTACGTCATCATGGGCCAGGTGCTGCAGGCCGGAGCGGGCCAGCTCCCGGCGCGCCAGGCGGCGGTCGGCGCCGGCATCCCGATGTCGGTGCCCGCTCTCGCGATCAACAAGGTCTGCCTCTCCGGTCTGGACGCCATCGCGCTCGCCGATCAGCTGATCCGGGCGGGCGAGTTCGAGATCGTGGTGGCCGGTGGCATGGAGTCCATGACCAATGCGCCGCACCTCCTCCTCGGCCAGCGGGAGGGACTCCGGGCCGGCGACGTCACGCTCCGCGACCACATGCAGTTCGACGGGCTCACCGATGCCTACGACTGCTGCTCGATGGGCGCGTCGACGGATCAGCACAACGCGCGGTACGGCGTCACCCGTGCCGCCCAGGATGCTTTTGCGGTGGAAAGCCACCAGCGGGCCGCCCGCGCCCAGAAGAATGGGATCTTCGCCGAGGAGATCGAGCCGATCGAGATCCCACAACGACGCGGGGAGCCGATCCTGGTGGCAAAAGACGAGCGGATTCGCCCGGAAACGACGGTGGAGGCACTCAGCAAGCTGCGCCCCGCGTTCGGCGAGGACGGTACGGTCACCGCCGCGACCGCGTCCCCGATCTCCGACGGCGCCTGCGCAGTGGTCGTGATGAGCCGCGCCAAGGCGGACGAGCTCGGCCTGCCGTGGCTCGCCGAGATCGTCGCGCACGGCAACGTCGCCGGTCCGGACAACTCCCTGCACACGCAGCCGGCCAACGCCATCGCGCACGCCCTCAGCAAGGGCGGGCACACCGTCGATGATCTGGATCTGATCGAGATCAACGAGGCGTTCGCCGCGGTGGTCCTGCACTCGATGCGGCAGCTCGGCGTCGACGCCGGCAAGGTCAACGTCAACGGCGGTGCGATCGCGCTCGGGCACCCGATCGGGATGTCCGGCGCCCGGCTCGCGCTCTCGCTCGCCATGGAGCTTCGGCGGCGCGGTGGCGGGCTCGGCGCGGCCGGGCTGTGCGGCGGTGGGGGGCAGGGCGACGCGCTGCTGCTCCGGGTGCCCGGCAGGTGACCGACGGGCCGGCAGCGCCCACCACGACGGGGTCGGCGGCGACCGGGCTGCGGCGCAGCTCCGATGTACCGCTGTTGGTGCGGTACGCCCGCGAGGGCGACACCCGGGCGGTCGCCCGTCTGATCAGCCTGGTGGAGCGGGGTGACCCGGCGCTGCCGCAGCTCGCCGCTGCCCTCGCGCCGTACTCCGGCCACGCCCTCGTCGTGGGGCTCACCGGCTCGCCCGGCGTCGGCAAGTCCACCACCACGGACGGGCTGGTCCGGGCGTACCGCGCGGGCGGCCGCCGGGTCGGCGTCCTGGCCGTGGACCCGTCCAGCCCGTACAGCGGAGGCGCGATCCTCGGCGACCGGGTCCGGATGCAGGATCACGCGACCGACCCCGGCGTCTACATCAGGTCGATGTCGTCGCGCGGGCACCTCGGCGGACTGGCGGCGGCCACCCCGCAGGCGATCCGGGTGCTGGAGGGCGCCGGCTGCGACGTCGTGCTGGTGGAGACCGTCGGCGTGGGGCAGGCGGAGGTCGACATCGCGGCGGTGGCGGACACCACTGTCGTGCTGCTCGCGCCGGGCATGGGCGACGCGATCCAGGCGGTGAAGGCCGGGATCCTCGAGATCGCGGACATCTTCCTGATCAACAAGGCGGACCGGGATGGTGTCGACGCCACGTACCACGACATCCAGGGCATGATCGCGCTCGGCGAGCGGGAGCCCGGGTACTGGCGGCCGGCCGTGCTGCGGGCCGTCGCCGTCCGGGGCGAGGGGATCGACGACCTGGTCGACACCATCGACAAGCACCGAGGTTGGCTCGAGTCGCACGCCCAGTTGGACGCGCGGCGGCGACACCGTGCCGCCGCCGAGGTCGAGGCGATCGCCCTGGGCACCGTGCGCGCCCGGATCGCGGCGCTGGACGGCGGTGCGGCGCTGCCGGCCCTCGCGGAGCGGGTGGCCGCTGGTGAGATCGACGCGTACGCCGCCGCGGCACACCTGCTGGACGGCATCTGAGCGCCGGGCCGGCCGGGCGCGGTGGCACGGCTTCGTCGACATGTGAGCCAGACACCGAATGAGCGCGGTGTGAGGTGCGTAACTCACATGTCGAGGAGCCCGTCCGGCGTGTCGCGCGGCGTGTCGCTGCGGTACCGCCCGCGGCGTCGGACCGGGCGGGTCGGGTCGTAGAGTGCTGCTCGTCGATGTCCGATCAGTAGCGAGGAGAGGCACCATGTCGGATTCTGTCGCAGGGCCCACGGTTGCCGTTCCCGCGGGGATCCCGACTCCCCGCATGCACAGCGACGCGATGTACCGCTACCTCGAACCCGAGACCGGCCACCGCGCAGAGGACCGGCTCGCCGACTTCACCTCCGAGCCCGCGGAGCGGCTCGCGTCTGCGGAGCGGCTCGGCACGCCGGAGCGGCTCGGTGCGGCGAAGTCCGTCGGCACGACGGAGCAGACCGGCCGAGCGCAGCGCAGTGACCCGACGGACTGGGCCGGCACCGGGGATCGGTCCGAGCCGGCCTCCGGCCGGGCCGCGGGGCAGCGGACCGACCGGCTCCGCGACAACGGCGAGTCGAGTGCCGACCGAGGGAGCACCACGATCACGGACGAGGTTGTCGAGAAGATCGTGGAGATCGCCGTGCGACAGATCCCGGGCGTGTACGACCTTGGTGGGGACGTGTCCCTCGGGTTCACGGCGATGCGGGAACGGGCCGGTCGGGGCGAGACCGGCGGGGACACCGATCGTGGCATCAGCGTCAAGCTGACCGGCAATACCGCAACGGTCAGGATCGCGCTTGTGGTCGAGTACGGCGCGGTGGTGCGGGCGGTTACCGAAGGGGTCCGGGAAAACGTCGTCGATGCGCTGGAAGGCATGCTCGAACTGCAGGTCACGGTGGTGGACATCGTGGTCGACGACATCCACGTCGATGACGAGCAGTTCGCGGAATCGCCGTTGGCTTAGCGAGCGTTCAGTTCGGCGCCCTAGTATCGGAGCATGGACGCCGACGGGATCGCCGCCGGTCGCGAGCGCTGGCAACGGCGCTACGACGCGGCGCACAAGCGCGACGCGGACTTCAGCACGCTCTCCGGCACCCCGGTCGACCCGGTGTACGGACCGCCGGCCGGGCACGACGACCCCCGGATGGGGCGGATCGGGTGGCCCGGGGAGTACCCGTACACCCGTGGTCTGTACCCCACCGGGTACCGCGGACGGCCGTGGACCGTGCGGCAGTTCTCCGGGTTCGGCAACGCGCGGCAGACCAACGAGCGGTACAAGATGCTGCTGCGCGCCGGCGGCGGCGGGCTGTCCGTGGCGTTCGACATGCCCACGCTCATGGGTCGCGACTCCGACGACGCGCAGGCCCTGGGTGAGGTCGGGCACTGCGGCGTCGCCATCGACACGGCGGCCGACATGGACGTGCTCTTCGACGACATTCCACTGGCCGAGGTCACCACCTCGATGACCATCTCCGGTCCGGCGGTGCCGATCTTCTGCATGTACCTCGTGGCGGCGGAACGGCAGGGGGCGGATCTGTCGGCGCTGGACGGCACGCTGCAGACCGACATATTCAAGGAGTACATCGCGCAGAAGGAGTGGCTCTTCCCACCCGAGCCGCACCTGCGCCTGATCGGTGACCTGATGGAGTACTGCGCCGAGCACATCCCGCGGTACAAGCCCCTGTCGGTGTCCGGGTACCACATTCGGGAGGCCGGCTCGACGGCCGCGCAGGAGCTGGCGTTCACCCTCGCCGACGGGTTCGGCTACGTCGAACTCGGGCAGAGCCGTGGCCTGGACGTCGACGTGTTCGCTCCCGGGCTCTCCTTCTTCTTCGACGCCCACCTGGACTTCTTCGAGGAGATCGCGAAGTTCCGGGCGGCCCGGCGGATCTGGGCGCGCTGGCTACGCGAGGTGTACGGCGCGAGGAGTGAGCGCGCGCTGTGGCTGCGGTTCCACACCCAGACCGCCGGGGTGTCGCTGACCGCCCAGCAGCCGTACAACAACGTGGTGCGCACCGCGGTGCAGGCGCTCGCCGCCGTGCTCGGCGGCACCAACTCCCTGCACACGAATGCACTGGACGAGACGCTGGCGCTGCCCACCGACTCGGCGGCCGAAATCGCGCTGCGAACCCAACTGGTGCTGATGGAGGAGACCGGGGTGGCCAACGTGGCGGACCCGCTCGGCGGCTCCTGGTACGTCGAGGCGCTCACCGATCGGATCGAGGCCGAGGCTGAGGCGATCTTCACCCGGATCCGCGACATGGGCCACGATTCCACCATGACCTCGGGCATCCTGCGGGGCATCGAGGACGGCTGGTTCACCGCGCAGATCGCCGACAGCGCCTTCGCCTATCAGCAGGCGGTGGAGAAGGGCGACAAGAAGATCGTCGGGGTCAACTGCCACACCGAGACGATCACCCGGGAGCTGGAGGTGCTGCGGATCTCCACCGAGGTCGAGACGGAGCAGCGCGGGGTGCTCGCTCGGCGCCGGGCCGGCCGGGACGCCGGGGCGGTCGCCGCGGCGCTGGGCGCGATGGTGGCCGCGGCCCGTACCGGCGCGAACATGATCCCGGCGATGCTGGATGCGGCGCGGGCGGAGGCCAGCCTCGGCGAGATCTGCGACTCCCTGCGGGCGGAGTGGGGCGGCTACCGGGAGCCGGCCCGCTTCTGACGGCCGGCCCGCGGCCCTGCCTGACGCCGAGTCGCGTGGCTCGGCATCGCCGCACGCATGGCGGCGGCGGGTCGTGACAGACTAGGCAACCATGAGCGACCCACGCCGCACACCATCGATTTTCACCCGCGGTGCCGTCGATCTCGGCGCACTGCGTGCGAGCAGCAGCACCACCACCGAGCCCGCCGGGCCAGGATCACCCGGCCCCGGATCACCCGGCCCGGCCTCGGCCGTGCCCGGGCCGGCAGCCGGTGGAGGCGCGGGCGCTGTGGTGATCGACGTCAGCGAAGCCACGTTCCAGACCGAGGTGCTGGAACGGTCGATGCACACCCCTGTGGTGGTCGACTTCTGGGCCGAGTGGTGCCAGCCGTGCAAGCAGCTGTCCCCGGTCCTGGAGCAGCTCGCCGTCGAGGCCGGCGGCACCTGGGTGCTTGCCAAGGTCGACATCGAGGCCAACCAGCGGCTCGCCCAGATGTTCCGCATCCAGAGCATTCCGCTGGTGTACGCCATCGTCGGCGGGCAGCCGGTGGACGCCTTCAACGGCGTCATCCCGGAGTCGCAGCTGCGCCAGTGGATCGGCGCGGTGGTCAAAGCCGCCGGCGTCGAGGCGCCGCCACCGCCGGAGGACCCGCGGCTTGCCGCGGCCGACGACGCGCTGGCCGACGGTGATCTCGACGCGGCGGAGGCGGCGTACCGCAGAATTCTGTCCGACGCGCCGGCCGATGCGATCGCGGAGTCGGGTCTGGCCCAGGTCGCACTGCTGCGGCGGACCTCGGGAGTGGACCTGGATGCGGCGCTGCGGGCGGCTGCGGACGCGCCGGGTGACGTCGCGGTGCAGTCCCTCGCCGCCGACGTCGAGGTCCTCTCCGGCGACGCGCCGCGGGCGTACGCCCGGCTGGTCGAACTGGTGCGCAGCACCAGCGGGGAGGAGCGGGAAGCCGTTCGCCGGCATCTCATCTCCCTGTTCACCATGGCAAGCCCGGACGATCCGGCAGTCGCCGCCGCCCGGCGCTCGCTCGCGAACGCGCTCTTCTAGACCGCGCGCATGCGCCGGATAGCCGTCCTCGACGCGCCGACGAACCTGGGGTTGCGCCCGCCCACCCCGACCTCGGTGCCGGGCTGCGCCAAGGCGCCCGGCGCACTGCGCGACCAGGGGCTGCTCGGCCGGCTGCGGGCCCGCGATGCGGGCTGCCTGACCCCACCGCGGTACGACGTGGGGGACTGGCGTCCGGGCGACGGGGTGGCGCACGCCGGCGAGATCGCCCGGTACACCCGTCATCTCGCCGACCGGATCGGATCGATCATCGGCGCCGGCGAGTTTCCGGTGGTGCTCGGTGGCGACTGCTCGGTGGTGCTCGGCGCCGGCCTGGCGATGCGCCGGCACGCGTCGACCCTGGACCGGCGCGTGGGGCTGGTGTACGTCGACGGGCACTCCGACTTCCGGCACCCGGGCAACGCCTCCTACGTCGGTGCCGCCGCCGGGGAATGCCTCGCCCTGGTCACCGGGCGGGGGGACGCCGAGTTGGCCGGCATCGACCACCTCCGGCCATACTTTCGCGACAGCGACGTGGTGCTGCTCGGCATCCGGTCCCGCGACGAGTACGGCCTCGATCTGCGGGCCGCGGGGATCGCCCACCGGGCCGTGCCGGAGTTGCGGTCGGTCGGCGCCGCCCGGACGGCCCAGTGGGCGCGAGCCCAGCTCGCCGAGTGCCACGGCTACTGGGTGCACGTCGACGTCGACGTGCTCGACCCGGCGGTCATGCCGGCGGTGGACGCCCCGGACGCCGGCGGCATCGCGTACGCGGAATTGGAGCTGCTACTGGCGGGGCTGGTGGCCGGTCCACAGTGCCTCGGCCTGGAACTCACCGTCTTCGACCCGGACTATGACCCGGACGGGGTGTATGCGCGGGAGCTCACGGAGACGCTCGCCGCCGCGCTCGCGTCGCTGATCACAGTCGAGCCGTCCGAGCGGCGGCCCGTCGAGCCGTCCGAGCCGCGGCCGTCCGAGCCGTCCGAGCCGTCCGAGCCGTCCGAGCTGTCCGAGCCGCGACCGTCCGAGGCGCGACCGTCCGAGGCGCGACCGTCCGAGCCGATGGACCGGGGACCGGTCGGGGCAACCGATCGGCTGCGGGACGAAGCGCCGGTGGTGTCCCGCACGCCGGCCGATGTCGTCGACAGGATTCCCGCCGCCCGCAGCCCGGCTGACCAGGCGGCCCTGACGGCGCCGCCCCGTATCGCAGAGGTTGACGGGTAGCCGTCGAGATCTGGTCGAAAACAGGGTGAGGGGTCGATGTGGGAGGCAGTGTCAGCGGGGAGTCATCGGGTCGCGGGAACCGCCTTGACGCTCCCCGATGTGGCATCGCGGGCATGGCCCATCGAGCCGCCGCCTCGACACGCCGGCGCGACACGCCGGACCGCCCCCACGGTATGCGCCCCACGCACGTAATGACGCCGCCATTCGGTGCTTCTCCCACATGTCACCGAGACACGACGGCGCTCCCGGCCGAGCTAGCCGAGCTTGGCGAAGAATCTGCCGGCCAGCGGAACGGCGGTCTCCGTGCTCAGGCCGCCGTTCTCGACGAACACGGCGAACGCGATGTCGTTGCGGTACCCCATGAACCAGGAGTGGGTGTGCGTCACATCGTTGTCGTACTCCGCGGTGCCGGTCTTGCCGTGCAGCCCCGCGACTGCCTTCAGCGGGCTGGCGGTGCCCTCCGTGACCACCTTGCGCATCATCGGCCGCAGTGCGTCGAGTGAGGTCTGCTTCAGCGCCGGCCCGTCCGGAGCGACCTTCGCCGGGGCCGGCTCGGTGACGAGGCGCGGCTGCTTCCACTGGCCGCGGGCGATCGCGGCGGAGGCAGCGGCGAGCACGATCGGCGATACCGTCGTCTTTCCCTGGCCGAATGCCGCGGCCGCCTGGTCGGCCGCCGAGCCACCGGTGGCCACGCTCCCGGTGTTGACGTCCGTACCGAGATCCCACGGCACGCCGACGCCCAGTGTCTGCGCGGTCTTCGCCAGCCCGTCGCTGCCCAGCTTCGGCGCGAGTGACACGAACGCCGTGTTGCAGGACTTCGCGAAGTTCACCTCGAACGGCACGGTGTTGAGCACCATGTCCTCGGCGTTCTTGAATGGCTGGCCCTCGATGGTGAGCGTCTTGGGGCAGTCGACCGGCGTGCTCGGGGTGACCGACCCGTTGTCCAGCAGCGCCAGCGCGGTGACCGCCTTGAAGGTCGACCCGGGCGGCACCTGCCCGGTGAGCGCGAGGTTGACCGCGGCCGGGCCGGGGCCGTTGGCGACGGCGAGCACAGCACCGTCGGACACCCGGACGGCGACGATCGCGGACCGGCGCGTCTCGGTCGCGAGGACCTCGTCGGCCGCGTTCTGGGTCGCCACGTCCAGGGTCGTCCTGATCGGCGTGCCGGCCACCGGGTCGGTCGAGAACAGCGTCTTCGGGCTGGCGCCCTGCGCGGCGGGGATCACCACCGAGATGCCGCCCTTACCCCGCAGCCCGGTGTCGTACTGCTGCTGCAGCCCGGACAGGCCGACCACGTCACCGACCCGGTACTTGCCCGGGTTCTTGTCCATGATCTCCTTGGTGACCTCGCCGGAGTGGCCGAGCAGCGCCCGCGCGAAGACCCGGCTGGGCGCCAGCGCCTGCGACTCGGTGCGGGTGGCATTGCTGGGAATGGCTTTGATCCGGGCGGCGATCGGCGTGTAGGCCTCCTGGCGCAGCGTGACGATCGTGACGAACGCATCCGGCTTCGCCTTCCCGACCTGGGCCGGCAACTCGGTGAGTTCCTTGGTCACATCCACGCCAGCGGCCTTGATGGCGTCCCCGAACTGCTTGATCTCGGCCTCGATGTTCTTCACCCGCCTGGGCTCCAGACCCACCACCACCACCGGCCGTTTGGTCACCAGCGGCTGGCCGGCGCCGTCGAGCACGGCGCCGCGCTCGGCCGCCGTGCGCTTGACCGCGAACTTGTCCGTGCTGCGCAGGTCGGGGTGCACGGTGGCCGGCCCGAAGAACGCCCGCCACTGCTCGCCCTTACGTAGCCGCACTGTCGTGGTGTATTCCCAGGTCACGCCCTCGACGATGGGCCACGCAACGGCCACCGTGGCGGAGGCGTTGTCGTCCTCGGTCTTGGGCTTGCCCTGCACGGCCAGCTTCGGCCGAGCCACCGCGAGGTCCCCCTCGTACTGCGTGAGTTGGGTCTGCGCGGCGTCGCCGGCGAGCGGCCGGCCGTCGGGATCGAGCAGGTCCAGCCCGCCCAGCTTCCCGGACTGCCACCCGGTCAGGAAGGCCTGAAGCGCCTTGTCCGGTCCCTCACCGAAGAGCGAACAGCCCGACAGCGCGGCTGCCAGCACGAGGGCCAGCAGCCCGGCCGACAGGCGGACGGGGCGCGGGCGGACCGCGTCGGGGACGGGAGGGCGGGGACGGGCGGCAACCATTCGGGCATTGTGCAAGAAGACGATGACCTTTCGCTGACCCGGGCGCCGTACACCCGGTCGGAAGTGGCGCACGTCGCACCACTTCGCCGACCGGGGCTTACGCTTGGCGGGACGCAACCCCACGGCGCTGTGGGGCGAGGGGAGCAGGACCCATGGACCGGGCTTCGACGAGCCGTGTCGACGCACCGTTTGTCGAAACCGGCAGTGCGGGCGGGCCGACCAGTCCACCGGACCGGTTGTCCCCGGTGGATCCGGACGCGGGACCGCCACCCGACGCCGAGGCGCTCGTGGCCGAGTGCGTCTCGCTCGCCTCCGAGGTCACCGATGATCAGGAGCTGACGGCGCTCGTCGCCGAGTACTGGCGGTTGGTGCCCGACGAGGAGCTCACCGGCCGCACCCCGGAAGCCATGGTGGCCGCCACCGTGTCGCACCGGGACCTGGCCGCGCAACGCCTGCCCGGCCAGGTGAAACTCCGGGTCGGGCTCACCCCGGACCATGCGCACACCGCGCTCGAGATCGTCACCGACGACATGCCGTTCCTGGTCGACTCGGTGACCGCCGCGCTCACCTCGCGGGGCCTGGACGCGTCGCTGCTGGTGCACCCGGAGTTTGTGGTGAGCCGGGCCGGGCTGGGCGCGCTCACCGGTATCCGGATCGGAGCCGAGCCGGCCGACGCCCGGCGCGACGAGCTGGTGGAGAGCTGGATCCGCATCGAGGTCACCCCGATCCGGGACGAGGCCGTGCTGGCCGCGGTGCGCACCGATGTCGGTCGCGTGCTGACCGACGTACGCGAGGTCGTGGAGGACTGGCCGAGGATGCGGCGACAGGCCCTCGACCTCGCCGACGAGCTCGCCAGCGCCGAACTACCCGTTCCGGACAAGGACATCACCGACTCGGTGGAGCTGCTGCGCTGGCTGGTCGACGAGCACTTCACCTTCCTCGGCTACCGGCAGTACCGGCTGGTCGAGGGCGAGGACCGGCAGTTGCTCCTCACCGGCGTGATGGGCACCGGGCTCGGCATCCTGCGCGGCGACCAGACCCGGCCCAGGGTGCTCTCCTCGATGAGCCCGGAGTCGTACGCCAAGGCGCTGGAGAAGCGCCTATTGATCATCACGAAGGCGAACTCCAGGGCGACGGTGCACCGCTCGGCGTACCTGGACTACATCGGTTTCAAGATGTTCGACACCGACGGCAGTGTCATCGGGGAGCGGCGCTTCCTCGGGCTCTTCTCCTCGAGCGCGTACCGCACCGGGGTGCGCGACCTGCCGGTGGTCCGGCGCAAGGTCACCGAGGTGATCGCGCGCTCCGGGCTCTCCCCGCGCAGCCACTCCGGGCGCGACCTGATGGAGATCCTGGAGACCTACCCCCGCGACGAGCTGTTCCAGATCTCCACCGGAGACCTGCACGCCTCGGTGATGGGCGTGCTCCGCCTGGCCGGTCGACGCCAGCTCAAGCTCTTTCTGCGCCGCGACGCCTACGGCCGGTTCATCTCGTGCCTGGTCTATCTGCCGCGGGACCGGTTCACCACGGGCAACCGGTTGAAGATCCAGGAGATCCTGCTGCGCAGCCTCAACGGCATCGGGGTGGACTACACCACCCGGGTCAGCGAGTCGCACCTGGCGCGCGTGCACTTCATCGTGCGGACCGACCCGAACAACCCACCCGGGCAGCTACGAGCCGATGTGCTCACCGAGCGGCTGTCCCGGGCGACCCGGCCCTGGGAGGACGAGTTCCGCCTGGTGCTGGAGGCCAAGGTAGGCGAGGAGCAGGCACATCGGTTGTACGAGCGCTACAGCGGCGCGTTGCCGGAGGCGTACAAGGACGAGCACACCGCGACCGAGGCCGCGCAGGACGTGGCCAAGCTGGAGCTGCTGGAGGAGCGCGGCCAGCTGGTCATGCACATGTACCGGCGTCGCCACGACGATCACAACGTGCGGTTCAAGGTGTTCCGCAACGGCGAGTCGATGATGCTCTCCGACGTGCTGCCGGTGCTGCACTCGTTCGGCGTTCACGCGACCGACGAGCGGCCGTACGAGATCCGCCGCGGGCCGGCCGACGGCGGCTCGATCGGCGGCGACCAGGTCTACCTGTACGACTTCGGCCTGCAGTTGCCGGCGCAGGCGCGCCCGCACGCGGAACTGCGCCCACAGGTGGAGAACGCCTTCTCGGCCACCTGGCGCGGTGAGGCGGAGATCGACAACTTCAACGCCCTCGTGGTTCTGGCCGGGCTGACCTGGCGGCAGGTCGTCGTGCTGCGGGCGTACGCGAAGTACCTGCGCCAGGCCGGTGCGCTCTACTCGCAGGACTACATGGAGAGCACCTTGCGGGCCCACCCGCAGATCGCGGCGCAGCTCGTGGCGCTCTTCGAGGCCCGGTTCGATCCTGCGCTGCACCTGTCGGAGGACGACCGGGCGGCCCGCACCAGGGAGCTCGCGCAGCGGCTGAACACGGATCTGGACGCAGTGACCAGCCTGGATCAGGACCGGATCCTGCGCGCCTTCCTCACTGTCATCCAGGCAACGCTGCGGACGTCGATCTTTCAACGGGACGGGGGTCGCCCGAAGTCGTACACCGCCTTCAAGCTCGATCCGCAGGCGATTCCGCAACTGCCGGCGCCGCGGCCGCAGTACGAGATCTTCGTCTACTCGCCGCGGTTCGAGGGCGTCCATCTGCGCTTCGGCGCGGTCGCCAGGGGCGGGCTGCGCTGGTCCGACCGTCGGGAGGACTTCCGTACCGAGATCCTCGGGCTGGTCAAGGCGCAGATGGTGAAGAACGCGGTGATCGTGCCGACCGGTGCCAAGGGCGGCTTCGTGCTGAAGCGCCGGCCAGACGGCACCAGCGGCGGTAGCGAGCTCACCGGCGCGGCGCCGCCCGCCAACTGGAGCGAGCGCGACGAAGCGGTGGCGTGCTACCGGCTCTTCATCTCGGCTCTGCTGGACGTGACCGACAACCTCGACGGCGCCAAGGTGGTGCCGCCGGTGGACGTGGTCCGCCACGACGGCGACGACCCGTACCTGGTGGTCGCCGCGGACAAGGGCACCGCCACCTTCTCCGACATCGCCAACGAGATCTCCATCGCGTACGGGTTCTGGCTCGGCGACGCGTTCGCCTCCGGCGGGTCGGCCGGGTACGACCACAAGAAGATGGGGATCACCGCCCGCGGCGCCTGGGAGTCGGTGCGGCGGCACTTCCGGGAACTGGGTCGCGACATCGCGCGCGAGGCGTTCACCGTGGCCGGCATCGGCGACATGTCGGGGGACGTGTTCGGCAACGGCATGCTGCTGTCGGAGCAGATCCGGCTGGTGGCGGCCTTCGACCACAGGCACATTTTCGTCGACCCCGAACCGGATGCCGCCACGTCGTTCGCCGAGCGCCGCCGCCTCTTCGCGCTGCCGCGCTCGTCCTGGGCCGACTACGACGCGGGGCTGATCTCCGCCGGTGGGGGGATCTGGCCGCGGACCGCCAAGTCCATCCCGATCACGTCGGAGATGCGGGCCGCCCTGGGCATCGAGGAGTCGGTCACCGCGCTGGCGCCCACTGAGCTGATCAAAGCCATGCTCCGCGCGCCGGTGGACCTGCTGTGGAACGGCGGTATCGGCACGTACGTGAAGGCGGCCGGGCAGTCCGCCGCCGACGCGGGGGACAAGGCCAACGACGTGGTCCGGGTCAACGGCCGCGACCTGCGTTGTCTGGTGGTCGGCGAGGGCGGCAACCTGGGCCTGACCCAGCAGGGCCGGGTGGAGTACGCGAGCCGGGGCGGCCGGATCACCACGGACTTCATCGACAACTCGGCCGGCGTGGACTGCTCCGACCACGAGGTCAACATCAAGATCCTGCTCAGCCGCCTGATCGCCGCCGGCCGGCTGGACGCGGCAGACCGTAACGACCTGCTCGTTGAGATGACCGACGAGGTCGCGGCGCTGACCCTGCGCGACAACTATGACCAGGCCACGGCGCTGGGCAACGCACGGGCGCAGAGCCGCTCGCTGCTGCCCGTGCACGAGCGGTTGATCTGTGACCTGGAGCGGCGTGGCCTGCTGGACCGCGAGTTGGAGGGGCTGCCCGGTGACGAGGAGTTCGCCGTGCGGGCCACCGCCGGGAACGGGCTGACGTCGCCGGAGTTCGCGGTCCTGCTCTCCTACGTGAAGATCGCGCTGGAGCGCGAGATCCTGAAGTCGGCCCTGCCCGACGAGGAGTGGACCAACGACGTGCTGGTCAGCTACTTCCCGACCCACCTGCGCGAGCGGTACGCCGACGAGATGTCCGGGCACCCGCTGCGGCGCGAGATCGTCACGACCTCGCTCGTCAACGAGGCCGTCAACCGGGGCGGCACCTCGTTCTTCTTCCGTGCCGTGGAGGAGACCGGGGCCAGCGCCGCCGATGTCCTGCGTGCCTACGTCGTCATTCGCGACCTGTACGGCCTGCCGGCGCTCTGGGCGGCGGTGGAGGCCCTCGACGGCACGGTCTCCACCGAAACCCAGACGAACCTGTACCTGGAGATGCGCCGCCTGCTCGACCGCGCCGTGCGATGGCTGGTCTCCAACCGGCGCTCGCCGATCGACGTCCGGGGTGAGATCGTCCGGCTGCGGCCCGGCCTGGTGGCCCTGCTGCCCGACCTGCCCACGCTGTTCCGGGGCAACGAGCGCGAGGCGGTCCGGGCCGAGGAGGACTCGCTGACCGAGCGCGGCCTGCCGCGGCCGGTGGTGCAGACGGCGAGCCGGCTCATGTACAGCTTCGGCCTGCTCGACGTGGTCGAGGTCGCCCGCACCACGGGCAAGGACCTGGCCGAGGTGGCCGGCGTGTACTACGTGCTCTCCGAGCGGTTCCGGGTGGACCGGCTGTTGTCGCAGATCTCCGCGCTGCCCCGCGAGGACCGGTGGCAGACGCTGGCCCGGATGGCTCTGCGCTACGACCTGTACGCCGCGTTGGCGGCGCTGACCGCGGAGGTCCTGGCGTCGACCGGTGCGGATGCCGCGGAGGACCGGGTGTACGAGTGGGAGCAGACGAACTCGGCGTCCATCGAGCGGGCCCGCAACGCCATCGGCGAGTTCGACGAGGCGCGCGCCGATCTGGCCGCCCTGTCGGTCCTGCTGCGCCAGATCCGGACCCTGGTCCGGACGTCCGCCGCCTGACCATCGATCAGGGCGGCGTGGTGTCCGCGTGGAAACCGACAAGGATCAGGTCGTCGCGGCGAACCGCTCCACCTTCGCGGTGTTGCCGGCCACGATCAGGGTGCTGCCCGGCGGGATCACCGTCTCCGGCCGGGCGTACACGAAGTCCGCTCCGGGTGTCTTCACGCCCACCACGGTGACCCCGTAGTGCGTCCGCAACGCCAGATCGGCCAGGTCGCGGCCGTTGGCGTCATGCGGGGCGCGGACCTTCGCGATGGCGAAGTCGTCGTCGAACTCGATGAAGTCCATCATCTTGCTGGTGATCAGGTGAGCGACCCGCTCACCCATCGCCGCCTCGGGGTAGATCACGTGGTTGGCGCCGACCGCGGTGAGGATCTTGCCGTGCTTGGCGGAGATGGCCTTGGCCCAGATCTCGCGGATGCCCAGTTCGGTCAGGGCCAGCACGGTGAGCACGCTCGCCTCGATGTCGGTGCCGATGCCGACCACCGCGCGGTGGAAGTCCTGCACGCCGAGTTGGCGCAGCACCTCCTCGTCGGTTGAGTCCGCCTGCGCGACGTGGGTGAGCCGGTCGGCCCAGCTCTGCACGAGCTTCGGGCTCTCGTCGATGCCGAGCACCTCGTGCCCGAGGCTGAGCAGCGACTCGGCGACCTGCCCGCCGAACCGGCCCAGCCCGATCACCACGACGTTGTCGTCGTCCGGAGTTCTGCCGTTGCTAGCCAACGATTGGACGCTCCTCTGGATAGCGGTAGAGCCGGCGCCTGACGTTGAGCGCGATCGCGGTGCCCACCGCGACGCTGCCGACCCGGCCGATGTACATCAGGATGACCAGCAGCACCTGGGCGCTCTCCGGCAGGGTCGCCGTGACGCCGGTGGACAGGCCGACGGTGGCGAACGCGGACGTCACCTCGAACACCGCCCGGTCGAGCGGAATGCCGGGGGTGAGCCACATCAGTGCCAGCGTGCCGGTGGCCACCAGCGCGACCCCGAGCAGCGCGATCGTGACCGCCTGGCGCTGGGTCTGCTCGGCGATGCGCCGCTTGCCGACCACCACGTCCGGTTCCCCCCGGATCTCGGCCCAGATCACGAACGCGAGCAGCAGGAAGGTGGTGACCCGGATGCCGCCCGCGGTGCTGGCACTGCCGCCGCCGATGAACATCATCGCGGTACTGACGGAGATCGTCTCGGTGTTCATCCCACCGAAGTCGACGGTGTTGAAGCCACCGGAGCGGGTCATCACGTCCTGGACGAAGGCGGCGAGCATCTTGCCGGGCACGTCCAGCGGGCCGAGCGTACGGGGGTTACTCCACTCGAAGCTGAGAAAGATCATGAACCCGATCGAGGTCAGCAGCAGCCAGCCCCACACCGTGAGCCGGGTGTGGGTCGACCAGCAGCCCGGCTTGTTCCACTCCCGCGCCAGCTCGAAGAGCACCGGAAAGCCCAGGCTGCCCACGATGACGCCGAGCGAGACGGGCAAGCAGATCCAGGGGTCGGTGACGAACCGGACGAAGCTGTCGCCGTAGAGCGCGAATCCGCCGTTGTTGAACGACTGAACCGCGTGGAACACCCCCTCCCACACCGCGCGGCCGAACGGGTAGTCGTAGGACAGCCAGAACCGGCCGGTCAGCGCCACGGCGATCAGCGACTCGCAGGCCAGCATCGTCAGCGCGACCCGGATCAGCACGCCGCCGACGTTGCCCTGGATCAGCCCGGAGCTCTCGGCCTGAGCCAGCAGCCGGGTACGCAGGCCCAGGCGCTGCGAGATCAGCAGACCCAGCAGCGTGGCCATGGTCATGATCCCGAAGCCGCCGAGCTGAGTCAGCACGGTGATCAGGACCTCGCCGAAGCCGGACCAGTAGGCCTCGGTGTCCACGACGGCGAGCCCGGTCACGCAGACCGCTGAGGCGGCCGTGAACAGGGCGGTAATGAACGGCGCGTGACCCGGCTCGGCGCGGGCCGCGGGCAGCATCATCAGCGCGGTGCCCAGCGCCACGGCGCCGAGGAAGGCGAGGGGAACGATCCGGGCCGGATGCTGCAGCGTCCTACGCACCCCGTACCCCCCCGGCTCGTCGCGCTAGTAGATCACCGTCATACCACCCGCTGGACTCGCCGTCGAACCCGAGGCGTCTGCGGCGTGGTCTGAGCGGCGTGGTGCGCCATCGGCGACGTTGAGTTCCGCGGCCGCACCTACGGGGCGTACACCTGCGGGAAGCGGTGACGGATCGACTCTGATCGACGCCGAACTTGCCCGGCACCGCTACGGTCGGAGACCGTACGCCGGCCGGGACCCGCCCGAGCCGGCCCCAGCGACTCGGGGGAACGCCTGTGCTGAAACACATCCGTGGACTTGCTCTCCTGCTCGGCCTGCCGGTCGCGCTCACCGCCGGTGCGGCGGTGCCGGCCTCCGCCGCACCGGCCGGCACCCAGTTGCGGCTCGTGGCAGCGTCGACATCGGTCACCCTGGAACGATGGCCGGGCGGCGCCGGCGTGTTCCTCGACCTCGGTCTGAACATCGTGGCGGGCGCCCGTCCGTTCGAGATCCGGGTGAAGCGCGATGCCTACCGCAACCCGGTGGTCGCGACTCAGCTCGTACGCCAGGGCGGTCGGGACCGCCACGTCCGGCTGCCCGCCGGCCTGGTGACGGGCTTCGCCGGCTTCGAGGCGTTCTACCACCTCACCATCACCGACGCCGCGGGCCGTACCGTCCTGGACGGTGACGAGCGGTACTGCCCGAACATGCCGGGCGCCCGTACCCGGCCCGACGCGCCGGACCTGTCGCCGTATCCCGAGGGCTGTCCGACGAATCCGTTCACGCTCGGTGCCGTCTGGGGCATCCAGGCTGGCTGGAGCGGCCCGCTGAGCAGCTACGACAGGCCGCCCATCGACCTGGCACCTGGGGCTTACACCGCCGTCGTGAGCGTCAACCAGCGGTACCGGGACGCGTTCGGCATCCCCGCCGACGCGGCCGCCGCGACGGTCGCGCTGACCGTGCGGGATGGCGAGATCATGCCGTGGCCGTGGGCCGTCGGGACGCCCGGCGGTGCCGGCACGTCCAGCCCGCTCGCCTCGCTCGCCGCGGGCGGCGCAGCCGCGGGTCGCCGTGCCGTGACGACCAGCGCGCCATCCCCGGCGAGCCGACCAACCGGAACGCCGACCGTCCCGTCGGGACCGAAGCCGGATCTCCGCTCGCTGCCGGCATGGAACATCCAGGTCATCCCGCCCGACCCGGATCGCCCGCCGGTGCAGGGTGACCACCTGTCCTTCAACGCGACGGTCTGGACCGCCGGCGACTCGCCGTTGGTGGTGGACGGTTTCCGGCGGCCCGCCGAGGACATCATGGACGCCTACCAGTACTTCTACGACTCCGGCGGTCGGCAGATCGGCTATGCGCCGGTGGGCACCATGGAGTGGGACTCCCGCGACGGGCACTCGCACTGGCACTTCACCGACTTCGCCCGGTACCGCCTGCTGGATGCGAGCATGCAGCAGGCCGTGCGTAGCGGCAAGGAGGCGTTCTGCCTGGCCAACACGGACGCGGTGGACTACACCCTGCCCCGGGCGAACTGGCGGCCGCGCTCCACCGACCTGCACACCGCCTGCGGCAGCAGCAGTTCCATCGCCGTTCGCGAGGTGCTCGACATCGGGTCCGGCGACACCTACGCCCAGTTCCTGCCGGGCCAGTCGTTCGACATCACCGAGGTTCCGAACGGCACGTACTACGTCGAGGTGACGGCCAACCCGGACGGCCGGCTGTACGAGCAGAGCACCGCGAACAACACCTCGCTTCGCCGGGTGATCCTCGGTGGCGCACCGGGAGCGCGGACCGTGCAGGTGCCCCCGCACGAGGGCATCGACGGCTGACCACGTACCCCCACGGCCGGCCCGCTCGAGTTCGACGGGCCGGCCGCGGCGGGTGCGACGTACCGGCGTTCCGGTCAGGTCACGTCCCGGGTGCGTACCACAGCGAAGGCGGCACCGGTCAGTGCCGCCGCCAGCACCGCCAGGACCACGATGGCCTCCGGCCACGTCACGACGTAGTTCTGGAACTGACCGACCTGCCTCAACTGCTTTGTGAGCAGGGCCGCGATGTAGGTGGAGAGTCGCATCTGGCCGGAGGACCCGGTGCGCAGCAGGCTGGAGACGATGAGCGTGCCCAGCTCGAACACGACGAAGTAGGCCATGGCGATACCGAGTGCTGCCGCGGTCCGCCGGCCCAGCGTGGCCAACGCCGCTCCGGCCACCGCCAGGAACAGGGTGAGCCCGAGGATCCGCAGCCCGAACAGTGCGATGGACGCCGCCGCCCCGGCACTCGTGGCGCCGACCGACCCGATGGCGGCGCCGAGCAGCCAGAACGCGCCCACCCAGAGCGCCAGGTACGCCACCGAGATGGCGGCGACGCCGGCGACCACGACCGCGAGTTTCGCGCCGAGCACCGCCTCCCGGCGCGGGCGCCAGAGCAGCAGATTCGTCATCCCGCCCGACGTCCACTCCGCGCCGATGAACGAGGCGCCGAGGATAAATCCGACCAGGGACAGCACCAGGGCGCTGAAGTACAGCAGCGACTCGATCTGCCGGGCGAACGAGAACCGGTACGGCAGGTAGTCGTCGACCTGCGGCTGGGGGCCGAACTCGCACTCGCCTTCGAAGGACCGGCCCCTGGTGCGCTGCCGCTCCAGGCAATCGGCCCGTTGCTCGGTCCAGACCTGGCGCGACTCGGCTGCCCTGCCCTGGGCCGTCGTCAGCTCCAGCGGGGTCGGTTGCCGGCTCGTCGCGCCGAAGCCGACGACCAACAGGGCCAGCACGGCCAGCATGGCGGCGGCCAGGATCAGGGTGAGCCGTCGGTGGAACAGCCGGCTCCACTCGGCCCGCAGCAGGTTCATCGGACCCCCTCCCCACCGTCGCGGGTGGCGGAGTCCCGGGTGGCGGCGTCGCGGGTGGCGGCGTCGCTGAGGACCACCATCCGCGGGTCATGGTCCGGGACCGGCGGCTGGTACGCCTGATCGATCTGCACGGTGGCGCCCGTCGCCGGTGCCGGCGTCGTGCCGGTGAGCCGCAGGAAGACGCTCTCCAGGTCGGGGTTGATCGGGCTGAGCTCGGCGACGAAGAGCTGGTGCGCGGCGAGGGTCTCGGTGATCCAGGACGAGTCGGCAAGGTCTCCGACGACCAGGTGATCGTCGTGCACCGTCACCGGCAGGCCGGACCTGGCGAGGATCTGCGCCGCTCGTTCCGGCTCGGCGACCCGCACCCGGTATTCGCCCCGGTCCTGGGCGGCCAGCACGTCGGCGACCGGACCGGCCCCCACCCGCCGCCCCCGCGACACGATGGTCACCGAGTCACAGATGTGCTGCACCTCGGCGAGGATGTGGCTGGACAGCACCACCGTGGTGCCGGCCGCCGGCAGGCTGCGCAGGAGATCGCGGATCGCCCGGATGCCGGCCGGGTCCAGGCCGTTCGCCGGCTCGTCCAGAATCAACAGCTCGGGCGACTTGAGCAGGGCGGAGGCGACCGCGAGGCGCTGCTTCATGCCGAGCGAATAGGTCCGGACCCGGTCGGCCGCGCGGTCGCGCATCCCGACCATCTCGAGCACCTCGTCCACCCGGGTGTGCGGCACGCTGCCCGCGGTGGCCAGCAGCCGCAGCGTGCGGCGGCCGGTGAAGTTGCCGAAGAACTGCGGGCTCTCCACAATGGCGCCGATCCGGGGCGCCACCAACGGCAGGGCCGCCGGGACGGGATGGCCGAACAGGTACATCCGGCCCGCACCCGGCCGGACCAGCCCGAGCAGCGTACGAAGGGTGGTGGTCTTGCCGGAGCCGTTCGGGCCCAGAAATCCGTGCACCTGGCCGGCCTGCACCGACATGTCGAGCCCGTCCAACGCCACCCGCGCTCCGCCCCGCAGCCCGCGGTACGTCTTGTGCAGTCCCTCGATCTCCAGCACCGCCGCCATGCCACCCCTTCCGACAGCGCGATCCAGTCGCCACACGGTACGCGGTGGTGGTCCGCGTAGGGTCCCGGTCCGGGGCCATGGTTGTATTGGGCGGTGCCGGATGCTCCAGACCCCGATCTCGTGGTCGCCGTTTCCGCGGCCACCGTCACCCGAGGCGGCACCCACCTGATCCGCGGCGTGAGCTGGCAGGTCGAGCTGGATGAGCGCTGGGTGGTGCTCGGCCCGAACGGCGCTGGCAAGACCACGCTGCTGAACCTCGCCGCGGCGCGGATGCACCCCACCCGCGGCACGGTGCACGTCCTCGGCGAGCGGCTCGGGCGCGCCGACATGCACGAGCTGCGTACCCGCATCGGGCTCACCACCGCCACTCTCGCCGACCGGATCCCGCCGGACGAGACGGTGCACGACGTCGTGGTCACCGCCTCGTACGCCGTCGTCGGCAGGTACACCGAGCGGTACGACGCCGTCGACGAGGTCAGGGCGCGTGCCCTGCTGGAACAGTTCGGCATGGCGGGCCTCGCGGAGCGTCAGTACGGCACGCTGTCCGAGGGGGAGCGCAAGCGCACCCAGATCGCGCGGGCGTTGATGACCGATCCTGAGCTGCTGCTGCTCGACGAGCCGGCGGCAGGACTCGACCTCGGCGCCCGGGAGGATCTGGTCCGGCGGCTCGCCGAGCTGGCGTACGACCCGGACGCGCCGGCGATGGTGCTGGTCACCCACCACGTTGAGGAGATACCGCCCGGCTTCACCCACGGGCTGCTGATGCGCGACGGCACGGTGGTGGCGCAGGGGCCGTTGACGGAGACGATCACCAGCGAGCACCTGTCCAAGACGTTCGGGCTGTCGCTGCAGGTGACCCAGGTCGAGGGCAGGTTCGCCGCCCGGGCCACCTGACCCGTCCGGCCCCTGCCGTGAACCGGCCGGGTGGCGCGGGTGATGCACCATGGGATGGTGCGCTTCCTGCTGAACGTCCTCTGGCTGTTGCTGGGCGGCATCTTCATCGCCCTCGGCTACGCCCTCGCCGGCATCATCTGCTACCTGCTGATTGTCACGATCCCGTTCGGCATCGCCTCCTTCCGGATGGCGAACTACGCGCTGTGGCCATTTGGGCGGACCCTGGTCCCGCGCCCGGACGCGGGAGTCGCCTCGACGGTCGGCAACGTGATCTGGTTCGTGGTGGCGGGCTGGTGGCTGGCCATCGGGCATGTCGTCACGGCGGTGGCCCAGTTCGTCACGATCATCGGCATCCCGGTCGCCATCGCCAACATCAAACTGGTGCCTGTTTCGCTCTTCCCGCTGGGGCACGAGATCGTCGACTCCGATACCGTGCGCGACTGAGCGGAGGCCGGTAGGCCCTGCGATCCGTGCGACAACCGCCCGGGCGGGCGGGTTACTCCGACTGCTCGATGGCGCGCTGCAGCGCCCGGTACATCTTCCCGAAAATCAGTGCGTCGGTCGTGGAGTAGAGCAGCACGTCGCGCCCGGACATGTGCGCCCACGCCTCGTGCACGCCCCGGCCGTGCGCGTACGTGCGATCGATCATCTCGAGTACGCCCTCGACGGCGAACGCCGCGATGGCGCCCACCACGATCACCGCGAGGACCCCGCCGGCCAGGATCATCGGATCGGTTTCACGCAGGTCGATCCGGGTGACCAGGAACCCGGCGCCGAGCACCAGCGCCGCCAACAGGGCGATCAGACCGCCGCGCGAGACCACCATGTAGCCGCCCCGACGTAGTCGGGACGTGCGTCGGTGCCAGACGTGCTGCATCGCGGGTAGCGGGTAGCGCCGATCCGCCACCTGGATGGCTTCGCCCGTGATGTGCACGGTCGCGTCCCGGTAGTAGGTCACCATGGTGTGACGAAGGGTACGCGAGAGGGGACGGCCGGTGGGAGAGCTGGTTCGGTTGGAGATCAACGGAGGCATCGGCACGATCCGACTGGACCGTCCACCGATGAACGCGTTGAGCGTCGCCGTCCAGGAGGATCTGCGGGCGGCGGCCGCCGCGGCGCAGGCCGACGACGAGGTGCGCGGCGTGATCGTCTACGGCGGCCAGCGGGTCTTCGCCGCGGGTGCCGACATCAAGGAGATGGCCGGCATGGGGTACGCCGAGATGGCGGTCCGTGCCGGGGCGCTGTCCAGCGCGTTCGACGCCGTGGCACGGATCGGCAAGCCGGTGGTCGCGGCGATCACCGGGTACGCCCTCGGCGGCGGCTGTGAGCTGGCACTGGCGTGTGACTGGCGCGTCGTCGCCGCGGACGCGAAGCTGGGCCAGCCGGAGATCACCCTTGGGCTGATCCCGGGTGCCGGCGGCACGCAGCGGCTGCCCCGGCTGATCGGGCCGGCGCGCGCGAAGGACCTGATCCTGTCCGGCCGCTTCGTCGACGCCGAGGAGGCCCTCGCCATCGGACTCGCCGACCGCGTGGTGCCGCCCGAGGAGGTGTACGCCGCCGCGGTCGCGCTGCTCCAGCCGTACCTGCACGGTCCGGCACTCGCCGTCCGGGCGGTGAAGGTGGCGGTCGACCGCGGCCTGGAGATGGATCTGGCGTCCGGGCTGGCGCTGGAGAGCGAGCTGTTCGCGGCGCTCTTCGGCACCAGCGACAAGGCGGAGGGGATGGCCGCGTTCCTGGCGAAGCGGAAACCCGACTTCACCGGACGGTGACTGTTACCTGCCCCGACGGTCGGCATGCCTAGACTCGCGCTATGCCTGCGCCGCCCATCAGACTCGGTGTCGACTTCGGTACCTCGAACACGGTCGCCGTGGTGCGCTGGCCCGACGGCCGCGCGCGGCCGCTGCTCTTCGACGGATCACCGCTGCTCCCCTCGGCGGTCTACGCCGAACCGTCCGGCACCATCGTCGTCGGCCGGGACGCGGTGCACAGCGCCCGGCTCGACCCGTCTCGATTCGAGCCCAACCCGAAGCGACGGATCGACGAGGGCACCGTGCTGCTGGGTGACCGTGAGCTGCCGGTCGGCGAGCTGGTCACCGCGGTACTGGCCCGGGTGGCCGAGGAGTGGCACCGCACCACGGGCAACGGCGACGGCAACGGCGGCAACGGCAACGGCCGCGGTCCGGTCGAGATCACCCTGACCTGTCCGGCCTCCTGGGGGGCCACCCGGCGGCTGGTGCTGGCGGACGCGGCACGGGCGGCGGGCCTCGGCGAGGTCCGGCTGGTCGTGGAACCGGTCGCCGCGGCGACGTACTTCACCCAGGTGCTCGGCCGCGACGTGCCGATCGGCTCGGTGGTCGTCGTGCACGACTTCGGCGCGGGCACCTTCGACGCCAGCGTGGTCGCCCGTACCTCGTCCGGGTTCGAGGTGCTCGCCGTGGACGGCCGCGACGACATCGGTGGCCTCGACGTCGATGAGGCGGTCATCAAACACATCGGTGCGGCCTGCGCGCCCCACGACACCGGCGCCTGGCAGCGGCTGGTGAACCCGGACACGGTGGAGGACCGCCGCGCGCGCCGCCTGCTCTGGGACGACGCGCGCGTCGCCAAGGAGCGGCTGTCCCGCAGCACCACGGCCGACCTCACCGTGCCGCTCGTCGGTGTCGATGTGCACCTGACCCGGGACGAACTGGAAGGGCTGGCCCGCCCGTTGATCGACCAGACGGTACGGGTGACGCAGGGCGTGATGCGCTGGTCCCGGATCGTGGATGGGCGGTTGGCCGGGGTCTTCCTGGTCGGCGGGTCGAGCCGGATCCCGCTCGTCGCCACGCTGCTGCACCGGGCGATCGGCGAGGCGCCTGTCGCGATCGAGCAGCCGGAACTGGTGGTCGCGGAGGGCAGTGTCCTTGCCGGAGCGGTCGCCGTGCCGGTGACCGCCGCGCCGGCACCCGGCCCGGCAACGGCTGAACAGCCCCGCATCCCGGCATCGTGGACCGCGGCGACGGCGACCGCGCCGTCGTCCGGCACGCCGGCCACCGCGCCGTCGGCGGGTGCCACGCCGCCGTCGGGCCGACCCGGTCCGGCGGCCCCCGGTGACACGCCGACGGTCGCGGTGCCGAGGCGGCCGGCTGCGCCCGCCCTCGACGAGACGCAGCCGATCGTCGCGCAGCCCACCCCGCTGATCGCCCGCCCGCCCGCATCGGCGCTGCCCGTGTCGTCGGCACCGGCCCCGTCGGCGCCCGTGTCGTCGGCGCCCGCCTCGCCGGCCAGGGTCCCGCCGGCGGACGGGCGTCCCGCGCAGCCCGGGTACGTCGCCGGGCGGGCGCAGTACGGCCCGCCGCAGGGCCGGCCCCCGCAGCTCCAACCTGCCGTGCAGCAGCCGCGGTACCGGGAGCCCTACGATGTGGACGGCTCCGACGACCGGCGTTCGCACGCAGGGCTGCGCTTTCTGCGGGCGATGCTGCTCGTCGTACTGCTGATCGTGGTGCCGCTGGTCTCGGCGTACGCCGCGTACAGGATCACTCTGCGGATGGGTGGCTGAGACGCTGAGGAGGTACCGATGGGCGAACTGATCACCGGGCACGGTGGCGACCTGGCACTCGCTGCCCTGCGGGCCTACGGGGTGCGGGAGATGTTCACGCTCTCCGGTGGCCACGTCTTCCCGCTCTACGACGCGGCGCGCCGCGCCGGGGTGCGGATCCTCGACGTACGGCATGAGCAGTCCGCCGTCTTCGCCGCCGAGGCGGTCGCCAAGCTGCAGCGCCGGCCCGGCCTGGCCGTGCTCACCGCCGGCCCCGGCGTCACCAACGGCATCTCCGGGATGACCAGCGCGCTGTTCAACGGCGCCCCGGCCGTGGTGCTGGCCGGCCGGGC
The DNA here is from genome assembly GCA_035296325.1 of Micromonosporaceae bacterium. Classification (GTDB taxonomy): domain Bacteria; phylum Actinomycetota; class Actinomycetes; order Mycobacteriales; family Micromonosporaceae; genus DATHBD01. The sequence continues at coordinate 257,072 of DATHBD010000051.1, read as the reverse complement.
ACCGCAGTTCCGCTGGGGCGCGGGCAGTCTCCAGGAGATCGACCACCTGCCGATCGTGGCCGGGGTGACCAAGCACGCTGAGACGATCTTCACTACGGATGAGGTGGCCGACCGGGTCTCCCGCGCCGCCGCCATCGCGCTCACGCCGCAGCGCGGGCCGGTCTTCCTCGACCTGCCGCTGGAGGTGATGTTCAGCGACGCCGAGGTGACGGTGCCCGACGCGGCGGCGATCGATGCGGTCGAGGCCGACCCGGAGGAGGTCGCCAAGGCGGCCGCCCTGCTCGCCGGTGCGCAGCATCCGGTGCTGATCGCCGGCTCGGGCGTCTACGCGGGCAATGCCGGCGCGGCGCTGCGGGAAGCCGCCGAGGCTCTGCAGATCCCGGTCTTCGCCAACGGCATGGGGCGCGGGACCCTGCCGCCGGAGCATCCACTCGCCTTCGCCCGGGCCCGCAGCGCCGCCCTCGCGGCCGCCGATGTGGTCGCGGTGGTGGGGACCCCGTTGGACTTCCGGCTCGGGTTCGGCGACTTCGGCCCCGCCCAGGTGGTCCACGTCGTCGAGGCCGAGGCGCAGCGCGCCGCACACGTGCGCCCCGCCGCGGCTCCGGTCGGTGACCTGCGGCTGGTACTGGCGGCGTGGGCGCAGTTCGCCGGGGTGCGCGCCGACCATGCCGACTGGATCGAGCACCTGCGCACGGCGGAGCGCGCCGCGCGGGCCCGGGACGCGGCGGCACTGGCGGCGGAGACCGATCCCATCAAGCCGGCCCGGATCTACGGCGAGCTCCGTCGGGTCCTCGACGCCGACGCCGTGACCATCGGCGATGGCGGCGACTTCGTCTCCTACGCCGGCCGCTACCTGGAGCCCGGGGTGCCCGGCGCGTGGCTGGACCCGGGACCGTACGGGTGCCTGGGCACCGGTATGGGGTACGCCATGGGGGCCCGGGTCACCTACCCGGACCGCCAGGTGTGCGTGCTGATGGGCGACGGAGCGGCCGGATTCTCGCTGATGGACGTGGAGTCGCTGGTTCGGCAGTCGCTGCCCGTCGTGATCGTGGTGGGCAACAACGGCATCTGGGGCCTGGAGAAGCACCCGATGCACCAGATGTACGGCTACGACGTCGCCGCCGACCTGCAGCCGGAGTTGCGGTACGACGACGTGGTGCGTGCGCTCGGCGGGGCCGGCGAGACGGTGGCGAAGCCGGGCGATCTCGGGCCGGCGCTGCGGCGCGCGTTCGACGCCGGGGTGCCGTACCTGGTCAACGTGCTGACCGACCCCGCGGACGCGTATCCGCGGTCATCGAACCTGGCCTGACCGCGGTTCCGTCAGGACGCAGCAGTCGGGTCGTCACCGGGCGGCTTGCGGCGGTCATCCTCCTGCCGGCGCATGTCCGCCTCCCACTGGCGGAGCAGTTCCTCGTCATCCCGGCGCTGCTGCGCCAGGCCGTCCAGGAATTCCGGGTCGTCGTCGGGCGCCAGCGGTCGGCGCGGGCCGCGGCCGGAACGACCGCCGCCGGGCCCGGACCCGGGTGACCTGGGCCGGCCGGCGACGAGCCAGGCGATGGGGCCGAACAGCGCGATCAGCAGGATGATCACGATCCAGAGGCCCTTCGGCAGAGCGCGGACGTCGTTCTTGTTGCTGGTTATGCAGTCGACGAGCGCAAAAACGAACAGCACGAGGCTCGCGATGGCGAGAAGCGGCAAGAGGCGACCCATGGGCCCAATGATGGCGCACGGTTCACCACATCGTTAGTGCCGCCAGTACCAGCCCGAGCACGACATACCCGAGCGTGGCGATTGTGACCACCGGCACGGACCGCCGAACCACCCGGCTGTCGGCCTGGCCGAGGGTACGCAGCCGGACGGTGGTGGTGCCCAGGACGACCAGCCAGCCGGTGGCGACCAGTGCGATGACCATCGGCGGCGGCACCGGCACGCCCTCCGCCAGGGCGAGCCGCGCGGTCAGCACCGCCACGACCGCGGCGGCCAGGACGGTCCGGCGCCAGGCGAGGCCGGTACGGGCCCGGTGGCTCCCGTCCGCGTCGGTCACCGGAGTCCACCGGTTGCCGGCGACGGCATCAGCGCACCGCCCCGACCGCGACCGCCGCGGCCAGGGCGACCGCTCCGGCCCCGACCGCCAGCGCGAGGGCGGCCGGGAACCGTGACGGGGGAAGGCTGCGCCCCAGCCGCATCGCCTGTTCCGTGCGGGCCCAGCGGTCGACGGCCCGGATCGCGACCGCGCCGCCGATGAGAAGGAGCGTGATGGCCACCACGGTGCGTACGGATCCGGGAGTCAGGAACTGCGCGACCGCCAGCCCGCCGCCGACCAGGGCGAGGCCGGTGCGCAGCCAGGCGAGGAACGTACGCTCGTTGGCCAGCGAAAACCGGTAGTCGGGTGGGGTGCCGGCATCCCGGGTCTCGTCCGAGTCGAACCACCCGCGCAGCCACACGCCCCGAGTATGACGGCGTGTTCCGGCCAGCGTGTCGCGCCCCGGCGGAACGGCCGGGCGTGATTGGACTCACCTGGCACGCAAGCTACCCGCAGGTAACATAGGACGAGCTCGGCGCGGCGCAGTCCGGCGGCACCGTAGCGTGGCACAAGGTGCTCCAATTCTGGAGCGAGGCCGCAGGTCGCGGCCGGTTCGCTGAGGAGGCGTTGCAGAACGATGAAAATCGTCGTACTCGTCAAGCAGGTACCCGACTCGGGTACCGAGCGCACGCTGCGCGCTGACGATCACACCGTCGACCGCGCCACCGCCAGCAACGTGATCAATGAGATGGACGAGTACGCCATCGAGGAGGCACTGCGCATCAAGGAGGCGCAGGGTGGTGAGGTCGTCGTCCTCACCATGGGCCCCGAGCGGGCCACCGACTCCATCCGCAAGGCGCTGTCGATGGGGCCCGACGCCGCCGTCCACGTACTGGACGACGCGCTGCGCGGTTCGTGCGCCGTGGCCACCTCCCGGGTGCTCGCCGCGGCGGTCGCTGCGCAGCAGCCCGACCTGGTGCTCTGCGGCGCCGAGTCGACGGACGGCCGGGTGCAGGTGATGCCGCACATGATCGCCGAACGGCTCGGCTACGCCGCCCTGACCGGCGCCCGCAAACTCACCGTGGATGGCACCAACCTCACCATCGAGCGCCAGACCGACGACGGGTACGAGATCATCACCGCGCCGACGCCGGCCGTGGTCAGCGTCTGGGACACCATCAACGAGCCGCGGTACCCGTCGTTCAAGGGCATCATGGCGGCGAAGAAGAAGTCGGTGCAGACGCTGTCGCTGGCCGACCTGGGCGTACCGGCGACCGATGTGGGCCTCGCCGGCGCGACCAGCCGTGTGCTGGAGGCGGCCAAGCGCCCGGTGCGGCACGGCGGAAGCAAGGTTCCAGACTCCGGGGACGGCGGCGCGCGACTCGTCGAGTTCCTGGTGACCGAGAAGTTCGTGTAGGGGAGCGCCGAGATGGCAGAAGTACTCGTCCTGGTCAAGCCGTCGATTCACGGCATCACCAAGGTCACCCTCGAGGCGTTGACGATCGCCCGCCAGTTGGGCGAGCCGTCCGCTGTCGTGGTCGGTGCGCCGGGGAGCGCAGCAGCGCTCGTCGACCGGCTCGCCGAGTACGGGGCGGTCACGGTGTACGCCGCCGAGTCCCCGGAACTGGTCGACTACCTGGTCACGCCGAAGACCGCCGTACTGGCCCAACTCGTCCGCGAGCGCTCGCCCGCGGCCGTGCTCATCCCCTCCACCCAGGAGGGCAAGGAGATCGCCGCGCGGCTCGCGGTACGGCTGGACAACGGCCTGCTCACCGACGTCGTCGAACTCACCGCCGACGGCGTGGCGACGCAGGTGGTCTTCGCCGGGGCCACGATCGTGAAATCGCAGGTCACCCGCGGCATTCCGCTCGTCACGGTACGACCCAGCTCGGTCACGCCGACCCCGTCGCCCACCACGCCGGAGGTCGTGCCGGTCAGCATCACGCTGGCCGACACCGACCGGCAGGCCCGCGTGGTGGAACGGATCCTGGAGCCCAAGGGCTCCCGCCCGGAACTCACCGAGGCGTCCATCGTGGTGTCCGGCGGTCGCGGCGTGGGCAGCGCGGAGAACTTCAAGCTGGTCGAGGAGATGGCCGACGTGCTGGGCGGCGCGGTCGGCGCGTCCCGCGCGGCCACCGACTCGGGCTTCTACCCGCACCAGTTCCAGGTGGGGCAGACCGGCAAGACCGTGTCGCCGCAGCTCTACGTGGCGCTCGGCATCTCCGGCGCCATCCAGCACCGGGCCGGTATGCAGACGTCCAAGACGATCGTCGCGGTGAACAAGGACGGGGAAGCGCCGATCTTCGAACTCGCCGACTTCGGGGTGGAGGGCGACCTCTTCGCCGTCGTACCGCAGGCCATCGAGGAGATCCGCAAGCGCCGCGACGGCTGACCATCCCTCCTCCGGGTTGCCGGGGCGAGGAGCGGGGAGCGAGGGGCGCAAACGCGGGCGGATAGGGTGGACCTCGATGGCCTACCTCGACCACGCCGCGACCACCCCCATGCTCCCCGAGGCCCTCGACGCCTACGTCGCCACCGCCCGGGAGCTGGGCAATGCGTCGTCGCTGCACGCCCCGGGCCGCCACGCCAGGCGCAAGGTCGAGGAGTCGCGCGAGCGGGTGGCGGCCGCCCTGGGTGCCCGGCCATCGGAGATCATCTTCACCAGCGGCGGCACCGAGAGCGACAACCTCGCCGTCAAGGGCACGTTCTGGGCGCGCCGGGACGCCGACCCGGCGCGCAACCGCATCATCGCCAGCGCCGTCGAGCACCACGCGGTGCTCGACGCCGTCAACTGGCTGGAGCAGCGCGACGGCGCGGCGGTCACCTGGCTTCCGGTGAACCAGGTCGGCCGGATCATCCCGGAGGCCCTCGCCGACGCGCTGGCCGGCGATGACGCCGCCATCGTCACCGCGATGTGGGCCAACAACGAGGTCGGCACACTGCAGCACATCGACGGATTGGCGGCCCTCGCCGCGGAGCGGGGCGTGCCGCTGCACACCGACGCGGTCCAGGCGGTCGGGCAGGTGCCGGTCGACTTCGCGGCCAGCGGGGTTGCCGCGATGACGATCTCCGGCCACAAACTCGGCGGTCCGATCGGCGTCGGCGCACTGGTGCTGGGCCGCGACGTCCCGTGTACGCCGCTGCTGCACGGCGGCGGTCAGGAGCGCGACGTGCGCTCCGGCACCCTCGACGTGCCCGGCATCGTCGCCTTCGCGACCGCGGTGGAGGCCGCGATCAAGGGCCAGCAGGAGTACGCGGCGCGGGTCGGCGGGCTCCGGGACACGCTGGTGGAGCGGGTCCGGGCGATCCTTCCGGACGCCATCGGCAACGGCGACCCGACCGACCGGCTGCCGGCCAACGCACATTTCTCGTTCCCCGGCTGCGAGGGCGATGCGCTCCTGCTGCTGCTCGACGCGCAGGGGATCGCCTGCTCGACCGGGTCGGCGTGCTCGGCCGGCGTGGCGCAGCCCTCGCACGTGCTGATCGCGATGGGCGCCGACGACGACCGGGCGCGTTCGTCGCTGCGGTTCACCCTCGGGCACACCTCGACGCTGGCCGACGTGGAGGACCTGATCGTGGCGCTGCCGGGTGCGGTCGAGCGGGCCCGCCGGGCCGGTGCCGTCAAGGCCGGCCGGTCCAACCCCCGGCTACCCTCATAGCGTGAAGGTGCTCGCGGCGATGTCCGGCGGCGTCGACTCCGCGGTGGCTGCGGCCCGGGCGGTCGACGCCGGGTACGACGTGACCGGGGTGCACCTCGCTCTGGCCCGCAACCCGAAGACCTACCGCACCGGCGCCCGCGGCTGCTGCACCCTGGAGGATGCCCGGGACGCCCGGCGGGCGGCCGACGTGATCGGCATCCCGTTCTACGTCTGGGACATGGCCGAGCAGTTCGCCGAGGACGTGGTGGACGACTTCGTCGCGGAGTACGCGGCCGGCCGGACGCCGAACCCGTGCCTGCGCTGCAACGAGAAGATCAAGTTCGCCGCGGTCCTGGACCGGGCGCTCGCGCTGGGCTTCGACGCCGTGGTCACCGGGCACCACGCCCGACTCGGTGCGGACGGGCTGCTGCGGCGCTCGGTCGACCTGGACAAGGACCAGTCCTACGTCCTCGCGGTGCTGAACCGCGACCAGCTCGCGCACGCCATCTTCCCGCTCGGCGACTCGACGAAGGCGGCGGTGCGCGCGGAGGCGGCCCGGCGCGGGCTCGCCGTCGCCGAGAAGCCGGACAGCCACGACATCTGCTTCATCGCCGACGGCGACACCAAGGGCTTTCTGGCGTCCCGGCTGGGTGAGGAGCCCGGTGACATCGTGGACGTCGAGTCCGGCGCGGTGGTCGGCCGGCACGCGGGCGCGTACGCGTACACCGTGGGCCAGCGCCGCGGTCTGGGCCTGGACCGGTCCACCGCGGACCGCCGCCCCCGGTATGTGCTGTCCATCACGCCGGTCACCAACACGGTGACCGTCGGGCCCGCGGAGGCGCTCGACGTCGGCCGGATCCGCGGCGAGCGTCCAATCTGGACCGGGGCGGACGGCGACGCGGAGTGCGAGGTCCAGCTCCGGGCGCACGGCGCGCCGGTGCCGGCGCGAGTCGAGGTGACGGCGGGCGAACTGGTCGCGACACTGCACCGGCCGGCCCGGGGGATCGCCGCCGGTCAGGCGATCGTGGCGTACCGGCCCGACCCGGGCGGCGATGTGGTACTCGGCTCCGCCACCATCGTCGAGGCGCGCTGACCCGGTCATCCGTCGGTTGGGCGAGCGCTGGCCGGTAGGCGCATCCATCCGGGTCGGGCGCAGTAGGCTGCCGGGGTGACGCAGCTCTGGCCAGCCGGTGCGGCCACCGGTATCGGTTCCATGCCCGGCCGGGACATCGCCGAGGCCCAGCGCATCGTGCTCGGCGAACTGCCCGACCTGCCGTACCTGCCGGAGTTACCTGACCGGGGCGCCGGCGCCGACCTGATCGGCCGCGGGGCCGCGCTGCTGGCCGGGCTCCCGGTCGAGCTCTACGCAGGCCGGTGGCGCGTCGCCGCCCGCCCCGGCAGAGACCTCCGGGGAGCGCTCGACCTGCTGGAGCGCGACCTCGACACGCTGCTCGAGCAGGCATCGGAGTACCGCGGGACGTTCAAGATCCAGGCGGTCGGGCCGTGGACGCTCGCCGCATCGCTGGAGCTGCCGATCGGTGGCCGACTGCTGCGGGATCCGGGCGCAGCACGCGATCTCGCCGCATCGCTCGCCGACGGCCTGCAGGCCCATGTGGCGCAGGTGCGGGCCCGGCTGCCCGGCGCGACGGTGGTGCTCCAGTTGGATGAGCCGTCGCTGCCGGCCGTACTCGCTGCCCGGGTGCCCACCGAGAGCGGCCTCGCCACGCTGCGCTCCGTGCAGCCGGCGGTGGTCCGGGCCGCACTGACATCGGTGATCGACGCGGTCGGGGTGCCGGTCGTGCTGCACTGCTGCGCCCCCGACGTACCACTGGACCTGCTGCGGGAGGCGGGCGCCGCGGCCGTCGCCGTCGACCTCGCTCTCGTCGGCGACCTCGACCCGCTCGGGGAGCTGATCGACGCGGGTCTCGGCGTGTTCGCGGGTGCGGCCGACCCTCGGGTCTCGTCGGCCGCCCGGCCGCCGTCCTCGACGGAGATCGCCGACCGGATTCGGGAGGTCTGGCGCAAGCTGGGCTTCCCGGCGGCCAAGCTGGCCCAGGTGGTCGTCACACCGTCGTGCGGGCTGGCCGGGACGGCACTGGAGCAGGTGAAGCCGATCCTCGCCGCGTGCCGAGAGGCCGGCCAGCGCCTCGCCGACGACGCCGCCGCCTGAAGCCGATGCGGCGATCAGCCGTGCGGTTTCCTGGTGGGTCGCAGGCGATTGTCGAATCCATCTGTCATGGCCTCAGCTCAAACGGTTGCCAGGTCCAACGGCGCTGTGATGGTGAAGTTCCGATTGACGGCCTCGACGAGGGCAGAGCCGCTCTCGCCGATCCCGATGCGCCTCGTCCAAGCATCCAGCGCGGCGAGGAAGCCCACCAGATCCTGCTGCACCGTCGTCAGCAGTTCAGGCAACAGATGCCGGTGCATCGCGACGTTTATCCGCGCAAGCCGGCCGTGGCGACGGTTCGGGCCGCCGTCCTGCCACACGCGCAAATCGTCCCCGGCGATCTCGACCTCGGGGCCTGGGTCGTGGCCCAGCCACGGCGAGTCCCCGTGGAGCACCTGCGCCCAATCCCGCCAGTCCTCCAGCCCGGCGCAGCAGCCCGGCACCACCGTCATTCCGGTGACGGTGTCGATCACTTGCAGACCACCGGCAAGGATGAGGAGTTCCTCGCTGAGCAGTGCGGTTACAACCTGGTCACGCCCCGCCGGAGCGTCGACATCGAGATGTTGAGCCAGCGCGGCCACGAAAAGCCCGACTTCCTCGTCGGCACAGCCTGCATCGAGCCGCAACCACGATCCGGGGGCTATCGATGCGACCGGCCATGGCCGCGGCCATCCGGCATCGAGGACCGGTACCTCAATGACGGCCTGCATCCTGATCACAATGCCCATTGAATGCCAAACGACCCAGGAGAAACATCCGGGTTTCCGCTCCAGACCTCCGTCTCAGCGGGATGAGTGGTTCTCGTGAACATCGATGGGTAGTGTCCTCGCATGGTTGAGCCGCACGTTTCCCTGGACCCCGACGCGCTGCCCCCGACGGCGCGCCATCTCCACAAGCCACTCGAGGCGCAGCTCAGCTCGGCGCTGCAGGTGGCCGCTCAGGAGGTCGAGCAGCAGTACGACGGCGAGCCGGTGGCCGAGGTGTCCGAGCAGTTGCTCAGCACCACCCGGGAGAGCCTGCACCCGGACATCGCCGAGGCGTTCCAGCCGGACGCCGCTGAACTCCACCGGGTCGCCGAGGCGATCGTGGCAGAGGCCGGCGAGGCCGCACCGGGTGACGCCCGGTAGCCGGTCGACGGTCCTCAGCCGGGCGGCAGGCCCAGCGCGGCCCGCACCAGGCTCAGCGCCTGCTCCGGCTGCACGCCGAGCCGGCGGGTCTGCTCGGCGTAGGCGGTCGCGAGCCGCTGCGCCTCCGGCGGGACGCCGGAGGCCTGCGCGGTGATCACGGTGCCGTGCCGGCCCCGCGTCTCGACGAGTCCCGCCTGCTCCAGTTCCCGGTACGCCCGGGCCACGGTGTTGGCGGCCAACCCCAGGTCCGCGGCGAGCTGTCGGACGGCGGGCAGCCGGGTGCCGGCGGGCAGGCTGCCGCTGCGGGCTCGTGCCGCGATACCGAGTCGCACCTGTTCGTACGGCGGCACCGGCGAGTCGGTGTCGATGTCGATCATGCAGCCCCCAGGTGGGGCACCCGCACGCCGGCGAGCGCCGACCTGGGCGAAGCGTCGGTCACGTCGGTCAGGGTAGTGCCTGGTGGGGCCCGGATCGTCAGACCCCCGCGCTAGCCTGCGAGGCAGTGCGGAAACAGGAGGATGGCGTGAGCGAGGACGCGACTGGGGTGGCCGGGACGGTTCCGGAGGGGCCGGGTGCTCAGCCGTCGCCTGAGGCTCGGGAGCGGCACAACGAGCTGAGTCAGGAGGTCGACGAGCACCAGTACCGGTACTACGTCCTGCAGTCGCCGAGCGTCGATGACGCGCGCTACGACAAGCTGATGCGGGAGCTGGAGGCGCTCGAGGAGGAGTTTCCGGCGCTGCGCACCCCGGACTCGCCCACCCAGCGGGTCGGCGGGGCCTACTCGACCGAGTTCGCCCCGGTCACCCATGCCGAGCGCATGCTGAGCCTGGACAACGCGCTGACCGACGAGGAGTTCGCCGCGTGGGCGGAGCGGGTCGAGCGCGACGCCGGCGGCCCGGTGCGCTATCTCTGCGAGCTCAAGATCGACGGCTTGGCGATCAATCTGACGTACGAGAAGGGCCGGCTGGTCCGGGCCGCCACCCGCGGCGACGGGCGCACCGGGGAGGACGTGACCCTGAACGTCCGTACCATCCGCGACATCCCGGAGCGCCTGACCGGCGCGGACGTGCCCGGGTTCCTGGAGGTGCGCGGCGAGATCTTCTTCCCGGTCGCCGCGTTCGCCGACCTCAACGCCGCATTGGTGGCAGCCGGCGAGCGCCCGTTCGCAAATCCGCGCAACGCGGCGTCCGGGTCGCTGCGGCAGAAGGACCCGCGGGTCACCGCGTCCCGGCCGCTGCACTGCATCGTGCACGGCATCGGCGCCCGGCGGGGGTTCGAGCCGACGGCGCAGTCGGCGGCGTACGAGGCCCTCGCCGGCTGGGGTCTGCCGACCAGCCCGCGCTGGAAGGTCGCCGACGACCTGGCCGGTGTGCGGGCCTACACCGACCACTACGCCGAGCACCGCCACGAGGTGGAGCACGAGATGGACGGCGTGGTGGTCAAGGTCGACCAGGTCTCCGTCCAACGCCGGCTCGGCGCGACGAGCAAGGCGCCGCGCTGGGCCATCGCGTACAAGTACGCGCCGGAGGAGGCGATGACCCGGCTGCTCGACATCAAGGTCAACGTGGGCCGTACCGGCCGGGTCACGCCGTACGCCGTCCTGGAGCCGGTCGCCGTCGGCGGCGTCACGGTGACCACCGCGACCCTGCACAACGCGTCCGAAGTGGCGCGCAAGGGCGTGCTGATCGGCGACACCGTGGTGGTGCGCCGGGCCGGCGAGGTGATTCCCGAGGTGCTCGGCCCGGTCGCCGATCAGCGCGACGGCACGGAGCGCCCGTTCGTGATGCCGGAGCGCTGTCCGGAGTGCGACACCGCGCTGGCCCCCGCGAAGGAGGGCGACGCCGACATCCGGTGTCCGAACACGCGGTCCTGCCCGGCGCAACTCCGGGAGCGGGTGTTCCACATCGCCGGTCGCGGCGCGTTCGACATCGAGGTGCTGGGATACAAGGCGGCGATGGCGCTGCTGGAGTCGCACGTGATCACCGACGAGGGCGAGTTGTTCGCACTCGACGCCGACCGGCTGGCCAGCTCCCCGTTCTTCGTGAACAAGGACGGCACCCTCGGCAGCAATGCCCGCCGCCTACTGGCGAACCTCGCCGAGGCCAAGGACCGTCCACTGTGGCGGGTTCTGGTGGCGTTGTCGATCCGCCACGTCGGGCCGACCGCGGCCCAGGCGCTCGCCAACGAGCTGGGCTCAATGGACGCGATCGAAGCCGCCACCGTCGAGGAGCTGGCCGCGGTGGAGCGGGTCGGCCCGACCATCGCCGCGTCGATCAAGGAGTGGTTCGCCGTCGACTGGCATCGCGCGGTGGTGCGTCAATGGCGTGAGGCCGGGGTTCGGATGGCGGAGGAGCGGGTCGACGCGGGCCCTCGGCCGCTCGCCGGGATCACCCTCGTCGTCACCGGCTCGCTGGACGGGTTCTCCCGTGACGAGGTGACCGAGGCGGTGACGGACCGTGGGGGCAAGGTGAGTGGCTCGGTGTCGAAGAAGACCAGCTTCGTGGTCGTGGGGGAGTCGCCGGGTTCGAAGTACGACAAGGCGGTGGCGTTGAAGGTGCCGGTGCTGGACGAATCCGGCCTGCGCGCGCTGCTCGACGAGGGGCCGGAGGCGGCCCTCGCCCTGGCGGAGATCGGCGGGCAGCCGGCCGGAGATCAATAACGTCCCGGCCGGCTATCCTCGCGGGATGAGCGCCGTCGTCGACCGCCGGACCGGGGTGCCGTCCTGGTTGTGGTGCAGACATTGTGGTCGCGGCGTACGGGTATGCCGCAGTGGCTTACCTCGGCTACCGCTGGGACGTCGCCACCAAATCACGGACCCGACGGACCTCGGGGATGTCTCGCATCACGGGACCGCCGGGCGGCTCCACGGCCCACGGCCCCCATCCCTTCGTTCCATTGCTCATCGTGTCCCAGACGCCGGGGAAGGCGCCGAAGGCCAGGCTGCCGGAGCGGTCCGGTAGCTCGTTAATGACAGGCGGCGGTAGAGACTTCAGGTAGGACGCCTTGGTCCGGGTGCCGGAGAACCCACCGATGATCACCACGCGCTGGTCGGTGACCATGTACCGGGTGCGGCGCGAAGCGACGGCGCGCACGACGAACCGTCCGACGACCAGGTACAGGCCCATCAGCACGAACGGGATGCCCCACAGCGCGAAGAACAACGGTGGCTCGTCATCCCCGCCGGTCCCTTCCGTCAGCACGGAGATCTCCCAAAAGATGGCGAACCCGCACCAGAGAACGCTGAACGGGATGAGGAGCGCATCCGCCGGCCGGAACAGCCGGTGTCGAGTCGGGCGGCCCTCCCATAGAAGCCGCTCGCTCGGTAGCAAGTCCACTGTGCCCGTATCCATGGGCGCTATCTTCTTCGATTCCGGCAGCGGAGGCGACCCCGTCCGGGCGCGTGCGGATGCGAGGCATGTTGTGACCTTGCTCGATGCGCCACGACTGGAACTCAAGATCAAGTGTGGACTTCGGCCCCGGGGGGTGGCCTGCGCTCTTCTCCTATGGCACCCGAGCATGGAGAATCGGTCGGCGCGCCGACGTATCGACTACGGGGGAACTCGTCATGGGTTTCGATGGATTCATTTCGTATAGCCATGCTGCGGATGGTCGGTTGGCGCCGGCGGTGCAGCGGGGTCTGCATCGGTTGGCGAAGCCGTGGCATCGTCGTCGGGCGTTGTGGATTTTCCGGGATCAGACCGGGTTGGCGGTGACGCCTGGATTGTGGTCGTCGATTCAGCAGGCTTTGGACGGTTCGAAGTTCTTCGTATTGTTCGCGTCGCCGGAGGCGGCGCGGTCGCCGTGGGTGAACCGGGAGATCGAGCACTGGGTGGCGACGAAGTCGACGGGTCGGATCCTGCCGGTGGTGACGGATGGTGAGTGGCGCTGGGATTCGGCAACCGAGGACTTCGACGAATCGTCTACGGCGGTGCCGGCGGCGTTGCGGGGCGTGTTCGCCGAAGAGCCGCTGTATCTGGATCTGCGGTGGGCTCGCGATGATCTGCAGTTGAGTCTGCGGCATTCGCGGTTTCGGGATGCGATCGCGCAGTTGGCTGCGCCGATGCATGGGGTGAGTAAGGACGAGTTGGAGGGGGAGGACGTTCGTCAGCATCGTCGGGTGCGGCGGTTGTGGTCGGTGGGTGTGGCGTCGTTGCTGGTGTTGGCGTTGGTGGCCTCATTGACCGGGGTGGTGTCGGCGCGCACCGGGGATCTGGCGAACGCCGCGGCCGCGGCGGCGCAGCGGCACCATCAGGAAGCGGTGACGCAGCGCGGAAGTGCGCGGCAGTTTGCTGAGGAGGCGCGGCGTCAGGAGGAGCTGGCGCGCCAGCAGGAGACGCGTGCGAAGGCCGCGGGTGAGGAGGTGCAGCGGCAGGTGCAGATCGCGGCGGAGCACAAGGGGGTGGCGGAGCAGGCGTCGGGGGAGGCGAGGCGGCAGCAGGAGAACGCGCGGCGGCAGCTGGAGCTTGCGCGGCGGCAGCACCGGTTGGAGGGAGACGCGGCTGCGGTGACGCGGCGGCAGCAGGAGATCGCGCGGGAGCAGCAGCGCCTGGCGGAGGAGGCGACCGAGAAGGCGCTCCTACAGGAGCAGATCGCCAAGGATCTTCACCAATTGGCGAAGGAGGCCGAGGTCGAAGCGCCCACGCAGGAGGCCAAGGCCCAACAGTAGTAGCGGATCACGATCGGCCGCCGGGTGCAGGCGCCGAGCCCACATGTGTGCCCGGCTGATGGTCGACGACCCGTGGGCGCCCGGAGCAGGTGGTCCGGCCGGTGCGGAACGCGTCCACACCGGCCGGAGGGGCAGCCGAACCGGCGGCGTCAGGCCGGGTTGACGGGATCGATCGGACGGTCGTAGGTCTGGTGCAGGCCGGGCACCCGGTCCTCGATCACGAAACTCGCCCGGGTGTGCGCCGGCGCGCCGGGCCTGTCCACATAGGGCACCACCCGGAACTCCGCCGCCATCTGGTCCGGCGTGATCGTGGTCCGGACGTACCCGCGCTGGTTGTTGTAGAAGCGCAGATGCGGGTTGATCGGCAGGAACGCGTTGCTGCCCGGTACCGCATCCGTGCCGTTGCCGCCCGACGTGATCGACGAGCACACCAGCTCCGAGCCGACGGTACGCGAGGTCGGGTCGTCGTAGTCGGCCTTGAGGTCGCTCGCCCAGTGGGCATGCACATCGCCGGTGAGCACCACCGGGTTACGCACCCCGGCCGCCAGCCAGCCTCGGGTGATCCGGTCGCGGGAGGCCGCGTACCCGTCCCAGGCGTCCATGCTGACCACTTCGAGCGGCCCGGCGTCGCGGTCGCGCTGGGCGAAGAAGACCTGCTGACCAAGGACGTCCCACCGGGCGTTCGAGCGGTGGAACCCGTTGAGCAGCCAGCGCTCCTGCTCGGCTCCGGTGATCGAGCGGGCCGGGTCGAGCGCCGCCGGGCAGTCCTTGTACCCGTCGCCGCAGCCCTGGTCGTCGCGGTACTGGCGGGTGTCGAGCATGTGGAATGTCGCCAACCGCCCCCACTGCACCCGGCGGTACAGCTGCATGTCGATCCCGCGCGGGATGGAGCTGCGCCGCAGCGGCATGTTCTCGTAGTACGCCTGGAACGCCGCCGCGCGGCGGGCCAGGAACTCCGGTCCCGGCTGCCCGGGCAGTTCCGGGATCTCGTCGGCCCAGTTGTTGTCGACCTCGTGGTCGTCCCAGACCACCAGCCACGGGGCCACCGCGTGCGCGGCCTGCAGATCCGGGTCGCTCTTGTACTGCGCGTGCCGCTGCCGGTAGTTGGCAAGCGTCACGGTCTCCGGACCTTCGTGGTCGCGTGGGTTGCCGCCCGGGATGTTGTACGTGTCCCGGGTGTACTCGTACTGGTAGTCGCCAAGGTGCAGGATCAGGTCGGGGGAGTCCTCGGCGGCGCGCCGGTACGCGGTGAAGTACCCGTGCTCGTACTGCGAGCACGACACGAACGTCATGGCCAACGCGCTCGGCATGGCCCACCGGGCCGGGGCGGTCCGGGTGCGGCCGACCGGTGAGACGTGGCCCTCCGCCCGGAACCGGTAGAAGTACTCGCGTCCGGGCAGCAGGCCGGACAGCTCGACGTGCACGCTGTGTGCATGCTCCGGGCGCGCGTTCCCAGCACCCCGCCGGACGACGGAGCGGAACCGCTCGTCGGCGGCGACCTCCCAGCGCACGGTCACCGGACGGTTCGGCATCCCGCCGAGTCCGTCCTCGGCGAGCGGCTGCGGCGCGAGCCGGGTCCAGAGGACGAAGCCGTCCGGGTCGGGGTCACCGGAGGCGACGCCCAGGGTGAACGGGTCGGAGCGGAGCGGACCACGGTGCGGCGTCGGCGCTGCGGCGGCGGGGCCGGCGGGCAGCGCGGTGACGGCACCGGCCGCGGTAGCGGCGGCGCCGGCGGCCAGGAACGTCCGGCGGGTGAGTGGCGACAGGTCAGGCACGGCCTTCCCTCCAATGACTGAGGTACGGGACACCGCCAGCGTCCCGGCGCGGGATGGCGACCGGCGGACGGCCGACACCTGTCGATCGAAACACCGGGCGAACACTTCGTCGGCGGGGTCACCGCTGCGGTGGCCGCGCCCCGCCGGTACCGGATGAGGCCCTTCAAATAGACTCGGCTGCAGCCGCCCGACCGAGATCGAGGGGACGTCCAGCATGGCTGCAATCACGCGCGACGAGGTGGCTCACCTCGCCCACCTCGCGCGGCTCGCCGTCACGGAGTCGGAACTCGACACCTTCGCCGGGCAACTGGACGTGATCCTGCAGGCCGTGGCCCGGATCGGCGACGTCGCCGCGGCGGACATCCCGCCCACCTCGCATTCGGTCCCGCTGACCAACGTGCTGCGCGACGACGTCGTGACGCCCAGCCTCTCCCGCGAGGATGTGCTGGCCGGCGCGCCGGACGCCGAGGACAACCGGTTCCGGGTGCCGCGGATTCTGGACGAGGAGGCCTGAGCGGTGAGTGACGTCACGAGGGCCGGCGCAGCCGAGATCGCCGGGCTGATCGCGAGCGGCGACATCTCCGCCGTCGAGGTGGCCCAGGCCCATCTGGACCGCATCGCCGCGGTCGAGCCGCAGGTGCACGCGTTCCTGCACGTCGACACGGACGGGGCGCTGCAGGCCGCCCGGGAGGTGGACCAGGCGCGGGCCCGGGGCGAGCAGCTCGGCCCACTGGCCGGGGTGCCGATCGCGGTGAAGGACGTGCTCGCCACCCGCGGCGTGCCGACCACCTGCGCGTCGAAGATCCTGGAGGGCTGGCGCCCGCCCTATGACGCGACCGTGGTGACCCGGTTGCGCGAGGCGGGGCTGGTCATCCTCGGCAAGACCAACATGGACGAGTTCGCGATGGGCTCCTCGACGGAGTACTCGGCCTACGGCCCGACGTACAACCCGTGGGACCTCAGCCGGATCCCCGGTGGTTCCGGTGGTGGGTCGGCCGCCTCGCTCGCCGCCTACCAGGCGCCGCTGGCGATCGGCACCGACACCGGCGGCTCGATCCGGCAACCCGGCGCGGTCACCGGCACGGTCGGCGCGAAGCCGACCTACGGCGGCACCTCGCGGTACGGCCTGGTCGCCTTCTCCTCATCGCTGGACACGCCCGGCCCGTGCGCGCGCAACGTCGCCGACGCCGCCGCGCTGCACGCGGTGATCGCGGGGCACGACCCGCGCGACTCGACCTCGATCCCGGCACCGGTGCCGGCGGTGGTCGAGGCGGCCCGGCGGGGCGCCGCCGGCGACCTGACCGGCGTGCGGCTAGGCCTGATCAGGGAGTTCGCCGGCGAGGGCGCCGAGTCCGGCGTCACCGCGGCCGTCCGGGAGTCGATCGAGGCGCTGGTGAAGCTGGGCGCCGAGGTCGTGGAGGTTTCCTGCCCGAACTTCGAGTACGCGCTGCCGGCGTACTATCTCATCGCGCCGAGTGAGTGCTCCTCGAACCTGGCCCGCTTCGACGGGGTGCGGTTCGGCCTGCGGGTCGGCGACGACGGTCAGCACTCCCTCGAAGAGGTGATGTCGTTGACCCGCGAGGCCGGTTTCGGCCCCGAGGTGAAGCGGCGCATCATCCTCGGCACGTACGCGCTGTCGGCCGGGTACTACGACGCCTACTACGGGCAGGCGCAGAAGGTGCGCACCCTGATCACCCGTGACTTCACCGCCGCGTTCCAGGCCGCCGACGTGCTGATCTCCCCGACCACCCCGTTCGTCGCCTTCCCGCTGGGCTCGCGCACCGCCGACCCGTACCAGATGTACCTTGCCGATCTGTACACGATCCCGTCGAACCTCTACGGCGGCCCCGCCATCTCGGTCCCCTGTGGACTCTCCGACGGTCTGCCGGTCGGGCTGCAGGTGATGGCGCCGACGATGGCCGACGACCGGATGTACCGGGTGGCGGCGGCGCTGGAGTCGGTCGTCGGCACGCTGACCCCACCGCCGCTGTCCTGACCCGGGTGGTTCGTCACTCTGGCTGGGACTGGCCGTGGATGACGCGACTCTGTACCCGGACGTTGTGGAACACGAAGGATTGACGCCAGCTTTGGCGGATGCTGCTCGCCGCATTTCGGTTGACATCGGGCCGCTGGCGAACCGGGCGGCCCCCAACCGTTACTGGACCGCGAAGGTGCCGACGGACCGCGACAGCGTCAACGTGGGCATGGGTGCGGAAGAGCGGTGGTTCTCCATCTCCATTGGCGAGGACGGCCGCCGGCGGGTGAGCGGCGGCACACCCGACCTGTCGGAGGTGGCACGGGTGGCCGCGATGTGGCGCGGCGGTGCCACCCGGCGGGAACTCGTCGCCCGGTTCCCGTTCCTGTCCTGGAGTCGCTTGGCTCAGGCGTACGAGGAGGGCGGCCCGGTTGAAACCATGTGGGAGGACCTCCTGGGCGATCCCAAGTACCACGATGTCCACCCGATGCTCCAAGCGGCTCGTGCCAATGAACGGCTGGGCCGGCTCTTCCCGTTGGTCAGCATGTACACCGATGTCAGGTTCGAGATCGACCACACCGACCGCAGCGCCGGGCAGATCATCATCAGGCCGACGTCCGACGGGTACGACGTCATACCGACCTGGGCCAGCGACTCGCGTCGTGCGGTCACCGGGATCGACGAGGCCATCTCCGCCGCCGAAGCCATGCTGCCGGCCACCGCCTTCTGAGCGGGCGTCGGAGGGTCGCCGCACCGAGCCTGGACCCTCCGACGACGCCTCAGCTCGAGCGGCCGCGACCTCTCCATGACCATGCGCCCGGCAGGTCCACCCGGCTGGCGCGGGCGCGAGAGTTCCAGGACCAGCGCCCGATCTTGATGCTCCAGGAGGAGAAGCCCTGCTGCGTGAAGTTGAGTCGCACCGGTCCGAGCCGCCACACCTTGCGGTACTGCAGTCCCATCGTCGTCCTCCCTGAGTAATTACCCTCGTGTTACCCAGGACCGGGCAGGCGCGAAACACTCCACTATGGACCGCCGGCGCCTGACCATGATCCGGTAGACTTCTGGTCGCTCCGGAGCCGTCTCAACGACCACAACGCTCCCGGATCATGACGGGCGACCGCCGTGGCGCTGATCGCCGTACCAGCCGGAATCCCCGGAACGCCGCCCACTACGCTGGAGCGCGTGACTGCCGTGACGCTGCCGCCCTACGACGACGTGACCGACCGGTACGAGCCGGTGATCGGTCTGGAGACCCACGTCGAGCTGGGCACTCGGACGAAGATGTTCTGCGGCTGCCCGACCGACTTCGGCGCCGAGCCCAACACCCAGGTGTGCCCGGTCTGCCTCGGCCTGCCCGGCAGCCTGCCGGTGGCCAACCGCGCGGCGATCGAGGCGACGATCCAGATCGGCCTCGCGCTGAACTGCTCCATCGCGAGCTGGTGCCGGTTCGCCCGGAAGAACTACTTCTACCCGGACATGCCGAAGAACTTCCAGATCAGCCAGTACGACGAGCCGCTGTGCACGGACGGCTGGCTGGACGTGGAGATCGACGGCGAGACGGTCCGGATCGGCATCGAGCGGGTGCACCTGGAAGAGGACACCGGCAAGACGCTGCACGTCGGTGGCGCCACCGGGCGCATCCACGGGGCGACCGAGTCCCTGGTCGACTACAACCGCGCCGGCATTCCCCTGGTCGAGATCGTCACGAAGCCGGTCCCCGGTACGGGCGCCAGGGCCCCGATGGTGGCCCGGGCGTACGTCACCGAGCTGCGGGAGCTGATCCGCTCACTGGGTGTCTCGGACGTCCGGATGGAGCAGGGCTCGCTGCGCTGCGACGTGAACACCTCACTCAACCGGCCCGGCGACGAGTGGGGCACCCGGACCGAGACGAAGAACGTGAACTCGCTGCGCTCGGTGGAGCGTGCCGTCCGGGCCGAGATGATCCGGCAGGCCGGTCGGCTGGACGCCGGCTTGAAGATCATCCAGGAGACCCGCCACTTTCAGGAGGACACCGGCGACACCCGCGACGGGCGCAGTAAGGAGACGGCCACCGACTACCGGTACTTCCCCGAGCCCGACCTGGCGCCGCTCGCGCCCGACGCGGCGTGGATCGAGGAGTTGCGGGCCGCGCTGCCGGAGCTGCCCCGGGTCCGCCGGGAGCGGCAGCGGGCCGAGTGGGGCCTGACCGAGCTGGACATGCAGGCCATCGTGAACGCCGGTGCGATCGACCTCATCGCGGCGACCGTGGCGGCCGGCGCGTCGGCCGAGGCGGCCCGCAAGTGGTGGCTGGGTGAGCTGGCCCGGCGGGCCAACGAATCAGGCATCGAACTGGCCGCGGTCGGCGCCACACCGGAGCACGTCGCGGAGCTGCAGCGCCTGGTGGACGAGGGCAAGCTCAACGACAAGCTCGCCCGGGTGGTGCTCGAGGGCGTCATCAACGGCGAAGGGACGCCGTCGGCCGTGATGGCGGCGCGCGGCCTGGGCGTGGTCTCCGACACGGGGGCGCTCACCACGGCGGTGGACGAGGCGATCGCCGCGAACCCCGACGTCGCCGACAAGATCCGTGACGGCAAGGTGGCTGCGGCCGGCGTGCTGGTCGGAGCGGTGATGAAGACGACCCGCGGCCAGGCCGACGCCAAGACCGTTCGCGAGCTGATCATCGCCCGACTCGGCGGCCAGTCCTAGGCAACCGCCACGCGTCAGGGCGTGCCGGACGGGTCCGCAGCGGGCGACCCTGACGGCGCCCTGGATGGCGACGCGGGCGGCGCCTCGGTGTCCGGCTCCACCAGATGGCGCTCCAGCGACACTTCGGTCAGGCCGGTCCCCCCGACCCGGATGTCGTCGTAGGCCTGCAGCCGGTGGGCGGAGTCGAAGTACATCACCGAGAGGGCTAACGGCAGCGGATCGTCGTTCTCCAGCCCCCGCAGCCCTGCGCCACCCGTGGAGCCCTCCACCATGAGCAGCGTGCGACCTGAACGAGTTTCACTTGCACCATTTTCGCCGGCGGTGCCGTCGCCGACCGCGCCGCGATCCACAGTCGGGGTGGATGGCCGCACGTAGTGCTGGCCGTCCAGGCGGCGGACCTCACGCCTGTGCAGGTGCCCGGCAAGCACGACCGGGCAGGTCCCGGCGAGGGGGGCCGCGCTCACCGGGTCGTGGACCAGCCCGACATCCACCCGGGCTCCGCTGGCGCGGATGGTGTCGGCGAGTTGCTGGCCGACCCGGACCTCGGAGCGTCGGTTCTCCTCCTTGGACCCGGGGGCACCGTCGTTGGCGGCATCGCTCTTGTCCGGCGTGAACTGCGCGTCCGCGATCCCGGCGAAGGTGAGGCCGGCCACCGTGTGCGTGGTGTTGTCCAGCACGACCGCGTTGGGCTGGCGGGCCACCGCGGCGGCGGTCGCGGCCGAATCGTGATTGCCGCGGATATACAGGTAGGGCACCTTCAGTGCGGCGATCGAGGCGACGTACCCCTCCTCCGGTTCGCTGCCCCAGTCCGTGATGTCGCCGGTGTCCACGACGACGTCGATCGCGAACTGCTCCACGATGGTGCGCACCACTGACCACGCGCCAGGGTTGAGGTGCAGGTCAGAAATGTGCAGAACGCGGCTGGTACTGCTGTCGGTGGAGTACACCGGAAGCGCCGAAATGGTGCCGTAGAGCCGGCTGACGTTCTGGACCAGCCCTTGAAGTTGACCGCGGTACTCCTCGTAACGGTTGGCGATCCGCCGGGCGTCGCCCACGATGGCCGGTGCGTTGACGAGCAGGCCATCGTAGCGGGGCTGCAGGATCGCGTCGGGCCGCGCCGTCGTCACGGCGATCCCGCCGCTCGTCGTCAGGACCGTCAGCGCCAACAGACCCGAGGCGGCGATTCGCCTGACGTTGCGGTACACCACTGCGGCGAGCAGCAGGGCGCCGAGCAGACCGATGCCGAGCACCTGGAGGGTGAGTCGGATGATGCCGCGAGTCAGGTCGCCGACAACCCGGTCACTGGCGTCGCTGAAGCCGTTCGGCGTGCTGACGACGGCACGTGCCCGCGCTTCGTCGATGGAGTCGAGCCGGATCTGCAGGTGTGCCGGTCCACTGTGGCTGCGCAGATGAAGCGACCCGAGCGGGGGGATCGCCACGTCGGTCCCGCCGGTGATGGACGGCGTGATGGACAGCCGGGTCTGGAACGGGCCGATGTCCGCGGTGACCGTGCCGCCGAGCATCACGCCCAGCGTGACCCCGGCGAGGGTGACCGCCACCAGGCCGGCCGCCCGCCCCAGCCCGTTGACGGCACGGTGGCGCAGCGTGCGGCGGACCCGGCCGTCGCGCGGCAGCCGCGACGCCAGGTCGTACCGCCAGATCCGGGTCCGCGGGACCGACCAGCGCCGGCGTATCGCCGACCGACCTGGACTACTCATGATCAGGCTTTGCCGGAGTCCCCGCCGCCGATGATGATCCGCAGGATGCGGTCATCGTCCGGCTTGGGCGTGCCCCGCCCGTCCTTGTTCGAGGTGGTGACCCAGAGGCTGCCGTCCGGCGCGGCCACCGCGGTCCGCAGCCGGCCGTACGCGTTGACGAGCAGGGGCTGCGGCTGGCCGAGCGCGCCACCATCCGGAGTGAGCTGCACCGAGTAGAGCCTGGCTCCCTTCAGGCACGCCGCGAACACGGTGGCGCCCAGCACGGCGGCGCCGGAGCACGAGGCGTCCTTCGGTGCCCACACCACGATCGGGTTGGTGTACTTCGGATCGGTGCCCTTGCCCTCCACGGCCGGCCAGCCGTAGTTCTTGCCAGGCTCGATCCGGTTCAGCTCGTCCCAGGTGTTCTGGCCGAACTCCACCGCGAACATCTTCTTGTCCTCGGTCCACCCGAAGCCCTGCACATTGCGGTGACCGTAGCTGTAGACGAGCGTCTTGAAGGGGTTGTCCGGGGCCGGCTTGCCGTCCGGCGTCATCCGGAGGATCTTGCCGCCGAGACTGGAGAGGTCCTGGGACGTCGGCCGTTCGCCGCCGTCACCGGTCGACGCGTAGAGCATCCCGTCGGGGCCGAACGCCAACCCGCCGCCGTTGTGGATCCCGGCGGCCGGGATCCCCGTCACGATCGGCTGCGGCGGCTGCCCGAGGACCAACTTGGCAATCCGGTTGTCGGTAGCCGCGGTGTAGTACACGAACACGGTCTTGTCGGTGTCGTAGGTGGGGGAGACAGCGATCCCGAGCAGCCCGCCCTCGCCGCCGACCTTGGCCTCGTCGATGGTCTGGACCGGGGTGACCTTCTGCAGCCCGTCCGGGCCCTTGTCTGGGCCAACCTGGAGGATCCGCTTGCTGTCGCGCTCGGTCACCAGCGCAGCGCCGTCGGGCAGGAACGCGACGCCCCACGGCACGGCGAGGCCCTTGGCCACCACGTTCGTGACGAGACTCTGGCTCCCGCTATCCGGCCCACCCGCCCGCTGCGTCGGGGTGGCCGTCGGGGTGGGCAGCTTGGGCGGCTGCCCCGCCTGGTCGGCCGGCGGGTCACCGAACGTGCAGGCCGTAGCCGCCAGGAGGCTGGCGGTGCAGAGGGCCGCGCCGAGGGCGCGGCCGAGTCGGCGGCCGGTGCGACGGTACGCGGTCATGGGTCAAGCCTAGCCTTCGTGCCTGACAGGTCTCTGGGAGTCGATCCACAGGCACTCGACCATGCGCGGCAGAATCGACCGGTTCCCCGTCCGGGGCGGGCATGCCCGCCCCGGACGGGTGTACCTCAGTGCGCCGCTGTCTGCGGGGTGGTGACCACCACGGCTCCCGGCGCGCTCGCCCAGAGAGCAAACGGGCCGACCTGCTGGTTGGTCGGCACCGGCGTCGGGTCGGTGGGCAGGCGAGGGCCGGGGTTGAGTACGGGCAGGGTGGTCCAACCGGGTACTCCGGTCAGCGCGATGTCCGCGCTCCCGTTACCTGTGTAATCGCCGGTGAGAATCTTGACGCCGGGAACGGCGGCCCAGGCGGCGAAGTCGCCGCCGAATCGGACCGGCGTCTGAAACGCAAGATCGGAAGCCCCGCCGGTGACCCACGCGATCGAGATGTGACTTCCACCAGCCTGCGCCAGGTCGGACCGGCCGTCCCCATTGAAGTCGGCGACCAGTGTCCAGACTCCCGGCGCGGCGTTCACGGCGAAATTCGGGGCCGGGGCGTTCGTGACGGCGAATGTGCCGTCGCCGTTGGAGGCGGCCACCGGCACGGTGGTCCAGCCCGGACCTGAGCTCAGCGCGATGTCGGTGCGGCCGTCACCGTTGAAATCTCCGGCCAGTGGCTTGACGCCGGCCACGTTGGCCCACGCGGTGAAGTGCGGGTGGTCGACCTTGGTCACGGTCACCTGGAATTTGCCAGCGCCCCGGCCGAAGGCGACCGGGATGGCGTCCCAGCCGCTGGCTCCGGTCAGGGCGATGTCGGCGTGGCCATCAGCGTCGAAGTCCCCGAGCAGGGGCGTCGCCCCCGGCTGACCGGTCAGCCTCGCGAAATCGCCGACCACCTCATTGGTGACGGAGAACGTACCGTCGCCCTTGGCAGTGGCCACCGGCACGGTGTTCCAGCTGGGCTCTCCGGTGAGCGCGATGTCGGTCCGGCCGTCACCGTTGAAGTCTCCGGCGTGCGGCCTGATGCCCGGCACGCTCGACCAGAATGGGAAGTTGGCGACCTCGCCCTTGATCACCTCGAACTTGCCGCCGTCGCGGGACAGGGCGACCGGGATGCTGGTCCATCCGTTTCCTCCGGTGAGCGCGATGTCGGTCCGGCCGTCACCGTCGAAGTCCCCGGCCAGCTTCTTCACTCCCGGTTGACCGGCGAGCGCGCCGAAGTCTCCGACCGACTCGTTGGTGACGCTGAATTCCCGAGTGCTCCCCGGGCGCGCCGGTGGGCGCGGTGTGGGGACCTTGGAGAAGGCCACCGGCAAGGTTGTCCAGCTGGGCTCTCCGGTCAGGGCGATGTCCGATGCGCCGTCACCGTCGAAGTCGGGCGCTGCCACGATCGGTCGGGCGGTGCTCCTGATCCACGCCGCGATGTCGTCGACGCGGGCCTCGGTCGCCTCCCGCCTCGTCTGCGTTTCGCCGAGGCAACCGCCCTGCCAGGAGGCGCTGTGGATGCCGACAAGGGCAACGGAGCCGGAGGCCTCCGTGAACGCGGGCCCACCGGAGTCGCCCTTGCAGATGCTGGCCGGTCCGGTGTTCTGCCCCGGACCGCCCGAGCCCGCGCCCTCGCCCAGGATGTCGAAGGTGCTGACGTCGACGGTCTGGACAGTGAACGTCGCGGTGTGCAGCACGTCGGGCACCCACTTGTCCGAGGTCCGGCCATATCCGGCCGCCCTGACTCGACGGCCCACCTCGACTGCGGACCCGATGGCGACCGGCGCGATGTTCGCCACCGGCCGGTGCAGCCGCGCCAGCACCACGTTGCGATCGTCGCGCGGGACGAGCCACACCACATTGGCGACCTGCCCGCCGGTCCCGTTGAGGTCGGTACGGCCGATGGTGGCGACCGTACGGCTGGTAGGTCGCCCCGTGACGACCTGTGCGCCGGGAGCGGCGAAGCAACTGGCCGCGGTCAGGATCCACTGCGGAGCCACCAGCGCTCCGGAGCAACCCCGCGCGCCGTCGCCGATGTTGAGCTGAGCGACAAAGGAGTACGACCCCGCGGCGGCCGGTGCCCCACCGGCGATGGCGTGCGCCGGCGTGCTGGTCAGAGGAGCGCCGACGAACGCGGCTGCGAGCAGTGTGACAAGCGGCGCGCGACGAGCGCGCCGCTGGGTTGGTCGGGTGTCTGGCCCGACTGGCAGGATGGTCACTGGTACGTCCCCGTTCTTTGGTGGCCCCCGCGGCACCGTCGAGTGTCGTGGGTGCATCGAGCTTGCTCGAAATCATGCCAACCCCCCGACGTCCGGTGGGGCCGCACATCTCATACGCGACGGATCGACGAAACCGGACACCGGAGCCTGTCCCGCTGCAACCCGGGACGGGTTGTTCGACCGGACGGTTAGGCCTGCTCAGGCCACCAGTAGGCTCGGGACGTGAAGATCTGGGTGCCCCATGTGGATGGTCCGCGGCTGATCGGTCCGCTACCGGCCGGGATCACCGTCGAGGTGTGTCCGGATCCCGATAAATTGCCGTCCGACCCGGCCGGGGTGGAGTTCTGGGCCCCGCCGTTCCTGGGTGGCGGGGACAAGCTGCAGCGTCTGCTTGGGCAGATGTCCGCGCTGCGGGTGGTGCAACTGCTGACCGCCGGGGCGGACGCCTGGGTGGACCGCGTCCGCGACGAGGTGACGCTCTGCGACGCCCGCGGCGTTCATGACGCGCCGACCTCGGAGTGGGTACTCACCGCGATCCTGGCGTACCTGCGCAGCTTCCCCACCTTCGTCCGGGCTCAGGCCCGCGGCGAATGGGCGTACCAGCACACCGACGAACTGACCGGCAAGCGCGTGCTCATCGTGGGCGCGGGCTCCATCGGGGAGGCGGTCGCCCGGCGGCTCGCGCCGTTCGAGGTGGAGGTGGTACGGGTGGCGCGCAGTGCCCGCGACGGCGTACACGGGGTGGACGAGCTCCCGGCGCTGTTGCCGAACGCGGACATCGTGGTGGTGCTCGTGCCGCTGACCGAGGCGACCACGGGCCTGGTCGATGCGACGTTCCTGGCCGCCATGCCGGACGGCGCACTCCTGGTCAACGCCGCCCGCGGTCCGGTCGTGGACACGGCGGCGCTCACCGCCGAGGTGGCGTCCGGTCGGCTCGGTCTGGCGGCCGACGTGGTGGAGCCCGAGCCCCTCCCGTCGGATCATCCACTCTGGACGCTGCCGAACGTATTGATCACGCCGCACGTGGCGGCCTCGGTGTCCGGGATGCGCCCGCGTGCGTACGCGCTGGTTGCCCAACAACTGCGCCGGTACGCCTCAGGTGAGGCGCTGGCCAACGTGGTCCAGGACGGCTACTGACACTGGGAGGACCATTCGCGGCCGGCGGTGCGGCTCAGGGCAACGCGACGGTCCGAAGTTTGCGGTCAGCCACGGCAGGTTGTGCGGTTCCGGCTGTCGTGTGGATTCGTATCTCGGGGGAGAGGCTATTCGGACACTTCCCTTCCGACTCTGAAACTCAAAGGTCCGGCAAATGGCGCCGACGATAAGCCCGCGTTCTTGCCGCGAAATGGACCGGGCGCCACCAGGCAGGATTGGACGCTGGACCCGGCCACCGGGCTGCGCGGGTACACCACCGCGGACGCCGAAAGAGCGGATCATGGACACGTGCGAGCGCGAATCATGTACGTCGAGTTGAAGACCGGCCACGCCGACGACGGGCCGGCGTGGATCGGCCGCGTGCGCTTCTCCAAGACCGGCCGGACGGTGTACTACCGCGGGCGGGAGCTGCGCCGGTGCAACGGGGTGATGGGCAACCACGTCGACGTGGCGACCGGAGAGGAGTACTGGATCTCCGGGCCCCGCCGCGACCGCCGTGACCGCAACCACAGCAACGTCGCCGTGCACATCGACGACGCAGCCGAGGAGTACCAGGCACTTCTTGCGGGCTCGCGTCGGCCATGACCAAGGGCGCGCACCGCTGAAGCGCTAGTGACCGTCGACCTGGCCACCGCTCACCGCGAGCAGCCGCGGGAGGTCCGTGGCGCTGACCGCGGTCAGCCGGACCGCGGATCCCCGGGTGAGCCGGGCGTAGACCCGGCCGCGCTCGTCGGGCGCGAGTGCCTCGATCCCGGACCATGGCACCCGACGCGACCCGAGCAGCGCCCGGATCGTCACCCCGTCGGCGTCGGCGTCGGTGCCCGACCGCCACGCCCACACCGCCACCACCGCGGGGATCAGCAGGATCGGCATGAGGTACCAGCTCGCGGTCGCCAGCGGCACCGCACCGATCAGGGTGATCACCGCGGCCACCGCGGCGGCGGCGTTCAGTCGGAATCGGGTCACGACACCATGGTCGCACCCTGAGTTCCCGCCCTACATGCAGGCGTACGTGTGTGAGGACCGCCGCCGCCTGGCCGGCCTGCACACCCCGTCCCGGCTGACGCGGATATCCAGCTCCTCCCGGCCGTGGCCGAGGGCTGAGCCGCGGGATCAGTGCGCCTCCGGTGAGGTCGTGGTCTCCGGTCGCAGCGGAAACCACGACCTCGCCGAGGGTGGTGACGATCCTGGGGCCGGTGGTGGACCGGTCAGGGGGTGCGGCTCCAGCCGGGGGTCGGGAAGGCGGCGAGGAGGTCGCGGACCTCGCCGGCGATCCGCTCCAGGGTGGGTTCGTCGTCCTTGACGGCGGCGTCCACGGCGGCCGAGATCCACGCGGCCACCTGCGGCATGTGCTCCTCGGTCAGGCCGCGCGTGGTCAGCGCGGGCGTGCCCAGTCGGATGCCGGAGGGGTCGAACGGCTTGCGCGGGTCGAACGGCACGGTGTTGTAGTTGGTCTCGATGCCGGCCCGGTCCAGTGCCCGCGCGGCGGGCTTGCCGCCGATGCCCTTGCCGGTCACGTCCATCAGGATCAGGTGGTTGTCGGTGCCGCCGGTGACCAGTTCGAAGCCGTGCTCGGTGAGGCCGCCGGCAAGGGCCCGGGCGTTGGCGACGATCTGCGCGGCGTACGCGGCGAAGGACGGCTGCGCCGCTTCACCCAGGGCCACGGCGATGCCGGCGGTGGTGTGGTTGTGCGGGCCACCCTGCAGACCTGGGAAGACCGCCTTGTCGACGGCCTTGGCGTGCTCGGCGGTCGACAGAATCATGGCGCCGCGCGGGCCGCGCAGGGTCTTGTGCGTGGTGGTGGTGATCACATCGGCGTACCCGACCGGGGACGGGTGCGCGCCGCCGGCGATCAGACCGGCGATGTGCGCGACGTCGGCCACCAGGATGGCGCCGACCTCGCGGGCGATCTCGGCGAACGCGGGGAAGTCGATGACGCGCGGGATCGCCGTACCGCCACAGAAGATGATCTTCGGACGCTCGCGCCGGGCGATGTCCCGGACCTCATCGAAGTCGATCAGCGAGTCCGAGCGGCGCACCGAGTACTGCACCGGGTTGAACCACGCGCCGGTGGCCGACACGCTCCAGCCGTGGGTGAGGTGCCCGCCCATCGGCAGTGCCATCCCCATCACCGTGTCCCCCGGCTTCGCGAACGCGAGGTAGACGGCGAGGTTGGCGGGGGAGCCCGAGTACGGCTGCACGTTGGCGTGCTCGACGCCGAAGACGGCCTTCGCGCGCTCGATCGCCAACTGCTCCACCGGGTCGATGAACTGCTGGCCCTCGTAGTACCGCCGGCCGGCGTAGCCCTCGGAGTATTTGTTCGTCAGGACTGTGCCGGTGGCCTCCAGCACGGCGGCGGAGACGTAGTTCTCCGACGGGATCATCCGCAGCACCTCGTGTTGGCGCTGCGCCTCGCCCTCGATGAGCCCGGCGAGCTCCGGGTCCGCGGCGGTCAGGTGGGGGATCGACGGGACGTGCATGAGCGCCTCCTGGGCAGGATCGGCCGATGACCGGGCACCCAGGCGCGCGGTGCCGCGATCATGGTCGCTCCCCGGTGGTCGGTTCCACCTTGCCGTGCGCCAGTCGCGATGATGCGGTAAGCCTCTCGGCTCCTCGAACTCCCCGATCCTAACCGCTCAGTGCGCCAGCCGGCGATCGCGCTCCTCGCTCGGGTCCGCACCGGCGTCGGCCGCCGGCGCGGGTGCCTCCGCCGGCCGCCACCACTGCCAGGCCAGGAAGATCAACCCGAGGGCGAGCATGCCGAGGCCGGCCCACAGGTTGATCCGGACGCCCTGGGCCTTCTCGATGTCGGCTGGCGAGTCGAGCAGGCCGACGACGGTGACGATCACGCCGTACACCACGAACAGGCCACCGATCACCCGGCGGACGTCGAAGAGCCGCGCCGCGTCGGTCGTCGGCGCCTTTTCGGTCTGTTCGATGAGTTCGTCGTCGGAGCGCTCAGTGGGCTCTGTCATGGCACCTGACCTCCGTTCACCACAGGGGGATGTAGAACGCGATGGCGATGGCCACGGCTACCAGCCCGAGGAGCAGGGGCGAGCGGTACCAGACCTCGTCCCCGGCGATCACGTCGCCCTTGAGATTGGTCGAGCCCACGCCGTAGACGAGCCCGCGCAGCTCCTCGTCGCGCTTGGACGCGGTGAACATCGTGACGCCGATCGCGATGACCGTCGCCGTGCCGAACGCGATGCCGGAGCCCCAGAAGCTCTCGTCCAGGTCTGAGCCGAACTTCGCGATACCGGCCTTGTAGAGCAGGTAGGTGATCAGTGAGGCGACGGTGCCGCCCAGCAGGCTCCAGAAGCCGGCCCAGGCGGTCATCCGCTTCCAGAACATGCCGATGATGAAGGTGGCGAAGAGTGGGGCGTTGAACAGCGAGAACAGCGCCTGGATGTAGTTCATGATATTGCTGTATCCGGCCGCGATGAAGGCTGTGCCGATGCCGACGACCACACCGCCGACGGTGACCCAGCGCCCCACCCGCAGGTAGTAGCCGTCCGGCCGGTCGCGGCGGATGTAGGCCTGCCAGATGTCGTAGGTGAACACGGTGTTGAAGCCGCTCACGTTGGCCGCCATGCCGGCCATGAACGAGGCGAGCAGGCCGGTCACCGCCACGCCGAGCACGCCGTTGGGGAGCAGGTCACGCATCAGCAGCGGAATGGCGTTGTTGTACTGCAGCTCTCCGGACTCGGCGCCCAGGCCCTTCACCGTGACCAGTGCGATGAGACCGGGAATGACCGTGACGACCGGGATGACGACCTTCGGGTACGCGGCGATGATCGGCGTTCGTCGGGCCGCACTCATGTTGCGCGCAGACAGGGCCCGCTGCACCTCCGCGAAGTTCGTCGTCCAGTACCCGAACGAGAGCACGAAGCCCAGCCCGAAGAGGATGCCGAGCCAGCTGGCGCCGAGCGGGTTGTCGGCGTTGGCGGTGTTGGACCAGGTGTGCAGCCCCTGCTCGCCGAGTTCGGTGCCGCGGACCGCCTCGAACAGCCCGTTGATGCCGCCCACCTTCACCAGGCCGATGACCGTGATCGGGATCAGGCCGGCCAGGATCACGAAGAACTGCAGCACCTCGTTGTAGATGGCGGAGGAGAGGCCACCGAGGGTGATGTAGGCCAGCACGATGGCGGCGCCCACCACGATGGAGACCCACAGCGGCCAGCCCAGCAGCGCCTGCATGACCAGCGCGAGCGCGTAGAGGTTCACCCCGGCGATGAGCACCTGGGCGAGGGCGAAGCTCGCGGCGTTGAGGATGTGGGTGGGTCGGTTGAACCGCAGCCGGAGGAACTCGGGGACGCTGCGGACCTTGGATCCGTAGTAGAACGGCATCATCACGATGCCGAGGAACACCATGGCCGGCACCGCGCCGATCCAGTAGTAGTGGACCGTCATCATGCCGTACTGGGCGCCGTTGGCGGCCATGCCCAGGATCTCCAGCGCACCCAGGTTGGCGGAGACGAACGCGAGGCCGGTGACCCAGGCCGGCAGCGAGCGGCCGGACAGGAAGAAGTCCACGCTGCTCTTGATGGTCTTGCGGGCGGCGAAGCCGACGCCGAGGACGGTAACGAAGTAGAGCGCGACGAGTGTGTAGTCCAGCACGTTGAGCTCGAGCCGGAGCCCCTCGGCGAGCGTGGTCATGTGCCACCTCCGCTTTCACGGAACCCGGATGATCTATATGTCCGGGGCCTTGAAGCTTGAAGTTACGCCATTTCCGATGCTCCGCAATTCGAGCGGACCCGCTTCCCGTGCCGCCCGCCGTCAGCCATCGTGAGCCGCCGGCGGGGCGACCGTCACCCCGCCGGCGGACCGACCGTCAGCCGCTGGTGTGCCGGCGGATGAAGTCCTGGATCAAGGTCGCGACCTGGCCCGCCTTGGGCTCGGTCTCCGCCTTAAGCAGCGACACGCCGTGGCTGGCACTGCCCTGGATGACCTCCATGCGGTTTTCCTTGGCGCCGGTCGCGGCCTGCGAGACCTTGCGGGTCTGCGCGGTGTACTGGTCCCCGGAGCCACCCACGAAAAGGACCGGCGCGGTCACCTTGGCCGCGGCGGTGACGGCGTTGAGGCCGGAGAACTCATCCGGGCCGGACAGGTCGATGACCGCCGCCGGTGCGGGATCCATGTCGGCCGCGGCGACGACCGCCGCCATCCCGCCCAGGGACGCGCCGGCCAACACGATTTTCTGGGCGCCCATGTCCTGCAGTTCCGACGCGGCGGCGACGATGTCACGGTCCCACTGTGGACGCGACGGGCTCTCATCCGCCGCGGAGGATGCGCCGAAGCCGTTGAGGTCGATCGCCATCACGGCGTAGCCCAGGCCGACCAGGGTGCGGCCGTAGGGCACCCATTCGCACATGTCGCCCGAGTTCTGGTGGGCGAGGACGACGCCGACGTCGGTCGGCTTCCCGAGGACAACCGCGGCGATGGAGGCGCCGTTGTCGCTCTTGAACCGGATCACACCGGTCTGCTCGTCCGGGGTCAGGCAGGCCACGCCCGGCGTCTTCGACGGAATCGGCGCGGGCGCGAGCGTCTGCGCCGGTTCGGAGGTCTGCGGCGCTGCGGTGGAGGTGGCGTCGTCTGAGCAGGCGGTGGCCGCGAACAGGGCGAACGCCAGCGCTGCCGCGATATGGGGTATGCGTCGGTTCATCACGTCGTGCATTGTGCCCGATCGTGAGGCTGGTCGATGCCCAGGGAGGATTGCGGCAGAGGAGCCCCGGTCGGCGCGGGCGCTGGTGCGATCGGTTGTTGTCTTGTCGCCGGGCTGGTAACGGCGGCATGGGATGTGGGCCCGGGCTGTGGTCGGAGCTGCGGAAAGGGCGGGATCAGGCCTTGTGGCCGGTGCCGTTGTTGGAATTGACGCTGGGTGGGGTGATTGATGCCGGACGTTGGCTCCCGCAAGGGCCAGTTGCTACGGGAGCGGTCGTCACGGGACCTACGGGAGGGTGAGCGTTTCCTGACCGGCACGGCAGCTCGCGTGCCCCAAGGCGGTCCCGGCGACCTTCATTGCAGTTGGTCTTCTTCGGTGTCGACAAGGAGATCGGAAAAGAAGTGGTGAAAACACTGCGTGCCGCCCAGAACTAAGCAGCTCAGTAGCGGTTGATTGGCGTCGAATTGCACAACCGCACAGTTTCCCGGCTGCAGCAACTGGTAGCGCACTCGCCAGCACGTCAAGGCCGGTGCAGCCAGGGAGCGACCCTGGGCGCCGCCGCGATCAGGGCGATCGCGAGTACCGTGATCACCGCTTGCCCGATCCGGCCGGGCGTGATCCCCGGCGCAGTGTCCAGCACGTAGTTGGCGTACCCGTTCGCCGCCGCGTCGCTGCCGAGCACAGCACAGCCGAGCAGCAGCCCTTCGATCCGGCGCAGCGCTAACAACAGAGCCGCGAGCGGCTCGAACACCGTCAGCGAGGTGAAGTACAGCAGCAGCCAGGCGGGGGTGGACGAGCCCGGACCACCCGGCCGGACGCCGAGCAGGTCGGCCAGGTGGACGAAACCGCCGTACGCAAAGACGCAGACGGCGGCCATCACGACGACCCGAACCCACCGGGGCACGCCGGCCCACCGCCGGAGCAATGTCCGTATCGCCGCGCCCACTGGCCCCTCGCTACCGTCGGGCAATGCCCCGCCCTCGCGCATCGATGCTCATGCCGTGTCCAGGGATGCCTGCCGCGCCAGGTCCAGACCACTACCGGCGGCATTGAAGGGACCCGGCGAGGTGGCGGCGACAGCACGGAACGTAGGTAGGTTTCCATCAGCGCGACCGCAGGTAACCGCCGGAAGCGGGTGTCGGCGGTACCCCCGCCCGGAGCGGGCGCGCCCGGGGATCAGTCCGGGACCCGGCGGTACGCCCCGTCGCTCGCGCTGGTCGCCATCGACGCGTACGCCCGCAGGGCCGGCGACACCACGCGCTCGCGGTCCACCGGCGTGTACGGCTTGTCCCGCTTCTCCTGTGCGATCTTCCGCGCCTCCAGTTCATCCGGCGCCACGTTCAGCTCGATCGACCGGGCCGGGATGTCGATGCGGATCTCGTCGCCCTCCTGCACCAGCGCGATCAGGCCGCCGCTGGCCGCCTCGGGCGAGACGTGCCCGATGGACAGCCCCGAGGTGCCACCGGAGAAGCGCCCGTCGGTGATCAGCGCGCAGACCTTGCCGAGCCCGCGGCCCTTGAGGAACGAGGTGGGGTACAGCATCTCCTGCATGCCCGGCCCGCCGCGCGGGCCCTCGTACCGGATCACCACCACGTCACCGGCCACGATCTTCTTGTTGAGGATCCCGTGCACCGCGTCGTCCTGGGACTCGAAGACCTTCGCCGGCCCGGCGAAGACCAGCGACTCGGCGGCGACGCCGGCGGTCTTGACCACGCACCCGTCCGGGGCGATGTTGCCGAAGAGGATGGCCAGGCCACCGTCGGCGCTGTACGCGTGCTCGAGGTCGCGGATGCAGCCTCCGGCGGCGTCGGTGTCGATGGTCGACCACCGGTTCTCCGTGGAGAACGGCTCGACGGTGCGGACCCCGCCGGGTGCGGCGTGGAACAGCTCGATCGCCTCGCGGGACGGGGAGCCGCCGCGCACGTCCCAGGTGTTCAGCCACTCCTCGAGCGACGGCGAGTGGACCGCGTGCACGTTGCGGTGCAGCAGCCCGGCGCGGTTGAGCTCGCCGAGGATGGCGGGGATGCCGCCGGCCCGGTGCACGTCCTCCATGTGGTACTCGGGCGTGTTCGGCGCGACCTTGCACAGGCACGGCACCCGGCGCGACACCGCGTCGATGGCGGCGACCGGGAAGTCCATCTCGGCTTCCCGGGCGGCGGCGAGCAGGTGCAGGATGGTGTTCGTCGAGCCGCCCATCGCCACGTCGAGCGCCACGGCGTTCTCGAACGCCTCGTGGGTGGCGATCGAGCGGGGGAGCACGGAGTAGTCGTCGTCGCGGTAGTACCGCTGGGCGATCTCCACGACCACCTGGCCGGCCCGTTCGAAGAGTTCCCGGCGGTACGCGTGGGTGGCCAGCGTGGAGCCGTTGCCGGGCAGTGCCAGGCCCATCGCCTCGGTCAGGCAGTTCATCGAGTTGGCCGTGAACATGCCCGAGCACGACCCGCAGGTCGGGCACGCCGACCGCTCGATGACGCCCAGTTGCTCGTCGCTCACCGCGTCGTTCGCGGACGCGATCATCGCGTCGATCAGATCGATCTTGGAGTGCACCACGCCCTCGACCGCGACGGTCTTGCCGGCCTCCATCGGGCCGCCGGAGACGAAGACCGTCGGGATGTTGAGCCGCAGCGCCGCCATCACCATGCCCGGCGTGATCTTGTCGCAGTTCGAGATGCAGACCAGCGCGTCGGCGCAGTGGGCATTGACCATGTACTCCACCGAGTCGGCGATCAGCTCGCGGCTCGGCAGAGAGTAGAGCATGCCGCCGTGCCCCATCGCGATGCCGTCGTCGACCGCGATGGTGTTGAACTCCTTCGCGACACCGCCGGCCCCCTCCACCGAGCGCGCGACGAGCTGCCCGAGGTCCTTGAGGTGCACGTGGCCCGGCACGAACTGGGTGAAGCTGTTGGCCACCGCGACGATCGGCTTGCCGAAGTCGTCGTCGGTCATCCCGGTCGCCCGCCACAGGGCGCGGGCGCCGGCCATGTTGCGACCGGATGTCGATGTCTTGGAGCGCAGCTCGGGCATACCTTCGAGTGTTACACCGTCCGGGCCCCCCACGGCAGTTCGAGGACCCGCCGGTCCACCAATCGGGACGGCGGTGCGCGACCCGCGGGTTTTGTGTCATGGGGCAGAGTGGAGTTGTGACCACGACGACCGGTCTGGTGGCGGCTGCGACCGTCTGTGCCGCCGTGGGCGGGCCGTCCGCCACCAGCCTGCTGCTGCGGGCCCGGCGGGGCGGCCGGCTCGCCGGGCTGATGCTGACCGCCGGCGTGCTGGCCGGCGCGGCTGGCGTGGTCGCCGCCGCCGTGATCGGCGACCGGTCGCTCGCCGGTGGCAGCGGGATCGACGGCGCGGGCGCCCGATCCGGGGGTGCTGAGGACTGGCCGATCGTGGCGACCGCCGCCGTCGGCGCCGGATATGTCATTGGCATCGCGCTGCTGGTGGCAGGGGTACTCGTCCTGCCCGGGGCCGCCGCTACCGCCGGCGCCCGGGTACGGCGGGTGCTGGACGGCGTCATCCTGGCGCTGAGCGGCTTCTACGTCAGCTGGACCCTGCTGATCGAGCCGATGCACCGCTCGTACCTCCAGGGCCCGGTGCCGATGCTGCTCAAGGTCGACTGCCTCGTCGTCGCGGTGCCGGCCATGATTGGCCTCGCCGCCGTCGGGATCGCCCTCGTCACCACCGTGCGGGCGACCCGCCCGCGCGGCGGCATGCTTGTGGTTGGCGCGTCGCTGCTGCTCACCGCGCTCGCCGGCGCTGCGCTGGTGGCCGCCGTGTTCTTCCGGAGCGGGGCCGCGGCCCCACTCGCCGCCGGGTACGCCGCCGGATGGCTCGGCCTGGCCGGCGCGGCCCGGTACAGCCCGCGGGTCATGGCCGCACCCGCGGAGCTCGCGTGGGAGCGGCCCGGGATGACGGTGCTGCCGATGCTGGCCATGGTCGCCGCCACCGCCATCCGCCCGCTGTATGCCGGGCATATCGACGGCATCAGCGTGGGTGCCGGCGCGCTCATGGCCCTGGCGGTGGCCGGGCAGCAGGCGCTGGTGCGGCACGACATCCGGCGTGACGCGGTCCGGCTCGCCCGCAGCGAGGCGCACTTCCGGGTGATGGCGCACACCGACGCGCTCACCGGTCTGGGCAACCGGCGCGCCCTGCTCGCCTCGTTGGAATCGGAGACAGATCGGCAGCACCGGTGCGTGCTGCTCGCCATCGACCTCGACGGTTTCAAGAACGTCAACGACATCCGCGGGCACGACGCCGGCGATGCCGTGCTGATCGAGGTGGCCGCGCGGTTGCGCGCCAACCTGCGCCCCGGCGACCTGGCCGCACGGCTGGGCGGTGACGAGTTCGCGGTGCTGATGCGGGCCGCGCGAGGGGAGGCCGGGCCGGCGTGCGAGCGCCTGCTCGGGGTGCTGGCAAGGCCGTACGAGGTTGCCGGTGGCGCGGTCTTCCTGTCCGCCAGCATCGGCGTGGCCGCGTGCGAGCCGGGGCATGACCTGCCGGCCGTGCTGCGCGCCGCCGACCTCGCCCTGCGCGACGCGAAGCAGCAGGGCAAGAACCGGGTCCAGGAGTACGACCAGGCGTACGACCGGCGCGTGCGGCGGCGCACCGCGGTGGCCGACGCGCTGCGCGGCGCCCGCCGCAACGGGGAGTTGAGGCTGGTCTACCAGCCCGTCGTGGCGCTGCCGGAGGGGCATGTCGTCGGTGTGGAGGCGCTGCTGCGGTGGGACCATCCCCAGCTTGGCCAGGTCGCGCCGGACGAGTTCATCCCGATTGCCGAGGAGTCCGATCTGATCGACGAGCTCGGCGCGTTCGCCCTGAGCGAGGCGTGCCGGCAGCTGGCGCTCTGGATCCGCGACGGGCACTGCATCTGGGTCTCGGTGAACGTGTCGGTGCGGGAGTTGCAGTGCGAGCGGTACGTCGGCCGGGTGACCGAGGCGCTCCGCGCGTACCGGGTGCCACCGGGGCGCATCGTGCTGGAGGTCACCGAACACGCGGTTGCCCGGGACCTGGACGGGCTGGTCGAACGCCTCAATGAACTGCGCGCGAGCGGTGTCCGGGTTGCGCTCGACGACTTCGGCTCCGGCTACAGCTCGCTGGGCCAGCTCAGCACACTGCCGGTGGACATCCTCAAGATCGATCGCTCGCTGCTCACCCCGCCGTCGACCGACGCGCCGTTGGTGGACGTGGTGGTGGCGCTGGGCAACCGGCTGTCGCTCGATGTGGTGGCCGAGGGCATCACCGACGAGCGACAGCGCCGGCTCCTGGAGCAGGCCCGGTGCCGGTACGGCCAGGGCGAGCTCTTCGGCGCGGCGATGCCGGCGGAGCAGGTGGAGACGTTGTTCGGGGGACCCCCGGTGATCCCTGCCCAGTATTCGGGACCGGTTGACGTCAGCCATGAGATGCGGCAGAGTTGACGCCATGCCCGCCACCCTGACGTTTCGAGTACTTCTCACCTAGCGCGCCGACGCCTCTGTCGACGCGCTAGCCCCCGTGCACACCGCACGCGGGGTTTTTTGTTGCCCGGACGTCGCCTCGACCGAGCCGGGTGTTCTGATGAAGTCAGCAGCCAGCACGACCGACAATTCGAAGGCAGACCTGCCATGACGCGACCAACGCCCGAAGTCCTCGCCCACCGGGCCTCCGCCGTCACGACCCCGCCGCCGGTAGCGGCCGCGACCGTGGCCGGCACGGCCGCGGCGGTCTCGCCGCATCCGGTCGCAGCCGCGACCGGCTCCGGCCCGATCCGCGTCGCCGATGAGGTGATGAGCGGCGCGAGCGCCCTGGTGCGCTCGCTCGAGGCGCTGGATGTCGAGGTCATCTTCGGCATCCCGGGCGGCGCGATCCTGCCGGCCTACGACCCGCTCTTCGACTCCAAGGTGCGCCACATCCTGGTCCGCCACGAGCAGGGCGCCGGGCACGCGGCCACCGGCTACGCGCAGGCCACCGGCCGGGTTGGCGTCTGCATGGCGACCTCCGGGCCCGGCGCGACCAACCTGGTGACCCCGATCGCCGACGCGTACATGGACTCCGTGGCCATGGTGGCGATCACCGGACAGGTGCCGAAGCCGGCGATCGGCACGGACGCCTTCCAGGAGGCCGACATCCAGGGCATCACGCTCCCCATTACCAAGCACAACTACCTGGTCACGTCGGGGGAGGAGCTGCCGCGCATCCTGGCCGAGGCGTTCCACCTGGCCGGCACCGGCCGGCCCGGCCCGGTGCTGGTGGACATCCCGAAGGACGTGCTGCAGGCCGAGACGACCTTCTCCTGGCCGCCCACCCTGGACCTGCCCGGGTACCACCCGACGCTGCACCCGCACGGCAAGCAGATCCGCGAGGCGGCCCGGCTGATCAGCAACGCCAAACGCCCGGTGCTCTACGTCGGCGGCGGCGTGCTCAAGGCGGAGGCCTCCGCCGTGCTGCTCCAGCTCGCCGAGCTGACCGGGATCCCAGTGGTGACCACGTTGATGGCCCGCGGGGCGTTCCCCGACTCGCACCCCCAGCACCTGGGCATGCCAGGCATGCACGGCTCGGTCGCCGCGGTGTACGCGCTGCAGAAGGCCGACCTCCTCGTCGCGCTCGGTGCCCGCTTCGATGACCGGGTCACCGGCAAGCTCTCCACGTTCGCGCCACACGCGGCGATCGTGCACGCCGACATCGACCCGGCCGAGATCGGCAAGAACCGGGCCGCGGACGTGCCGATCGTGGGCGACGCCCGCTACGTCATCACCGAGCTGCTCACCGCGATCGGCACGGACCGCGATAGCGCGACCGCGCCGGACCTCACCGCGTGGTGGTCGCAGCTGGACGACCTCCGGGAGCGGTACCCCCTCGGCTGGGAGGAGTCGCCGGACGGCACCCTGTCGCCGCAGCGGGTCATCCAGCGGCTCGGCGAGATCGTCGGGCCGGACGCGATCTACTGCGCCGGCGTCGGCCAGCACCAGATGTGGGCGTCCCAGTTCGTCAAGTACGAGAAGCCGCGGACCTGGCTCAACTCAGGCGGCCTGGGGACGATGGGGTACGCCGTTCCGGCGGCGATGGGCGCGCAGGTCGGGTGCCCCGACGCCACAGTGTGGGCGATCGACGGTGACGGGTGCTTCCAGATGACCAACCAGGAGCTGGCCACCTGCGCCCTGGAGGGCATCCCGATCAAGGTCGCTGTGATCAACAACGGCAACCTCGGGATGGTTCGCCAGTGGCAGACGCTCTTCTACGACAAGCGCTACTCCAACACCGACCTCGGCACCCACAAGCACCGCATCCCGGACTTCGTCAAGCTCGCCGAGGCGCTCGGCTGCGTCGGGCTGCGCTGCGAGACCGCCGCGGACCTGGACGCCACGATCGAGGCGGCCATGCAGATCAACGACCGGCCGGTCGTGGTGGACTTCGTGGTCGGCAAGGATGCGATGGTCTGGCCCATGGTTGCCGCCGGCACCAGCAACGATGAGATCATGTTCGCCCGCGGCGTGCGGCCGGCATTCGACACCGACGACCTCTGAGACCGGAAGCGATCGATCATGACCCAGCACACTCTCTCCGTCCTGGTGGAGAACAAGCCCGGCGTCCTGGCCCGGGTGGCCGGACTCTTCTCCCGGCGGGGCTTCAACATCGACTCGCTCGCCGTCGGTGAGACCGAGCACCCCGAGGTCTCCCGGATCACGATCGTGGTCAACGCCGAGGCCTCGCCGCTGGAGCAGGTGACCAAGCAGCTCAACAAGCTGGTCAACGTGCTCAAGATCGTCGAGCTGGACGCGACCGCGTCGGTGCAGCGCGAGCTGCTGCTGGTGAAGGTCCGGGCGGACCGCCCGATGCGCTCGCAGGTGCTGGAAACCGTGGCGCTGTTCCGGGCCCGGGTGGTCGACGTCTCGGCCGAGGCGCTCACCATCGAGGCGACCGGCACCGCCGAGAAGCTGGACGCGCTGCTGCGCGACCTGGAGCCGTACGGCATCAAGGAAATGGTGCAGTCCGGCGTGGTGGCGATCGGCCGCGGCTCGCGGTCCATCACCGCCGGCCCGGCGCTGCGCGCGGCCTCCTGAATTTTCTGCTCATATATCCACGAAGGGAACTGCATGTCCGCCGAGGTGTTCTACGACGACGACGCCGACCTGTCGGTGATCCAGGGCCGCACGGTTGCGGTGCTGGGGTACGGCAGCCAGGGTCACGCCCACGCGCTGTCGCTGCGTGACTCCGGGGTCGATGTCCGGGTGGGCCTGCCGGAGGGCTCGAAGAGCCGGGCCAAGGCCGAGGAGCAGGGCCTGCGGGTCGTCTCGCCTGCCGAGGCCGCGGCCGAGGCCGACGTGATCATGGTACTGGCGCCGGACACCGCCCAGCGCAAGCTGTACGCCGAGGCGATCGCACCGTCCCTCACCGCCGGCAAGGCGCTCTTCTTCGGCCACGGCCTGAACATCCGGTACGGCTTCATCGAGCCCCCGGCCGATGTGGACGTCGCCATGGTGGCGCCGAAGGGCCCCGGGCACCTGGTGCGCCGGCAGTTCGTGGACGGCAAGGGCGTGCCGGTGCTGGTCGCCGTGGAGCAGGACGCCACCGGCAACGCGTTCGCGCTCGCGCTCGCGTACGCCAAGGCGATCGGTGGCACCCGGGCCGGAGCCATCAGGACCACGTTCAAGGAGGAGACCGAGACGGATCTCTTCGGCGAGCAGGCAGTGCTCTGCGGCGGCGCCTCTGCCCTGGTGCAGACCGGGTTCGAGGTGCTCACCGAGGCCGGGTAC
Source organism: Micromonosporaceae bacterium (assembly GCA_035296325.1). Taxonomy (GTDB): domain Bacteria; phylum Actinomycetota; class Actinomycetes; order Mycobacteriales; family Micromonosporaceae; genus DATHBD01. Next base: position 216,364 of record DATHBD010000051.1, on the reverse strand, counting down.
GCCCCCGAGGTGGCGTACTTCGAGTGCCTGCACGAACTCAAGCTGATCGTCGACCTGATGTACGAGGGTGGCATCGCCCGGATGCGGTACAGCGTCTCGGACACGGCCGAGTACGGCGACTACTCCCGTGGCCCGCGGGTCATCGACGAGCGGGTCAAGGACGAGATGCGCAAGATCCTGAGCGAGGTGCAGAGCGGCGAGTTCGCCCGCGAGTGGATGGCCGAGGACGACGCCGGCCGTCCGAACTTCGCCAAGTGGCGCGAGCAGGGTGCCGCGCACCCGATCGAGGAGACCGGCAAGAAGCTCCGGTCGATGATGAGCTGGGTCGACCGGCCCCTCACCGACACGGCCTGAGCATGGTGCGGGGGGCCGCAACGCGATCGGCGTTCCGGCCCCCCGGCCGTTGTGGACCGGGGACTCAGCCCTCGACGATCTCCCACTCGGTGAACGGCGCACCGCCGCTGGCAGCCGTCTGCCGGCTGACGAGGAGGTGGCCGTCGCCGTCGATCGCGAAAGCGACCATCCGGCCGGACCGGTCCGCGGCCACCGCTGGCTCGTCGATGATGTAGGTGCCGCGGTCGATCCATGGCTGCTCGTACCCCCCGTTCGGGGCGGCCTGGCGGGTCATGCTGACGCCGCCGCGGCGATTGCGCGTCAGCACCAGGATCCGCGCATCCTCGATCGGGGTGGACCCGTCCCCGGCGGCGGGGGCGTTGGCCACGGCGACCGGGCCGGTGCCGCCGTGCCCCTGGATGCTCTCCGGCGTCGAGGTCCACCCCCCGTTCGGCGCGGTCTGCCAGGTATGACCGATCTGTCCTGCCCACGGTCCGGAGTTGTTCGTCGCCAGCCGGTAGAACAGATCCAGGCGGCCGTCCTGGTTGGTGGCGACCGTCGGGGGACCTGCCGGCTCCAGCGCGGGCAACGACGGGTTGATGGTGAAAACGCCGTTCGGTTCCTTCTGGTACCAGTGTGAAATCCGCCCGATCCCGCCCACGATCGCGTACCCGAAGACCTCGATCCGACCACCGGGTCCGGTGGTTGCGGCCAGTCCGTCCTGCACACCGGGGCCGCCGCCGAGGTCCGCCCACGCGCTGAAGCCGCCGTTCACCGCGGTTTGCCACCTGGTGCTGACGCCGCCGCCGCCGTTTTTCTGGAATATCTGGATCCGGCCGTCCGCATCGACGGTTGCCGCCGGCATCCCGACGTTCCGTTCGAGGTGCGTACCCGCGTTCGGGTTGCCCAGTTCGGCAAAAGCGCCGAGCCACGTCCCGTTCGCCGCGGTCTGGTACGTCGAGACCGTTTGATAGTCGCTGATTCGGAGCGCGAAAACCTCGAGCCGGCCGTCCTGGTTGCGGGAAACGCTCAAGCCCGGGGCGAGCGGCCCGCCGGGATCGCCGAGGTCCAGCGGCCCAGCCCAGCTGTCGTCGACCTTCTGCCACCAGGTCACCAGTCGACCGTTCTGGACGGCGAATGCCTGTAGTCGGCCGTCCAGATTGCGGTCGACCCATTTGGTGCCGGCCCACCAACGCCGGTACTCCCGTTTGAGCCACTGGTTGTAGACGTCGTCATCGACGCTGATTTCGCGGTCGTACCGCAGATAGGTGCGGAACATGTCCGTCTTGTTGACGTATGTGGCCGCCCCTGGCTCGGCGTACTCTTCCGGCGGCAGGTTGACCTGGCCATCGGAGATGTTGTAGTCGCGGTAGCTGACCAGCCGGGAGCGGGCCGACCCGTACGCCTCGAAGGCCTGTGCGGCGAACCATGCCGCGGCGATGTGGTCGGCGTGGTCCGGGCGCAGTTCAAACGCATGCTGCGGGTCCTGGGTGCGGACCACCGTCGCCCGGAACCGGCTCATCAGCGCCGCCAGGACGTTGATCAGGTCACGCTGCGCATACCGCTGCGGGGTGGTGATCGCCGAGCCGGTCGGGGCGAACGTCGACCGGACGGTCAGGGGATCGTCCCGCAGGTGCGTCAGCGCGTTCGCTCCGCCCACCTCGTCGCTGCTGTTGCCGCCGTCGGGAAGGTTCAGAAATACCAGGGTGATCGGTGCCCGCCCATTCGGCAGCGTGTCGATCTCCACCAGCTTCGAGCCCGACGCGTGGTCGATCCGGACCTGCTCGCGGTGCCAGTCGTTCTCGGCGTTGGTGCGGTCGACAGCCAGGGCGTAGGCCGCCCGGACGCCTTGCTGCCGCAGACCCGAGTACGGCGCCGGGCCCGGCTCCCGGTACGTCGGAACGACCCCTTCTCCGGCGGTGAGATAAACCGTCGTGGTGGGTCGACCCGCGACAATTCCCGTGCGCATGTCCGGATTCATGAACAGCAGATCGTCGTCGGGGTGCGCCACAATCTGGAGGTACGAACCGGTGAGCGCGACGGCGGCCACCGCGGGGGCTGCCGATGCCGCCACTGAAAGAATCACGAGGATTCCGGCAACGGCCGAACGGAAGCGCTCGCGCATGGTGTTACCCCAGAGTCCCCGTTGGTGTCGCGGTGCCCAAGGGAACCATTGACATCGGTCACCGTCAAGTGGCGGCAGTGTCGGGTATCTGCGTCTATCTGCGCCGGACCGGGGTGGCGCCGGGTTCGGCCGGTGACCGGTGGCGGCGTCGGCGCTTCCAGGCGAGGCCGGACCGGAGCGTTGCGCCGGGCGCGGGAAGCGGTGCTGTGAGGGCGGTCACGGGGGATCGGTGGGGGGAGCAAGGGCTCGCGGCCCTACCATCGGACAAGGCCGTGCGCGCTCCAGCCGCCGCTGTCCCGCCCTCCCCAGGGGGACCGCAGGAGCGCGATATGCGACCGCTCCCGCCGTCGAACATCGAGACCCTTCGAGGAACAATGAACCTCACCCCTGACCGCCCGGTCGTGCTCATCGCTGAAGAGCTGGCGCCTTCAGCGCTCGAGGTGCTCGCCGACGACTTCGACGTACGCCACGTCGACGGGACCGACCGTGCCGCGCTCCTGGCCGCGCTTGCCGACGCGTCCGCTGTGATCGTGCGCTCCGCCACCCAGATCGACGCCGAGGCGATTGCCGCCGCACCCCGCCTGCGTGTCGTCGCCCGCGCCGGGGTGGGCCTGGACAACGTCGAGATCGCCGCCGCCACGGCGCGCGGCGTGATGGTGGTCAACGCACCCACGTCCAACATCGTGTCGGCCGCCGAGCAGGCGATCGCACTCCTGTTGGCGGTTGCGCGGCACACCGCGGCGGCGAGCGCGTCGCTGCGCTCCGGGGAGTGGAAGCGCTCCAGGTTCACCGGCGTGGAGATCCAGGGCAAGACGGTCGGCGTGGTCGGCCTCGGTCGGATCGGCGTGCTCTTCGCACAGCGGATGGCGGCCTTCGGGGTCCGGCTGGTCGCCTACGACCCGTACATCCAGCCGGCCCGCGCCGCGTCCCTCGGGGTCCGTCTGGTCGGCCTGGACGAGCTGCTCAGGGAGAGCGATTTCATCTCGATCCACCTGCCCAAGACGCCGGAGACGGTCGGGCTGATCGGCGCCAAGGAACTCACCCTGGTCAAGCCGACCGTGCGGATCGTCAACGCCGCGCGGGGCGGGCTCATCGACGAGCAGGCCCTGGCCGACGCGATCGCCGAGGGCCGGGTCGCCGGCGCCGGCATCGACGTGTACGCCAAGGAGCCCTGTACGTCCTCCCCGCTCTTCGCCCACGACAACGTAGTGGCGGTGCCGCACCTGGGCGCGTCGACCGTGGAGGCGCAGGACAAGGCCGGGCTCGCCGTGGCCCGCAGCGTGAAGCTCGCCCTGGACGGCGAGTTCGTGCCGGACGCGGTAAACGTCCAGGCCGGCGGCGTGGTGGCCAGCGAGGTGCGGCCGCTGCTGCCGCTGGCGGAGAAGCTCGGTCGGGTCTTCACGGCGGTGGCCGGCGGGGTCGCTGCTTCAGTGGCGGTCGAGGTGCAGGGCGAAGTTGTCGCCAACGACGTGTCGGTGGTGAAGCTCGCGGCGACCAAGGGTCTCTTCTCGTCGGTCGTCGAGGACCAGGTCACCTACGTCAACGCGCCGCTGCTGGCCGCGGACCGGGGCGTCGAGGTGAGTCTCACCACGGCACCCGAGTCGCCTGAGCACGCGATGCTTGTGACGCTGCGGGGCGCCCTGCCGGACGGCTCGACCGTCTCGGTCTCCGGCACGTCGGTGCCGAGCCTGCGCGGCGACGTCATCAAGCTCACCGAGCTGGACGGCTTCCCGCTCGAGCTGGCGGCGGACGGGGTGCTGCTGTTCTTCCGGTACACCGACCGACCGGGCGTCGTGGGTACCGTCGGCTCCATCCTCGGCGAGCGCAACGTCAACATCGCGGCGATGCAGGTGGCCCGGCGTGAGGCCGGTGGCGAGGCGCTGATGACCCTCACCGTCGACAACGCCGCGTCGGCGGAGCTGCTCGCCGAAGCCGCCGAAGCGATCGGCGCCAGCGCCGCCAGCACCGTGGACCTGTCCGGCGTCTGAGTGGCGGGCCGGCCCGCTCTCCTACATGTCGGGATGGGCTGACCGTAGTTCGGGACGATCGCTTACCGTTGCGGGATCATCCGCGTTGTCCGAAGGGAACCGTCGTGACGCAGGCGAAGACCGCAACGGTGCGGATCGCGGTGGTGGCCGGTGACGGCATCGGCCCGGAGGTGGTCGATCAGGGCCGCAAGGTCCTCGACGCCGTCCTGCCCGGGGTGGTCCAGTCGACCGAGTACGACCTGGGCGCCGCCCGGTACCACCGCACCGGTGAAGTGCTGCCGGACAGCGTGCGGGATGAGCTTGCCGAGCACGACGCGATCCTGCTCGGCGCCATCGGTGACCCCAGCGTGCCGCCCGGCGTGCTGGAGCGCGGACTGCTGCTGAAGCTTCGGTTCGACTTCGACCAGTACGTCAACCTGCGCCCGTCCCGCCTCTGGCCCGGCACGAGCGGCCCGCTCGGGCACGTCAAGCCAGGCGAGGTGGACCTCGTCGTGGTCCGCGAGGGCACCGAAGGGCTGTATGTCGGCGCCGGCGGCACCCTGCACGCCGGTACCCCGGCCGAGGTGGCCACCGAGGAGAGCCTGAACACCAGGCACGGTGTCGAGCGCGTGATCCGCGATGCCTTCCGCCGTGCCGGCGGGCGGGAGCGCCGCAAGGTCACCCTGGTCCACAAGACCAACGTGCTGACCCACGCCGGGGGCCTGTGGGCCCGCGCGTTCGCCGACGTGGCGGCCGAGCACCCGGACATCACCACGGAGTACCAGCACGTCGACGCGGCCGCCATGTACCTGGTGACCCAGCCCCAGCGCTACGACGTGGTGGTCACCGACAACCTCTTCGGCGACATCCTCACCGACGTGGCCGCCGCGGTCACCGGCGGCATCGGGCTCGCCGCGAGCGGCAGCATCAATCCGGAGCGGGCGCACCCGTCGATCTTCGAGCCGGTGCACGGGTCGGCCCCCGACATCGCCGGCAAGGGCATCGCCGACCCGGTCGCCGCCGTGCTCTCCGTCGCGCTGCTGCTCGACCACCTCGGGTACCCGGCCGAGTCGGTACGAGTAACCGAGGCGGTCGCAGCGGAGCTGGCAGCCCGTACGCCGGGTGTCGCGCTGCGTACCGCCGAGATCGGCGACCGCCTCGCCGCCGCCGTAACCCCCTAGCCCTTCCCCGCCCCTTCCCCCGGGGCTCCCCGCGCGCCCCGAGCCCGCGATCTTGCAATCGTGCCCGGGTATTCGCGAGGGTCGTACCCATTTGCCCGAGGCAGCACTGCAAGATCGCGGCGGGTGCTGGGCGGCCCGGGGGCGTGTGAACGACCGTTCGGGTAGATTCCAAGCATGGCCGCGCACAGCGCGTGCCGACACTTTCACAGGAGGCTCGCGTGAGCGGCGGTGACACCCTCGACTTCGAGATTCGTCCGAATCCTGCACCGGTATCCGCTTCCGACCGGGCTGCGCTCATGACCAGCCCGGGCTTCGGGCGGGTCTTCACCGACCACATGGTCACCGTGCGGTACGCCGACGGGAAGGGGTGGTACGACGCTCGCGTCGAGGCCCGAGCCCCGCTCTCGCTGGACCCCGCCACCGCGGTGCTGCACTACGCCCAGGAGATCTTCGAAGGACTCAAGGCCTACCGGGCGGCGGACGGCGGCGTGACCATGTTCCGTGCCGACGCCAACGCGCGGCGGTTCCAGCAGTCGGCCGCCCGGATGGCCATGCCGGAGATGCCGGAGCGGCTCTTCCTCGACTCGCTGCACCAGCTCATCACCGTCGACGCCGACTGGGTGCCCGACGACCCGGAAGGCAGCCTGTACCTTCGCCCGTTCATGTTCGCCAGCGAGGTCTTCCTCGGCGTGAAGCCGGCCTCGGAGCACCTGTACGTGGCGATCGCCTCCCCGGTCGGCGCGTACTTCGCCAACGGGGTGAAGCCGGCGACCATGTGGGTTTCGCGTGAGTACACCCGGGCGGCACCGGGCGGCACCGGCGCGGCGAAGTGCGGCGGCAACTACGCCGCCAGCCTCGTGGCGCAGGCCGAGGCGACCGAGCACGGGTGCGACCAGGTGGTCTTCCTCGACACGGTGGAGCAGCGCTACGTCGATGAGCTCGGCGGCATGAACATCTTTTTCGTGTACGACGACGGCACGCTGGTGACCCCACCGCTGACCGGCACGATCCTGCCCGGGATCACCCGCGACTCGGTGATCACGCTGGCCCGTCGCGCCGGCCGAGAGGTGGTGGAGCGGCCGTACGCATTCGAGGAGTGGCGTGACGACGCCCGGTCCGGGCGGCTGCGGGAGACGTTCGCCTGCGGTACGGCCGCCGTGATCACGCCGATCGGGACGGTGCGCTCCCGGGACGGGGAGTTCGTGATGGGCGACGGCGGGACAGGCCCGGTGACCGAGGGTCTGCGCGCCACGCTCGTGGACATCCAGCGCGGGCGCGCCGCCGACGAGTTCGGCTGGGTGCACCGCGTGCTGTAGATCGCGGCGCACTGCCACGGGGCCGTCAGCGTGGGCTGGCGGCCCCGTGTCCGTCCCGGTAGGCGGAAACGACTTCCGCAATCGGCGTCGGCGTGGCAAGCTGCTCTACGTGACCCGGCTCATTATTGGCCCCTAGCGCGCCCAGCTGACAATCGCTGCGCGCGCAGACCTCTCGCATTCGCGAGGGGTCTTTTTGTTGTGAGAGAGGGACGACAGCAATGCAGGTGTTCGACACGACGCTGCGTGACGGCGCCCAGCGCGAGGGCATCAGTTACTCCGTTCTGGACAAGCTCGCGGTCGCGCGGCTGCTCGACGAACTCGGCGTGACGTTCATCGAGGGCGGCTGGCCGGGTGCGATGCCCAAGGACACCGAGTTCTTCCGCCGCGCCCGTACCGAGCTGAAGCTGCGCCACGCCGAACTGGTGGCGTTCGGCTCCACCCGCAAGGCCGGCGTCGCGGTGGAGACCGACCCGCAGGTGCGCGCGTTGCTGGAGGCGGAGACGCCGGTCATCACGCTCGTCGCGAAGTCCGACGCCCGGCACGTGGAGCGCGCGCTGCGGACCACGCTCGAGGAGAACCTCGCGATGGTGCGCGACACGGTGGCGTACCTCGTCGCGCAGGGCCGCCGGGTCTTCGTGGACTGCGAGCACTTCTTCGACGGCTACGCGTTCGATCCGGCGTACACCGTGCAGGTCGCGGTGACGGCGCTGGAGGCGGGCGCCGAGGCGGCCGTCATGTGCGACACCAACGGCGGCATGGTGCCGTCCCGGATCACCGCCACGGTGGCCGAGGTCCGCGCCCGGCTCGCCGACGCGCTCGGCGTCAGCCCGGAGGCGGCGGTCGCCCGGCTCGGCATCCACTGCCAGAACGACACCGCCTGCGCCGTGGCCAACACGCTGGCCGCCGTGGAGGCCGGCGTACCGCACTTCCAGTGCACCGCCAACGGCTACGGCGAGCGGCCCGGTAACGCCGACCTCTTCGCCGTCGTCGGCAACCTTCAGCTCAAGCTCGGTATGCAGGTCCTACCGGACGGGTGTATCGAGCAGATGGTCCGCGTGGCACACGCCATCGCGGAGATCGCGAATATCGCACCCGACACCCACCAGGCCTATGTCGGGTCGTCAGCGTTCGCTCACAAGGCGGGCCTGCACGCGAGCGCGATCAAGGTGGATCCGTTGCTGTACAACCACATCGACCCGACCGTGGTTGGCAACGACATGCGGATCCTGATCACGGAGATGGCCGGGCGGGCGAGCATCGAGCTCAAGTCCCGCGAGCTTGGGCTCGACCTGACCGGCCATCCCGAGGCCAGTGCGCGGATCACCAACCGGGTGAAGGAGTTGGAGGCGCGCGGGTGGTCGTTCGAGGCCGCCGACGCCTCGTTCGAGCTGCTGGTGCGTACCGAACTCAACGACGGTGTGCCGCGCCCGTTCGCGCTGGAGTCCTACCGGGTGCTGGTCGAGCACCGCGAGGACGGCGCGGTGGTCTCCGAGGCCACCGTGAAGGTACGGGTGCGCGGTGAGCGGGTGATCGCCACCGCCGAGGGCAACGGCCCGGTCAACGCGCTCGACGAGGCCCTGAGAATCGCGCTCACCAGGCACTATCCGGAGCTGCGCACGTTTGAGCTGGCCGACTACAAGGTCCGGATCCTGGAGGGCAGCCACGGCACGGGCGCGGTGACCCGGGTGCTGGTGGAGACGACCGACAGCAACAAGCGGGACTGGACGACGGTCGGCGTGCACGAGAACGTCGTCGAGGCGAGTTGGCAGGCACTGGTCGACGCGCTCAGCTACGGGCTTGCGCGCTCCACCCAACCGACCGACCAGCGGCAGCCGGCTGATTCGCGCGCCGGGACGCCGGCAGGATGAGGTCGGCGATCAGGGCCCGGTGATCGCTGCCCGGCACCCGGTGCGCGCTCACCCGGCCGACCCGGATCCGGGTGTCGACGAGCACGTGGTCCAGGGTCACCCGCGGGACGAACCACTGCCGGTACGGCCAGGTGGGCGCGAGCCCGGCACCGGCCGTGTCGGCGGCGTCGGCGTACCCGCTCCGCAGCAGCTTCCGGAGCAGCGCGTGGTCCAGCGTGGCGTTGAAGTCGCCGAGCATCAGCCGCACCGGGCCGGCCGGGTCGGCACCGGGCTGGTTGGCCAGATCGGCCGCCCAGTCGCGGGTGCGGGCCACGTCCGCCGGGGACGACAGGTGGACCGACGTGACGTCGACGGGGTACGCCTGCGGGACCTCAAGCATGGCCAGCACCTGCCCGAAGCCGGTGGCCGCCCAGCGCACCCCGGTGTCGCGCAGCGGGTACCGGCTGTACAGCGCGGAGCCGTGGCCGCCGGGCGCCGGCCGGGAGACGCGGTGCGGCAGCGCCGCAGCCAACCCGGCGTCGAGCAGGCCGCACTCGGCCTGCGGCGTGTACTCCTGCATGGCGAGCAGGTCCACCCGCTCCTGCCGGACCAGGCGCACGATGCCGGCCGGGTCGGCGTCGCCGTGCAGCAGGTTCGCCGTCATGACCCGGAGCGGCCGACCGGGATGGTCCGGCTCCTCGTTGGCGGTGCGGCCGGTCCGGGCGCGCAGCGCCCGCGGGAGCACACTCGTCGCCAGGGTCGCCGTGGCGCCGGCCGTGAGCAGTGCCGCACCCCACCGGCGGGTGGCGAGTGCCGCCCCGAGCGGCACGACCGAGCCGGCGGCGGCGTACGGGGTGAATGCCATCACCTGCACAGCCGGCACGCCCCGCTCCAGCCCTCCGGCGCGCACGGCCGCCCACCCGGCGCTGGCGACCGCGCCGGCCCAGATCGCCGTACCGAGAAACCGGCCACCGCCGTGGCTCCGCCGACCCGCTGCCCGACCCGCGAATGCATGCATGATCCAACCGTAACCGTCAGCCGTGGAGTCAGGCTGCGGGCAGGTGCAGTTCGGCGAAGACGGCCCGGTGGTCGCTGCCGGGGATGCGGTGCACGCGCACCGCACCGATGCCGACGCGACGGTCCGCGAGGACGTGGTCGATGGTGACGCCGGGGATGTACCAGCGCTCGTCGTAGGGCCAGGTCGGGGTGAGCCCGGCACCCGCCGCGTCGGCGGCGTCGACGTACCCGGAGCGGATCAACGCACGCATCGGGGCATGGTCGAGGGTCGCGTTGAAGTCCCCGATCAGCAGCCGTACCGGGCCGTCCGGTTCCGCCCGTGGCTCGGCGGCGAAGTCGGCGCGCCAGTCGGCGATCCGGTCCCACGCGGCCGGAGCGGACGGGTGCACGGAGACCACGTCGACCGGCACCGCTCCGGGCATGTCGAGCACGCCGCGCGCCTGCTGGAAACCGGACGGCAGCGCCAGCAGGCCGGTGTCCCGCAGCGGGTACCGGCTGTAGAGCGCCGACCCGCTGGCGCCCGGTTCCGGGTAGGCGACGAGGTAGGGCAGTTCCGCCGCCAGCCCGGCGGCAGCCAGTCCGTCCCGGGCCTGCTCCGTGTACTCCTGCAGCGCCAACACATCGACGCGCTCCTCCCGGACAAGGCGCAGGACGTCGGCCGGCGGGGCGCCGCCGAAGAGCAGGTTCGCCGTCAGGACCCGTAGTGTCGTCGGGCCGGCATCAGCGGCTGCGCCGATCACCCGTGGCAGCACGGTCGCGACGAGCGCGAATGCCGCCGCCGCCGCCACGGCCGCGGCCAGCCACCGGCGGCTCAGCAACGCCAACCCGAGGGTGACCACGGACCCGGCGGCGGCGTACTGGGTGAACGCCATGAGCTGCACGCCAGGCCCTCCCGGCTCCACACCGGCGAGCCGGGCGACGGCCCAGCCGGCCGCGCCCACCGTCGCTGCCCACACCGCCGCTGTCCAGAGCTTCGCCGCCGGCTGCTTCGCCGGCCGGGTCGGGATGGCGGTGGCCGTGATCGTGTTCATGTCGGGGAAGGTAGCCGGTGGCCGCACCAACCGCGCCCGCCACCACGGGATCTCCACATTGATCGCCGTGCCGACCGGATGGGCGCCCAACGGCTACCCGGGGTCGGTGAGGCGTTCCAGGAGTCGGGTGCGGAGGGCGACGTCCCGACCGTCCCGGGGCGGATGCCACGGGCAGGCGATGTTGACCGCGACGACGCGACCGGTGGCGCGGACCCGGTGCACGGCCCGCAGCACCGATTCGGTGGACGGCCCGTGCGACGCCGGAAACTGAAGATTGGGCAGTTCGGTGGCGTCGATGACGTCGACGTCGACGTGCAGGACGATGGGACCGTCAGGCAGCGTCGCGGCGTCGAGGTCGTCAACGGCCCGTCGGGTGACCCTGCTGGTGGCCAGGTACGCCGCCTCGGCCGGATCCAGGTCCCTGGCATCCACCAGGACGGCCCGCTCCTCCGCGACCGGACGGAGGCCGAGCGGCTCGGCCAGCAGTTCCGCGTGCGCGCCCATGGCCAGGCGCAGGGCCAGCCCGCCGAGGTAGCCCGAGGTCGAGGTCTGCAGGGTGTGCACGTCGCCGTGCGCGTCGAACCAGACCAGGCCGGGATCGCTGCCCGCCCGTTGCGCGCCGGCGACGGTCGCGAGGGCGACCAGGCAGTCGCCGGACACCACGGTCGGCACAGCCCCGGCGCGTACCCGCTCGGCCACGGTCGTCGCGACGGTGTCGTACAGCGCACCGAGGCGCTGCCAGAGGGTTGCGTCCGGTAGCGCCGCTTCAACCGTGACGGTGTCGGCACCGAACAGCGGAATGTCGTCCTCGGCAAGTCGCTCGTCCTGGTGGTAAGGCACGCGAATTGTCGACATGGCGGCAGAATAACCCGGAGGGCTCGGTTCGTCAGATTGATTTGGTCGGCCCGGGCCGGCGATGTCCACAGTGCACCACGTCGGCGCGGTACGCTGCCGCTCACGTCGAGCGACAACCGCGGCAAGGGAGGCCTGGCGTGTACCCTGTGCTGCTCCGCCTCGGCCCGGTGGCGATCGGCACCCACGACGTGCTGGTGGCGCTGGGCATAGCGGTCGCCGCGTTGGTGTTCTGGGCCGAGGTACGCCGTCGGCGGGTGCGCGACGAGCGGATCTGGTACGTGGTGGCCGGCGCGCTCGTCGGTGGCGCGCTCCTCGGGCGGCTCGGCACCTGGCTGCAGCACCTGGACCCGCGCGACAACGCCTCACTGCTCGAGCAGTGGGCCTACGGCAACCGCAGCATCCTCTCCGGACTGGTCGGCGCGTACATCGGCGCGATCGTCGCGAAGCGCCTGTGCGGATACACCGATCACACCGGCGATTTCTTCGCCCCCGCGGTCGCGGCCGGGATGGCGGTCGGCCGGCTGGGTTGCCTGCTCACCGAACTGCCCGGCACGCCGACCGGCCTGCCCTGGGGCATCACCCTCACCGCGGAGCAGGCGGGGCGGATCCCGGGCGCGGTCGCCGGGGTGGCGCTGCATCCCTCGTTCGGCTACGAGATCGCCTTCCACCTCCTCGCGTTCGTCGCACTGCGCGCGCTGCGGAGCCGGATCACCGAGCCGGGGGAACTGTTCAAGCTGTACCTCCTGGCGTACGCCGGATTCCGGTTCGCCGTGGAGTTCGTCCGCGGCAACGAGGTGGTGCTCGCCGGTCTCACCCGCCCGCAACTGTTCCTGCTCGTCGTCGTGCCACTCGCGGCCTGGCACCTGATCCGCCAGGCCCGTCGAGGGGTCTATCGCCGCGCGCCGCGTGGTGCCCTGGAGGAGGTCTCGGCATGACCCAACCGCCGCCGCCGCAGGATCCGTCGCCATTCGGGCGGCCGGATCCCGGACAGCCGCCATGGCAACCGCCGCCCCGGCAGCCGGGGATGAGTGATCCACAGTGGACCGCGCCGCCGCCTCCGATGGGCGACGACACCTCGATCATGGGCCGCCGGGTGGCCAGCGGCATCGGTCTGGCGTTCCTGGCGCACCTGCTCGGCATCGGGGTGGCGATCGGCCTGCTCCCGCTCCTGATGAGGCTCCGCGAGGTTTCCTCCACCGAGATAGACAACCGGTTGGGGATCTGGCTCGGCATCGCGGCGCTCATGCAGGTCCTGGTGTTCGTCGGCTGTCTCGTCTTCGGTATCCGGGGGATCCGGCGCGGTGACCGCGGGCGGGGTCTCGGCCTCATCATCGGCTGGGCGGTCGGCATCATCGTGCTGCCGGTGATCGGCTTCGGCGTGTGTGTCGTTGTCGTGAGCGGGTTGGGAGTGGGATGACCACGAGCATTGACCGCGGTCCGGGCATGGCGCTGCGCGGCGACCGCATTCACCGGTACGTCAACGCCTTCTGTCCCCGGTGCCACGCCGAGCGACCCGACCGGCCGCTGGCCGAGGTGTCCCGGCTGGCGGGCTGGTTGGCCGAGCGGGACGGCCGGATCTGGCTGGAGCGCGGTTGCCCGCAGCACGGCCTGATCCGGACGATGTACGACGAGTCGCCGGAGATCCTCGAGTACCTGGAGCAGTGGACCGCACCGACCAAGGCGCACGTGCCCGATCTCGTCGGCAACTTCGCGCCGGTGCCGTCCGCGTACGCCGACGGCCTGCCGGAAATGCAGACCCAGCACACCTGCATCCTGCTGGCCGACCTGACCGACGAGTGCAACCTGCGCTGCCCGACATGCTTCAGTGACTCGTCGCCGGCGCTGCACGGCGTGGTGCCGCTCGCCGACGTGCTGGCCAGCCTGGACACCCGGCTCTCCCGGGAGAACGGCCGGATCGACGTCCTGATGCTCTCCGGCGGGGAGCCGACGCTCTATCCGCAGCTGAGTGAGCTGCTGACCCAGGTGGCCGCCCGCAACGTGGTCCGGGTTCTGATCAACACCAACGGCGTGCGGATCGCCCGCGACGACTCCCTGCTCGACCTGCTCGCCGCCCATCGCGACCGGGTCGAGGTGTACCTGCAGTACGACGGCGTGTCGGAAACGGCGAGTCGGCACCACCGCGGCGCCGATCTGCGCCGGCTCAAGGAGGCCGCGATCGACCGGCTCTCAGCGCGGGGCGTTTTCACCACGCTCACCATGACCGCGGCGCTGGGGGTGAACGACGACGAGATCGGCGCGGTCGTGCGTCGGGCGCTCGACACCCCGTACGTCGGCGGCGTGTCGATCCAGCCCCAGTTCGGCTCCGGCCGGTCGGGCGCCATCGACGCCGCGGACCGGCTCACCCACACCGGCGTGCTGGCCCGGCTCGGCCCGCAGACCGGCGATGTTGTGACCTGGCGCGATCTGACCGCCCTACCGTGCTCGCATCCGCACTGCTGCTCGGTCGGGTACCTGCTCCGCGACGACACCGGGACGTGGCGCTCGCTGACCGCCCTGGTGGGCGCGGAGCGGCTGCGCACGTACCTCGACCTCGCGCCGGAGATGGTCGCCAACCGCATCGCCGATGTGGAACTGCCGGCGGCGCTGCGCACGGCCGTGAAGGACGCGCTGCTGGGGCTGCTGTCGGAGCAGTCGTCGCTGTCCCACCCCCGGGTCGGCGACCTGTGGCGCGACATCTGTGAGAACTGCGACCTCGGTATCTCCACGTTGACCACGCTGGTGTCCTCGTCGCTGCCGGGCGGTCAGGCCCGGCTGCGCCGGATGCTCGGCGAGCGGGTGAAACGGATCACCGTCAAGCCGTTCATGGACATGGACACCATGATCGAGGAGCGGCTGCTGCAGTGCTGCGTGCATGTCGCGACGCGGCGCGATGCCGACATCCATCAGTGCGCGCCGTTTTGCGCGGTGCAGGCCTGGCCGGCGCTGGCTGCGCAGCGGCTGCCGGCACAGGTGACCGCGGGTCGCCAGGCGCGCGCATTGAAGCTGGTGCAATGAGCGGGTCGGCCCAGCCGTACGACCCGCTGCGGCTGTGCGTGTACGCGACCGTGGCGCTACTGGCCTGGATCCTCGGACCGGTGGCGGTGCTCGGCTTCGCGGTGCTCGGCTTCATCGGGTACTGGCGCGCCCGCCGCGCTGGCCTGACGCGCTCGAAGTGCGTGCTCCGCGACACCAGGGTGGTGCTGGGCTACCTCGGCGCTCTCGCCATCGCCGGCGCCGTCGGGGTGGGCTGGTACGCCTACTCCTGGATCTGGTCCTGACCGACCCGCGCGGTCGAGGTCGGCCGCGCTGAGCATCCCATCCCGTCCCGGGACGGCCCCGTCCGTCCCGGGACGCATCCCATTCTCGGCACTGCGCCGCAGGTCAGGTGCCCCGCTTCGTCCCTGCGTCTCAGATCCGGGCTGCGCTCTGGCGGTCGATGTCCGGCCGCTGCGATGGTCCTCGGCATGGCCGACGAACAGTCGTTCGGCCGGTGGGACAACGGCGTTGGCCGGGTGTCCGGTGCGGTCCTCAACGGTTGTGGGACCGCGAGAAGGGAATACCACTTGAATAGCAAGGCATCTGGCGGCCGTCGGTACCGCGTCGCGGTACCGGTCACGCTCGCCGCTCTGTCCGTCGGCGCATCTGTCCTCGCAATCGGGGCGCCGGCGCAGGCAGCCTCGACGGTCGCCTGCACAAGCCAGCCGGTACAGAACGCCGACGACGGCTACATCGTCCTGGGGTCCGACGCGAACCTGAGGAAGGCGCCGTACGGGGCGTGCGGGGTCGTCACCCTGGCCAAGGCGAACACCAAGATCTGGACCTGGTGCACCGTCGAGAACGACTACGGCAACACCTGGATCTGGGGCCGCATCGACGGCACGCAGACCCAGGGCTGGATGTGGATCGACAACGCAAAGGAGGTTGTCGACAAGCCGACCGTGGACGACGGCTTCTGCCCCGGCGAGACTCCGCCCGATGTGGCCGCGATCGATGGCGCTGACCGGGTCGTCGAGGTCGACGAACCGATCGAGGCCGGGGAGCTGGCGCAGGACTTCGACGCGTCGGTGGATGTGGATCCCCTGCTGCCGACCGTGACCGGTGTCGAGGACGGCACGGCGCCGGCGGACGACTACGTGGCCCTCGAGGGCGAGCCGGAGGCCGAGAGCCCGGACGTGACGATCCAGGCGGCCGCGGCGAAGATGAAGTACGGCGCACCGATCAAGCGCAGCAAGGTCATCGCCCGGGCCAAGAACTGGTACGCCCGCAACGTCCCGTACAGCCAGAGTGCATACGCCTGGGATGTGAACCACGGCAAGAAGTTCCGCACCGACTGCTCGGGCTTCGTGTCGATGTCGTGGGGCCTGACCACCAGCCGCAACACCCGGAACCTCCACGTGGTCGGCACCCGGATCAACTGGTCCAGCCTCAAGCCCGGCGACATGTTGCTGCGCAACGGCCACGTCCAGTTGTTCGAGAAGTGGGCCAACCGCTCCAAGACCAAGTTCTGGATCTACGAGGAGGGCAGCACCGCCTCCGACATGAACCACTACAAGGTCAATCTGAGCAGCTCGAAGAACGGCAACTACAAGCCGTACAAGTACAAGAAGATCCGCAACTGACGGCAGCGGGTGGATCCGGCGGCTGACCGCCGACCCACCCGGGCCGAAGCTCCAGACGGCGCAACCCGGCCCCGAATTGGGGCCGGGTTGCGCCGTGTCGTCGCTTCCCGGGCGACCGCGCTGCTCAGCCCCGCTGGCCGCCGGCACGCCGCGGATGGCGTCGTCCGGTGGGCAGCCGGCCGGCGTCGAACGGGTCATTTTCCGCTGTGAACTTCGGTTAGAGTGACCCGCGGCGGCACCGGGATGGATCAGCAGGGCCGCCGATGCGGTCCGGTGCCGCAGGGTCGGGGATGCATCGAGGCTTACCCGCGAGCGCCGTCAACGACGGCAATGGTGTTGCTCAACGGGGGGACCGGGTGTCCATGGATGCTGCTCAGGAATTGGCCGAACATCTGCAGTTGCTCAAGGCAAGGACCGGCCGCAGTTACCAGACGTTGGCCGGGCGCGCCGGCCTGAGCCGGTCCAGCGTGCACCGCTACTGCTCGGGTGCCGTGGTCCCGGCGGTCTTCGAGTCATTGAGTCGACTCGGCCAGGCATGCGGGGCCAGCCGTGAGGAGTTGCTGGAGCTGCACCGGCGTTGGGCAGTCGCGAGCGCTGCGCCCAGGGAGGTGCCCGCGCCGGCCGCCAGGGACGCGGCCGTCCCGCCGCCACCCACCGTGCTGACCGCCCCTGCGACGGCGCCGCCGCCCAATCCGCCATCGTCCGCCCGTTCGGGGATGGAGCCGCCGCCAGGTTCCGATCAGGCCGCCGGCAGGCGGCGATCCACCATGCTCCGGCGGTGGACGCCCCGCTCGTACGTGATCAGCGGCCTGGTGATGATGATCCTCAGTACGTTGGTAACGGCGGTGTTCGCCGGTGTCGGTTGGTCGGTCGGACGCGCGGCGGGTACGCCGGTGCCCGGGACCGGCCCGAGCGATTCCGGTCCGAGCGGACCGGCGCAGGCGCGCCGACAGACGCTCCGCTGGGCCGGCTGCGCCACGGTGGTCGGGCCGGGACAACGCGACGAATGCGTACGGGAGGTCCAGGTGCTGCTCTCCGGGGCAGGGATCCCGACGAAGGTGACCTCCACCTTCGGCCCTGAGACGCTGCAGCGGGTCACGGCCTTTCAGGTGCTCACCGATCTGCCGTCCAGCGGCGTGGTCGACGACCGGACGATGCGGGCGCTGCACTCCCATCAGGCGTCGATCACGACCTGGACCTCCGAACGGGTTGGTCGGCGGATCCGCGAGGTTTTCTCGGACGACCCGGATCTGGCGGTGCGGATCGCCCGCTGCGAGTCCTACCTGGATCCGTTGTGGATCAGCCTCGATGCCGATGGAAGCCGTCGCTGGGGCGTGTTCCATCTCGCCGACGGGCTCCTGGCGGAGCACGGGGCGCCGGCGAAGCTCGCGTTGGACCCGGAGTGGAACATCACGACCGCACACCGGATCTGGGCCGAGACGCGGGACTACCGCAACTGGCCGGCCTGTCTCGATGCATCGGCGTCCGCCTGAGCGCCCGTTCCGGTCATGCGCGGCAGCGGGTCGATCGCGGCGAGCAGCCGCGTCCGTAGGGCGGCCGCCCGGTCCGCGAACCCCCGCTGCGCCGCCGCGTACTGAGCGCGCCCCTGCACCGTCTCGACCGCGACCGGTTGGTGGCCCAGGGCGGTCAGGTCGTACGGGCTCGCGCGCATGTCGAGCACCCGGATCTCCCGGGCCAGCGCGAAGCAGTCCGCGACGAGCTCGCCCGGGACCAGCGGGGTCAACTTGTACGCCCACTTGTAGAGGTCCATGTTGGCGTGCAGGCAGCCCGGTTGCTCGTGCTCCACCTGGCTCTCCCGGGTCGGGCGCAGCAGGTTGAGCGGGCGGGCCGACTCGGTGAAGAAGCGGTACGCGTCGAAATGACTGCACCGGATGCCGCGCTCCTCGACGACCGCCGCGATCCCGTCCGGGCGCAGCCGGAGCGGCCAGGCACTGTGCCGTACCTGCTCGGGCGATTGCCGATACACCATCGCCCATTCATGGACGCCGAAGCAGCCGAGATTGGCCGGCCGACCCGCGGTGGCGGCGAGCAGCTCGCGGACCCAGGTGAGCGTGGCGCCGCGCCGGGCCAGCACCGCAGCCAGGTTCAGCACGGCGCCGCCGCCCGGGGCCGGCACGTAGTCGGCGCCGAATTCGGAGGGGTCCGCGTCGACCAGCACCACGTGCGGCCCCGGATGCCAGCGGCGCAGCCGGGCCGGGCGCTGCGAGTAGTACGTGAACAGGAAGTCCTCGACCGGGTGCGATTCCCGTCGGTCGGCCCGGGAGAGGTGCGGGAGCAGCCAGGCGTCCACCCGCTCCTCGTGCGCGCGCCGTCGGGCCTGCCAGACCGCTGCGGGCAGCCGCGTGGCGGTACCGGGGATCGCGGTGGCACCCATGCCACGATCGTCCCATGGTCGCCAGCTAGATTGACGCGGTGCGGATCGCTCGTTTTGCCCACGCCAGTGGAATGTCGTTCGGGGCCGTCGAAGGCGACTCCGGTGGCCTGACCGTGGCGGAGATCGAGGGGCACCCGTTCGGGCAGCTCCGCTTCAGCGGGCAGCGGTGGGCACTGGCCGACGTCCGGCTGCTCTCGCCGATCCTGCCGAGCAAGGTGGTGTGCGTCGGGCGCAATTACGCCGAGCATGCCGCCGAGTCGGGCAGCGAAGTGCCGGCGGAGCCGCTGCTGTTTCTCAAGCCGTCCACGTCGGTGATCGGGCCGCAGGACACGATCCGGCTGCCCACGCAGTCGCAGCGGGTGGAGCACGAGGCCGAGCTCGCCGTCGTGATCGGGGCGCCCGGCGCGCGGCGGGTGGATCGGGCCGGTGCCGCGCAGGCGATCTTCGGGTACACCTGCGCCAACGATGTCACCGCGCGGGACCTGCAGCGCAGTGACGGGCAGTGGACCCGGGCCAAGGGCTTCGACTCGTTCTGCCCGCTCGGGCCGTGGATCGTCACCGGCCTTGGCGCCTCCGACCTGGAGGTGCGCTGCGAGGTGGGGGAGGAGGTGCGCCAGCTGGGGCGGACCCGGGACATGGTCTTCGATCCGGCGACCCTGATCTCCTACATCTCGCACGTGATGACGCTGCTGCCGGGCGATGTGGTGCTCACCGGCACCCCCGCCGGGGTCTCCGCGCTCGCCGATGGCGACACCGTCACAGTGACGATCGAGGGGATCGGAGCCCTGGTCAACCGGGTCGCGAAGCTCGACTGAGCGCCCGGGACGCGGAACCGATTTGGCCCGGCCCGCCGGCTCCGGTAGAGTTCCTCAACGGCGCGGCGAGCGCCAATGGGGTATGGGGTAATTGGCAGCCCAACTGATTCTGGTTCAGTTAGTCTAGGTTCGAGTCCTGGTACCCCAGCACCGAGGTTCGGCGAAGGCGTTGCTACGATTGCGACGCCGACGTTGATCGCGTCGGGAAAGTCTTGGCCCCGTCGTCTAGTGGCCCAGGACGCCGCCCTCTCAAGGCGGTAGCGCCGGTTCGAATCCGGTCGGGGCTACAGGTGCAACCACGGCATCCTTCCTTACCGAAGGGTGCCGTTGTGTTTGGGGCGTAGTTTGGTGCGATGCTGGTCCAGCAGCGGCTGATCGCCCGCGTCCGGTCGGTGTGTGCGGGCGACGGGCGCCTGGTTGCCGCGCTGATGTACGGCTCATTCGCCGCCGGCACCGCCGATGCCCACAGTGACGTGGAGTTCTGGCTGTTCTTCCGGCCGGACCGGCACGGTGAGATCGACCCGGCGCGCTGGTGCGCGCAGATCGCCGCGCTCCGCCACGTGGTGACCAACGAGTTCGGCACGGTGGTCGCGTTCTTCCCGGGGCTGGTGCGTGGCGAGTTCCATTTCGCCTCGGCTGACGACATCGGATCGGTGCGCGCCTGGGCGGCGCGTGGCGCGCCAATCGACCGGATGGTCGTCCTCGACCGCGACGGGACGCTGCGGTCGGCGCTCGAGGCCCTGCCGGAACGGGCGACCGCGCCAGCGAGCAGCGCCGATGTGCTTGCCGTGTGCGGGCGGTTCGCCAACTGGCTGGTGTTGGCGCACCAGGTGGCCGGTCGTGGTGAGACACTGCGCGCCTGGGACGCCCTCGGCCACGTACACCGGCATCTGCTCTGGATTGTCCGGCTCGTGGAGGGTGAGACGACGCACTGGCTCACGCCCTCGCGCGGTGCTGAGGTCGAGTTGTCGGTCGAGGCGTTGGCGGTGCTGCGCGAGACGACCGCCCCTGCGGACACCGATGGGCTCCGTGCCGCCCTCGTGGCGGCCTGGCGGCACGGGCGGCGCTGCTGGATCGAGTTGGCGCAGCGCCACGGGGCGAGCGTGCCCCATGCCCTGTTCGCGGACCTCGACACCGCCCTGCGGCCCGACGCAGGCGCCGGCGCGCCGCCGGTGACCCCGTTGAGCCCTGAGCTTGCGTCGTGACGCTATGGACGGCGTTGAGCGGCCCGCCGTTCGTACGCCTGCTTGATCTCGAGCAGGTGGCGCTGCTCGGTGCGGAAGTCGCGGAGTCGCGGAGTGTCCGGGTTGGTGTCCAGAATCACTTCGACCGCCCCGTTCTCGGCCAGCGCGGCCAGGTCGTCCACCACCTGGTCCAGGGTCCCGACACCGAGTGGGCGGTCCGATGGGGCGGGATGCGCCTGCAGTCGCGCCTTGATGCGTGGCACCAGATCCGGGTCCGGACGCCCGACGGTGGTTGACGCGTTGGCCAGCGCGGGAATGCCGACCTCGCGAAGCCAGGCCAGGGTCGGGTTGATGGGATGCCAGGCGGTCGCGAAGCGTGCCGCCCTCCGGACTGCCGCCGGACCGGCGCCGCCAACCCAGACCGGGACGTGACCGCCGGGCGGCGTCGGACCGGTCGAGACGTCGTGGAAGTCGAGGCCGGCGGTGCGGGCGCTGACCGTCTCGTGCGCCCAGGCGCGGGTGATCACGTCAAGGTACGCATCGGTGGTGCCGCCCCGCTTCGTCACGTCGAGCCCGAGCGCGGCGAACTCCGTCGCGGCCCATCCGGTGCCGACACCGAGGATGAACCTGCCGTGGCTGATCGCGTGCACCATCGCGCTCATCCGTGCGGTGAGCAGCGGATGACGGTACGGCAGCACCACGACGGACGTGCCGAGGCGGATCGTCGTCGTTTGCGCGGCGAGCCAGGTGAGCACCACGAACGGGTCGTAGAACGGCGCCGGGTACACGGCGGTGACCTCGGGTGTGGGCGCGACGTGGTCGGACACCACCAGGGTGGCGAACCCGTTGTCCTCCGCGAATCGGGCCCATCCGAGCAATGCGTCGAGATCCGTCTCCGGGCCGAAGTTCGGCACGTTGACGCCCAGCCGGATCATCGGGCCGCCGCGTCGAGGAATGCCCGAAACGGCGCCGACAGTTCGGCCCCGGTAAGGCCGGTGGCGCCGCGCCTGGCGATGCCGGGCAGCAACGCGGTCACCGCGTCGATCAGCTTCGCGGTGGCTTCCGGAGCGGGGTCCATCGCGGCCGGGATCAGTTCCTTGCCAGCGGCGAAGACGATCTCGCGGACCCCGGCCGCGGCGGCCACCGTCCGGCAGATCGCGCACGGTTCGCAACTCGCGTACACCACCGCGCCGGCCAGATCGGCGGACCGGATCCGTCGGGCGGCGTCGCGGATCGCCACGACCTCGCTGTGCGCGGACGGGTCGGGGTCGGACAGCGCGGTGTTCAGTCCGGTCCCGATCACCACGCCGTCCCGGACGACCGCGGCGGCGAATGGCAGTTCACCGGTCCCACCGTGCTGCCGGGCGAGGGCGACGGTGCGGGCGAGCAGGCCCGGCTCTCCGCCGAGTGAGGCGAGTGTCGCCCCAACCAGGTCTGCTGCGTCCCCGTCTGGAGGGAGGCCCCGCAGCTCGTTGTCGCGGTGCTCGATCATGCCGACAGAATAGAAGCTGGCCGCTACAGACCGGAGAGGCGCTGCCCGGCGCGGACGACGGCCATGGCGTGCCGGTCGCCGGGGCGTCGCCCGAGTCGCTCGATGGGGCCGGAGATGCTGATCGCCGCGACCACCCGGCCGGTCCGGTCCCGGATCGGCGCGGACACGCTGGCAACGCCCGGCTCCCGTTCGCCGACGCTCTGCGCCCAGCCGCGGCGGCGAACCTCGGCGAGCGTACGGCCGGTGAACTTGCAGCGGGGCAGCAGCGGCATGACCGCCTCCGGTGGCTCCCAAGCCAGCAGCACCTGCGCGGCCGAGCCGGCGACCATCGGCAGCACCGAGCCGATCGGGACGGTGTCGCGCAGCCCGCTGGCCCGCTCCGCCGCGGCCACACAGACCCGCTCGTCGGCGCGGCGGAGGTAGAGTTGGGCGCTCTCGCCGGTGGCGTCGCGCAGCGCGGTGAGCATCGGTTCCGCGGCGGTGAGCAGGACGTCGGGTGCGGCGTTGGCCAACTCGCCCAGGCGTGGACCGGGGCGCCAGCGGCCCTGCACGTCGCGGACCAGCAGGCGGTGGATCTCTAACGCCTGCGCCAGCCGGTGCGCGGTGGCGCGCGGCAGCTTCGTCCGCTCGACCAATTCGGCGAGGCTGGCGCCGTCGACACAGGCAGCAAGAATCACCACCGCCTTGTCGAGCACGCCGACACCGCTCATACTGTGTCCCACAAGACGAAACTTACCTCCCAAACTTTAGGATGTCCAGATGGTGGGAGCTGACCGAAGCAGGACCCTGGCGGAGAAGGTGTGGGACGCCCACCTGGTGCGTTCTGCCGCTGGCGAGCCGGACCTGCTCTACATCGACCTGCACCTCCTGCACGAGGTGACCAGCCCGCAGGCGTTCGACGGGCTGCGGATCGCGGGGCGCCCGGTGCGGCGAACCGACCTCACGATCGCGACCGAGGACCACAACACGCCGACCGACAATCTGTTCACGATCTCTGATCCCACATCGCGGACCCAGATCGAGACGCTGCGGAAGAACTGCGCGGACTTCGGTGTCCGGCTGCATTCGCTGGGTGACGCCCAGCAGGGGATCGTGCACGTGATCGGGCCGCAGCTCGGCCTTACCCAGCCCGGCATGACGATCGTGTGTGGTGACTCGCACACCGCCACCCACGGCGCGTTCGGCGCGCTCGCCTTCGGTATCGGGACTAGCGAGGTGGAGCACGTGCTTGCCACCCAGACGCTGACCCAGGGCCGGCCGAAGATGATGGCGGTCAACGTCACCGGCGCGCTCCCGCCCGGCGCCACCGCCAAGGATCTCGTGCTGACGCTCATCACCCAGGTCGGTACGGGTGGCGGGCGCGGCCACATCGTGGAGTACCGCGGCCCCGCCATCGAGGCGCTCTCCATGGAGGGCCGGATGACGGTCGCGAACATGTCCATCGAGTGGGGGGCCAAGGCTGGCATGGTCGCCCCGGACGACGTCACGTTCGCCTACCTCAAGGGCCGCCGGTACGCCCCGACCGGGGAGGCGTGGGACCGTGCCGTCGAGTACTGGCGTACCTTGCGCAGCGACGACGGTGCCGTGTTCGACACGGAGGTCACCCTGGACGCGTCGGCGGTCACGCCGTTCGTCACGTGGGGCACCAACCCGGGGCAGGGCGCCCCACTGAGCGAACTGGTTCCGAACCCCGAGGACTTCCCGAACGAGGCGGAGCGCACGGCGGCCACCAAGGCGTTGGAGTACATGGATCTGGCGCCCGGGACGGCTTTGCGCGATGTCGCCGTGGACGTGGTCTTCCTCGGCTCCTGCACGAACGGCCGGATCGAGGATCTGCGCGCCGCGGCCGAGGTGCTGCAGGGCCGGCAGGTCGCGCCGACCGTGCGGATGCTCGTGGTACCGGGCTCAGCGGCGGTACGGGCGGCCGCCGAGGAGGAGGGGCTGCACGAAATTTTCACCGCCGCCGGAGCGGAGTGGCGATTCGCGGGCTGCTCGATGTGCCTGGGTATGAACCCGGACACCCTCAAGCCGGGCCAGCGGGCCGCCTCCACCTCCAACCGCAACTTCGAGGGCCGGCAGGGCCGGGGCGGTCGTACCCACCTGGTCTCCCCGCCGGTCGCCGCCGCCACCGCCGTCACCGGCCGCCTGACCGCGCCGGCCGACCTGAGCTGAAGGACATCGCAGTCATGGACAAGTTCACCTCACACGTGGGGACCGCGGTGCCACTACGCCGGTCCAACGTGGACACCGACCAGATCATCCCGGCGGTGTACCTGAAGCGGGTGACCCGGACCGGCTTCGCGGACGGATTGTTCAGCGCGTGGCGCGCGAATCCGGACTTCGTGCTCAACAATCCGGTCTACTCCGGCGCCTCGATCCTGGTGGCCGGCCCGGAGTTCGGCACCGGGTCATCACGTGAGCACGCCGTGTGGGCGCTGCGCGACTGGGGATTCCGGGTCGTTATCGCACCACGCTTCGGCGACATCTTCCGGGGCAATGCCCTCAAGGACGGTCTGCTGCCGGTGGAGCTCGACCTGAAGCTCGTGGAAATCCTGTGGGACGCCATCGAGGCGGACCCGACCCTGGCGGTCACCGTTGACCTGCTGGCCCGCCAGGTGCGGGCCGACGGCCACGAATGGGACTTTCCACTGGATGATTTCAGCCGCTGGCGGCTGCTCGAAGGGCTGGACGATATCGGTCTGACCCTGCGCCATGCGGAGGCCATTGACGCCTACGAACTCCGTCGTCCGGTGTGGATGCCGGCTGTCGCCTAGGCGAAAAAGGGCCGCCAGCGCGGCGTCATGGGCGAATCCGTTACGACACAACGATTTCTTTTCCCGAACATGTTTGTATCCTGGCTACGGTGGGCTTACGTTCCTTTAGGGGTTCGATGCCCCAAGGGACGAGTTGCCCGCAGACGACTCACGCCAGTCCAGGCAATGGGTACGGGAGGAAACGTGAACAAGGCTGAGCTCATCGACGCGCTGGCCGCTCGCCTCGGCGACAAGAAGGCGGCTAACGCAGCACTCGACGCGGTGCTCACGGAGATCCAGCAGGCGGTGACGAAGGGCGACAAGGTCGCCATCACCGGCTTTGGTGTCTTCGAAAAGCGCGTACGGGGAGCGAGAACGGCGCGTAACCCGCGCACCGGTGAAGCGGTGAAGGTGAAGAAGACCTCGGTGCCGGCATTCCGTGCCGGTGCCGGCTTCCGCGACATGGTGGCCAGCGGCAAGGTGCCGAAGGTCGCCCCGGCGAAGAAGACGGCGACCGCCGCCACCGCCACGAAGAAGGCGACGACCGCGGTGAAGTCGACGGCCACCAAGGCGGCGACGGCAACCAAGACCGCCGCCAAGACGGCGACCAAGACGGCGGCGAAGACCACCGCCACGGCGGCGAAGACCACCGCCAAGGCGGCAGCCCCGGTCAAGAAGACGACGACCACCAAGTCGACCCGGGCCGCCGCAACGCCGGCTCGCAAGACCACGACGGCGGCAACGACGGCGAAGTCCGCGCCGACGTCGGCGGCTCCGGCGCGCAAGGCGCCCGCCAAGAAGCGCTGAAGCCAAGGAAACGCGGTAGGACAGGTAGCGCCGAACGACCGATGAAAGGGCCCCCGCCGGAACGGCGGGGGCCCTTTCCGGCTCAAAGCTCGGCGCTGGCCGAGGTCGGCTCAGGATCGGGGTCCAGGAAATCGGCGCTGGCGACATCTCCGTCACCGAACGACAGGATCCAGCCGGCGCCCTTACCGGTGCGGAAATGTTGCCGCCGCCGACCGGTCAGCGACTCCAGCAGCGGGGGAATCAGCTTGCCCTGGCTGCAAACCACCACCGGGTCCCCGGCGTCGGCCAACGCCCGTAGCGCCGTGGTGGCCGCGGCCGGTGCGGCGGACTCGTCGAACCGTGGATCGGTCTCGATCGTCAGTCCGAGCCGATCAGCCAGCGGCCGCACGGTCTGCCGACAACGCAGCGCGGAGGCGCTGACGATGCGTGTCGGCGCGAGCAGGCCCAGCACCGGGTCCAGCGCCCGGGCCTGCTCCTCGCCGTGGTCGTCGAGCGGGCGGGCAGCGTCGGGACCGTCCCACTTGCCCCGCTCGCCGGCGCGCGCGTGCCGGATCAGGGCGACCAGGCCGCTGACCCGTGGCCGTTGCAGCAAGGCCCGCACCACACCGCGGTCGTGTCCGTAGGTGAGCAGGTCCGTTGCGGCGTCGATGGCCACCCATCGCACCTCGTCGACCTCGTCGTCGGGGGCCCGGTCAGCCACCGCCGTGGCGCGCATGGACCAGAAGTCGACGACCTTCTCGACGCCGGGTTCGCCGGTCAGGTAGCGGATGCGCGGAAGGCGCAGTTGCGGAACCACGCTGACGCCGGTCTCCTCCAGCACCTCGCGCACGGCGGCGGTCAGCGGGTGCTCGCCCTTCTCCAGCTTGCCCTTGGGCAGGGTCCAGTCGTCGTAGCGCGGCCGGTGCACAAGAGCCACCTCCAGCGTCGCCGCATCCCCGACCGGACGCCACACCACCCCGCCCGCGGCGAGTACCACACGCGACCTCACGTCAGCCATGCCACTGCCCGCTTCCGGCCGGCGGTGCGCCAGGCCTCGTCGAAGTTGTCCCGAGCCCGACGCACCGCGGCGCGTTCCCGCTCGTGCAGCCGTCCAGCGGTGACGGCGAGCGGATGGTCGTCCGGATCGGCATCGGCGATGTCGAGCCAGGTACCGGCCGCGGTCGCCGCGTCCCGGTGCTCGCCCAGCACGCCCTGCAGGGCCGCCAGGGCGGCGGCGAGCGCTTCCGGGCCGGGTGGACGACCGGGGACGCCCGCGCCGGCCGTCACGACCGCCTCGGCGGCGTACCGGGCCTGCCTGGCGCGGATGCGTACCTCATGCCACTCCTCGTCGGGCGCGTCCGGCTCCAACGAGCCGGCGCCGAGGCGACCGTCGCAACCCACCGCGAGGTCCCGCCAGGCGGCACCGGCCAGCGCGGGCAGCAGGTCGCTGGCCGGTCCGCGGGCGGCCTTCGTCAGCGCAGGGCGAGCCGCCGCGCCGACCAGGAGTTCCAGCAACGCCAGGTAGCGCTCGCTGGAGATGGCGCGGTCAAGCGCGGTGAGTGCGTCCTCGTGGCGTGCGGTCAGATCGGCATCGATGCGCGCGACAGCCACGGGATCCAGCGGCGCCAGGGGATCCGCGGCTGCGGTGCGGTGCAGCCGGACGCGGAGCACCTCGCCGTCACGGGCGGCATCCAACCGGGTGGCCAGCCAGCTGACTTCGGCACCCAGCTTCGCCGACCAGTCGTCCTCCAGCAGTGCGCCGAAGGTGTCCAGGTGGCAGCACAGGCGATGGCACCCGGCCAGCATCAACTGCACCGGCGTGGCGCCACCGCGCAGCGGCGCCCGCAGCCGGACGAAGGGATCGTGCTCGACGATCCGCTCGATGTCGTGCCGCAGCGTCGCGACCACGACGTCGCGGGCGCTCGGATCGGCGCCCGGATCACCAGGTGGCACCAGGTCCGGCGGCCGGGCGGCCGGGGCGCCCATGGCGCGCACGTGCTTCGCCGGGAACTCGCCCGCCACCGCGCCTGCCTGGCACAGCGCCGCCTCGATCCGGTCGAGCTGGTCCGGCGGGTCGGCCAGCCGCTCCACCTCGATCTCGCGAAAGCTCAGCGCCACCCGCCGGCCATCGAGCACCGTGACGGTGTCGTCGGCGACTTCGGCCACCGGTCGGTCCGTGCGGTCCAGGATCTGGTACGCCCGGCGGACCGACCGGAGCACGGCCGCCGGCGCCAGCGCCGCGCCGCGGGCGTACCCCGCGACCAGCCAGCACAGCTCGTCCGGCACAGCGGTCGGGCCACCCGGGCGGGACACCTCGGTCCGCGTGCCGGTCGCGCCGGCGGGCAGCCGTACGGTCCACGCCGTGGTGGGTGCCTCTCCCCGCAGGTGCCGCAGGAACACGCCCGAGCGGGCCAACCGCCGGTCGGCCGTGTCGTAGTACGTCGCGCGCAGGATGCCCGGCGGCCCGGCCCGCACCTTCCCGCCGGGAGGCGTGCAGGGCTCCAGGTCCGGCATCGTGAACGACGCGTCGACCTGGTAGGTGCGCTCCTGGAACGGCATCGCCACCCCGTGCCGGCTCAGTCGCCCCGGCCGGAGGTGCCACGCAGCAGCGCTTCCTGCAGGTGGACCAACGGCTGATCGGGCGTACCGGCCCGGCGACGCCAACTGCCGTCGCCGGAGAGTTCGAACGACGCGGTTTCGTCACTCATCGACATGGTCAGCACCCGCTTGAGCTTCTCCCGGCCGGCCGGATCGGTCACCCGCACCAGCGCCTCGACCCGCCGGTCCAGGTTGCGGTGCATGAGGTCGGCCGAGCCGATCCAGAGTTCGTCGTCAGCGGCGTCGCCGGTGCCGAAGCGGAACACCCTGGAGTGCTCCAGGAAGCGGCCCAGGATGGAACGCACCCGGATGTGCTCCGACAGGCCGGGCACGCCGGGGCGGAGCGTGCAGATCCCGCGCACGATGAGATCCACCGCGACGCCGGCCTGGCTGGCGCGGTACAGCGCGTCGATGAGTTCCTCGTCGACGAGGGAGTTCACCTTGATCTGGACCAGCCCGGGGCGTCCGGCGCGGACATGGTCGATCTCCCGCTCGACGCGTTCGATCAGCCCGGCCCGCACCCCGTGCGGCGCCACGAGGAGGCGGCGGAACGCGGTCTGGCGGCTGTACCCGGTGAGAACGTTGAACAGGTCGGTCAGGTCAGCGCCGACCTCCGGGTCCGCCGTGAGCAGGCCGAAGTCCTCGTACACCCGGGCCGTCTTCGGGTGGTAGTTGCCGGTGCCGACGTGGCAGTACCGCCGGAGCTGGCTGCCCTCCTGCCGTACCACGAGCGAGATCTTGCAGTGGGTTTTCAGGCCCACCAGGCCGTACACCACGTGGCAGCCGGCCTGCTCCAGCATCCGGGCCCAGCCGATGTTGGCCTTCTCGTCGAAGCGCGCCTTCACCTCGACCAGCACCACCACCTGCTTGCCGGCCTGGGCGGCGTCGATCAGGGCGTCGACGATCGGGGAGTCGCCGCTGGTGCGGTACAGGGTCTGCTTGATGGCGAGGACGTGCGGGTCGGCGGCCGCCTGCTCCACGAAGCGCTGCACGCTCGTGGAGAAGGAGTGGTAGGGGTGGTGCACCAGGATGTCGTTCTCCCGCAGCCGGGCGAAGACACTGCGCGGCGTCTCACCCTCGGCGAACTGCGGGTGGGTCGCCGGGACAAAAGGGCGTTCCTTCAGATCCGGGCGGTCGACCTCCTCGTAGACCTGCCACAGTGCGGTCAGGTCGAGCAGGCCGGGGACCCGCAGCACGTCGTGGCTGTCCATGTCGAGTTCGCGGACCAGCAGCTCAAGGACGTGGTCGGAGATGGACGCGGCCACCTCCAGCCGCACCGGCGGCCCGAACCGGCGTCGCGCCAGCTCCCGCTCGAGCGCCTGCAGCAGGTCTTCGTCGCGGTCCTCGTCCACCTCCACCTCGGCGTTGCGGGTGATCCGGAACAGGTGGTGCTCGAGGACCTGCATCCCGGAGAAGAGCTGACCGAGGTGTGCCGCGATGAGTTCCTCAACCGGGAGGAACCGGTTCTGCCGGGGGGCGCCCTCGGCCGGGCGCGGCTCCCCGGGCTGCCGGCCGTCCCGGTCGATGGCGAAGAAGCGCTGGACGTTGTTCGGCACCTTCACCCGGGCGAAGAGCTCCGGGCCGCTGTCCGGGTCGCGGACGACCACGGCGAGGTTCAGCGACAGCCCGGAGATGTACGGGAAGGGGTGCGCCGGGTCCACAGCGAGCGGGGTGAGCACGGGGAAGACCTTCTCGCGGAAGTACGTGCGCATCCGTTCCCGCTCGGCCGGGGAAAGGTCCGCCCAGGTCACGATGCGGATGTTCTCCGCGGCGAGGGCGGGCAGGACCTCCTCGGTGAAGCACCGCCCTTGCCGCGAGACGAGGGTCGCGGAGCGCTCGGCGATGCGCTCGAGCTCCTGGGTCGG
The DNA here is from genome assembly GCA_035296325.1 of Micromonosporaceae bacterium. GTDB lineage: Bacteria > Actinomycetota > Actinomycetes > Mycobacteriales > Micromonosporaceae > DATHBD01. Next base: position 186,185 of record DATHBD010000051.1, on the reverse strand, counting down.
CGGTAGGCCGCCGAGGTTGCGGATCGGCAGGCCGGTCTGCAGGCGTCGCTTGAGTCCGGCCACCCGGACCATGTAGAACTCGTCGAGATTGCTGCCGAAGATGGCGAGGAACTTGGCGCGCTCCAGCAGCGGCGTGGCCGGGTCCTCGGCCAGCGTCAGTACCCGGGCGTTGAAGTCCAGCCAGGACAGCTCGCGGTCGAGGTAGCGGTCCGGCGGGAGGACGGCCGGGGTCGCGGTGGCCGGCAGGGCGGGAGCCTGGGGCCTGGCCTGGGCGGCCGGCGCATCGTCGGCGGGCCGGCCCGGCTCGGCGGTGCCCGTCGAGGACTTCACCACTGGCACCTGCCTGGTCTCGCCCGCGGGACGCTGCCGTTCCGACGGTACCTGCTTGCCGGAGGCCGCGGGGGTTGCCGGCGACACTGCACCGGCCGAGGGGGCGGCCGTCCCCGCCGTGGCGCCGGCCCGGCGCCGCGCCGGGGCGTCGACCGCCCGCGTGGTGCCGCCGTTGGGTGCGGCACCGCCGTTGGGGCGGTAGTCGGCGGGTCGCCCCTCGGGCGGGTCAGGGGTGGTGTTCATCGGATCATCATGACCGGCGCAGATGAACGGGGAAAGGCGTTGGCCCGGTGTCAATGCAGCGTGGGTAAGGTGACCATGATCACCAGGCCGTCCGGATCCCGCTCCAGCCGCACCCGTTGCCCGACCCGGAGCAGCCGCAGCCCTGAGGCGTCGAACGCGGCGGCGGGAAAGGCGACCTCGGCGCCGTCGTCCAGCAGCGCGGTGCCGGCGCGGGTCTGTGGGTCGAATGAGGCGACCGTGCCCTGCAGTCGCGTCCCGTCGGTCACACCCATCCCTGCACGCTATCTGCCCGCTCGGCTGAACCTGCGTTCAGGACTGCGGTGGTGGTCGGGCCGAGGCCGAGGGCGATAGCGGCGGCCAGGTCGGCGGGGGTGTCGACGTCCCGGCGCAGAGACTGCCAGCCACCCCGTAGCTCGATCGCCCCGGACGCCCGGTGGGCTGCCGCCGAGTCCGGCCCGAAGTGCGGGTCGAACTCGGCGGCGCTCGGGGCGGTGAGCAGGACCGTGCCCAGGCCTCCGGCGTCCGCCACGAACGCGCGTTGCGGCGCAGGCAGCCGACCGAGTGCCCGGGCCAGATCCGTGGGGCGCAGTGCGGGCAGGTCAGCGGTGAGCGCGGCGACGGGGCCGGTGGCGGTCGCGGCACCGAACCGCAGTGCGGCGTTGAGCCCCTGGCCCGGCCGGTCCGGGACGCAGTGGGCGCCGGCGGCGCTGAGCGCAGCCCGTACCCGGGCGTCGTCGGTCACCACGACGATGCCGGAGACAGCGGCGCAGGCCGTGGCGGCGGTGACCGTATCCATGGCCATCGCGAGGACCAGGTCCGGGTGCGCCGCGTCCGGCACGGCGCCGCGCAGGCGCGTCTTTCCGCGCTCCAGTGGCTTGATGGGCACGATCACGACCCACCCAGCGTTGCTCACCCGGTTGATCCTGCCCCAGGACGCGACACTTTCCACCGGCACCCTCCTGGCGGGAGCGGGATTGGGCAGGCATGATGCGCCCAGGCGTCGGATCGACAGGAGGGAGCGGCCGTGCGGAGACGGAAACTGGGCTTCTGGCGGCGCTTCGCGGTCACGGTGGTTGCCGGCGCACCGATCGACCTGTCCCGGTGGGACGGCGGCGGGGCGGCGACCGCGGAGATGCTGCACGAAATCACGGACACGACCATGCTGACCCTGCGGGACATGCTGGCCGGAATCCGTCGCGAAGGCCCGCCGCCTCCACTGTGGACGCCGGCGGCGCAGATGCCTGAGGAGGCGCGGTGAGAGTCGCCGTGATGGGCGCCGGCTCGTGGGGTACGGCCTTCGCCAAGGTCCTCGCGGACGCCGGCGGCGACGTCACCATGTGGGCGCGGCGCTCCGCCCTGGCCGACATGATCAGTTCCAACCACGCCAACCCGGAGTACCTGCCGGGGCTGCGCCTGCCGGATCGGGTCAGCGCGACGGCCGACGCGTCGGTCGCGCTGGACGGTGCCGAGCTGGTGGTGCTCGCCGTGCCGTCGCAGACGCTGCGCTCCAACCTCGCCGGCTGGGCCGGCATCGTCCCGCCCGACGTCACGTGGGTCAGTTTGATGAAGGGCATCGAGCTGGGCACGACCAAGCGGATGAGCCAGGTGATCACCGAGGTCGCCGGCGTGCCGGCCGAGTGCGTCGCCGTGGTGACCGGGCCGAACCTGGCCGCCGAGATCGCCGCCGAGCAGCCGGCCGCCACCGTGGTGGGGTGCGTGGACCCGGCCCGGGCGGCGCTCGTGCAGCAGGCCACCACGACGCGGTACTTCCGGCCGTACACCAACGACGACGTGGTGGGCTGTGAGCTGGGCGGCGCGGTGAAGAATGTCATCGCGCTGGCGTACGGCATGGGGGTTGCTCTGGGTTTCGGGTCCAACACGCGGGCGACCCTGATCACCCGCGGGCTGGCCGAGACCGCCCGGCTCGGCGTCGCGCTGGGCGCCGACCCGCTCACCTTCGCCGGGCTCGCCGGCCTGGGCGACCTCGTCGGCACCTGCTCCTCGCCGCTGTCGCGCAATCGGACCTTCGGGGAGCACCTCGGGCGGGGGGAGAGCCTCGAGGAGGCGCAGCTGGCCACCCGGCAGACCGCGGAGGGCGTGAAGAGCTGCCTGGCGATCCGTGACCTGGCCCGCCGGGTGGGCGTCGAGATGCCGATCACCGAGCAGGTCGAGCGGGTCTGTCACGAGGGCGTCGACCCGCGCAAGGCGGTAGCCGAGCTGATGAGCCGGGAAACCAAGTCGGAGGGGACATGACCGGAACCGGTCCCGGAATTGGCGACGGTACCCGATGCGTCCATGCCGGGCTGCCGCCGGCCGTCCCGGGCCAGCCGTTCCTCGCCGGGCCGGTGCTCGCGGCGCCGTACCATCTGGACCCGGTCGCCGGGCCGCAACCGGGCGTGGACGGGTACGGCCGCACGGACAACGCGTCGTGGCGGGCCCTGGAGGCGGCCATCGGGGAACTCGAGGGCGGCGAGTGCGTCCTGTTCGCCTCGGGCATGGCCGCGATCACGGCGGTGCTGCTGACCTCGCTGCGGCCCGGCGCGTCCGTCGTCCTGCCCGCCGACGGGTACTACGGCACGCGTGGGTTCGCGTCGGCGGCGCTTGCACCGATCGGCGTGACGGTGCGGTTGGCGCCGACCGCCGGGCCGTACCCGTCGTTCGAGGGCAGCTCGCTCGTGCTGCTGGAGACGCCGGCGAACCCCGGCATGGACGTGTGCGACATCGCGGCGCTGTCCGCGGCCACACGCTCCGCTGGCGCGCTCACCGTCGTCGACAACACCACCGCCACCCCGCTCGGTCAGCGCCCCCTCGAGCTCGGCGCGGACGTCTCGGTGGCCTCCTGCGCCAAGGCGATGTCCGGACACTCGGACGTGATCCTCGGCTACGCCTGCACCCGCGACGGCGCGCTCGCGGATCGGCTGCGCGCCTGGCGCAAGGGTGCCGGCGCGGTGCCTGGACCGTTCGAGACCTGGCTCGTGCACCGGTCGCTGGGCACCCTGGACCTGCGGTTGGCCCGGCAGAGCGCCAATGCCGCGGCGCTCGCTCCGGTGCTGGCGGCCCACCCCGCGGTGCGGGCGGTGCGCTGGCCCGGCCTGCCCGGTGACCCGGCGGCGGACCTGGCGGCACGGCAGATGCGGCGGATGCCGGGCGTGGTGACATTCACGCTCGCCGACAAGCCGGCGGTGGACCGGTTCTTCGCCGCGTCCCGGTTGGTGGCGGCGGCGACCTCGTTCGGTGGGATGCACACCACAGCCGACCGCCGCGCGCAGTGGGGTGATGACGCTCCGGAGGGGCTCGTGCGGCTCTCCTGTGGAATCGAGGACACAGCGGATCTGGTGGGCGATTTCGGTAACGCGCTGGACGCCGTCGTGTCGTAGGGTCGGCCGGTGAGTACTCCGAGAAAGACGCGGGTCGCAGTGGTGTTCGGTGGCCGGAGCCCTGAGCACGCGATTTCCTGCGTCAGCGCCGGCAACATTCTGCAGGCGCTCGACCCGGACGAGTTCGAGGTGATCCCGGTCGGGATCACGCGCGAAGGTCGCTGGGTCGTCACCGACGGTGACACCAGCACCTTCGGGCTCTCCGACCGGCAGTTGCCGGAGATCACCGACGGATCCGGCTCGGCGGTGGTGCTCGCGCCGGATCCAACGTCTCAGCGCTCGGTGGCCCGGCCGGCGGGGGCCCCGGGCGACTCCTCGGGGGTCGCCGCCCTCTGCGATGTCGATGTGGTCTTTCCCGTGCTGCACGGGGCGTACGGCGAGGATGGCACCATCCAGGGCCTGTTCGAGATGGCCGGCCTGCCGTACGTGGGCGCCGGTGTCTTCGCCTCGGCCGCCGGGATGGACAAGGAGTTCACCAAGAAGCTCGCCGAGTGCGACGGTATCCCGGTCGCGCCGTACGCGGTGCTGCGGGCCGGGCAGTCACTGTCCGAGGAGGACAAGCGCCGCCTCGGGCTGCCGGTCTTCGTCAAGCCCTCGCGGGCCGGTTCCAGCATCGGCATCACCAAGGTGCGCGACTGGGCCGACCTGGACGCCGCGATGGCCATGGCGCGCGAGGTGGATCCGAAGGTGCTCGTGGAGGCCGCCATCGTCGGGCGGGAGATCGAGTGCGGGGTGCTGGAAGGGGAGTACGGCGGGCCGGCCGAGTCCAGTGTGCCGGCCGAGATCCGGCTCTTCGCCGAGTACGACTTCTACGACTTCGAGGCGAAGTACCTCTCCGAGGCTGGGGAGTTCGACATTCCGGCGCACCTGCCGGAGGCGGTTGAGCAGCGGATCCGGGAGTACGCGGTACGGGTCTTCACGATCCTCGACTGCGCCGGCCTGGCCCGGGTGGACTTCTTCGTCACCCCGGACTCGCAGATCTACCTCAACGAGATCAACACCATGCCCGGATTCACGCCGATCTCCATGTTCCCCCGGATGTGGGCGGCGTCCGGGCTCGACTACGCCAAGTTGGTGACCCGACTGGTGCGTACCGCGCTGCGCCGCGGCACCGGTCTGCGCTGACGCCCGGCTACGCGGTGCAGCGGGGCGGTACGGTCGCCGCGGACGGCGCGGTGGCCACGATCGGTGCGGAGAACTCCATCAGCCACTGCCAGGCCTCGGCGTACTGGACCGGCACCGTCACCGCGATCGGAACCTCCCGGTCCACGGTGGTGAACACCGTCGCCGTCGGATTGCGCTGCTGGTACCAGCACACCCCGGAGAGCACCGCGAATTCCGCGTCGGGGGGCGCGGTCGGAGCCGCGACGCCGCAGGCCATGGTGATCGGCGGTTCTCCGTACGCCGCGTTCTGCTCGGAGCCGGTCCGGTCGGCGGGATCGCTCCCGGTGCCGGCGACCGGTCGGGCCGGCCGGTCGCGGAGCCGGTCCGGGCGCTGCGAGAGCAGGGCTCGGCAGACCGTCGCGGCGCGCTCGTCGAGTGCCGGCGCCGCGATCGGGACCGGTCCGGTCGCCTGCGGCGCCGGCGCGGCGGAACTCACCCGGCTTCCCTGCTGGGCGGCGCCGCTCCCCGGCGCGCCAGCGCCGGCGAAGCCGCCGAGCAGCCAGAACACCAGGGCGCCGGTGACCACGGCGATGGGTAGGGCGATCAGTGCAGCGGTGCGGGCAGCGCCGTGCACCGCGGGATCGGCCCGTGGTTCGGCAGCGCGTGGTTCGGCAGCACGGGGATCGGATTGCACCGGGGCATCGTCTCGCACCATGCGGTCCCGCCGCACCTCGGCATCAGGTCGCGTGACATGCGCCGTGTCGCCGGACACCGCTCAGAGGTTGACCACTGAGCAGGTGAGCGTACGAGTGATCCCGGAGACCAGCTGAACTTTGCTCACGATCATCTTGCCCAACTCGTCGACACTGCGTGCTTCAGTCAGAACCACGACGTCGTACGGCCCGGTCACGGCGTCCACCCGCACCACGCCCGTAATGTCCCTAATCTCGGTCGCGACGTCACGCGCCTTACCGACCTCCGTTTGGATGAGTATGTACGCCTGGACCACGACACGACTCCTTCAACGTCCGCGATCACCGCTCGCAGGTGAAACTACCGCACTTTCGCAAACTCGCGGGTTGCGGAGCGGGTACACCCAGTGAGGTTCGGTGTTGGATTGCGACAAAACGGTGAACGGAGGAGCTCGGTGACCATAGCGAAGACCGGTGAGTTCGGGCTCATCGCCCGGGTGACCGCCCGCCTTGAGCTGGGGGAGAGCTGCCTGCTCGGGCCGGGCGACGACGGCGCGGTCGTCCGCGCCCCGGACGGGCGGGTGGTGGCCAGCACCGACGTGCTCGTGGACGGCCGACATTTCCGGCGGGACTGGTCCAGCGCCGCTGACATCGGCCACCGGGCGGCAGCCGCGAACCTGGCCGACATCGCCGCGATGGGGGCCGTGCCCACGGCGCTGCTGGTCGCGCTGTGCGCACCGCCGTCGCTGGAGGTGAGCTGGGCCGAGGACCTCATCGACGGGCTCGCCGCGGAAGCCGCGCTGGTCGGTGCCAGCGTGGTCGGTGGCGACACGTCCGCCAGCCCGACCCTCACCATCGCCGTCACCGCCCTCGGCGACCTCGGCGGCGCCGAGCCGGTCACCCGCGCCGGTGCGCAGCCGGGTGGGGTGGTCGCACTCGCCGGCCGGATCGGGTTCGCCGCCGCCGGGTACACCGTGCTGTCGCGGGGTTTCCGCTCGCCGAAGCTGCTCGTCGAGGCGCATCGGCGGCCGCAGGTGCCCTACTCCGCCGGTCCCGCCGCCGCCGGGCTGGGGGCGACGGCCATGATCGACGTGTCGGACGGCCTGCTCGCTGATCTCGGGCACGTGGCGGCTGCCAGCCGGGTGGGCATCGACATCCACCGCGACGCGTTCGTGGTGCCGAAGTCGATGAAGGACGCCGCCGCGGCGCTCGGCGTGGACCCGTACACCTGGATTCTGGCCGGCGGTGACGACCACGCCCTAGCCGCGGTCTTTCCGCCCGGCACCGACCTGCCCAGTGAGTGGCGGGTCATCGGTGAGGTGATCGACGGCTCCGGGGTCACCATCGACGGCGGGCGGTACCCGGACGGACCGACCGGGTGGGATCACTTCCGCTGACGGATGCCGTCGCGGCTGCGGGGTCGTACCGTTGCCGGCGTGCATGTGATCGAAGTACGTCCGGTGCCATACGACGCGCCGGAGTCCGAGGCGTTGATCGCAGCGGCCCTCGCCGATCTGGCGGAGCGCTACGACGGCGACGGCGACGCCACACCGGTGGCGGCGACCGAGTTCTCCCCGCCGGACGGGGCGTTCTGCGTCGCCCGGGTCGGTGACCAGGTGGCCGGCTGCGGGGGCTGGCGCAGCCATCCGGTGCAGGAGCGCACTGCGGAGATCAAGCGGATGTACACCGTGCCGGGCTGGCGGGGCAACGGCGTCGCCTCGGCGGTGCTGCGCGCCCTCGAAGCGTCGGCCCGCGCCGCGGGGATGCGGCGGGTCATCCTGGAGACCGGGGTACGCCAGCCGGAGGCGATCGCGCTGTACAAGCGCAGCGGGTACGTCGAGATCGAGAAGTACGGGTACTACCGCGACTCGCCGGAGTCCGTCTGCTACGGCCGGCACCTGTAGGGGCGGATCAGTTGCCGGCCCGAGCGCTGGTGGAAGGTTCTACGCTCCAGCCATGGTTCACTCGCTCCGGCTTCTCGTCGGCCTCGCGCTGACGGTCCTCGGGCTGGGCCTGATGCTCCGCTTCGGTGAACCGGCGTACCTGGCCCACGGTGGATACAAGGTCGACGCCACGGTCGTCGGCACCTGTAAGGCCGATCAGTTCCTCTTGTCCTACCAGGCGTTCCGCTGCGACGGGCGGTGGACGGGGGGCCGCGGCGTGCACCACGGCGCCGTGGTCGCCGCCCACCCGATCGCGGCCGGTTCCACCGTGCCCGCCAGAGTTTTCGTCAACCGGGCGTATGCCCCGCCGACCGGTCCAGGTCTTCTCGCTGGGTACGCCTCGGTGCCGCTCCTGCTGTTCGGGTTCTACCTGGCCGTCAGGGATCGCCGTCGCCGCCGCGGCGACGAGGACGGCTACGGTTCGAGCGGCGGAGGGGGTTCGTCCTTCGACGGGGGCCACGGCGACAGGTCCAGCGACGGCGGTGGTGGCGGCGACGGTGGTGGCGGCGGCGGCGGCTGAGCCTCCCCGGCGGCAGCTATCCCGGCCGGTCGGCGCGATCACGGTCTGCGGCGGGTCGACGCATCGCCGGACGCACAGAAGCGGGTGGCTCGCCGAGGCGAACCACCCGCGATCAGCACGGTGGGGGCGTCAGCCGCGAACGACCTTGCCCGCCTTGATGCACGAGGTGCACACCTGGAGCCGCCGGGTTGTCCCGCCGCCGGCCGGGGTGCGCACCGTCTGGATGTTCGGGTTCCAACGACGGTTGGTCCGCCGGTGCGAGTGGGACACGTTGTGGCCGAAGCCGGGTCCCTTGCCGCAGACGTCGCACACGCTAGCCACGGGAGTCTCCTGCGTTTGGTGGTTGATGGTCGCCAAGCGAGGATCGCGGGCAACTGCTCCAGGTTACCCGACCACCGCGCCTGCCGGCGAATCGCCTCCCGGGGCCGCCTCGGTGCGGGCGCATGTCGCACGTCGGCACTAGGCTTCCTCCCCGTGCCGGACAGTATCGACGCCGTGGTGATCCGACGCTGGTGCGCGGCGGGTCTGGAGCGGCTGCGCCTGCACGAGCACGAGATCAACGAACTGAACGTCTTCCCGGTGCCGGACGGCGACACCGGCACCAACCTGGTGCTCACCGTGACGGCGGCGGCCGAGGCGCTGGCCGTCGGCGCGGTGGCCGACCGGGCGCAGCCCGCGTCGCCGGAGCGACCGGTGGACGGCCCGGCCCTGGGCGGGCACTGCGCCGGCCCGGTCCCGGGCGGGCGTAGCGAGCTGGGTCTGGCGCTGCACCGACTGGCCTGTGGGGCGCTGCTGGGCGCCCGCGGCAATTCCGGCGTGATTCTCGCCCAGATCCTCCGTGGCGTCGCCGATGCGCTCGCCACGTCGGCCGGCGCCGATGGAGGCCGGTGGGCCACCGCTCTGGGCCGTGCGGCGCTGGCGGCCCGCGCCGCCGTGGCAGAGCCCGTGGAGGGCACCATGCTCACCGTGGCCGCCGCCGCCGCTGCAGCGGCCGACGCGACCGTCCAAACCGCGGCGGGGGCGGCGCCGGGGGTGTCCGCCGTGGTGTCGGCGGCGGCGCGGGCGGCGCGGGAGGCTCTCGCGCGGACGCCCGAGCAGTTGCCCGCCCTGGCCCGCGCGGGTGTCGTGGACGCGGGCGGCCGTGGGCTCGTCGTGCTGTTGGACACGCTGGCCGAGGTGGTCACCGGCAGGGTGATGGCGGCGGATCCCGAGCCGGTCCGGGCGGTGCGGCTGCCGCTCGCGGTGCACCGGGAGGCCGGTTCAGAGCGGTACGGGTACGAGGTCCAGTACCTGTTGGACGCGCCGGAGGCCGCGGTGGAGATCCTCCGGCAGGTGCTCGGCGACCTGGGCGACTCGCTGGTTGTCGTGGGCGCCGGAGGGGCGGCGGATGCGCCGACGACCTGGAATGTCCACGTGCACGTCAACGATGTCGGCGCGGCGATCGAGGCGGGCGTGCAGGCGGGTCGGCCGTACCGGATCTCGGTGACCCGGTTCGCGGACCAGCTCGCCGCCGGCACGCCACGCGACGATGTGGCCGGGCGGGCCGACGCCGCGTCGTCTGCCGCGGAGCCGACCACAGACCTGCCCGGCGGTGCACCGCCCGCTGCGGAAGACTCGGCGGGGCCCGGCCCGGACGGGTCGGCTGATCGGGCCGGGTCGGCTGACCGGGGCGGGCCCGCTGAGCGGGCCGGGTCGGCGGCAGCCGGCGACCGCGACCGGGGCGTGGTGGTGATCTGCCGCGGCGGCGGGCTCAGCGCACTCTTCACCGCGGAGGGCGCCGTAACGGTGACCGGTCCGGCGACCGGCGCGGCGCCGTCCACCGCCGAGATCCTGGCGGCCATCCGGGCCGCCGGCGCGACCCACGTGGTGGTGCTCCCGAACGAGCGCGGCACCGCGGCGGTGGCGTCAGCCGCGGCTGCGGCGGCGCGGGAGGAAGGGATCTCCGCCGGGGTCGTGCCCACCCGCTCACCCGTGCAGGCGCTCGCGGCCATCGCGGTGCGCGACCCGTCCCGCCGCTTCGAGGACGATGTCATCGCGATGGCGGAGGCGGCCGGCGCGTGCCGGTACGCCGAGGTGACCGTGGCGAGCCGGGAAGCCCTCACGGTCGCCGGGCGGTGCCACCCCGGCGACGTCCTCGCCCTGGTCGACGGCGAGGTCAACCTGATCGGTCGCACCGTGGTGGACACCTGCCGCCATCTGCTTGACCGGCTGCTGTCCGGCGGCGGGGAGCTGGTGACGCTGATCCTCGGCGACGGAGCGCCCGCCGACCTGGGCGAGATCCTGCTCGAGCACCTCGCCCAGCGCTGGCCGTTCGTCGAGGCGCAGTGCTACGACGGCGGTCAGCCGGTCTACCCCCTGCTGGTGGGTGTGGAGTGACGACCGTGGACAGCCCGTTGCGCGGTGCAGTGGGGGACAAGACCGCCAAGGCGCTCGCCACCCATCTCGATCTCCACACGGTCGGCGACCTCCTCTACCACTTTCCGCGGCGGTACGAGGAGCGCGGCGAACACACCGACATCAGGTCGCTGCAGGTGGGCGATCAGGTGACGGTCCTCGGACAGGTGCAGGGCACGCACGTCCGGCCGATGCGGGCCCGGCGCGGCACCATGCTCGAGGTCACCGTCGCCGACGGCACCGGAGGCGTGCTGACCTGTACGTACTTCAACCAGGCCTGGCGCGAGCGGGACCTGCGCGCCGGGCGGTGGGGCCTCTTCGCCGGGAAGGTCACCGAGTTCCGCGGCAAACGGCAGCTCAACGGCCCCGACTACGTCCTGCTCGGCGAGGACTCCGCCGAGAACGAGATCGAGGAGTTCGCGGGGGCACTCATTCCGGTGTACCCGGCCGCTGCGGCCGTGCCCACCTGGGTGATCGCGCGGTGCATCCGGGTGGTGCTGGACACGCTCGAGCCGCCACCGGATCCCATGCCCGCGCCGATCCGGGCCGCCCGGAATCTGGTCGACATGCCCACCGCCCTCCGCGCGATCCACCGTCCGTCGGCCCGGGACGCGCTCGCCGCGGCCAGGCGCCGGCTCAAGTGGGACGAGGCGTTCGCGGTGCAGCTCACGCTGGTACGGCGGAAACTGCGGGCGGCGGCGTGGCCGGCGATCCCGAGGCCGCGACGCCCGGACGGGATGCTCGCCAGCTTCGACGTCTCCCTGCCCTACGAGCTGACGGGGGGCCAGCGGACGGTCGGCGAAGAGATCGCCGCCGATCTCGCCACCCCGCATCCGATGCACCGCCTGCTGCAGGGGGAGGTCGGCTCCGGCAAGACGTTGTGCGCCCTGCGGGCGATGTTGCAGGTCGTGGATGCCGGCGGGCAGGCGGCGCTGCTGGCACCGACCGAGGTGCTCGCCGGCCAGCACTACCGCAACGTGCGCGAACTCCTGGGACCGTTCGGCCGGGCGGGCGAGCTGGACGGTACGGCCGAGGGCACCCGCGTCGCGCTGATCACCGGCTCGCTCGGGGCGGCCGCCCGGCGACGCGCGACCGAGGATGTGCGGTCCGGGGCCGCGGGCATCGTCGTGGGGACCCACGCCCTGCTGTACGAGGGTGTCGACTTCGCCGATCTCGGGCTGATCGTGGTGGATGAGCAGCACCGGTTCGGGGTGGAGCAGCGCGACGCACTGCGGGCGAAGGCGGAGCAGCCGCCGCACGTGCTGGTGATGACCGCGACGCCGATCCCACGTACCGTCGCGATGACCGTCTACGGCGACCTGGAGATCTCCACGCTCACCGAACTGCCGCGTGGTCGTTCACCGATCACCTCGCATGTGGTGCCGGCGGCGGAGAAGCCCGCATACCTGGACCGGGCCTGGCGCCGGGCGCGCGAAGAGGTCGAGGCGGGGCACCAGGTGTACGTCGTCTGCCCGCGCATCGGGGAGGCGGGCAACGCCGGCACCGCCGGCGGCTCGGTGGGCGAGGATCTGGGCGGCGCCGGCGAGGATGGCCGACGGCCTCCGCTTGCCGTCCTCGACGTCGCCCCGCTGCTGTCGGACGGTCCGCTGGCGGGGCTCCGCATCGGCGTGCTGCACGGCCGGCTGCCGGCTGACGACAAGGACGCCGTGATGCGCGACTTCGCCGGCGGACGGATCGACGTGTTGGTCGCCACGACGGTGGTGGAGGTGGGGGTCGATGTACCCAACGCCACCGTGATGATCGTGCTGGACGCCGACCGGTTCGGCGTCTCCCAGCTGCACCAGCTCCGCGGCCGGATCGGTCGGGGCAGCGCGCCGGGGCTGTGCCTGCTCGTGACGGACGCGGCCGAAGGCACGCCGGCCCGCGACCGGCTGGACGCCGTGGCGTCCACCGTGGACGGTTTCCGGCTGGCGGAACTCGACCTGGAGCAGCGGCGGGAGGGCGACGTGCTGGGCGCCACCCAGTCCGGGCGACGCTCCCACCTGCGTCTGCTGTCCTTGCTGCGCGACGCCGACCTCATCCGCGACGCGCGGGCGGAGGCGGTCGCGTTGCTCGACGTCGATCCGGAGCTGACCGCGTATCCGCTGCTGGCCGAGTCGATTGATCAACTCGTCGACGAGGAGCGGGCGGAGTACCTGGAGAAGGGCTGAGCTCAGGCGAGGAAGCGGATCCGGCGGCGACGGGCCAGCCAGACGAGGCCAACGCCCGCGCCGATCAGACCGGCCGCGCTGCCGGCCAGCAGGGTGGCGTCGGCGCCGGTGACCGGCAGGATGTCACCGGCCGAGCAGGCCCGGAGGTCGTCGAACCGCACCAGGGTCCTGATGCCTGCGATGTCCACGTCCGCGGTGAGCGCGTCCAGGGCAAGCCGTACCGACCTGGTGGTTCCGCCCGGGACCTGCACCGTCGTCACGACCCCGCCGACGGTGACCACGGCGGTGACGGTGTCGTTGCCGGCCGGGTTCGTCAGCAGGAGGCTCTTGCCGTCACAACCGGCGGCGGCGCTGACGTCCGGCGCGGCACAACTCGTCGGCTTCTCCCACTGGTGCCGCCCGATCACCGGATCGTCACCGGCCCCCCGCCCGTCGCCCGTGGACGCGGTAACCGTGACATCGGCGGCGTTCGCCTCGGGGACGATCACCCGCGCGTGGCCCTGGGCCGGGAGCGCCTCGGTCTGCTTCCAGCCACCGGCACCGGCGACGGTCACCCGCCTCGGCTGCTCGGTGGGATTGGTCAGGACGACTCCGGCGGTGCCGTCACACCGCGATGTGTAGGCGGCGGCGGGCTGCTGCTCCGGCCCGCACGTCCGGCCGGCGAAGCTGACCGTCTGCGCGACGGTCCGCCTGATGTCCGCACCGCGCAGTTTCCAGGTGAGTTCCACGTCGATGGCGGCGGTACCGGCAGCCAGCGGCCGGATCTCGCTGCCGACGAGCGTGCCGGCGCCGGCGCCGGCGGTGGCCCTGGCTGGCAGGCGGGCTCCCATCGCGATGTCGCCGATCGGCGATCGCGCTCCGGTGACGGTGGCTTCGCGGTGCCGCTCGGTGTTGGTGAGCGTCCAGGTGACCCTGATCTTGCCCGGTTGCCCCGCGACGCACTCCACCCGGGACTCGTGCCGCACGTCGTGGGCGAAGGCCGGCGTGTCGACCCCGACGGCGGCCAGGGTGCCGACCGTTGCGGCACCGAGCAGGGTGCACGCGCGCTTCGCGAGGAACGACGTGACGGGTGGCAAGTGGTACTCCCAATTGTGATCGGCGTTGATCTGCCGCCTGGCGCAGCGGTGGGACTGGCGAATTCTAAGGGCCGCTTAAGGGGCTCCAAAGCACAGGAAGTGCGACGCGGGCTCGGTGTCACTGATTGACTACGATGAGTTCCCACAATGTGCGCGGACGGTGGGCGGCCGGCAGATTCCGGGCAGCAGTCTGCAACCGAATTGTGATCTGCGCGCTGACCAGGGCGGCAACGGCCGGCGTCCGGTTTGGCGCGTTCCCGGATGCGGTGGTCGGTGCCTGCGGGTGCCCGACGTTCGGCCGGTCCGATCGCCTAGCGTTTCCCGGATGACGCGGATCATTGCCGGGCGACTGGGTGGCCGCCGGATCTCCACTCCGTCCGGGCGGGAGACCCGGCCCACCTCGGACCGGGTGCGGGAGGCGCTGTTCAGCACCCTCGCCGCGATGACCGAACTGGCCGGTGCGCGGGTCGCTGACCTCTACGCAGGTTCCGGGGCGATCGGGCTGGAGGCGCTGTCCCGCGGCGCGGCGCACGCCCTGCTCGTGGAGGCCGATCCGCGCGCGGCGAGGGTGGTCCGCGACAACCTCACCACCCTCGGCGTGGACGGCCAGGCCCGGTTGCTGACCGACCGGGTGGAGCGGGTGTTGGCGAATGCGCCCGACCTGGCGTACGACGTGGTCATCGCCGACCCGCCGTACGCCCTGCCGGATGCGCGGCTCGGTGAGATGCTGACGGCGTTGGTCGCCAAGGGCTGGCTGGCTGAGGAGGCGGTGGTGGTCGTGGAGCGCTCGACGCGCGCAGCGTCGCTGGTCTGGGTGCCGGGCATCGCCGGCGCCGACCAACGACGATACGGGGAGACCACGGTTTGGTACGGTCGCCGGCTGTGAGGCGTGCGGTCTGCCCGGGCTCGTTCGACCCGGCCACCAACGGGCACCTCGACGTGATCAGCCGGGCCAGCCGGCTGTACGACGAGGTGGTCGTCGCCGTGCTGGTCAACGACACCAAGGCCGGGCTGTTCAGCATCGAGGAACGGCTGGAGATGCTGGCGGAGATCACCGCGCCCTATCCGAATGTCCGCATCGCCGACTTCCGCGGCTTGCTTGTCGACTTCTGTCGCGACCACAACATCGCCGTGGTGGTGAAGGGCCTGCGCGCGGTGAGCGACTTCGACTACGAGCTTCAGATGGCCCAGATGAATCGCGGCCTGGCAGATGTCGAGACGCTGTTCATGGCGACCAACCCCCTGGTGTCGTTCCTCTCCTCCAGCCTGGTCAAGGACGTGGCGAAGTGGGGTGGCGACGTCAGCCCGCACGTGCCCGACATCGTCGCGGCCCGGCTGCGGGAGCGGTTACGCGGTGCGCGAGGCTGAACTGTGCTCCCGGCCGAGGTGGCGGGGCGGCGCCGGGATGCGGCGCCCCCCAGAATTGATCAGGCGCCTGTGTGCAACGACGTTCGACAGGAGTGACCGACGGTGGACCCGCTCGACCGCATCGAAGCGCTGACAGCTCTGGTAGAGGCCGCCCGTTCGATGCCGATGTCGCGCACCAACTGTGTCATCGACCGCAACGAGGTGATCGGCGCACTCGAGCAGTTGCGTGCCGAGATGCCCACGGACCTGCGCCGGGCGGCCGCCCTGCTGGAGGAGCGGGACAAGATCATTGATGCCGGCCGACGGGAAGCCGAGCGGATCATCACCGAGGCGGAGGCGGAGCACACCCGGCTGGTGTCGGTCAACGAGATCGTCGTGTCGGCCGAGCACGAGGCGGCCCGGCTGATCGGGGAGGCCCGGTCGGAGGCGGAACGGCTGCGGGAGGAGGTCGACGACTACGTCGATACCGCACTGGCGAACTTCGAACAGTTCCTGACCCGATCGCTCGCCTCGATCGAGCGCGGCCGGGACAAGATGCACGCCCTGCGGGAGATCGGGTCCTTCAACCCACCGGCGACAGAGGACGGGCGGCCGCTGCCGTTCTGACGGCAATCGGGTAGCGTGAGGCACGGCCATGCCGAACGAATCCTCCACCCACCTCGACCCCCGCGCGCCCCTGGTCCTCGACACGAGGGACCTGCCGCGCCGCCCGGGGGCGATGCACGCTGTCCGGCGGACCGTTCCCGCCCCCGCTGACCTGGGCCTCGAGCTGATCAGCGTGCCGACCGGCGAGGACGTCAACCTTGATCTGCGCCTCCAGTCGGTCTCCGAGGGCGTGCTGGTCTCCGGGACTGTCCGCACCCGCGTGGCAGGGGAGTGCGGACGGTGCCTGCGCCCGGTGAGCGACGCGATCGCCGTCGATGTTCAGGAGCTCTACGCCTACGAGCACAGCACGACGGACGAAACAACCGATGAGGACGAGGTGGGCCGGCTCCACGGTGACCTGATCGACCTCGAGCCGGCGCTGCGGGACGGCGTGGTGCTCGAACTGCCCATCAATCCGCTGTGTCGCCGGGACTGCCCCGGGCTGTGCGCCGAGTGCGGGGTACCGTTCGACGATCTTCCGGCTGATCACCACCACGGGCAGGAGGACCCTCGATGGGCCGCCCTGTCCCGGCTGAAGACCTCGGAGGAGTGACGCAGTGGTGATCTCCCAGCGGGGAACTGCCGTCGCGTCCGGGTGACTTCACCAATCCGGTCGCTGTTCCCGCGCACCGACGTGGCGTCACCGGGCGCCGACCGGGCCGTTGTGCGGATCGCTGTCGACCTTCTCGGCGGGGACAAGGCCCCCGCGGCCGCGGTTGACGGCGCCGTGCGCGCCTGTCGTGCCGACCCCGGCCTGCACCTCGTTCTGGTCGGCCCGCGCAGTTCGGCCGACGAGGTGCTCAATCTCCTTCCCGCCGCGGACCGAAGCCGGGTCGAGGTCGACGTGGTCGACAACGTCGTCGGGATGGCCGATTCGCCGCTGCGCGCCCTGCGCTACGACACCACCGTGCGGGCGGCCGTGGCGGCCCTGGTGGACGGCCGTGCCGACGCTATGGTGTCGGCCGGGGCGAGTGGCGCCGCGGTCACCGCCGCGGTGCACGGACTTGGCCGCGTCCCGTCGGTACGTCGTCCCGCGCTGGCCGCGACGATCCCGGCGCTGACCGGCCCGGTCGTGCTCCTCGACCTGGGTGCCGGCACCGATGCCACCATGCTCGACCTGCTCCAGCATGCGGTCCTCGGCACGGCCTACGCCCACCTCGTGGAACAGGTACGCGCCCCGCGGCTCGGGTTGCTCTCGATCGGCAGTGAGCCGGGCAAGGGGGATCGGCTGCGTCGGGCGGTGGCCATCGGGCTCGGTGAGTTGACCCTGCCCGCCGGCGCGCGGTACATCGGGACCGTGGAAGGTAACGACGTGCCGGTCGGCGGCCCGGCCGACGTTGTGGTCACCGACGGGTTTACCGGTAACGTGCTGCTCAAAGGCATCGAGGGTGCGTACGCACTGGCGTCGCGTAGTGGAGGAGGATCGGTGTCGGCACCCCGCGCGGCGGTCCTGCTGGGCGTTCTCGGCACCGTCGTCGTCTGTCACGGAGCCGCGAGCGGCCCTGACGTGGCCTCCGGCATCGGCTTGGCCGCACGACTGCATCGCGTTGACATCAGCGCCCGGCTCATCGCCGAGGCGCAGGACCTTCCCGTGGAGGCCCCGTGAGAGACAAGCCGGCAGTGACCGTGCTGGAAGCCGCATTCGGCGTCGCGTTCGACCCCGACCTGTTGCGCCGGGCCCTCACCCACCGTTCGTACGCGTACGAGAACGGCGGGCTGCCCACCAACGAGCGGCTGGAGTTTCTCGGCGACTCGGTCCTCGGCGTCGTGATCACGACGGCGTTGTTCCACAATCACCCCGACCTCCCGGAGGGCCAACTCGCCAAGCTCCGGGCCAGCGTGGTCAACATGCGGGCGCTCGCCGACGTGGCGCGCCGGCTCGGCCCGTCCGGCCTGGGCGCCTATCTGCTGCTCGGCAAGGGCGAGGAGTCCACCGGCGGCCGCGACAAGGCGAGCATTCTCGCCGACACGCTGGAGGCCCTGCTCGGCGCGATCTACCTGCAGCACGGCCTGGACACCGCCACCGCCGCGATCCATAAACTCTTCGATCCGCTGATGGCCGACGCCGCCCTGCGGGGAGCCGGGCTGGACTGGAAGACCAGCCTGCAGGAACTTACCGCCGGCCTGGGCCTGGGCGTGCCGGAGTACCGCATCGACGAGGCCGGTCCGGATCACGCCAAGACCTTCACCGCATGGGTCATCGTGGCCGAAGAGCGCTACGGCGGTGCGGAGGGTCGCAGCAAGAAGGAGGCCGAGCAGCGGGCCGCCGAGGCTGCCTGGCGCACCCTGTCCCACCGCGCCGAGCAGGACCGCGCCGGGTTGGACGGCGCCGGGTTGGACGGCGCCGGGCTGGACGTTGCCGGGCTGGACGTTGCCGGGCTGGACGGCGCCGGGTTGGACGGCGCCGGGTTGGCCGTTGCCGGGCTGGACCATGCGGCGGTGGCGCCCGCGGCACTGGACCGGGCGGCGCGGAATGGTGCCGGTCCCGAACGCGGGGCGGCGGAGTGAGGGCCGAGGACGCGCCGGCCGACGCGCCGGTGTTCGACCGTACGAGCGCTGACGCCACCGCGGCGGCGCCTGGAGCGGGCCGCGGGGCGCCGGCAACGCGGCCTGACCTTCAGCCCGGGGCGCACGCCGGCCCCCCACCCGAGGCGCGGGCCGACCTTCCGGCCCAGGCGCGGTCGGACGCCCCGTCCGCTGGGCCGGCCGACCCTGCGGCGAAGCTCCCGGCTGGGCTGCCCGGAACGGCCGGTTGGGGGCGGCGCGACCGGGATCCTGGTCGCTTCCAGTTCGCCACGCTCGTCGTACCGCTGCTGCTGTTTGTGGCCACCCGGGTGGTCCAACTGCTCCTGATGACCTGGATGGACGGGCCGGACGACACCGTCCGCGGCAAGCTGCTCGCCTGGGACGCGGGCTTCTTCGTCCGGATGATCCGGGGTGGATATCCCAGCGGGTTCAGCTACGACACCAACGGCACCATGATCGGCAATGAGCTGGCGTTCTTCCCCGGATACCCCATGGTGGCCCGGCTGGTGCACCTGGCCGGCGTGGAGGCGACCACCGCGGCGCTCATCGTGGGATGGATCACCGGCGCGCTTGCCGCCATGGCGGTCTACGCGCTCGGCGCCGAGCTGTACGACCGCCGGGTCGGGCTGATGCTCTCGCTGCTGTTCTGCACGCAGCCGATGTCGGTGGTGCTGTCGATGGCGTACTCCGAGGCGCTGTTCGTCTCCCTCACCGCCGCCGCCCTCGTGGCTGCGCACCGCCGGGCGTGGATCTACGCGGGGTTGTTCGCCATGGCTGCGGGGTTGACCCGACCGACCGGCGCGGCGATCGCCGTGGCGATCCTGTTCGCCGCGGTCGTGTATCTGGCGGACGGCGGTGAGCGGCGGTGGCGCGCATTGGCCGGTGCGTGTCTGGCCCTGTCCGGCGTTCCGGCGTACCTGTTGTGGGTGGGCCAGCGGGTGGGCGCCTGGGACGCGTGGTTCCAGATCCAGACTGCGGGCTGGAACACCACGTTCGACTTCGGCATATCGACGTTCAAGTTCGTCCGGGACGCGCTTCGCGCCGGTGACGCCTGGGTCGAGCTCAGCGTCGCGTGGTTGCTGCTCGCGGCGCTGGTGGCCGCCGGCGTCGCGGTGGCTCGGAAGGTGTGGCCACCGCTCATCATCTATGGAGTCATCGTCCTCGTCCTGGTGCTCGGGCAGAGCGGCTTCTACCACTCCAAGCCGCGCCTGCTCGTGCCGGCGCTGCTCATCCTGGTGCCGGCGGCCGTGGCACTGGCCCGGACCCGCCGCACCTCCACGGCAGTGCTGGCGCTCGTCGGGTTCGCCGGCTTCGGCCTGTGGTACGGCTCGTACCTGCTCACCGTCTGGCCCTATGCGATCTAGGAGCCACCGCTGTGCCTGAGCTGCCCGAGGTGGAGACGGTCCGCCGCGGACTCGACCGGTGGGTCACCGGTCGCACCATCGCAAGTGTCGAGGTGCTGCATCCCCGCGCCGTCCGACGGCACCTGCCCGGGGCCGCGCACTTCGTCGACGCGCTCGCCGGCCGGACCGTGAGCGGGGTCCGGCGCCGGGGAAAGTACCTGTGGTTGCCGCTGGACGACGAGGATGCGCTGATCGGGCACCTCGGGATGTCGGGCCAGCTGCTCCTACAGCCCGGGGAGGCGCCCGACGAGATCCACCTGCGGGTGCGGTTCACCTTCACCGATGGCGGTCCGCAGTTGCGCTTCGTCGACCAGCGCACCTTCGGCGGGCTGGCGTACTCGCCCGGCGGCGCCGTGCTCCCGACCGAGCTGGCCCACATCGCGCTCGACCCGATGGACCCGAGCTTCGTGCCCGAGGAATTCGTGGCGGCGCTGCGCCGCCGGCACACCGCGGTGAAGCGGGCACTGCTGGATCAGACGCTCGTGTCGGGCATCGGCAACATCTACGCCGACGAGGCGCTGTGGCGGGTGCGGTTGCACGGGGCCCGCCCCACCGACAGCCTGACCCGACCGACCGTGCGCAGCCTCCTGGGGCACGTCCGCGACGTGCTCGCCGACGCCATCCACGCCGGTGGCACGAGCTTCGACTCGCTCTACGTCAACATCAACGGCGAGAGCGGGTACTTCGACCGCTCGCTCGCGGTGTACGGCCGCGAGGGCCGACCCTGCCCGCGGTGCGGCGCACCCGTCCGTCGCGAGGCGTTCATGAACCGGTCATCGTTCTCCTGCCCCCGCTGCCAGATCCGGCCCCGGTCGCGAGTGCATGAGAAGATCCCAACACTGTGATCTGGACAACTCGGCGATGCGGGCGGCGCGCCCCGCGGCAATTCCGGTAACACCGGTATCGGATTTTCCCCTTGGGTGACAACCGGCGGGTGACTCGCTGCGCGGTGGATGCAAACGGTGAGAACATGGACTCATGCTGGTCACCGCCGTCGGATCCGGGTTTGCGCCGACAGCTGTGGCGGTGTTTCCGCTCGTCCGACGTGTGACGCGGATGACGGCCACCGTGTTGGCGGCTCCGACCGAGCCGCTTGACTCTTCCGCTCGGACAGCGGACTATAGAACTGTCGCCAGTCGCGCCCCATTATGCCCTTGTGCAGAGGCCGCGGATGCTGGGCGCGCGTTGGCCGGGATATCGGCTGCGCTGAACAAGGAGATGATATGGCGAAGGCCCTCTACGGCCACGTAGGTAGCGCGCCTGATCGGCGCCTACTCGACGAGGTCACCCAACTGCGTGCCAAGGTGCGGGCGCTCGAGTTCGAGACCGCACGACTCCGTGCGGACAATGATCGACTGGCCGCTGCGGTGGCCGATTCCGATCAGCTGCTCCGGCTCCCCGAGCCGGCGCTGGCCTGATCTCAGGGCCGGCGCGGGTTCGTCGACGAGCCGCTCATCCTTGGAGTCGGCACACTGCCCCGCCGATCTGTGGTGACGGACCCGCCGCCGCAGATCATGCACCACCACCAACCCTAAGTCGCGCGCCGGCCCCTCCGGGAGTCGGCGCGCTGCCGTGTGCGGACCGTGATCAGCACAGTGCGGCGGTGTGGCGGTCGGGAGGCGGGCAGGCTCGGCGGTACTCTGCCGGGTAGTTGTCATCCTTCGCAGACCGGAGATCCGTGCACCTCAAGAGCCTGACGGTCAAGGGCTTCAAGTCCTTCGCCTCAGCCACGACCCTCAAGCTCGAGCCCGGCATCACCTGCGTGGTGGGGCCGAACGGCTCGGGCAAGAGCAACGTGGTCGACGCGATCTCGTGGGTGCTCGGTGAGCAGGGTGCCAAGGCGCTGCGCGGCGGCAAGATGGAAGACGTCATCTTCGCCGGTACGTCCGGCCGGGCACCGCTGGGTCGGGCCGAGGTCACGCTGACGATCGACAACACCGACGGCGCGCTGCCGATCGACTACACCGAGGTGTCGATCACCCGAAGGATGTTCCGCTCCGGCGAGAGCGACTACGAGATCAACGGCAGCTCGTGCCGCCTGCTCGACATCCAGGAGCTGCTCTCCGACTCCGGCATCGGCCGCGAGATGCACGTGATCGTCGGCCAGGGCCAGCTGGACACGGTCCTGCACGCCAAGCCCGAGGACCGGCGCGCCTTCATCGAGGAGGCAGCGGGTGTGCTCAAGCACCGCAAGCGCAAGGAGAAGGCGCTGCGGAAGCTCGACGCGATGCAGGTCAATCTCAACCGGCTCACCGACCTCACGGCGGAACTGCGCCGCCAGCTCAAGCCGCTGGGCAAGCAGGCCGAGGTGGCCCGGCGCGCGGCCGGCATCCAGTCCGACCTGCGCGACGCGCGCCTGCGGCTGCTCGCCGACGACCTCGCGACGCTGCGGACCACGCTGGACAAGGAGATCGCCGACGAGACGGCGCTGCGGGCCCGGCGCGAGGAGGTGGAGCGGCAGGTCAGTGAGGTGAGCTACCGGCTCGGCGCGCTGGAGACGGCACACGCGGCCGACGCGCCGGTGCTCGCCCAGGCGCAGGACACCTGGTACCAGCTCGCCGCGCTCCAGGAGCGGCTGCGCTCGCTGCACCAGCTCGCTGGTGAGCGACTGCGCCACCTGACCGCGCCGGCCGAGGACGAGCGCCCGGGCCGTGATCCGGACCAGCTCGACGCCGAGGCGGAGACGGTCCGGGAGCAGGAGGAGACGCTGCGCGAGGAGATGGAGCTCGCGCAGGTCGGACTGACCGCGGCGATCGAGCGCCGGCAGGATCTGGAGCGCCGCCTCGCCTTCGCCGAGCGGGCGCTGGTCGCCGCGCACAAGGCCATCGCGGACCGCCGGGAAGGCCTCGCCAAGCTGACCGGGCAGGTGGAGACGGCGCGCAGCCGCACCGCCGCGGCAGCCGACGAGATCGCGCGGCTCGCCACGGGGTACGCGCAGGCCCAGGCGCGCGCCGCCGAGGCGCAGGCCGCCTACGACGCGGCCGCCACCGGGGCAACCGAGGTCGACCGGGACAGCGCCGATCTGGAGCTGCGCCACCGGGAGGCCGTTGCCGTCTTCGACGCCGCCAACGCCGAGGTGAAGCGGTACGGCGACGCTGAACGCGCGGCGGAGAAGGACGCGGCGCAGTGGAAGGCCCGCGAGGAGGCGCTCGCGATGGGTCTGCGCCGCAAGGACGGCGCCGGGGCACTGCTCGCCCGCGCCAACGAGGTGCCGGGCCTGCTGGGCAGTGTCGCTGCGGTGCTGTCCGTCGATCCGGCGCACTCGGCCGCCCTCGCCGCCGCCCTCGGGCTGCTCGCCGACGCGGTCGCGGTGTCCACCGTGGACGGCGCGGTGGCCGCGGTCGAGCTGCTCAAGCGCTCCGACTCCGGGCGCGTGACGTTGTTGATCGGATCTCCGGACACCGGGCACCTGCCCGGCGCCGGCGCGGGCGGGGTGCAGCGGCCCCCGCTGCCGGAGGGCGCGAGCTGGGCGCTGGATGTGGTGCACGCTCCGGCGGAGCTGCGACCGGCCCTGGACCGCGCGCTCGCCGATGTCGTACTCGCCCCCGACCTGGCCACCGCGGCGCACATCGTGTCGTATGCGCCGATGCTGCGGGCGGTCACGCCGGACGGTGACGTGCTGGGCGCCTACGCGGCTGCCGGCGGCTCCGGCAAGCAGCCCAGCTACATCGAGGTGCAGGCCGCGGTCGACGAGGCGCGCGCCCTTCGGATCGACGCCGAGGCGCGGGTGGCCGAACTGCGCAGCCAGCTGGAAGAGGCGCGGGCCGCGGCGGCAGTGGCGAAGGAGCGCGTCGACTCCGCCGGCGCCGCCCGGCGTCAGGCCGAGGGGCAGCGCAATGCCGCGGCCCGCCACCTCGCCGAGCTCGGTGCCGCCGCCAGGTCGGCCCGGGCCGAGACCGAGCGCCTCGCCGCCGCGAAGGCCCAGGCGGAGCTGGTCCGTGACAGCGGGCTGGCCAGCCTGGAGGAGTTGGAGGAGCGGCTGCGCGTGGCGCACGGCACGCCGATCGAGGACGACCCGTCGACCGTGCAGCGGGACGAGCTGGCGGCCGCCGTACCGCAGGCGCGCCAGCAGGAGATGGACGTGCGCCTCGCGGTCCGTACCGCCGAGGAGCGGGTCCGGGCCCTCGCTGGCCGCGCGGATGCCCTCGCCCGCCAGGCCACGGCGGAGCGGGCCGCACGCGACCGCGCCACCGCCCGGCGGGCCGCCCGCCAGCAGGGGGCGGTCGTCGCCCAGGCGGTGCTCTCCGGCGCCGATCAGGTCCTCACCCGGTTGGGGAGTTCGCTGATCTCCGCGGCGGAACGCCGCGACGCGCTCGCCGAGGCTCGGGCAGCGCGTGAAACGGAGCTCACCGAGGTACGGCAGCGGGCCAAGCAGCTCGCCGGCGATCTGGAGCGGCTGACCAGTGCGGTGCACCGCGATGAGGTGGCGCGCGCCGAGCAGCGGCTGCGCATCGAGCAGCTCGAGGCCCGCTCCGCCGAGGAGTACGGCCTGGACATGGAGACGCTGATCGCCGAGTACGGCCCGCAGCAGCCCGTGCCGCCGACGGCACAGGACGTCGCGGCGGCAGTGGCGGAGCGCCGGCCTGAGCCGCAGCCGGTGCCCTACGACCGGGCCACCCAGGAGAAGCGCGCCGCCAAGGCGGAGCGCGAGCTGGCCCTGCTGGGCAAGGTCAACCCGCTGGCGCTGGAGGAGTTCGCGGCGATGGAGGAGCGGTTCAAGTTCCTCTCCGACCAGTTGGAAGACCTGAAGGCGACCCGTCGGGACCTGCTCACCGTGGTCAAGGACGTGGACGACCGCATCCTCGAGGTCTTCACCAGCGCGTACCACGACACCGCCCGCGAGTTCGAAGAGGTCTTCCGGGTGCTCTTCCCCGGCGGCGAGGGTCGACTCGTCCTCACCGACCCCGACGACATGCTGCTCACCGGCATCGAGGTCGAGGCCCGCCCCCCGGGCAAGAAGATCAAGCGACTGTCCCTGCTCTCCGGGGGCGAACGGTCCCTGACCGCGGTGGCCCTGCTCTGCGCCATCTTCCGGGCCCGGCCCAGCCCGTTCTACATCCTGGATGAGGTCGAGGCCGCCCTGGACGACGTCAACCTGGGCCGGTTGATCACGCTCTTCGAGCAGCTCCGGGAGCGCAGCCAGCTGATCATCATCACGCACCAGAAGCGGACGATGGAGGTGGCCGACGCGCTCTACGGAGTCACCATGCGGGCCGGCGTCACCGAGGTGATCAGCCAGCGTCTGCGGGAGGACCAGGCCGCCTGACGGGGTCACGGGGCCCGAGGTCAGGGGACGTAGAAGGTCAGCACGTCGCTGCGTACCGGCGGGAACAGGGTGTGCATCAGGTCGGCGTTCGGGCCGGCGTACACGTCCGGGTGCCGCCGCGCCAACCCGGCCAACCCGTCCGGGCCGAACAGCAGCGGCGCCACCTGATCCGGCGCCACGCCGGCACCGCCGGCCGAGTACGGCGCCTGCATCGTGCCACCGGCGGTGACCGGTCCAACCTCGCCGGCGGCGTACGGGAGCCGGACGTGGAACCGGAAGAAGGAGACCAGCGCCTCACCGGTGGCATCGGCGAACCCGGAGGCGGCGAGGCGCTGCGACAGCACCGGGCGAAGCTGCTCCAGTAGTGCGGCTGCGTCCGGGACGCGCGCGTAGTAGAGCTCCGGTCCGGTCGGGGCGGCGCCGAGATATCCGGCCAGAGCCTTGCCCGCGACGGTGCCCGGCCGCTCCCGCACCTTCAGCTCGGGTCCCACGACCTCGAGCGCATGCCGTACCAGCGCGTGCGCGCCGCCGGCGTCGGCCGCGGCGGTCTCGGACAGCACCCCGCCATCCTCGGGCGGGGTGGTACGACCGGTCGCGACAGCCACACCGTCCCGCTCCACCAGCCACTGCGTGGTGCCCTCCCGGGCGACGAGCCACCGCCAGCACGGCGGCGAGTGCGGCATCGCGAGATCGGCACCGGCCTGCTCCGCCGCCTGCAGCGCGGCCATGGCCGGAATATCCGCCATGGTGGCGCGCCGGGCCACCGTACGATCGGCGGTTGGCCGGGGCGCAGGCGGCACGCTGACCGGCCGTACCGGCGCGATCGGCATGGCGTACGCGTAGCCGAACTGGCGGTAGAAGTACGGGATGCCCACCATCACCTGCGCCAGGTGACCGAGGGAGGCGGAGCGTTGGTGCGCCCAGCCCATCAGCGCCCGCACCAGGCCGCGACCCTCGTACTCCCGTTCCGTCGCGACGAGTTCCACCTGGCCGGCCGGAATCTCGACCGCGCCGAGCTGGAGCGTCTCGTTGAGCAGCGTGGCCGTCGAGACCACCCGGTCGCCGTCCACCACGACCGCGCAGGTGGACCATCCGGCCTCCGGGTCCCGCATCACCAGCTCGTGATCCACGGCGTCGGCCGGCTCGCCGCGCTCCGCCAGCAGCGCCGCGATCGAATCGAGGTCAGCCGGCACGGCGGCGCGGAGCTCCAGCCCGTCGGCCAGCCGGAGCGGCGTGATCTGCGCCGGCCCGTGCCCGGCCGGCGCGGTCCGTGCGGCCGGTGGGCTGCTCATCACCGAAGTCTGACGAGCCGGCTCGCTATCGTCCAGCGACATGGCCGTGAGAACGGCCGAGGCGGTCCCGATCCTCGACTCCCTGCGGGAGCTGAAATTCAAAGATTCCGACCGCACGGTGTCGAGAACGCGGCATCAGCTTCTACCTGACAATGAAAGCGCCGACTGGCGGCGCGCAGGAGAGCGGAGCACGACGTGAAGTACATGCTGCTGATGCAGTTCAGCGACGCGACGGCGGACTTCCCCGGGATCAGCACCTGGTCGCCCGAGGAGCTGCAGGCGCACATCGGTTTCATGATCGAGGTCAACGGCAAGCTCGCCGACGCGGGAGAGCTGGTCGACGCACAGGGACTCGCCATGCCCGACCAGGCCAAGATCGTACGGGCCGGGCGGGACGGTGAGGCAGTGATCACCGAGGGCCCGTTCCCGGAGACCAAGGAGTTCCTCGCCGGTTTCTGGATCGTCGACTGCGACACCCCGGAGCGGGCCGTGGCGATCGCCGCACACGTCTCCACCGCGCCCGGCCCCGGTGGCCGACCGCTGAACATGCCGATCGAGGTGCGCCCGGTCATGTCGGCGCCGCCCCAGGAGATGTGAGAGCCCGCCGGCGTGGACCGACGCATCGACGACCTGCTGCGCGAACTCGCGCCGCAGGTCGTCGGCGTGCTCACCCGCCGGTTCGGTGACTTCGCCGCAGCCGAGGACGCCGCGCAGGAGGCGTTACTGGCCGCGGCGACGCAGTGGCCGGTCGAAGGGCTGCCGGAGAACCCGCGGGGTTGGCTGATCCAGGTCGGGTATCGCCGGATGACCGAACAGGTCCGCAACGAGCAGGCCCGTCGGCGCCGCGAGGGCCTGGTGGCCAGCCGCGAACCCGCCGACCAGCAGTGGGCGCCACCGGCTGACGCGGAAACCCCGACGGACTCCGACGACACGCTGATCCTGCTGTTCATGTGCTGCCATCCCGTGCTCACGCAGGCTTCGGCGATCGCGTTGACGCTGCGCGCCGTGGGTGGTCTGACCACGGCGGAGATCGCCCGTGCGTTCCTGGTGCCCGAGGCCACCATGGCGCAGCGGATCAGTCGGGCAAAGCAGCGGATCAAGACGTCTGGGATCTCGTTCCGCATGCCGGACGACGCTGACCGGGCACGCCGGCTCGGTGCCGTGCTGCATGTGCTATACCTGATCTTCAGCGAGGGCCATACCAGCAGCGACGGCCCTGACCTGCGCCGCGTCGAGCTGTCCGGGGAGGCGATCAGACTGGCCCGCGCGGTGCACGCGCTGCTGCCCGACGACAGTGAGGTGACCGGGCTGCTCGCGCTGATGCTTCTCACCGAGGCCCGCAGCCCGGCCCGGACCGGCCCGTCCGGCGAGTTGATCTCGCTGGTCGACCAGGACCGGACGCTGTGGGACGCGGACGCGATCGCCGAGGGTGTCCGGCTGGTCAGCGCGGCGCTTGCCCGGGGCCCGGTCGGGCCGTACCAGCTTCAGGCCGCGATCTCCGCGCTGCACGACGAGGCACCGACCGCGGAACAGACCGACTGGCCCCAGATTCTCGCGCTGTACCAGGTGCTGGAGCGCCTCTCCGGCAACCCGGTCATCTCGTTGAACCGGGCCGTCGCGCACGCCATGGTGCACGGCCCGGCCGCCGGCCTGGCCGCCCTCGCCGCGTTGGACGGCGACCCCCGTCTCGCCGGCCACCACCGCCTGCACGCCGCCCGCGCACACCTGTACGAGCTGGCCGGCGACCGTCGGGCCGCGGTCGAGCACTACCTCGCGGCGGCTGGCCGGACCACGAGCCTGCCGGAACGACACTATCTCTGCCTCCGGGCAGCCCGCCTCGGCGGAGCGCCTGTCGATCGCTGACCCGCCGGCCGCGTCGCGGCGGCGGCGCGCTGGTCGCGCCTGGGACTACAACCGCACCGCGTCCGGGTCCGCAGCAGCGGGTCGTGAGGCCGGGCGCTGGGCCGGCGGCCGGACGGGGAGCTGGGCGGGTTGCTGCTCGGAGTCGGGGCGGCTGAGGTTGACCTGGGCGACCGACACCAGGTGCTTGTCGGCGGTGGTGCCCTCGATGGTGACCCGGGAGGTGCGTCCGTGGTGCACCAGCAGCCCAGCGGCGTTGCCGAAGTACGGCCCGGCCACCCGCCGCCACCGCACCCCCGGTCGCGGCACGCCCGCGGAGCGGGCCAGCGCCCGCATCGCCTTGGCCGCCACCGTGCTCCAGCCCAGCCGCATCGCCGGGCGGACCGCGCGGGGGACGTCGTTGTGCACCGGGGAGCAGGTCAACTGGTGCACCGGGGAGTGATCGGGTGTGCCGAGCAGCGCCCGTGCCACGTACGAGTGGTGCACGTCGCCGGAGAGCACGCTGATCGTCGCGGGTGCCGGCGCGACACCGCCCGCCCCGGCGGCGATCTGCCCCAGCAGCGCGCCGAGCGCCTCGAAGGAGCGCCCGAACGCCGCCCAGTGCTCCAGGTCCACCGCGCGGCGCAGCCGCTCGGCGGCCGCGGCGACGATCGGCCGCGGCGACTCGGCGAGCAGCTCACTCGCCGCTTCGAGGTGGTGGATGGCGGGCGGCATCAACCAGGGCAGCGACGATCCGATCACCAGGTGGTCGTAGTCGCCGGCCAGACTGTCGCTGAACCAGTTCCACTCCCGCTCCGGCAGCATCGCGCGGTTTCCCGGCTCCAGTTGCC
The DNA here is from genome assembly GCA_035296325.1 of Micromonosporaceae bacterium. GTDB lineage: Bacteria > Actinomycetota > Actinomycetes > Mycobacteriales > Micromonosporaceae > DATHBD01. The sequence continues at coordinate 157,145 of DATHBD010000051.1, read as the reverse complement.
GGCCGCACCGGTTGTCCAACATGATCAACCGGGTCCGGCCCACATCGAGGGCGTAACTCCAGCGGTAGGAGTCGCGCTCGGCATCCGCGCGGGTGCCGAACTCCTCCAGTACGGCGGTGGCGTCGTCGGCGGCGATCACGGCCGAGTAGACCGGGTCCGCGCCGAGTTGCGACGGGGCCAGGTTGCCCAGGTGCTGGTACACCCAGTACGACGCGAGCCCGGAGCGGATCCGCTGCGGCCACCAACTCTGCTTGGCGATCTCCTCGCGCCAGGCGGCCGAGCTGTTCCAGTCGTCGATGATCTCGTGGTCGTCGAAGATCATCACGCTTGGCACCGTGGAGAGCAGCCAGCGGATCTCCGGGTCCGTCCAGGAGTCCAGGTAGAGCCGGGTGTACTCGTGGAAGTCCACGACCTGCGTCCGTGGCGCGTCCGGGCGCCGGTTGCCGCGGCGGCGCAGCCAGCGGCGGATCTTCTCCGGCGTCTCGTCGGCGTACACCTGGTCGCCGAGCAGGACCAGCAGGTCCGGGCGGTGCGGGTGATTCTCGGCACCGTGCTCGGCGTCCTCGCCGGCCAGGCGCACCGCGTACGCGTCGAGCGCGTCCGGCGGGTACCGGTTGTTGCTGTACGGCGACGCCTCACGGCACGACCCGAACAGCAGTCGGACCGGCGCGTCCGGCGTGCTGGTCCGGATCACCGGAGCCGGGTACGGGTCGCCGTCAACCGGCCAGACCCGGACGCCGTCGAAGTACACCTCGTACGGGGTCGCCGATTCGGGTGCCAGGCCATCGACCACGACGAGCGCGTAGTGGTGCTGGTACGCCGAGAACGTCCGTGCCGCCCCGCCGGCCGGTCCGGGCGTGCGGATCTCCACGGTGCCGGCCCTCGCCATCTCCACCCAGACCGTCGCGCGGCCGGCCTCGACCCGGCGCAGCGCCGGCCCCAGGACCAGGTCAGGGCGCGTGTCGGCGGTGTCGGACATGGGGAGACCTCCAGGCGGGCGAGCGGGCGTCCCACGAGAGGTCCGGGACATGCCGCACCGTCAGGGTAGGTGGCGGGCGCGCGATGGGAGTCATGCGGTCGGTCGCACCTGGCCGGCCCGACCGGGCGGGTGGGTGGGCCGCGCCGGCGCCGGGGCCATGGGCGCATGCCAGGATTTCGCGTATGGAGTTCGTCATCATCGCCCTCGTCCTGCTGCTGATCGCGCTCGCCGGCGGTCTTGCCCTCCTGGCGCCCCGGCGCCGGCGGGGTGCCCCGCCCATCCCGCCGCCTGCCGCGCCGACCGCACCGCAGGTGCCGGCGCCGACGGCCCCGCTCGAGGTCGAGGTTGAAGCCCCTCCGGCGCCGACGGTCGAGACGCCGGAGCCGACCGCGGGCCGGCTGATCCGGCTGCGGGCCCGGCTGTCCCGCTCCCAGAACGTCTTCGGCAAGGGCCTACTGGCGATCCTGGCCCGTGACCGGCTCGACGACGACGCCTGGGAGGAGGTGGAGGACACCCTGATCGGGGCGGACATCGGCGTCACGGCCACCCGCGAGATCGTCGACCGGCTGCGGGAGCGCACCCGGGTGCTCGGCACGGCGTCCGCCGGTGAGCTGCGGCGACTGCTCGCCGACGAACTGGTGGCGGCGCTGGACCCGACGATGGATCGGTCGCTCGCCGCGGTACCGACGAACGGGCGCCCGGCGGTGATCCTGGTGGTCGGCGTGAACGGCGCCGGCAAGACCACCACCTGCGGCAAGATCGCACGGGTGCTGATCGCGGACGGGCACACCGTCGTGCTGGGCGCGGCGGACACCTTCCGGGCCGCCGCCGCCGACCAGTTGGCGACGTGGGCGGGGCGGGTCGGCGCGGAGGTGGTCCGCGGGCCGGAGGGCGCGGACCCGGCTTCGGTGGCCTTCGATGCCGTGAAGCGGGGGATCGACGCGGGTGTCGACACGGTCCTGATCGACACCGCGGGCCGGCTGCAGAACAAGGTCGGGCTGATGGACGAGTTGGGCAAGGTCAAGCGGGTGGTGGAAAAGCACGGGCCGGTCGACGAGACGCTGCTCATCCTGGATGCGACGACCGGCCAGAACGGTCTCCAGCAGGCCGCGGTGTTCACCCAGGTGGTCGACGTCACCGGCGTTGTCCTCACCAAGCTCGACGGCACCGCCAAGGGCGGGATCGTGGTGGCCGTTCAGCGCAACCTCGGCATTCCGGTGAAGCTCGTCGGTCTGGGCGAGGGGCCGGACGACCTGGCGCCGTTCGACCCGGCGCAGTTCGTCGACGCGCTGCTCGGGGCGGAGGAGTAGTCCGCGGCGGGTACGCTCGCGAGGCGCGCGGATGTCCCGGCTCGGCCGCGTAGGGAGCGACAGGGTGGCACAGCAGGAGATCCCGTTGCACGGCGGGAACACCTCGGTGGTGGTGCGGGTCGGGGACACCGTGCGCCGCAACGCCGGGCCTTGGACGCCCTCGGTGCACGCGCTGCTGCGCCACCTGGAGTACGTGGGTTTCACCGGCGCCCCGCGGGCCCTCGGCATCGACGAGCGTGGTCGGGAGGTCCTGTCCTACCTCAAGGGTGAGTGCGGAGAGTATCCGCTGGCGGCCTACTGGGTCACCGACGAGGCGCTGGTGGCGGTGGCCACCATGCTGCGGATGTTCCACGACGCGCAGTACGGCTTCAACCCGCCGCCTCCGGCGGTCTGGCGCTCCTTCGGCCCGCCGCCCCCGGACGCCGAGGTCGTGTGCCACCACGACGCTGCCCCGCACAACGTGATCTGGCGCCCGGACGGCACCCTGGCAATGATCGACTTCGACCTCGCGTCGCCGGGCGCACGGATCTACGACGTCGCGTACGCCGCCTGGACCTGGGTGCCGCTCTTCTCCGACCGGGACTCCTACACGCTGGGCTGGAAACACCCGGACCGGCCGCGGCGGCTGCGGATGTTCGCCGACGCGTACGGGCTGACGCCGCGCGACCGCGGCCGGTTGGTCAGCGTCGTCCGGAAGCGGATCGTCGACCACATCGAGGGCATCCGGCGGATGGCCGCGGCGGGTGACCCGGCCTTCGTGCGGATCGTCCGCAAGGGGCATCTGCGCCGGCCGGTCCGGGACCTGGAATTGATCGATTACGAGCGGAATGTCCTCGAGTACACGCTACGGTGAGTTACGGGTGGGGACGGTGTCCGTTTCTCCGGGACGGTCAAGCGTGCCGGAGACCCGGGACGCCCTGCGACCGCGCAGACTTCACACGCTCGAAACACCGCGTGACGTGGCGGAAACCCGAGCGCGCCAAAACGTGAAACAGCGTGCCGGCAAGCTACCGCCGACCGGCACACGGGCACCGCTGCCTAGGGCGGCCGGATAAGGACCATAAACAAGGAGGGGCAGCGTGCTCGCAGCAGATCCACCCGTGCTCGATACCGGCAACACCGCCTGGTTGCTGGTGTCGACCGCGCTCGTGCTGCTCATGACGCCGGGCCTGGCGATGTTCTACGGCGGCCTGAACCGGTCCAAGGGCGTTCTCAACATGATGATGATGAGCTTCGCGAGTATCGGGCTCATCTCCATTCTTTGGCTTCTGTACGGGTTCTCGCTCACGTTCGGCACCAATGACAACGCCACCGTCAACAATTTCCTCGGCAGCTTCACCCAGTACATGGGCAACAAGACGTTCATCTCGGACGTGTGGGGGGTCAGCGAGGCCGCGCCGAACGGCATCGGCGTGCCGACGTACGTGTTCCTGGCATTCCAGATGATGTTCGCCGTCATCACCGTCGCACTGATCAGCGGCGCGATCTCGGACCGGACCAAGTTCGCCGGCTGGCTGCTGTTCGCATTCGCCTGGTTCACCCTCGTGTACATCCCGGTGGCGCACGCGGTCTGGGGCGGCGGCTTCATCTTCTCGAAGATCCACGCGCTCGACTTCGCCGGTGGCACGGCGGTGCACATCAACGCCGGTGCGGCCGCGCTCGGCCTGGCGCTCGCCCTCGGCAAGCGGGTCGGTTGGCCGCGCGAGCAGTTCAAGCCGCACAACATCCCGCTCGTGGCACTCGGCGCCGGTCTGCTGTGGTTCGGCTGGTTCGGCTTCAACGCGGGCTCGGAGTTCACCGCCGACGCCACCACGGCGCTGGCCTTCGTGAACACCCAGGTCGCCACGGCGGCCGGCCTGCTCGGCTGGATCATCGTGGAGTGGATCCGTAACGGCAAGCCCACCCTGGTGGGTGCCTGCTCGGGCGCCATCTCCGGCCTCGTGGCGATCACCCCCGCCTGCGGGTTCATCACGCCGCTCTCGTCGATCATCGTCGGCCTCGTCGCCGGTGTGGTCTGCGCGCTCGCGGTCAGCCTGAAGTACAAGTTCGGCTTCGACGACTCGCTCGACGTGGTCGGCGTGCACTTCGTCGGTGGCTGGATCGGCTCGCTCGCGATCGGCCTGTTCGCCAGCGTCTCCGCCAACTCCCTCATCGTCGACACGCTCGGCGCCAGCGAGGGCCTGTTCATGGGCGGTGGCGTGACGCAGCTGGGCCGCCAGTTCGCGGGCAGCGCGATCGTGACCGTGTTCTCCTTCGCGGTGGCCTACCTTCTGGCCAAGCTGATCGACAAGACCATCGGGTTCCGCGCCAACGCGGACGCCGAGGTGGACGGCATCGACCTCGATCAGCACGCGGAGAGCGGTTACGATCTCCACACCTCCGGTGGGGGCACCGGGAGTGCGTTCGCCATGGCCGGGATCGCTCCGACCGGGACCACCCCTGCCGGCAAGGCGCCGGTATCCGAGTCGGCCAACCGCTAAAGCGTCGGGATTATGGAGGGAATGGCAATGAAGCTGGTGACCGCGGTCATCAAGCCGTACCAACTCGACGCCGTCAAGGAGGCACTGCACGCCCTTGGCGTGGCCGGCCTGACCGTCAGTGAGGTACAGGGGTACGGACGTCAGAAGGGGCACACCGAGGTCTATCGCGGTGCCGAGTACACGGTCGAGTTCGTACCGAAGATCCGGGTCGAGATCGTCACCGACGAAATCGACGTCGAGAAGGTGGTCGACTCGATCGTCACCGCCGCTCGGACCGGCAAGATCGGCGACGGCAAGGTCTGGGTCACGCCGGTGGACGACGTGGTTCGCGTCCGCACCGGCGAGCGTGGCCTTGACGCCCTGTAAGTTCCAGCGATTCCTGTGACGGCGCTGGTGGTGGACTCCTGGGGTCCACCGCCGGCGCCGTTCCGCGTCAACGGGCCGCGGCGGTGGCTCCGGTCGTCCGGGATGACAGGGCGCGCTGCCGGGCGGCCTCCAGGTTCGACAGTGGCGTTGGCCGGACGTGGGGTGGTGCCCGGTTGGCGACCGGACCCCATTTCAGCCAGGAACGGGCTGTCCACCAGGCAACACGCCCGGGAACGTGGTCCTGTCTCGGTGACATGCGGGAGAAGCACCGAATGGCGGCGTCATAACGTGCCTGGGGCACATGCCGTGGGGCGTTCCGGCGTGTCGCGCCGGCGTGTCGGAGGCTGGCGGTCGGCGGCTGGCGGTCCCCGGCAGGCAACCAGACGTGACTCCGCAAGATCGCGAAGACCTGTGGTGGCAAATCAGCCCATCGAGTCACCACGACGCTCCATGATCATGGCCACACCCGCACCCCTGACCGGCGCAGACCTCGGCCTCAATCATCTAGGTTGCCGGTATGACAGACGTGGCGGCGCAGCCCGGAGCGCCGGGCGGGACCGGGACGCAGCGTCCCGGGTGGCCCGGTTTTCCCGACGCGCTGCTGACCAGGGTGGGCGCGGTCGCCCGCGAGCAGCGCGCCACTGCGCTGCACGCGTGGTTGGCCACGCTGCTGCCGGCCGATGTGGGACCCGGTGTCGCCCTGGTCGCCGTCGGTGGACTCGGCCGGCGCGAGTGCGCCCCGTACAGCGACCTCGATCTCGCGATCATCCATGACGGCCGCGCCGACGTGGACGAACTCGCGGCCTCCGTCTGGTACGCCGTATGGGACGCCAAGCTGTCGCTGGATCAGTCCACCCGCTCGCTCGACGAAGCGCTCGGTGTGGCGGCCGACGATCTCAAGGCCGCCCTGGGCATGCTCGACGCCCGGTTGCTCGCCGGCGACGCGGCGCTCGCCGCCCGGCTGCACAACGCCGCGCTCGAGCAGTGGCAGCGCGAGGGTCGCCGCCGGCTGCCTGAGCTGGCGGCCCTGACCCGCCAGCGTTGGCAGGCTCACGGCGAGCTGGCCTTCCTGCTGGAAGGCGATGTGAAGGAGTCCCGCGGCGGTCTGCGGGACTTCGGCGTGCTGCGGGGCATCGGGCTCGCCGGTGCGGCCGGGGGCACCCGGCCGGCGGTGCGGGCCAGCCACCGGTTCCTGCTCGACGTGCGCGACGCCCTGCACGCGGTGCGCGGGCGCCGGGTGGACCGGCTGATGGCCCAGGACCGCGACGAGGTCGCCCGGCTGCTCGGACTGGGCGACCGCGACGACGTGCTGCGCCGCATCTCGGAGTCGGCCCGCACGGTCGCGCATGCCACGGACGACGCGTGGCGTGCGGTTGACCGGTGGGCCGCCGACCGCACGGGCCCGTCCACCCGCCGACCGATCGGGCGGGATGTGGTCGAGCAGAACGGCGAGGCGGTGCTGGCCCGCGCGGCGGTGACTCCCCGGCCGGACCCCAGCCTGGCGCTGCGGGTGGCCGCGGCGGCTGCCCGGGCCGATCTGCCGATCGCCCGGCCCACCCTGGAGTGGCTGGCCGCGTTCAGCGAGCCGCTGCCCCAGCCGTGGCCGGCGAGCGCGCGGGACGCCCTGCTCACCCTGATCGGCAGCGGCGCACCGCTGGTGCCGACCTGGGAAGCGTGTGACCGGCACGGCCTGGTCACCACCTGGCTCCCGGAGTGGGCCCGGGTACGCAGCCTGCCCCAGCACAACCCGGTGCACCGGTTCACGGTGGACCGGCACCTGGTGGAGACGGCCTGCAACGCCGCCGGGCTGGCTCGCGAGGTGGACCGGCCGGACCTGCTGGTCCTCTCCGCACTGCTGCACGACATCGGCAAGGGCCTGCCCGGGGACCACAGCACCGTGGGTGCGCCGATCGCGGCGGGCGTCGCGGCCCGGCTCGGCCTGCCGCCGGCCGACGTCGAGGTGGTTCGCAAGGCGGTGCTGCTGCATCTGCTGCTACCGGACACCGCCACCCGGCGCGACCTTGCCGACCCGGTGACCATCCGTACCGTCGCCGACGCCGTCGGGGATGTCTCCACCCTGGCGCTGCTGCACGCGCTCGCCCGCGCGGACGCGGCCGCCACCGGCCCGGCCGCCTGGTCGACGTGGAAGGGCCGGCTCGTCGCCGAGCTGGTCTACCGGGTCACCCGGGCCCTGGACAGCGGCGAGGTGGCGCCGCTGCCGGTGCAGACGCCGCCGGTGGCGGTGCCGGCCCAGCTGCCGGCGATCCACGTCGACCACGAGCGGGTCGTCGTGATGGCGCAGGACCGGCCCGGTCTGCTCGCGGCCGTGGCCGGCTGCATCGCCCTGCACCGGCTCGATGTGGTGGCCGCCGATGCGACCTCGATGGACCCGTACTCCAGGATCACCTGCGCGGTGCAGCCGCGCTACGGCGCGCCGCCCGACGTCGAGGCGCTGACCGTGGACCTGCGCCGGGCTGTCTCCGGTGAGCTCGACGTGGCCGGCCGGCTGGCAGCGCGGGACCGCTCGGCCGGCCGCCCGTCATACGGGCGCAGTTCCGCCGGCCCGACGAGCGCGGCGCCTCGGGTGGTGTGGCACCCGGCGACCGATGCCGCCGTGCTCGAGGTCCGCGCGGCTGACTCACCCGGTCTGCTGTACCGGTTGGCGCGCGCCCTGGAGGGCGCCGGCACCGATGTGCGGGCCGCCCGGATCTCCACCCTCGGCGGCGACGTGGTCGACGCGTTTTATCTGGTCGGGGAGTGGACCGACGCGAAGCGGGCGGAACTGGAGCCCACCGTGCTGGCCGCGGCGTCGCCGCCCGGCTGATCGCGGCGTCGCCGCCCGGCTGATCGCGGCCGAGGTCCGATACCCTTGCTTCGGGTACCTGTTCGAATACTCGACCCCAGGAATGGACCACCGTGTTTGACACCCTGAGCGACCGGCTCACCGGCATCTTCTCCAAGCTCCGGAGCAAGGGCCGGCTCACCGACGCTGACATCGACGCGACAGCGCGCGAGATCCGGCTCGCCCTGCTTGAAGCCGATGTGGCGTTGCCGGTCGTCAAGGCGTTCGTCGCCACGCTCAAGGAACGGGCCCGTGGCGCCGAGGTGTCCCAGGCGCTCAACCCGGCGCAGCAGGTCATCAAGATCGTGCATGAGGAGCTGGTCGGCATCCTCGGCGGGGAGGGCCGCCGGCTCAGCTACGCCAAGCAGCCGCCCACGGTGATCATGCTCGCCGGCCTGCAGGGGTCCGGCAAGACCACGCTGGCCGGCAAGCTGGCGCAGTGGCTGCGCGGCCAGGGCCACCAGCCGCTGCTGGTCGCCGCGGACCTGCAGCGCCCCAATGCCGTCGGTCAGCTCCAGATCCTGGGCGGTCGGGCCGGCGTCGAGGTGTACGCGCCCGAGCCGGGCAACGGCGTCGGCGACCCGGTCGCGGTGGCGCGGCAGTCGATCGAGTATGCGAAGCGGCAGATGCGCGATGTCGTCATCGTCGACACCGCCGGCCGCCTGGGGGTCGACGCGGAGATGATGGCGCAGGCCGCCTCGATCCGCGACGCGGTCTCCCCGGACGAAGTCATCTTCGTCATCGACGCGATGGTCGGCCAGGACGCGGTGGCGACCGCCGAGGCGTTCCGCGACGGCGTCGGCATCACCGGCGTCGTGCTCTCCAAGCTCGACGGCGACGCCCGCGGCGGCGCGGCCCTGTCGGTGCGTCACGTCACCGGCCAGCCGATCCTCTTCGCCTCCACCGGGGAGAAGCTGGAGGACTTCGACGTCTTCCACCCCGACCGGATGGCCTCGCGGATCCTCGGTATGGGCGATGTGCTGACCCTCATCGAGCAGGCCGAGGCGGCGTTCGAGGACGATCAGAAAGAGCGGATGACCGCCAAGCTCATGGGCGGCGAGCAGTTCACGCTGGAAGACTTCCTTGAGCAGATCACCGCGGTGCGCCGGATGGGCCCGATCGCCAACATCCTCGGGATGATGCCCGGGATGGGGCAGATGAAGGAGCAGTTGGCCGAAGTCGACGACAGCCACTTCGACCGGGTCACCGCGATCATCCGGTCGATGACGCCGGCCGAGCGGACCAACCCGAAGATCATCAACGGGTCCCGCCGGATGCGGATCGCCAATGGCTCCGGCGTCACCGTCATGGACGTCAACCAGCTGCTCAACCGCTTCGCCGACGCGCAGAAGATGATGAAGCAGATGGGCGGCATGGCGGGCCTGCCCGGGATGAAGCGCAAGGCGACGAAGTCGCCGAAGAACAAGCGCAAGGGTAAGGGTGGCGGCGCGAACCGGGCCCGGACCGGCGGGATGCCGGCCGGGCTGCCGGGCGGCTTCCCTGGCGGCATGCCGCAGCTTCCGCCCGGTGTGGACCCGGGTGCCCTCGCCGGCGGGGGTGGGCTGCCACCCGGCTTCAAGCTGCCGAAGCTTGACTTCACCAAGCTGACCAAGCGCGACGGCGACGGCTCGTAAGTACCCTGGGCTTCGGACGGCCCGATTCGCCGATGGCGACGCAGCGGAAGGGGTGAGTGTGATGACAGCGGCACCACTGCTGCCTCAGCGGGTCGAGTGGACCGTCGACGACCTCGCCGAGCTGCCACCCGACCTCAACTACGAGCTGATCAACGGAAGGTTGATCTTGCCATCCGCGACCCCGTTCCATCAGGATCTGTGCGGAGAGGTCTGGATGGCCCTCCGCGTCAACTGCCCGCCGGAGTACATCGTCAGCATCGACCAGTCGCTGAAGGTCGACCGGCGCAACGAGCCGCGCCCCGATGTCGTGGCACTGCATGTGAAACATTTGAACCGGTCGCCGGTGCCGGTCCAGGACGCGATCATCGCGGTCGAGGTGATCTCGCCGGACTCCAACTTCCGGGACATGGTGGAGAAGGCGAAGATCTACGGGGGCGCGACCATCCCGACGTACTGGGTGATCGACCCGTCGAAAGACGACATCTCGCTGACCGAGTTCGTCCTGCAGCCGGCGGAGGGTCGGTACGCCATCGGCCGGCACACCCTCGACGTCTTCACCAGCGAGACGCCGTGGCCGGTGACGGTCGACCTCCCCGCGTTGAGCGCCCGGCGGGCCGCCATGCTCGAGCAGATCGACCCCGGGTAGCGCGTGGCGCTGCACGTACGGGGTGTGGTCCTGCCCGACGACGAGGTGTGCGACCTGTGGTTGGTGGGGGACCGGGTCACCCGGACGCCGGTGCCGGACGCCGTCACCGTGGCATCCACCGGGTACGTGCTGCCCGGGCTCGTCGACGCGCACTGCCATCTGGGCATCGCTCGCGGCGCCAAGCCGGTGACCTCGCTCGATCAGGCCAGGGCGCTGGCGGCCGCCGACCGGGACGCCGGAGTGCTGGCGATCCGCGACGCCGGCTCGCCGTACCCGTACCCGGAACTCGACGATGACCCGGACGTGCCGCGACTGGCCCGCGCCGGCCGGCACATCGCGCCGCCGCAGCGGTACCTGCGCGACGTCGGCGTCGAGGTGGTGGCGGAGGACCTGGCCGCCGAGGCGACCCGCCAGGCGCGGGCCGGCACCGGCTGGGTGAAGCTCGTCGGCGACTGGATCGACCGGTCCGTCGGGGACCTGGCACCGGCCTGGGACCCGGCCGCCATGGCCACCGCGATTGACGCGGCGCACGCGGCCGGCGCCCGGATCGCGGTGCACACGTTCGCTGAGGAATCGGTGGCGGCCCTGGTCCGGGCCGGCGTGGACTCGGTGGAGCACGGCACCGGGCTGGCGCCGGCGGACATCGAGGAGATGGCCCGTCGCGGCACGGCACTGGTGCCCACGATGATCAACATCGATACGTTCGGCGAGATCGCGGATCGGGCCGAGGGGAAGTTCCCCGGCTACGCGGCGCACATGCGCGCCCTGCGGGACGGGTTCCCGGCCGTGGTCGCCGGCGCGTACGACGCCGGGGTGCCGATCTACGTCGGCAGCGACGCGGGGGGCGGCATCGACCACGGCCTCGCCGCCCGGGAGATGCTGCTGCTGCACGAGCGGGCCGGGATGGCGACGATGGACGTGCTCCGGGCGGGTTCCTGGGGGGCCCGGGAGTGGCTGGGATTTCCCGGGTTGGCGGAGGGCGGGCTCGCCGACCTCGTGGTGTACGAGGCCGACCCGCGGCAGGATCTCCGCGTGCTGCTGGCGCCGAGCCGGATCATCCTGCGCGGCCGCGTCGTCCGCTGACCCGCGCCGGTGTGCCGTCAGCGCTGCGCGACATCCTCGCTGGGCTCAGGGCTTCGGTCTCCGCCCGTGGAATCGACCGACCAGGCTCGCCGCAGCGGCCCGGAGCAGGTTCCGCGCCGATGCCACGGGTGCGGGGCGGGAGCGTCCCGAAAAGGCCCAGAACTCGTCGTGCTCCATGCCAAGATCGTTGCAGACCACCCGACCGGTGGTGTGCCGACCGGAAATGTGCCATGGTCTGGGCCGATGCGGACGAAGGAGCGGTTGACCGAGGCGATCCGGCGTGAGCGGCGTGCCGTGCTCGTGGTCAACACCCGTTCCCGCCGGGGACGGCGGCGCTACGAGGGCGCGCGGTCCCGGCTGATCGCCGCCGGGTTCACGCTGCTGGCGGCGTACCCCGTGGGCAAGCCGGGCCAACTCGAGGAACGGCTGGCGGCCGCCATCGAGCTGGGCCCCGACCTTCTCGTCGTTGGCGGCGGCGACGGCACGATCAGCACGGCGGCGCGGCTGCTGGCGCACCGCGACATCGCCCTCGGGCTGCTGCCGCTGGGCACCACCAACAACTTCGCCCGTACCGTCGGCATCCCGCTCGACCTCGACGCCGCCGTCGCCACGCTCGCCGACGGCAAGGTGATCGACGTGGATCTCGGGCTCGCCGGGACGATGCTGTTCACCAACCACGTCGGCGTGGGCCTGTCCACGGACGTGATGCTGAAGGCGCCGCCGCTGCTGAAGCGGGTCACCGGGCGGCTCGCGTACCCGATCACCGCGCTCGCGCTGCTCGCCCGGCACCGTCCGCTGCGCGTCATCGTGCGCGCCGGCGGCCGCCGGCACCAGTTCGTCACCCACCAGCTGTACGTGGCCAACGGCGGGTTCCACGCCGGCCGGCCGATCGCGGCGGATGCGCACGCCGACGACCGGCTGCTCGTCGCGTACCCGGTGGGCGGGCCGACGCGGCGGGGACTACTCCGCGAAACCGCCCGCAACGCGGCGAGCGGCCACCGCCGCACGCTGCGCGACGAGCCGTTCCTCGCCGTCGGTGAAGTCTGGCTGGAGACCGACCGGCCGGTACGCGTGGAGGTCGACGGCGAGCCGTGCGGCCGGACCCCGATGCGGATCGGCCTGGCCGCCAACGCGCTGCGGGTGATGGCGCGGCGGGACAGCCCGGATTCCTGAGTCAGCCGGTGAAGGTCACCGGGACCGGCTGGCCCTGCAGTACCTCGAGGACAGCCCGTTCGCCCAGCGGTTCAGCCAGATCGACGGTGCTGGTACGCCGCGCGCCGATACCGGGACATGTGTCGCCGCCGCCGTGCCGGTGCGCGAGGACGATGACCACGACCGCATTGGTCGACTCGACGGCCTGCGCGCTGTAGTCGGCGCCGCATGGTTGGCTGCCCGGGTCCGGACTGCCGGTGAAGGCGACGGTCAGCCGCCTGCCGTCCGTGGTCGTCGTCGCCGACTCGATCGCCAAGCCGCCCGGGGCGTTGTACGGGTCCCAGGACGGTGCCGCAACCGTGACCGTGGCCGATCCGGCAACCGCCACCCGGGTGACCCGCACCGCGGTGCCCTTCAGCGTGTACTCCCAGGCCGGTGCCGTCGCCAGGCCGCGGGTGGTCTGGATCCGCACAGTGCTCGCCCGCGACGTTCCGGCTCAGTCCCGCTTCACCAGGCCGGTCTGGTAGGCGAACACCACGGCCTGTACGCGATCGCGCAGGTCCAGCTTGTGCAGCACCCGACCGATGTGCGTCTTCACCGTCGCCTCGGACAGGAAGAGCCGCTCGGCGATCTCGGCGTTGGACCGGCCGCCCGCGACCTCCAGCAGGATCTCGTGCTCCCGCGGGGTCAACCGGTCCAGCGCGGGGTTGCCGGCCGTCGCCGGCCGAGCGTTGCCGACGGAGGGTAGATGCGGGATGAAGTTGTCCAGGAGGCGTCGGGTGACGCTCGGCGCCACGACCGCGTCGCCGCTGGCGACCGCCCGGATGGCGGAGAGCAGATCGGAGGGCGGAACGTTCTTCAACAGAAATCCGCTGGCTCCGGCGCGCAGCCCTTCGAAGGCGTACTCGTCCAGATCGAACGTGGTCAGGATGAGGACCCGCGACGGTGCTCCGGCGGCGGTGATCCGCCGGGTCGCCTCGATCCCGTCGACGCCCGGCATCCGGACGTCCATCAGGACCACGTCCGGCTTGAGTCGGTCGACCAGCCGGACTGCTTCCGCTCCGTCACCGGCCTCGCCGACCACGCGCATGTCGTCCTGCGCGTCCAGGACGAGCCGGAAACCCATCCGCAGCAGCGGTTGATCGTCGACAAGCAGCACGGTGATCATGTGGTGGCATCGGTCCCTTCGGTTTGCAGGACGGCGCTGACCCGCCATCCGCCGTGCTCCATCGGGCCGGCCTGCACGGTGCCGCCGAAGAGGGCGGCACGCTCGCGCATCCCGGTCAGGCCATGACCCTGCGCCGCGCCGTCGCCGGACGCTCCGATGCCGTTGTCGGTCACCACGACCTCCACCGTACGGTCCTCGCCGTAGTGCAGGTGCACGTCGGCCGCCGTGGCGCGGGCGTGTTTGAGCGTGTTCGTCAATGCCTCCTGCACGAGGCGGTAGATGGCCAGCTGCCCGCTCGCCCGGATCGGAAAGCTCGTGCCGGAGACGGTGAGCCTGGTCTGCAATCCGGCTTTGCGCACCGCGGTGAGCAGGGAGTCCAGGTCGTCGATGGCGGGCTGCGGGGCGAGTTCGGTCCGGGCGTCGCCCTCGCGCAGCATGCCGAGCACCCGTCGCATCTCGTCGAGCGCCTGCCGTCCGGTGGTGGCGACCTGCTCCATGATCGCTTGCCCCTGCGCCGGGTCGGCGCGGTTGGCGAAGACGGCGCCGTCGGCGAGCGCGATCATCACCGACAGGTTGTGTGCCACGATGTCGTGCATCTCGCGCGCGATCCGGCCCCGCTCCTCGATCACCGCGATCCGGTACTGCTGGTCACGGTCGCGTTCCAGTCGATCCGCCCGGTCCTCCAGTGCGGTCAGGTACGCGCGGCGGGTCCGGAAGTAGATCCCCAGCACCCCGGCGATTGCCAGTTCGACGGTGAACCCGATCGCCGCCCGCCAGAACTCCTCCGATGATTCGACTGCCACGAGCGCCGCGATGGCACCCGCTTCGATGGCCAACGCGCAGATCAGGAGCCGGCGAAGCGGCTCGTAGGCGCCGACGGTGTACAGGGCGACGAGCAGCGGCAGGTTGGGGCCGGGGTGGTCACCATTCACCAGGAGTAGGACCAGCGTGAATGCGGCCACCCAGACGAAGACCAGGATCGGGGACCTGCGCCGCCAGACCAGCGGGAGGACGCCAGCGAGTTGGGTGGCAAAGGAGAACTCGTACGTGGGTGGACCCTCGTTGAACTGCGCACCGGCCGGGACGAACACCAGCGCCGCGAGCACCGCGTCCGCCACCAGCGGATTCCGGCGTAGCCAGTGTCGTGCGCGCAGGAGTGGCCCGCCCGGCCGGGACGGCTCCGGCGGGCGGCCGTCGCTGGTCTGGTCCGGTGCGGGCGGCACGGTCCCTATCCTGCCGGTAGACCGCTGTCCGGCACGTGGTGACGTGCCGGACAGCGGTCTACCGGCGTGGGTGGCGTCAGGCGTCACGGCGCTGAAGCAACACCGCGGCCGCGACGATCGCCGCGGCGAGGTACGTGGCGAAGACCCCGAACCCGGTCCACGGCGCGAGGCTGTCGGCCCCCTGCTGTACCGCCATGACCGCCTGGCCGGCGTTGGACGGCAGGTACTGCATAGCGTCGGCGAAGCTCGCCGGCAGCAGCTGTCCGAAGATCGGCAGCACCAGCAGGACGCCGAAGAGGGTGGCGATCGCGCCGGCCGTACTGCGCAGCACGGAGCCCAGCGCCACTCCCAGCACTCCGACGCCGGCGAGGTACAGACCCGCTCCCACCACGGCGCGGGCGACGCCGGGCTCGCCGAGGTCGGTCTGGGTGCCCTCGCCGGACAGGATCGCCTGGCCGATCAGGAAGGCCGCCAACGAGGCCGCCACCATCGTGGCGGTGGCAATCGCCGTGAACACGGCCAGTTTGGCCCACAGCACCGGCAGTCGTTGCGGGACGGCCGCCAGCGAGGCGCGGATCATCCCGGTGGAGTACTCACCGGTCACCAGCAGGACCCCCAGCACGCCGATGGCGAGCTGCGCCAGGTTGACACCGCCCAGGCTGGTGGCGGTGGCGTCGAACACGCCCTGCGGGCCGGGTCCGCCGTCGGCCTCCCCGGTGGTGGTGAGGTAGGCGAAGAGGGCACCGAAGCCGAGCATGATGCCGACCGCGGCCAGCAGCGTGTACACCGTCGATCGCAGCGATCGCAGCTTGATCCATTCCGACCGGATGACCCGGGGCAGGGTGACCCGGTAGCCCTCAGGTGTCCGGCGGGCCGGTGCTTTCCGGTCGGCGGTGCCCGGCGCAGCGGCGGACTCGATGATGGTGGCGGTCATGACGCGCTCCTTGCGGCGCCGACGAGCGGCGCGGTGGTCGGGGTGGTGGGGCTGGTGGCGTCGGTGGCGGTGGTGGTGGCGGTGGTGGCGCCGTGGTACTCGACGGCGTCGCGGGTGAGCTCCATGAACGCTTCCTCGAGGGACGCCTGCTGCGGGGCGAGTTCGTACAGCGTGAGGCCGTACTCCCCGGCCAACTGCCCGATCGTGTCGCTGGGCAGTCCCCGCACCTCCAGGACCCCTGCCTTGTCACTGGTGACCGTGACGCCCGGTCCGATCAGGAGGTTGCGGAGGGTGGCGGCGTTCGGAGAACGGACCCGGACCGCGTCGCGGGACGCCCGCCGGGTGAACTCGGCGAGTGACACATCGGCGATCAGCCGACCTCGTCCGATCACGATCAGGTGCTCGGCGGTCAGCGCCATCTCGCTCATCAGATGCGATGACACCAGCACCGTGCGGCCCTCGTCGGCTAGGCCCCTGAGCAGGTTGCGGATCCAGAGGATCCCCTCCGGGTCGAGTCCGTTGACCGGCTCGTCGAGGATGATCGTGGACGGATCGCCGAGCAGTGCGCTGGCGATGCCGAGGCGCTGCCCCATGCCGAGGGAGAACGCACCGGCCCGCTTGTGGGCCACGTCGCCGAGGCCGACGAGGTCGATGACCTCGCTCACCCGGCGGGCGGAGATGCCGGTGGTCGCGGCGAGCGCCCGCAGGTGGTGGTACGCCGACCGTCCGGAGTGCACCGCCCGCGCCTCCAGCAGCGCGCCGACCTCGTACATCGGAGCCTGGTGGTCGCGGTATCGCCTGCCGTTGACCAGGACCGATCCCGCGCTCGGGGCGTCCAAGCCGATGATCATGCGCATCGTCGTCGACTTGCCCGCCCCGTTGGGCCCGAGGAAGCCGGTGACGATGCCGGGTCGGACGGTGAAGGACAGCCGGTCGACGGCCAACTTGCTGCCGTACCGCTTGCTGAGTTCGGTAACTTCGATCATGGTGTGGTTGCCTCCGCGTCGCGCCGGGTCCGGATAGTTCCACGCTATGGACGGACCGGTCGGGCAACGACCGCCGCCGGAGCGATCTGTGCCGGCCGCGGCGTACGACCTGCGACGTACGGGGTACCGCAGGCGGGGCATGCGCGCGGCGCTGGACTAAGCTTCCCCGTCATGGCCCGCGTGCTCACTCTCCGTTCCGAAGACTTCCCCCGCTGGTATCAGGACCTGGTCGCCAAGGCGCAGCTCGCCGACAACGGGCCGGTGCGGGGGACCATGGTCATCCGCCCGACCGGGTACGCGATCTGGGAGCGGATGCAGGCCGAGATGGACGCCCGGATCAAGGCGACCGGCGCGGAGAACGCGTACTTCCCGCTGTTCATCCCGGAGAGCTACCTGCGCCGCGAGGCGCAGCATGTCGAGGGCTTCTCGCCGGAGCTGGCGGTGGTGACCCACGGCGGTGGCAAGCAGCTGAGTGAGCCGGTGGTGGTGCGCCCCACCAGCGAGACGGTCATCGGCGAGTTCATGGCGAAGTGGGTGGACAGCTACCGGGACCTGCCGCTGCTGCTCAACCAGTGGGCCAACGTGGTGCGCTGGGAGCTTCGTCCCCGGATCTTCCTGCGGACCAGCGAGTTCCTCTGGCAGGAGGGGCACACCGCGCACGCCAGCGAGGCCGACGCGCGGGCGTACGCGCGACGCATCCTGCACGAGGTGTACGAGGACTTCATGCGCCGGCTGCTGGCGATCCCGGTGGTCGTGGGGTTGAAGACCGCGCGGGAGCGCTTCGCCGGCGCGACGAACACGTACACGCTCGAGGGCATGATGTACGACGGCAAGGCGCTGCAGCTGGGTACGAGCCACGAGCTGGGGCAGAACTTCGCCAGGGCCTTCGACATCGTGTACTCCTCGGCGCAGGGCGGCCAGGAGCACGCCTGGACCACGTCATGGGGCACCTCAACGCGCATGATCGGCGGGCTGATCATGGCGCACGGCGACGACAGCGGTCTGCGGCTGCCGCCGCGGCTGGCGCCGGTCCAGGCGTACATCATGGTCATTAAGGAGGGTGACGGCGTCACCGAGGCCGCGGTCAAGCTGCGCGACCAGCTCCGCGACGCCGGCGTCCGGGTCGGCCTCGACGACCGGGTGGCCACCGCGTTCGGCCGTCGTGCGGTCGACGCCGAGCTCAAGGGGTACCCGATCCGGGTCGAGGTGGGCCCACGCGATCTCGCCGCCGGCAACGTCGTGCTGGTGCGCCGGATCGACGGCACCAAGACGCCGATGCCGCTGACCGAGGTGGTGCCCGCCGTGCTGGCCGCCCTGGACGCCGACCAGCAGGCGCTCTACGACGAGGCGCAGGCCCGGCGCGACGCCGCCACGGTCGACGTGGCAACCGTGGCGGAGGCGGTGGAGGCGGCGGCGAACGGCTGGGCGCGGGTCCCGTGGTCCGCGGTGGGGGCCGAGGGCGAGGCGAAGGCGAACACCTCCGGCGTGACGGTGCGCTGCCTGCTCCGGGCGGACGGCTCGGTGCCCGACCACGAAGACGAGCCGGAGCTGGTCGCTCTGCTGAGCCGGGCGTACTGAGCCCGTCGATGGGGTGGGAACCCGGCCGGCTGGTCGTCCAGCGCAGTTTCCAGCGTGACCTGATCAGCCTGGTGAAGCTGTGCCGGGTGGTCTCCGACGATGAGCGCGGCCTGCTGCTCTGGCTGGAGCGGGGCAGCGCCATGCTGGATCGTCGGGCCGTCGACGGGCGTGGGCTGCGGGCGATGCCGTTCGCGGAGTGGCTGCGTACGCCGACCCGGCTGCACGCGACCACCTGGCGCGGTTCCGGCATCCTCAAGCTCATCCGACCGGGCCAGGCGCACTCGGTGTGGTGGTTCTTCGGCGACCCCGGGGTCTTCACGGGGTGGTATGTCAACCTCGAAGAGCCGGCCGTCCGGTGGTCCCACGCCGGCGTTCTCGGCGTCGACTATGTGGATCAGGACCTCGACGTGCTGGTCTCGCCGGCCGGCGAGTGGCGTTGGAAGGACGAGGACGAGTTCACCGAGCGACTGGCCTACCCCGAGGGTTACTGGGTCTCCAGCGCCAGCGCCGTCTGGGACGAGGGCAAGCGGGTCATCGCGCTGGCCGAGGCGGGGGAGTTCCCGTTCGACGGCAGTTGGTGCGACTTCCAACCCGACCCTGGATGGACCGTGCCGACCGAGCTGCCGGCGGGCTGGGACCGGCCGCGCGCGCGATGACCGTACGGTTCGCACCCGGCCGCTGGCTGCTGCACCGCCATTTTGTGCGCGAGGCCCAGGTCTGGTCGCCGTTGACCCGGGTCATCGCCGACGACGAACAGGGTCGGCTGCTGTGGCTGCCCACCGGCGTCCCGGCCGCCCGCCAGGTCGACGAGCATGGTCGGGGCCCGCGCGGCGTGCCGTTCGGGGACTGGGTGGACGCGCCGAAACGGCTGATCGAGAGCGTCTACCGCGGGCCGTCCACGCTCAAGCTGCACCTGCCCGGGATGCCGCACTCGGTGTGGTGGCTGTTCAACGCGGACGGGGTCTTCGCCGCGTGGTACGTCAACCTCGAGGAGCCGGCCGTGGCCTGGGACGACGGTGATGCCGCGGGCGTCGACCTCACCGACCACGATCTCGACATCTGGGTGTGGCCGGACCGGTCGTGGGAGTGGAAGGACGACGACGAACTCGCCGAGCGGCTCGGCTTTCCGGAGTACTACTGGGTCAGCGACCCGGCTGCGGTGTGGGCGGCGGGGCGCCGGGTGATTCCGCTGATCGAGGCCGGGGCGTATCCGTTCGACGGCACCTGGTGCGACTTCCGACCCGATCCACAGTGGATGACGCCGCAGGCGCTGCCCAGCGGCTGGGACCGCCCACGGGCGACCCCCGGCCGGGCGCGGTCGACCGCCTCCGGTTGAGGTGGCCGGGCCCGACCCACCGGCCCCGGCGCGACCCGTCACGGCCGCGCCGGCACCGATAGATCAGCGCTTCAGCAACGCGAAGACACCCCAGCCCAGCAGCGGCCGCTCGTAACGGGCGTAGCGCTGCGGTCCGTCGCTAAGCTCCCGGCGAAGGTCGGGGGCGAGCTCATCGTCGGGATTCGCGTCCAGCCAGGTCCGAATGTTGAGCCACTGCGCGGCTCGGTACCGGTCCCAGCTGTCCTCGTCGGCCAGCACCATCTCGACCACGTCGTAGCCGAGCCCGCCGAAGAGCGCGACGAGGCCCGGCAGATCGTGGTAGGTCTCCTTCGACGTGGCATGGCATGCCTCGAGCGCCTCCTGGCTGGGCGGCTCCGCCCGCCAGAACGGCTCGCCGATCAGCAGCAGGCCACCCGGCCGCAGGCTGCGCTCAAGCAGCGCGGTGGTGCCGGCAACGCCGTCGCCGATCCAGGTGGCGCCGATGCACGCGGTGACGTCGACCGGCTCGGCCGCGACGTAGGTCGAGGCGTCGCCGTGGACGAACGTCACGCGATCCGTGACGCCGACGTCGGCGGCCCGCTCGACCGCCGCGCGGAGGAAGACCGTGCTGATGTCGACACCCGTCCCGGTGGTCCCGTGGTCGCGGGCCCAGGTGGACAGCATCTCGCCCTTGCCGCAGCAGAGATCCAGGATCGACATCCCGGGACGCAGCCCGATGGCGCTTCCCAGTGTCGCGAGCTTCTCGGGCGTGAACGGATTGAGAACCCGGTGGCTGCTCTCGCGGATGGTGATATTACGTGGCAGATCCAATGCAGTGATTCCTTACTGGAGAGGTACGGGTCGTCTGGACAATGAGCTGACGAACGCCGTGGAACCACATACGCTGCACACCTTCTTCCGTCCGGGCTGATGGTGCGGGACGGTAGCCCCCGCTGTGGCCGCTGGCAACCGGGTTCCCTACCTGGCCCGGACCGCCACCTCGGCGAACCGCCGCACCGGAGCGGGTTCGTGCGCCGCCGGGGGTGCGGTTCGCGCTACGCGCGGGTGGTCTGGCAGAATGGGTCGCTGGTATCCGGCGACACGACGAGCCCTCTAACCCGGCGTGTCGCCTGTCCACCCGGGCGCCGTGTTTCCGTCCGTCCCCACGGCGGGCCGCGGGGCTCAGCGTTTTTCTCAGATCCAGGAGCGATCACACGTGGCCGTAAAAATCCGGCTTCTGCGGATGGGCAAGATCCGCAACCCGCAGTACCGCATCGTCGTCGCCAACTCGCGGACCAAGCGCGACGGCAAGGCGATCGAGTACGTCGGGCTCTACCACCCGAAGGAAGACCCCTCGCGCATCGAGGTCAAGTCCGACCGGATCCAGTACTGGCTCAGCGTCGGCGCGCAGCCGACCGAGTCGGTCCGGGCGATCCTGTCCAAGACCGGTGACTGGCAGCAGTTCAAGGGTGAGCCGGCCCCTCCACCACTGCTGGTGAAGGCGGAGCGGGCAGACCGTCGCGCGGCGTACGAGGTCGAGGCCAGGGCCGCCGCCAACGTTGTCGAGCCGACGACCAAGTCGATGAAGAAGGCCGCAGAGCCGAAGAAGAAGGCGGACGCCCCGGCGGAGACCCCGGCGGCCGCCGCGACCGAGGCCCCGGCTGCGACCCAGGCCCCGGCAGCGACCGGGGCCCCGGCAGCAGCCGAGCCGCCCGCGGCACCCGCAGCAACCCAGGCGGAGGCCCCAGCGGCGCCCGCCGCGCAGACAGAGGAGCAGGCCGGTGCCGGCGCCGGCACAACGGCCTCCTGACGTGCTGCGCCCCGCGTTGGAGCACCTCGTCAAGGGCATCGTCGATCACCCCGAAGATGTCCGGGTGCGCATGGTCGACTCCAGGCGGGGCCAGCGCCTCGAGGTGCGGGTGCACCCCGAGGACCTGGGCACCGTGATCGGCCGGAGCGGCCGCACCGCCAAGGCGCTGCGACAGGTGGTCGGCTCGATCGGCGGTCGGGGCGTTCGCGTCGAGATCGTCGATTCGTACTGACCGCATGAAGCTGATCGTCGGGCAGATTCTGCGCCCGCACGGCATCCGGGGCGAGCTCCTGGTCGATCTCCGGACCGACGAGCCTGCTGCCCGATTCGCCGTCGGGTCGGTGCTTGCCACCGACTCGACGGCGGTCCGGCGTCGGGTGGAACCGGTGGGCGCCGCCGCCCTCGGCGTCCGCTGGACGGTGCCGGAGACCTTGACGGTGGAGTCCGTGCGTCCGCACCTGGGCCGGCTCATCGTCGTCTTCGAGGGCGTGTACGACCGGAATGTCGCGGAGGAGCTGCGCGGCGTGCTGCTCTGCGTGGACAGCGCCGACGTGCCGCCCACCACCGATCCCGACGAGTTCAATGATCATGAGCTGGTCGGGCTCGCGGCGGTCACCCCGGACGGTGAGAAGCTGGGCGAGGTGCAGCGCATCGAGCACGCCCCTGCGGCTGACCTGCTGGTCCTTCGGCTTACCGACGGACGCAGTGCCCTGGTCCCCTTCGTCCGGGCGATCGTTCCCGAGGTGGATGTGGCCGGCGGTCGGGTCGTGCTCACCCCGCCCGGTGGCCTGTTCGACCTGTGAGCGGGTCATGAACGTCGACATCGTCAGCATCTTCCCGGAGTACTTCGGGCCGCTGGAGCTCTCCCTCGTGGGTCGCGCCCGAGCGGCCGGGCTCCTCGACGTGACCGTGCACGACCTGCGCCGATGGACCTCGGACGTGCACCGCACGGTCGACGACACCCCGTACGGCGGTGGCCCCGGCATGGTCATGCGCCCGGAGCCATGGGGAGCTGCGCTGGACACCCTGGCCGGCGTCGATACCCATCTCGTCGTGCCCACCCCGGCGGGCCTGCCGTTCACCCAGGCGGTCGCCGGGAAGTTGGCCGGGGAGCGGCACCTGGTCTTCGCCTGCGGCCGGTACGAGGGCATCGACCAGCGGGTGGTGGAGTACGCCTCGACCCGGATGCGGGTGAGCGAGCTCTCCATCGGTGACTACGTGCTCTTCGGTGGCGAGGTAGCGGTCCTGGCGATGATGGAGTCCATCACCCGGCTGCTCCCTGGCGTGCTCGGCAACGCCGCGTCCCTGGTCGAGGAGTCGCACGCCGATGGGCTGCTGGAGGCCCCGATGTACACCAAGCCGGCGAGCTGGCGCGGCCTGGACGTGCCGGAGATTCTGCGGTCCGGCGACCATGGCCGGATCGCCAGGTGGCGGCGGGAACAGGCGATCACGCGCACCGCGGCTCGTCGTCCCGACCTGCTCGGGGCGCCGCCCGGATTTCACCAATCGGACTCCGGTGTGGCAAAGTAGTGGGGTTGCCGTATGCCGGCACCCAACCCCATTCGAGATCGCGCGTCGACTCGGCGCGCCTTGAGCCCACGAGGAAGCAGCAGCGATGAACACGCTGGACGCCCTTGACGCCCAGTCGCAGCGGACCGACATCCCAGGCTTCCGGGCCGGTGACACGCTCAAGGTGCACGCCCGAGTTGTTGAGGGCAACCGTTCCCGGATCCAGATCTTCCAGGGCGTCGTGATCCGTCGGCAGGGCGATGGTCTCCGTGAGACCTTCACCGTGCGCAAGGTCAGCTTCGGCGTCGGCGTCGAGCGGACCTACCCGGTCAACAGCCCCCTGCTCGACCGCATCGAGTTGGTGACCCGCGGTGATGTCCGCCGCGCCAAGCTTTACTACCTGCGTGACCTGCGCGGGAAGAAGGCAAAGATCAAGGAAAAGCGCGAGAAGCAGGTCAGCTGACGCCGATGCCCGGCCGCCTCCGGGCGGCCGGGCATCGCACAGTCACACAGCGTGGGTTCGCAGAAGCGGCCCCCGCGACCTAGTCTTGTCGGTAGTGAATCGAGACTCATACGGCTATCCAGGTGTCGACGACCGGGGTGGCGATCCGTATCAGCGTCGCGGTGCCGTGCGTTACTCCGGTGCCGTACCGACCTCGGGCGGGCAGCGCCGCGCGGGCTCCCAGGGGGGCGACGCGCGCTCCGGCGGGCGATCCGACCGCCGTCGCCTGCGGCCCGCCATGCCGTTGTGGCAGGAGTTGCCGCTCCTGCTGATCGTGGCGTTCTGCCTCGCCGTGCTGATCCGTACGTTCCTGCTGCAGGCGTTCTTCATTCCCTCCGGCAGCATGCAGGAGACCCTCGCAATCGGCGACCGGGTCCTCGTCAACAAGATCGTGTACGACATCCGCGAGCCGCTGCGCGGCGAGGTCCTCGTCTTCAAGGGCACCGACAACTGGGCGCCCGAGCAAGGCAACACTCCTCCCGGCAGCACCGGGTTCCTGCCGCGGCTGGGCCGCACCATCGGTGACCTCGTTGGCGTGTCGCAGCCCGGCGAGAAGGATTTCATCAAGCGCGTGGTCGGGCTCCCCGGCGATGTGGTCGCCTGCTGCGACGCCCAGGGCCGGGTCACCGTGAACGGGGCTCCGCTCAACGGGACCGGCTATCTGCACACGGACTCGGCGCTTGTCGAGCGCCCCAGCGGCCCGCAGGAGTGCGGTTCCCGACGGTTCGGCCCGATCACGGTCGAACCAGGGCAGATGTTCGTGATGGGCGACCACCGCGCGGTCTCCATGGACTCCCGCTGCCAGGGCCAGGTCCCGATCGACAACGTGATCGGCCGCGCATTTGTGATCGTCTGGCCGAGTGCTCGCTGGTCGTCGCTGCCGGTGCCGGCGGAGTTCGCCACCATCCCCCGGCCGGCTGTGGCCATGGGCGTTCCGCAGGAGCGGCAGCCCCTGGCTCCGGTCGAACTCACCCACGGAGCCGTCCTGCTGCTGCCGATCCTGGCTTCCCTGATGGTACCGGCGCGTTCTCGAACCCGTAGGTGGATCGGACCACGTAAACTCCGGGTGTGATTGACGAGCGGGCCAAACGCAAAAAAAGTGGCTTCTGGCGGGAGATGCCGGTTCTCCTGGTCGTGGCCATCCTGGTCGCGGTCGTCGTGCGGGCCTTCATCCTGCAGACGTTCTACATCCCCTCCGAGTCCATGGAGCGGACCCTGGAGATCAACGACCGCGTGCTGGTCAACAAGCTGGTGTACAACTTCCGCCCGCCGCAGCGCGGTGAGATCGTGGTTTTCGAGGCGCCGATGTTGTGGCGCAGCGACCCCAGGGAGAAAGACTTCATCAAGCGGATCATCGGCGTCGGTGGTGACCGCATCGTGTGCTGCGACGCCGAGAAGCGCATCACGGTGAACGGCATGCCGCTCGACGAGCCGTACATCTACCAGGACGACGCCGGAAAGTCCGACCTCGCCAGCGAAGAGCCGTTCGACGTCGTCGTCCCCCCGAAGCGGATCTGGGTGATGGGCGACCACCGCGCGCACTCCGGGGACTCACGGGAGAAGTACACCCGCACCAAGGACACCAACTTCGCCACCATCGAGGAGGACTCGGTGGTGGGGCGGGCGTTCGTGGTGTTCTGGCCATTCCCGCACGCGACGTGGCTCGACGTGCCACCCACGTTCGCCAAGGTGCCGGCCACGCCGCAGCAGTGAGGCCCGCACGCCTGCGTAGGCTGTAGCCCCATGACCGAGCGCTCCATTCCGCGCCTGGCGGCCCGGGTGCTGCTGCTGGACGCCGCTGATCGGGTGCTCCTGCTGCAAGCCGTGGACCCCGCCCGCCCGGACGAGCCGTACTGGGTCACGCCGGGCGGTGGCCTCGATCCAGGCGAGGACCCGGCTGCCGCCGCGGCGCGCGAACTGCACGAGGAGACCGGTCTGATGCTGGCGCCGCAGGACCTCGGGGCACCGGTGCGGCACGAGGCGATCGAGTTCCCGTTCGACGGGACGTGGTACCGCCAGGAGCAGCAGTACTTCGCCGCGAGGGTCGACGCGTGGACCGTTGCCCCGGCCGCGTTGTCCGCAGTGGAGGCCGCCACCTGGCGCGGCTCGCGCTGGTGGAGCGCCCGCGAGTTGGAGGACACCGGCGAGCGGTACTACCCTGCGGACCTGCCCGAGGTGTTGCAGCAACTTCTGCAGAGAGGCGCCGTCGAGTGCTGATTCCGCCGCGCACCGTGGTGCACCGGGCCGCCGGTCTGTACGCGCTGGAGCGCGCGCTGCAGCGGCGCGGCTTCGGGATCGTGGCCGGAGCCGACGAGGCCGGTCGGGGCGCCTGCGCCGGGCCGCTGGTGGTGGCCGCCGTCGTGCTTCCCGAGGGTCGGCGGGGCGAGATCGACGAGCTTGCCGACTCGAAACTGCTGACCGCGGCGGCGCGGGAGCGGGTCTACGCGGCGGTCATGGACCGCGCGCTCGCGACCGCGGTGGTCGCCGTGCCGCCCGGCGAGATCGACGGCCGCGGCCTGCACGTGAGCAACCTGGGCGGGATGCGGCGAGCGCTGGCCCGCCTCGCTGTGCGGCCGCAGTACGTGCTCACTGACGGCTTTCCGGTCGACGGGCTCGGGACCCCGGGGCTCGCGGTGTGGAAGGGCGATCAGGTCGCGGCATGTGTGGCGGCCGCGAGCGTGGTGGCGAAGGTGACCCGGGACCGGATGATGGTGAAACTGCATGAGCGCTGGCCCGTGTACGGCTTCGCTGAGCACAAGGGGTACTGCACGTCGGAGCACGGGGTGGCACTGGAGCGCCACGGGCCGTGTCCGGACCACCGTTTCTCCTATGCCAACGTGGCGGCGGTGGCGCACGTGAAACAACGTGGGGGTACCGTCGGCGTGGCGGCCGGCGTGGCCGCCCGCGTGCCGGCGCAGGTGGGCGAGAATGTCGGTATGAGAGGCGGAAGACGATGAGCGCCGAAGATCTCGAGAAGTACGAAACCGAGATGGAGCTGCAGCTCTACCGGGAGTACCGCGATATCGTCCGCCAGTTCTCGTACGTGGTTGAGACGGAGCGTCGGTTCTACCTCGCCAACCAGGTGGACCTGCATGTCCGCAACTCCGACGGTGAGGTCTACTTCGAGGTCGAAATGCACGACGCGTGGGTCTGGGACATGTACCGGCCGGCCCGGTTCGTGAAGAACGTGCGCGTCATGACGTTCAAGGACGTCAACGTCGAGGAGCTCGAGAAGCCCGACATCGCCCTGCCGGACAACGGCTTCGGTAGCGGCGGCACCGGCAGCGGCTGACCGCTTCGCATAGCAGGTCCGGTAGGACGAGTGCGGCTCGTCCACAACCCGCCCGTTGTCCACAGCTCAACATGATCACGTTTGCCGGGCTGATCCGGCTGGCGGCAGTGTGCCGGGCATGCGAACTCCGGATGCTTCCGCGGCGCAGCAGCGCTTCACCGCCTGCGTCGCCGCCTGCCTTGCCGCACTTGGTGGGCTGATCCTCATCACCGCACTGGTCTGCGGGACGCTCGTGACCAGCCTTGCGTTCGTCAGCCTCGTCACCGCCCGGCCGGCGTCCGCGCTGACGACCGATGGCCGGCCGGTCGCGTTCGCCGGTGGAGTGCCGGCCTACCGTGCGCCGTTATCCGCCTTTGGCTGGCCGCTCGACCCGCCGGTCACGGTGCTGCGGCCGTTCGCGCCGCCGCCGCAGCCGTGGCTCGCGGGCCATCGCGGGGTGGATCTTGCGTCCCGACCCGGTGCGCGGGTGCTGGCGGCCGGGGCGGGGATGGTCGCCTACGCCGGCCAGGTGGCGGGCACCGGCGTGGTGAGCGTCGAGCATTCCGGCGGCCTCCGCACGACGTACCAGCCGGTGCGGGCCAGCGTCCGGCCCGGCCAGGTCGTGGTGGCTGGCGACGTGGTGGGCGTGCTCGACGCGGGGCATCCCGGCTGCCCGCTCGCCGCCTGCCTGCACTGGGGGCTGCGGGTCGGCCGTGCCTACCTGGATCCGCTCTGTCTGCTGGGCCGCGGGCGGATCCGCCTGCTCCCACTGGACGGCGGCTGAGTGCCGCGTACCGTGCGCCGCGCTACCCGTGCGCGCCGCTACCGTGCTCCCCGCTACCGGGCGCGCAGCAGTGCCGGCAGTCGCTCGGCGAGGGCGTCGTACTCAGCCGCCCGGTTGTACACCTGCGCGGACAGGCGCAGCAGACCGCGCCCCCGCCACGCGTTGATCGCCACCTGGGTGCCGAGTTGCTCCGCGATGCGGCGGCGCAGTGCGGTGGCGGCGGAGGCGTCGGTCGCCACACCGGCCGGCAGCGGCACCACCCGCATCGGCAGCGGCACCGACCCGCCGGGCTCCGGCAGGTCGGCTGGCGCGACGCCGAGGCCGGCCGCGACCATCCGCTGACCATATGCCGCCAGCGCCGCGTTGTGCTCGCGGACGGCCTCCACACCGAGTGTGCGGAGCGTGAAGAGCCCAATCGGAGCGGACAGCCACGGCGTGTAGTCGATCGTTCCCTGGTACTCCACGTTGCCCGGAAAGCCCGCTGCGGACTCCCATGAGTTGACCAGCGGTCGGACCCGGGCTCGCCATGCCGGCGACACCGCCAGCAGTGCGGTTCCCCGTGGGGCGTACGCCCACTTGTGCAGGTTGCCCACCCAGAAGTCGGCGCCGACTTCGGAGACCGCAGTAGGCACCAGCCCGGGTGCGTGCGCCGCATCGACCAGGACCGCTGGCCCCCGGTCGCGGACCGCGGCCACAACCTCGGCCACCGGGAGGAGCCGGGCGGTCGGCGACGTGATCTGGTCGATCACGACGAGCCGGGTACGCCCGGTGACCGCGGCCCGGATGCGGTCCACGACGGCGGCGTCACCCCCGGCCAGTGGGAGCGCAACGGTGACCAGGGTGGCCCCGGCCCGCCGGCAGGAGGCCGCCAATGCCAACGCGACGCCGCCGTGCCCGTGGTCGGTCGCCACCACCTCGTCGCCCTGGCGCAGGTCCACGCTCGCCAGCGCGATCGCCACGCCGGTGGAGGCGTTGGCGACCAGTGCACTGCCGTCCGGGTCCGCACCGAGGAAGGTGGCAACGTGCCGGCGCGCGTGCGCCAGCCGCTCGGGCACCCCGTGGCCGTAGAAGCGCACCGGATCGGCGTCCATCTCGTCCCGCAGTCGCTGCTGCGCCCGCTGCACCGGCAGTGGGACGGCACCGAACGAGCCATGGTTGAGGTGGGCGACCGCGGGGTCGAGCGAGAACAGCAAGCGCGCCCCGGGGAGCACCGGCGGCGCGTCCGGTATGGACACCTATTGATCATAGAGGTCGCCGCGGCCGGGGAGGTGGCGATCGCCCACATGCTTCCGTCAGGCCCGCGGGTGCGCCTGCCGGTACGCCTGGCGGAGCCGGTCGACTGAGACGTGCGTGTATATCTGTGTACTCGCCAGCGAGGCGTGGCCGAGGATCTCCTGCACACTGCGGAGGTCCGCGCCGCCCTCGAGGAGGTGGGTCGCCGCCGAGTGGCGTAGCCCGTGCGGCGACGTGTCGGGCAGGCCGGCCGAGCGGGCGTACCCGGCTACCAGCCGCCGTACCGTCGTGGGTTGCAACCGTGCTCCCCGTGCCCCCAGCAGGAGCGCGGCCCCGCTGGTCGGCACCGCGAGCGCCGGGCGTCCGGACGCCAGCCAGTCGCCGAGCGCCCGCTCCGCGGGCACCCCGTACGGCACCGAGCGCTCCTTCGCGCCCTTGCCGAGGACGCGTACCACCCGGCGTGCCCGGTCGACGCTGGAAAGGTCGAGCCCGCACAGTTCGCTGACCCGTACCCCGGTGCCGTAGAGCAGCTCCAACACCAGCCGGTCCCGGCACGCCACCGGATCGTCCGCGTCGACCGGCGCCGTCATCAGGGCGGACGCCTGATCGGTGTGCAGCACGGCCGGCAGCCCGCGGTGGGGTTTCGGGCTGGCGAGGCGCTGCCCCACATCATCGGCGAGGACGCCCTCCCGGACGGCCCAGGCTGTGAAACTACGGGCGGCCGCCGCGTGCCGGGCCAGGCTGGTACGTGCCGCACCGAGCGTGCGCATCCGGGCCAACCAGCTCCGCAGGGCCGTCAGGTCGAGTTCGCCAGGTGCGGCCAGGCCGAGCCGGGCGGCATGGTCGAGAAGCGACACGATGTCGCCGACGTACGCCCGGACGGTGTGGGCGGACCGGTTGCGCTCGCCGGCCAGGTGCCGGGAAAACCGGTCCACCGCCTCGCGCATGTCCGGCGGTAGGCCGGCGTGCAGCGCTTCGGTGCCGGGATGGCTGCGGCGGCTCATTCCGCGACGGTCACCGGAGCCGGCATCGACGTCAAGGCGGCGCGCCGGCAACGCCGCTCACACGTCGCGCCGACATGACCTTGAGTCAATGCCCCCACGCGGGCGCCGGTGGCCGGCGCGGGTATTTCAAGGTCATTGCAAATATGTTTCCTCGACTTGCGCCCGACCGGGGACCGGATGAATCTGGAGTGGTCACGCGCGATTATCGATCACCAACCGGTGGTTTTCGATTTCCGGCGCGCGACGCTCAACAATGTGCACTCTCCCGTTCGAGAACCGATTAGGGAGCGAATCGCAATGATCCATACCGAGCGATTTTCAGCCGACGAGCCGTCCGTTCCGGGCGTGGTCAGCCGTCGGACGCTGCTGCGGGGCACTGCCGCAGCCGTGGCGGGGCTGGGCCTGTCAGCGTGCGGCGGCCCCCTGCTGTCGAGCACCGCGGGCGGCCGGCCGGTCGAGTTCTGGAACCTCTTCGCCGGCGGCGACGGTCTTCAGATGGCTGCGCTGCTGGACGCCTTCCGCAAGGAGAACCCCGAGGTCGGCCTGGAGGCGGTCACCCTCGCCTGGGGCGCGCCGTACTACACCAAGGTCGCGATGGCCGCCGCCGGTGGACGCGCTCCCGACGTGGCCGTGCTGCACCTGGCCCGCAAGACCGGGTTCGCTCCCGGTCAGCTCCTCGACCCGTTCGACGAGGACCTGCTGGCCGAGGTCGGGCTGCGCGAGCAGGATTTCCTGCCGAATCTGTGGAATGCCGCCAAGAGCGGCGACCGGCTCTACGCGGTGCCCCTGGACACCCACCCGCTGATCATGTACTACAACACCGACGTCTGCGGCAAGGCCGGCCTGCTGGGCAGTGACGGGAAGCTGGCACCGATCCAGGGGGCGGACGCCTGGCTCGACGCGTTCGCCAAGGCGAAGGCAGTGACCGGGCACGTGGGCATGGCCTACGACACGCAGGACGTCATGCCGTGGCGGCTTTTCTGGGGGCTGTACCGCCAACTCGACGGAGAGATCGAACTGCCCGAGGGCGGCACGGTGCAGATCGACGAGCAGAAGGCGTTGCGGGCGCTGGAGTTCATGCAGAAGGTCACGACCACGCCCGGGCTGGCAGTGCCGAGCATCGACTACCCCGGTGCGGTGGCGACGTTCACCGGCGGTCAGGCCGGCTTCATGTGGAACGGCGGCTGGGAGGTCAGCACCATGCAGACCGCGAAGCTGCCGTTCAGTATGACCCGCTTCCCGAACATCTTCGGCAGCCACCGCACGCAGGGCGACTCGCACTCCTTTGTGCTGCCGCACCAGCGCGACCGTGACCCGCAGGCCACGAGGGACGCGTACAACCTCATCGCCTTCATCGTCAAGAACAGCGCGGACTGGGCGAAGGTCGGCCACATTCCGGCGTGGATCCCGGCCACGGAGAGTGCGGAGTACGAGTCGTTGCAGCCGCAGTCGGAGTACCGCGAGGCGGCCGGGGACGTGCAACTCGATCCGGAGGCCTGGTTCAGCGGCTCGGCGTCCAGCCTGGAAACCCAGGCCGGTGCGGCGTTCAGCGGGGTGCACTCCGGAGAGCTGACGCCCCAGGCCGGGCTCACCCAGTTCATCGGCGCGATGAACAAGCTGCTCGACACGCCAAGCCCGGTCTAGAAGGGACTCAGGCCATGGTCGCAACAACCACCCAGCCCACCGCGACGACGACGACACCAACGCCGGCGAAGCCCCGGAAGCGGGTGCCGCCAGGGCTGCTGTTCGTGGTGCCGTTCCTCGTGGCGTACGCCATGTTCCTGATCTGGCCGGTGATCTCCGGACTGTGGATGAGTTTCTTCAACAACAGCCTGACCGGGTCCGCCGGTGAATTCGTGGGCCTGCAGAACTGGCAGGAGGTGTTCAACGACTCGGCGGTGTGGACCTCGCTGTGGCACACGCTGTACTTCACGCTGCTCAGTACGCCGCCACTGGTCATCCTCGGCCTCGGCATGGCGCTGCTGACCAACATGGCGCTGCCGGCGACCTGGTTGTGGCGGATGTCGTTCTTCGCGCCGTTCCTGCTGCCGGCGAGCGTTGTCGCTCTGATCTGGGTCTGGATCTACCAGCCCGGATTCGGACTCATCAACGGCGCCCTGTCGGCGATGGGCTTCCAGCAGCTCGGCTGGTTGACCGACCCCGACATCGCGATGATCTCGATTGTGATCACCACGGTGTGGTGGACCGTCGGCTTCAATTTCCTGCTCTACCTCGCGGGTCTGCAGTCCATTCCGCAGGACGTCTACGACGCGGCGAGCGTCGACGGCGCCAACGGATGGTCCCGGCTGTGGCGGATCACCATCCCGATGCTGAATCCGATCACCGGTCTGGTGATCGCGCTGCAGGCGCTCTCTTCGCTGCGGGTTTTCGACCAGATCTATCTGATGACCCAGGGCGGTCCGAACTTCTCCACCCGCCCCGTCCTCGAGTACGTCTACGACATCGGCTTCACCGACTTCCGGATCGGCTACGCCTCGGCCATCTCGTACCTCTTCTTCGCGATCATCCTCATCGTCTCCATCACGCAGTTCAAGCTGATGCCCACCCGCGCGGAGGACTAGCCATGACCGCATCTACGGCACGTGGAAAGGCCGTACCGCCCGGCGACGAAACGAAGACGGCCGGCGAGCACGTCAACGCCTCCGGCGGGACCGCGGGCCCGGACGACCCGGGTCGCACCAGGACGGACCGGTCCGGCCGCGCCTGGCGCATCGTGGCGTTGATCATCGCCGCGATCCTCGCCCTGCTCTGGCTGATGCCGCTGCTGTGGGCGATCGACACCTCGCTGAAGCCCGAGGAGGAGACCACCACGGTCCCGATCACCTGGATCCCGGCGAGCGGGTTCACGATCGCGGCCTACCGCCTGGTCCTGGAGCAGGGCGCCCTGCTGCGGTGGTTCGTCAACAGCACCATCGTCGCGGTGATCACCACCGCGTTGGTGCTGCTGCTGTCCAGCATGGCGGCGTACGGCTTCTCCCGGACCCGGTTCCGCGGGCGGCAGGCCCTGTACGCGCTCACCCTGGCCGGCATCATGGTGCCGCCCACCGTGCTGGTTGTGCCCCTGTTCCGGGAAATGGTCGGGCTGGGCCTGGCCGATACCTACTGGGGCATGATCCTCCCGCAGATCGCGGTGCCGGCGATGGTGTTCATCCTGAAGAAGTTCTTCGATGGCCTTCCCAAGGAGCTGGAGGAGGCGGCCAGGGTCGACGGAGCGTCCTCATGGCGGGTCTACTGGCAGGTCGTCCTGCCGCTGTCCCGTCCTGCCCTGGTGGCGGTGGCGATCTTCACCTTCATCAGTACCTGGAACAACTTCTTCTGGCCCTTCCTGATCATCTCCGATCCCGATCTGATGACGCTGCCGGTGGGTCTTGCCACCGTGCAGAGCTCCTACGGTCTGCGCTACGCCCAGATCATGGCCACAGCCGTGCTGGCCGGCCTGCCACTGCTGATCGCGTACCTGTTCTTCCAGCGGCAGATCATCCGCAGCATCGCGCACACCGGCCTGGGTGGCCGGTAACGCAGCCGGTCCCGGCCCGGGGCGCTCCAGCGATGGGGCTCCCCGGCCGGTCAGCGTGGTCGCCCCAGCCGGTACCCGTCCCCGTGTGCGACGACGAACCCGACCGACTCGAGCATTGGCAGCGTCCGCCGGGCGTCCCGCCCGCTGACGCCCGCGGCCACGGCGATCTCCTCTGCGGTGCGGACGCGGCGGGGGAGAACCGCGTCCAGCACGCGGGCCGCAAGCGGATCCAACGCGTCGTGCGGGCGGTCCGGCCCCCGCGACGTCGGTGCCAGCTCACCGATCCGGCCGACCTCCTCGATCACCTCCGCCACGCTGGTGACCACGCGGCATTCGAAGTCGCGCAGCTCGGCGTGGCAGCCGGCGGACAGCGCCGACGTCACCGGCCCGGGCACCACCATGGCCGGACGCCCGAGCCGGCGGGCCCGGCCCAGCGTCTGGCGGGCGCCGCTGCGGGCGGCCGCCTCCACCACGACGGTGCCGCGGGTCAGTGCGGCGATGACCCGGTTGCGGGTCAGGAACCGCTGCCGGTGGGGCGCCGCCTCCGGGGGCCACTCGCTCAGCAGCAGCCCGTCCTCGGCGATCCGTTCGAACAGGCTGGTGTGCGCGAGGGGGTACGGCCGGTCGATGCCGCATGCGAGCACCGCCGCGGTGCCGCCGCCGGCGTGCAACGCGGCCCGGTGCGCGGCCGCATCGATGCCGAACGCGCCACCGGAGACGACGGTCCAGCCGCGCTCCGCCAGACCGTAGGCGAGATCGGTCGCCACGTGATGGCCGTACCCCGTCGCGGCGCGGGCGCCGACGATGGCGACCGAGCGGTCGAGTGCCTCGTCCAGGCGGGCCGGCCCACGGGCCCAGAGGATGAGCGGCGGGTCGGTGTCCCGGTCGACCGGCCCGTTGCCTTCCCGGCTGATCCTGGCCAGGTGGCTCAGCTGTGCGGGCCAGTCGGCGTCGCCGGGCGTGAGGATGCGCGCGCCCAGCCGGTCCGCCTGGCGCAGCGCGGCCTCCGCGAGCCCGGCGGCCGACTGAAGCTTCGTGGCAAGTGCGGCGCCGGCCGCTACCTGCACCCGTCCGGCGGCCAGCCGGGTGGCCACCGCCCCGGCCAAGCGCTCGCTCACCCCGCCGTCGAGCAACCTGGCCAGCGCCGCGGCGGCGCCGATGCCGCGGACCAGCGCACCGAGTTCCCGCGAGCCGGGCTCGACCAGGTGGCCAAGCGCGATGCGGGCGAGGCGGTCACCGTCGGCGATCACGTTGCACCCCGGGTGCGCAGCTCCAACGCCTCGGCGACATCGCCGGCGTCCGGGCGGGCCCGGCCGTCCAGGTCGGCGACGGTCCACGCGATCCGCATCACGCGGTCGTACCCGCGAGCCGACAACCGCCCCTGGTCCACCGCCTTCGCGGCAGCGGCGAGGACCGTCCGCGGCAGGCGGTGCCCACGACCTCGCAGCACCGTCGACGGCACGCTCGCGTTGCAGCGTCCGTGCCCCGCCCAGCGCTGCGCGGCGGCGGCCCTCGCCTCGGCGACCCGTGCCGCGACCACTGTGGACGGTTCGGCGAATCCTGCGTCGCCCAGCAGGGCGGCGGCCGACACCGGCTGCAGCGTGACCTGGAGATCCACCCGGTCCAGCAGTGGACCGGAGATCCGGCCGAGGTAGCGCCGGCGCACCAGCGCGCTGCACTCGCAGTACCGGTCGCCGGCCGCGTTGGCGCACGGACACGGGTTCGCGGCCAGTACGACCTGGGTGCGCGACGGGTACACCGTCTCGCCGTGGGCCCGGCGCAGCCGGACCTCGCCGTCCTCGATCGGCTGGCGGAGTGCGTCGAGCGCGGAGGACCTGAACTCGGGCGCCTCGTCCAGGAACAGCACCCCGTGGTGGGCCAGCGAGATGGCTCCCGGCCGGGCGAGTCCGCTGCCGCCGCCGACCAGTGCCGCTTCCGTGGCGGTGTGGTGCGGCGCCTGATAGGGCGGTCGCCGCACGAGTACGCCGTCGGCGGGCAGGGCACCGGCGATCGAGTGCACGGCGGTGACCTCCAGCGCGGCCGCGTCGTCAAGCGGCGGCAGGATGCCGGGCAGCCGCTGCGCCAACATCGTCTTACCCGCGCCGGGAGGCCCGAACAGGGCCAGATGGTGACCGCCGGCGGCAGCCAGCTCGATGGCCCGCCGGCCCCGGTCCTGGCCCAGGACATCGGTCAGGTCCGGCCCCGCGAACGCCGGCGCCGGCCCCGCCGCCGGCGGCTCCAGCAGCGACCCCGCGCCCCGGGCGAACGCAATGAGGCGGCCGAGGGAGTCGGTGGCCCGGACCGTGACGTCGGGCACGAGGCTGGCCTCGCCGGCGTTGTCGACCGGGACGATGACGTGCCGGATCCCGCTCCTCGCCGCGGCGATCACGGCGGGGAGCATGCCCCGGATCGGGCGTACGGTGCCGTCCAGCCCGAGCTCGCCGAAGATGGCCGCCGACTCGAGGAAGCGGCTCGGCAGTGCGCCGGAGGCAGCGAGCAGCGTCACGGCGACCGCCAGGTCGAAGCCGGACCCGTGTTTGGGCAGGTGGGCCGGGAGCAGGTTGACGGTCAGCCGCTGCTGGGGCCAGCGTTCGCCGGAGTTGAGCACGGCGGCCCGGACCCGGTCGCGGGACTCGGAGAGGGCGGTGTCGGGCAGGCCGGACACCACCAGACTGGGCAGCCCGGCGGTGACGTCCGCCTCCACCGTGACCACCTGGCCGGCCATGCCGAGCAACGCCACGGAACGCACCTTCGCGTAGCCCATCAGCGCCCGCTCGGGTCGCGGTGGGCCAGGCGGCGGAAGGTGGTCTCGGTCGGTCCGTGTCGGCTCATGGCAGCGACGATGGCGCCGGATGCCGCGGTGCCACAAGGCGATGAAGATCGAGTTGTGGACAGCCGTGTGGTTGTGGACAAGCCGTCCGGTCGACGCTCGATCTGCTATGCGGCCCTTCTCGCGGTGCATTGTCGGCACCACCGACGCCGCCTGCCCGATTCGATCGCGGGGGTAGGCTCGCCCAATGGAGACCCTCCTGGCGTCTCTTGCTGTCGCTGGCGGCTTCGCCGCCATCCTGGGAGCGCTCGCATGGCTGGGAGCCCGGATCCGCCGAAGCGGCACCGGCGGCGGCATCATGGGTCCGATTGACGAGATCTACAACCCCGGAGCACATCGGGCCCGTCTGGACGTCCAGACACACGAGGAGCGCATGGTGCCCATGCCGTCGCCCGACGACCAGTGGAGCCGCATCCGCGGCCGCGCCCGGCACGCGGAACCAGGCGACGGACCTACCGCACCCAGCCCGCCGCCAGACGAAGCCGGCTGACCCATCGCGCCGAAACGGGGAGTCCATCCGTCGTACGGACCTGGCACCATATGGTCATGTCGATCCGGCAGACGCAACGGACGACCAGAACACTGCTGCTGCGCGTGTTGGGAAGGGTGGCGCCATGCCCACACTGCGCGCACCAAATGTTATGGGT
This sequence comes from Micromonosporaceae bacterium, assembly GCA_035296325.1. Taxonomy (GTDB): domain Bacteria; phylum Actinomycetota; class Actinomycetes; order Mycobacteriales; family Micromonosporaceae; genus DATHBD01. Next base: position 120,321 of record DATHBD010000051.1, on the reverse strand, counting down.
CTTGGCTCTCTTGCCCGCGAACCGGCCAGCTGTGGGCGAGTTCGTCAAGGTTGATCAGGAGGGCGCTGTCGCGCTCGCCGACGGCATTCTGCGGGCTGTTGGTCAGGACATCGTGGCTCGACGGTTGCTACCGAGGCCGTTCGGCGCGCGGGGCGCGAGTTTCAATCCGAATACATGCGCGGACTGCGGCGGGCAGCCGGACTGGCATGACTACGACGCCGTGGTGGAGGCCTCGATCTACGACGGTCGGGTCGAAGTGGCGCGGGGACGTGTCGCGGTGTGCGACTGGCGCCGCGCCGTCGCCGCTCAGCACAGCGTCATCTGCTGGATCCCGGAAGACTGACCGCGATCATCGACCGACGTCACTGTCGCGATCAGGTGCCGTCGGCTGCTAGTGTCCTGCGCCCGGAATCGCCTACCGGGTCAGGCGGGTGATTCGAGGGTCGCTTCGGCGTTCCGGGTCCAGATGAATGGTCGCGGGTTGCTCTTCCAGCCGGCGATCCAGGACCGGATGTCGGCTTCCAGTACTTGGACGCTTCCGCGGGTGCCTGAGCGGATTCTGGTCGGTGAGCATCCCGAACCAGTGCTTCACCTGGTGATCCAACGCTGTTGACCGCTGAACGTATATCGATCGCCGGTTGGCCTCCGCGGCCGCAACCGAGCGGCGGAATTCTGGATGCGATGACCAGGCGCGGCAGTTATCGTCGGGGACCGTGACAGCCGACACCGCACCTCCCGTTCCGTCGTGGAGGGCGCGATGGTCGGCCCTCGCCCGCCATTGGTGGGGCGAGGCCGTGCTCCCGCGGGGCGTGATCCTACGCAATCTCCGCCACGGCGGGCCGGGGCTGGTGTCCGGGTTGGTCGCGGTCAATGCGGCCCTCGGTGTGCTGCCGGTGGCGTTCGTGGTCGCGAGCAGCGTGCTCATCGGCCGGGTGCCCGCAGCCGTGGCCGGCGGCGTGTCCTCAGCGGCCTGGGACGACCTGGTGCTGAGCTTTCTCGCCGCGGCCGGCGCGTTCGTCGGTCAGCAGATTCTGACGCCGCTGCAGGGCACCCTGGGCGAGTTGCTGCGCCGACGCGTCGACGGTTGGGTGCACGGCCGCCTGCTCGATGCCTCGTTGCGGAGCACCGGGATCGGGCCGTTGGAGGACCAGGATGTCCTCAACGCGCTGGCGGAGGCGACCCGATGGTTGCACACCGGGCATCAGACGCCGGGCACCGCCTGCGCCGGCATGCTCGCCCTGCTGTCGCGCTACCTGCGGTTGGCCGGATTCCTCACCATCGTGGGAGTGGTGTACTCCTGGCTGGCGGCGGCCGTGCTGCTGGGAATGGTGATGCTGTTCCGGTACGGCCAGCAGGGCGGGCACCGCAGGTACTCCCGGGTCTGGCGGCAGGTGATGCCGAAGATCCGGCACGGCGAGTACCTGCGCGGCATCGGCATCGGCGCGCCGGCGGCAAAGGAGGTGCGGATCTTCGGGCTGAACGGTTGGGTCTCCGAGCGCTATCAGGCCGCCTACCACAGCTGGCTGGCGGTCATCTGGCACGCCCGCCGCCGGATCTACCTCTACCCGTACCTGGTCTACACCACGGTCGGCCAGGTCGTCTCCACCGTCGTGTTGGTGATGCTGGCCCGATCCGCGGCCGGCGGAGCGACGTCGCTCACCTCCCTGGCGCTGGGTCTGCAGGCGGTGACCGCCGCGTTGATGCTGGGCAATCACTACGCGGAGGCGGACCTGCAGACCACCTTCGGCGTCCGCACCGCGATGGCGCTGTCGCGGTTCGAAGCGCTCGTCGACGCCCGCGACGCCGCGGTCCCCAGCGCCCACCGCGACGGCGCTGCAATGGTCGACCCGACCGGAATGCCGACGCGCGAGGTACGCCTGGACAGCCTCAGCTTCGCCTATCCCGGCAGCAGCCGGGCCGTCCTCGACGGGCTGGACCTGCGCCTGCCCGCCGGGCGGTGCACGGCGGTGGTGGGAGTCAACGGTGCCGGAAAGACCACGCTGGTGAAGCTGCTCACCCGGCTGTACGAGCCCACCGGCGGGTCGATCACCGTGGATGGTGTCGACATCCGGGCGATCGATGTCGACGCCTGGCGTCGCCAGGTCAGCGTGATCTTCCAGGACTTCATCCGGTACGAGCTACCCGCGGCGGACAACATCGCCCTCGGCGCGGTGCAGGCCCCGCCGGATGAGGCGGCGTTGCGCCGGGCCGCCGAGCTCGCCGGGATCCTGGACGTCCTCGACGCGTTGCCCCGCGGATTGAGTTCGCCGCTCTCCCGGGCCTACGCCGGGGGCGCCGACCTCTCCGGCGGCCAGTGGCAGCGGGTGGCGATCGCCCGGTCGCTGTACGCCCTGCAGGCCGGTGCGAAGGTGCTCGTGCTGGACGAGCCAACCGCCGCGCTCGATGTCCGGGCCGAGGCGGAGTTCTTCGATCACTTCGTCGACCTGACCCGTGGGGTGACATCGCTGCTCATCTCGCACCGCTTCTCCAGCGTGCGTCGCGCCGATCGAATCGTGGTCATCGATGGCGGTCGCGCCGTGGAGGAAGGAACCCACGACGAGCTGATGACCGTCGACGGTCACTACGCCCGGCTCTTCCGGCTGCAGGCGGAGCGGTTCGCCGCCGGTCTGGGCGCCGAGGAGCACATCGGGGGAGGAGGAGTGCGGTGATCGACACCATCCGTTCCTGCGTCGACCTGCTGCGGGTCTCCTGGCGGACGAATCCCGGCAAGCTCGCGCTCGCGTTCGTCCTGATGGTCGCCCAATCCGCGGCGCTGCCGCTGGCCGCGCCGGCGCTCGGCGCGCTGATCGACGCCGCACTCGCTCGTGACATCGGCCGGGCCACGCTGGCCGCCGGGGCGGTGGCCCTGGCCGTGATGGCGGCGCTGACCGCAGGGCACTTCGCTCACGTCGCGTACTTCGAGTTGGGCGAGGAGAACTTCCTGCGCTACGACCGGGAGTTGATCGACCTGGCGAACGGATCGGCCGGGTTGGAGCACCACGAGCGGCCGGAATTCGCCGACAAGCTCCAGGTGCTCCGGCAGGAGACGGACCGGATGAGCTGGGTCAGCATGCAGGCGCTGCTGGGCACGATCAGCCTGGGCATCGGATTCGCGATCACGGCGGTCCTGCTCGGCCTGCTCAACCCGTGGCTCCTGCTGCTCCCGCTGGCGGCCGTGCCGCCGATGCTGTGTGGGCGGCGCGCGGAGATCCTGATGGGCCGGGTGCGGGAGTCGGCGGCCGAGCCTGCCCGGATCGCCCGGCACCTGTTCAGCCTGGCCACCGACGCCGGCGCGGCGAAGGAACTGCGGGTCTGCCGGGTGCAGGCCGATCTGCGGGGTCGGCACGAGACGCTGTGGCTACGCAGTACCGGCATCCTCTGGCGCGGCGAACTGCGCGCCGCCGCCTGGCGGATCACCGGGCAGCTGGTTTTCGCCGTCGCGTACGTGGGTGCCACCCTGCTCGTGGTGTACGACGCCGTGTCCGGGCAGCGCACCGTCGGCGACGTCGTGCTGGCCATCACGCTGGCCGCCCAGGTCAACCACCAGGTCAGCGCGGCCGTGACGTTGCTGCAGGAGCTGCAGCGGCTTACCGAGACGCTGAACAACTTCCGCTGGATCAGGGAGTTGACGGCTCGCCAGGCGCCGCCGGTGCCGGACGCAGAGCTGCCGGAGCGGCTGGTGCACGGGATCCGGCTGCGCGACGTCACGTTCACCTACCCCGACACCGACCACCCCGTCCTGTGTGGAGTCGACCTGCTGCTCCCCGCGGGGTCGACGGTGGCGATCGTCGGAGAGAACGGGGCGGGGAAGACGACGCTGGTCAAGCTCCTGTGCCGGTTCTACGAGGCGACCAGTGGCGTGACCGAGGTCGATGGGGTGAACATCCGCCGCTTTCCGCTCGACGGCTGGCGGGAGCGGATCGCGGCCGGATTCCAGGACTTCGCCCGGTTCGAGTTCCTGGCCCGGGAGACCGTCGGCGTCGGAGACCTGGGGCAGATCGAGTCCACCCGTGCCGTCACCGGCGCACTTGAGCGTGCCCACGCCGCCGACGTCATCGCCCGCCTGGACGACGGGCTGGAGACGCAGCTCGGCCAGTCCTTCGCCGAGGGCGCGGAGTTGTCCGGCGGTCAGTGGCAGAAGCTGGCGCTGGGCCGGGCGATGATGCGGCAGACGCCGCTGCTGGTCGTCCTGGACGAGCCGACGTCGGCCCTGGACGCGCAGGCGGAGCACGAGCTGTTCGAGCGGTACGCCGCCAACGCCCGGCAGGCCGGTGCCCGTACCGGCGCGATCACCCTGCTGGTGTCGCACCGGTTCTCGACGGTGCGGATGGCCGATGTCATCCTCGTCGTCGCCGGAGGGCGGGTCGCCGAGGCCGGCAGCCACGAGGACCTGGTCGCGGCGGACGGGCTGTACGCGGAGCTGTACGGGCTGCAGGCGGCCCAGTACACCTGAGCCGGCTCGTACCCGACAGTGTCACCCCACGGACAAGCAGTCCGACTGGACCTGCCGGACCGCCGCTAGGGTACGCGCGGGGGTGAGCCGATGTACGTCTCAGTCGCCGGCGACCCGCTCGACCCGGTCGTCGTCGTGACAGTCTGCGGCGAGCTGGGGATGGACTCCGCCAGTGAGTTGAGCGCTGCGCTGAACGAGATGATCGACCGGGCGACGACGCGGGTGGTGATCGACCTGTCTGCGATGGCGTACTGCGACTTCATCGGTCTGTCCGCCTTTGTGGATACCCATCGACGGTGCACCCGCGCCGGTGGCTACCTCCGACTGGCCGCACCGTCGCCGATGGTGCGGTACGTCCTTTCGGTGGTCGACATGCTGGCCGCCATCCCGGTGTACGACAGCGTGGCGGCCGCCACATTGATCGACAACGTGGCACCGGCCGCGCCGAACTCCCGGCGTACGAGGGCGCACGCCGGCCGATCAGGAATAGCAGCTCAGCGATGAACGTGCCCACGTTGGACGCTACGCTGTGCGCAGTGACGGGGTTCGCCAGTATCTCCTGAGTGGAGGATGTCGTGCGACAGGCCAGAGACGCGTCCGATGACCAGGCCGAACCGGCGTCAACCACGGTCGACACGAACCTGCCGCACTCGGCGCGGATCTATGACTACTGGTTGGGCGGCAAGGACAACTTCGCAGTTGACCGCAGCGTCGGCGATGCGCTGGCGGCGGCGATTCCGACGATCCGGACGATGGCCGCGGAGAACCGCAGGTTCGTTCACCGGGTGGCCCGCTACCTGGTGCAGTCGGCGGGCGTACGTCAGTTCCTTGACATCGGCACGGGCATTCCGACCCGGCCCAATCTCCACGAGGTGGCTCAGCAGATCGCGCCGGAGACCCGGGTGGTCTATGTGGACAACGATCCCATCGTGTTGGTCCACGCGCGGGCACTCATGATGAGCAGCGACGAAGGGCGCAGCGAGTACATCCATGCTGACCTGAACAAACCAGAGAAGATCCTCTCCGACCCTGCGCTGGTCGGGACGCTGGATCTGACCCAGCCGGTCGCGTTGACGCTGATCGCCATCCTCATGCTCCTGGACGACGACGAAGACCCGTGGGGCAGCGTTCGGGTGCTGATGGATGCGCTGCCCTCGGGCAGCTACCTGGCCATCTCGCACCCGACGCAGGACTTCAACCCGACCGAGATGGCCGCCGCCGTTGCCGCGGCCAACCAGGGACGGATGACGCTCGTCCCCCGCGCCCGCGCCGACGTGGAGCGGTTCTTCGGCGATTGGGAACTGATCGAGCCAGGGCTGACGCCGGTGATGGCGTGGCGGCCCGAGGGCGAACCACCGGCGGATCCGCAGGCCGCCTACTACTGGGCCGGAGTGGCCCGCAAACCGTGAGCGCAGGCGCCGCCGCCGAGCGCTGGCAGGGCCGTCACGTCCGTCGTTGTCCACGTGCTGTGGCCGGTAGTAGGCGCCGGCCCCGCACAAGCGCATGCCGGCGACCCCGCTCCGCGCCGGTGCGATCCACCTCGACCCCTTCGACTGGGTACCACAGCTCATCGTCGTAACGGACGGGGTGGGACCAGTCGATCCGCTCCACTCGAATCATGAGCGGACCGACTCCGTAGCGGTAGTCCGGTTCTGAGAACACGTGAATCGGCTGACTCGCCGCGGTCACGCCGCGCTCCATCGCGCCCGCGTCGATGCGTCCACGGCCGTCTTCGGCATCAGAGTTCCCAGCGCTGGTTCGCGCGGAACCGGTCCCGGTTCGGCCGCTGACCGCAGCCGCGGCAGGTCAGGACACCACCACACCGGGGGCACCACGTGTTTGCCCGGCGCAGGAACCAGCCGATCGCCATGCCGACCGGCACGCTGCACACCGCTGTCAACGCGATCGCCAGACCCAGCCCGCTCATCGCTGTGGGATGGCGCAAACGCCGCTGGAACCCGGCCGTCTGGTGGTTGTGCCGCGGCGCGTGCCCGGCCCGGCCGGCAGGTCGGCGGGCTGCCATCGTCTGCTGCGAATCGACATCGGTCGCCGCCTCCTCTCGGGACAGTCGCTGCGGCCGGGTCGCACCGCGATCTGTCACCGGCCATCGTTGGTACGTGCGTTATCATGCGCAACGTAGAGTGCGGACGCAAGTGTGGATGCACGTGCATTTGCACATGGGTGAAACTCAGCCACTGGCTCGGCAGGCCCGGCCCCGCCCGTGGTCTGATGGCTACGACCGAGGGGAGTGCTCAATGGAACGCATCGTCAATGGCATGTCCGTGACCGAGCTGCCGCCGCTGACCTGGCGGAAGAGCCGGCGAAGCAATCCGAGCGGCAACTGCGTGGAACTCGCACCGCTGCCCGGCGGGGCCGGCATCGCCGTACGCAATTCGCGGGATCCAGAGGGAGCGGCGCTGATCTACACGACAGCCGAGATTCAGGCGTTCGTGTTGGGCGCGCGGGACGGGGACTTCGACGATTTCCTCGGCTGAGCATGCCGGGGATGCTGGCCATCTCGCCGATGCGCGGTCGCCGGACCGGCGACCGCGGTCATCCCACCGGTCGGCTGACCTCGTGCAGGATCTTGCCGAGGATCGTCGCCGTGTTCGCCGGTGGCTCGGCCTCGATGCAGAGGCGGTCCATGGCGATGGCGTAGTGGTCGACGTCGTCGCGTTTGTCCAGGTACAGCGCGCTGGTCAGTTGCTCGACGTAGACCACGTCGGGAAGGTCGGGCTCCGGGAAACGCAGGATGGCGAACGGACCGCCGGCCGCGGCGTGCCCGCCCGTATCGAACGGGATGATCTGGAGCCGGATGTTGCGGGCCTTCGACATCTCGATCAGCGCCTCGATCTGGCCCCGCATGACCTCCGGCCCGCCGACCGGCCGGCGCAGCACAGCCTCGTCGATCACAGCCCAGAGCTGGGGAGGGTTGGGTCGGTTCAGCACCTGCTGGCGAGCCTGGCGGACCTGGATCCGACGGTCGATCTCCTCGGTCGATGCAGCCTCGTGGCCGAGCCGGATGACTGCGCGGGCGTAGTCGCGGGTCTGCAGCAGGCCCGGGACGAACTGCAGCTCGAACGTCCGGATCAGGCAAGCCGCGGCCTCCAGGCCCAGGTATGACTGGAACCAGGTCGGCAGGACGTCTCCGAACTGGTTCCACCAGGCCGGAGAGTTCGCCTGCCGGGCCAACGACAACAGCGCAGCGCGCTCCGCTTCGTCGGCGACGCCGTAGAGCGTCAGCAGATCGGCGACGTCACGCTCCTTGAAGCTGACCCGGCCAAGCTCCATCCGGCTGATCTTCGAGCCGGACGAGCGAATCTCCCATCCGGCATCGTCCCGGGTAAGGCCACGCGCCTCCCGGAGCTTGCGCAGCTGAGAGCCCAGCAGGATGCGGAGCACCGTCGGGCCGCTGCCCGAGGGATCCTCCTGCTGACCGATGACCACCGCTTCCCCTCTGCCGTGCACGTGCATCCATCCGTGCGGAAGCACTTGATGATGCAATCATATCCGCACGGTCGGCCGCCCGCGCGGTGAGAGGCGACCACCGTTTCCGGAATTCCTGCGCTTGCATCCTGGCCGGACCCGCGCAGGCGCGGCCCGGCCAGCCCGCGCGGACGTGCGGCCGCGCTTCGATGGGTCAACCGGGCACGGTGGGCTAGCATGCGGGCCTGTACTGCTCTACCGAGGCAGGGAGTCGTCATGCGAGGGCCGAAAACCGCAGCCGTACTGATCAGCATCGCGCTGCTCGTGACCGGTTGTACGGAGAAGCCTGACCCGCCGGACGAGGCGGCGCAGTCATCCGCTGTCACGGTGACGCCCTCGACCGACCCCAACCTGCAGCAGGCCTGCAGCGCCGTCCGGAAGGCGGACGATCAGTCCGGCGCGAAGGTAACCGCGCTGATCCAGAAGGCCGTCGATGCCAATGCCGCTGACGCCGCCACCCGTTCCGCCCTGTTGACCGAGATCCGGGCCACCTTCAAGGAATGGTCCGCCGCGATGCGTGCCGAGGCGGCCAAGGCGAGCGACACCAACCTCCAGTCGGTGCTCAACCAGTACGCCGCCGGGGTGGATGCGAGGATCGACGAGGTCAAGGGACCGGACGACCTGTACAAGCTGTACTCGGCGGGCGACAACCCAATGACCCGTGCGATGGCCAGTCTGGACGAGATCTGCGCGTAGGCGGTCGGGACCGGGTGCTGCTCACCGCAGGTCGGGCAGCACCTTGGCGCCGAACGCGTCGATGAAGCCATCGAGGTCCTGCCCGACGTGGTGCAGGTAGATCTGGTCGAAGCCCAGATCGGCATAGGACTGCAGCAGTTCGGTGTGTCGGCCAAGATCCGCCGAGACGTTGACCACCTGGGCGACCTGCTCGTCGGTCACGCCCGCCGATACCGCGTCGAAGTGGTCCGTCATTTCCAGGTCCCAGCACACCGGGGGCGGGAACACGTTGCTGCGCCACTGCTCGTGCGCGATCCGGGCCGCCTCCGCCTGATCCGGCGCCCAGCTCAGGTGCGCCTGCAGAGCCAGCGGACCACGCCCGCCCGCCCCCCGGTAGGCGTCGATCATCTCCCGGAGGCGCTCAGTCGGAGCATTGACGGTGATCAGGCCATCGGCCCACTCCGCGCACCAGCGCGCGGTCTCCACACTGACCGCGGCACCGAACAACGGTGGCGGCTCCTCGGGCCTGCTCCACACCCGCGCCCGGTCCACCGTCACCAGGCCGTCGTGGCTGACCTCCTCGCCGGCCAGCAGGGCGCGGATGACGTCCACGCACTCGCGCAGCCGTGCCGAGCGGATCTCCTTGCGTGGCCACCGTGCACCGGTGATGTGCTCGTTGCTCGCCTCGCCGGTGCCGAGCGCCGCCCAGAACCGGCCCGGGTACATGGCCGCGAGCGTGCCGATCGCCTGGGCGATGATGGCGGGGTGGTAGCGCTGGCCGGGTGCGTTGACCACCCCGAACGGGAGGTCGGTGGCCTGCAGCGCCGAACCCAGCCACGACCAGGCATACCCGGACTGACCCTGCCGCGCGCTCCAGGGGGAGAAGTGATCGGAGCACATCGCGGCGTCGAAGCCCGCTTCCTCGGCCCGGATCACCGCCTGGAGCAGCGTGCGTGGGTGGATCTGCTCGTGCGAGGCGTGCATGCCGTACATCGTCATGGCGACCCCGTACCCGAACCTCCCCGATCCGTAACGGCGGGTTGGCCGCGCGGATCAGCCGCCCGACGCGAGCGGGTCGGGCCCCACCAAGCTCTGCCGCAGTTGTCGTATGACATCCGGTCCCCCTCGTGGCACTGGCCGATGTGGCAGTCGCTGCGTCGATGGTGAACGTCGGGGCGCGGCAGCGAATCCCGGTTTCGTGTCATCGGTGGGGCGGTCAGCTGCCGTCCGCGAACGCCCGGAGCAGCCGGCGTTCATCGTCGGAGGTGAGGCCGGCGCCCCGAGGCTGCGTGGAATCTCTGGTCAGTTCCCAGGCCAGGGTGTCGGCCAGCGTCTCGGACAGCGCCCTGGGCATCAGCCCGGCGGAGCGCGCCGCGCTGCCGTCGCGGGAGGTGAGTCCGGCGTACTCCGGCACGGGCAACCACAATGGCAGCGATCGTTCGCCCATCCACGGCGCGACGTTGTGTGCGAGGAGCCAGTCCTGCCCGGCCGCCACGACCGGCCCGGTGTGGCCGGCCACCTGACGGGCGATCGCCAGATGCTCCGCCAACGGGAACCGGTCGCCGACGGCGTCGAAGACCCCGCTGGTGCCCCGCTCGCCGGCCTCGACCAGCCAGGTCGCCAGGTCGCGCACGTCGATGACCTGGGTGGACAACCCGGGCACGGCCGGCACCAGGACGGCGCCGTCGTCGGCGGCGGCTCGGGCGAACCGCAGCGGCCAGTAACCGGTGCGGTCGAAGATGTCGCCGGGCCCACCGATCAGCCCGACACGGGCGATGAGGCAGCGGTCCGGACCGAACGCGTCGAGGACGTGCCGCTCGCACGCGACCTTCGCCGGCCCGTAGGTCGCCATGTCGTGCATGACGTCGCCGTCGAGCGCCGGGAGCAGGGCGGCGCTCTCGTCGTCACCCGGGGTCGCATGGTCGGCGTAGACGTTGATGGTGGAAACGAAGACGAACGATCCGGTGCGCCCGGCGAGCGCCGCGACCGCACGCGCCACCTGCCCCGGCTGGCGGGCCACGTCGATCACCACGTCCCAGTCCTCGGCGGCGACGTCGGCATAGGCGTCGGGGGCGTCCCGGTCAGCCGGCGTGAGGTGCACGCCCGCCGGGGGCGCGCCCGACCTGCCGCGGGCCAGGCAGGTGACGGTGTGGCCGCGCTCGGCGGCGGCGGCCGCGGCGGTGTGGCTGAGCCAGGCCGTGCCGCCCAGGACGAGCAATCGCATGGCCACAGTGGAACCCGCCCGGACCCGGTCCGGAAAGGGCGGTTCGCGGAGAGCGTAGCGGCCGGGGTCACCGCCGGTGCCGGCGAGGAAGCGGTCGCGTGCGCCGAAGGCGGCCTAGAACGCGCCGCGCAGGTGCTCGACCCGGGCCGCACCCGAGCGCTGCGGCAGCACACTCACCACATCGAAGCGGATCTCGGCGGCGTGCCGCCCGGAGTCAGCGAGGTACTCCGCCGCGAGGCGGCGCAGTCGCCGCACCTTGGCCGGCACGAGCGCCTCCGTCGGGGTGCCGAACCGCAGCGTCCGGCGGGTCTTCACCTCACAGAACACGATCGATCCACCGTCGCGCAGCACGATGTCGATCTCACCGGTCGTCGATCTCCAGTTGCGCTCGAGCAGTTCCATGCCCTGAGCCACGAGGTGGGCCACGGCGACCCGTTCGCCGTACGCGCCGACCGCGTCCTTGGCTCGTGTCATGGGCGCAAGGATGCTGGCGCGGCCCCACCCCGGCAACCGTGGCGGGAGCGGGTTGTGGACGACGCCGGAGTTGTGGACGACCGGCCAGCGCCTCCCGCGATCTGGTATGCGACGTGGGTCAGGTGATATCGCGCCGGCGCATCGCCCAGGCGGCGAGCAGCAGCAGCAGCAGCGTGCCTCCGCCGAAGAGCAGCCCGGCATGCTGCCACGTGATGGCGATACTTTCCGGTGTGCACTGCCCCTGCACAAGCTCACAGGACCGGTAGTCCTGGAGCTCGACGCGTTTGGTGAGCCAGGCGGCGGCGTAGGTGGGAAGTAGCCACGCCTCGAAGTACCGGACCTGGGCCAGGATCAGCGCGATGCCGAGGCCGTACTGCCCGACCACCCCGATACCGATCGCGCTGCCGAGCGCCATCGCGGTGTGCCGCCCGAGCGAGGCGAGCGCGAACCCGGCCGTGCCGAGCACCAGGATCAACGCCAGCCCTCGTGCGCCGGTGAGGGCGAACGACTCCCACGTGCCCGTCGTCATCTTCGCCGTGGTGCCGCGGAACGTGCCGATCGCCCAGAACGCGGCGGTCCATGCGGCGGCGAGGGGCAACGTGATCGCCAACAGGGTGGCGAGCAGGGTGCCCAGCTTGGTGGCGAACACGCGGACGCGGCGGGGCCGCCACAGCAGCAGGTTCATCATGCCGCCGCTGCTCCACTCGGCGCCCACGAAGGAGGCGCCCACCGCGAAGGCCACCAGCGCGAGAATGCCGGAGAAAATCCCGATGGTGGCCTCGAACTCCCGGCGGAAGTCGAATGTCGCCGGCATGAACCACTCGGCCTGGACCTGGTCCCGGCTGGGCGCCGCGATGTCCTCGCAGTCCGGCGGGAACGCGTCCTTCGGCGTGGTGCTGCCCGACTCCTTCGACTTGCGGCAGTCGTCCTGGAACTGCTTGAAGGACTCCTGCTGTCGCACCAGTTCCTCATCGGCTGCCCGTTCCGCTGCGGCGACCGTGGCGGGGGAGACCTTGTGGTTGGTCAGGAACATGCCGACCGCGACCGCGACCAGCACGCCGACACCGATCAGCAGCATGTATCTGGTGAATCGGCGCTTCAACAGCCGGCGCCGCTCGGCGCGGACCAGGCTCATACCCCTGCCCCTTCCGGAGGCCGCACCGACTGGTCGACCTGGCGATGGTGGCCGCTGACCGGCGCGGTGCCGGTCAACTCCAGGAACACGCTTTCCAGGTCGACGGCGACCTGGGACAGTTCCGCGACGTAGAGGCCGCGCTCGGCGAGGACCCGGGTGACCATGGCCGGCCGGCCGACGCCGCTCAGCACCAGGTGGTCGCCGTGGACGGTGACCGACCCACCGGCCCCGTGCAGGGCTTCGGCGGCCGCGGTCAGCTCGTCGGCCGTCTCCATCCGCACCTTGACGGCGGCGGAGTCGTGCTGCGCCAGCACATCGGTGACCGCTCCCGCCGCGACGCGTCGGCCCCGCGAGATGATCGTGACCGAGTCGCAGATCTGCTGGACCTCGCCGAGGATGTGACTGGACAGCACCACGGTCATCCCGGAGGCGGCGAGTGAGCGCATCAGGTCGCGCATCTCACGGATGCCGCCGGGGTCGAGCCCGTTCGCCGGTTCGTCGAGGATCAGCAGCCGCGGCTCCTTGAGCAGCGCGGACGCGACCGCCAGCCGTTGCTTCATGCCCAGCGAGTACGTCTTGACCCGGTCCTTTGCCCGGTCGCGCAGCCCGACGAGTTCCAGCACCTCGTCCACCCGGCGCTGGTGCAGATTGCCGGCATCAGCGAGCAGCGAGAGCGTGTCCCGGGCGGAGAAGTGCGGGAAGAAGTTCGGGCTCTCCACGACGGCGCCGATCGAGCCCACCACGCTGGGCAGCGCTGCCGGCACGTCCTCGCCGAGGATCCGCATCCGGCCGCCGTTGGGCCGGATGAGGCCGAGCAGCGTCCGCAGCGTCGTGGTCTTGCCCGAACCGTTGGGGCCGAGGAAGCCGTGCACCTCGCCGGCTTCGACCACCATGTCGAAACCGTCGAGCGCCTGGCGGGGGCCCTTCCGCAAGGTCTTGTAGGTCTTGCGGAGACCTTCGATCTCCAGTGCCGCTGGCATCTGCCCCCCACCCGGACGAATTGACAACGGCGACACGCTAACCCAACGAGTCAAGCTCAGACGACCACACTGACCATCCGGCCCGGCACCACGATCACCTTGCGCGGCTCCCGACCGGCCAGGTGCGCTGCCACCTCGGCCAGCGCGGCCTCCCGGACGGTGTCCTGTGCCGCATCGACCGCGACGGCGACGCTTCCGCGCACCTTACCGTTGACCTGGATCGGGTAAGTCACCGACTCGGTCACCAGCAGGGTGGGATCCGCCTGTGGGAAATCCGCGTACGCCAGCGAGTCGGCGTGGCCCAGCCGGGTCCACAGCTCCTCCGCGACGTGCGGAGCGAACGGCGCCACCATCAGCACCAGCGGCTCGCCGACCTCCCGGGGGACACCGCCCGGAGCGGTGGCGGTGACCCGGTTGGTCAGCTCGATCAGCTTGGCGATGGCGGTGTTGAACCGCAGCTCCGCCATGTCCTCGTGGACGCCGGCGATCACCCGGTGCAGCAGCCGACGGGTCTCGGTGTCGGCATCGGCGTCGATCACGCGCGACTGCCCGGTCTCCTCGTCGACGAACAGTCGCCACACCCGCTGCAGGAAGCGCTGCGAGCCGACGATCGCCCGGGTGTCCCAGGGTCGGGAGACGTCCAGCGGGCCCATCGACATCTCGTACACCCGGAACGTGTCCGCGCCGTAGGCCTCACACATCTCGTCGGGCGTCACCACGTTCTTCAGTGACTTGCCCATCTTGCCGTACTCCCGGTTGACCGGCTGGTCGCCGTGGAAGTACCGGCCGTCGCGCTCGACGACCTCCTCCGCGGGCACCGCGATGCCGCGGGCGTCGCGGTAGGCGTACGCCTGGATGTAGCCCTGGTTGTACAGCCGCCGGAACGGCTCGACGCTGCTCAGGTGACCCAGGTCGTACAGCACCTTGTGCCAGAACCGGGCGTACAGCAGGTGCAGCACCGCGTGCTCCACACCTCCGACGTACAGGTCGACGCCGCCTGGGTCCGCCGGGGACTGCGGACCCATCCAGTACCGCTCGTTCTCCGGGTCCACGAACGTCTTGGCATTGGTCGGGTCCAGGTAGCGCAGCTCGTACCAGCACGAGCCGGCCCACTGCGGCATCGTGTTGGTCTCCCGGTGGTAGGTCTGCGGCCCGTCACCCAGGTCCAGCGTCACCTCCACCCACTCCTTGGCGCGCGACAGCGGCGTCTCGGGCTCGGAGTCGGCGTCGTCGGGGTCGAACGTGCGCGGCGAGAAGTCCGCGATCTCGGGCAGTTCCACCGGCAGCATCGACTCGGGCAGCGCGATGGGCAGGCCGGTGGCGTCGTACACGATGGGGAACGGCTCGCCCCAGTACCGCTGCCGGCTGAACAGCCAGTCGCGCAGGCGGTAGGTCGTCGCGCCGGTGCCGTGCCCGGTCTCCTCCAGCCACTCGACGATCTTCTCCTTCGCGGCCGCCACGCCCAGGCCGTTCAGGAACCCCGAGTTGATCGCCGGGCCGTCCTTCAGGTACGCCTTGCCGTCGAAGCCTTCGGCCGGCTGGACGGTACGCAGGATGGGCAGGTCGAAGACCTCGGCGAAGGCCCAGTCCCGCTCGTCCTGGCCGGGCACCGCCATGATCGCGCCGGTGCCGTAGCCGGCCAGGACGTAGTCGGCGATGAAGATCGGGATCGCCGCGCCGTTGACCGGGTTCGTGGCGAACGTGCCGACGAAGACGCCGGTCTTCTCCTTCGCGTCGGCCTGGCGCTCGGCATCGGTCCGGCTCGCCGTGAACCGGCGGTACTCGGCGACCGCCTGCGCGGGGGTATCGTGCCCACCGGTCCATGCCGGTGTCGTGCCCTGCGGCCAGGCGTCCGGGACCAGTCGCTCGACCAGGTCGTGATCCGGGGCCAGGACCAGGTAGGTGGCGCCGAAGATGGTGTCCGGCCGGGTGGTGAAGACCTTGATCGTGCCGCCGTCGTACGGGAAGTCGATGTGTGCACCGGTGGACCGGCCGATCCAGTTGCGCTGCATGATCTTGACCTTCTCCGGCCAGTCCAGCCGCTCCAGGTCGTCCACCAGCCGGTCGGCGTACGTGGTGATCCGCATCTTCCACTGGCGCAGGCTGCGCTTGAAGACCGGATAGTTGCCACGCTCGCTGCGCCCGTCCGGCGTCACCTCCTCGTTGGCCAGCACCGTGCCCAGGCCCGGGCACCAGTTCACCGGCGCCTCGGAGATGTACGCCAGCCGGTGGTCGTCGATGATCTCGCGCCGCTGCACGGCGGACAGCTCGTTCCACGGGCGGGCGCCCGGGGTGGGCCGGGCGCCGGTCTCGAACTCCGCGATCAGGTCGGTGATCGGGCGGGCGCGGTCCCGGTCGGTGTCGTACCACGAGTTGAAGACCTGCAGGAAAATCCACTGCGTCCAGCGGTAGTACCCCGGGTCGGTGGTGGCCAGCGTGCGCCGGTCGTCATAGGCCAGCCCCAGCGTGCGCAGCTGCGCACGGTACCGCTCGACGTTGGCCTCGGTGGTGACCCGGGGATGTGTCCCGGTCTGCACCGCGTACTGCTCCGCCGGCAGCCCGAACGCGTCGAACCCCATCGGGTGCAGCACGTTGAAGCCGGCCATCCGCTGGTAGCGCGTGTAGCAGTCGGTGCCGATGTAGCCCAGCGGGTGGCCGACGTGCAGCCCGGAGCCGGACGGGTACGGGAACATGTCGTGCACGTACAGCTTCGGTGCGCCGGCGCGGGGGTGCCCGGGGTCGGCCAGCGGGCCAACCGGGTTGGGCGCGTTGAAGGTGCCGTGCTCGGACCAGAAGTCCTGCCAGCGTGCCTCGATCTCGTTCGCCATCGCGGCCGTGTACCGGTACGGCGGGACGTCCGTCGCGGCCTCCGTCACCTGGCCGTTGCTTCCCGCGCTGTTGGCTGTCTCGCTCATCGTGGTTGCCACCTTCGGTCCTCTGGCGTAGCTGTGGGCAATCCTCGGGCAGAAAAAAACCCCTCACGCAGGAGGGGTCGCCGTGCCGGTGCGTCTAGCGCGTCAGCACGGCCGGCCAAGGAGGCGGCTCGACGGAGTCATTGGTGCATCATAGCGTGCCTCAAGAGGCCGTGTCGTGGCGGTTTGCCCTTGAAACGTCCCACAGGGTTGCGGCCGGATCGAACGACATTGAAGATGGGTGACCCACGGGGGGTCAACCGTCGTGTATCTGGACGGTCCGCGACGTCGAGCGTCGGACCCACCATCCCTCTGGAGGACATGTGGTATCCCGACGTCTGGTGCTCGCCGGCGCGACCGGCCTGGTGGCCGGCGCCTTCCCGCTCACCCGCGCTCTCGCCGACGACGGGTCGTCGGGTGCGATTCCGCAGACGCTGGCCCTGCCCCGCCCTCGCCTCGCCGATGGTGCGTACCCGGCGGCGGCCGACTTCGCGGTCACCCACCTGGGCGTCTCGTGGCAGGGTGCCTCGGCCGGGCTGCGGCTGCGTACCCGCGCCGGCTGGGGCGAGTGGCGCACCCTCGGCGGCTGCCCGGCTGGGCGGGACGACCGGCTGGCCGCCGCCGCCAAGGGCGCACTGCTCGTGGCGCCCGGCGTCGTCGGGTACGAGCTTGCCGGCGGTGCCGCGTCGGTGGTGGAGTTGAACACCGTGGACGGCCCGACCCGGGCCCGCGCCGCGGCGCCGGCGGGCCGGCTGCCGATCGGCCGCCGGGGACACGCCCGGGTGCGGTACCTGTCCCGCCGCGCCTGGGGCGCCGACGAGTCGCTGCGGTTCTCGGCCACCGGCACGGAGAACTGGGTCCCGGCGTACTACCCGGTGCAGACGGTCACCGTGCACCACACCGCCGGCATCAACGACGACCCGGACCCGGCCGCCACGATCCGCGGGATCTACTACGACCAGGCGGTCGCCCAGGGTTGGGGCGACGTCGGCTACCACCTGTTCATCGACGAGGCCGGTCAGGTGTACGAGGGCCGGGTCTCCGGTGACGACGCGCTGCCGGTGCTGGGCGGTCCGGTGACCGCCGACGGGCGCCCACAGGCGGTGAACGGCGCACACGTGGTGACGTACAACGCCGGCAATGTCGGCGTCTGCCTGCTCGGTCACTTCAACGAGCGCCAGCCCACCGCTGCCGCCCGGCGCTCGCTCACGCTCGTGCTGGCGGCCCTGGCCAAGGCGTGCCAACTCGACCCGCTCGGTGTGACCAACTACGTCAACCCGGTCAACGGCAAGGCCCGCACGGTGAACACGATCAGCGGGCACCGCGACTGGGCCGCCACCGACTGCCCGGGTCACGCCTTCTACCCGGAGCTGCCCGGCCTGCGTCAGGACGTCGCGGACCTGATCCGCTGAGAATGGCTCGGCGGGTTGGAATGGTGACCCCGCCGACGTGGCGTTGTAACGAGTCGGTAACGCCAGGTCGACACGCTGAGTGACATGCTGCTGTGTCGGATCATCGTGCGACTGCCGGACCGCCCGGGCTCCCTGGGCCGGATCACCACCCTGCTCGGTCGCCTGGGCGCGGACATCCACCAGATGCTCGTGGTGGACCGCGCCAACGACCGGGCCACCGACGAGTTCATCGTGGCGCTGCCCGGTCTGGTGGTCTACCGCCAGCTCGCCGACCTGCTGGAGGAGATCGACGACGTGTCGGTACTCGGCCTGTGGCCGGTGGACCACCTGGCCGAGGACCGGCCGCCGGCGATCCGGCCGCGGGCCGAGGAGATCGCCGCGCCGGTCGGTGCGCCGGCGGCCGAGGCGATCACCCCACCAGTCGTCGCAACCGGCTGATCGCCTCGTCAAGCACCTCGGTGCGCTTACAGAAGGCGAACCGGATCGTCCGGCGCCCTGCCTCCGGGTCGTCGTAGAAGACCTGGGTCGGCACCGCCACCACGCCGCAGCGCTGCGGCAGCGACCGGCAGAATTCGATGCCGTCGGTGCCGCCGAGCGGCGTGATGTCGGCCGTGACGAAGTAGGTGCCGTCCGGTCGGTGGACGGCGAATCCGGCATCCGCGAGGCCGGCGCAGAGCCGGTCGCGCTTGTCCTGCAGGTCGCCCCGCAGCTGTTCGTAGTACGACGGCGCGGAGCCGAGCGCGAGGGCGACCGCCGGCTGCAGCGGCCCGGCGTTGACGTAGGTGAGGAACTGCTTGACCCGGGTCACCGCGGAGATCAGGGATCGTGGGCCGCAGGCCCAGCCGACCTTCCAGCCGGTACACGAGAACGTCTTGCCGGCCGATGAGATCCGCACGGTCCGGTCGCGCATCCCGGGCAGGGTGGCGATCGGGAGATGGCTCGCGACCGCATCGGTGTAGACCAGGTGCTCGTACACCTCGTCGGTGACCGCGATCACGTCGTGCAGCTGGCAGAGTTCGGCGACGAGCGCCAGTTCCGCGGCGGTGAAGACCTTGCCGGTCGGGTTGTGTGGCGTGTTCAGCAGCACCATCCGGGTGCGCGGCCCGAACGCCGCGCGCAGTTCGTCCGGGTCGAAGGCGTACCGCCCCTGCGCCGCACGCAGGGTGACCGGCCGCCGGACCGCGCCGGCCAGTGCGATCGACGCCGCGTAGGAGTCGTAGTACGGCTCGAAGCAGACCACCTCGTCGCCGGCCTCGCAGAACGCCAGGATCGCCGCGGCGATCGCTTCGGTTGCCCCGGCTGTGACCAGGATCTCGCCGTCCGGGTCGTAGTCCAGGCCCCAGAACGCGGTGGCGTGCGCGGCGATCGCCTGGCGCAGTTCCGGCACTCCGGGCCCTGGCGGGTACTGGTTTTGTCCATGATGGATGGCGAACGCCGCGGCATCGAGCATCTCCGCTGGTCCGTCGGTGTCCGGAAAGCCCTGGCCCAGGTTGACGGCCCCGGTGCGCACCGCCAGCGCCGACATCTCAGCGAAGATCGTCGTGCCGAAGGGGCGCATGCGCGCCACCAAGGGATCTGCCACGGGGCTCATGTGCCTTAGCCTAGGGCGGTTCTGACCCGACGCGGGGAGGCAGGAACATGGCTGCAAGTGTGCTGTCGCTGACGTGCTACCCGGTGAAGGGCTGCGCCGGTGTGTCGCTGAGGGCGTCGGAGGCCGCCGAGATGGGCCTCCGGCACGACCGCGCGTTTCTGGTCGTCGATGGCGAGGGGACGTTCCGCAGCCAGCGACGGACACCCGCCATGGCGGTGATCCGGCCCAGCGTCACCGAGGACGGCACGCACCTCACCGTCACCGCGCCGGGCGCGGCGGAGGCGGTCCTGCCGGTCGTCGTGGACGGTGACCGGCGCGCGGTGACCATGTTCGGCCGGCCGCTCGGCACCGCCGTCGACCAGGGCGACGCTGCGGCGCGCTGGTTCTCCGAGGTCCTTGGAGCGCCATCGCGCCTGGTCCGGGTCCCGCCCGAGTTCGATCGGGACGGCTGGGGCGAGCACCCGGGGAAGGTCGGCTTCGCCGACGCCCACGCGGTGCTGATCACGTCGTCGGCGTCGTTGGACGAGTTGAACCGGCGCATCGTGCAGGGTGGCGCCGAGCCGGTGCCGATGGACCGGTTCCGCCCGAACATCGTGGTCACCGGTTGGGACGAGCCGCACACCGAGGATCGGATCCGCCTGCTCAGCGTCGGCGGGGTACGGCTGGGATATGCCGCGCGGGCCATCCGGTGCAGCGTGCCGCTGGTGGACCAGGAGACCGGGCGACGGTCCGGACCGGAGCCGATCCGCTCGCTCGCCGGCTACCGGCGTGAGCCGTCGTACGGCGGCGGCGTCAGCTTCGGGGTGAAGGCGGCGGTGCTGCGTGCCGGTCGGGTGGCAGTCGGCGACGAGGTACGGGTCGAGGACTGGCAGCCGTGAGCCGGATCAGCCCGGCGGATCGTAGCGCCAGCGCTGCGGCCGCCAGGACAGCCATCCGCCGTGCGCCCCGGTCTCGCCGAGCGTTTCCAGTGTCGGCGTCCCACCCCGCCATGCCACCACGGTGAGGGTGCCGGTGGACAGGGCAGGGCTGGGCGGGGGAGCGACGCCGGCGAACAGTCGTACCGACGTCTGACTCGCTTCGTTGATCACCACGGCGAGGTCGCGACGTGCCCCGACGCGCGCGAGCACCTCGACGAGCCGGCGCAGCCGGTCCGGCGGCAGGTAGATCAGCGCATTTGAGCTGAACACCACCGGCAGCGCGTCCGAGGCGACCGCCGCGAGCGCGGGCTCCAGCGCGTCCACCAGGTCGGCGCGGATCTGCCGCGGGCGCACCCGGGCCGCTTCGGCGAGGGCGGCGTCGAGTCGGGCCAGCCGGTCGGTGTGCTCGGGCCAGATGCAGGAGCGGAGCCAGTCCGCGGCGTCGGAGTCGGCCGGGTCCAACGGCTCGAGGTCGATGCCGAGCCGGTCGGCGATGGCCGGGTCCGCCGCGATGTCGTCCGGCCAGCCGGCGCCGCGCACCTCGCACTGCAGCACGAGCGGGGCCGGCGCGTCCGGGCGACCTCCGTGCTCCTCCCGGCCGCCGACCGCGGCGCGGTAGCGGTAGGCGTACCGGTCCGGCAGCAGCAGGAGCCCCGCGCTCGTGCCGAGTTCGATCAGGACCAGCGGCCGGCCGGCGGCGGGACCGGCCGCGACCCGGCTGAACGCGGGGCGGAGCAGGGCGCACCGACCGGCCTCGTTGGTCTGGGTCCGGCGGGAGGCGCAGATCGTCGCCAGCGCTTCGGCATAGCCGGCGGCGAAGTCGCGGAACGTCTGGTGGAACGCCGCACCGGGCTGGCGGTACCCGCCCATCGTCGGCAACCACGAGGCCAACGGGTGGTCGGTGGAGCGGACCAGGTGCTGCATCGCGGCGAAGTACAGGATGGCGTGACGCTGAGCGACCGGTGCGGCCAGCAACGGGCGGCCGAGCTCCGGCTCGGCAGCGATGATCCTCGCCAGCATCTCGTACCGCGGCGACGCGCCGCGGAACTCGTGCTCGGCGTAGCCGGCGAAGATGCTCGCAACCGTATGAAGGTCGTCCTGGACGGGCATGTGGTGCATGGTCCCGCAGGCCGGTCCACATCGCTGCGGCGCTGATCACACTGCGCAGCCGAGCGGTCCCGGCTCGGTGATCATGGATGGCTGGACTGGCGCACCGCCCACATCTGCCCTACGGTGCGGAGCCGTGGATCCTCGCCAGAACGCCCCGGTCGACCCTGATGCCGCGTGGTTCTCGGGGGAGCGTGGACGCCCCGAACCGGACTGGGAACGGGAACGCTGGGCCGGCACGCCCGCCGAGCCGGTCCAGTACGACCCCGAGCGCTACCGCTCCACCGATTCGCACCCCCTCGCCGACGCCCCGGCGTCACCCCCCGCCGGGGACGGGTACTTCGGCGTCGGGCGGGACGATCCGCTGGCGCCGCCACAGTCGCCGGTCCCCGACCGCCAGCCGTACCCCCAGCCGCTGCACGGGCAGCCGGCCGGCGCTGAGCCCCCGGCCGTGCCGGCGTACGGCGCCGCGGCCCCGTACACCCCGACCTCGTACGGCACCCCCGCCGCCGACAACCCGTACGGCGGTGCCGGCCAGTACGGCGCCACCCCGTACGGCGCCACCTCCTACGGCGCGCCCACGCAGCACACCGGTGAGCGGCGGGCCGATTCCACCGGCGAGATCGCGGTGGAGCCGCCGTCACGCCACTACGCCACGCCGCTCGACGTCTCCGCCCTGCGCCGGGGCGCGGCCGCGCCGGTCACCGACCAGCCGCCGCCGGAGCACACCGACGCGGCCGGGACCGGATCGACCGGCGCCCGCTCGACCGGTTCGGTTGACGCCCCGACCAGCGGCGCGGGGAACCACGGCGGCAACGGCGCGACGGCGGTCGTACCGGCCGAACCACGGTCGCGGTCGACCGAGCCCGCCGGCTCGGTGTACCGCAGCCGCCGATCGGGCGTCGTCGGTGCACTGATCGCCCTCACCGTGCTCTTCGAACTCCCGGCACTGCGCGCGTTCCTGAGCTCAGCGTTGGCGGACACCGTGATCATCGGCGATGTGGTGGCCAGCACCCTGCTGATCATCGCGCTGCCAATGCTGGCGATGGGCCTCTACGGGCTGATCACCGGCGCTGCCGCCGCTCCCGGGCAGGGCCCGCGGGTCTGGCTGCGGACGCCATTGGCCTACCTCCCGGTGGCGCTCGTCCTGCTCGTCGCGGGGGCGCTCGCGGCCCGCTAACGGGAGTTCCACTCCCATTCATAATCGACGAGCGTTGTCAGCGTGTCTGGGCTGGACTTTGAGTCCAAGGCGGTGCATTACCCATGTATGCCGTCCATCGCGGGTAGCGGAGAGGGAACCAGACCTATGACGGCCTGGTCGAGTCCGCCCGCGGTGACGGCAGCATCCTCTCCAGCGGTATCTGGGCCCTGCAGATGAGGTGATGGCCAAGGTGTCCGCCGGTTAGGCCGGGCGGCCGGCACCTTGGCCGGGCCCCGACCTCAAAGTTCCTCAACAACGGGGGAAATCACGCTATTGCTGTCATATTGGGCGGGGCAGCGAGGATCGTCGAGGGTGGCTATGGTCGGTCGGGAACAACTGCTGTATTGAGGTACTAGCCGGATGGGACTTACGGGGGGAATCAATGCATGCCTGGCCCAAGTCTGCCGCTCCAACCCGGTTATCACAGTGTGTGACGATCGTCGTTCTTACCGTCGCGGTGGTCGCGGGTCTGCTGGTCAACACATCAGCCGCTGCAGCGGCGGTGCCGTCCGCCGCCGACCGGGCTGCAGTGTTGCAACTCGTGAAGAACGGCGACCTGGTCATGTCCCGTGCGGCGATGAATGCGCTCGTCGGCTCGGATGACGACTTTCACCGGTTCGTATCGTCCGGCCGCGCCGAAGCGCAGGTGCTCGACGACCGCGTACGGGTTGCTGAATTGATGGCTCTCAGCGGTCCGGCAATGACCGCTGCCGCCCAACCGGCGCTCTCCAGCACCCCCGCTGCAGTCCGGGACTTCCTCGAATCGGGCTTTCGGGCGCCGCTACAGCGGGACCTCAGGGTGCGGCTGGCCGACCTGATGGCGGTCCGTGGCGCGGCGACAGACGCGGCGGCGCAGCAGGCGTTGGCCCGCGGTGACGACGGCGTCGCGGAGTTCTTCGTGTTCGGCCAGTACGCCGCGCAGCACCGTGACGACCGTGTTGCGGTTGCCGACTTGATGGCGGTGGGCGGCCCGGAGGTCATCCGAACCGCCCAGCTTGCTTTGCAGGGATCGGCGCAGGACATCCGGGACTACCTGGAGCGCGGTCAGCATGTGGCGCGCGCCAGGGACCAGGAGATCCTCACGCTCGCGCAGCTGGTGGAGCTGGCTAAACAGTCGCAGCAGACGGCGGCGCGGGAGACTCAGGCCGCCAAGGAGGCTGCCGCTCGCGCGGTCACCGAGGCCGAGCAGGCAAGGCGTGCTGCTCAGACCGCGGCTACGGAAACGGCAGCGGCGAAGGACTCGGCGACGAAGGCCGCTGCGGCGGCTGGTCGCGCCGCGGATGCCGCCGGTCGGGCCGCAGACGCCGCGCAGAGCGCGGTCGGCGCAGCGAATGCGGCAAACCGGGCGGCCCGGATGGCCGCGAACGCAGCGGCGCGGGCAGCGACGGCGGCGGCATTGGCAGGTCAGGCGGCCGCCCGGGCGAATCGCGCCGCGGCAGGCGCCACGACGGACGCGGGCAAGGCGAAAGACGCGCGCGAGGCGGCGGAGGGAGCCCGCGCCGCGGCGGCGACCGTCAAGGGCATCTTCGGGTTCATCGCCGTAGCGATCCAGGCAGCCGAAGCCGCAGCCGCAGCAGCCGCAGCAGCCAAGAGCGCGGTGGGCAACGCCGCGGCGGCGGCAGACGCCGCAGAGGAGGCGGGCGGGCACGCGAACGTCGCGAAGGCGGAGGCGGACCGCGCACGGCGGGCGGCCGCACGCGCCCGGGCGTTGGCAAGGCAGGCGCAAGCGTCCGCCAGCGAAGCGGAGCGGCTGGCGCGACAAGCCGCGGCCGAGGCCCGACGGGCCTACCGGTTCGCGCAGGATGCCGCCGCGCACGCCGAGGCGGCGGCCAAGGCCGCAGACCTGGCCGCCGATCATGCGGGCAAGTCGACGGATGCCGCGAACGAGGCAACGGCGCACGCGGCGGCGGCGCAGGTCGCCGCGGATGCGGCAGCCTCAGCGGCCCAGCAGGCGGAGCAGGTCGACACGATCGCTCGCGACGCCGACGATCAGCGGTTGGACCTGGAGACGGCGCAGGCCCGCGAGAACGCCCGGGACCTCCGTGACGTCGAGGCACCGCAGGTGGCAACGCCGGCGTGGGACACGCCAGAAGTGGAACGTGTGGACCCGGAGACCGCACGGCTGCTCAGTGAAGCCACCGCCCCGGGCTCGCCCCCGGCGTTGGCTTTGTCCGCGGGTCGGAAGGCGGCGCTGCGGCTCATGGAGGCTGCGGGGCCGTGGACCCGGGCCGCGGCTGAGGAGGCACTCACCGGCGGCGAAGCGGACCTGCGGGAATTCCTGACCCGCGGACGCGTGGTCTCCGCCGAGCAGGATGACCGCGCGCGGGTGGAGCACCTGGGCAACGTCAGTGACAAGCCCGCGCTGAAGGCGGCCGCCATGGCGGTGTTGACCACCGGCACCCACGCTCAGGTGGTGCAGTTCCTCCACCTTCCGATGTACGACGGCAAGGTTCGCGACGACCGCGCAGCAATCGCGCAAGTGATGGCGGACGGGGGTCCGGCCACCGACGCAGCGGCACAGCAGGCACTTCGCGGGACGGCCGCCGACGCGCACGCGTTCCTCCGCTTCGGGCAGTACGAGGCGGCACAACGGGATGACCGCGCGAGGACGTCAGAGATCATGGCGACCGGTGGACCGGAGGTCGCGGCCGCTGCGCAGATCGCGCTCGATGGTCCGCCGTCGATGGCCCGCCGTTTCCTGCAGTCCGAACAGTACAAAGCGGCACAGCGAGATCACGACACCGCGACGCACGAAGCGACGGTACGTCGTTACGTGGCCGAGGCGGCGCGGTACGCGGCGCTCGCTCAGGCAGACGCGGCCATCGCCGCCGAGACCGCGGCGTACTCCGGCCAGCGGGCCGCAGAGGCTCGGGGCCACGCCGCGCGCGCCGCCTCACTGGCCAACCTGGCCCAGACCTACGCCGATGACGCGGCCAAGTCCGCGGCGAAGGCCAAGGATTCCGCCGACCGGGCAGCTGAATCCGCCAGAATCGCACGCGAGGCTGCCGCTTCGGCTCGTCGGTCCGCTCAGGCGGCAACCCGATCAGCGAACCAGGCGGCGGCTTCCGCGGCGCAAGCCCGCAGCTCCGCCGATGAGGCCTACGCCGCGGCACGCCGCGCCCGCGAGGCGGCGGAGGCGGCTGGCAAGGACGCCGCGGCGGCGGCCCAGGCAGCCAGCGACGCAATGAGAATCCTGATTGGCCGGTTGCGGGAGGAGACGAAGGCGGACAGTGAAGCCGACCCGGATCCGGAGACCAACGCCTCGGAGATCGATCTGCGGGAGTTCGAGAACTCGACGACTCTGATTTCCTTTGCCGGAGAGTGCTATCTGAACGGCGTTAAGTTGCCCGCGAAGCTCGGCGTCAGTTCGTGCGCCGAATTAGCTGCGGATTTTGACGACTGGCTGGGTTACTGGTCCGGCAATATCCTCTGGCACAACTTGATGGGCCGTGAGGACGCGGCCACGCTCCTCCTGGAGGACTACTGCAACAACACACGCCACGGCATCTCGTTTCCCTGGGACAGCCCGGACACCTGCGGAGCGACCCTGCGCCAGCAGTTACGGGATGCGGTGCCCAGGCCGGTGGTTCTGCGGTTTGTGGAGGCGGGGGTGGGATCGCTGTTCCGCCCGCTCGGAAAGCAACTCGGTATGGTGGCGAAGACGCCCAGCCTTTCCCAGATCTCACGAGGCGCCCTGGTCCGGATCGGTGACTTCTCCAGCGAGGCCGCAGCTTTCGCGCACTACGCTAAGCACGTCAAAGGAATCGTGTTGAGAAACGGCAGAGCCGTCCCCAAGAACGGTGGCCCCGACATGGCGGAGTTCAATACGTACCAGCAGTACAGGTCGGCCGCCCGCGGGTTCATGGGTGCCACCAAGCCGCCCGGCGCGATCGAATCGATACGCCCAGGTGGTGACCTGGTTCGGGTGAACCCGCAGACCGGATGGTTCGGCATTCGCTCCCGGGACGGCGTGATCCGCACGTTCTTCCGGCCGGACGGCGATCCGATGGCGTACTTCCGACAGCAGTTGAACCCATGACCGACGAGGTGAGCTTCGTGCACCTGTTCCGAGAAGCCGCCGCGACCAGCAGCAACCGGTCCTGGCTGCCGGGTGACCTCATCGAGGCTTGGGACCAGTTCGTGACCTTCTGCGCTGACGGATATCACGACAACATCTACGAGTACACCAACGATCTGCACGTCCGGGACACCATCGAGGCTGTGCTCCGCAACGAGCCGTTACGGGAGCGCTCGGAAATGGTCTGGTTTCAGGAGCAGGTAGAGCAGGTCGACATCCGATTCCGGGCGCTCCTTCAGGAGCACCAGCTGGTCGGCCCGCCTGAGCGACCGTGGTGGCGTCGGCACCCACCCAAGTACGCCGGGGCCGAGCTGGCCGCCGACTACCTGGCCGACCACGGCGTCCACGTCGAAGTCCGCGAACCTTGATCGGATCGGGACCCGTACTCAGCCGCACATCGTCATGCACAAACACAGAGAACACGGAGATTGTCATGCGAATGCCATCGCGTCTCGCGACGCTTGTGGTGATCACCACAGCCGGGATGCTAGTCGGTCCAGCGGTGGCCACGGCGGTGATCGCCGAGCCGGCACCGCCGGTCGATGCGCCGAGTTCATTGGTCGAGAACTACACGTACCCCGGCGCTACGAATATCGAGGTTAACGAGGGGATCAAGCTCATCAAGGGCGACGGCCGTATCGTCAAGGCGGACTGCGATGGGAACCCGGATCTGATCAAGGTAGAAACCTTGATCAAGGACGTGTGCTTCTCGGTCAAGGGTGACACCGGCTGGTTGACCATGCAGATCGAAGCGGTGTTCCTGGTCGGTGCTGGCGACCAGAACCTTGCGGTGAAGGTCGACGGCATGGCAACGCCAATCAACGTTCCTGAGGGCACCTCTCGATCCGTTCAGGCAGCGGACCCGACCCGTCGAGGTCTCGTCGTCGAACTACGCGCATCGGCTAAGGGCTGAGGATCAGATCGCTGCGCCGAGATTCACCCAGTCACCAGGGCCATTTGTCGGAAGCCGGCCGGCCATCGGCGTACCGCGATCCGCAGCGCCTGGTCGCTCGCCTACCCCAGTGCGGCCGGGAGCGCCTACCATGCCGGCCGCGCGTCGGGTCGGGGTGCCGGTGTGGCGCCGAGTTGCTGGCGCAGGCGCGCCACGGCCGACTGGGCCGACGCCGCTCGGTCGGGGTGAGCCGGTAGTAGCGACGTGCCGGCCGGCCGGCGGCGACCGGGTCGATCTCCTCCCAGCAGGCGGTCACGCAGCCGGCGGCACGCAGCCGGGCCAGGATCGGGTAGAGGCTGCCACTGGCCAGTCCGGTGCGGTGCATCAGGCCAGCCCGTACCAGTCGTGACCCGGCGCCTCGAGGAGAACGGCGAGCACCCGAGCGACCGGCACGGTGAGTCGGATGTCCGATAGTTCGAACCCTACATAGGGGGTCACGCCTCGGCGGTTTCGACGGCGTTGGGCGTTTCGCCATCCCCGGCGGAGCCGGCCGCGGTATCGGCGTACACTTCACGCTGGCGACCACCCAGTGGTCGACCTCGCGCGCCCTCCGAACGATCGTGCCGCTCCCGCGGCCGGTCGGCATGGCGGCGGCCGCCCTGGTCCCGATGAGTGCGTGCTTCGACTCACTCGACGGGGGAGCGGCCGACGACCGGGCGCCAGGGCGGCGGCCAACCGGCCGTCGCGGCAACCAGGACCCGTAGGAGCAACCCGACCCATGGCCGTGACCATGCGCCAGCTGCTGGAGAGTGGTGTCCACTTCGGACACCAGACCCGCCGCTGGAACCCCAAGATGAAGCGCTTCATCATGACCGAGCGCAACGGCATCTACATCATCGACCTTCGGCAGACCCTCGACTACATCGAGAAGTCCTACGAGTACATCCGTGGCACCGTGGCGGAGGGTGGCTCCATCCTCTTCGTCGGCACCAAGAAGCAGGCCCAGGAAGCGGTCGCCCAGGAGGCGATGCGGGTGGGCATGCCGTACGTGAACCACCGCTGGCTGGGCGGCATGCTGACCAACTTCCAGACGGTGCACAAGCGGCTGCAGCGGATGAAGGAGCTGGAGTCGATCGATCTGACCGGCACCGCCGCGGGGTACACCAAGAAGGAGACCCTGCAGCTGTCCCGGGAGAAGATCAAGCTCACCAAGACGCTTGGCGGCCTGCGGGACATGCAGCGGCTTCCGGCGGCGATCTGGGTGATCGACACCAAGAAGGAGCACATCGCCGTGGACGAGGCCCGCAAGCTGGGCATCCCGGTGATCGCCGTGCTCGACACCAACTGCGACCCCGATGAGGTCGACTTCCCGATCCCCGGGAACGACGACGCGATCCGGTCGGCCGCCCTGCTCACCCGCGTGGTCGCCGATGCGGTGGCCGATGGCCTCATCGCGCGTTCCAGCAAGTCGCTACGCGGCGGCAACGCCGACGCGAAGCCCGAGCCGGGCGCTGCCGCCGCCAACGAGCCGCTGGCCGAGTGGGAGCGCGAGCTGCTCCAGCCCGCCGGTGCCGCTGCGGGTGGCCCCGCCGAGCCGACCGCTCCCGCGTCAGCCTGATCTCCGCCGCCCGGGGCGGCCGCTTCCCGCGGCCACCCCGGACGGGGCACGCAGACCGCCAGTACCACCAGTCTTGATCGAGAGAGAGTCATGTCCAACTTCACTGCCGCGGACGTCAAGAAGCTCCGCGACCACACCGGCGCCGGCATGATGGACAGCAAGAAGGCGTTGGTGGAAGCCGACGGCGACTTCGAGAAGGCTGTCGAGATCCTGCGCGTCAAGGGCGCCAAGGATGTCGGCAAGCGGGCCAGCCGGACGGCCGCCAACGGCCTCGTCGCGCACAACGGTGCCGCGCTGCTCGAGCTGAACTGCGAGACCGACTTCGTCGCCAAGAACGCCGAGTTCGTCGCCCTCGGCCAGCGTCTTGTCCAGCACATCGCGGCGCAGCAGCCGGCCGACGTGGAAGCGTTGCTCGCCTCCCAGCTCGACGGCCAGACCGTCGCCGACATCGTCCAGCAGGAGTCCGCGCGCATCGGCGAGAAGATCGTCGTCAACCGGTTCGCCCTGCTCGACGGCAATGTCGCGGTGTACCTGCACCGCAAGAGCCCGGACCTGCCCCCGCAGGTCGGCGTCGCCGTGCAGTACGCCGGCAAGGACGACGAGGCGGGTGATGACGAGGCCCGCGGCGTCGCGATGCAGGTCGCGGCGATGCGCCCGAAGTACGTCACCCGCGACGAGGTGCCCGCCGACGTCGTCGCGTCGGAGCGCCGCATCGCCGAGGAGACCGCACGCGAGGAGGGCAAGCCGGAGCAGGCGCTGCCCAAGATCATTGAAGGCCGGGTGAACGGATTCTTCAAGGACTTCGTCCTCCTCGAGCAGGCCTCGGTGACCGACTCCAAGAAGACCGTGAAGCAGGTGCTCGATGAGGCCGGCATCACGGTGACCCGGTTCGTACGGTTCGAGGTCGGCCAGGCCTGACCGGCCGGTCAGCACAGGCGCGAGGGGGTCGTCGGTGTCCATTGCGGACCCCGGCCGGCCCCCTCCGCCGCGCCGGGTGCTGGGCGGGCCGGCGCGGGCAGTGGGCAGTACGGTGAGGAGCACACCGATGCGGAGGGGCACAGCATGACGAACACGGTGACCGAGGCGCCACCTGAACCCGTGGCAGCGGCCGAGGCCGCGCCCGTGTCGGGGGGGCCGGCGCGGGGTCGCCGCGTGGTCCTGAAGCTCTCCGGCGAGGTGTTCGGTGGCGGGGCGGTCGGCGTGGACCCCAATGTGGTCCAGTCCATGGCCCGTCAGATCGCCACGGCGGCCCGGCGTGGCATCCAGGTCGCGGTGGTCATCGGGGGAGGCAACTTCTTCCGCGGCGCGGAGCTGCAGCGGGCCGGCATGGACCGCGCCCGCGCCGACTACATGGGCATGCTCGGCACCGTCATGAACTGCCTCGCGCTGCAGGACTTCCTGGAGAAGCAGGGCATCGAGACCCGGGTGCAGAGCGCGATCACGATGGCCCAGGTGGCCGAGCCCTACATTCCGCGGCGTGCCATCCGGCACCTGGAGAAGGGCCGGGTGGTGATCTTCGGCGCCGGCGCCGGCATGCCGTACTTCTCCACCGACACGGTCGCTGCCCAGCGCGCGCTGGAGATCCACGCGGATGCGGTGCTGATGAGCAAGAACGGCGTGGACGGCGTCTACACCGCCGATCCCCGCACCGACCCGGACGCGCGCAAGCTCGACTCGCTCACCTTCCAGGAGGCGCTCGCCCAGGGCCTGCGTGTGGTGGACGCCGCCGCGCTGAGCCTGTGCATGGACAACCGCCTGCTGATGGTCGTCTTCGGCGCCGAGGGCGAGGACACCATCGTCCGCGCCGTCAGCGGTGAGAAGATCGGCACGCTCATCACCGCCACGTAACGTCCCGGGCACCCGGTAGTGATCAGCTAGAGAAGGAGGCGAGGAAACCCCGTGATCGAGGAGACACTCTTCGAGGCCGAGGAGAAGATGGAGCGGGCGATCGAGTTCGCCAAGGAGGAGTTCGCCACCATCCGCACCGGTCGGGCGACCGCGGCCATGTTCGCCAAGGTCATCATTGACTACTACGGGACTCCGACGCCGCTGCCACAGATGGCGTCGATCGCAGTGCCGGAGCCCCGGATGTGCCTGATCAAGCCGTACGACACGTCGCAGCTCGCCGCGATGGAGCGCGCCATCCGCGACTCCGACCTCGGCGTCAACCCCGGCAACGAGGGCACCCAGCTGCGGATCGTGCTGCCGCAGATGACCGAGGAGCGCCGCCGGGAGATGGTCAAGGTCGCCCGGCACAAGGGTGAGGAGGCCAAGGTCGCGATCCGCAACGTGCGCCGCAAGGCCAAGGACGAGCTCGAGCGCCTGATGAAGGACGGCGAGGTGGGCGAGGACGAGGTGCGCCGGGCCGAGAAGGAGCTCGAGGACCTCACTCACCGGTTCGTGGCGAGCGTGGACGAGATCATGAAGCACAAGGAAACCGAGTTGCTCGAGGTCTGATGGCGTACGGCGACGAGGCACCAGCGAGTCCTCCCCGGACGTGGCGCGACGACGCCGCGGCCGAGCCGCAGCCTTGGCACCGGTACGGCGACGGGCTCTCGGCGCACTCGCTCTACGCTGCACCCACCGCCCCTCCGGACATCGACCCCGACCGGGACCACGGTCGCGCCGGGGCGTCCGACTGGGCGCCGGCGCCGGCGCCGGACCCGGCCGGGGCGTCCGACCCGGCACCCGACGCCGACCCGGTACCCGATCTCGACCGGGCGTCCGGATCGCCGGGCTGGGCCTCCCGGGAGACTGCGCCACGACCGGAGTCCGAGTCTCCCGCCGCCACGCCCGAAGGGCCGATCCGGGCGCCGATCGGAGAGCCGCTCGTGGAACCCGGCGGAACCGGCGGCCGGCACGCGAGCCGTCGTGCGAGCGGGCGGGCCGGCCGCAATCTGCCCGCGGCCATCGGCGTCGGGCTGGGCCTCGGGGCGATTCTCGTGGCTTCCTTGATCTTCTGGCGACCCGCCTTCGTCGCTGTGCTGATGATCGCGGTCGCGATCGGCACCTGGGAGATGGTGCGGGCGGTCAACGAACGCGCACAGCCGCCGTTGCTCCCGCTGCTGGCCGGCGGCCCGGTGATGATCGGCCTCGGCTGGTACGGCGGTGCGGAGACGCTGCCGCTCGGCGTACTCGCCGCCCTCATCGCCGTGCTGGTGTGGCGCCTCGGCGACCGTCCGACCGGCCACCAGCGCGACCTCACCGCGGCCGTGCTGGTGATCATGTACGTGCCGTTCCTGGCCACCTTCGCCGCGCTGCTGGCCCGACCCATCGACGGCGACCTGCGGGTCATCGCCGTGGTGGCCGGCGTGGTGCTCTCCGACACCGGCGGCTACGTCTTCGGCGTCCGGTTCGGCAGGCGCCTGATGGCGCCCTCGGTGAGTCCCAAGAAGTCGTGGGAGGGGTTCGCCGGTTCGATGGTCAGCGCGGGTGTGGGCGGCGCCATCCTGCTGCACCTTATGCTGGGTGCGGAGTACTGGGAGGGCGCAGTCTTCGGGCTCGCCGTGTCCGCCGCGGCCGTGGTGGGCGATCTCGCCGAATCGGTGCTGAAACGGGATCTGGGGATCAAGGACATGAGCAACCTGCTACCCGGCCATGGTGGCCTGATGGACCGGTTGGACTCGATCCTCTTCGCGCTGCCGGTCGGGTACGCGGCGCTCGCCGTCGTTGCACCCGCTGCATTGTGATGGTCCCGGTCTCCGCCCTGGGAGCTGGGCCGATCGGCGTGGGAGACTGGACAGTGCGATGACTACCAGTACCCCGGTCCCACTTCCGCTGCTCGCTCCGGATGCCGCGGCGCTGCCGCTCGCCCGGTCCCGCCGCGCGGCCCCGCCCCCGCGACACCTGGCCGACCTCGACCCCGCGGGCCGCCGTGC
Source organism: Micromonosporaceae bacterium (assembly GCA_035296325.1). GTDB lineage: Bacteria > Actinomycetota > Actinomycetes > Mycobacteriales > Micromonosporaceae > DATHBD01. The sequence goes on along the minus strand of DATHBD010000051.1, from coordinate 87,288 downwards.
CGCCGTGGTGGAGTTGGGCGAGCGGGCCTTCCGCGCGGACCAGCTCTCGACCCACTACTTCGGCCGCCTGGAGCGCGACCCGGCGGCGATGACCGATCTGCCCGCCGAGGCCCGTGAGCGGCTCGGCGCCGCGCTGCTGCCGCCGCTGCTGCACCCGATGCGCGAGCTGAGCTGCGATGACGGTGCCACCCGCAAGACGCTGTGGCGGCTGCACGACGGGGCGCTCGTGGAGAGCGTGCTGATGGGATACCCGGACCGCGTCACCGTCTGCGTCTCCAGCCAGGCCGGCTGCGGGATGGGCTGCCCGTTCTGCGCCACCGGCCAGGCCGGCCTCACCCGCAATTTGTCCACCGCCGAGATCGTGGATCAGGTGGTGTGGTTCGCCGGCCTGGCGGCGCGCGGGGAGCTCCCCGGCTGCCCGGACCGGTTGTCCCGGGTGGTCTTCATGGGGATGGGCGAGCCGCTCGCCAACTACCAGCGGGTGCTTGACGCCGTGCGCCGGCTGACCGAGCCGTCGCCGGCCGGCCTCGGGCTCTCCCAACGGCACATCACCGTTTCCACCGTCGGGCTGGTGCCCGCCATGCGGCGGCTCACCGACGAAGGGCTGCAGGTCACCCTGGCGCTGTCGCTGCATGCGCCGGATGACGAGCTCCGCGACGAACTGGTGCCGGTGAACCAGCGCTGGAAGGTCGCCGAAGTGCTCGACACCGCCTGGCGGTACGCGCGGACGACGGGGCGGCGCGTCTCCATCGAGTACGCGATGATCAGAGATGTGAACGACCAGCCGTGGCGAGCCGACCTCCTGGGCCGGCTGCTGGCCGGACAACTGGCGCACGTCAACCTGATCCCGCTCAACCCCACCCCGGGTAGTCGGTGGGACGCGAGCCCCAAGCCGGTTGAGCGCGAGTTCGTCCGGCGGCTACGCACGGCAGGGGTGCCGACGACGGTTCGGGACACCAGGGGTCGAGAGATCGACGGCGCCTGCGGGCAGCTCGCCGCATCAGAGGAGAGAGCAGAGTGACCAGTCAGGGTCAGCGGTTCAGGCGCCGGGCGCTTCGTCGGGGATACAAGGTCGACGAGGTGGACCGCTTTCTCGACCGCGTCGAGGCGACCCTCGCCGGCGACGGTCTGGGCGCGCCGGTGAGCTCGCAGGAGGTGCACGACGTGGTGTTCCGCGTGCGGTTCGGCGGGTACGACGAGTGGCAGGTCGACCTCCACCTCGATCGCGTCGAGCGCCAGTTGGCGGAGCTCGAGGAGCGGGGCGGTGGCTTCGGTCGTCCCGAGCCACGGTCCGGAGAGCTGCGCATGGGCCCCCCGCAGGACCGCATGGCGCCCCAGCCGGATCGGCTGGGGCCGCAGGCGGATCGGCTGGCGCCCCAGGCGGATCGGATGGGTCCCCCGCCGGAGCGGATCGGCCAGCCGAACCGGATGCCGGCGCCCGATCGGTTCGGGCCGCAAGAGCCCGTCGGCCCGCCCCCCGTCGCTCCGGTCGCGCCGGGCCCGATGCTGGGCGGCCCAGGGATGGGCGCCTCCGGCCCACCACCGCGGCCCATGCCGACCGGGCCGGGCGGTGGCCCGGGTGGACCGCCGCGTGACGGCGGATACGGGCGGATCGAGGAGCCGCCGCCGTTCGGCGGTGGGTACGACACCGGCGGGTACGAGAACGTCGGCAGGCGTGGCCGTAACGACATGACCACCGAGATCCGGATGGGCGGTGGGCCGGGCGGTGCTGGCCCAGGCAGTGCCGGCCCAGGCAGTGCCGGCCCAGGCAGTGCTGGCCCAGGCAGTGCCGGCCTGGGTGCCGGCCCGTCCTTCGGAGCCGCACCCGACCCGTCCTTCGGTGGTGGCAGTCCGCTGTCGGCCAGCGAGGTGGCCAAGCTCGATCAGCTGCGCCGGACGTTCCAGGTGCGCCGGTTCGGCAGCGGGTACGACACGGCGCAGGTCGACCGGTTCTTCGACAGCGTGGCAGCATCGTTCACCGGCCGGACCACGACGATGCTCTCCGAAGCGGAGCTAGCATCGACGCAATTCAATCTGGTGCCCGGCGGCTACTTCGAAGCGGAGGTGGACGCCGCGATGCGGGAGATCCGCGACATCGTCTCCCGGCGGCGCTGACCACGGTAGGAAGGTTCGGGGCAGGTCGGGGTCGGGATAGCTGCGCGTCGACCCGGTCGGCGGCGCTGCGCGGGGTTCACCTGCGCCGCCATCGGGCAGCTAGGAACGTAGGCCGTTCTTGCGGAGCACCCAGTCGCCCACCAGGATCAGCGCGAGCAGCCCGGCGAGCCCGATCAGGAACCAGTTCTCCATGTAGCCGCGGTGGTTGCCGAAGAGCATCGACAACAGCGCGAAGATGACGACGACGGCGCCGATCCGCGCCGCCCTGGTCTGCGCTGGTCGTTGCTTCTGCTGGTCGGGAGAGGTAACCGGCTCATTCCCAGCCACGGCGCGTCCTTTCGGAGTGGGTACAGCGGATCGCTTCTCCGTAGTCTGGCACGCGGTCCGGCCCGCCCTCGGTCCGGCCCGCCCTCGGTCCGGCCCGGCACCGGTGTCGGCAGACGGCCCGCCGGGTCCGGTAGCGTCGTGGTGTTGTTTCCACCGGAGAGGGGTTCCCGCCGTGCGCATCACCGGTACCGGCCACGCGAGCATGCGGATCGACACGCCGGCCGGGTCGATTCTGTGCGACCCGTGGGTCAACCCGGCCTATTTCGCCTCGTGGTTTCCGTTCCCGGACAACGCGGGGCTGGACTGGGACCGGCTCGGCGACGTCGACTACCTGTACGTCTCGCACCTGCACCGGGACCACTTCGACGCCGTGCACCTCGATCGATTCGTGAACAAGCGGGCCACGGTGCTGCTGCCGGAGTACCCGACGAGCGAACTGCGTGACCAGTTGGCGGCGCTCGGCTTCACCAACTTCCTGGAAACGAAGAACAACGAGGTGGTTGAGCTCGACGGCGGGCTCAAGATCATGATCCAGGCGCTCACCTCGCCCACCGACGGCCCGATCGGGGACTCGTCACTGTGGGTGGAGCACGACGGGGTGCGCCTGCTCAACCAGAACGACGCCCGGCCCACCGACCTCAGTGTCTTCGCCGAGCTGGGCCACGTGCACGGTCACCTGCTGCAGTTCTCCGGCGCGATCTGGTACCCGATGGTGTACGAGTTGCCCGCCGCCGCCCGGACCGCGTTCGGCAAGCAGAAGCGGGACCGGCAGATGGACCGGACCGTGCGCTACATCGATGACCTCAAGGCCTCCCACGTCGCGCCGATCGCCGGGCCGCCGTGCTTCCTCGACGACGCCCTGTGGCACCTCAACGACATCCACGGCGACGAGGGCAACATCTTCCCGGACCAGCAGGTCTTCCTCGACCACTACGCGTCCCTGGGCTACCACAACGGGGTGCTGCTGCTGCCCGGCACGGTGTGGGACCTGACCGCCGACGAGTCCAGCGTGACCCACCCCGTGCCGGACGTGCGTGCGTTCTTCGCCGGCAAGGCGGCGTACCTGGCGGAGATGCGCGAGCGCAAGCGGCCGATCATCGAGGCGGAGAAGCGCACCTGGCGCCACCCCGAGATCGACGTGGTCAAGGAAATGAAGCGCCGGATCGAGCCGCTGCTCGAGGAGTCGATCTACCTGGCGAACGGCGTGGGCGGGCCGGTCCGGTTCGACCTTGTCGGCTACGACGGCGAGACGGTGGAGTCGGTGCTGGTGGACTTCCCGGCCAAGGAGGTCCGCCGGGCGGCCGACGAGAAGGTGCGCTACCGGTTCCGCACCGAGCGGGCGCTGATCGAGCATCTGATCCATATCGACGAGGTGGACTGGGTCAACTCGCTGTTCCTGTCCTGCCGCTTCACGGCCGCGCGGATCGGCCAGTACAACGAGTTCGTGTACGCGTTCTTCAAGTGCCTCTCCGAGGAGCGCCTGCAGTACGCCGAGGGCTGGTACGCCGAGCAGAAACCGGACGCCGAGGACGTCCGGCTCGGCGACTGGATCGTGCAGCGCCGCTGCCCGCATCTGAAGGCTGACCTCACCCGGTTCGGCATTGTGGAGAACGGCGTGCTGACCTGTCAGCTGCACGGCTGGAAATTCGACCTTGCGTCGGGACGGTGCCTGACCAGCGTCGGCCACGAGGTCAGGTCACGCCCCGCCGACGCCTGAGGCGTCGCTCTACCGGGGCGGGTCGGCGAGGCCGAGCATGCGGGCGACACTGACGAGTTCGACCTCGAACATCGGCTCCACGTCGCTGAACGCGAAGTGCAGGTGCCCGAAGACCTCCAGCGCGACGAGGCCGTAGAGCCGGATCCAGCACGACAGGAAGACCTGCGCGGCACCGAGCGGCAGGTCGGCCCCGATTGTGGCCACGTACGTCGCGAGCTGGCTGCGCAGGCTCTCCGGCAGCTCCTCGTCGGCCGGCGTCGGGAACGGCGCGCGCTGCCACACCCCGGTGAAGAGTTCCGCGAAGACGCTGGCGAAGCGCATGCCGGCGGCGTGTTCGGCCGAGACCGTGTCATGCATCGTGTCGGTGAGGCCGGGTAGCGGGCTGCCGAACATCAGCCCGAACTCCGCCGGGTGCGCCACCGACCAGCCCCGGAACGCCCGGCACACCGCGTAGAGGCGGCGGCCCAGTTCGTCCGGCGGGTACTCGTCGCGGGCGTGCTCCATGGCGGTGCGGCACTCGTCGAAGAGATCGCCGCACAGCGCGGTCACCAGCGCCTCGAGGCTGGGGTAGTAGCGGTACAGCGCGGCCGCGGTCATCCCCATCTCGCGGCCGATCGCGCGCAGGGAGACGCCGGCGGGTCCGTCGCTGACCAGCAGCCGGCGGGCCGTCGTCTTGATCTCCTCGATCGTCGCGGCGCGGAGCCGTTCCCGGCGGCTGCCCATGACCTGAGTCACAGTGTTATACCCCTTGACGTTCGTTATCGACGCTGACACTGTGAACGCCGTTAACTAAAGTTATCACCGATGTGAGTCAGTGCTCTACAGGGGGAGGGTCGCAGATGTTCGGCTGGTGGGGAAGGACCGTGGTGCGCGTCCGGTGGGCGGTGCTGTTCGCCGGGCTGGTGCTCACCGTGGTTGGCGGTCTCTGGGGTACCGGTGTGTTCACCTCCGTGGTCGGTGGGGGCTTTGACGATCCCGGCAGCGAGTCGGCCCGGGCCGCGACGCGGATCGTCGCCGAGGTAGGCCGCCAGGATGTCGACGCGATCGCGCTCTACTCCTCCGACGACGCCACCGTCGATGAGGCGGAGTTCCGCGACGCCGTGACCAGTACGCTGGCCCGGGTCCGGCAGCGCGCCGAGGTGGAAGCCGTGGTGTCCTACTACGACTCCGGGAGCCCGGCCTTCGTCTCGAGCGACCGGCACGCCATGTACGCCGCGGTCCGGCTGCGCGAGGCGGGCAGCACCGATCAGCTCACGGCCATCCGCGACACCCTGCGGGCGCCCGGCATCACCACCCGGATCGGTGGGCCCACCGCCGTCATGGACGACGTGAGCTCGCAGGTCACTGAGGACATCACCAGAGCTGAGACGTACTCGATGCCGATCCTGCTGGTCGTGCTCCTCTTCGTCTTCGGCAGCGTGGTCGCCGCGAGTACCCCGTTGCTGATCGGCGGGTTGACCATCCTCGGCGCGTTCACCGCGACGCGCGCCATCACCTACGCCACCGACGTGTCCGTGTTCGCCGTCAACATCATCACGTTGATCGGGCTGGGGCTCGCGATCGACTACGCACTGTTCATGGTGAGCCGGTTCCGGGAGGAACTGGCCGCCGGGCGCTCAACTGCCGATGCGGTGGAGCGGACGGTCGCCACCGCCGGCCGTACCGTCGTGTTCTCGGGCCTGACGGTGGCCGTCGCGATGTCCAGCCTGCTGCTGTTTCCACAGGTGTTTCTGCGCTCCATGGGCGTGGGTGGGATGGCGGCGGTCTTCGTCGCGATGATCACCTCGCTGACCGTACTGCCGGCGCTGCTCGCTGTCCTCGGGCCGCGGATCGACGCGATCCGAGTCCGGGTGCCGTTCCGTCGCCGTCACGGCGCTGCGGTCGGCGGCACCGCGGCGGTCGGCGGCACCGCGGCGGCCGGCGAAGCCCGCGAACCGGGCGCCGGCTGGGCCCGGTTCGCCCGCGCGGTGATGCGTCGACCGGTCCTGGTGGTCGTCCTCACGGTCGCGTTCCTGGCGTTGCTCGCGCTGCCGTTCACCCGGGCGCAGTTCGGTGGCGCGGACGAACGTGTCCTTCCCGCCGGATCGCAGAGTCGCGTGGTCAGCGAGCGCTTGGCGTCGGACTTCCCGGGCGGCGGCGGGAGCCCGATCACGGTGCTGGTCAGCGGCGTGGACCCGCAGGCGGTGCCGGCCTTCGCGGACCGCATTTCCGCAGTGCCCGGCGTGGTCGGCGCCACGGTCACCGCAGCCGACGACCGCTCGTCCCTGCTCTGGGTCGACTACCGGTCGGCAACGTCGAGCGCCGAGGCAAGGGACGTGGTCGGGGCCATCCGTGCCCTCGCCCCGCCGGCCGGCAGCGAGGTCATGGTGGGGGGCGCGACGGCGGAACTGGTCGACCTGCTCCACACCCTGGGCAGCCGGTTGCCCTGGATGGCGCTGCTGGTCGCGCTCAGCACCCTGGTCCTGCTGTTCCTCGCCTTCGGCTCGGTGGTGCTGCCGATCAAGGCGGTGCTGATGAACGTGGTCTCCATCGGCGCGTCGTTCGGCGCGGTGGTGTGGGCGTTCCAGGACGGCCACCTGGCCGGGCTGCTCGGGTTCACCTCGACCGGAGACCTGGAGGCGAGTCAGCTCATCCTGATGCTCGCCATCCTGTTCGGGCTCTCCACCGACTACGAGGTGTTCCTGCTCTCGCGGGTGCGGGAGGAGTGGGACCGCACCGGTGACAACACGCTCGCCGTCACGGTGGGCCTGCAGCGCACCGGTCAGCTGATCACTTCCGCGGCCGTACTTCTGATCATCGTGATCGGGGGCTTCACGACCGGTGGCATCTCGTTCATCAAGATGGTCGGCTTCGGCATGATCGTGGCCCTGCTGGTGGACGCCACCATCGTCCGGGCCCTCCTGGTGCCGGCAACCATGCGGCTGCTCGGTCGGGCCAACTGGTGGGCACCCGGGCCGCTCGCGCGGCTGTACCGCCGCTTCGGGGTGCGCGAAGGCGAGCCGGTGCGCGTCGAGCCGGCCATCCCGCGGGAGTCGGTGCGGGTCTGAGTGCGCTCGACGGCTCGGGTCGCCAACGGGCGGCCCGAGCGCCGCCGCGCCGGTCACCGGCCGAGCGCCGCCGCGCCGGTCACCGGCCGAGCGCCGCCAGAACCGGGCGTAGCTGCCCGGCCGGGTCCTCCCCGATGGCCCGAAGCACGACGGTGTGCGCTCCGGCGTCCCACAGCGAACGTACGGCGTCGGCCGCGGCGTCGGCCGTCCCGCCGGCGAGAAACACCTCGGCTGCCGGAACACCGAGCCAGTCCGCCTGCCCGGCGACCACCGCGCGCAACTCCGCCCGTGCCGTCTCGGACGCGGTGTCGACACCGAGGTACGCCAGGACAACCACCTCGTGGGCCGGGTCGTCGCCGGGCCGGTCCGCCGCGATGTGCTCGAGCGCCTGCACAAGTGCCGCGGGGCCGTGGCCCTCGGCGATCACGGTGCCGTCGGCGACCCGGCCGGACAGGCGTAGCGAGCGGGGGCGCACCACCCCGGCGACCACCGGCGGCGGCACGCTCGGCGGGTGCACCAGGCGTACGCCGTCGAGGTGCACCACCGTGCCGTGCAGCGTCACCGTCTCCCCGCGCAGCAACGCCCGTACCGCTGTGATCGTCTCCTCCAGCAACGCCAGCTGATGCGGCGTGGCGGCGCCGACCTGCCGCATCCACGCCGCGACACCGTGGCCCACCCCGAGGATGAAGCGTGCCGGGAACATCCGGGCCAGGGTCGCCGCCTCCATGGCGAGCAGGGCCGGGTTCCGCAGCGGGGCGGGCGTGATGCTCACGCCGACCCGGATCCGGCCGGTGCAGGCCAGCGCGACGGCCGCCGGCGCGATGGAACTGGCCCAGCCCAGGTCCTCAACGACCCACAGGTCGTCCGCGCCCATCGACTCCACCGCGCGGGCGAAGCCGGCCAGCTCCTCCGGTGGCCGGTCCCGATCGAACAGCACGCCAACTCGTCGACTCGATGATGTCCGCACCGATCCATTCTCGCGGTAGGGCGGCCGACCGCGCGGCAGGGCCCGGCCGAGCGTGGGGAGAAGAATCGATGTCGTGACCCCTCGCGACGTGGCGCTCGCTCGGCTCGACTGGCAGCCTTCTACGCCGTGACGCCGTGACGCCGTGACGCAGCGGCGCAGCGGCGCAGCGGCGCGGCTGGGCCACCGGCGACTTCCGGATTCCCAGGATCTTGCCGGCCGGACGCGATGACCGAACCCGCGACCCTGCCCTGTGAGGTGACCCTCAACAGCGTCGTCGGCTCGCTCGGCCGTGGTGAGAGCCGAATTAGCCCACACTCTGCCCGGCGGCGCGGCATGCCCGGCGGCGCGGCATGCCCGGCGGCGGCGCCTCGGTTTTCGGTTCGTGGTGCTCGGTGCTGTCACTCGCGTCGGTGGTACTGGTTGCGTTGGGGCCGTCGGTGTGGGTCGAGGTGTGCGGGTGGGATGAACTCGGGTTTCTGGGTGGTGGAGTTGATCCGGACGGTCCAGTCGCTGTGGTGGACGAGGCGGTGGTGGTGTCCACAGAGGAGCACTGCGTTGGCCAGGTCAGTGGCGCCGCCGTTGGCCCAGTGGGTGATGTGGTGCCCGTCGCACCACCTGGGCGGTCGGTCGCAGGCGGGGAACGCGCAGCCTCCGTCCCGCAGGATCAGGGCGCGCCGGGTGGGCCCGGTGATGAGGCGACGTTGCCGGCCAAGGTCGAGGACCTGGCCGGCGCCATCCAGGACGGCCGGGATGATCATAGCGTCGCAGGCCAGGCGTCGGGCGGTGGCGGCGCTTAACGGCGCGCCGTCGTCGAGGGTCGCTGCGCCAACCTCATCGCGCAATGCGTCCAGGGTGAGGGTGACAACGACGTGGGGGCGTTCCCCGCCGTGATCTGGCAGGTGTGTCGTGGCCGTGGCCAGACGACACACCTCGACCAATGCGTCAGCGCGGCGTTGCCCGGCGGTAGGCCCGACGCCGCTCTCGCTCGCGGCCACCCCCGAACCCGAGCCGGCGAGCCTGCTGGCTGCGGCGGTGTTGCGTGCGGCGGCGGTGTTGCGTGCGGCGCGAGGGGCGCAGAGCGGCTCCAGCGCTGCGCGGACAACCGCGGCGGCCTCTGTGTGCAACCACCCGGTCAGGCGGACCTGACCTGTGCCAGGCACGTCGGTCAGGTACAGACACCGGTCCCGATACGCCCGGCGCTCCGCCCGCTCCAGCCCGGCCAACGCGCGCGCCTGCGCCGCGTCCGGATCGACCACCTCGAACACCCGTTGCCCCAGGACCCCGAGCTCTCTCGGCCCGAACACGTCAGCCTGCTCAAGCAGGTGCGCTTCCCCCGCCGCCCGCACCTCCGCGGGAAGGTCCGCCACACACGCCGCGACCACCGCCGCCTGCTCCACATTCACGGCACCATCACCCAGCGCCCGCCCCGTCGCCGCGACCTCCGAATCCAGCGCCTTCGCCATGACCGTAAGCTGCCGCGCCGACCCTGCCGACATCCGATACCGATCCCGCAACCATGCCGACGTTGCCACCGCGCCCTGCGCCGACCTCACCCCCCGCGCATCCACGGCCCGCACCAACGACAAGCGCAACGCCGACAACTGCCGCAACGCAACTTCGACCGCGTCCAGACCCGCCACCACATCAACGTCCGACAACGCCCACACCGACACCGACCGACACTCCGCGAGCGCCTCGCCCAGCATCGCCAACGCCGCCTCCATGGTTCTCAACCTAGGTGCCGGGTACGACGTTTTCTCGAACACATGTGCCAATTAGATGGTTTCTGTGGGTAGTGGGGTGGGGATCCCGCCGTGGCAGAGGTAGATCATTTTGGTGAGGTTGTCGAGGCTGGCGTAGCCGTGGGCGCGGTGTTGGATGAGGCGGATGCCGGCGTTGAGTCCTTCGGTGAGGGAGTTGGAGAGCCGGTGGCGTACGGCGTTGATGATGCCGTCGAAGTTGCGGCGTACGCGTCGGGCGAGAGTGACGAAGCCAGGGATGTCGCTGCGGGTGGCGGCGGTGATCCATCGTCTGAGGTGGGTGGCGACGGCGTCGGGCGGGACCGTGCGGTAGAGATCGCGCAGGCGCTCTTTGAGTTTCCAGGCGCGGTGCAGGCGGCGGTGGCGGACACGCAATGTGGCGATGATGGCGTGGCCGGTGGCGTCGAGGTTCTCGGCGGCGGTGCGCAGGGTCGCGCGGACCTTGCGCCAGGTCTGGGCGGAACTCAGGCCGTCCACGGTGATCGGGGTGTCTGGTCGGGGCAGGGAGGTGTGGGCCTGTCCGAGGGTGTCGCCGGCCCATTTGATGACGTGGAACGGGTCGAAGCAGATCGCCGCCTGGGGCAGGTGTTCGCGGGTGGGTTCGCGGTAGATGCGGGTCATATCCATGCTGACGGCTCGGATGCGGGCGCGTCGTTCGGGTCCGAGCAGGTCGTAGAACGCGGTCAGGGCGGCGCTGGTATGGCCTTCAGCGATGTGCACCACGCGGCCGGTGTCGTGGTCGGTCACGATGGTGAGGAACTTGCGGCCCTTGCGGTAGCAGATCTCATCCACACCGATGCGGTAGAGGCCGTCCAGACGGTCGTTGTCCAGGTGGGCATCGACCAGGCGGGCGACCAACGCGTCGACGGTGGGCCAGGTCGTGCGCAGCAACGCGGCGACGCCGGTCTTCGACATCCGCTTGGCCAACCAACCCGCAAGATCCTCGAAATCGCGGGTATGTCGGGCGCCGGGTCTGGCCCACGGCGTCCACTCGGTACGGACCTGCCCACAGCCGCGGCAATCGACCCGACGGATCACCGCCTCGATCAGCACCTTGTGCCGGCCGAAGTCAACATGGCGCCACCGCCGACGCGACGCGTCGTAGCGGGCCCGGCTGGTACGACCACACGGGCAGACCAGCGTCCGCGACCGCAGCCGGACCCCGATCACGATCGCGGCATCGGTGAACGACACGTCCGCAACGACCGTTCCCGCGAAGCCCAGCAGACGGTTGAGCAAAGCAGCGGCGCGCATGTAGGTCCTTTACGTCCGGAACGAGTCTCGACAACTCTCCGAACGACTCCGGATATCCATGCGCGCCGCCCGCGTGTGCGTCGACCACGCCGATCACCCTCCCGAACACAACCAGTCCTGAACGCCTCGTCACCCACCCACAGAAACCATCTAATTGGCACACATGTACGACTTCGAGTGATCATCCTGCCGGCGGGCGCGAAACTCCCGGTGAACGAAAAGGGCGGCCGCGATGCGCGGTTCGACCACCGCCATCCGGATGGCGATGGCGATGGCGATGGCGATGGCGCGTACCGACCGGCTGCCAATTTCGGGCAGCGAGAGGATGGCGTCCAGGGCGGCGGGGCGGCGCGCCTCGTCGGCGTCGCGGAACGGGCCGGTCACCGCTCCCGGGGAGTTCGATGGTGGCGGCGGCGTAGCCCTCCGCCGCGCAGTGCCGTGCCCGGGCCACCAGTCGGGGGTACATCTTGTGCAGTCCACCGGGGTGCGCAGGAACAGTGGGACCGGCGCGGATGCGGATCCGGGCGTCCACGGGATGCCGGGATGGCGCTCCGAGGGCTGACCGCGCGGGGCGGGCGGTGGAGGGGGTGGGGCAGAATCGCGGGGTGACCCCCCGCGACGTGGTGCTCCTCGGCTCGACCGGCTCGATCGGCACCCAGGCGATCGACATCGTGCGTCGCAGCCCGGACCGGTTCCGCGTGGTGGCCATCGGTGCCGGGGGCGGCAACATCGGTCTGCTCGCCGCCCAGGCGCTTGAACTCGGCGTCGACGTGGTGGGCGTGGCGAAGGCCAGTGCCGTGCAGGACCTGCAGCTGGCCTTCTACGCCGAGGCGCAGCGGCGCGGCTGGGCCACCGGAGACTTTCAGATCCCCAAGATCATTGCCGGGCCCGACGCGATGACCGAACTCGCGACCTGGCCCTGTGATGTTGTTCTCAATGGCGTCGTGGGCTCACTCGGGCTCGCCCCCACCCTCGCCGCCCTGCGCTGCGGCCGGACCCTCGCCCTGGCCAACAAGGAGTCGCTGGTGGCCGGCGGTCCGCTGGTCCGCGGCGCGGTACAGCGGCCGGGGCAGATCGTCCCGGTCGACTCGGAACACTCCGCCCTCGCCCAGTGCCTGCGAGCCGGCAGCAACGGGGAGGTGCGTCGACTGGTCCTGACGGCCAGTGGTGGACCGTTCCGCGGGCGCACCCAGGCGGAGCTGGCCGGCGTCACCGTCGAGCAGGCCCTCAACCACCCGACCTGGAACATGGGCCCGGTGGTGACCATCAACAGCGCGACGATGGTCAACAAGGCGCTCGAGGTGATCGAGGCCCACGAGCTGTTCGACGTGTCGTACGACGCCATCGAGGTGGTCGTGCACCCGCAGTCGGTGATCCACTCCATGGTGCAGTTCGCCGACGGGTCGACGATCGCGCAGTGCAGTCCGCCTGACATGGGCCTCCCGATTGCCCTCGCTCTGGCCTGGCCGGACCGGGTGCCGGATGCGGCGACCGCCGTGGACTGGACGACGGCGCACACCTGGGAGTTGCTGCCGCTGGACGGCGCGGCGTTCCCGGCGGTGGCGCTGGCGAAAGCGGCCGGACGGGCCGGGCACTGCCGGCCCGCCATCTTCAACGCCGCCAACGAGGAGTGCGTGGTCGCCTTCACCGCGGGACGCCTGCCCTTCCCCGGGATCGTGGCGACAGTCGGGGAGGTCCTTCGGGTGGCACCTGACTTTGCCGAACCGGGTACCGTCGAGGAGGTGCTGGCCGCGGAGACGTGGGCGCGGGCACGGGCGCGCGAGCTCATCGCGGGGATCGGAGAAGGGGCTTAATGGCGTACAGCTTGGGGATCGTCCTGTTCGCACTGGCGATCCTGTTCGCGGTGTGCCTGCACGAAGCGGGGCACATGGGGACCGCGAAAGCCTTCGGGATGAAGGTGACGCGATACTTTGTCGGGTTCGGCCCGACGCTGTGGTCCTTCCGCCGCGGCGACACGGAGTACGGCGTGAAGGCGATCCCGCTGGGCGGGTTCGTCAAGATCGTCGGCATGACGCCGCAGGACGACGACGTCGAGCCCGGAGACGAGGCCCGGGCGATGTGGCGCTTCCCGGTGTGGAAGCGCACCATCGTGATGAGCGCCGGCTCGATCACCCACTTCATCCTGGCCTTTGTCGCCTTCTGGGCGATGTTCGTCCTGGTCGGCATCCCGGACGTGGACAAGCTGGACGCCTCGCCGGCGAAGGTCGGCTCGGTCGCCTCCTGCGTGACCACCAAGTTCGAGATCGACCCGGCGACCAGGGCGCCCCGCCCGTGCGGCGAGGGCGACCCGCGAAGCCCGGCCGCGCAGGCCGGCCTGCGACCCGGTGACGTGATCACCGGCCTCAACGGCGAGTCCGTCCCGACCTACCGGGAGATGCGGACCCGGGTCCGCACCCTCGCCGACTCCGACGTCACGCTGACCTACACCCGCGACGGCGAGACCCGCACGGCGAACGTGCGGGTGCACGGCGTGGAGCGGGTCAAAGAGGGTGTCCAGGCGCAGACCTGGGCCGAGGTCAAGCCCACCGACATCGAGCGTACGGGCATGCTCGGCGTGGGCGGCGTGGTGCCGCTGAGCACCGTGGGGCCGATCGCCGGCGTCGGCGAGACCGGCAAGCAGATGGGCCGCGCCGTGACGCTCACCCTGCAGTCGCTGAAGAAGATCCCCGAGAAGGTGCCGGCCCTGGTCCGGGCGATCACCGGCGAGCAGCGCGATCCGGAGACACCGGTGAGCGTGGTCGGCGCGAGCCGGATCGGCGGCGAACTGGTCGAGATGGGCGACTGGACCAGCCTGCTCAGCCTCTTCGCCGTGCTCAACCTGTTCTTCGGCCTGTTCAACCTGCTCCCGCTGCTGCCGATGGACGGCGGGCACATCGCCATCGCGTGGTTCGAGCGCATCCGCAGCTGGGTGTACGCCCGCTTCGGAAAGCGGGATCCCGGCCGGGTGGACTATCTCAAGCTCACCCCGATCACGCTGGTCGTGATTGCGATCATGGGCGTTTTCGTGCTGTTGACCGTGTCCGCCGACGTCATCAATCCCATCACCCTGAAGTAGGAGAGCCTGCGTGACCGTCAGTCTGGGAATGCCCGCGGCGCCCCCGCCGCTGTTGGCGCCCCGCCGCCAGTCCCGGCGGATCATGGTGGGCAGCGTGCCGGTCGGTGGCGGGGCCCCGGTCTCCGTGCAGTCCATGACCACGACGCTGACCGCGGACGTCAACGCGACCCTTCAGCAGATCGCCGAGCTCACCGCGTCCGGCTGCCAGATCGTCCGGGTCGCGGTGCCCAGCCAGGATGACGTCGCGGCGCTGCCGGCAATCGCCCGGAAGTCACAGATTCCGGTGATCGCCGACATCCACTTCCAGCCGCGGTACGTCTTCGCCGCGATCGACGCCGGCTGTGCGGCGGTGCGGGTCAACCCCGGCAACATCAAGAAGTTCGATGACAAGGTGGCGGAGATCGCCCGGGCGGCCGGTGCGGCGAACGTGCCGATCCGGATCGGCGTCAACGCGGGCTCGCTGGATCCGCGCCTGCTCGCCAAGTACGGGAAGGCCACCGCCGAGGCGCTGGTGGAGAGCGCCCTCTGGGAATGTTCGCTGTTCGAGGAGCACGGCTTCCGCGACATCAAGATCTCGGTCAAGCACAACGACCCGGTCGTGATGATCCGGGCGTACCGGCTGCTCGCCCAGCAGTGCGAGTACCCGCTGCACCTCGGCGTGACCGAGGCCGGGCCGGCCTTCCAGGGCACGATCAAGTCCGCGGTCGCGTTCGGCGCACTGCTGGCGGAGGGGATCGGTGACACCATCCGGGTCTCGCTCTCCGCGCCGCCGGTCGAGGAGGTCAAGGTGGGCAACGCCATCCTTGAGTCACTCGCGCTGCGCGAACGAGGGCTGGAGATCGTCTCGTGCCCGTCGTGCGGCCGTGCCCAGGTTGACGTCTACACCCTCGCTGAGCAGGTGACGGCGGCCCTGGACGGTTTCCCCGCGCCGCTGCGGGTGGCCGTCATGGGCTGCGTCGTCAACGGGCCGGGCGAGGCCCGGGAGGCCGATCTCGGCGTCGCGTCCGGCAACGGCAAGGGCCAGATCTTCGTCAAGGGCGAGGTCATCAAGACCGTGCCCGAGTCGATGATCGTGGAGACGCTTGTCGAGGAGGCCCTCCGGCTCGCTGACGAGATGGGCGTGGAACTGCCCGAGGAACTGCGCGGGGTCGGGCCCACGGTCAGCGTGCACTGACCCGTCGACCACGTTCCCGGGACATTGGTCAAGGCAGGTGCCGGGCGGAGAACGACCAGATCTGGCAGGCTGGAATCCATGCTGATGGTGCCGGCCCGGCTGCTTGGCGACGGTGAGCGCGACGCGGTGGAAAGCCTGCTGGACGCCGAGCCGTATGCCGGCGCACAGGTGGCTGAGCGGGTCGCGGCCGCCGGGCTCGCCTGGTGGCGCCAGGATGCCCGCATCTTCGGGTACGGGTCGCGCCGCCACCTCGAGTCGCTGTGCTGGCTGGGAGCCAACCTGATCCCGGTGCGCGCGACCGCTCCGGCCGTGGCCGCCTTTGCCGAGGTCCTCGGCGGTGAGCCGCGCACCTGCTCCTCCATCGTCGGGGATGCCGACGCGGTCCTGGGCCTGTGGAGCCGGCTGGGTTCCCGCTGGGGCCCGGCGCGGGAGGTGCGCCCGCGCCAGCCGTTGCTCGCGGTGGACGCGCCGCCGGCGGTGGCGCCCGATCCGGGCGTCCGGCTGGTGCGCTCCGACGAGGTCGACCTGCTGTATCCGGCGGCTGTCGAGATGTACACCGAGGAGGTGGGGGTGTCCCCGCTGGTCGACGCCGGCGATCGGTCGTACCGGGAGCGGGTGACCGACCTGGTCGGTGCCCGGCGGGCGTACGCCCGCATCGTCGGCGGCGAGGTGGTGTTCAAGGCCGAGTTGGCGGTCGTCACCCGGCACACCGCCCAGATCCAGGGCGTCTGGACCGCGCCCGAATGGCGTGGCCGGGGGCTGGCCACCGGCGGCATCGCCGCCGTGGTGGCCGACGCGCTGCGCCGGGTGGCGCCCACGGTGAGCCTGTACGTCAACGACTACAACGAGCCGGCCCGCCGGGTGTACGCCCGCTGTGGATTCCGCGAGGTCGGGACGTTCGCCACGGTCCTGTTCTGAGCCTGCCTCGTGGTGATCTCACGCACTCTCCCGTCGACACCCCACCCGGGCCGCGGCACCGTTCATGTGGAAGCGGTCGTCGGCCCCCTCGACGTCCATCGTGGTCTGATCATGAGGGTCGGCGGGACTCCTGGAACCAGGCGGCGACCAGCTCCAGCGGGCGACGGCGACCGGTGAACATCGTGATCGGGTCACGGATGTCGTAGGTCTGGCGGGCGTCGGTGGGCGTGGTTGTGAGGCGGTTGAGCATCAGAGGGGCCAACCAGAAGTACTTCGCGGCGCCGGTGAGATGGATGGCGCGCCGGGCGGTGGTGGCGTCCACCACGCCAGCGAGGCCGAGGAGATAGCCCGTGGTGACCCGTTCGACGACCTCGTCGATCAGGACCAGGTCGACCAGGCCGTCGAAGAACGTGTCGAGGATGAGGTTGGCGGCGTCCTCACCGAGCGGACCCGGGCCGACGAAGCTCCAGTCCAGCAGCACCGGTCCCGAGTCGTCGATGATCAGATTCGACGGCCACACGTCATGGTGGCAGAGGGTGCGCGGTAGCTCATCCGTGGCACGGAGCAGGTCGTGCCGCCGTAGCCAGAGCTCTCGTAGGCCGGCCCGAAGGTCGTGCGGCCAGGCAGCCGCTGCGGTGGGGTGGTCCCAGGGAATCGGCGCGGTGACAGGACGGGTCGTGGTGTAGTCGCACAGCCAGTCGCGGGACAACCAGGGTGCGTTGGGGTGCTGGCCGAGCCATGCCGCTTGCCCGGCGCCGAGCCGCTCGGCGAAGTCGCCCAGCATCGCGGGTGTCGCGGCGGTGCCGGGCATGCCGTTGACGTACTCCAGCCACAAAGCGATCGAACCGTCGGGCCGGTCGGTCCACTCCAGCAGAGCCGGAGCCCGGATGCCCGCCGACGCGTAGGCCGTGTCGGCCAGTCCGCTGCGGTAGGCCGTGGCTTCTCGCTGCCAGTAGTTCCAGTGGCCCTGGTCGGTGCTCGTCGCCCAGTGCGCGGGCACCCCATTTCGACCCGGCGGGGTTGCGATCTTCAAGATCGTATTCCGGCCGTCGCCGTTCACCCGCCAGACACCGCCGGTCGCTCCGTTGAGTGGGTTGTGAGTCAGCGGCTCGGCCTCCCACTGCCGCCCCATAAGATCATCAGGCGGGTTCATCGGCCCATCCTATGGGCCGCTCCGGGCTGGACCGTGCGGCGCGTGTGCGCGACCGCCGCGCCCGACGACATCACGGTCATCCTCGGCACCCTGCCGGGCACGAACAACCCGGCCCTCCCGGGGTCCGCCGCATCGTCTCGTGCAAAGGCCGCGCCGGTCAGCTGCCCCAGCGGCGCGGGTGGGTGCGACGCCCCAACCTGGCCAGTCGCATGGTGGTCGGGGCGAAGCCGCGCCGCTCGTAGAACCGGCGGGCGCCGTCGTTGCCCAGCACGACGTCGAGGAACACGTCCCCGATCCCACGCCCGGCCAGCTCCGCGTCGACCCGGTCCACCAGTCCGCCGCCGATGCCGCGCCCGCGCCATTGCGGGGCGACCGACAGCGACTGCAGGGTCGCCACCCGCCGGCCGGTGCGCCAGGTGTCATCCGGGCCGTCGGCGACCTCGACGAGGGCGTACCCGACCGGTTGGTGCTCGTAGCGCGCGATCACCACGAACGAGTCCGGGTCGAAGAGCCAGGTGAGGTACCAGGAGCGGCGGGTCTGCCAGGACAGCCCCGGATCCTGCACCGCCAGGTCGGGGCGGACCTCGGCGTGGTGGGCGAGGAGCGTGAGCCAGAGCGGCTCCAGTTCGTCGACCAGTTCCGCGCCGCCGACCTCCGTCAGCAGCTCCGAGTTCATGCCCGGACCCGGGCGGACTCGGGGTCGAAGAGCGGGGCGACCCGGACGGTGGCGGCCACCCAGGCGTCCGGCGCGCCCACCTCCACAGCCGTACCCGGGCCCACCGTGGCGGGCAGGTACGCGTACGCGATGGAGGCACCCACCCGATGACCGTACCCACCAGAGGTCACCCGGCCGGCCGGCTCGCCGTTCACGCGTACCGGCTCCCCGCCCAGGCAGACCACCGCGTCGTCGTCGAGCACCAGGCAGCGCAGCGATCGGGCAGGTCCTCCGGCCGCCCGCGTAGCGGCGAGCGCCCGGCGACCGATGAAGTCCGGTTTGTCCATGCTGACCGCGAACGAGAGGCCGGCTTCGTCCGGGGTCGTCTCCGTGGTGAGGTCGGCACCCCAGACGCGGTACCCCTTCTCCAGGCGCATCGAGTCGATGGCCCGGTAGCCGCCCGGTCGCAGCCCCAGCGGGCGACCCGCCGCCAGCAGGGTGTCCCACAACGTCAGGGTGTACTCGGTGGGCGGGTAGAGCTCCCAGCCCAACTCGCCGACGAACGTCACCCGCTGCGCGAGCACCGGCACGTCACCGACCGTGGTCGGCTGCGCCGAGAGGTACCGGAAGTCGGCGTTGCCCAGCCCGGTCCCGGTCAACGGTTGCAGGATGTGGCGGGCCGCCGGCCCCCACACGCAGAGGCAGCCGTACGCGGAGGTGACGTCATCCACGGTGACTGCCGCCGGGGCATGCCGGCGCAGCCACGCAGCGTCGCGTACGCCGCTGGCGGTGCTGGTGACGATGCGGAAGTGCGTGTCGGCCAGCCGGGTGACGGTGACGTCGGCCTCGATCCCGCCGCGCGCGTTGAGCAGCTGGGTGTAGATCACCGTCCCGGTCGGCCGGTCGATCCGGCCGGCGCAGACCGTGTCGAGGAACGCGACCGCGCCATCCCCCCGGATGTCAAGTTTGGCGAACGACGACTGGTCGAACAGCCCGGCCGCCTCGGTGGTGGCGCGGCACTCCGCCTCGATCGCGGGTGACCAGGTCCGTCCCGCCCAGCCGCGCGGGCGGGGCGTCGCCGCGAAGAAGTCGGCGGCGGTGGCGCCGAACCAGTTGACCCGCTCCCAGCCCGCCTTCTCGCCGACGTCCGCGCCCAGCTCGGCCAGGCGGGGCCAGGTCGCGGAGCGGCGCAGCGGCCGGCCGGCGGTGGCCTCCTGGTGCGGGTAGCCGACGTCGTAGTACCGCGAGTATCCGTCGAGTGCTCTGGCGGTGGTCCAGGACCGGCTCGCCGCGTGGGCGCCGAAGCGACGGATGTCCATCGTGGACATGTCCCACTCAGGCACCCCGTCCACGATCCACTCGGCCATGACCTTGCCGACACCGCCGGCTGCCGCCAGACCGTGCACGCAGAAGCCGGCCGCCACCCAGAAACCGCCGACGGCCGCCTCGCCCAGCAGGAACTCCCCGTCCGGGGTGAAGGCCTCCGGTCCGTGCACCACCCGGGCGATGGCCGCCTCGCGCAGCGCGGGCACCCGCCGTCGAGCCGCCGACCAGGCGTCGTCGAACTGGGCCGGGTCCGGCTCGAAGAGCTGGCGGGCGGCGCCGAGTGGCGCCCGGTCGCGGTCCGGCCAGCACGTCCGCGGGTCGCGCACATACCCGCCGACCAGCAGCGCATCGCCCTCGCCGCGTAGGTACACGATCGCGTCCGGGTCGCGCACGGTTGGGATGTCAGTCATGGGTGCGGTCATGGCCGTCGAGACGACGTACTGGTGCTTCATCGGGACCACCGGCACCGCGACGCCGGCCATCCGGCCGACGTGCCCCGCGGCCGCGCCCGCGGCGTTGACCACCACGTCGGTCGCGATCCGGCCACGGTCGGTCCGCACGGCGCGGACGCGCCCCGCGGACACCTCGATCCCGGTGACCGCGGTGGCGGTGGCGATGGTCGCACCGAGGGCCCGGGCGCCCGCCGCCAGCGCCTCGGCCAGCGGCGCCGGCTGCAGGTACCCGTCGCCGGGCAGCCAGCCCGCGGCGAGGATGTCCCCGGTGTGCAGCAGCGGCAGCCGGGCGGCCGTCTCGGCGGCGTTGAGCAGGTGCATCTCCAGGCCGTACGTGGTCGCGGCACGTGCCTGGCGGCGCAGCTCATCGACGCGTTCCGTGGCGGTGGCCAGGCGCAGCCCGCCCACGCCGTGCCAACCGGGGTCCAGGCCGGTGCGCTCGCGCAGCTCCGGATAGAGCGTCGAGGAGTACATGATCATGCGGGTCTGGCTCACCGTGGAGCGCAACTGGCCGACGAAGCCGGCCGAGTGCCAGGTCGTACCCTCGGTCAGGGCGTGCCGCTCGACCAGCACGATGTCGGTCCAACCGAGCCGGGCCAGGTGGTAGGCGATGCTGCAGCCGGCGACGCCGCCCCCGATGATGACGGCGCGGGCGCTGGCCGGCACGCCGGCAGCCGGACTGTCCGTGGACGCTGGGCCGGCGGCGCTCGGGGTGATCGACACCCGCAAGTCCTATCACCCGTGCCGCGCCGCGAGAAGCGTTACCGCGTCGCGGCACGTCGATCGGGGTCGGGGTATTGACTCCCCGCCCCGGGCCACGCCAGACTCTTGCCCACCACACGACCTGATCACCTCAGGTGTGGGTCTGAAAGGCGCTTGGGCCATGGGTGCTGTGCCGGACATTGCCGACGTGCTGACGCGGGTGCCGTCGTTGAGCGGTCGCGAGGTGACCTGGCGGCGGCTGGAGGGTGGTCTCAGCCACTCCGTCTACCTCGTCGAGGTCGACGGAGCGCCCTCGGTGCTGCGGGTGCTGGACCCGGCGATCTCGGCGGCCGGGCTGGGGATCGAGCCGAAACAGGAGATCGACAACACCGCCCTGGCGGCCCGGTCCGGCGGCGGTCCGGCGGTGTACGAGGTGGTGCCGGACATTCCCGCGTTGGTCATCGAGTACCTGCCGGGGCGCACGATGTGCGCGGCCGATGTCCGCGACCCGGCCCGGATCCCGGCGGTCGCCGCGGCCTGCCGGCGGTTGCACAGCGGTCCGCCGTTCGCCAACGCCTTCGACATCTTCGACAAGCGCGACGAACTGCTGCGCATCTCCCGGCGGTGCGGGCTGCGGCTGCCCGACCGGTATCTCGAGCGCCTCATCGACGCCGAGCACGTCCGGGCGGCGCTCACTGCCGCCGATCCCCTCCCGCTCGTCCCGTGCCACAACGACCTCCTCGCCGAGAACCTGATCGCCCAGGGCGACCAGATCCGGATCATCGACTATCAACTCTCCGGACAGAACGACCCGGCGTTCGAACTCGGCAACATCGCGGCCGAGTCCGACTACGACCCGGACCTGGTCGAGCGACTCGCCGCCGCCTACTTCGGCGCCGCGCTCACCCCCGCGCTGGTGGCGCGCGTGCGGCTCAACCTGATCGCATCGAATCTCACCTGGGCGCTGTGGTTCACGGCGCATGACGGCCTGCTGAGCCGGGCCACCGACGTGGCGTTCGACTACACCGGGGAGGCCACCGACAAGTGGCGCCAGGCGCAGCGCGACCTGGACGACCCGGACTTCGGCCGGTTGCTCGACACGGTGGTCGGCCGGCGAAACTCCGCAACACCGACGCTCTGAGGAGGTGCCCATGTCGGCCTCACCGACCCAGGCAGACCCGGTCGACGACGATGAACGGCGGCTCGCCGAACTCGGCTACAAGCAGGAACTGCGCCGCAAATGGAGTGGCTTCTCCAACTTCGCCATCTCATTCTCGATCATCTCCATCCTGGCCGGTTGCTTCACCACGTTCGGCCAGGCGTGGAACAACGGTGGTCCGGTCGCCGTCTCCTGGGGCTGGCCGATCATCTCGATCTTCATTCTGATCATCGGATTCTCGATGGCGGAGCTGGTGTCGGCGTACCCCACCGCAGGCGGCATCTACTGGTGGGCCGCGAAGATGGGCAAGCCGGTGCACGGCTGGTTCACCGGCTGGCTCAACCTGATCGGCCTGGTGGCGGTGACCGCCTCGGTCGACTACGGCTGCGCGACCTTCCTCAACCTGACCCTCAGCTCGATCTTCGAGGGCTGGGAGGGCACGCTGAACCAGGCGTTCCTGCTCTTCGTGATCATCCTGGCGTTGCACGCGTTGATCAACATCTTCGGGCACAACATCATCGACATCCTGCAGAACGTGTCGGTGTGGTGGCACGTCGCCGGCGCGACCGCGGTGGTGCTGATCCTCGCCCTGGTCCCGGAGCGGCACCAGAGCCTGCAGTTCGTCTTCACCGAGCGCTTCAACAACTCCGGGTTCGCCGACGGTTCCACCGGCGGTGGCTGGTTCTGGTTCTATGTGCTGCCGCTCGGGTTCCTGCTGACGCAGTACACGATCACCGGCTTCGACGCGTGCGCCCACGTGTCCGAGGAGACCCGCGGCGCCGCACGGTCCGCGGCGGACGGCCTGTGGAAGTCGATCTTCTACTCCGCCATCGGCGGCTGGATCCTGCTGCTGGCGTTCCTGTTCGCCGCGACCGACGTGAACGCCGTAAACGAGGCCTTCGGGTTCTCCGGCGCGATCTTCGAAACCGCGCTGACCCCGTTCTTCTTCAAGGTGGTCATCATCATTTCCACCATCGGGCAGTTCTTCTGCGGCATGAGTTGCGTCACCAGCATGTCCCGGATGATGTACGCGTTCAGTCGGGACGGTGCCGTGCCGGGCTCGCGGATGTGGTCGAAGGTGGACCGCAACGGCACTCCGGTCAACGCGATCATCGCCGCGTCGGTCGCCGGGCTGGTCATCACGTTGCCGGCGCTCTACAAGAGTTCAGCGGGCGTGCCGACGGCCTTCTACGCGGTCGTCTCGGTCGCCGTGATCGGGCTCTACCTCGCGTTCCTGATCCCTATCGTGCTGCGGCTGCGGATGGGCGACCGGTTCGTGCCGGGTCCGTGGACGCTGGGGCCCAAGTACAAGGTGCTGGGGTGGATCGCCTCGATCGAGATCGTCGTCATCTCGATCTACTTCATCCTGCCGATCGCCCCGGCCGGGGTGCCGGGCAACGCGGACTTCTCCTGGACGTCGGTGAACTACGCGCCGCTGGTGGTCGGCGTGGTGATCGGTGCGGTCGCGATCTGGTGGGTCGCCTCGGCGCGGCGGTGGTTCACCGGCCCGCGCCGGACGGTGGACGCGCCGCCGGCGGATCGGTGAGGCGTCCGCCAGGACGGTGGTGTTGCCACGCGGTCCACGGGGTTGACGGGATACTGGGGTTTCGGTGTGACGTTGGGGGATGGGACCGCCATGAGTGAGCTGCTCAGCTTGGAGAACCTGCGGGTCGCGGTGGCGGACGGGTCGGTGGACACCGTCCTGTTGGCCGTCGTCGACATGCAGGGCCGGCTGCAGGGCAAGCGGTTGCATGCCCGGTTCTTCCTGGACGAGGTCGTCGAGCACGGCAGTGAGGGCTGCAACTACCTGCTCGCGGTGGACGTGGACATGAACACCGTCGAGGGCTACCAGATGTCCTCGTGGGACCGGGGGTACGGCGACTTCGCCATGGTGCCCGACTACGCCACCATGCGTCGGGTGCCGTGGCATCCGGGCACCGTGCTGGTGCTGGCCGACCTGCAGTGGCTGGATGGCGCGCCGGTGCCCGCGTCGCCCCGCCAGATCCTGCGGCGCCAACTCGACCGGCTGGCCGAGCGGGGCATGCGCGCCTACGCCGGCACGGAGCTCGAGTTCGTGCTCTACCAGGACTCGTACGAGGACGCCTGGCGCCGGGGGTACCGCGACCTCACCCCGGCGAACCAGTACAACAGCGACTACTCGCTGCTCGCCACGGCGCGGGTCGAGCCGTTGCTCCGCCGGATCCGCAACGACATGGCCGGTGCCGGCCTCACCCCGGAGAGCGCCAAGGGGGAGTGCAACCTCGGCCAGCACGAGATCGCGTTCCGCTACGACGAGGCGCTGCGCTGCGCCGACCACCACGTCGTCTACAAGAACGGCACCAAGGAGATCGCCGCGCAGGAGGGCGTCGCCATCACCTTCATGGCGAAGCCCAACGCGCGGGAGGGCAACTCCTGCCACATCCACTTCTCGCTCCGCTCCGCGGCGGACGGCCGACCGGTGGGTGCCGGCGAGGGCGGCCCGGCCGGCATGTCGGCGACGATGGCGCACGCCACGGCCGGCCTGCTGGCCACGATGCGCGAGTTCACGCTGCTGTACGCGCCGAACATCAACTCGTACAAGCGCTACCAGGCCGGCTCGTTCGCGCCGACCGCGGTGCGGTGGGGCGTGGACAACCGGACCTGCGCGCTGCGCGTGGTGGGTCACGGCCCGTCGCTGCGGGTGGAGAACCGGGTGCCAGGCGCCGACGTGAACCCGTACCTGGCCATCGCCGGGATGGTCGCCGCCGCGCTGCACGGCATCGAGCACGAACTGCCGCTCGAGGAGGCGCAGGCCGGTAACGCGTACAGCGACCAGGATGCGCCGCGGGTGCCCGGAACGCTGCGCGACGCGCTCGAGCTCTGGCAGGCCAGCGACGCGGCCCGGGACGCCTTCGGGCCCGAGGTGGTCGATCACTACAGCAACAACGCCCGGGTGGAGATGGCCGCCTTCGACGCGGCGGTCACCGACTGGGAGATGTTCCGGGGGTTCGAACGGCTGTGACGCTGACCTCCGACGTGATCAATCCGGCCACCGAGGAGGTGGTCGCCACGGTCCCGGCCACCTCGGCCGCCCAGACCGACGCCGCCATCGCGCGGGCGCAGCAGGCGTTCGGGCCCTGGCGCCGGCTGGCGCCCGCGGACCGGGCCCGCCTCCTGCGCCGGTTCGCCGCCACGGTGGACGATCATCGTGAGGAGCTCGCCTGGCTCGAGGTCCGCAACTCGGGCCACACCATCGGCAACGCCCGCTGGGAGGCCGGCAACGTCCGCGACGTGCTGGAGTACTACGCCGCGGCGCCGGAACGGCTTTTCGGCCGGCAGATCCCGGTCGCCGGTGGGATGAATGTCACCTTCTCCGAACCGCTCGGCGTGGTGGGCGTGATCGTGCCGTGGAACTTCCCGATGCCGATCGCCGCCTGGGGCTTCGCGCCGGCGCTGGCCGCCGGTAACACGGTGGTGCTGAAGCCGGCCGAGCTGACCCCGCTCACCGCGCTGCGGCTGGCCGAACTCGCCCTCGACGCGGGCCTGCCGGAGGGCGTGTTCACCGTGCTGCCCGGCAAGGGATCCGTGGTGGGTCAGCGATTCGTGGCGCATCCGGCGGTGCGGAAGATCTGTTTCACCGGGTCCACCGAGGTCGGTAAGCAGATCATGGTGGGCTGTGCGGACTCGGTGAAGCGGCTCACGCTCGAGCTTGGCGGCAAGAGCGCGAACATCGTCTTCGCCGACGCCGATCTGGAGCGGGCCGCCGCCCAGGCGCCGTCCGCCGTGTTCGACAACGCCGGGCAGGACTGCTGCGCCCGGTCCCGGATCCTGGTCCAGGCCAGCGTGTACGACAGGTTCCTCGACCTGTTGGCCACCGCGGTACGCGACTTCCGGTGCGAGGACCCGGCGCTGGAATCGGCCGACATGGGCCCGCTCATCTCCGCCGGCCAGCGCGCCAACGTCGCGTCCTATGTGGAGGGCGCCGAGGTCGCGGTCCGCGGGTCCTGCCCGGACGGCCGGGGGTACTGGCTGCCGCCGACCGTGCTGCTCGCCACGTCCGCGCAGGACCGGCACTGGCGGGAGGAGATTTTCGGCCCGGTGGTCTCGGTGCTCCCCTTCGCCGACGAGGACGATGCGGTCCGACTCGCCAACGACACCGAGTACGGGCTGTCCGGCTCGATCTGGACCCGCGACCTCGGCCGGGGCATCCGGGTGGCGCGCGGCGTCGAGTCCGGCAACCTCAGCGTGAACTCCAACTCGTCGGTGCGCTACGCCACCCCGTTCGGCGGCATGAAGCAGTCCGGTCTGGGGCGCGAGCTGGGCCCGGACGCGCTGGCCCCGTTCACCGAGGTGAAGAATGTCTTCTTCGACACCGGACCGGGCTAGGGGGCGGCATGGAAGGGCGACTGGCGGGGCGGGTGGCGGTGATCACCGGCGCGGGTAGCGGGATCGGGCTCGCCACCGCGCGGCGGTTCGCCACCGAGGGGGCGCGCGTCGTCGCGGTGGACGTGGACACCGACGCCGGCCGGGCCGCCGCCGACGAGGTGGGGGGCGACTTCGTGGCCTGCGACGTGTCCGACGAGGCGGCGGTGCGGGAGCTCTTCGACGGCGTGGCGCAGCGCCACGGCAGGGTGGACATCGCCTTCAACAACGCCGGCATCTCCCCGCCCGACGACGACTCGATCCTGGACACCGGCCTGGACGCGTGGGAGCGGGTGCTGCGGGTGAACACCACGAGCGTGTACCTGTGCTGCAGGTACGCGCTGCCGCACATGCGCCGGCAGGGCAAGGGGTCGATCATCAATACCGCCAGCTTCGTGGCGCTGATGGGTGCGGCGACGTCGCAGATCGCGTACACCGCCAGCAAGGGCGGAGTCCTGGCGATGACCCGCGAGCTTGGTGTGCAGTTCGCCCGCGAGGGCATCCGGGTGAACGCGCTGTGCCCCGGGCCGATCGCCACGCCGCTGCTGATGGACCTGTTCGCCGCCGACCCCGAGCGCGCTGCCCGCCGCCTGGTGCACGTGCCGATGGGGCGGTTCGGCCGGCCGGAGGAGATCGCGGCGGCGGTGGCGTTCCTGGCCAGCGACGACGCTTCGTTCATCACCGCTGCGCAGTTCGTTGTCGACGGCGGCATCACCGGGGCGTACGTGACGCCGCTATGACCGCGGTGATCGGAGTCACCGCCTACGTGGAGCCGGCCCGCTGGGGCCCGTGGGACGCGCGTGCCGCACTGCTGCCCGAGGGGTATGTGCGCCTGATCGCCGCGGCCGGTGGGCGGGCGATCATCCTGCCGCCGGACGAGCGGGACGCCAAGGACCTGATCGGTCGCCTGGACGGGCTGGTCCTGGCCGGCGGCGCCGACGTCGATCCGGCCAGGTACGGCGCGCCGGCGCACCCCCGTACCGTCTGCCGGCCGGACCGCGACGCCGGGGAACTGGCCGTCCTGGCCGCCGCCCTCGACGCCGACCTGCCGGTCCTGGGCGTCTGCCGGGGGGCCGAGCTGCTGGCGGTGGGCTACGGCGGCACGCTGCACCAGCACCTGCCCGATGTGCTCGGCAACGAGCGGCATCAGCCCGCGCCGGGGGTGTACGGCATGCACCCGGCCACCTTCACGCCGGGATCCCTGGTGGCCGGCATCTTCGGCGCCACGGCCGAGATCAACTCGTACCACCACCAGGCCGTGGACGACCCGGGTGGGCTCACCGTCACCGGCTGGGCCGACGACGGCGTGATCGAGGCGGTGGAGGACCCCGAGCGCCGTTTCGTCCTCGGAGTCCAGTGGCACCCGGAGGAGGCCGCGGACATCCGCCCCTTCGCCGCGCTGGTCCGCGCCGCCACCTGACCCAGCGATCTTGCAGGCCTGCACGCGTTTCGGGGGTTTTCGGGCGGTATCGCCGGACCATAACTGCAAGATCGCGGTGGGTTTGCGGTGATGGGGGTTGCGTACGGGGATAGGTTGGAGCGCAGACCCCGGGAGGTAGCGATGTTGAGTACACAGTGGACCGCGCGACGGACGCGTGAGGCGGAGCGGGTGGCGGAAGAGGCGTGGGACAACCTTGTCGCCGCCATGGAGTCGGCCGGGCACACCGCCCGTTCGGTTACCCGCCGCAGCGTTGACCTGGCCGACGAGGCCCAGCTCAAGACCCGGACGACAGCCGACGACGTGCAGCACAAGGTCGGTGCCGCGGCAGATGAGGCGTGGCGTCGGGCCACTGCCGCGGTGGACGCCCTGGCCGGCCGGCGCGCTCCGGTGCCGTGGATGTGGATCGCCGGTGCGGCGGTGGTCGGAGCGGTGGCCGGCTGGGTCGGTGCCACCGCCGTGCGGCGGGCACTTGCCGCCGCGGACGAAGAGGACGAGTTGCTACTGGCGGCCGAGCCGGGCAGCGCGGAGTCGCTTGCCCAGCACCTGGATTAAGCGGCGGGGCGGCGGCGCATGTGCAGTGACGCCGCCCGACCAGCCGATCCGTGCCCCGATATCGCCGGTGTCACCTGGTGGAAATGGTTGGAGTCCGGCGCCGTCCCCGGTGGATGATCGTGAGATGGGAAAGGTGCACGAGGGAATCGACGCGCGGCTCCGGGAGTTTCTCCTGGCCCAGCACATCTACTTCGTCGGGACGGCGCCGAGCGCCGCCGACGGGCATGTCAACGTCTCACCGAAGGGAATGGCCGGGACCTTCGCCGTGCTCGGTGAGCACCGGGTGGCCTACCTCGACTACCTGGGCAGCGGCGTTGAGACCATCGCGCATCTGGTCGACAACGGGCGGATCGTGCTGATGTTCTGTGCGTTCACCGGACCGCCCAACATCGTGCGGCTGCACGGAACCGGTGTGGCCACGCTGCCCGGCGACGCCGGCTTCGCCGACCTCCTCGCGGCGTTCCCGGAGCCGCGGACACACGGGCTGCGGTCGATCATCGACGTGACGGTGACCCGGGTCAGCGACTCCTGCGGCTACTCGGTGCCCCGGTTCGACTACGTCGAGGACCGTGACCTGCTCGTGCGCTGGGCGGGCAACAAGGACGACGAGCAACTCGCCGCGTACGCGGAGCAGAAGAACCGGCACAGCATCGACCGGCTGCCGGCCCTGCCCAGCATGGTGCGCTGATCCTGGCGTCGCGCTCGTCAGGTCGGACCGGCAATTGGATAGGCTCCAAGGTATGACGGTCCGCGCCCCACTCGCCCCAGGAACGCTCACGCCGTGGCGGCAGGTGCCACCGCACATCGCCAGACCCGAGTATGTCGGCAAGCGCGCGCCGCAGCGGCACCGCGGCTCCGACATCCAGTCGCCCGAGATCATCGAACGGATGCGGGTTGCCGGCAGGCTCGGCGCACAGGCGGTGGTGCTCGCCGGTGAGCACTGCCGGCCGGGGGTGACCACCGACGAGGTCGACCGGGTGGTGCACGAGTTCCTCTGTGATTCCGGTGCCTACCCGTCGACCCTCGGCTACAAGGGCTTTCCCAAGTCGTGCTGCACCTCCCTGAACGAGGTGATCTGTCACGGCATCCCGGACTCGACGGTCATTCAGGACGGCGACATCGTCAACGTGGATGTGACCGCCTTCATCGGCGGTGTGCACGGGGACACCAACGCCACGTTCTGCGTCGGTGCGGTGGCCGAGGACGTACGGCTGCTGGTCGAGCGCACCCACGAGGCGATGATGCGCGGGATCCGCGCGGTCGCCCCCGGTCGCCCGCTGAACGCCGTGGGCCGGGTGATCGAGGCGTACGCCAAGCGCTTCGGGTACGGCGTCGTGCGGGACTTCACCGGCCACGGGATCGGTGAGACGTTCCACTCCGGGCTCTACGTGCCGCACTACGACAAACCTGACCTGCGTACCGTCATGGAGCCGGGGATGACGTTCACCATCGAGCCGATGATCACGCTGGGCACGCACGAGTACACGATGTGGCGCGACGGCTGGACGGTGGTCACGAAGGACGGGCGCTGGACCGCCCAGTTCGAGCACACCGTACTGGTGACCGATGACGGCTACGAGATCCTGACCGTGCCGTGACGGCGGAGTCGGCGCCGCTTGCCGACCACCACCACCCGGATGTATCGGGTGGTTGGCTACGCCCGGCCGTCTTCGGTGCGATGGACGGGCTGGTCACCAACATCGCGCTGATCGCGGGCGTGGGCGGTGGCGGCGTGGCGGCACACACCATCGTGCTGACCGGCACGGCGGGGCTGGTCGCCGGCGCGATCTCGATGGGGCTCGGTGAGTACACCAGCGTCCGTACCCAGAACGAGCAGGTCCAGGCCGAGGTCGCCAAGGAGCGGCGGGAGTTGGAGCGCAACCCGGACGGCGAGGCGGAGGAACTCGCCCAGGTGTGGATGGCGCGCGGGCTGCCGGCGGATCTCGCCCACCAGGTCGCCACCACGCTCGCCAGGAACCCGGAGGAAGCGGTCCGGGTGCACGTTCAGGAGGAGATGGGGATCGATCCGGACGACGCGCCCAGCCCGTGGCTGGCGGCCGGGTCGTCGTTTGTCTGCTTCTCGATCGGTGCCCTGGTCCCGCTGCTGCCGTACCTGTTCGGCAGCACCTCGCTCGCCCTCGCGCTCGCCGTTGGAGGGCTCGGGCTCTTCGTCGCGGGCGCGCTCTTCGCCCGGTTCACCGAGCGGGCGTGGTGGGCCAGCGGGCTGCGACAGCTGGTCTTCGGCGCGACGGCCGCCGACGCGACGTACCTCATCGGCTCCCTGATCGGAGTTACCGCGGTCGGCTGAGCGCTGCCGGCTCCGGCCGCCGGCTCCGGCCGCCGGCTCCGGCTGCCGGTTCCGGGTCGCCGGCTCCCCGGCGGAGGGGTCAGTCGAACAGGTCGTTGACCTGCCCGTCCACCGGATGGCCCCGGTTGCCCAGTTCGGTCGCCAACTCGGCCAACCGCGTCGACAGGTCGACAAGGTCGATGTCGCCGAGCCCGGTACGGCCCAGGGCGTCCGCGCCGCTGCGGTAGTACGTCCGGGTCAGCAGCCCGTGCACGAGCGCCGTGGCCAGCCGGGCTTCCCCCACAGCGAGCAGGGCGCCGTCGGTGTCATGCCACTGCGCCAGCCGTACCGCCCGGTCCCGCGCCGCCGCCGCCTGGCACCACGCCTGCCGCGCGGGCGCGGCGAACTGGGCGCGGGTGGCCTCCGCGAGCCGGCCCAGGTGGGTGTCGCGCAGCCGTCCATGCCAACCCATCGGGTCGTAGATCGGTCTGGTGGTCAGGTACCTGTCGGCGGTGAGGGGCCAGGACGGCGTGAGCGTGGCGGCCATCGCCAGGTACTCGGGCACCGAGATGACGTCGAGCACCACGAGCACACCGGAGATGCGCCGTCTCGTGGGCGAGGGCCCGCCGCCGGGCTGGCCGGTGACCACGGCGAGATCGACGCCGCTGGTCTCCTCGTCGTCGCCGTGCGCCATCGACCCGTGGACGCCGATCGCGTGGATCTGGCTCGAGTACCGGCGCAGCACCCCGGCGGCGATCGCCTCGGCGACCGCCCAGCGGGGGTTGGTCAGCTCCCGGTTGCCGGACACCCGGCCATTGTCAATGAGGATGCCCACCGTGTCGCCCCGGCTGGGGACTCCCGGCTCGGGCGCTCGGCTGGTCCGGGGCGACGGCTGGGCAGGGCAGCTGACTGCGCGGCGGCGCCTGCTACGCCGGTTGGCCCGGGAACGGCACGGTTGGCGCCGCCACGCCGGCCGCCTGGCGCAGCCGAACCGCCCGGACCGCGCAGTCGACCAGCGCGTCCAGGGCAAGGCGGCGATCCTCGCCGTCGGTGTCCGGCAGGGCGGCCTGCCAGATGGCCGCCGTGCGCTCTTCGACGCCGACCGCCAGGCGCAGCGCGGACGCCTGGTCGGTGACCGGATGCGGCAGGGCGTACGCCGGTTCCGCTACCGCGGGCGGTGTCCCGGTGCCGGCAAGCCGGAGGACCAGCGCGTCCCGTCTGGCGCGGTGGGCGGCCTCAGCCTGTACCGCCAGGTCGACGCTGCCCGCAGCCAGCCGTGCCCCCACCGTGCCGTAGGCGAAGATCGCCGCGTGCTCCGCGCGCAGCGCCGCCCCGAGGCGCTCCTGAGCCGCGGTCACGTCAGCACCGCCGGGTGAGCCGCGGTCACGTCAGCACCGCCAGGTGACAGGCGCGTCCGGCCGCGATGGAACCGAGCAGGGCGGCGTGCCACCGCGGGGCGGTGAGGCAGGCGGCGACCGCGGCCTGGACGGCGGCGTCCTCGGCGCTGCGGAGGCTGGCGATCGCGGCAGCCGGGTCGGTGGGCGTCGCCGGCGTTGGTGGCGCCGGTGCGGATGGTGTCGGCGCGGTCGGCGCGGGTGTTGCCGGCGTGGCGGCCGGCTGGTCGGGCCGGCCCGGCGGCAGGCTGCCGACCAGGCCAACGTGGCGAGCCAGAACGGTCACGTGGGCCCGATGGGCGTCGCGGATGGGCGCCAGCCGCTGGGTCAGGGCCGGCACCGCGGTGATCACGGCGTCGTAGCGGTCGGCGAGGCCGATGGTGGCGGCCAGGAATGCCACGAGCGGATCCGGGGCGGCCTGCCAACGCGCAGGCGAGGTGGTCAGCCCGGTGGATGGCAGCCGGCAACCGCCCAGCGAGCCGGCCCCGGCCAGTCCCGCCCCGACTGCGGCGAGGAGCGCCCGACGAGACAACCGCGGGTCGCTACCAGACACGTCGCCCATACAACACCATGGTCCGCCCGGTAGCTGTCCCGCCCCGGGCACCCGGTGCGGCCCGTCGCCCGGCATCGGAGCGCCGTGGGCGGGCCTGCGCCGCTTAGCGTTAGGCTTCGCTGGAGCCGCCGACCGAAGTCGCCGGGTTGCAACGTCGTGCCGGTGTCCAGCGCAATGGACGGGCCAGGGATGGCCGAACACGAATGAGGGGTGCGGCGATGGCAGGGCAGCGGGGCTCCGCGGCCGGCAAGCCGTCCCGGCAGCGCCGCCCGACCGGGTCGGCCAAGGCCACCGCGCCCCACCATGGCAAGGGTGGTGACCGCGCCGCCGGTGCACCGGCGCCTGGTGATCGGGCTGCGCACATCGCCCGGCTCCGGGCCGTGGTGGAGCCGGTGGCGGCCGAGGCGGGGTACGACCTGGAAGGGCTGTCGCTGTCCCGGGTCGGCCGGCGTCACCTGGTGCGGATCGCGGTCGACAGCGACGCCGGTGTGGATCTCGACGCCGTGGCGGACCTGTCCCGGCGCATCTCCACAGCGCTCGACTCCGCCGAGGAGTCGGGTGACGAGTTGATCGCCGGCGAGTACGAGCTGGAGGTCGGATCGCCCGGCGTGGACCGGCCGTTGACCGATCCGCGGCACTGGCGACGCAGCATCGGCCGGCTGGTCCAGGTCCGGGTCGGCGATCGCCAGCTCACCGGACGGGTGACCGGCACGGATGAGGCCGGCGTGCAATTCGACGTGGACGGCGCGGTTTCGGTGTTCGGATACGGCGATTTGGGCCCGGGGCGGGTACAGATTGAGTTCAAGCGGCTCGCCGCGCTCGACGCCGAGGGAGAGTCGGACGAGGATTTCTCTGACGACCCGGTCGACCAAGAAGACGAAGACGACGACGAAGACGACGAAGACGACGAAGACGACGAAGACGACGACGTCGTGGAAGAGGAGGACGAGGAGTGAACATCGACCTCGCTGCCCTCCGTGCGCTCGAGCGCGAGCGGGAGATCCCGTTCGACACCATCCTCGCGGCAATCGAGACGGCACTGCTGACGGCGTACCGGCACACCGAGGGCGCGAACCCGCACGCCCGGGTGGAGATCGACCGCAAGACCGGCCTGGCGAACGTCTTCGCTCAGGACCACGACTCCGCCGGTCATGTCGTGCGGGAGTACGAGGACACGCCGCACGACTTCGGGCGGATCGCCGCGATGACCGCGAAGCAGGTGATTCTGCAGCGGCTGCGGGAGGCCACCGACGAGGTGCACTTCGGGGAGTACGTCGGGCGGGACGGCGACCTGGTCACCGGCGTGGTGCAGGCGCACGAGGCGCGCACCGAGAAGGGCATCGTCACCGTCGACCTCGGCAAGATCGAGGCGATGCTGCCCGCCGCCGAGCAGGTGCCCGGCGAGCGGTATGAGCACGGCCAGCGGCTGCGCTGCGTCGTCGTCCATGTGGCGAAAGGGTTCCGCGGCCCGCAGGTCACGCTGTCGCGCTCCCACCCGGCCCTGGTCAAGCGGCTCTTCGCGCTGGAGGTGCCGGAGATCGCCGACGGCACGGTGGAGATCGCGGCAATCGCCCGTGAGGCGGGCCACCGTACGAAGATCGCGGTCAGGTCCACCGTGCCGGGAGTGAACCCCAAGGGGGCCTGCATCGGCCCGATGGGCCAGCGGGTCCGGGCGGTGATGAGCGAGCTGCACGGCGAGAAGATCGACATCATCGACTGGTCCGAGGATCCGGCGACGTTCGTCGGCTACGCGCTCTCCCCGGCCCGCGCGCTGCGGGTGGAGGTCGTCGACGCCGCCAACCGGGCGGCCCGGGTCACCGTGCCGGACTTCCAGCTGTCGTTGGCGATCGGCCGGGAAGGTCAGAACGCGCGACTTGCCGCGCGGCTGACCGGCTGGCGGATCGATATCCGGGCCGACACCGAGGGCGATCACCCCGATCGGGCGGTAGATTCGGTGGACCAGTCAACCTCGGGATGAGCCGGCCGCACCGATCGTCGGCCCCGCAGGGTAGACTTCCTGCCGTGGTACGTCGCGCGCCTGCGGCACCTGCGCCGCACCGGCTCGCAAAGCCGGTGCGAACGTGTGTGGGTTGCCGCAAGCGCGCGCCATCCTCGGAGTTGCTGCGGGTCGTCGGAGTCGTTCATGGCGCTGAGCGTTTCAGTGTCGTGCCGGATCCGGCACGCAGACGGCCGGGTCGGGGAGCACACCTGCATTTCGATCCGGCTTGCCTCGCCTTGGCGGAGCGTCGCCGCGCTTTCGGGCGTGCGCTGCGTATCGCCGGTGTGATCGACACCGGCGCGCTGGCGGAGGCGGTCTGAGCCCGACTCGCAGGACCTGGTTTGCCGATGGTGGGAGCGCCCAGCTCCCGCCCGGATTCGCAAGGTAGGACGACCGGCATGAGCACACGATGAAGTCGCCGCAATGACCAGGCTTCAAGTGGACGAGTGAGGTTGGCGCGGGATTGCCGCCCCAGCCTCGGAGTGAGGAGTGCAGTGGCAGGCAAGGCCCGCGTACACGAGCTTGCAAAAGAGCTCGGGGTCGAGAGCAAAGCCGTACTGGCGAAGCTGCAAGAGCTTGGCGAGTACGTGAAGTCCGCATCGAGCACAGTCGAAGCGCCAGTGGCGCGCCGGCTGCGTGCGGCCATCGAAACGTCGGCGGCACCGTCCGCCCCGTCGTCCGCGGCTGCTCCGGCAGCATCCTCCGCGGCGGCTCCCGCCCAGCCCGCTACGGTCGGCAACCCCGTCCGTAGTCCGGGGGGCAGTCCGGCGGCCCGCCCGATGCCGCCCAAGCGACCAGTGGTGGGCGACCGACCGGCGGCAGAGAAGCCGACCGGCGATCGGCGGGGTCCGGTTCCCGGTCCGCCCCGCCCACAGGCTCCCGTCGTCAAGCCGGCGAGCGCCCACGACATCGAGGTGGCGGCCGCAGAGGTCCGAGCCGCCGCGCTCAAGGCTGACCAGGAGGCCGCGGTCAAGGCCGCGCAGGCCGCCCGGCAGCGGGAAACCGTCCGCCGGGAACCCCCCGCGGGCGGCGCCCCTACCCCAGGCGCAGGTCCGGGCCCACGTCCCGGTCCGGCCGCCGCACCGGCACCCGCCGGTGGCGCCCCCAGGCCGGGCGCGGCGCCGCGACCCGGTGGTCGCCCGCCGGCGCGTGGTCCGGGCAACAACCCGTTCGGGGTCCAGGGTGGCGGGCGTCCGACGCCCGGCGGCATTCCCCGGCCCAACCCGGGTGCGATGCCTCCGCGGCCCAACCCGGCCTCCATGGGCGGTCCCCGCCCCAGCCCGTCCCAGATGCCGACCCAGCGCCCCGGTCGCCCCAACGACCGGCCCGGTGGTCCCGGTGACCGGCCGGGTCGTCCCGGTGGTCCCGGTGGCGGTGCCGGTGGCGGTTTCCGCAGTGGTGGTCCCGGTGGCGGCGGCGCTGGCGCCGGTCGTCCCGGTGGTCCCGGTGGCGGTGCCGGTGGCGGTTTCCGTAGCGGTGGTCCCGGTGGCGGCGGCGGTGGCGGTGGATTCCGCCCCGGCGGCGGTACCGGTGGTCCCGGCGGCGGTGGCCCCGGCGGCGGTGGCGGCGGTTACCGCGGCGGCCCCGGCGGCGGCAGCGGTCCGGGTGCGGGCGGTGCCGCTGGCGCCGGTCGTCCGGGCGGCGGCGGCGGCGGTCGCGGTCGTGGTGGCGGTGCCGCCGGTGCCTTCGGGCGTCCGGGTGGCAAGCCGACCCGCGGTCGCAAGTCCAAGAAGCAGCGCAGGCAGGAGTTCGACAACCTGTCCGCACCCACGATGGGCTCAGGCGCCCCGCGTGGTCAGGGTCAGGCCGTACGGCTGCCGCGTGGCGCGTCCCTGTCGGACTTCGCCGACCGGATCAACGCCAACCCCGGCTCGCTGGTGCAGGAGATGTTCAACATCGGCGAGATGGTGACGGCGACCCAGTCGTGCACCGACGAGACGCTGCTGCTGCTCGGTGAGCACCTCGGCTTCGATGTGCAGATCGTCAGCCCGGAGGACGAGGACCGCGAGCTGCTGGCCCGCTTCGACATCGATCTCGATGCCGACGTGGACGAGAGCCGTCTGGTCACCCGTCCGCCGGTGGTGACCGTCATGGGTCACGTCGACCACGGTAAGACCAAGCTGCTCGACGCGATCCGGTCGAGCAACGTGGTCGAGGGCGAGGCCGGCGGCATCACCCAGCACATCGGTGCCTACCAGGTCCATGTCGAGCACGACGGCAACGACCGCGCCATCACCTTCATCGACACCCCGGGCCACGAGGCGTTCACCGCCATGCGTGCCCGTGGCGCCCAGGCCACCGACATCGTGGTGCTGGTCGTCGCGGCGGACGACGGCGTGATGCCGCAGACGATCGAGGCGCTCAACCACGCCAAGGCGGCCGAGGTGCCGATCGTGGTGGCGGTCAACAAGATCGACAAGCCGGACGCCAACCCGGACAAGGTGCGCCAGCAGCTCACCGAGTACGGGCTGGTCGCGGAGGAGTACGGCGGCGACACCATGTTCGTCAACATCTCCGCGAAGAGCCGGCTCAACATCGACGGGCTGCTCGAGGCCGTCCTGCTCACCGCCGACGCGTCGCTGGACCTCCGGGCCGCGATCGACGGGCCGGCGCAGGGCGTGGCGATCGAGGCCCACCTGGACCGCGGTCGCGGTCCGGTGGCCACGGTGCTGGTGCAGAAGGGCACGCTTCACATCGGTGACGCGATCGTCGCCGGTCGGGCGTACGGACGCGTCCGGGCGATGCTGGACGACGTCGGTCGTCCGGTGCAGTCCGCGATGCCGTCCCGACCGGTGCTGGTGCTCGGCCTCACGGCGGTGCCCGGCGCGGGGGACACGTTCCTCGCGGCGGACGACGACCGGACCGCCCGGCAGATCGCCGAGC
This sequence comes from Micromonosporaceae bacterium, assembly GCA_035296325.1. Taxonomy (GTDB): domain Bacteria; phylum Actinomycetota; class Actinomycetes; order Mycobacteriales; family Micromonosporaceae; genus DATHBD01. The sequence continues at coordinate 49,976 of DATHBD010000051.1, read as the reverse complement.
AGCGACAGGCCCGCAGGCGTGCGGCCGAGATGGCCGCCCGCGGTGGCCGGGTCACGCTGGAGACGTTGTTCGAGCAGATGAAGGAGGGGGAGAAGACCACCCTCACCCTCATCATCAAGGGCGATGTCTCCGGCTCGGTGGAGGCGCTGGAGGATGCTCTCGTCAAGATCGACAACTCCGACGAGGTGCATCTCAAGATCATCCACCGGGGTGTCGGCTCGATCACGCAGGACGACGTCAACCTGGCCAGCGCGTCGGATGCGATCATCATCGGGTTCAACGTGCGGGCCGAGTCGCGGACCCGCGAGCTGGCCGAGCGCGAAGGCGTGGAGATCCGGTACTACACCGTCATCTACCAGGCGATCGAGGAGATCGAGACGGCCCTCAAGGGCATGCTCAAGCCGATCTACGAGGAGGCCGAGCTCGGTACGGCGGAGGTCCGCGAGGTGTTCCGCTCGTCCCGCTTCGGCAACATCGCCGGTGCCCTGGTGCGCTCCGGAATCATCCGGCGCAACGCCAAGGCGCGACTGCTCCGGGACGGCGCGGTGCTGGCGGACAACCTCACCATCGTCGGCCTGCGGCGGTTCAAGGAAGACGCGACCGAGGTCCGCGAGGGCTTCGAGTGCGGCATCACGCTGGGCAACTTCAACGACCTCCGGGTCGACGACGTCATCGAGACGTTCGAGATGCGGGAGAAGCAGCGCGGCTGATCCGCTCGTACCGCACATGGCGCAGGCCCGGGGTTCGCCTCGGGCCTGCGTCGCTGTGAAGGGGTCGACCGGCTTGCGCTCCGGGCGTACCGTCGGGACATGAAGCACTGGTGGTCGATCGAGGTGCGTGACGGGGCGTTCTCCGCCCACCGCTGGCGTGACGCGCACAGCGCGGCGCTCGTGGAGGCCGCGCTGACCCACGGCGCCAAGGAGTGGAACTGGGCCGAGCGGCCGTGGGGCGTGGTGTTGGAGGTCGCCTTCCGCGACCCGGCCGCCTGGGCGCGATTCCGGGGACTGCCCGCGGTTTCGGCGGCGCTCGACGCGGTGCCGGACCCGGTGCGCGGGCTGTACATCTATCCCGGCCGCGGTGGCAGTGCCGGGGCCGGCCGACGGCTGTGGCGTCCCCGCCCGCGCGGCGCGGGTGCCGCCGAACTGCCGGTCCAGCCGGAGCCGGTGATCGTGTCCAGGCCGAGCGTTCCAGGGCGGGAAATCCTGCAGGCAACCGCCCGCTGAACGCCGTACGCTGGTTCCTCGTGTATACCGGAACAGCGCTTTTCGATCTGCTCCTGCCCGAGGACTCCAGGAGCCTGAAAACCAAGCGGTCCTACGTCCGGCCGATCCTCGCCGGCTTGCGCAAGTTCGAGGTGGCCACCGCTGAGGTTGGGGCGCTCGACCGGCACGGCCGCGCCGAGATCGGTGTGGCGGTGGTGGCGCCCGACCCGGGACATGTCCGGGAGGTGCTTGACGCCTGCGAGCGCCACATGGCGCAGCGCCCGGAGATCGAACTCCTCTCCGTTCGTCGGCGGCTGCACGGCGCTGACGACGAGTAGGGCCGGGTCGGCGACCAGGCGGCCGGTTCCTGCCGGCGGGCATGGGCGCTGGCTGCACGGGTACTGTCAATCAGGTTGGTTCACGCTGCGGAGGTGGGCGATATGTCTGATCCGGCACGGGTACGCCGGCACGCTGAGCGCGTACGCGAGTTGGTCGCGTCGGTTGTGCGTACCCAGATCAAGGACCCACGTCTGGGCATGATCACAATCACCGACGCGCGCATCACGGCGGATCTGGGTGACGCCACGGTCTTCTACACGGTGCTCGGCGGCACTGCCGCCGAGGCCGGGACCGCGGCGGCGTTGGAGAGCGCGAACGGGCTGCTGCGCAGCACGGTGGCGAAGGCGCTCGGGTTGCGCCGCGCGCCGACGCTGACGTTCGTGCTGGACAACGTCCTGGATCAGGCCAAGCGCATCGAGGAACTCCTTGCCGCGGCACGGGACGCCGACGCCGAGGTGCAGCGCATCGCCGCCCAGGCCAAGTACGCCGGCGAACCTCAGCCCTACCGGGTCAAGGAGGACGAGGAGGAAGACGTCGTGGCGGGTCAGGACCGGCTGTGACCCACCTCCTGCCCGCGGTGTCGGTGCCCGCTCCGGCGGGCGCCGGCGCGGCGCGGGAGGAGGTGGGTGTCGATCCCGTGGGCGCCGCCGCATGGGGCGCCGCCCGCGACGCCGTCCTGGCGCTGCCCCGCGACGCTGCCATCCTCCTGGCCTGTCACGTCAATCCGGACGGCGACGCGCTGGGCAGCATGCTCGGGTGCGGGCTGGGCCTGCGGAAGCTGGGCTTCCACCGACTGGAGGCGAGCTTTCCGGGAGAGCTGGATCTGCCGGACTCGTTTCGCCAGCTTCCCGGCGCGGATCTGCTCGTCGCCGCGTCAGCGGCCGGTCGGACGCCGGACGCGGTGCTGGCGTTCGACGCCGCGAGCATCGAACGCCTCGGCGAGTTGGCCGACGTGCTGCGCGCCGCGCCGGTCAACATCGTGCTCGACCACCACGCGTCGAACACCGCCTTCGGCCAGTTGAACCTGATCGATCCGGGTGCCGCCGCGACGTCGGTCGTGGTCGACGGCCTGCTGCGCCACCTCGGTGTCGCATTGGATGCGGAGATCGCCGAGTGCCTCTACGTCGCGTTGACCACCGACACCGGGTCGTTCCGGTTCGACTCCACCACGCCGGCCGTGCACGAGTTCGCGGCGCGGCTGCTGGGCACCGGCATCCGGCCGGGTGACATCTCCCGGCGGCTCTTCGACAGCCGGCCGTTCGGGGCGGTGCGCCTCTTCGGCGAGGTGCTCGCCCGGGCCCGGCTCGAACCGGCGGCCGCCGGCGGACGAGGCCTCGCCTGGACCTACGCCACGGTGGAAGATCTTGACCGGTACGGGCAGCGGCCGTACATCCTGGAATCGCTTATCGACTCGGTTCGCTGCGTCGAGGAGGCCGATGTCGCGTTCGTCGCCAAGCAGGTGCGGCCGGGGGAGTGGGCGGTATCCATGCGAAGCAAGGGCGGCGTGGACGTGAGCGCGGTGGCGGTCGCCCTCGGCGGCGGCGGGCATCGACTGGCTGCGGGCTTCACCGGGTACGGCACCATCGACGAGCTGGTCGGCCGGATCCGCGAGCAGTTGAAAGATCCGGGGTAACTCCGGGGCCGCTGCGGCTATCCGGCTCGGTGGCGAGCCAGCGACAATCGAGGCATGGAGCAGCGTACGCAGCTTGCCCTCGAAGTTGAGCCCGGGTGGACCCGGCCGGGCGTGCTGATGCCGGTCCTGGCTCTGGTGGCGCTGGTGGCGGGCACCAGGTCGTCGTTCACCACGTCGGCAAATCTCCTCGTCCTCTGCGTCGGCGGATCCCTGTTCTGGCTCGGCATGTCCCGCTCGGTGGTGCGCCGGCCGGCGCCGCGGCGGTTGCCGACGCACGCCGCATGGTGGCTGGTACCGACGGTGCTGCTGGTCGCCGTGGAACTCACCAACTTCGGCGTCGGTTCGACGTACGCCCATCCCACCCTGTCGAAGTTGATCGACCCGTCGCTGACCCGGTACGGCCCGCGGGCCGCACTCTTCTTCGCGTGGTCGGCCGCGTTCCTGGCCCTGGTGCGGCGATGACCCGCCTGCTCACCATCGTGGCGTTCGGGATGGCCTTCGCCGGATTCGCCGCGGTGGAGTGGTTCGCCCGACGGGAGGGCTCGCGGATCCCCACGCTCGGCGAGGTGTGCGGATTCGTCATGCGCTACCGGATCGGGACCCTACCGGTCGGCCGGATCGCCGTGTTCGGCTTCTGGTGGTGGCTCGGCTGGCACTTCTTCGCCCGGTGACGCCGGGCGGCGAGACGCTACGGCACGCGCCCGATGAAGGCCATCAGCCGGGTCTGAACGTCAGCGTCGTCGGGAACCGCGACCCGCGGCCCGTAGTGCCCGCTGCCCCGCAGCGCGCCCTCCATCGGCACCATGCCGTCGAGGAGTTGGGCGCACTTCTCCGGATTGAGTCGTTCATCCTGCCCGGTGGCGCGGGCCAGATCCCAGGTGTGCATGAACACGTCGGCGGTGTAGAACCGGTCGACGGCCTGGTCGAGCGGGATCTCGCCGAGGTGCGGGTTCGTCAGGACCCGTCCCGCGGTCGCCGGATCATCGAGCAGCGCCTGGACGCCGTCACGGTGCACCTCCCACGCGGCCACCGGATCGTCGTCCACCGAGGGACCTCCCGGAAGTTCGACGCCCGCGCCCGCCTTGAGAAAGCCCGGAAACCACTCCACCAGGTGGCGCACCACGTCGCGGGCCACCCAGCCGTCGCACGGCGCGGGCCGGTCCCACCCACCCGGGGCAACGCCCCGAACCCGATCGGTGAACGTGCCGGCCACGGCCCGGTGTTCTGCTGCTGCGTCCGTCATGACTTACGACTCCCTTTCTGACTCCGCTTCGGTGGGTAGACCGCTCGCAGCGCCGAACATCATCGCCGCCGGTCAGACCTTAACGCCCGTTATGTGGGAAGGCGGAGCGCGTGGGGCGCCTGAACGATAACTTAGATTGTGGAGGGCGCGTTCCCACGACATCCTCCGCACCGTTGGCATCCGCGGTCGACCCCACCGAGTCGACGCGGCGTCTGACAGCACCGGTATGGCGGTCACCCCGCCCCCGCGCCGTCCGACATCGCACCCCACCCTCGTCTCGACTTCCCAGGGGATCGCCATGCCCGAGCAGCCGAAGCCATCGCCCAAGCCGGAGCAGTCCGGCCCCCGGCCGCGCGACGAAGCCAGAACTGCCCTACAGACGTCGATGGACCGCCGCGGCTGACCCTCGAGGTCCCCGGCGCGGCACGCCGGCTGAGACGATGTGCCGGTGAGTGCAGCGCCGGACGGGATCGGGACCAGGCCCTCGTTGCGCCGGATCGCCGGCTTGGCCCTGCCGGCGCTGGTGGTCCTCGCCGCCGAGCCGATCTACCTGCTCGTGGACACCGCGGTGGTGGGCCACCTGGGGCGCACCCCGCTGGCCGCGCTGGCGGTCGGCGGTGCACTGATGTCGGTCGCCGCCTGGCTGGGTAGCGTGATCGCGTACGGCACGACCGGCCGGGCCGCCCGCCGCTACGGCGCCGGCCAGCGCGACGCCGCCGTGGCCGAGGGCGTGCAGGCCTCCTGGCTGGCGGTCGGGGTCGGGCTGGCGATGCTGCTGGGCGCCCTGCTCTTGGCCGGGCCACTGGTCCGGGCCATCGGCGGGGACAACCCCGAGGTCACCGCGGCCGCCACCGGGTGGCTGCGGATCGCCGCGCTCGGGCTGCCGGGTCTGATGCTCACCACCGCCGGCAACGGCTGGCTGCGCGGCGTGCAGGACACCCGCCGCCCGCTGCGGTACGTCCTGGTCGCGAACCTGGTTTCGGTGGTGCTCTGCCCGCTGCTGGTCTATCCCGCCGGGTTCGGTCTGGCCGGCTCCGCGATCGCCAACGCCACCGCGCAGACCCTGGGTGGGCTGCTCTTCGTGCGGGCCCTGGTGGTCGAGCGGGTGTCGCTTCGGCCGTCCCCCGCCACGATCGGCCGACAGCTGGTACTCGGCCGCGACCTGCTGCTGCGCGGCCTGGCCATGCAGGCGTGCTTCCTGTCCGCAGCCGCGGTGGTGGCCCGGTTCGGCACGGCCGCGTTGGGGGCGCACCAGATCGCCCTGCAACTCTGGCTGTTCTGCGCGCTTGCGCTGGACTCGATCGCCATCGCGGCGCAGTCGCTGATCGGAGCGGCGCTGGGCGGATCGCGGGTGGACGAGGCGCGCTGGCTCGCCCGCCGGATCACCGGTATCGGGCTGGTTGCCGGCGTCGCGTTCGCCGGCTTTGCCGCCCTCGCCCTCCTTGCGCTGCCGACGTGGTTCGGCGCGGACCGGCAGGTGTACGCCCAGGCGCTGCTGGCGTGGCCCTGGTTTGTCGCGATGCAGCCGCTTGCCGGAGTCGTGTTCGCGCTCGACGGTGTGTTGATCGGCGCGGGCGACGTGGCCTACCTGCGCAACCTCACCCTGGTCGCGGCGCTCAGTGCGTTCCTACCGGCGGTCTGGCTGGCACTGGTGCTCGACGCCGGGCTGGGCGGCGTCTGGGCCGGGCTGACGCTGTTCATCGTGGTCCGCCTGGTTGCCCTGCTGCTCCGCCTGCGTAACGGCCGATGGGCTGTCGTCGGTGCCGCGCGGTGACGTGGTGGGCGGCGCCGTGTTGGCCGGGACCAGATGCGGGCGGTGCCGGGCCAGCACCCGGACCAGGCCGAGTACCGACAACGCGTAACACACGCCCACGCCGGCCATGAGCAGCGCCAGCGGGGCCGGGGCGTCCGTAGCGCTCGTGTCGTCAACCACATCGAGCCCACCCGAGGCCGCGCTGAGCAGGAAGGCCAGCAGGTTCGTGGCGGCGTGTGCCGCGATCGTCACCTCCAGCCCTCCGGTCCGGATCACCAGCAGCGCCCAGATCACCGCGGTGCACAACAGGGCGGCAAAGCCGGACCAGGTGCCGAAGCCGTGCAGGGCGGCGAAGACGAGCGAGGAGCCGATCACCCCGACCCACCGGTGATAGGCGCCGAGGGTCTGCAACAGGAAGCCCCGGGACACGTACTCCTCGCCGGCGGCCTGCAGCGGAACGAGGACCAGCAGGAGGGCGCCGACCCACAGGAGACGTTTCCACCCGATGGTCAGTACTGGTTCGTCCCAGAGGTCGTACATCCACGACATCGCCAGGATGAGCAGCACCGCGAAGACCATTGCCAGTGCGACGCAGATGCCGAGCCAGCGCCACCGGATCCGGCCGGTGACCGAATGCAACGTCCCGGCCGGACGCCGCTGCACCAGGGCCGCCACACCGAGTACGATCGGTGTGAACAGCGCGAGCCCCGCGAGCATCGTGAGGTTCTCGACGAGCGGACTCCCGCTGCTCTGCGTCGGATCGCCGGCGCGCGCGGTCATCGCCGACACCGCGACCCCGCCGCACGCCAAACTGATCCAGACCAGGGCGACGGTCAGCACCGCAACGGGCGGCGTCCACCAACGGTGGAAACCCAGACGAGCCAGCCGGTCGTATGTCACGGCGCCCTCTACGCGGGGGCTACCCGGAGCCGTCGCCTGCTGGATCGGAGTCAACGGTGTCATCGGACTGCTCGTCATCACGCATCCCAACGGCCCACGGACATCAGATCTTCTGACAGTAGGAGAGCCGCGCCATCGTGGGCGGTGGGCGGTGCGGCCCGCCGACGTGGCAGGCTGCCTACCGTGACCGGACCTCCACCGGGCGGGCTGATCGTCGTCGACAAGCCCGCCGGCATCACCTCGCACGACGTCGTCTCCCGCATCCGCCGGCTGGCCCGGACCCGGCGGGTCGGCCACGGCGGCACGCTCGACCCGATGGCGACCGGCGTCCTGGTGGTCGGCGTGGAGCGGGCGACCCGGCTGCTGACGTACGTGGTCGGCGTCGGCAAGGTGTACCGGGCGACCATCCGGTTGGGACAGTCGACGGTCACCGACGATGCCGAGGGGGAGGTGCTGTCCACGGCGGACGCTGCCGCGGTGACCGACGCGGCGGTGCGGGCCGGCCTCGCCGCGCTGACCGGGGACATCGAGCAGGTGCCGAGCTCGGTGAGCGCGATCAAGGTGGGCGGGGTGCGCTCGTACGCCCGGGTGCGGGCCGGCGAGGAGGTGGCGCTCGCGGCGCGGCGGGTGACCGTGTCGCGGCTGGACCTGCTCGGGGTGCGCCGCGGCGCCGAGGTGGTCGATCTCGACGTGGAGGTGGCGTGCTCATCCGGCACGTACATCCGTGCGATCGCCCGCGACCTGGGCGGCGCGCTGGGTGTCGGCGGGCACCTCACCGCACTGCGCCGGACCGCTGTGGGCGGGTTCACCCTGGCCGAGGCGGCAACCCTTGCTGAACTCGCGGAGCGGGACTCGCCGGTCACGCTGTCACTGGCCGACGCCGCCGCGCGGCTGCTGCCCCGCCGGGACGCCACCGCCGACGAGGCGCGGGTGCTCGGCCACGGCGGTCCGTTGGCCCCGGTCGGGATCTCCGCGCCGTACGCGGTGTTTTCCCCCGACGGCACGCTCGTCGCGGTGGTTCGCGAGCGCGACGGCGCGGCGCGCGCCGAGGTGGTGCTGAACCCGGCCGGCTAGGCTGGCATCCGTGCAGCGTTGGCGTGGGTACGAGTGGACGCCCAGCGGTTGGGGGCGTTCCGTGGTGACCATCGGGGTCTTCGACGGGGTGCACCGGGGCCACCAGCAGATCATCGGCCAGGCGGTGAAACGGGCCGGTGAGCTCGGTGACCGTTCGGTCGTGGTGACGTTCGACCCGCACCCGTCCGAGGTGGTGCGGCCGGGTTCGCACCCCGCGGTGCTCACCGAGAACGGGCGCAAGGCCGAACTGATCGAGGCACTCGGCGTGGACGCCCTCTGCGTGGTGCCGTTCACGCTCGACTTCTCCCGGTTGGCGGCCGAGGCGTTCGTGCATGACGTCCTGGTCGAGCACCTGCACGCGGCGCTGGTCGTGGTGGGGGAGAACTTCCGCTTCGGGCACCGGGCGGCCGGCGACGTGGCGTTGCTGCAGCGGCTGGGGCGTACGTTCGGCTTCGCCGTGGAGGGCCCGCCCCTGGTGGCCGACGACGGCACGGTCTTCTCCTCGACGTACATCCGGGCATGTGTGGGGGCCGGTGACGTCACCGCGGCGGCGCGGGCGCTGGGTCGTCCACATCGGCTGGAGGGCGTGGTGGTGCGCGGCGACCAGCGCGGCCGCGAGTTGGGCTTTCCCACAGCCAACCTGATGACCAACCCGTACGCGGCGATCCCGGCCGACGGGGTGTACGCGGCACATCTGGTGCGCGCCGACGGTCAGGCGTTGCCGGCCGCCGTGTCGATCGGGACCAATCCGACGTTCGACGGGCGCCAGCGTCGCGTCGAGGCGTACGTGCTCGACTTCGACGGTGACCTGTACGGCGAGCGGGTCGCCCTCGACTTCGCCGCCCACCTCCGCGAGATGCGCGCCTACCCGGGCATAGACCCCCTGGTGGCGCAGATCCGCGAGGACGTGACCCAAACCCGCCGCCTCCTCCTCCTCCCCCCACCACCGTCCTAGCCGCCCGCGATCTTGCACTCGTGCGCGGGGCAAATCGCCGCGAAGGGGGCGAATAGCGAGGCACGACTGCAAGATCGCGGGGGACATGGGGGGCGGGCGGGGGGTCTGTTAGCCTGGGGTGTACGCCGGGTTACCGGCGCGGTCCCGTGTGCCTGCTCGACGCCGCGGGTGCGGGGCTGGTTCCACACATCGATAGGGAGATCATGGCGCTCGACGCTGCCGTAAAGACCACCATCATCGGCGATTACAAGACCAACGAGAGTGACACCGGTTCGCCGGAGGTCCAGGTCGCGATGCTGACCAGGCGGATCCTCGACCTGACCGACCACCTCCGGACGCACAAGCACGACCACCACAGCCGCCGCGGCCTGCTGCTGCTCGTCGGCCGCCGCCGCCGGCTGCTGAACTACCTGCGCCGTACCGACATCGAGCGCTACCGGACGCTCACCGAGCGGCTCGGCCTGCGGCGTAGTGCCGCTGACCGGCGCTCCCGCTAGACACCTGTGGTGCCGGGAGCAGCACGACGCTGCTCCCGGCACCCCGGCAATGCCACACTGGATACGAAGTGCCACCAGACGACGCCCCGATCGACGGAGTCCGTCGGCGCACCGGTCCTCGGTAGTGGTTCCCGGGACGTGAACGACCCTCCCGAGAGCTTCGATCGAAGACCGGCCGCAGACCGCTCCCAGCAGGGCGTACCTCTACCCGAAGGAGCAGTACCTCTATGACCGAGTCCAGTAATCTCGGTACTCAGCATGCCCGCGCCGTGATCGACAACGGCGCGCTCGGCACCCGGGAGATCACCTTCTCGACGGGGCGCCTCGCCCGCCAGGCGGCCGGCACCGCGGTCGCCCAGCTGGGTGACACCGTCGTGCTCTCCGCCACCACCGCCGGCAAGCACCCGAAGGAGCACTTCGACTTCTTCCCGCTGACCGTGGACGTCGAGGAGCGGATGTACGCCGCCGGGCGCATCCCCGGCTCGTTCTTCCGCCGGGAGGGTCGCCCGAGCGAGGACGCCATCCTGACCTGCCGCCTGATCGACCGGCCGCTGCGCCCGAGCTTCGTCAAGGGGCTGCGCAACGAGATCCAGGTCGTCGAGACGGTGCTCGCACTCGACCCGCTGCACCCGTACGACGTGGTGGCGATCAACGCAGCCTCGATGTCGACCAAGCTCGCCGGCCTGCCCTTCTCCGGGCCGATCGGCGCCACCCGGATGGCGCATGTGGACGGTCAGTGGGTGGCCTTCCCGACCAACCCGGAGCTGGAGCGCGCCACCTTCGACATGGTCGTGGCCGGCCGCGTCCTCGGTGACGGACCGGACGCCGATGTCGCGATCATGATGGTCGAGGCCGAGGCCACCGAGCACACCCTGGCGCTCATCGCCGGTGGTGCCCCGGCGCCGACCGAAGAGGTCGTGGCCAGCGGCCTGGAGGCCGCCAAGCCCGCCATCCGCGAGCTGTGCCGCGCGCAGAGCGAGCTGGCCGCCGTGGCCGCCAAACCGGTCGGTGAGTTCCCGGTGTTCCTGGAGTACGGCGACGACGTGTACGCCGCGGTCACCGAGGCCGTGCGCACCGAGGTCGCCGAGGCCCTGCGGATCGCCGGCAAGGCCGAGCGGGAAGCCGCCCTCGAGGGCATCAAGGCCGTGGCGGTCGAGCGGCTCGCCGGCCGGTTCGAGGGCCGCGAGAAGGAGGTCGGCGCCGCCCTGCGGTCGCTGACCAAGAACGAGGTCCGCGGGCGCACCCTGCGCGACCAGGTCCGCATCGACGGCCGTGGGCCGCGCGACATCCGGCCGCTCACCGCCGAGGTGCAGATCCTGCCGCGGGTGCACGGCTCGGCGCTCTTCGAGCGCGGCGAGACCCAGATCATGGGCGTCACCACGCTGAACATGCTGCGCATGGAGCAGAACCTGGACACGCTCGCACTGGCCAGGTCCAAGCGCTACATGCACAACTACAACTTCCCGCCGTACTCGGTCGGGGAGACCGGCCGGGTCGGGTCGCCGAAGCGGCGCGAGATCGGGCACGGAGCGCTGGCGGAGCGGGCGCTGATCCCGGTCCTGCCCGCGCGCGAGGAGTTCCCGTACGCCATCCGCCAGGTCTCGGAGGCGCTGGGCTCGAACGGCTCGACGTCGATGGGCTCGGTCTGCGCCTCCACGATGTCGCTGCTCTCCGCCGGTGTGCCGCTCAAGGCGCCGGTGGCCGGCATCGCGATGGGCCTGATCTCCGACGAGGTCGACGGCAAGACGACGTACGTCACGCTGACCGACATTCTCGGCGCCGAGGACGCGTACGGCGACATGGACTTCAAGGTCGCCGGCACCCGCGACTTCGTCACCGCGCTGCAGCTCGACACGAAGCTCGACGGCATCCCGTCCGACGTGCTGGCTGGCGCGCTGCAGCAGGCGCACGACGCCCGGCACGCCATCCTCGACGTGATGGAGGACGCGATCGCGTCGCCGGCCACCATGTCGGACTTCGCGCCGCGGGTCACCACGGTGAAGATCCCGGTCGACAAGATCGGCATGGTGATCGGGCCGAAGGGCCAGATGATCAATGCGATCCAGGACGAGACCGGTGCGGAGATCTCCATCGAGGACGACGGCACGATCTACGTCGGCGCGACCGACGGCCCGTCCGCCGAGGCGGCGGTGGCGCGGATCAACGCGATCGCCAACCCCACGATGCCGAAGGTCGGCGACCGGTTCCTCGGGACGGTCGTGAAGACCGCGGCGTTCGGGGCCTTCGTATCCCTGCTGCCCGGCCGCGACGGCCTGCTGCACATCTCCAAGGTGGGCGGCGGCAAGCGGGTCGACAAGGTCGAGGACTTCCTCAACGTGGGCGACAAGGTCGAGGTACTCATCGCTGACGTCGACGCGCGCGGAAAGATCTACCTGGACAAGGTGCCGGCCGAGGGCGACGCGCCCGCGCCGACCGACGCCCCGACCGGCGGCACTGGCGGCGCTGGCGGCGCCGGCGGCGCCGGCGGCGAGCGTCCGCCGGCCGCGCGCGAGCGGGGCGACCGTGGTCCGCGCGACCGTGGCGACCGCGGCGACCGGGACCGGGGTCCGCGGGGTGAGCGCGGCGGCGATCGTGGCCCCCGCACCGACGCGCCGCCGCGTGACCCGGCCGCTCCGGACGCCGCCGCCGGCGGCGCGAGTGGTCCCGGCGACCCGGGCGGCGAGCCCGGTGGTGAGGGTGGCGACGGTGACGGCGGCGAATTCCGCCGCCGGCGTCAGCGGCACAGCTGAGCACGGCACCGCACCAGTCCAACTCAACAGCAGGGAATCGCTGGATGACCCCGGTCCGCGCGCAGACCAAGACGCTGGCGGCTGACCCGTTGGGCGGCACGGTACGACGTACCGTGCTGCCCAACGGGCTGCGCATCCTCACCGAGGCGATTCCCGCGATGCGCAGCGTGTCACTGGGCTTCTGGGTCGGTGTCGGTTCCCGCGACGAGCGCCCGGCCATGTCGGGCGCGTCGCACTTCCTGGAACACCTGCTGTTCAAGGGCACCAGGTCGCGCAGCGCGCTGGACATCTCGGCGCAGATCGAAGCCGTTGGCGGCGACACCAACGCGTTCACCACCAAGGAGTACACCTGCTACTACGCGCGGGTGCTCGACGCCGACCTGCCGCTCGCGGTGGACGTGATGTGCGATCTCATCACCGACTCCGTACTGGCCGAGGCCGACGTGGAGACCGAACGCGGGGTGATCCTCGAAGAGATCTCCATGCACGACGACGAGCCCGGCGACGAGGTGCACGACGTCTTCGCGGAGGCGGTCTACGGTGCACACCCGCTCGGGCGGGAGGTCGCCGGCACGGTGGACACCATCTCGGCGATGACGCGGCGGCAGATCCACGGGTTCTACCGCAGGCGGTACACGCCGCCGGCGATGGTGCTCTCCGCGGCGGGCAACCTCGACCATGCGCGGCTGGTCAAGCTGGTTCGCGCCGCGTTCCACCGGGCCGGCGTCGACACCCCGGCGAAGCCGAACCCGGTACGCGGCAGCAGCGCCCGGGTCCCGGTGCGGGGCGGTCAGGTGCTGGTCCGGCCGAAGGAGTCCGAGCAGGCCCACGTGATTCTGGGCTGCCCCGGGCTGCACCGGCAGGACGAGCGGCGGTTCACCCTCGGGGTGCTGAACAATGTGCTCGGCGGCGGCATGTCGAGTCGGCTGTTCCAGCAGATCCGGGAGCAGCGCGGACTGGCGTACTCGGTGTACACGTTCTCCTCGCACTACACCGACTCGGGCCTGTTCGGGGTGTACACGGGTTGTGCGCCCGGCAAGGTGGACGAGGTGCTCAGCATCACCCGGGAGGAACTGGCCCGGGTGCGTGCCGACGGCGTCACCGACGCCGAGGTCGAGCGGGGCAAAGGCATGCTCAAGGGCGCGTTCGTGCTGGGTCTGGAGGACACCGGTTCCCGGATGACGCGGCTCGGCAAGGGGGAGCTGCTCTACGACGGGCTGCTCACTGTCGACGACATGCTGGCCCGGGTGGACGCGGTGACGCCGGCCGACGTCCGAGGGGTCGCGGCTGAGCTGCTGGCGCGCCCGATGTCGCTCGCCGTCGTGGGGCCGTTCAACGAGCACGACTTCGCCACTGCCCTGTCCTGATCCGCCCGGGACGCGTCAAGGTCGTCGTCGGCGGGAGTTCGGCGGTGATGTCGGGTGTGCCAACGGTGGGCCGGTCCGGCCGAGGTACTAGGTTGTCCGTGTGACTGAGGACCGTGAGCCGATCCGCGTCGGCGTGCTTGGCGCGCGCGGACGGATGGGCACCGAGGTGTGCCGCGCCGTCGATCTCGCCGACGACCTCGAGCTGGTCGCCATGGTCGACGACGGTGAGTGGCTGTTCAACGTGGCGGACGCCGGCGCCGACGTGGTGGTCGACTTCACCACCCCGGACGTGGTGATGGACCACCTGCACTGGTGCATCGACCAGGGGATCCATGCCGTCATCGGGACCTCCGGCTTCACCGAGGCCAGGCTGGACCGGGTCCGTTCCTGGCTGGCCCACAAGCCGGAGCTGGGCGTCGTCGTGGCACCGAACTTCGCCGTGGGCGCCGTGCTGATGATGGAGTTTGCGGCCCGGGCGGCCCGGTACTTCGAGTCGGTGGAGATCGTTGAGCTGCACCACCCGAAGAAGCTCGACGCACCCAGCGGCACGGCGTTGCACACCGCCGAGATGATCGCGCAGGCGCGGGAGGCGGCGGGGTTGCCGGCGGTCCCGGACGCGACCAAGGACGAGTACGCCGGTGCCCGCGGCGCCGACGTGCGGGGCGTGCGGGTGCACTCGCTCCGGGCCACGGGGCTCGTCGCGCACCAGGAGGTGCTCTTCGGCACCACGGGGGAGACGCTGACGATCCGGCACGACTCGTACGACCGGAAGTCCTTCATGCCGGGCGTCCTGCTGGCGGTCCGCGCGGTCAGCGCGCGGCCCGGTCTGACCGTCGGCCTCGGCGCGCTCCTGGACCTCGACGGCGCCTGAGCGGATGTGATCCTCCCCACGGGGAAGGGCACTGTCCGATTTCTGACGTTCCACTGCGTGGGACGGGGAGGTGCCGATTCGGTCAACCGCCGGTCACGTATTGATCACGCAGATTGCTCGACATCGATGTCCAGGGCGGTCTGCAAGCGGATCTGCGGCACCAGAAGGTCATCCACGTCGAGGGCCCGACTTGCCCCGTCGAGTGCCCACCCGGCCCCTTCCAGGAACGCCCGAGTGGCACCATCCTCGACGAAAGCCCACGCCACGGCGTTGCTGAAGCCGTCGGTGCGCCAGTGGTCCACGCATGCGGCGAGCAGGCGGCTGCCGTGCCCACGCCGGCCCCAGCGCGGCTCGACCAGCAGGTCGGTGACCGCCGCCACATTCCCCGGCAGCGCGGTGTGATCTTCGTCAGGCGCCAGCGCGGCGTCGTCGGCAGGACCCGTCGCGGCGAACCCCACCGGGTACGCTGACGAGAGTTCGGCGGGTGCCGAGGAGTGGTCCGGTTGCTCGACGGCGACCAGCACACGGTGCAGCGGCGAAGGTGGCGCAGTGATGGCGTCGACCCAGCGTTGGGTGATCCACCCCTCGTCCAGCTCGTCGAACACATGTGCCGGGAGCAACCGCCGGTACGCGGTACGCCAGGTGGTCAGTTGGATGCGTGCGATCTCGCCGGCGTCGCCGGGACGCGCGGGACGTACAAAACCGAGCGCCATGGTGTGAGAGCGTACGGAGCTGGCATGAATCCGTGACGTGCGGGTAGCAATCGGCGTCCACAGTGAGTGCCACAGGGTCATGGATGACAAAGCGGAGGGCAGTGCAGGTGGCGGAACGGGGACGGATGGCGGGGGTGCCGCTCGATGTGGCGGACCTGCGGCGCCGGGTGGAGGCGCGGCCGGTCGTCCGGCGTATCTCGACAGCTCTGACCAATCCGCGGCGCAGTGCCATGCTGCAGGCGCTGCTGGTGGTCACCCTCGCAGCCGCGGTGTGGACCTACGTGGCGGCCACCGCCCAGCGGCACGGCTTCTTCGACCTGCGGGTCTACTACGGTGCGATCAACTACTGGCAGCACAGTGACGGCCAGATCTACGACTTCCTGCTGCCGCGCACGGAGTACGGGTTCACCTACCCGCCCTTCGGCGCGGTGACCATGCTGCCGATGGCACTCGTCGGCTGGCATGTCGCCATCGTGATCAGCGTGCTGCTCACGCTGGCGGCGGTCTACGCCCTGGTCCGGCTGCTGGTCGAGCCGATCATCAAGCGCCAGGGTTGGCCGCGCTGGTTTGCCCTGGGCCTGACCGTCGTGGCGCTGGCCGGGTACGAGTCGGTGCACGAGACGGTCACCTTCGGCCAGGTCAACCTGCTACTGGTGGCGGTCGTCGCGCTCGACGTGCTGCTTCTGGTCCGTAAGGACCACCGGCTCGCGGGCATCGGCATCGGGCTGGCGACCGCGGTCAAGCTCACCCCCGGCATCTTCATCGTGTACCTCCTGGTCACCCGTCGCTGGCGGGCGGCCGGGATGGCCACTGCGGCCTTCTCCACGGCGACCTGGCTCGCCGCGACGCTCGCCCCGGACGCTTCCCGGGTGTTCTGGACCGACGCGCTCTGGGACACCAGCCGGGTCGGGCGCGACGCCTTCGTCTCCAACCAGTCCCTCAACGGCATGGTGGCCCGGCTCTACGCGCCGGAGCACTCCGCCAAGCTGGTGTGGCTGGCGCTGGTCGCGGTGGTGTTCGCCATCTGGGTGGTGCGCGTCCGCCGCGCGGTGGCGGCCCGGGACGAGGTGGCCGCGCTTGCGCTGACCGGTCTGCTGGGCTGCCTGGTGAGCCCGATCACGTGGGTGCACCACCTGGTCTGGACGCTGCCCGCGTTCATCGTGCTGATCGACCACGCGGTGCATCCGGCAGCGGACCGGCGCCGTCGGTACCGTCTGATGGCCGCCGCCGTGGTGGTGTACCTGGTGATGTCCAGCCAGATCGTGTGGCACTTCAAGTACCACTTCGGCGGGCTCGGGATTGTCGGCAGCAACGCGTGCGTCCTGGTGATGCTGGCCCTGCTCGTCGGGCTGCCGGTGCGCGAGCCGTCCGCGTCGTCGTCGTCGCCGCCCGGGTCGCGGCGGCCGATCGAGCAGGATGTGCCCGATCTGGTGGAGCTGGACCGGCGGGTCACCGCCGCCTTCGACGCCAAGGACGCCGGCCTGCCGGTCGAGGTGCCGCAGGCCGAAGGGCTCCCGGCCGAGATCCTGCCGGCCGACGTGCCGCCGGCCGAAGCTGTCCCGGTCGACGGGCGGTTTCCGGTCGACGGGCGGGCGGCGGACGGCCCGGCCGGCACCATGGTGCAGGCGGAGCGCCCGTAGCGCGTTTCGTCGGACCCGCCGGTTAGCCTCGGTCCGATGGTGGACTCGATCTCGCTCGCGCAGGCGCGCCGGACGGCCCTGGCCGCCCAGGGCTTCGCCGACCGTCCTCCGGCCGGGCCACCGAACGTCCGTCATCTGCGTCGGGTGCTGGGGCGGGTCGGCCTGCTCCAGATCGACTCGGTGAATGTGCTGCAGCGGGCCCACTACCTCCCGCTCTACAGCCGCCTCGGGCCCTATCCGACCGGTCTGCTGGATCGGGCCGCCTACGCGCGCCCCAGCGAGCTCTTCGAGTACTGGGGGCACGAGGCGTCCCTGCTGCCGGTGGCGCTGCATCCGGTGCTGCGCTGGCGGATGGCCGGCGACCACGGCTGGGGCGGCGTCGCCCGGATCGCCCGGGAGCAGCCCGACCTCGTGCGCCGCGTGCTCGACGACGTGCGCGCGACCGGGCCGATCACGGCGGCACAGATCGAGGGCGATGTCGCCCGCCGGACCGACCACTGGGGCTGGAACTGGTCCGACGTCAAGCGCGCACTGGAGTGGCTCTTCTGGCGGGGCGAGATCACGGTCGCGCACCGCAACACCGCCTTCGCCCGGGTGTACGACCTCCCGGAACGGGTCCTGCCCAGGGCGGTCCTGGATGCACCCACACCGGCCCCGGCCGACGCGCACCGCGCCCTGGTCTCGATCGCCGCCCAGGCGCTCGGTGTCGCCGCCGAGCCGGAGCTGCGGGATTACTTCCGGCTCCCGGTTGCCGCCGCCCGCACCGCCGTCGCGGCCCTCGTCGATGCCGGCGAGCTGCGGCCGGTCCTCGTCGAGGGTTGGCGCCAGCCGGCCTATCTGCACAGCGCCGCCCGGCTGCCTCGTTCGGTGCGGGCGGCGACCCTGGTTAGCCCGTTCGACCCACTGATCTGGGACCGCGCACGCACCGAGCGGCTGTTCGGCTTCTGGTACCGCATCGAGATCTACGTCCCGGCCGCGCAGCGGGTCCACGGGTACTACGTGCTGCCGTTCCTGCTCGGCGACCGGCTGGTGGCCAGGGTGGATCTGAAGGCGGACCGGCGGGCGGGCGTCCTGCGCGTGCCGGCGGCCTGGATCGAGCCCCCGCCGGCGGGGCAGCGCCGGGCCGGCCGGGGTTGGCCGGAAGCGGGGGCGGTCGCTGACGCGCTCGCCAGCGAGCTGTATCGGATGGCCGGCTGGCTCGGGTTGTCCACGGTCGGCCAGCCGGAGTCCGGCGACCTCGCCGCCGCGCTGACCGCCGCGCTGACCGCCGCGTTGCGCCGCGTTGGCGAGAGCGCCGGGCCGGTGGTGCACGCCCGGTCGGGGTCGGCTGCGGCTGGCGGGCCCGGTGTAGGTTGAGATCCGACCCTTCGAACCCGTGAGGCATGGATGACGTCCGTAATGCCCGCACCGACCCGGATCGAACGGGTCGGCGCGTCTGTGGCGCGGGTCGCCGAGCGGATGCCCCGGTGGGTGGGCCCGGCCGCCGCAGGCCTCGGCGTCGCCGCCGCGGTGGGGTACACCTTCCTGGTGCAGCCGACCACGAGCGCGCCCACCTGCCTGGTCCGGCTACTTACCGGATTCGATTGCCCCGGGTGTGGCGGCACCCGCGCCGCCTGGTACCTGCTGCACGGTGACCTGCCGGCGGCGGCCCGCCACCACGCGCCGTTCGTCTTCAGCGTGCCGTTCCTGATCTACATGTATGTCGCGTGGAGCCTGCGGTCGGTCGTCGGCTGGCGGGTTCCCTATCTGCGCCTCTCCACCCGGACGCTCCTCGTCTTCCTGGCCGCCTGGATGGCCTTCTCGGTGCTGCGAAACCTGCCTTTCGCGCCGTTCACCTGGTTCTACGTGTAGCGACTGCCCCGGCAGCGACCGCCCCCACGTCGGCGACCCGGCGAACTTCGATATCCCCGCTCGCGGTACGCACCTCCACGTGCAGGTCGGCGCCTGTGGGCCGGGTCGGGGTCGCCGTCGTGGCCAGGTCGGAGTGCACCACGCCGGAGCCACTGGAAAGGTCCAGCCAGAGTGCCGTGCCGGCGACCACTCCCAGGTGTACGTCGCCGGAGGCGGTCTTCACCCGTGCGGCACCGCGCCGCAGACCGCCGACGTGCACGTTCCCCGAGGCGCTGACCGCCCGCAGCGAGCCACCGACCGACTCGATCGCCACGTCGCCACTGGCCGTGTGCGTGCCGGCGTTCCGTCCGACCGTGCCGAGCCGGAGCTGACCGGACGCCGACCGGACCTGGGCGTCGCCATCCACCCGGTCCGCGGTCACCTCACCGCTCGCGGTCCGGGCATGCAGGTCGCCGGTGACGTGGTCGATCGCGACGTCACCGGAGGCGCTGCTGATCTCGCCGGCCGCATAGCGTCCCTGGCACACGGCTCTGGCCGAGGCGAGTCGCAGCACGATGCGGGAGTCGATCGGGATCCGTGCGGTGACCCGCAACCGGGCCGGTGGCCGCCACAGCCAGGCCGCTGGCGTGTCCGGCGCGGCGATGGTCAGGTCACTGCCGTGCAACTCCACGACGGTGTGCTCGGCGGCGAAGCGGGAGGCGTCGGTGTCGTCGTACGGCGTCACGTCGACCGATGCGGTCCTACGCTCCTCGGCGACGACGTCGAGCGACCCACCGCCGATCCGGACGGTGGCGGTGACCGGGCCGGTGCATTCGAACTCGGGCATGGCGAACTCCTAGGCGGTAGTGGTGGTCAGGCTTCGGCGTAGCCGGTGAGCCGGCGGGCGCCGCGACCGCGCCTGGGCGGTGCGGGATACCCCGACTGCGGGGACGGTGGATTGCCGGGCGGACCCGGCCACTGCGGCGCGGCAGAACCGGCGAGCGCGGCGTTGACGGCCCGCACCAGCCAGGTGTTGACCGAGACGCCGGCTGCGGTCGCCGCCGCCTCCAGGTGCTCCTTGGTCTGCTCCGGCAGGCGCAGGGTGAGGCGCGCCACATCACCCGACTCCGGGCCCGGGTGGCTGGCCGGATACGCAGCTGCCGGGCCGGATTCCTCCTCGGTCACCACCAGCTCCGCCTCCCGGCCGTGCAGCCGGACCTCGACCGTGGCGGCGCGGAGGCTGGCGGTGATCTCCGCCGCGGCTTCGGAGAGGACCTCCAGCAGGGTCAGCCGGGCGGAGGAGTCCAGCGACGCGCCGAGGAGATCGGCGGCACGGGTCATCTCCGCGCCGCCGGGTGCCGCGGCGCGGGCGAGGTCCCGTTGGAGCGACTCGATGTACGGGCTCAAATCCATGACGCCACTATGACTGCAACTCTGACGTCAGTCAAGGCACTGTGACGTCACAGCGTGCCGGTGAGCGGCCGGAGCAGGGCGATGGTTAGGGTTCGGCTGGGCTCTGCGAGAGTGCGGAGCGAGCGTGGGGCGGTGGGCGGAGCTCGCTGCCGGGGGAGGAGTGCCGAGTGCCAGAGATCGTTGCGCCGCAGGTCAAAGTGATCGCGTGGACCCAGTTCGAGGCGCCGGAGGATGTGCCGTGGTCCACCGACGCCGACGGTGGCCAGGCGCTCGCGGAGTTCGCCGGCCGGGCCTGTTACCAGTCCTGGAGCAAGCCGAACCCGGCTACCGCGTCCAACGCCGGCTACCTGCGGCACATCCTCGAGGTGGGCCACCTGTCCGTGCTTGAGCACGGCACCGTCACGTTCTACCTGCAGGGGGTGTCCCGCTCGTTCACCCATGAGCTGATCCGGCACCGGCACTTCTCGTACTCGCAGCTCTCCCAGCGCTATGTCCCGGAGCGCGAGGCCGCGATGGTGGAGCCGGACGTCATCGCCGACGACCCGGAGCTGCACGCCAGGTTCGTGGCGGCGACCGAGGCGAGCGTGCGGGCGTACACCGAGTTGCTGGAGGGCCTGGAAAAGCGCTACGCCGACGTGGCGAGCGGGACGCTGCGCCGCAAGCAGGCGCGGCAGGCGGCCCGGTCGGTGCTGCCCAACGCCACCGAGACCAGGATCGTGGTGACCGGCAACTACCGCGCCTGGCGGCACTTCATCGCGATGCGCGCCACCGAGCACGCCGACGTGGAGATCCGTGAGGTGGCCGTCGCCTGCCTGCGTGAACTGCAGCGGGTAGCGCCGAATGTCTTCGCCGACTTCACCGTTACGGTGCTCGCCGACGGCACGGAGATCGCCGCGAGCGCATACTCGTGGGAGTCCTGAATGGGTCCACGCACGCACGTTAGGTTGTGGTTATGACGGTTACCGGTCCGGATCCGCGTCGGCCGTTCGGTCGCCTGCTCACCGCCATGGTGACGCCGTTCACCCCGGATGGGGCCCTGGACACCGACGGCGCCGCGCGGCTCGCCACCTACCTCGTCGATGAGCAGGCCAACGACGGTGTGGTCGTCAACGGCACCACCGGCGAGTCGCCCACCACCACCGACGCCGAGAAGGAGCGCCTGCTGCGGGCCGTCCTCGAGGCCGTCGGCGACCGGGCGCACGTGGTCACCGGCGTGGGTACCAACGACACCGCGCACACCATCGAGCTGGCCCGTGCCGCCGAGAAGGCCGGCGCCCACGGCGCGCTCGTCGTCACCCCGTACTACAACCGGCCACCGCAGTCCGGTCTGCTCGGCCACTTCACCGCGGTCGCCGACGCCTGCGGCCTGCCGATCATGGTGTACGACATCCCGGCGCGCACCGGGATAGCGATCGGGACCGAGACGCTGCTGCGCCTGGCCGACCATGAGCGCATCGTCGCGGTGAAAGACGCCAAGGGCGACCTTGGCGGCACCGCCCAGGTGACCGCGCACGGCGGGGTGGCCTACTACTCCGGGGACGACATGGCGACCCTTCCGCTGCTGTCGATCGGTGCCGTCGGCGTGGTCGGGGTTCCCACCCACCTCTTCGGCACCCGGACCAAAGCGATGATCTCCGCGTACGAGGCCGGCGACATCACCGGCGCGTTGGCGCTGCACCACCGGCTACTGCCGGCATACCAGGGCTTCTTCCGTACCCAGGGCGCGATTCTGACCAAGGCCGCGCTCACCCTGGCCGGGCTGCCCGCCGGGCCGGTTCGGCTGCCGCTGGTCGATGCCACCGTGGCCGAGATCGCCCGGCTGCGGGAGGACTGCGCACGCGCCGGTCTGACCCTGGGTACGGCCAACCGCGCCGCCGCCATCGAGAGCGAGGCGCTCGTTTCCCATCATGGAGTTGCACAGTGACCCAGGCCCATGTCCAGCTCAGCCCGCCACCGCCGCTGCCGAAGGGCGCGCTGCGGGTCACGCCGCTCGGTGGTCTGGGCGCGATCGGCCGGAACATGACCGTCTTCGAGTACGCCGGTCGCCTGCTCATCGTCGACTGCGGCGTGCTGTTCCCGGACGTGGACCAGCCCGGCGTCGACCTGATCCTGCCCGACTTCTCGTCCATCCTGGACCGGCTGAACGACGTCACGGCGATCGTGCTGACGCACGGGCACGAGGACCACATCGGTGCGGTGCCCTACCTGCTCGCCCACAAGCCCGACATCCCGCTCGTGGGTTCTCAGTTCACCCTGGCGCTCGTCGAGGCGAAGCTCGCGGAGCGGCGCATCAAGCCGTACTCGCTCACCGTGCGCGAGGGTGGGCGCGAGACGCTCGGCCCGTTCGAGTGTGAGTTCTTCGCCGTCAACCACTCGATTCCGGACGCGCTCGCCGTCGCCGTCACCACCCCGGCCGGCACGATCCTGCACACCGGCGACTTCAAGATGGACCAACTGCCTCTGGACGGGCGGCTCACCGACCTGGCCGGCTTCGCCCGGCTCGGCGCGCAGGGCGTCGACCTGCTGCTCTCGGACTCGACGAACGCCGAGATCCCGGGCTTCGTGACCCCGGAGCGGGAGATCGGTCCGGTGCTCGAGGGGATCTTCGCCCGGGCCGAGGGTCGCCTCATCGTGGCGTCCTTCGCCTCGCACGTCCACCGGGTGCAGCAGGTACTCGACGCCGCGGCGCTGCACGGGCGCCGGGTGGCCTTCATCGGCCGGTCGATGGTGCGCAACATGGGCATCGCCCGGGACCTCGGCCTGCTGCGGATCCCGGGCGGTCTGGTCGTCGGCATCGACGAGGGGATGAATCTGCCGCCGGAGCACATCGTGCTGATGTCCACCGGGTCGCAGGGTGAGCCGATGAGCGCGCTGGGCCGGATGGCCACCGGCGACCACCGGCACGTCACCATCGGCAGCGGCGACACCGTCGTGCTGGCGTCGTCCCTGGTGCCGGGCAACGAGACCGCGGTCTACCGGGTGATCAACCAGTTGTCCCGGGCCGGCGCGGTGGTCGTGCACAAGGACGTCGCCAAGGTGCACGTCTCCGGGCACGCGCCGGCCGGCGAGCTGCTCTACCTGCTCAACGCCGTCAAGCCGCGCAACTTCATGCCGGTGCACGGCGAGTGGCGGCACCTGCGGGCGCACGCCCAGCTGGCACTGCAGGCCGGCGTGGCACCGGACCGGGTCATGCAGTGCGAGGACGGCGACGTGGTCGACCTGCTTCACGGTCGGGCCCGGGTGGTTGGGCACGTGAAGTCGCGCTACGTCTACGTCGACGGGCTGGCCGTCGGTGACGTGGGCGAGTCGCTGCTCACCGAGCGGCGCATCCTCGGCGACGGCGGATTCATCGCCGCCACCGTGGTGGTGGACTCGGTCACCGGCAAGGTGGTCGGTGGCCCGACCTTGTCTGCGAAGGGCTTCTCCGAGGACCCGGCCGCCTTCGATCCGGTCATCCGGTTGATCACCGAGGCCCTCGACCGGTCGGCCGCCGAGGGCATCAGTGATCCGCACCAGCTGCAGCAGGTCGTCCGCCGGACCGTCGGTCGCTGGGTCAATGACCGGTACCGGCGTCGGCCGATGATCGTGCCGAACGTCGTCGAGGTCTGATCGGCGCGGTTGGCATGGGTTACCGGGTGCTGGCGAGCGCGCTCCTCGGGCTGCACTTCGTCTTCCTGGCCTACGTCGTCGCCGGCGGATTCCTGACCTGGCGCTGGCCCCGCGCGATCGTGCCGCACGTGGCGGCCGCCGCCTGGGGTCTGCTGGTGGCGGCCCAACTGGTGAACTGCCCACTGACCGCCGCCGAGGACTGGGCCCGCCGCCGCGGTGGCGAGTCCGCGCTGGCGCTGGGCTTCATCGATCGCTACATCGAGGGCGTCATGTATCCGGAGCGGTTCACCCCGTTGCTGCGCGTCCTCGTCGCGTTCGTCATCGCCGCGTCGTGGCTGGTCGCGGCGCTCCGGTGGCGACGCCGACAGATTGACCGGTCGGACACGGCCCGCAAAGGCGCCGAATCCTCGCGGCCCGCCGTTACGGTGTGAGGATGGCAGGCCGGACCTCTGAGGACAGCCGTCGTCGCGGCGCGTCCGAGGCGGGGGGAGCCGCTTCGCGTGCGCGCGGTGCCGGAGCACGCGGGTCGGCGCAGCGCGAGCCGGCCCAGCCGGCGCAGCGGCGCGCCGCCGCCACATCGACCCGCGGCAAGGCCCCGGCTCGTGCCGGCGCGCGGACCGGCGCGCGCGCCGCGACAACCACCCGGAGCCGGGCCGGTACGCGTACCCGCGCCAGCACCGCGCGGCGCCGGACCCGCCGTGGCCCGACCCCGATCGGCCTGGTCGGGCGCGGGCTCGTCTCGGTGTGGATGAGCATGGCGCACGCGGTCGGGTGGGCCGCACGTGCGGTCGGCCGGCAGGCGGCCAGCGCCCGCGACCTCGACCCGGGGCACCGCCGTGACGGTGCCGGCTTCGCGCTCCTCGGGCTGTCCCTGCTGACCGCCGCCGCGGTGTGGTTCTCCACCGGCGGCCCGGTGGGCACCTGGCTCGGCGAGATCACCCGGCAGTTCCTGGGCGCCATCGCGCTGCTGCTTCCGGTGCTGCTCCTGGTCGGTGCGGTGCGGATGATGCGCGCCCCGGGCGACGCGGCCCACCGGGGGCGTGCCGTGGTGGGCTGGAGCACACTCTTCCTGGGCGTGGCCGGGCTGCTGCACCTCGGGTTCGGCCGGCCGATCGGGCCGGACGAGATGGAGAAGGCAGGAGGCCTGCTGGGGCTGTTCAGCGGCGGCCTGCTGGCGCGGGCGGTCACCGGCTGGGTGGCGACGCCCCTGCTGATCCTGCTCGCCGCCTTCGGTGTGCTCGTCGTGACGGCCACGCCGATCAACCACATCCCGTACCGGTTCCGCCAACTCCGGGACCTGGCCCTCGGCCGGGTGGACGACCCGCTGGGCGATGATGACTTCGACTTCGACGAGCCGGTCGAGGACGCTCGCCCCGCGTCGCGACGCCCGTCGTCCCGGCGTCGCCAGGGCGCCTTCGCCGGCGCCGGTTCCGACGACGAGCCGGTCGAGGAGGCGGTGGTGCACGACACCGTCGTGCTGCCCCGCCCGACAGCCCCGGTCAAGCCGAAGAAGGCCGCACCGCTACCGCCACCGGACCACTCTCCGCTGCCCACCCGCGCCGAGCAGTTGGCGCTCACCGACGCGGCGTACAAGTTGCCGCCGCCGCAGTTGCTGGGCGCCGGCGAGACGCCGAAGACCCGCAGCAAGGCCAACGACGACGCGATCGCCGCCCTGCGTGGCGTGTTCGACCAGTTCGATGTGGACGCCGACGTCACCGGCTTCACCCGTGGCCCGACCGTCACCCGGTACGAGGTGGAGGTTGGTCACGGCGTCAAGGTGGAGCGGATCACGGCGCTGTCGCGCAACATCGCGTACGCGGTGAAGAGCCCGGACGTGCGGATCATCAGTCCGATCCCGGGCAAGAGCGCAGTCGGCGTCGAGATCCCGAACACCGACCGGGAGAACGTCTCGCTCGGTGACGTGCTGCGGTCCCGGGCCGCCACCGCCGATCAGCATCCCCTCCTGGTCGGCCTGGGCAAGGACATCGAGGGCGGGTACGTCGTGGCCAACCTGGCCAAGATGCCGCACATCCTGATCGCCGGCGCGACCGGTGCGGGCAAGTCGAGCTGCCTGAACACGCTGCTGGTCTCGATCCTGACCCGGGCCACACCGGACGAGGTGCGGCTGCTGCTGGTCGACCCGAAGCGGGTGGAACTCACCGGGTACGAGGGCATCCCGCACCTGGTGACGCCGATCGTCACGAACCCGAAGAAGGCCGCCGACGCGCTGGACTGGGTCGTCCGCGAGATGGACATGCGCTACGACGACCTCGCCGCAGCCGGCGTGCGGCACGTCGACGAGTACAACACGAAGGTCCGGGCCGGGCAGATCAAGGCGCCGCCCGGCAGCGAGCGGGTGATCCGGCCGTACCCGTACCTGCTGGTCATCGTGGACGAGCTCGCCGACCTGATGATGGTCGCTCCGCGCGACGTCGAGGATTCCGTAGTGCGGATCACCCAGCTGGCCCGCGCCGCCGGCATTCACCTGGTGCTGGCCACCCAGCGGCCCTCGGTGGACGTGGTCACCGGCCTGATCAAGGCGAACGTGCCGTCCCGGCTGGCATTCGCCACGTCCAGCCTGTCGGACTCGCGGGTCATCCTGGACCAGCCCGGCGCGGAGAAGCTGATCGGGCGCGGCGACGCCCTGTTCCTGCCGATGGGCGCGTCCAAGCCGATCCGGATCCAGGGCGCGTGGGTCGACGAGAAAGAAATCACCGACGTCGTCAAGTTCTGCAAGGACCAGCGTGAGCCGGAGTTCCGCCCGGACGTGCTGACCCCGGCCGCGCAGGAGCCGAAGAAGAAGGCCGATGAGGATGTCGGCGACGACCTCGATGTGCTGATCCAGGGCATCGAACTGGTGGTGACGAGCCAGTTCGGCTCGACGTCGATGCTGCAGCGCAAGCTGCGGGTCGGTTTCGCCAAGGCGGGCCGCCTGATGGACCTCATGGAGACCCGTGGCATCGTCGGCCCGTCCGAGGGCTCCAAGGCCCGCGACGTCCTGATCAAGCCAGACGAACTCGAGGACGTCCTGGCAAGCCTCCGCGCCGAACCCTGACCCCCGCCCCCCCGCCCCCCCCGCCCCCCCCGCCCCCCCCGCCCCCCGCCCCCCGCCCCGCGCACGCCCAGTCCCCGCGCGATCTTGCACTTGTGTCGCGGGCATATGCCGCAGACCGCCCATAATGCGAGGCACGACTGCAAGATCGCGGGGGTGTTGGGGCAGGGTGTCGGGGGTGGTTTCCTCGTTTGCGCCGATCTGGGTGCTGATCGGACTCGGGTACCTCGTGGGGCGTGCCGGTGTGCTGGGCGCCGCGGCGACGGACGTACTGGGTCGGTTCGTGCTCCTGGTGGCGATGCCGGCCGCGCTCTTCGGCACCCTGAGCCGCGCGCCGCTGGCGGGCTTCGGGTTGGTTGGTCTCCTCGCCTTCGCGGCGAGCACATTCCTCGTGGGCTCGGCCGGCTTCGCCCTTGCCCGGTGGGGCCTGCGGCGCACGCTGGGCGAGCAGACGATCGCGGGAATGGCCGCCGGCTACGTCAACGCCGGCAATCTCGGCATCCCGGTCGCGGTGCAGATCCTCGGGGACGCCTCGTTCGTCGCGGTGGTGCTGCTGTTCCAGGTCCTGGTCCTCGCGCCGGTGGTGCTCTGCGCGTTGGACGCCGGCACCGGTTCCCGACCAGGATTCCGGCGGGTGCTGACCCTACCGGTGCGCAATCCGATCCTGCTGGCATGCGTCTGCGGTGTGGCCGTGCACAGTGCCGGTTGGAAGCTGCCCGATCTGGTGTACCACCCGGTGGACCTGTTGGGAGCCGCGGCCGTGCCGCTGGCCCTGGTGGCGCTGGGTCTCTCGCTGCACCGCCGGCGCGGTGACCATCCGGACCCGCCGGCTGGGGAGCGGCGGCGCCTGGAGCTGATCGTGGTGGTCGGGCTGAAGATCGTGGTTCAGCCCGCGGTGGCGTACCTGGTGGGCCATGTGGCGCTCGGCCTGGACGGCGCGCCACTGCTCGCGGTGGTGGTCTGCGCGGCGCTGCCAACGGCACAGAACACGTTCGTGTTCGCCAGGGTGTACGGCCTGCAGAGCCGGCTGCCGCGGGACAGCGTGGTCTGGACCACCGCCTTCTCCATGATCACATTGACCGCGGTAGCGACTCTGCTGTCCGGGTGAATCGATCATCGGCAAATCACCTCTGGACCAGTGCCGCGGGGGACCTCCACACTGTGTCGATGGACGACTACCGGACCGGTGGCGTGACCCTCGCCGGCCTGCTGGCTGGCCTCGTCATTGGGTTTCCGGCCGGGGCACTGTGGATGATGATGCGGCGCGCCTGGCGGGACAGCACAGGGGCGGCGAAGTTGGCCGGCTCCGTCAAGCGCACGGCATGGCGGCGCACGGGCGAGGCGTTGTTTTTCGGATTCCTGTTACTGGCAGCTGCCGCGTTCGCCCTCGGCCTACGCGCCAGGGGGTAGCAGGTCGGGCACACTACAAGGATGTCCGTCGACGCGCTGGGACTTCTCCAGGACCCCGTGCGCCGCGGTGTGTACGAGTACGTCGCCGCGACCGCGGAGCCGGTAGCGCGTGCCGACGTGGCGCGGGCGCTCGGGCTGGGGCTCACTCTCGTGGCGTTCCACCTTGACAAGCTCGCGGCCGCGGGCCTCCTCGACGTGTCCTTCGCGCGCAGATCCGGACGTGCCGGCCCGGGCGCCGGGCGGCCGGCCAAGCTCTACCAGCGCTCCACCGTCGAACACGTCGTCAGTGTTCCGCCACGGGACTACGGGGGTTTGGCGGATGCGCTCGCCACCGCGGTCGCCGAGGCCGGTGTCGAGGACGCCGCATACGCCGCCGCCCGGGACCGGGGACTCCTGCTTGCCGCGCGGCGGGATCGCAGCGGTCCCGCCACGGCGGACACCGGGGCGGAGCCGCAGCGCACCCTCGCCGCGCTCGGCTACGAGCCGTACCGCGACGGAGCCGTGCTGCGGTTCACCGTGGCGGGTGGGCTGGACCGGCTCGCGCTACTGGAGCGGGCTGGCGCCTCGGCGCAGGCGTTCACGCTGCGCGAGCCGTACCCGTCGCCCGGCGTGCTGGTGCGGTGAGGTGGGTTCGCGGGGCCGGAAGATGCGACGCCTATGACGCGGTGCCGGACCGGGCCGCGTCCTCGGTAGGCTCAGGGCGTGGCTCCTTCCCCGTCCGATCCCGGCGCCGGCCGCCGGGTCGCCCTGCTCACGCTCGGCTGTGCCCGTAACGAGGTCGACTCCGAGGAGCTCGCCGGTCGCCTGGCGGCGGGCGGTTGGCAGGTGTCGACGGACGGTACGGATGCCGACGTCGTCGTCGTCAACACCTGCGGCTTCGTCGCCAAGGCGAAACAGGACTCCATCGACACGCTGCTCGCGGCGGCGGATACCGGGGCGAAGGTCGTGGCGACGGGCTGCCTCGCCGAGCGGTACGGCGCCGAGCTCGCCGGCAGCCTCCCGGAGGCCGACGCGGTGCTCAGCTTCGACCACTATCCCGACATCGCCGCGACGCTGGACTCGGTGGTGGCCGGCGAGAAGATCACCGCGCACATCCCGCGCGACCGGCGCACGCTGCTGCCGCTGGCGCCGGTGGCCCGCCGAACCGGTGTGTCGGCGACGCCCGGCCACGGCGACGCCGTCGACGACCGGGGCACTCCGGCGCACCTGCGCCCGGTGCTGCGTCGGCGTCTGGAGTCGGGGCCGGTCGCCCCGCTGAAGTTGGCGAGTGGCTGCGACCGCCGGTGCGCGTTCTGCGCGATTCCGTCGTTCCGCGGCGCGTTCGTCTCCCGTACGCCGGATGAGATCCTCGCGGAGGCCGAGTGGCTCGCCGGCAGCGGCGTCCGCGAGGTCGTCCTGGTCAGCGAGAACTCCACGTCCTACGGCAAGGACCTGGGCGACCCGCGCCTGCTGGAGAAGCTGCTGCCGCAGCTCGCGGCGGTCACCGGCCTGGTCCGGGTCCGCGTGTCGTACCTGCAGCCGGCGGAGACGCGCGCCGGTCTGATCGAGGCCATCGCCACGACCCCCGGGGTGGCGCCCTACTTCGACCTGTCCTTCCAGCACTCAAGTGAGCCGGTGCTGCGCCGGATGCGGCGGTTCGGCTCCACCGAGCGGTTCCTTGACCTGCTCGCATCGGTCCGCGCGCTGGCACCGGATGCCGGCGCCCGGAGCAACGTCATCGTCGGCTTTCCCGGCGAAACCCGGGCCGACGTCGACGAACTGGAGCGCTTCCTCAGTGAGGCGCGACTCGACGCCGTCGGCGTCTTCGACTACAGCGACGAGGACGGGACCGAGGCTATCGGCCTGCCCGGCAAGGTCTCCGCGTCGGCGATCAGGCGGCGGTACGAACGGGTGAGCGCGCTCGCCGAGGAACTGTGCGCCCAGCGTGCCGATGAGCGGATCGGCACGGTGGTGGAGGTGCTTGTCGACGAGGTGACCGACGAGGGTGTGGAGGGCCGGTCGGAGCATCAGGCGCCCGAGGTCGACGGCTCCACCACGCTGGTCGCCGGCGGTGCGATCGCCCTCGAGGTGCTGCGCCCCGGTGACCTGATCCGCGCCAAGGTCGTGGAGAGTATCGGTGTCGACCTCGTGGCGGTGCCGATGGAGCGGGTGTCGGCCGCTCCGGTCCCGCCGTGAGCGAGGGCGCCGCTGCAAACGAGGGTGCCGCCGGAAACGAGAGTCGGGCCGCGGGTGGCGCCCTGCCGGTCCGGGTCGTCCGGCGGGTGCCCGTCCTGAACCTCGCCAATGCGCTGACCGGCCTCCGGATCGTGCTCATCCCGGTCTTCGCCCTGCTGATCGTCAGCTCCGAGATGGCGGACGACCGCCTACGGATGGCCGCCTGTGTCGCGTTCTTCGTCGCGTCGCTCACCGATTTCGTGGACGGGTGGATCGCGCGGACCTGGGACCTCGTCACCTCGTTCGGCAAGGTGGCCGACCCCATCGCTGACAAGGCGCTCACCGGCACGGCGCTGCTGCTGCTCTCCTCGTACGGGCGGCTGGCCTGGTGGATCACCGCACTCATCCTGGTCCGCGAATGGGGCGTGACGGCGCTGCGGTTCTGGGTGCTGCGGCACGGCGTGATCCCGGCCAGCCGCGGCGGAAAAATCAAGACGGTGCTGCAGATCCTGGCGATCACCTGGTACCTCTGGCCGTTCACCGGGCCGCTCGCCAGCGTCGGTACCTGGATCATGCTGCTCGCGGTGATCGTCACCGTCGGCACCGGCGTGGACTACGTCGTCCGGGCGGTCCGCCTGCGTCGCACCGGTCGAGCCGCCGCCGCTCCCGTGCCGCTGGCACAGCCCAAGCCCGCACAGCCCGCACCCGTGCCGCCCGCGCAGCCGGCGCCCGCGCAGCCGGCACCCGCGCAGTCGGCGCCCGCGCAGCCGGCACCCGCGGTGCCACCACCCCAGGCCGCGACGCCGGACGAGGCCGCCGCATGACCTCCGCCGATCCGCCGGCTGCCGGGACGGCGCTGGCAACGCTGCGCCAGCACGGCCAGACCCTGGCCGTCGCGGAGTCGCTCACCGGCGGCCTGCTCGCCGCCACCATCGTGGACGTTCCGGGCGCCAGCGCGGTGTTCCGTGGCGGCCTCGTGGTCTACGCCACCGATCTCAAGGCGGACCTGGCCGGCGTGCCCATGGCCCTGCTGGACGCCCGGGGCCCGGTCGATCCCGACGTGGCCGCCGCCCTCGCGGTCGGCGCACGCGATCGCTGCCACGCCGACTGGGGCCTGGCGACCACCGGTGTCGCCGGCCCGGATCCGCAGGCCGGGCAGCCGGTCGGCCGGGTGTACGTCGCGGTCGCCGGCCCGGGGCCGGCCGAGCCCCTGGTCCGCCGGCTCGACGCGTCGGGGGATCGGGCGGCGATCCGGTGGCAGGCCGTACGCGCCGCGCTGGACCTGCTCGCGGATGCCGCTTCGCGCGCGTGAGGAAACCTCGGCGGCGGGGTTGGATGTCGGTGGGCGTGCCGAGCGGGTACCGTTGGAGGCCATCCTCCCCCGGCTGCCAGCGGTGGGGGGTTGACAGCCAGAGGGGGTGCGATGGTCCTGCTCCGACGGGTCATCGGTGACGCGCTGCGGGCGCGACGCCAGGCTCAGCACCGCACGCTGCGCGAGGTTTCCACCGTGGCCAACGTGAGCCTGGGCTACCTGTCGGAGATCGAGCGCGGGCAGAAGGAGCCGTCGAGCGAGTTGCTCTCCGCGGTCTGCGAAGCCCTCGGCGCCCAGCTTTCCGACCTGCTCCGCGAGGTCAGCGACACGCTTGCCCTCGATGAGCAGATGAACGACATGCTGCTGCCGGTGGATCAGCCCGGCGCCGCGGAGCGGGCGGACGCGGGCGGGGTCGACCCCAGGGTGATCGATGGCAAGGTCTCCGTGGCGGTCCGGCGCGACGGACCGCTCCGGACCACCCTGCGTGCCACCCGTACGCTGACGCCCGGCCCGATCGTGGGCGGCCCCGGCGCCGACGGGCCAGCCTCCGGAGCGGACGCGGGCCGGGCGGTCGTCTACGCGGCATGACGCTCGGCGGGTTGGGCTCCTCGTGGCTTTCCGGTTGTCCTGACCTGCGACACTGGGCCGCGCGGCAGATCGTCCGGCCGCACCGGTGAGACCCGTTCGCGGAGGCAGTAACCGTGGTGTACGAACCTTCACCTCGTCGTCGTAACCCGCTACCGCTGATCATCGCCAGCGTTGTCGGCGTGATGGCGATCGTGGGGACCTACCTCGTCCTGCGGCCCGGCGGGGACGACGGTGGCGACGCCGATCAGGCCGCCGACCGCGCGGGCTGCGTGTCGCTCTCCGTGGCGGCCTCGAGCGAGAAGGCCGCCCTGCTCAGCGAGATCGCCACCGCGTACAACAAGGCGGAGCGCAGCTTCGACGGCAAGTGCGCCAACGTCAAGGTCTTCGCCAAGGCGTCCGGTGGGGCGATGGAGGCCCTGGCGGCGGGCTGGGACGAGGGGCGTGAGGGCAACCCCGCCCCGCAGGTGTGGAGCCCCGCCTCCTCGTCGTGGGTGTCCCTGCTGCGGCAGCGGGTGTCGGCCACCGACCGCGGGACCCTCGTCCCGGAAGGCACGATCGCGTCGATCGCGCAGACGCCGCTGGTGCTCGCCATGCCCAAGCCGATGGCCGAGGCGCTCGGTTGGCCCGGCAAGCCGATCGGCTGGTCCGACGTCCTCGGTCTGACCAACGACCCGCGCGGCTGGGGTGCGGCCGGCCACCCCGAGTGGGGCGCCTTCCGGCTGGGCAAGACCAACCCGCACTTCTCCACATCGGGGCTCAACGCGACCGTCGGGGCGTACTTCGCGGCCACCGGGCGCTCCAGCGACCTCACCGAGGCCGATCTGGCCGACCCGAAGGTGCTGCAGTTCGTCAAGGGCGTCGAATCCGGCGTGGTGCACTACGGCGACACCACGCTGACCTTCCTCTCCAACCTCGCCGACGCCGACGCCCGCGGACAGGGAATGGCGTACATCAGCGCGGTGACCGTCGAGGAGAAATCGGTCTACGACTACAACCAGGGCAATCCGACCGGCGACCCCAAGCTGGTCGGCAAGGGAACCAAGCCGCGCGTGCCGTTGGTGGCCGTCTACCCCAAGGAAGGCACGCTCCTCTCGGACAACCCGTTCGTCGTGCTGACCACGGCCAGTGACGAGCAGAAGGCCGCAGCGGCGGATCTGCTCACCTTCCTGCATGCCCCGGCCCAGCAAAAGCGCTTCACCGACGCGGCCTTCCGCAGCTTCGAGGGCAAGCCGGGCTCGGTGCTGTCCCCGACGAACGGTCTGCTGCCCGAGCAGGAGTTCGCGCTGATCGACCCGCCGGCCGCAGCGGTGATGGCCAAGGCGCTGTCCACCTGGGACGAGCAGCGCAAGCGTGCCCGGGTCCTGCTCGTCCTGGACGTTTCCGGGTCGATGAACGAGCAGGTGGGCAACGGCAAGTCGAAGCTGGAACTGGCCAAGGCGGCGGCGGCGCAGTCGCTGGATCTCTTCGCCGCGGACGACGAGGTTGGGCTGTGGACGTTCTCCACGGAACGGGCCGGTGCCTCGAAGCCGTACACGGAACGGGTGCCGATCGGCGGCGTCGCGGTGACCCGGGACCAGATGCGGGCCGCCATCACCTCGCTCGCCCCGGACGGCGGAACGGCCCTGTACGCCACGGCCCGGGCGGCACAGCAGCACCTGCTCGCGTCGGCCGACCCGGACCGGATCAACGCCGTGGTCCTGCTGACCGACGGCAAGAACGAGTACCCGAAGGACAACGACCTGAACAGCCTGATCAGGGACCTCGACGCGAGCAGCCTGGAGAACTCGGTCCGGGTGTTCACGGTGGCGTACGGCGACAAGGCCGACCTGGGCGTGTTGGACAGGATCTCGAAGTCGTCCCGTGCCGCCGCCTACGACGCCCGCGACCCGGCCACCATCGACAAGGTTCTGATCAACGTGCTCAGCAACTTCTGAGCGGCAGTTGCGGGTCGACCTGGCGCGGGGTGCGCGGGGTCGTCACACTTGCGCCGTGGGGCTGAAGGAACACGCGACCGAGCCGTGGGGCATCCTGGCCGCCGGCCTTCTCGGCGGCCTGGGCGGTGTGATTGCCGCCGCGTCCGCCCCGATCGCTGTGGTCGGGCTGCCAGTCGGGCTGGCGATCGCCGGCGTGGTGTACGGCGTGCGGGTCGGCCTCGGCACCCTGGGCGACCGGGCGGTCCGTGCGCCGGTGGAACGACCCGACGCCCGGCTCGCCGCGCTGCCCGTGCCGCCACGTGGCAGCGCCGAAGCGAAGTGGCTGCGCCGGGCCGAGGCGGCGGTGGGCAACCTGCACCGCCAGACCGAGTCGCCGTCCGACCCGACGGTGCGCGCCCAGATCGGTGACGTGGATGACCACGCGGCGGGGGTGGCTCACCGACCTGCGCCGGTTCGCCGGCCAGGCGACGCTGATCGGGCAGAGTCTCGGCGCCATCGACACGGCCGCCCTCCAGCAGGAACTGAGCCACCTGCAGCACAGCATGCGCGGGCTGCGGCCCGGCCCGTTGCGCGACGAGCGGGAGCGCGCGGTGCGTTCCGTAACCGACCAGCTCGACGTCGCCCGCCGGCTGACCGAGGCGCGCGACACGCTGCTGGCCCGGATGCAGTCCGCGGTGCACGGTCTGGAAGGCCTGGTGGCCAGGATGGCCGAGCTGCTCGCGCTGCACGCCACGACCACCGGCGCATCGCTGTCGGCCGGCCGGGTGGCGGAGCTGACCGGCGATCTCGAGGGGATGCGTGCCGGGCTCGCGGAGGCCGAGGAACTGTCCCGCACCACACTCGCGGGCGGGGCGACGGGCCCGACGGCTCCGCCGCCCTGAATTGCCCCTGATTTCCGGCTGGCGTTTCGCTGTTCACCGGCGATTGCCCCCCGGTTTTCCCCGAGGTGGAGGTGACGGCCTCGCACCGGCCTGACACGATGGAGGTCGAGTGCGGGCGCGCCCAGCGCAGCCCCTACCCCCGGCGAACGAACAACGGCACGGACGTACGGCCGCAGAGAGGACCGCAAAGATGGCGAATCCCTTCGTCAAGGGCTGGAACTACCTGATGGCGCTGTTCGGCGCCAAGATCGACGAGCACGCCGATCCCAAGGTGCAGATCCAGCAGGCGATCGAGGATGCTCAGCGTCAGCACCAAGGGCTCGTGCAGCAGGCGGCCGCGGTGATCGGCAACCAGCGGCAGCTGGAGATGAAGCTGTCCCGGCAGATGTCCGAGGTCGAGAAGCTGCAGAGCTCGGCCCGGCAGGCGCTGGTGCTGGCCGATCAGGCGCGGGCCAAGGGCGACGAGGCGAAGGCCGGGGAGTACGAGGGCACAGCTCAGGTCTTCGCGACCCAGCTGGTCAGCGCCGAGCAGGGGATGGAGAGCCTGAAGAGCCTGCACGACCAGGCACTCGGTGCCGCCGGGCAGGCCCGCAAGGCGGTGGAGAACAACGCCATGATCCTGCAGCAGCGCATCGCCGAACGGACGAAGCTGCTCAGTCAACTCGAGCAGGCCAAGATGCAGGAGACGGTGGCCAAGTCGCTGGAGGGCATGAGCCAGCTTGCCGCCCCCGGGAACACCCCGTCCCTGGACGAGGTGCGCGAGAAGATCGAGCGGCGTTACGCCAACGCGATGGGCCGCGCGGAGCTCGCCTCCAACTCGGTCGAGGGCCGGATGCTCGAGGTGCAGAAGTCCACCCTCGACATGGCCGGCTCGTCGCGGCTGGACCAGATCCGCGCCAGCATGGCCGGGGACAAGCTCGCCGCGGCGCCGGAGAAGCCAGCCGTCGCCGCAGGCACCGGGGCCGCCGACGGGGCCGCCGCCGGGCAGCCGGATGCCACGGTGTCGCGGCTTGATGAGATCCGCGCCAACATGGCGAAGGAGAAGACCGGCGAAACGACGACCGGCTGACGTGATGGGAGCGACGGTGGACGCGCGCGCGAAGCATCTCCGACGGCTGCGGCACCTGCGCAGATCCGCGCGAGGTTGGTCGATCCGGGCAGGGTTGCTCGCTGGCGCGGCCGGTGTGCTCGTGCCGTACGAGGGGCTCGGTCTGCCGGATGCGGGCTGGGCGGCGGCGGCCGGCGGGGCGGTGGCACTGACCGTGTGGCGATGGGTCGATCTTCGCGCCTTCGCCGCGCTGCCCGTGCCGCCGGAGCCCGATCCGGCCCTCGCCGGCGCTCAGGCGCGCGAGCGACTGCTCACCGCCGTCGCCAAGGTGCCCGGGGGGCGCGCCGTGATCGACGAGTACGACCGGCAGCGGACCCGGGTGCGGCTGCGGGGCCTGACGGTGGCCGAGCCGTGGCGGCGTCTCGACCGGGCCGCGCTCACCCTGTCCGGGCTCGCCGGTCGCCTCGGCGGCCCGGCCCGGACGGCCGTCGCCGAGGCAGCGGTCGCGGAGCGTTCGTTGCGGGAGTTGGCCGAGCGGGCCGCCTGTGTGGAGCGGGCGCTGGTGGTGACACCCGCCGATGCGCGGGCGCCGCTCACCGAGGCACACGCCGTCCTGGTGAAGCAGTTGCACGAGGGCGTCACAGCGTACGAGCGACTGGTCGCGGCGGCGGCCGGGTACCTGGCGGAGGACACCCGGGCCAGCGCCCCGCAGTCCGCCGCGAGTCGCCTCACCGAGGCAGCCGACCTGCTGCGCGGCATTGCGGCCGGGCTCTCCGAGCTCCGCCGGGCCTAGCCGCCGCGAAGCAGGCGCGTAGCCCGCTGCCCCGAGCCCCGACCGCGAAGGGTCACTCGTCGCGGAGCAGGTACCGCCAGGAAGCTCGCAGGAGGGTGCCGTCGCCGGTGCGGTACGTCCGCCAGGCACCGTTCAGGTCAAGATCCCGCTCCAGGAGCCGCACCGCGTCGCGGGCCCGGTCCCCATCGAGATCCGCGATCCGAGCCGTGTCGGTGCCCTGCCGGTCCGGGACCGGCAGGGCGGCGGGCCAGGGCCGCGCCGCATCGGCAGACGGCAGGGCTGACCCGTCGTCACCGGGCGGTGCGCTGCCCACCGGCTCGGCCACCACCCGGACCCGTTCGGCCGTGTATGGCTGCCCGGCCGCCACGATCCGCTTGTGCAGCGCGGACAGCCGGTCCCGGGCGTCGTACAGCTGATCCGGATACCCGCGCTCCTCGCGGAGTTCGTCCAGCCCCTCGGTCCGGGCCGTGTACGAGCCGGTGGTGGACCGGACCGTGAGCACCGTGGTTGGCGCGTCCAGTACGGACGGCAGGCCCGTGCGGCGATCGGTGACCGGAGCGCTCAGGTCGTCGGCCAGTGCGCCGACGAGTTCGGCCACGTCGGCGGCGGCGAGGTCGGTGCGGTACGCCGCGTCGGCGACGGCCTCGCCGTTGGGGTACACCACCAGCCGGCGTGGCCGCAGCGTCAGCACCCCGGCGGCCGAGTAGCCGCCGGTGAGTTCCCAGGACGCGACCGGCCCGGAACCGCCCGGGACCGGTGTCTGCGTGGGCGTGACGTCGGCGGAGCCGTGCGCCGAGCACGCAGCCGTGAGTAGCGCCGCGACGACGCCCAGCAGCACCGCCCGACGGCCGCGCAGATGCAGCGTCGCACGTGTCATGACCCCCGGACGCTACCGCGCCCGCCGGAGGCGCGCTGACCCGGCCGTCGGGTGGCTTCAGCCCGACGCGGGAGGCGAGAACAGCAGAATGCGGTCCTGCCGGACGATGAGAACGCGGTCGTCGGCGCTGACCGCCAGCATCTCGTTTCCGGCCGTGGTTTCGAACGCGTCCAGGACGTGACGCCGGCAGCGCGATCCGTCGCAGCGCCACAGGACCTGTTGCAGGTACTCCGGCTGCCGGGGGTTGCGCTGTGGGCCGATCCGGATGCGCAGCCCGGGGTAGTTCGTCGCCTCGGCGGCGGTGGCGTACACGCGGGATGTGGTGGCTGCCAGCGCCCCGGATCCTGACGCGATCTGGCTGGCTTTCAGCGGCACCATCCGCTCACCGATCCTGAGCTCGCCCGGTTGGAATGCGACCACCGGCCCGGTCGGCGCAGGCACCGTCGTCCAGGCCGTGCCGGCCTGCCCGACGAGGAGGTGGGTCGTCGTGGGGTTGGTACAGCTGACCGGCTCGCACGTCACCCGGCTCGCGCTCAGGCCGGTCCGGACGGTCGCCACCGGTTGCCCGGCGGTGCCGATCGACAGCCGGACCCGGTGCCGGTCCGCGGATCCGTCGCCCGGCATGCGCCACACGGTGCCCATTTCATGTCGCTGCGGACGGGCGCACCCGAGGTCCGCGCAGCGGACGAAGGTGATCCGGTAGGTGGCCTTTCCCGGCTCGTTGTCGGCGGAAGGCATCGCCACGGCGAACCAGATGGCGTCGTCCGGCCCCACCGCGACGGCAATCTCAGGCCACCCGAAGGGTTCCTCGGCCGATGCCCGGACGGGCAGCCACGCCTCCGGGCACCCGTCGCGGGTGCACCGCGCGTAGTGCAGAAACGGTCCACCCCGTTCCTGGCTGCCGGTCACGGCCGCTTTCAGTACGGTGGCGCCGTCGGCGCTGATTCCGGCGGTGCCGACGCCGTCCATC
The DNA here is from genome assembly GCA_035296325.1 of Micromonosporaceae bacterium. Taxonomy (GTDB): domain Bacteria; phylum Actinomycetota; class Actinomycetes; order Mycobacteriales; family Micromonosporaceae; genus DATHBD01. The sequence goes on along the minus strand of DATHBD010000051.1, from coordinate 11,168 downwards.
ACCACCGGTCCGCCATTTCGGGCGGTGTAGCGGTCGCACACGTCGTTGTCGCAGAATCGCGCCCCGCCAGTGGTCGCGATGGTCGGATGCTGCCCCGCCGGCCACGCGACGGCCGACGCGCCGGCCAGGGTGTCCTCGTGCGACCGCACGGTCGGCGCCCCGAACGGGTTCGCCGCCTCCACGCCCGGTGAGGCGAGTAGCGCGGCGATCATCGCAGCCACCGCCACCGCGAGCCATCGCCGGCGCGGCGGCTCGCCGGACAGGTCGGCCAGCGGGGCGTCGATGGCCGACAGGTCGGTGGATTCCTGCCCGGGTGACTGCGACACGTCCCGTTGCAGGAGGTACACGTGGGCGAGGATGCCCGCCTGGGCGGCGATCAGGCCGACCGGCAGCACGGCGCCCATCGCCCGGATCGCGCCGGACAGGGGTATGTCCACCAGGACGCGGACGCCCAGGTACACCAGGAACAGCGGAACGACGACGCCGCCCAGCAGGAACGCCCCAGCGGTGCTCGTCACCCGGCCGCGGGTCAGCCGCCAGTCGGACCCGCCCAGCTGGTGCGAGATCACGCCGACCAGCATGCGCGCCGAGACCACGGCCGCGACCGCAAGCGTGCCGAGAATCAGGATGAGGCCAACCACGCCACTGCCCATCGTGGCGGCGACGGCGGCGACCACCCACAGCATCAGCACGGTGGCGACGACCACCGTGCACATGCCGATCGCGAACACCGGGAAGTGCCGGACCGCCGCCCGGATCGCCTTGACCGGACGCACGGCATGCCCGCGCTCGGCGCCCGTCACCGCAACCGCCGTGGCGGACAGCGCCAGCATCCAGCACGCCGGGACGAGCCCCAGCCTTGCCCAGGCCAGTACTTTGCCGCCGTCGTCCCGGACCAACGGGACATAGTCCATCATCACCATGTTGTCGCGGCCCACGAGAAGGTCGAGCAGGACCAAGCCCAACACCGCCGGCGTCAGGACGGGCAGCAGGACCGCCAGCAGCTGTCGCCAATGGACCAGGGCCAGCAGGTAGCCGGCGACGGCATTGCCGATCAGACCTTGGGAATGGCGCGGCGATGGAGACACGGCGCGAGGATAGCTGCCGCGATCTTGATTTTCTGCCCCTCGACCGACGGAATGCGGACGGGTCCACCTGCTTGTGTGTCGTGACTACCGTCGATGTGTGAATTCGCCGGCCCTGCACGGTGCGCTCACCGACGGATCGGACCTACCCCGCGCCGAAACGCGGGTGCGACCAGGCAGGGGAATTGGCAAGATGCCGGGATGATCGCGACGGGCGTACGCATCGGATGGGCCGACCTGCCGCTGCAGGTACGTAGGGCCGTCGAGCGTTCCCTGGGCTCGCAGGTCGTCGCCGCGGTGTCGCAGCCCGGCGGGTTCTCGCCCGGCACCGCTGACCGGGTCGTAACGGCGGACGGGGTGCGCGCATTCGTCAAGGCGGTCAGTTGTGACCTCAACGAGAGGTCGGTGGCACTGCACCGCACAGAGGCGCGGGTCGCCGCGGCGCTTCCGCCCGACGTCCCCGCGCCGCGGCTGCTGGCCAGTCACGACGATGGTGAGTGGGTCGCGCTCGTGCTCGAGGACGTCGACGGGCGTCACCCGGGTACGCCATGGAATGTGGATGAGGTGTCGGCGATCTTCGAAGCCCTCGCTGACCTGGCCCGGGCAACGACCCCCTGCCGACTCCCGGTGCCCACCGCCGCTGAACGGTGCGGCCCTCACCTGGTCGGTTGGCGGCGAATCGCCACCGACCGCCCGTCGGCACTGGACCCGTGGGTTGCGGCGCACCTACCGGTGTTGCAGGCAGCTGCCGACCGGGCGCTGGCCGGCCTGGACGGACAGACGCTGGTGCACGGTGACCTACGCGCGGACAACCTGCTGCTGCGCGCCGACGGCACCGTGGCCCTTGTCGACTGGCCGCACGCCTGCCGCGGACCGGCGTGGCTGGACCGGTTGTTGCTCTGCGTCAACCTGCTGCTGTACGGCGATGTCGACATCGACCCGCTCGTGGCGCATCTGGCGTCGGAGACCGCCGTATCCGAGGATCTGCTCATCGACGTGCTCGCCGCCTACACCGGCTACTTCCTGCACGCCGCGCGCCAGCCGCCGCCCCCGGGCCTGCCGACGGTCCGCGCGTTCCAGCGGGCACAGGCGGACGCGCTGCTACCTTGGGTGCGGCAGCGGCTGACGTGACGCTGGATCATCCAGGATCTGTCAGAGCACCCTGCAGCGGAGTCGCTTCCGCCGCGGGAATGTGCACCGCGATCTCGGCGCCGAGCCGCGCGCCGAGAGCCAGGTCGAGGTCATCGCCGCTCCAGAACCGACCGGGGTCGTACCAGCTGACCTTGCGGCCCTCGGGCAGCAGCCCCATCGCGGCGTAGGTCACCGCGACCACCTCGGCGCAGTACGCGCTCTCCAGTTCGGCCTGCCGGGCGCCCCGCCGGAACGCCGGCACCCGACCACGCAGCCACCTGGTAGCGAGCTGCGCCGTCGACGGGAACGGCGTGCCGTCCAGCCGCGCGATGGTGCGCAGGACGGCGTTCTCCATCTCCGCGGTGACCGGCGCGTCGAGCTGGCGCAGCCAGGCCCGCTGGCCGTACCGGTTGCCCCAGGTGGTGACCGCCGCCCGCAGGTCGTGCAGCTGGACGCCGCGCTGGCGGGTGCCGGACCACAGGTCGGGCAGCGACCGGCCCAGCTCCGCGTGCCACATCAGGGGCGGGAGATCGTCGATCACCACCGCCATCCCGACGTGGTTGACCGGGCTGTTCGTGGTGACCTGGATGGCGCGGTCGGCGACGGTACGGCCCCGGAACAGCCAGATGTCACCGGTCCGGGCGATGTCGAGTGCGGCGTCGAGGTCGATCGGAAGTGCGGGCACTGCCGTAGCCTAGGCATCTCCGGCGAGCCGCTGGTCATGGGTGGTGCCACTCCCGCGACCCGCGCGTCGTCGTCTGCGGCATTCAGATGGCAATAGTCTCGATGCCGGCGTAGGCGTCCGGCTCGTGCGTGACGACGTACAACGCCAAGCCGGACGCCACGGGCAGTGCAGCAGCAGCGCGGCCGAGGGTGCCGAGGAGCTGGGCCGCAGACGCCACCTGCTGCCAGTCCGACGAGGCCAGCGGTAGCACCGTGCAGCACGGGTGCTTCGCCAGCACCCGCAACAGCTCCACCTGGTCAGGGGTCGCACCGGCTGCGGCTTCCACCAGGCAGAGCGCCGGAACACTGAACCGGGCATCCTCAGCGGTGATCTCAGCGAGTACTTCCCCCAGGTCAACGCTTCTGCGGGCGTATGCGGCTGCCGCGGTGGTGTCTAGGACCGCCCGGAACTGTGCCGGGGTCACGCTGCTGAGATGCGGGCCAAGAACGCTTGGTGCGCCTGCTCGCGCCGCTCGGGCGTCCAGTAGGCGTCTGCCTCGGCGAGCTTGCGGCGGGCGCGTTCGCGGGCCTCAGCGACCTGCTCGGGGGTCGCGTTACCGTAGGTGAGCTGCTCTGCGCGCTCAGCGTCGGTGGCCATGGGTTGAATGGTACCGCCGGTGCGGTGGCGTGTCGTCCCCTCCGGGTCGGGCACAGGGCTATGGGCATATACCCGAAGTCGAAACGATCGGACCGGACCGTGCCGGTGCCGCCAACGTATGGGTCGCGCTGGTCGTGGCAGGAAGTAGCCTGGCTAGGTGAAATGGTGGAAGGTACTCGGGCTGGCCAGCTTCGTCGGTGTCGCCGCCTCGGGCGCGGTGATCGCCCGGGCGGAACGGCGGCGGCGGGCGTACACCCCCGACGAGATCCGGGAGCGGCTGCGCGCCCGCCTCGAGGAGGGCACGACCGCACCACCCCCGCAGGGGAGCGACGGCGGTCAGCCGGCCGAGCGCGGCTCGCCCCGGTAGGTCCCGAACGACCACTGGTTGCCCTCCGGGTCGCGGACGCTGAACTCGCGTGAGCCGTAGTCGCTTTCGTTGAGGGCGCGGGTCACCTCGGCGCCGGCGGCGGTCGCCCGCGCGTACAGGGTATCCGGGTCGTCGGTGACCGCGTAGGCGCCGAACGTGCCGGGCCGCAGTGGCCACGGATCGGCCGGGTCGTCCGATGCGCTGCCGAGCATGATCCCGCCGCCGAGCGGCCAGGACAGCTCAGCGTGGTCGACGCGGTCGCCCTCGCCGTAGACGGCGGTTTCCTCGAAACCGAACGCGTCGACGAGGAATCGGATCAACCGGCGCGCGTCGCGGGCACGCAGGGTGGGCCAAACCTGGGGCGGTGGTGTCGTGTCGGTCATGGTGTCGAGCCTGGCAGAGCCGGCACGGCGAAGGCTTGGATGTTTGCGAACTCCTCGGCCAGCCAGCCGCTCGGCGAGCAGCCGGCGAACTCGCCGAACTCCCGGGCCAGGTGCGCCTGGTCGAAGTACCCGCAGGTGGCGGCCAGCGTCGCCAGGCTCATCGTCCGTCCCGCGCTGACGTGGCCCTGGAGCAACCAACGGGCCCGATCGAACCGCATCACCCGGGCCGCGGCCTTCGGGCGCAACCCGACCTCGATCCCGAACCGCTGGCTCAGGTGCCCTCTGCTCCAGCCCACCTCGCGCGCGAGGGCGGACACCGCCACGCCGCCCGAGGTGAGCAGCAGCCAACGCCAGGCCAGCGACACTTCCGGCTGGACCTGCGCGTCGGGGTCGAGCCGGCGCATCAGCAGCTCGTCGAGGACGGCGAAGCGCCGCGCCCAACCGGTGGCCGCCAGCACGCGCTCCCGCAATTCGGCGGCGAAGGGTCCCCACACGGCGGCGGCGTCGAGGTCAGCGCCCGCGATCTCGCCCGCGGGCAGGCCCAGCAGCGCTCGCGCGCCGAGCGGCGACAGATCGATCTGGATGCCGGACTGCCGACCGTCGTGGGTGATCAGCGCGGGAGCCGTGTGCAGGCCACCCACCAGCGCGTCGTAGCGTCCGGGCGGCGTCGCCGGGTCCGGGTGTGCGGCGATGACGAGCGGATCATCCAACGTAATGATCACCGTGAGGTGCGGGGACGGCAGGCCGCGGTGCCGTCCGGGTGGGCCGCCGGCCTGCCGGTAGCCCTGGTACGAGGCGACGAAGGGCCGCAGCGGTGCCGCCGGCCGGCGGCGGACGAAGTCGGATGTCGGCTCATCCACCGGGTGCCGCCGCGGCCCGTAGCGGGCCCGGTGCCGGCTGCCCGTCCAGGGCGGTCGGGTCGACGCTCCACGCGCCGGCCAGCCGCATCACGTCGCTCTCGCCCACGAGCACACCGACCTCCTTGTCGTACTCCCGGGGCAGGCCGATCGCGGCCTCGGCGTCGTCGACCCGGCCCTGCCAGTCGCTGACCTCACCGGTCTCGCCCAGGTACTCGAAGGAGCGCACCAGCACCCCGTCCACCGCGCGCTCCCAGCGGTGCAACTCGTTCACCCGGTAGCTGACGAAGAACTGCACCTCCGTGCCGAGAGCGGCGGAGAGCCTGGCCACGTCGACGTCGGCAACGGCGCTGAGCAGCCACCGGCCGGCGACCAGCAGCCAGCCGGCATCGCCGGCGCCGGGTAGCGGGGGAGTCAGCAGCACCCGGTCGTCGGTCAGGTACGCCAGGTCGACGCCGCTGCGCCACGGCACCGTGCCGAGGTCGCGCACGCCGAGCGCCGCCGCCACGCGGGTCGGCTCCCCGTCCCGCACCGCCAGCCACGCCTGCTTGGGCCCGAACCCGACCATCGCCTCTGTGCTCACCGGCTGTCCCCGTCCATCGCGCCCGTGTCCCTGACATCCGCCCTCAACGGTACTGACCATCCGGGGTCGGCGGCCGGGTCACGGCTGGCAGCGTGGGCACCAGTAGGTGATCCGCTCGCCGGTGGCGTCCTTGGCGATCGGGGTGCGGCAGCGGCGGCACGGCTGGGCGCGCCGGCCGTACACGTAGGTCGTCTCGCCGCGTCGTAGCGACCCGGTCGTGCTCTGGGCCCACCGCCCGCGGTTCGCCGCGAGCAGCCGTTGTGACAGTGCCACCAACGCCGGAAGATCGGCGATCGCCTCGACCGGCGACCAGGGCGAGATGCCGCGCAGGAACAGCACCTCGCACTTGTACAGGTTGCCGATGCCGGCCAGGTTGCGCTGGTCGAGCAGAGCTTCGCCGATGTCGCGCTCGGGCTGTTCGGCGAGGCGCCGGACCGCCTCGTCGGCGTCCCAGTCGGCGCCCAGCAGGTCCGGACCGAGGTGCCCGACCAGCCGGGTCTCCTCAGCGGTCGGCAGGAGCGCCAGCTCGTGCAGGTGGTAGCCGACGGCGACGACCGATTCGGCGTGCAGGGCGACCCGGATCAGGTGTCCGGGCCGCCCGCTCCAGCGCGCGCCGCGGGGGTAGGTGCGCCAGGCGCCGTCCATCCGCAGGTGTGAGTGCAGGGTCAGCCGCCGGTCGCCGGCCGACTCGGCGAGGCGCAGCAGGAGGTGCTTGCCGCGGCTGGCGGACTCCAGGACCGTCCAGCCGGCGAGGTCCGTGGTGGCGAGTTGCGGTACCCGGAAGTCCGATCGGGTCAGCCGTACACCGGTGAGCGCGCGCTCCACCACGCGGGCGGTGTTCCAGACCGTGTCGCCTTCGGGCACCCAGCCATCGTGCCCCAGCGAGATCCGGTGCAATCGCGCAGGTGGGCTGCCTGGTTGATGGTTCCGGGCTGGTCCTGCACCACAGCCCGTATCCGCCGCGCCAGCAACGGAGGTCGTGGCAAAGACCGCGCCGGCAGTGCAGGGTGCCGGGTCACCGGAGCGTCCGCTTCCGGCCTCGGCGCTGAAGAACAAGGGTCTCCCGGACGGGCAGCGCGCGCCGGTCGAGCCTCCGGTCGCGAAGGCGGCCGCCGCAGCCACCAAGCTCAGTGCGGAGCAGTGGGGCGCCGTGCAGAAGCCCGTGCAGGGCGCCAGGGAGGGCAAGGCCCTCCGGACGATGGCGGCGCCCGGCGTCGCCACCGCGGTCGCGGCGGTCAGAGGGGCCGACTCCCTCGTGCTGCGATCCGGCTACGCGACCGGCGACACCTCGCTCGTCGTGTACTTCAACCTCGCCGACACCGCCATCACCTCGTGGTCGGCAACCGTCTACGACGCCGCCACGCAGCAGGCGCAGCAGTCGGTGACGCTGGGCCAGGGCGACCTGCCGAAGTGCGGCTCGCCGCGGCAGTTCTGCCGCGGGTTCAGCGGCGCCGAGGGCTGGGCGCTGGACGCCGGCCGTGACTACTTCGTCCAGATCACCATGTCCTACCCGGACGGCAGCACGCAGACGTCGGCGTCGTCGAACAACGCCCGCCCCCGCACCCTGGGCAAGACGCCGTCGATCCCGGCCGCCCAGGCGACGGGCTGCGCCTGCGCCAACGCGCTGGGCCGCACGACCTCCGGTCAGCAGCTTCGCGGCATGGGCGTGAACACCGGCACGGGTGCCTACACCCGCGTCGAGAACGACCTCGGCATGAGCTCGTTCGCGGTCCCGTTCAACCTCACCCGGGTGTACTCGTCGTCGAACACCTCGACCGGCGTGTTCGGCAACGGCTGGGCCTCCACCCTGGACATGCGGGTGACCGGCACCGACAGTGGCGCGACGGTCCGCGCCGAGGACGGTGCGCAGGCTGACTTCACCCGCAACGCCGACGGCTCGTACCAGCGCCCCGCCGGAGTGCGGTCCAACCTGAAGAAGACCGCGGACGGATGGGAGCTGACCACTCCGGAGCAGATCACCCACCGCTTCGACGGCAGCGGCCGGCTCGTGTCCTCGAAGAACAAGCGCGGCTACGGCACCACCCTGGCCTACAACGGCACCCAGATCGCGTCGGTCACCGACGCGGCTGGCCGCAAGGTCGCTGTTGAGTACCGCGCGGACCTGGGCTTCATCAGCAAGGTGGCGCTGCCGGACGGGCGGTCCACCAAGTACGACTACGAGCACGGGCGGCTGCGTTCGTTCCAGTCCGCCACCGACAAGACCACGCAGTACCGGCACGACGACCCCAACGGCAAGCTGAGCGATGTCATCAACGCCCGCGGCCTGACCGAGGTGAAGAACACCTACCACCCCACGACCAGCCGCGTGCAGACGCAGCGCAACATCTTCGGCAAGGAGATCAAGGTCGAGTGGGACGCCGCCAAGGAGGAGGCGAAGGTCACCGACCAGGACGGCGTCGTCAACTACGACGGCTACGCCGGCAACCTGCTGAAGTACACCCAGAACGGCAACGGCGAGTCAGCCAGCCAGCGCTACGACGCGCAGGCCAACCCGAACCTGAACATCGACGGCAACAACAATCAGCGCGAGGCCACCTTCGACAGCGCCGGCAACATGGGCGCGCACAAGGCGCCGGAGCCGTTCAGCTTCACCGAGACCGCCGAGTTCACCGAGGGCAACAAGCCCAAGACCTATGTGGACGGCAAGGGCATCACGTGGCGGGCGGAGTACAACGACTTCCACGAGATGGAGAAGCGCACCGACGGTGAGGGCCACTCGTACGAGTACAAGTACGACGAACGTGGTCTGCGCAAGGAAATGAAGGACCCCCGGAACAACGTCAGCACGTACGAGTACCACGCGGACGGCAGCCTCAAGGCCGAGGTCACCGCGTTGAAGCGCCGCACCGAGTACACCTACGACTCGACCGGCCGGCTCAAGACGGTGATCGACCCGCGCGGCTTCGCGCCCAACGCCAACCCGGCCGCTTACACCACGACCTACGGCTACGACAACGAGGATCGGCAGATCATCACGCAGGACCCCGGCAAGGGCAAGCCGTGGGAGACCCGCTACGACGACCTCGGCCGGACCAAGACGGTCCTGGACCCGCTGTCCAACGCGACGATCTACGACTACGACGACGCCGACCGGCTGGTGACGATCAAGTCCCCGCGCGGTGACCTGACCACCTACACCTACACCGACGCCGGCCGACTCAAGACCCAGGCCAACGGCGAGGGCGACACCACCAGCTACTCCTACAACAACAAGGGTGTGCTGGAAAAGCTGGTCACCGGCAACGGCAACGTGCCGGGTGCGAACGCAGCCGACTACACCTGGACCTTCCACTACGACGGCAACAACAACCCGGTCCGCCGCACCCACCCGAACCCCAGTGGCGGCACGGTGACCCGGGACACCAGCTGGGACGAACTCGACCGCGCCACCACCGACACCGACCCGCTGGGCGAGGAGAGCAAAACCTCGTACGACAACAACAACAACGTCACAGGCGTCGAGGACCAGGCGAAGTCGAGCACGAAGTTCGACTATGACGACAACAACCAGACGACCGACGTCACGGACTCCCTGCAGGGCAAGACGCACATCGACTACGACGCCGCGGGCAACCCGGAGAAGCAGACGTCGGCGACCGGTGGGGTGACGACCTGGAAGTACAACGCGGACAACCAGAAGGAGTCCGAGGTCGAGCCGCGGGGGAACGTCGCCGGCGCCAACGCCGATGACTACCGCACCCGGTTCGAGTACGACCTGGCCGGCAACCCGAGCAAGACGATCGACCCGCTCGGCCACGTCACCGAGACGAAGTTCGACCCGCTCAACCGGCTCGAGCACCGCATCGACGCCAACAAGCACATCACGAAGTACACCTACTACGACGACGACCAGCTCAAGACCGTCACGGCTCCGGACGCCACCGGCGGGCAGTCCACCAGCTACATCTACGACGTCAACGGCCGCCTCACCGACGTCCGTGACCCGCTGCAGCACACCCGTACCGCGATCTACGACCGGGCCGGCCGGGTGAAGGCCACGACGGACCCCCTCGGGCGCTACCGGGAACGGGTCTTCGACGCCGAAGGCAATGTCAAGGAATCGGTGATCGCGCGGACCGTTGCCGATCCGCGTAACCCCGGTCGTGACCCGGAACGGGCCAAGCACACCATCGTCAACACCTACGACACGCTGGGTCGGCGTACCGAGGCAAAGCTGGGTACGACCGGGCCGACGTACACGTATGGGTACAACGCCAAGGATCAGCTGACCAACGCGAATGACCCGACCGGTGGGGAGATTTTCGAGTACTACCCGACCGGGTGGCTCAAGCAGGTCAAGCGCGGTGACCGGGTGTTCGACTACACGTACGACACCAACGGCAATGTCAAGTCGCGGAAGTTCCCGGACGGCACCACGGTGACCGCGGACTACTGGGAGGACAACCAGATCAAGACGCTGACCGCTGGTGACTCGGCCTGGAACTTCACCTACGACAAGGCCGGGCGGCGCGACAACGTGAAGTTGCCCGCTGGTGATCTGGCGGAGAAGTTCAGCTATGACCGGGCTGGTCGGTTGGCCGGCGTGGACACGTCCGGTGCAGCCGGCACGGTCGGGAAGTACGTGCTGGACCTGGACCCGGTGGGGAACCCGAAGAAGGTCACCACGACGCGTGGTGGGGTGACCGAGCAGGTCGCGTACGACTACGACCGGGCGGATCGGTTGACGGATGCCTGTTACGGCGCGGCGAGTTGTGCCGCTGCGGCGGCGGGGAAGGTGTCCTACACCTACGACCTGGTCGGCAACCGTAAGACGCAGACGAGGTCGGGGTCGGCGGGGTCGAGTTCGACCAGGTACGACTACGACGATGTGGATCAATTGCGGTCGGAGACCACGACGGGTTTCGGTGCTGGGACGAAGGCGTACAAGTACGACACCGAAGGTAACCAGACCGACGAGGGTGCTGACCGGTACGAGTACAACCTGGACCACACGCTGTTGTCGGCGACGGTTGCCGGGAAGAGAACAACCTACGCCTACAACGGTGGTGGGCAGCGGTTGACCGCGACGACGGGTGAGTCGGTACGGACGTGGGACTGGGACCTCAACGGTGGGTTGCCGCAGATCGCGGTGGACCGGGCGGGTTCGGATTCGCGGACGTTCGTGCACAACGTCAGTGGTGAGCCGTTGGCGTTGCGGTCCGGTGGGAGCAGCAGCTTCTACGCCCATGACTGGCTGGGTGGCACGAGTGCGGTGTTGTCGGGTTCGGGTGCGGTGCAGGCGGTGTATGACTACGACCCGTACGGGTTGGCGCGTACGTCGCCGACGCAGGCTGGGGTGACGGTGGCGCCGAGTGCTGCGGCGTCGGGGAATCCGTTGAAGTTCACCGGGCAGTATCAGGACGCCACGGTGGGTGGGGATTACTTCATGCGGGCCCGGATGTATGACGCCGGGACCGGCA
>DATHBD010000050.1:0-39322 GCA_035296325.1 Micromonosporaceae bacterium | reverse complement strand
GATCGGGAACAGGTCCCGCAGTTGCGGGTTGGACAGGAACATCCGGGCGTAGAAGTAACTGGCCAGCTTGTCCTGCTGCTCCTCGACCAGCGTCCAGCTCTCCTTCAACAACGCGGACAGACTGTTCATCGGCGCCCTTCGCTGGGAACGGTTCCTCTGGTGGTCGTACAGCATGGTGCGTGCGGAATTTTATGGTGGCGCGGGGCTCAGGTCGATGCGACGCACACACTGTCCGCCGGCGCGTCGCGTCGTCGGAAATATCCCAACGGGTGACCGCGGGCACTCGATGGACGTAGAGATGGCCACGAGGGTGCGATCATCGGCTAGGATTTCGAACATGTGTTCGAGCGCGCCGGGACGATCTATCTTGGACCAGTGGAAACTCCCGGGGATGTCGAGGCCCAACCAGTCGACGGACAAGGGCGCCGACGTGCTGCGCTGCGCGCCGAGGTGTGGCTGGTGCTGGGCGTGTCGCTCGGGGCGTCCGCGGTCTACGCGGCGGTATCGCTGGCCGCAAAGCTGACGGCGGGGCGACCGCTCGCGGAGCAGACCGCCACGATGAACACCTCGCAGGCACCAGGGCGGCCATGGCTCGACCTGACGTACCAGCTTCTCGGCATTCTGTTCGCCGTGGTTCCGGCTCTGCTCGCCGTCCACCTGCTGGGTCGCGACCCGGGAGGTGCCCGGCGGATCCTCGGACTGGACCTGCGGAGGCCGGCGTTCGACCTGGCCTCCGGCGCTGGGCTGGCCGCCCTGATCGGCATTCCGGGCCTGGGCCTGTACGTCCTTGCCAAGGCCGCTGACCTGAACACCACCGTCGTGGCTGCCGCGCTGCCGCCGGTCTGGTGGGCGGTGCCCGTGCTCGTGCTCGCCGCCGTGCAGAACGCGGTGCTTGAAGAGGTGGTGGTGGTCGGCTACCTGATGACCAGACTGCGCGAGATCAGCATGCGCACCGGCATGGTGGTCGCCACGAGCGCGCTGCTCCGCGGCTCGTACCACCTCTACCAGGGCTTCGGGGCCTTCGTCGGGAACGTGATCATGGGCGTGGTGTTCGCCCTCATCTTCCTCCGGACCCGACGGGTGCTCCCCCTGATCGTGGCGCACACGATCTTGGACATCGTGTCATTCGTGGGATACGCCCTCCTGCATGATCGTCTCGGCTTCCTCAGCTGACATCCGGGCGCGCAGCCGGTAGTACTGCCGGGCCCGCACCGCGACCCGCTCCACGCTCCGGCTGTCGGCGAGCGCGCCGACCAGCATGCCCGCTCCCGGGATCAATCGACTGGCAACGCTGGCCGCGCCAGCCCGCACGACACCCGCCCAGAGCACGCCGGTCAACGGTTCGTTGAACCGCGCCAGCGCGGTGCCGCGCGCCGCCCGTCGGCCCGGCGGGCCGGCTGCCGACTCGTTGCTCGCGGCCGCATCGATCGCCGACTGGGCCGTCGACACGTCGCGGTGCACGCCCTGCAGCACCAGCAGGTCAGCCGCTCGGTCCCGCGCCGTCGGATCCAGGCCGTACGCCGCCGCCAGATGCAGTACCAGGCGGGCGTTCGACCAGTTCTGGGTACCGGTGTCGACGAGCATGCCGAGTGGCCCGGCGAAGCCGGCGACAGCTCCCCGCACGCGCGCCTGCCGTAGGAAGCGGCGCACGGTCACGTTGCCGAGTCCTTCCGGCGTGGCGTTCGGGTATGTGTCCCGCAGCCAGGTGACCTGCGCGCGGGCGCCGTCGCCCAATGCATCGACCAGAGCGAGCGCAAGCAATTCGGGTCCGTACCCGGGACTGGCCTTGAACGCCGCCCAGTGCGGCGAGCGCGCCGCCGCGGTCGGCGTTGGCGTGGCCAGCTCGACGCCGATCGGAGTGTCGGTGGTGGCGCCATCCGGGTCGCCCGGCTCGCTGAAGGTCGGTTCGGTGTAAGCCGGTTCGGCGGGCCCCGGTTCGGCGGGCCGCCCGGGTCTGCCGTGATCTGGGCCGGCCGACTCTAACCCTGTCAGCGATGGTCCGATCTGATCTGGTTCGGCCTGAGCCGGCGCGCCATGAGCCGGTTCGTTCTGATCCGGTGCGGTTGGCCCGGGTTCGGTGCGTCGCGGTTCGTCGAGTACCGGGCCCGTGGTCCGGTCGTCGGCGGCGTGGACCGCGTTCGTGGGTTCGGGCGTGCTGGAATCCGTGCTGGTCGGTTCCGGCGTGCTCGAATCCGCGTCGGCCGGGCCTGCAATGGCGGGCAGCGCCGTGCTTTGGCCACTGCTGCTCCGTGGAAGGGGCGTGGTGGCTTCGCTCGGCGTCGGCTCGTCGCTTTCGCGGCCGGTCGGCGCAGCCGCGCGCTGCCCGCCCCCACGGCCTGCATGCGCGGCGGCCCGCCGCGTCGCCGGTGGGCGCGGAGCAGGCTCCGCGGGGGGCCGGGGAGTCGACATGGCGTCGGGTGTCCCGGTCGGCTCCGCCGCGTTCACGGCCTTGGCGGTTCGGGCGGACCTGGTCCGCTGCTTCGGGATCGGTGCGCGATCCAGCGACTCGCTGCCGGCGGCGGTGCCCGCTGCTTCGGCCGGGGCAACCGTTTCATCGACCTTGACGGGGGTCTGGGCCAGGTCCGCGACCTGGGCTTGGCCCGCGTCGGCGGTTTGGGCCTGGGCCGGCTTGGGCGCGCGGGGACGCTGCGACGGAGCGCTCGCTCGTGGCGTCGTGCCGCTGGCCGCCCGCGCCTTCCTTGCCGGGGGGGTCGACGGCCCCGGCGACGCGTCGCTCCGCGCTTCAGGGCCTTGCTGGGCTGCTCCCGCCTGTCCAGGATCGATCTTCTCGACAGCGGCTTGTCCGGCGGGCTTGTCGCCGACAACCTTGTCCCGGGCGGGGATCTCGCTGGCCGCGCCACCCTGAGCGCCCCGTTCCTCAGCCGGGGACTTCCTCCTTGCAACGGTGTTCGGCTCGGCCGCAACGGCTGGCGCGGGCGTGCCCTGCGGGGCGAGCGCCGGGCCCCGAGGCGACGTGGTCGCGTCGGGTGATTCAGCCGGCGTTGCCGCGGCGTCGCTATCAGGACCGAACGGGCGGTTTGCGGGCCCACCCCGGCGGCGTGGTGCGGGGGCTGCATGGACATCGTTGTCGGGCGGTTCGAACCGCAGCGCGGTGTCACCCTTGGCGCCGCGCGGTCCACGACGTGCCGGACCTGTCGGGGCGGCCGGGTCGGCGTCCGATCGTGCGGCCGCCTCGGGTGCCACCGGCTTCGCGGGGGACGCTTTGCGCGCCAGCGAGGCCTTCTTCGCCGGTACGGCCTTCTTCGCTGGTACGGCCTTTCGATCGGCCGTCCCGGCGATCTCCGGAGCGGGCGCGGGATCCGTCGACGCGGGCTCCGCGGGCGGTGAATCCGACCGGCCGGATGTTTCAGCGTCGCCCGACGGCGTGACTGCGGGCGAGGCCGGATTCGGTCGCTTGCGGCGACTCGGTGTCGTCATGACATCTCCATTGACAGGAGCGTAGTGCGACGGGCGCTCGGGGGTGGGACCCCCAGGCGCGCGCATCGATGGCTGGCCGGCGCAAGGCCGACGATCTCCGGCGTTCGGGACTGACCGAGTGTTGCCCGCTACGGCGGCGGGATAACCCACTTTGCCCGACCCGTTCCTGGGCATGTATCCTCGACCGTCGGCAGGTCTTGAGGGCTGCCGAGGAGGCTTCGCCTAGCCTGGTCTATGGCGCCGCACTGCTAATGCGGTTTGGGTCTAAAGCCCATCCCGGGTTCGAATCCCGGAGCCTCCGCGTCCAGCCGGTGTGTACACTGGCGGGGCACCTGCGCCCGTAGCTCAACGGATAGAGCATCTGACTACGGATCAGAAGGTTAGGGGTTCGAATCCCTTCGGGCGCGCAAGAAGATCAAGGCCGTGACCAGCGAAAACGCCGGTCACGGCCATTTTGCTTCCCACTTTCTGCCCCGGTTCTCCCGGATAGTGGGACGGTGGTGCTCCGGTGGTGCTCTTATGTTTCGGAAGGGTCCGTGCCGCCCCGCGCTGACCAGGACCTCTCCGTCTCGGCCGGTCTGGATCAAGGAGCGGCGCCGAGCCAGCGGCGTCCATTAAGGACACGGTTGTGGATCTTCGAACCACCGGGTTGATCAGTCGCCTTCCAGGCTGGCCGGCGGCGCACCGACCCCACCGACACCGGCCATGCCACAGAGAACCCTCGGCTGGGTGAACGACCAAGCGGGCATCCGATTCGAGTCCTCAGCGGGCACCGCCGACGACACACATGACCCGTCCGGCCGCCATCTGCCGATGCGTCACCTATTCACCTGTGCAGCGACGCGGTTATCCCCCGAGACCGGCCCGCGTCACCGCCGACCCGACTAACCAGTCACCACCCGCCCGCAACATGGCTGGGCACGGGGACCGATCGAGAGGACGCGGCCCAGCCCATACCACTGGAGCCACCCGACAGCCAACACCCCTTAACCCCGGGCGAACGTTGTCGAAGCACAACCTGAGAAGACTTCACGGCGTAGGCGGATCGCAATCCAGCAGCCGGGCGAGCTCCGCTCTACTGGTGATTTTCAGCTTCCGGTACGTCCGGGTGAGGTGAACCTCGACCGTATTGACGGTGATGTAGAGACGTTGCGCGATATCTTTGTTCGTCTGCCCCTGTGCCGCCAACTCCGCCACACGTAGTTCGCTGGGCGTCAGCGCTTCGACGCCGGTGAGCACAGCGTCATAGGTTCTCGCCCCGGATGCCCTCAGCTCCGCGACTCCGGCTTCGACGAGGGGTTTGGCTCCGCAAAGATGTGCCAATTCGAGACCAGCACGGAGCGACGGCCGCGCGTCGCTGCGGCGGCCCGATCGCCTCAGCGCCGCGCCAAGTTCGATGTGGGCTTTGGCCAATTCCAGTTGGGCAGGACTGTCCAAGAGCACACGCACGGCCTCTTGCAGGTAGTCTAGGCCTTCGGCCCCGCTGTGTACGAGACCGGCTACCCGCAAGGACCGGCCGAGGGTTCCAGGGGCACCCCAACGCCGAGCCAGCACAAGTTCCTCGGTGATCATCCGCTTGGCCTCTTCGCGTCTGTCTAGCCCTAACAGCGCGAGGGCGGCGTCCGAACGCCAGGCGGACAGGGCTGGGTTTTGCCCACCCACGGCGGCGAAGCGGCTTCCGCTGGCCATGGTCAGTTCCAGGCCCTCTGCGACCCGGCCTTGCCGGATCAGCAACCGACCACGACTGCCAAGGAACCAGTACCAGTATCCGATGGTGGGTGGGAGCTGATCAGTGGCTCGGTCGAGTACCGCCGCGGCTTCGTCGAAGCGGCCTTGCTCGATCAGGGAGTCAGCCAAGAACGAGGCGATAACCGGGTATCCCAGGCTCTGTGACGTCATTCTGGCCGCCCACATCGCGTCGCGGAGGTTCTCCTCGGCTTCGGTGAGCGCCCCGCGGGCGAGCCATGCTGCGCCGGTGAAGCACTTCGCGGGTGCCAAAGAGCGCGCCGAACCCCGGCGATACGCCTCAGTGACCCAGGCCTCCAGCTGCGCCATCACGTCGCTCTGGTCTGCAGCGATGAGAATGTGGGATGCATAGACTGATATCACATTTGCTTGGCGGCCGAAGGGGCTGCCGAGCACCCCGCGCCGCACCCGCGCGACAACGTCCTGGGACGGCTCTCCCAGGAGCGCGTCATGATAGGCGAGAGCGATGGTGAGCATGCCATCTCCGACGCCCTCGCCGATGTGGAGCTGACGCAACGACTCAACCCGGGCAACCGCAAGCGTCCGCAGACCCGGGTCGAGCAGCAGCGCACCGAGCAGTAGAGCTTCCAGGCGGCGGCGAATGTCCGAGTCGTTCGACTTCAGCGTCAGAATAGCTTCCTGAAGGACCTCCACGGCCTCATCGATTCGGCCGGCGGGCTGTAATGCCACGGCGCGCATCTCGGCAATTGTTACTCGGCGTTCGGGGCTCTGCGCGGCATCCATGGCGTCGGCCAAGCGCTCGGCACCCTTGTTAACATCGACCTGCTGCGCGGCAACGCCGAGCTGGAACAGTATCTCGCCCAGGTCGCCCGGGGGCGGAGGCTCGCTCACGCAGCGCTCCAGGTAGGCGACAGCGCTCTCCGGCGACCCGCGAGCGTACGCCTCTTCAACCGCGCGCCGGAGCACGACCACCGCGAACGAATCGCCCCCCGGGGGTAGCAGCAACACGTGCGCGGCCGCCTTCTCCGCGTCGACGCCGCGCCCGGCCAGGATCTGGGCCGCCCGGGCATGCCGGTCAAGCCTGCCGGCCTCCGACAGCTGATCGTAGACGGCGGCCCTGACCAGCGGGTGGACGAAGCCGAGCGCAGCCGACGGCGCCGACGCCCCGTCCGGTGATGAGGCGTACAGGATTCCCATGTCAGCGAGCTGGCGGGCGAGCCGAGCAGCCTCGGCATGATCCACCCACGCCAGCGCGGCCACGTCCGTCAGGGACGCGCCGTCGCCGAAGACGGCGAGGGCGTCACACAACGCCTCGGCGTTCGCGCCCAGTCGGGCCAGCCGCAGGTTCACTCGTCGCCCGACCACTCGCGGGCCCAGGGCGAGCAGGTCGTCCGTCTTGTCACCGGTGGGACCGACGTCTTCCGCGGCGACAGTCTGTGCCAGTTCCCGAACGAGTAGCGGATTGCCGCCTGCGGCATGGTGGCAGGCGGTACAGAAGGCATCATCTGCGTCCGCCAGGACCGACCGTACAAGCTGTGTCGAGCCATGCTGCGTCAGGTGGACCAGCCGGATGAGGCGGACTTGATGGTCAGCCATGATCTGGTCGATCAAGGTCTGGTCCGCGCCCACTTCTGCCGGTCGCCTTCCCACGACGACCAGCAACGGCATGCCTTCCAGGCGGAGCAACAGGTACGCAAGGAAGCGCAGCGTAGGCGTGTCGACCCAGTGGAGGTCGTCGATGATGATCATCAGCGGCGCGAGGCTGCAGAGGTTCGCGGTCAGCCAGTACAGCCCGTGTAACGTCGCGAAGGAGGTGTCGCTTGCAGAGCTGCCACCTCCGACCGGATGAACCTGGCTGAACAGTGCCGCCGCCTGACCGGCCGAACCGGACAACAGCTCCGCACGCACCTCGGCGTCGTGGTTTACCAGAACCGACTCGAACAGTTGCCGCACCACCCCGTGACCAAATTCGCGCTCCAACTCGGAGCCACGCCCGGCGACCCACCGCATCCCGGCCCGGGCGGCTTCGTCCCTGGCCGCATTGAGTAGGCGGGTCTTGCCGATGCCGGCCGGGCCTTCGATGACGACCAGCCGGCCCGAGCCCTGGACGGCTGCCTGCACGAACTCGCGCAGCATCTCCAACTCCCGCTCGCGCTCCAAGAGCTGGTCGTTCTGCGCGGTCAACGCCTACCTCCTGGTGATCGCCAGGCTTGGGACTCCGGACCTCTCGGGCTCACGCGCACAGCGTAATGGGCGATCCAAACTGATGTTGGGGTCTGTGTTGGGGTCGCCCGGGACGCGACGCGAACGTCCGGCAACACATGCTGGTTACAACGAGATGTCCGGCGCGCCGGACACGTCGCCGAGCCTGAGACTACGGAGATTAAAGTGACTGCTCACTATGCCGCTACACTACCGATGGCGATCACCGATACCACTCGCGGTTCCCCCGAGGACGATCAGTCGCTCATCATGATTGGCCTGGAACGGATTCTCGCGGAGACGGAATTCGCATGGTCGCTCGGCCTCGTCGGGGAGGACCAAGCCGGGAAGCTGGCACGGCTGACCGGCGATCTTCGTCGTGGGTTCTCCCGGACGGGCGACGGCAAGCGGATCACTTCCGGCTTCTCATACCTCGGAGCGGAGCCGGCCATCGCATGGACGCGTGCCTGCCGGGACCCCCTCTACCCGGTCATGAAGGAAAGCATCGAGACCTTCGGTCAACGCTGGTCGGACATCCGGCGGTGCTTCGACGACGTCCCGTACCACTACGTGAGTTTGGGGCCAGGAGACGGACAGAAGGACGAGGTGATCCTTCACGACCTGAGGCGCAACAATCCCGGGCTCTGCTACGTCGCGGTGGACATGAGCGCGGAGATGCTCCGCCTCGGGGTGCACGACGTGATTAGACACGTTCGGCTGACCCGCAACCGCATTCTGCCCGTCCAGCTCGACTTTTCCCTGCGCAGCAACCTCATGGAGCTTCGTAAGCTGCTGAACCAAGCGTTCGGCGCGAAGCCTCTCTTGGTGTCCCTCCTCGGGAACACCATGGCGAATTTTGACAACGACGCGGAACTGCTCGAGATGCTCGGCCAGACCTTACTGCGTCCGCAGGACCGGCTCATTCTCGAGGTCGCCACGACTCCCCGCATCAGCATCGGACTTGCCCAGGAGGCCGCCGACGAGTACGGGCGTAGCCGCGCGTTTCGTGAGTTCGTGACAAGCTCCCTCATCCACTGCACCGACCTGCACATGGACATGGACAGCGTGTTGTTCCAGGGCGAGACGGAGGAGGGGCGAGCCATCGTGATCAAGATGATCTATCAGAACCAGACAGGGCAGACGATCCGTGTGATGCTGCCTGACCGAACTGATGTTCCCTTCCTGAGTCACGACACTATCCGCCTAAACGTGACCAGGAAGTACTCCAAGGAGGGTCTTGAGTCGGTACTCGCCGACAGCGGCCTGCAGGCACTGGACAGGATGCAGTCCAAGTTCAGTGTTCCCCGCTTCAAGCCGGGCTTCGGCATGAGCCTGCTCGTGTTGAAGACCCCGGACGACCACGGGTGCCCGGACCCAACCCCGAGCGATTGGACGGTCGCGGATGAAGTTTGGGGATGATATGACCAGGACATTTTTCGTATGGGTAACCTTGGTCAGTTTGGCTGTCGCGGTGCTCATCAGCGTGTTCTGGCTCCTCAAGCCGGAGGCGTCCTCGCGGTTGGAGGCTGCCGTACAGGCTTTCGCGCTTACTGCGGCGATCACCGGAATTTTCGGGGAACGCCGGGCTGCAGCGCGAGAGCGCCAGGAGCTCGCCCTCCACTCCATCGCCACGGAGACCAAGCGGGCGGCAGCGATTCTCGCTGATCCGAGATTCGCTGGGCGCATGGACGAATCCTCAAGAGCGACCGTCTACCCACGGCTTCCCACCTCGGCGACGGATCTCGCGCTCAACTCCGGCGTCCTGGTTCCTCACCAGGATGAGGAACTGATTGACCTGCTGCACGGCTGGCGTGACCTTGCCACCGAATTCAACCGTCGTCTGGACCTGACCGAGTTGCGCCTCTTTACTGCCAGGATTCGTCCCGAAGTGACAGCCTTCGAGCGGGCCCTGCACCGGCCCGGTGGGCATCTCGGAAGTGTTCGCGAACAACTGAGAATGTTGAGCGGACACCTCAAGACAACGTACCGTCTGAACGTTGGACCGGATCCGGAGAGTAACGAGAACTCCCGGCTCACGAGTACCTGGCTACCCGCGTCTAGGAGGCATGACCCCGATGTCCATACTGACGATCGTCGGCATCCACCACGTCAAGTTCCCAGTTACCGACCTTGAGCGCAGCCTTCGGTGGCATGAGGCGGTGTTCGGTCTTCAGATCACCCACGAGTGGCCGGACGAGAACGGCAAGATTCGCGGCGTGGCCGGGTTCATGCCCGGTCCTGCAAAGGTGCAAGTAGCCCTCCGCGAGAATTCCGGGATCGCTAAGGGGATCGCCGGATTCGATCCGGTGAGTTTCGCGCTTTTGGACCGTCCGGCCATCGAAGCCTGGGCCGAGCATCTGGACCGGCTGGGTATCGAGCACTCGCCGGTGATCACGGCAAGCATTGGCTACCTTCTTATCTTTCATGATCCGGACGGCACGGCCATTCACCTGTACACCCTAGAGCCGCACAACATCGATCAGTCCGGTCGACCCGAACGCGGCCGCCCGGTAGGTTCCACCGCACAGTGATTGGTCGGGCACATGTCTACGAGATCCCGATGCGCTCTCGCTTCCGGGGCATCGCTTCTCGTCAGGGCGTCGTCTTCGAAGTCGCTGGGCGATGGGGGGAATTCTGCCCTTTTCCGGAATACGGGGATGACGAGGCCCGGGCGTGGCTGCAATCTGCCCTCGAGCAATCTGCCGATTGTTGGCCGTCACCCGTACGCGACCGTATCCCTGTGAACTGCATAATCCCGGCAGTCAACGGTGCAACCGCCTGGGCGCTGACTGCGTCGTCCGGATGCCGCACGGCCAAGGTTAAAGTCGCCGACCTCCCCGACAGCCTCGGTGCCGACATAGCCAGGGTGGAGGCGGTCCGTGACGCACTGGGTGGTAACGGCAAGATTCGCATCGACGCGAACGGTGCCTGGGATGTGGACGACGCCGTACGCCATATCCGTTTGCTTGACCGGGCTGCTCAAGGCCTCGAATACGTCGAGCAGCCCTGCAGATCGATCGAGGACATGGCGGCCGTCCGTCGCCGGGTGACCGTTCGTGTCGCCGCCGACGAGTCGATTCGGCGTGCCGCCGACCCGCTTCGTGTCTCCCGGGCGGGCGCGGCCGACGTCGCGGTTGTCAAGTGCGCCCCGCTCGGCGGGGTTCGCCGTGCGCTAGAGGTAGTCGAGCGGATCGGCCTTCCCTGCGTGGTGTCGTCCGCCCTGGAGACGAGCGTCGGGCTTGCTGCGGAGGTGGCCCTTGCTGCGGCGCTTCCCGACCTTGACTTCGCCTGCGGGCTCGACACTCTCACGCTCATTGACGGTGATCTGGTGACTGAGGAGAATGCCATCCGCCCGGTGGACGGAGTCATTCACGTTTCCGGCTGTCCGCCAACTCCGGATCCAGCGATGCTCCAGCGCTACACCATGACCGATCCCGATCAAGAACGATTCTGGCTGATGCGGCTGCGGCGACTGTCGCTCCAGTAACGACGGAGGCAGAAACTGTCCGTGGTCTTGTGCGGTCTGGTGGTCCGAGAGGCCGGGCGGGTGCTCTCGCTGGAGAGGACTCTCGTTGTCCAATAGGGACGCCGCAGCGGTAGGCTCGCCGTTGAGGTTGTCCCGGTGCGGGGCTGCATGTACGGATCGCGTTTGGAGACGATCGAGCAGGCGCGGGCTGAGGGGGTGTCGCTTTTAGGCCGGGCGAGTTGCAGGAGTTGATCCGCAAGGTTTCGCAGGCAGTGGTGGAGGCGGACATGGGCCAACGGCCCCCGGCCGGCCGGGAAGCGCCAAGCCGATCTCGGTCGGCGACCCCTGTTCCCGGCGTGAAGCGGGCGTGCAAGGCAGGCACACCATCGAGTTGCACGACGAGGTCACCACGACGCCAGCCAGAGGCGTCGCCGCGGAACCGCCGCACCAGCAACATCGGCTCTTTACTCAGCGTGTACTCCGTCATAACATTTCGCTACCTTCGCCAGTGTGGGCGACCGCCGACGACCCGGTTCTCCTAAGGAGTCACTCATGATGACGAAGGAGGAAGCCGAGTCCCCGCCACCGCCGTCCAGCGCCACCGGCCAGCACTGGGTCTGCCAGCCGGTCGCCGACCCTGGTCCGCTAGACGAACTGCCGCTCGCCCCGCCCAGCTGCCTGTGGATCCGCGGCGGCGACGGCATCATCGGCTGGGGTTCGGTTGCCACAGCCGTTTTCACCGGGATGGATCGTTTTGCCGCCGCAGCTCGGCTGTTCGCCGGAGTCGTCACGACCGGCGTATGCAGCACGACTGGGATGCCCGGCACTGGGCCGGTGCTGTTCGGTGCCTTCGCCTTCGACGCCGCATCCCCGGCGTCGGTGGCCGTTGTCCCGGCCGTGACCCTGCGCCGCGCCAACGGCCATGCGTGGATCACTACGTGGACCGGCGCCGGCCGCACCCCGGGCACCAGCCTGGCCCGGCTGCTCGCTGGCTCGCAACCGCACAATGGCAGCGGCCCGAGTGTCACCTGGGACGACGACGAGCCGTCCCGCGCCCGCTGGCTCGGTGCCGTAAACCACGCGCTGGAGCAGATCCGGTCCGGCAGGGTGGACAAGGTCGTCCTCGCCCGCGAGCACACCGGCACGGTGCACGGCGGCCTGGACGTCGCCGCCCTGGTCCGCCAGATGGCTGCCGAAGACCGCAATTCCTACGCCTTCGGAGTCGCCGGGCTCGTCGGCGCTACCCCCGAGCTCTTGATCGCCCGGTGGGGCTCGAACGTCGAATCCCTGGTCCTGGCCGGCTCCGCAGCCCGCGGAGCCACCGCGGAGGAGGACGCCCGGCTCGGACAAGGGCTCGCCGGCTCGCCGAAGGAGCGTACAGAGCATCGGCACGCGGTCGACTCCGTTACCGCCCAGCTACGGCCCCGCTGTGCCACCTTGCGGATCTCCGCCGCACCGGCGCTGCTGAAGTTGACCCACCTGCAGCACCTGGCCACCACTGTGCGGGGCAACCTGACTAACAGTACGACGGCCCTCGAGCTGGTCCAGCTGCTGCATCCGACTGCGGCGGTCTGTGGCACCCCTGCACCGGCGGCGATGGCCCTGATCCGCCAGCTCGAACCCGCTGACCGGGGTTGCTACACCGGGCCGGTCGGCTGGACGGACGCCCGCGGTGACGGCGAATGGGGTATCGCGCTGCGGTGCGCCCAGCTCGATGGCCCGCGGATCCGGGTGCATGCTGGCGCCGGCATCGTCGACGGGTCCGTGCCCGAGGCGGAACTGCGCGAGACCGATCTCAAGTTCCGGTCGATGCTGCGTGCCCTGACCGGGCCGACATGAGGGGGTCGTCACGGGTGCGGCGGGGCGCTCCCGTCCACCATGACCGCAGCGCAGGTGATACGTCGGGTCCGGTCCGAGGCGAGGAACAGTGTCGTGTGTGATCGCGGTGCGGTGCTGGAGTGGGCTGCACGACAGCGGCCGCAGCTGGCGGTAGCTGACCAGTGAACGCGGGCCGGCAACTGTGCACGGTCCTTGTGGACGAGTTCGTCCGCTGCGGGGTGACCGATGCCGTCTTGTCACCCGGCGCCCGGTCCGCGCCGCTGGCACTGGCCGTGCACGACGCCGCAGCCACCGGGCGGTTAAGGCTGCACGTGCGCATCGATGAACGCAGCGCCGGATACCTTGCCCTGGGCTTGGCCAAGGTCAGTGGTCGGCCGGTGCTGCTTGGCTGCACTTCCGGCACCGCCGCCGCCAATCTCTTCCCGTCCGTCGTCGAGGCTTCGGAGGCACAGGTTCCACTGCTGGTGCTGACCGCGGACCGGCCGCCGGAGCTACGGTTCACCGGCGCCAACCAGACCATCGACCAGCTGCGGCTGTTCGGCAACTTCCCACGCTGGTTCTGCGAGGTCGGTCTGCCGGAGTCGCGGGCCGGCGCCGCCCGCTACTGGCGGTCGATGGCCTGCCAGGCGTGGCAGCGCGCACACGCCAGCGCCGGTCCGGTGCACCTGAATCTGGCGTTCCGGGACACCGCCGTGCGTGAGTTCGAACCACTGCCACAGGACGCGTCGGAATGGAGCGGCCGGCCTGAGCAGGCGCCGTGGACCACGTATTCGCCCAGCTCCCCCGCCGCAATTGCCACCCTGTCAGAGCGGCCCCCGGTGGAGCGGGGGTTGGTGCTTGTCGGCGACGGAGCGGCGCAGCCGGGCGCCTGTGTGGCACTGGCGGAACGATGGGGCTGGCCGGTTCTGGCGGAACCGAGCAGCAATGCCCGCATCGGCCCGAACGCGCTGGAGGCCTACCTGTACTTGCTGGAGACGCCGGACTTCCGGGACCGGCATCGGCCCGAACTCGTCGTCTCCGCAGGCCGGCCGG
Organism: Micromonosporaceae bacterium; assembly: GCA_035296325.1. Lineage (GTDB taxonomy): Bacteria > Actinomycetota > Actinomycetes > Mycobacteriales > Micromonosporaceae > DATHBD01. The sequence continues at coordinate 25,638 of DATHBD010000050.1, read as the reverse complement.
TGCTTTCGCGATCGGTTGGGCGGCTGCTGGACACCGTGGACGCGCACTGGGCGCTAGGTACGGCCGGACGGTGTGATCCGGTCCGGTCGGCGAGCATGGTCCGCTCCGGGGTGCTGTCCCCAGGCCCGGCCCCGCTGCGGCGCCGGTCGGCTTGGCTGGCGGCATGGCTGTCTGCTGACGGTGAGGTCCGCCGCGCCGTCGACCGGGAACTCGACGCGCTGCCCGGGCTGCCCGAACCACGGGTAGCACGTGAGATGGGCCGTCAACTGCCGGCTGGCGGCCTGCTGGTGGCCGGGCCAAGCCTGCCGATCCGGCACCTCGACCGACACCTGGGCCGCCGTGGCGACCTACGTGTGATTGCCAACCGGGGCGCTGGCGGGATCGACGGGCTGGTGTCCACGGCCGTCGGCGCGGCGCTGGCGCACGGCGGCCCAGCGTACGCCCTGATCGGTGACCTCACCTTCCTGCACGACCAGAATGGCCTAATCATTGGGTCCCGGGAACCGCTGCCTGACCTAACGATCGTGGTATTGGACAATGACGGCGGCGGGATCTTCTCCGAGCTGCCGGAACGGCCGGCCGGTGAGGCCTTCGAGAGGCTGTTCGGCACCGCGCACGGCGTGGACCTAGCGAAGGCCGTCGCGGCCACCGGTACCCGGTGTCAAGTCGTCGACCGGCCGGCGGCCCTGCCAGCGGCGCTTCACGGCAGAGGGCTACAGGTGGTGTTGATCCCGAGCGACCGGGAGGCCAGCGCCGCGCTGAATGCCCGCCTAGGCGACGTTGCGCGCGCGGTGCTGTCACGGTGAGCGTTTCACACTGCCCAACAGGGTGGTACCCATGCGCCAGCTTCTAGAAGTGAGGGGCGCCATCACTCACCGGCGGAAATAGGAATCGGTTTGTCCGAGCGCGCGCGCCGGGACCGCCACGCCGCGCGGCTGGCGATGAGGTCGGTGTGCCGCATGGACTCCGGCGTGCCGATGCCTACCAGGACAACGTCGGCGGGCGGCTCCTTGGCGGATCTCGCTATGCGAGACCATTGCTACGTTGTGTTTGACACGAAGCCTCAGCCGTAACTTCGCGTAATTCGGGCGCCGAAGTGGACTTTGATCAGGGCTGTGAGCTGCAGCGATTGTCCCGTCGACTACGGATCAGAAGGTTAGGGGTTCGAATCCCTTCGGGCGCGCACTCAGATCAAGGCCGTGACCAGCATAGATGCCGGTTGCGGCCTTTATTGCGTCCCAGGATGCGCCGCGATCTTCCACAGTGTGGAACCGTGGTGCTCCGTGGGTGCTCGGCTGTTTCGGAACCGTTTCTGTCGGCGGCGCCGCCCCGCGCCGCTAGGCCACTGACGTACCCCGTTGGGGAGCTTTCGTGATGGCGGTGGCTGACCACGGACCTTCGAGGCGGTGGAGCGGACCTGCGGTCGCGCCGGGCGTGACCTCGGCAGCGTGTCAGGGTGGCCGACCGGGTTGGTCAGGTTTTCACGGCGATGATCCGGTGCCGACCGGCCGCCCTGCCCTCGGTGAACTCCACCATGGTGCAGCCGGCGTCGGTGACCGCGGCGGTGTACTCCTCGTTGGTGAAGAGGGTCAGGTGGTGCTCGTCGGTGAAATGGTTGATCCCTGACGCGTCGCCGATCAGGTAGTGCATGAGGAGGCGGGACTGTCGGTCCTGGTGGCTTGAGTAGCTCAGCCGCACGATGGTGCGCTCGGGAGTGTGGGCGACGACGTGATGGACCGCGCCGGACCGGTGCGCGTCGGGGGTGTACCAGGGTTCGATGACGAGCACGCCGCCGGTGCTCAGGTGCGCGGTCATCGCGGTGACCGCTGCGCGCAGTTCCTGGTCGGAGCGGGTGTAGCCGATCGCGCTGAACAGGCAGACGACCGCGTCGAAGTCGGCGCCCAGGGTGAAGTCGCGCATGTCGCCGGCATGGATGCGCACCTCTGGAAGTTTGGCCTGTGCCAGTTCCCGCATCGGTGCGGACAGCTCAATGCCTGCAACGTACGGGAAGTGGTCGCGAAGGTGCCGGAGGTGTTCACCAGTGCCGCAAGCGACGTCCAACACGCGGGTAGCTCGCGGGTTGCGTGCTTTGATCAGTGCGGCCAGGGATGCCGCTTCGGCGGCGTAGTCCTTGCCGTGGCCGGTGACGTAGATCGCGTCGTAGATCTCGGCGAGTTGGGCTCCGTACACACCAGCACGGTATCGACAATGCCCCGACCGGGCGACGCGGTTTTCCGTGCCACTCGGACGGCCGTTGCCGAGGCGGCGACCGTCCATGTCGGCACACTGGCCATCGGCCACAGCGGGATAGCCGGGGAGGTACCGTGCTGGGATGCAGATGGCGGCGGTGGACGTGTTCCTGATCCTGCTCCGCGCACAGGGCCGGGAGGCGCTATTCGGGCTGCGTGGGGCGGGCGTCTACGCCCCGCACACCTGGAACCTTCCATCGGGCAAGATCGACGAGGGCGAAGATGCCGTCTCCGCAGTCATCCGGGAAGCTGTCGAGGAAACCGGCATCCAGCTCATCCCTGAGGACCTGACCCCCGTGGGTGCGATCCACGCCCGCAACCAGGAGGGCATGGCACGCGTCGGGTTCGTGTTCGCCGCCGACCATGACGTTGTCCGCCACGGAGAGCCGGTCAATGCCGAACCCGTCAAGTGCGACGGCCTCGCCTGGCACGACCTGACCGTGCCACCGCAGCCGTTGGAGCCGTACAACCACGCGGCGATCGAGCTGTACCTGCGCGGGAACCACGTAGCACTGCACGGGTGGGAACATTCCGCGGCGACCGGTTGACCAATGCCTTCACCGTCGAGCGGGTGACTTCGTTAACCCGCGGGCCGGCGTCGAGGCTTGCGGCGTCGAGTCGCGGCGGTACGTCGAAACCCGATCCGCACGGCAGTAGAGGCGCTGCGAACTGGGTGGCACACTGCGTGTGTCCATCGATTCCGGCCTGCCGGCCGTTGTGCGGGGAGCGTGTGATGGCGCAGAAGCCACGACCGCTGCAACCGCACCTGTCTGCCGCCCACCTACTTGGCGCGCGGCTGCGCGACCATCGTGTGCGCCACGGTTTGTCTCAAAACGGTCTTGGCCGTCTGATCCACGTCAGCGGCGACCTGGTCGGGAAGGTCGAGAAAGGCGAGCGTCGTCCGCAGGAGAGCTTCGTGACGGCGTGCGAGGCCGTTCTCGGCGTGGACGGCGAACTCGGTCGGTTATGGGCGGCCATCGGCGGGCCGACGGGCCAAGTGCGAGCTTCGCTGACCGGCAACCACGAGATCGTGCTGGCGCAACTTCCGGCACTGAGACGAGCGCTCGACGCCTACGACCTTCCCGGCGACGTCCCTGCCCCCTCCGCTACGGCCCTGCGACAAACGGCGGACCGGATCATGACTATGCGTCTCGGTTCGCAGTACGCGGCCCTGTCGGTCGAACTTCCGCAGGTCCTAGCCGACGTTGGACGGGCATTTCACTCATCGCAGGGCCTGGCACGCCAAGAACTGGCAGGCCAGTTCTGTCAGGTGTTTCGCGCCGCGGACGCGGTCGCGGACAAGTTCGCCCACTACGACTTGTCGGCGCGGATCATCGGGCTGATGGCGTGGGCAGCGCAGGAATCGGGCGACCCGGCGATGGTAGCGACCGCCGCGTACGTGCGGGCCGAGACGTTCTTCGCAACAGGAGACTGGGAGACAGGTCGGTGCATGCTGGAACGCGCCGCCAACCTCGTAAATCCAGCCGAGTCCGTCCCGAATGCCGCCGCCTACGGCGCGCTGCACATGCGCGCCGCAATCCTCGCCGCGCGAAACCGGCGACTGACTGCGGCGCAGGCGCATATCGACGAGGCTGCAACGGTCGCGGGCCAGGTGCCGGAAGGCGTCTATCACGGCACCGCATTCGGTCCGGCCTCGGTTCGGATCCATCGGGTGTCGCTCTCCGTTGACGCCGGCGAGCCGGGCGCGGCACTGCGGGCCGCTGCTGACTGGGTGCCGCCGTTGTCGGTGCCGGCCGAGCGGCGCTCGCACTTCTTCGTTGATCTGGCCGAGGGTCAGGCACAGAGCGGCAGACCGGGCGAGGCGGTGGCGTCGCTGCAGGTGGCGCGCCGGATCGCTCCACAGCACGTCCGGTATCACCCACAGGTGAAAGTGCTTGTGTCGGCGTTGTTGAGCAGGTCGCCGAAATGCTCTGCGTCGTTGCGGCAGTTCGCGGTGTGGACCGGCATGGTTTGACCCGCTCAACCGGCTCGGGCAAGCAATTCGGGAAGCTCAGCTAACGAGTTCACAACCCAGTCGGCGGTCTTCACCACGACCGGGTCATCCGCCCACAGGTGGCCCCACGGGCCGCGCCGAACCAGCACAGTGCGAAACCCCGCGGCGTGTGCCGGTAGGAGATCGTTGTCGCGGTGGTCGCCCACGTACACGATTTCGCTTCGTTCGCCGGGCGCGAGCTGGGCCACCAGGTCGAAGAAGGCCGGGTCGGGCTTCGCGGTACCCCACTCGCCGGAGGTCGCCACTGCGTCCGACGGCAATGACAGGGCCCGAAGCAGGTTAGCGGCTCGACTGGTCTGGTTGCCGGCGATGCCGACCCACAGGCCTTGCGCCTTGAGTTGCGCCAGCGCCGGCCGAGCGTCCGGGTAGAGGTCGTCCTCACCGATTTGCTCGCCGGCACCGGCTTCCTCGCGGCGTTGCCGCTCCGCCTGCAGGTCGAATCCCGGCTTGAAGTACGGGAATGTCTCGGCGTTGTTCCTGCCCTGCGCTGTGACGGCACCGAGCACCGCCGAGAACGTGTGCCGAGGAACGCCGATCCAGTCCGCCCAGGCGGCGAACTCCCGGGTGTCGTCAAGGAGCGTCTCACCCACATCGAAAACCACTGACCTGATCATGGGCTCATTCTCCTCATCGGTGGTGCTGTCGAGCATGTCTGCTGGCACCGTACTGCGTTACTAGCGTGTCGGCAGGACCTGCCTTGGTCGCCGTGATCGGATTTCGTATGCTCGGCGGCCTTGCTCCACAACTCGACGCCACTAATGCGAGTGGGACGGTCAACGCATGGCGCCGCGTGGGCTCGGCTACCTTCCTAGGTGTGGCGTACCTGGAGAAGTTGCTGTCTGAGCGTCTCGCTGTCGCGTTTGCCGGGGTGGCTGGGGAGCCGGTTGATCCGGTCCTGCGACGGTCGCAGCGGGCCGATTTCCAGGCTGACGGGGCGCTCGCCCTTGCCCGTAGGCTTGGCCGTAATCCGCGTGATCTTGCGGCTGACGTGGTGGCGCGGGCGGACCTCGGTGACTTGTGTTCTTCAGTGGAGGTGGCTGGCCCGGGCTTTGTGAACCTCACGGTGGACAACGCGGCGATCGGCCGGGAACTCGCCGCCGTCGCCGCCGATTCCCGGCTCGGAGTAGCCGAGCCGGCCCGCACGGATACGGTCGTGATCGACTACTCGGCGCCGAACGTGGCGAAGGAGATGCACGTCGGGCACCTGCGGTCGTCGATCATCGGTGATGCCGCGGCGAGGTTGCTGGGTTGGCTCGGGCACCAGGTCGTTCGAGCCAACCATGTCGGTGACTGGGGCACGCCGTTCGGGATGTTGATCGAGCACCTTGTTGACGTCGGTGAGGCGGAAGCGGCCCAGGAGCTGAAGGTCGGTGACCTCAACGGGTTCTACCGGGCGGCGCGGGCGAAGTTCGATGCGGACGGGGCGTTTCAGGAGCGGGCTCGGCAGCGGGTTGTTGCGCTGCAGGCTGGGGACGACGCGACGCGGCGGCTGTGGCGGTTGCTGGTGGAGGAGTCGGAGCGGTACTTCCTGGCGGTGTACGAGCAGCTGGGGTTGACGCTGTCGGAGAGGGACTTCTGCGGCGAGAGCTTCTAAACCGATCGGCTGCAGCCGGTGGTGGATGAGTTGGACCGGCTGGGTCTGCTGCGGGACAGCGGCGGGGCGCTGTGCGTGTTCCCGGCTGGGTTCACCGGTCGGGAGGGTGAGCCGCTGCCGATCATTGTGCGTAAGAGCGACGGCGGGTTCGGCTACGGTGCGACGGACCTGGCTGCGATCCGGTACCGCACGCAGGAGTTGCACGCGGACCGGATGCTGTATGTGGTGGGCCTGCCGCAGCGCCAGCATCTGGAGATGGTCTTTCAGACGGCTCGGGAGGCGGGTTGGCTGGGCGCCGAGGCGCGGGCGGAGCACGTCGGGTTCGGGTCGGTGCTCGGCACGGACGGGCGGATGCTGCGCAGCCGGGCCGGGGACACGGTGAAGCTGATCGAGCTGCTCGATGAGGCGGTGACCCGCGCTCGGGCGCTGGTCGACGCCAAGGCCCCGGATCTGGACGAGGCCGTCAAGGCCGACATCGCCAATGCGGTGGGGGTCGGGGCGGTGAAGTACGCCGACCTGTCGATCGACCGGGTGAAGGATTATGTGTTCGACTTCGACCGGATGCTGTCATTCGAGGGCAACACCGCTCCGTATCTGCAGTACGCCCGCGCCCGGATCATGTCGATCTTCCGCAAGGACGGCTCGGAACTCCCGGAAACCGTTGAGACGGTCGTGGTCGCGGCGCCGGCGGAGCGGGCGCTGGCGCTGGAGCTGCTCGCCTTCCCGGCGGTGGTGTCCGAGGTCGCCGAGACGCTGGAGTTCCACAAACTCGCCGGGTACCTGTTCACCCTGGCCGGGGCGTTTACCGCCTTCTACGAACACTGCCCGGTCCTTCGGGCGGCGGGCGACGTGCGGGCCAGTCGCCTCGTCCTCTGTGATGTCACCGCTCGCACAATGGCATTGGGCTTGAGCTTCCTCGGCATCCCATCACCCGACCACCTCTGAACGGGCGTGCCCCTTCGCCTGCGGACCCGCCGAATGCAGCGGCCCGCTGGACCGAACCCGGCCCAAGCGCATTGCTGCGGGTTGGGCGTCGGTCCGTCGTCCGCCTTGCGGGCCCGCGAAGGCCCGGAGGAACCCCGTGACACCGCGAGTGGAGTCCCGCATCGGGGTTACCGCTCCGTCCAATCCTTGTAGGCGAGCCCGCACCTGATGCAGGAGTCGTCGGGGTCGCCTGTGTAGCTGAGCATGTCGTGCGCGCAACCCGGTGAAGCGAGGTGGCGCCACTGGGCGAGGGTGCTGTCGTCGACCGATTCGGCAGCCGACTCCGCTGGGTCGCTGACTCGTGCGGTTGGTCCGAAGGTCTTCGCCAAGGCGGAGAAGGTGAGGTCGAGGTCGCGTGCTGTGGTCAGGCCTTCCTCGGCGGACTTGTCGATGGTCATCCCGGGTCTCCATCCCGCCCGTCGGGCCGGAACCGCACCGTCACTGGGTGACCACGCGCGCATATGTGGATTGTTAGGTGCGCGTTGTTGTACGGTTGGGCACGTACAAGCGGCGCCTGATCGTCCATGACAACAAGGACGTGGACCGCGTGTACGCCCGGTCAACCGGGCTTGTTGGGCCACCGGGTTTCAACTTGTCGAGGGCTGTCCCGGTCGGCGTGAACATTTTGGGCGGCGTAGCTAGCGTACCGCTACGCCGCCGCTTCTCCGGTGGCATACATGGAGCCGTGCCGATTCGTCCAACCCGCACAATCACGGCATTCACGGCCGTTCATATCGATTCAGGTATGCTCCTCAATGCCTGGGTACAGATCGTCGCTTCGGTGGCTGCATTGCGGGGTACGTGCAGGAGGTGGTTGCATCACGCTTCTCGGCCGGCACGCCTGGGTCTGCTGCCGGCCGGAGCTATGCGCTGTCCTTCGCAGGAGCCATTGGAGTGTTCGCGTTGCCAACGCCTCAGCGACGCCATGACTTCATCAACTGAGCTCGTAGAGGATATTGCCCGATCCCTGTTAGACCTCGGTCCCAACCCAATCGACCGGTGGTCGGCCCTGGAGCGTTCGTGGCCGCACGATGTGCTCGTAGCAGCGGCGCGCACCGCCATATCGCGGCCAGTCTGGCAACTGCCCGACGTCGTTGGGTCTATTGGTATGGTCACCGGAAGTGGCGGGCTCACCACACGGCTGCCCAATATCTCGACCGCCGCGGCGTTGGTGGCATCCTGCGCGGATGGGATTCACGTCGTCAAACCGGGTTCATCCACAAGTCGAACCAAGAACCTAGGCCCGGGCGGCCTTGCTCACAAGCTGGGCCTGCGGACGCCGCGCGCGAGCGAAGACCTCCTTCGGATCCTTGAGCGTGATCAATTCGCGGTCATCGACACCGACGGGATGTACCCATGGATCGGCGTCCCGGAGGCATTCACCGTTCCGTTTCTGTGTGAGGCGCTCGATACATCATCGCTCCATCCATGTTCGGCGCAATGGAAGGTGAACGGGGTCGCCGATCCGGATCCTGCTGTGCATCTGACGCGCTGCCGCAACGGACTCCACCAGCGGACGCTCGTCGTGCATGGCCGCACTGACGTCCCCGGCTTCGTCATCGACGATGTGAGCACGGCCGGTACCACGTTTCTGCTCCAGGCCGATGGACACAGTCACTCGAGCTGGTCAGTTGAACCCGAGGAACTTGGTGTCGACCGTGTGCGCGCCACGGACCTGGTAGTCGCAGCAGGGCTTGCGGCGGAGGATGTTTTCATCTCGATCCTCGATGGCAGTGCGCCGCGTGCCTGGATTGACGCAGTTGCAGCCTCCGCAGGAACGCTGCTCTGGCACGCCCGGATAAGCGATGACTTGGCGAGCGGGTTCGCCGCCTCCCGTGACCTGCTCCAGGCCGGGGTAGCGCTCAGAAAGCTCCGCCAGATGCAAGGAAGACGCTAACGAGCGGCGGCCGCCTCGTGCGTCCGCCGCTCCAAACGGTCGGGGTCAGCTGGTCATCATTGTGCTGATGAGATCAGCGACCCCGGATGCATCGATCGTGTGTTGTTCGCTGCTGCCGAGGTCTCGGACCACGATCTTGCCCGCTGCCCAATCCTCAGCGCCGATGATGACCACGGCGCGGGCTCCGGCCTTGTCGGCGCGGGCGATTTCCTTGCCGAGTTTGCGGGGGTCGAGCGGCACAGACGTGCGCCATCCGGCGGTTCGAAGGCGTCGAGCAACGATGCGAGCGGCGTCGTGGAGGTCGGGCTGGATCGGGATGACGACGACGTCAGCTTCGGGTCTTGGGTGGGGCAGCAGGCCGTGCGTGTCGAGGAAGTCGAACAGCGTGACATCCCCCATCCCGAACCCGATGCCGGGGATGCTCTTGTCGGAGAAAAGTTTGGCGAGCTCGCTGTAACGCCCGCCCCCGAACAGTGATCGGTTGTTGGCCGGGTCACGGTCAAAGACCTCGAACACCGTCGAGGTGTAGTACTCAAACGCGCGGACAATGAGCGGGTCAAACGTTACGAGCTCCCGGTCCGACCCAGCGAGCACCTTGGCGAGCTGTGATCGCTCGAGGACGTCATCGGACAGATCGGCAAGCACGCCCTCCCCGCGTTTGAGAGCGTCTTCCAGGCGCCCGAACTGCTCGGCGGAAAGACCCAGCCCTTCCGCGTCACTGGCCAGTTGTTCGCGCGGGTACTTCTCCCATCGGTCGATGAGTGAGGACACGTCCCGAACCCTGTCGGCGGGGATGCCTACGATCTCCGTAAGGATGCCTTCAAGGAGCACACGATCGCTGGCCCGCACGATGTACATGTCACGGGTGGCGCCCAACGCCGCCATCATGTCGTGGATCAGCTCGAAGATCTCAGTCTCGCAACTGGGGCTATCTGAGCCGAATGTGTCGACGTTGATCTGCCAGTGTTCGCGAACCCGACCGCGCTGGGGGCGCTCGTAGCGGTGACAATTGACATGGCAGTACCAGCGAACGGGGAACTGCAGAGTATTGGCGTTCCCGGCGATCATGCGTGCGACCGATGGCGTCATCTCGGGGCGTAGGGCCAAACGCCGACCGCCCCGGTCTGTGAGGGTGTAGAGCTGCAGATCGGCGATCTCCCGCCCGGACTTTGCCTCATAAATTTCAGCCGCTTCGAGGATCGGGCCGTCATAACGGACGAAGCCGTACCGCTCAATCACCTCGAAGAGCCGATGGAAGACCTGCTGGCGCACTGACATCTCGGCCGGGAGGAAGTCCCGGGTACCTCGGTACGGCGCGGTGGGCAGGTGCTGGCTCACGATGTGTCCTCCGCGGCGGCTCGCCGCTACTATCGGTGCTCCGGTGAATCGGTCTCGCGTCAGGCCTACTGTCCGCGAGTAGTCAGGATAACGGTGCGGGCCACGCCCCGACGGGGGAGGCGGCGGCTGTCTAACGACCTCGTCAACACGCACCGTTGAGGCGTCCGAGCGCTTTAGCCCGTGGACGCAACCATGGACGCCGCGACTCCGCGACGTCACGGACCTGGTCGATGACCGCCAGCACGGCGCTCGCCTGCGTCATACTGGCGCCGAGTGCGGATTGCCCGACTGCGGCGTCCAATAGGTCGTCCACGGGCCTGCGCAGGTCACTGGCTGCGACAGCCATCAGGCCACCCTCGCCGTGCGCGGTCAACTCCACCCGATCGAGGCGGAAATTCCCCCTCATACCGCGGACCGTCATCGTCCAGGAATCCTCGCTGAGACTGTCGCGGTCCTCGATCCTCACGGAGACGGGTAGACAATGCGATGACGAGTACAGCTCGAGACGGGCGGCGACGTCCGCGCCAGTCGGTCCGCTGTCCAACCGCGCTCGGCGCACAACCAGAGACCCGATACCCAGGTACATCAGGGTGTCCACGATGTGACTCGCGGTGTCCAGCAAAACGCCGTCCCCTCGCTGAACTCCAATTCGGTACGTCTCGTTCGAAGCGTAGCGCCGCGTGAAGGGGCCCACCCATCGGCAGTCGACGTGCGTGAGAGGCCCAATGCCGTCACTCCGGAGCAGATGCCGGGCATAGCGCACATGGTGTTGGTACCGCCGGTTGTAGGCGACCACGGCCAACGCTGCAGCCGGCCCGGCTTGATGGGCCACCTGGTCAAGGGCGGCCGCCGTGCGCGCGCCTGGCTTTTCGATCAGCGTCGGCAGACCCGCCTGCAGGCTCATCGCCAAGACGGGTGGACTGACGTCGGGCGGTGTCGCGATGACGATACCGTCAAGCCTCGCGGTGCGGATCATGGCGGCCGGATCGTCGTAGATCCGAGACGCCCCGTAGAGGTCGGCAGCGGCGGCGACCCGATCCGGTCGGCGACCACAGACTGCCGCGATGGTGAACTGTTCGTTGCTGGCCAAGTCGAAGAGATGCGATGATCCGGCGATTCCCACGCCGACCACGCCCACTCTCATGATGCGACAGGGGCGGTGAGCCCACTGCTACGCCATTGGTCCTCCACCTCGTTGAGCTTCCCGAGTTGCTCCGGCGAGCGAAAGTCGCCGCTGCAGAACTCCAGGTAGCAGCGGTCGACCCAATTGCGGATCTTTTCCTGGTCGAGCTGCTCATTGGCGCAGACTGGCATGTCGAGCCAACTGCTGGACTCGTACCAGTACGGGTCCGGGATGGTCATGCCGTAGCGCTGCGGGTTGTGGTAGACGTCCGTGCCCGGTCGGGGTTCCATAACGTTGAAAGTTGCGACGGTCGGGTTCAGCAGGCGGATGTAGTCCATAGTCGCGGCCAATGTCTCATCAGTGTCGCCGGGAGCGCCGATAATGAACGAGGCATGCAGCTCAAGGCCGAACTGCCGTACGAGCTCCGCCTTTTCAATCATCCGTTCCGGAGTCGCGCCTTTCTTGACAAGCCGCAGCGTCGCTTTCTGGATGGACTCGAAGCCCATGAACACGCGATAGGCGCCAGCGGCCCGCATGGCCTCCAGCACGGCGGGCCGAGCATCCTGGGCACGCATGTTGCTGGTCCAGGGAATGCTCAGCCCGCGCGCCTGCATCTCGTTGCAGATGGCGATGGTGCGTCTCGGGTCACCGGAGAAGGTGTCGTCACCGAAGAACACAGAACGGAAGCCGTACCCAGACACCTCCTCCAGTTCATCGCAGATGTGCGCTGGGCCGTTCCAGCGTGCCCTGCGCCCCGAAACGGTGGTGGAGCAGAACGTGCACCGGCTCGGGCAGCCACGAGCGGTCATGACCACGGTTTCGTAGTCGTAGTCCAGATACGGCGCCAGATCGAAGATCGACCGGTCGGGCCGCCCCAACTCGTCAAGCTCCATCAGCGGCGGCGAAGGCGTAGTGGTGCTGGGCCGGCCGTCGCCGTCGCGGTAGCACAGCCCAGGAACCTTACGAAGCACGTCGTCAGTTCCTCCTGCGTCAAGCGCCGCACAGAGCTCAACAACGGAGTGCTCGGCGTCGTAAAGCAGGACGTAGTCGACCGAGGTGATGCCCACGAGGTCAGGCCGGTACTCGTCGAGAGCCGCGCTGAGCTGGTTTGGATCGTTGCCGAGGAATGGCAGGTCAACATGGATGACCTCGTGTCCTACGGCCTTGAGCTGGCGCGCCATGTAGGCGTAGCCAAGCGGCGGATGCAGCAGCAACGTGTACGGGTCGTGCGGGTAATGCGGGTTGACGAACATCACCTTCATGGTGCTCACCCTTGGGGGTTGGTGATCAGGCGACTGCCGACCTTGGGTAGCCCGAGGAAGGCACCGGGGGCGCGGTCAGGTGCGACCGCTTCAATGGACGCCACTGACAGACCGTGCGGGTCGACCTCGCCGAACCGGGTTTGACCGCACCGCTCGTCGTACTTGCCGACGTAGTGGTACGCCTTGCACCCACCCATGCACTTGCGGAGCACGCCGCAGCCTCCGCACGCGCCAGTTGGAGGGGACATCTCGTCGGAGTAGCGCTCGATGAGTCTCTGCCAGATTCCCTCGAACGGCTCCTCTCGAACGTTGCCGATCACCTCTGGGATGAAGTTGCAGCCGGTGATGTTTCCCACCGGGTCGATGGAGACCATGCTTGTTGCCACGTTGCAGATGTTCGACCCGATGAAAGCGGCGCGAGCCTGCTCGTCTTCAAGGCGCTGGTCGAGCAACGTCAACATGAAGGGGTCGTGGGTGTAGATGTCGAGCCTGCCCCGATGCGACAGCATGAGCTCGTAGATGTCCCGGCACACTTGTTCGTAGGTGCGCCACAGGCTGCGGTCGAAGATGTCGCGAAGGTTGTAGCGGTTCTGCATGAAACTGATCGCGTGGACGCCGGTCCGTAGGGCGAGGTCCACAATGTCACCGATGGAGTCGTAGTTGTGCCGATCAATCGTGCAGGAGAAGCCGATCGTGGTGACATCGCTGTCGAGCAAGCGGTCGATGGCGCCCATCGCCCGTCCGTACGCACCGTCTCTGCCTCGAACCCTGTCGTGGACTGTCGGATCGACGCTGTCGATCGAGATCATCGTTCGGTTGATGCCGGCGTCAGCAAGCCGTTGGGCGTCTGAGCGCTCGCGAACGTAGAAGCCATTGAGCATCAGTGTCTGGTAGAAGTCAAGATCACGAAAGACGGCGGCGGCTTCGTGGAAGTCCGTGCGGATCATGTTTTCGCCGTGTGAGTACACCACGGCCGCGCTGCCGGCCGCGTACAGTTCGCCGGCCAAAGTCTTGATCTCGTCCAGGGTGAACTCGTCTCGATCACGTCGGTAGAGCGCGTAACAGTGGCTGCACTTGAGATTGCAGCGATACGTCAGGCCAAGCTGAACCAGGATCGGCAGCTTGGCTGCGGGCAACTGATAGTCCTCCGGAACGCTCAATCGCATGGGCTGCCTCACTCGGCCACGACCAGGCCGGCTTCGAGGAAGTCGTCCAGCGTCCGCGCAACGTCGGCCTGGACATCCTCGAGTGGAGCGTCGAACTCGTCGAGCAGGGAGGCGGTAAGGCTTTCAGCAGTCGCGGGTTCGCGTTCCAGAATGTCAACGATCGCCGACGCGGACTCGTTCATCTCGTACATGACACCCTTGTTGCGGTCGAACAGCATCCGCAACTCGGTGTTTGTCTTTCGGCAGACAACATGCTCGGCTAGGCGGTACTTCACGGTCATGGCGCTCCTCGGCAGAGTTGGGATGCCGGCGTAAACCTTATGGTTCAGGAGGTCCGGGCCGCGGGGTCGGTGACAAACATCAAGGGCCCCCGTCCCCGCGGCCCGTCACTGCACCACAGGATCCGTTGGTGAGACTCTCAGCAGTGCGTACGGACATTGCGGGCACGCCACTGAGGGCGGCGCCACACTTTCTTGGGGGTCTTCTTCGCCTGGTCTGACACGAGTTACCTCCGTTCATCGACCGAGCCGGTTCGCGCGGCGCCACTGATCGTATGAGAGGCAATGCGTACGGGTCTCCTCTTGAGCTGGCCCCAGTCGTTTGTGTCCAACGTGCCGAGCTGGTGTTGGCGCAGAAGCCACGACCGCTCCAACCGCATCTATCGGCGCCCACCTACGCGAGGCGCCGTTGAGCGAGCACCGCGCGCGCCACACGTCGTCTCAAACGATCTGGGTCGTCGGACCGACGTCATCAGCGATTGTCGGGAAAATCGAGTAGACGAGCGGCGTCCGAAGGAGACCTTCGTGACGAAGTGCGAGGCGGTACTCGGCATCGGCGCCGAACTCGCTCGGCTGTGGCAGCCCTCCATGGGCCGACGTGCTATGCGGTGGGCTTCACTGAGCGGCAATCCGCGAGATCGTACGAGGACATGGCACGACGGCGTGAACTTCGTGAACTTGTGGGAGTCGCAAATTTGGGCTCACACCAACGGAGGATCGGCGATAACGTGCGACCTACGTGAGCGTCGAGGAGGATCGATGGAGATCGTCGCCCGCATCGCTCTGCCGGAGGCGTTGCGGTTGGTGGGTTGGGGCCCTCGCCAACTGGCGGTGGCGGTCAACTCCCGGCTATCCGAGCAAGGCCGGGAGCGGTACCGCATCGATCCGACCACGGCATACTCGTGGGTGGGCCGTGGGTACTGCCCGCGCCAGCCGATCCCGGCGGTGGTGGCGGCTGTCTTGTCAGAGCAGCTTTGCGTGCCGGTGCGGCCAAGCGACCTGTGGCCCGGGCGAGCGGACGCGGTTCCTGTGCAGCGTGGTGCAGCGGACGGTCTTGACGGCATCAGCCGGGTGGACGACATCCTTGGCGAGCTGACCGCCCTGGTCGCCGGTGGGGCGGCACCGCATGGCGGCCTGGACGGGGCGTCCGGCGCTGATCTGAACGCCGCTGTCGTTGACCAGCTGCGGGGCGCCGCGTTCGTCGCGCGGAACCGGGTGGACCGCGAGCGGGTCCTGCCGCAGCAAGTGGAGCTCATCGCGAACCACGTCGCCGGACTTCGACGGTTGGATGACCGCCATGGCGGGGGCTCGTTGAGCATGCGCTACGTCACTTCTGAGCTGAGAAGCGTTGTGGACCTGGTTGAATCCGCCAGCTACGAACGCGGCATCGGCCGCCGGCTACTCACGATTGTCGCGGACCTCGCCCAGCTCCTGGGATGGATGCAGTTCGACTCCGGCCGGTATGGCGCGGCCGAACGGTACCTGCTGTTGAGCCTCGGTGTGTCCCGATCTTTTGGCGAGCATGATCGGGCGGCGAACGTGATCGGCATGCTGACGTACGTGTCGGCGTTCGCGGGGCACGGCGCGGAGGCGCTCCGACTCGCCGAGGCCGGTCCGCGGGAGTGCCCGCGCCCGGACCCGATCCTGCGTGCTCGTCTGCTCGGGCGGGACGCCACGGCGGCGGCCGCGGATGGTGACCTTGGTCGCTTCCGTCGTTCCTCGGAGGGTGCTATGGAGCTGTTGACGCAGCACTGGCGCCGTGAGGTGCCGACGTTCCTCTACTACCTGGAGCCTGATCAGCTTGCCGCTGAGACGGGGCAGGGTCTGGTGGTGCTCGCCGAACGTACGACGGCGAGCCGCAAGCGCCTGCTCACCGAGGCCATCGCGATCCTCGGCCCGATCTCGGCACCTGGCCAGCGCTTGGACTATCCCCGGTCGGCCCTGCTGCACACGACGTTCCTGGCGAAGGCGTACCTGTTGCGCGGTGACCTCCCAGCGGCGGTGGAGGCGATGCGGGGCGCGCTTGACCGGTTGGCGGAGGTTCAGTCGCCCCGTGGCCGGACCTACCTTCGTGCCCTGCGACCGGCCCTGGCCCGTAGAGCGCGGTCCCCGATCGTTGCCGAGTTCCTTCCCCACTTCGATCAGGCATTATCGAATGTATGACGAGGAGCTCCTCCACCTCGGTGGAGATCGTGCCGCGGGCCTACGACCACCCGCACGCGGTCCAGCTGGTGCGTGCGCTCTTCGACGAGCAAGTCGCCCGGTATGGCTACGCTGATCCCGTTGAAGCGGATCCGTCCGCCTACGAGCCGCCCGAAGGACAGTTCCTCGTTGCCTACCTCGGTGGTCGCCCGGTGGCGTGCGGAGGCTCCCGCCGGCACGAGCCTGCTCACGACACCGCGGAGATAAAGAAGATGTACACCGTCGTCGAGCTGCGCGGCCGAGGCCTGGGCACGATGATCATCGACCGCCTCGAGGCGGCGGCGGCGGACAATGGGGTACGTCGAATAATCCTCGAGACGGGTATACGGAACCGGCGCGCGCTGCGGCTCTACCGGGGCGTCGGATATCAGCCAACCGCACGGTACGTTCCGGGCCGCGACCCGCAGATCAATCGAGCGTTCGCCAAGATGCTCGACTCCGCGCGTGCCACTGAGCCAGCAATGCCGCCTCGCTAGCAGCGGCAAGACCGTGCTCGCCGAACCGCTCGTGCGGCACCGGATGCTCGCCGGCGCGGAGCCACGCCCATGTATCGGCGACCGTGTCGGCGATCGGATGGCACCGCAGCCCGGCTGCCCGGGCACGGTCGGTGTTCATCGACCACGGGGCGGTCGCATTTCGCCACAGCGGCAGCTCCGTCCATTGCGTCACGCCCTGAGCTGTCAGCCATCCCTCGTCCACCCACACCAGCTCGGCCGGATTCTCTGCCTGTCCGGCGACAGCAGCGATGCAGGCCCGCAACATGTCGCCATAGGTCGCCCGATGCTCGGGCGCCGCGACGTTGAAGATCCCGGTGGTCGATGCGTCGACCTGGTCGAGCAGGAAGCGGGCCAAGTCGCGCACGTCGATTGGCTGGATGGGCCGATCTGGTCCGGGTGCCAGAACGTGACCACCCCGTCGCATCCGGCTCAGCCACCACGGCAGCCGACCGACGTACTCGTAGCGCCCGAGCACCACGTGCGGGCGTAGGACCAGCAGACGATCATCGCCGAACGCCTCTCGGACGGCGATCTCGCAGCCGACCTTCAACGGGCCGTACGCGTCCGGATCCCATGCCCGGGTGCCCGGGTCGGCGTTCGGGTCGCCCTCCCAGAGGGCGGAGTCCTCCTCGACCGGGGCGTGCGGCCAGTCTCGGTACACCGAGATCGTCGACACAAAAACGCATCGGGCCGCTGCCTCGGCCAGCACCCGCGCGCATTGCTTGACGACGGCGGGGACGCTACCGGATACGTCGACCAGAACGTCCCACGGCCCATGTTCAGCGAGCCGGCGTAGATGAGCGAGGTCCTCGCGGTCACCCCGGATGAGACGGGCGTCTTGTGGGGTCTCGCCAGACCTGCCCCGGTTGAACACCGTGACGTCGATACCGCGGTTTAGGGCCTGTTCGACCACGACGCGACCGACGAACCATGAACCGCCCAGGACCAGCATCCGCACTTCGACTATTTTGCCCACTCCCGCACCCACGGGGAAGCCAATCTGGCCGACCAGTTGATGTTCACGGAGTTCACGGCCACATGGACGACGTTCACCCCGTTCACCTGCCATGACCGTTCCCGTGTGGCTCTGGGTGGGGTCGACTGGAGCTTGCCGGGGGACAGGCGGCTGGCAGGGCACCGACGGAAATTCACCCGGGTGGGCGTGCCGCTGTGGTCGCGGTCCAGCCAAACCGTCTGCAACGGGCCAACCGGTGCGGTGGATCCGAGAACCGAGGAGCTGAAACGGTGCCGCCGTACTCATCGAGGGGAACAGTCCACGCGCCAGCGGTCATGAGCGGGCTGATCGGACCCGTCGCGATGCTCTGCCCTCGCGGGCTTCCAAGGGAATCGGAAATGATCTCGCGCTCGGATGCGGACACCGTCAGTGTCCGCATCCGACCTATCGACCGGCGGCCCGCTGCGGTTGATCGTCTTGGTGGGAGTCGGCGTTTGCCGCCGCGGAGGTCGTCTTCCACTTGAGGGACGCCGGCTGCGGCGGGCACAGCGTGGTGCTCGCCGCGGCTGGCGGACCGAGCTTCATGGACAGGCCCGGGGCGGGCGCGGCGTCGGACGGCAGGGTGGCCCGACTCCGTACGACGGATCTCCCGCCCGCCTCGGCGCCATTCGCGGATGCAACTGAGCTACGCCGTTACCGGCGACTTGTACCAAGCGACAGGAGGAAACCGTGGTGAGGGACGGAATGTCGGACGCCGAGCGGACGCCTGGCTGCGGGGTGCCGGGCAGCAGGTCGCCACACCGCACATGGCCGAGGCCGCGAGGTCGGACTCCTGTACGGGCTGCGGGCGACCGTGTCTGTGCCGGGGTCGGCAGATGGACGATGAGGCAGCAACGGTCAGCACACTGTCCTGGCCGCAGGCATGGACGGCGCGTCACGATCTGCGCTCATGCCTGTCCGCCGGGCTGGGCAGCGCGTCCTCGCTGCGCGGGCGTGACCGAGTGGGCCGCTGATGAGACGCACAGCCCTAAGCGTGCCACGTGGAAGATCATCGGTGGCGGTCCAACCATCGCCGACCTGGTCCCTGGCCACGCGTCGGCCGGCCCGACCACAGGTCGGTGATCTCGCGGTGTGCGATGGCGGGGCGACGGCGTGGGTGGCTGAACTGCCGAGCGCCGAGCCGCAATGGCTGGGTCGGATGCCCGCGTTGGCGCCCGGCACGGCGATGTGTCTGGCGCGGTGTGGGTGGTGGCCACCCCGGGGCGTGGACGTGGGCCATGCGGCGGCGGTTCATACCAGGGATACGGCGCACCTCACCGTGTGCCGGTCGTTGGAGGTGAGCCCGTGCCCGCCGGTGTCCGTCGCGCCGAAGGGGCGGGAGTCGCCCCGACCGTGGCGGTCACTCAACCGGTGGGACCAGCACGCGGGCCGCAACCTCAGTCGTGCTGTCGCGTGGCGCCGGCTCGGCAGTGCGGCCGGGCGTGGGCGCAGTCGGTGGAGTCGTCGTCGATGACGACCGGACCGGACCCGGGCAGGCTGCCGCGGACCGCGTTGGAGCTGTTCGCCGCGGAGTTGCGCCGGTTGCGTGACCTTCGGGGTGTGTCGCAGCGGCAGTTGGCCGCGGTGGTGGGTGTGCATAGCCGCACGTTGTTGTCGGCGGTGGAGTTGGGGGAGCGGTGGCCCCCGTTGGATCTGGCTCGGCGTTGTGATGTCGCGCTTGGCTCTGGCGGGGTGTTGGAGCGGTTGTGGCCAGTGGTCGACGCGGAGCGGGAGGCGACCCGTCAGGTCGTCACAGGGCTCACGGTGGGGCAGTTGCGGCAGGCGGTGTTGCGGTTGGCCGCACTGACCAGCACTGACTTGTCCGTTCTGGCGGTGGCCGGCGATGACGAGACCGTCGGTGGCGTCAACGACACCGACGGCGATCGGTGTCCACAGTCGACTGGGGCCGGCGGCGCCATGGCGCCGCGGGTCGGGATATGCGGCGATGGATCAGTTCCGTGAGCGGATCTCGCGACGCTTACACGCGGTCAGGTCCGGTTCGATGGGCGAGGGGGACGATGTGGCGGCGTTGCGCGTGCGACGTGCCTGGCTGATGGGCGGTGAGCCGGTCAGCGGTGGGTGGCGGGCGGGGTTCGCGGTGCGTCGGGACTGGCCCGATGGCAGCCATGACCTGATCGCGTTTGATCCGGACCGGGGGGTCGCGTACCGGGAGGGCGCGAAGGACCGGGCGTTCTGGGTGCGGGGTCCGGTGCGCCCGTGTTCGTGGTCGATCGTGGTGCTCAGTCGCCGTGACTTCGATGTGCACCATGGGCGCAGGCTGTGCCGGGCGCCGGACTGCCCGACGCCGCTGGACGCCCCGGCGGCAGCCAACGTCGAGCAGGCACGATGACCGGCCGACATCCCGTGGTAGGCGCCGAGGCGGCGGGCGTAGGGCCTGGTGGGCTGGCTCCGAAGACGTTGACTGGCCCATCGCTGTGGTTCTTCTGCGTCGGCGCGGCCTCGCCGATGACGGTGTTCGCTGGGGCGTCGGTGGCGGCGTTCGCGACGACCGGGGTGGTCGGACTGCCACTGAGTTTCGTGGTCCTCGGTGTGCCGCTGTGGTTGTTGACCGTGGGGTATGTGGCGATGGCGCGGCATGTGCCGAGCGCTGCGCCGTTCTACTCGGTGTTGCTGCACGGGTTGGGTCGGGTGTGTGGCGTCGCCGGTGCGGGGGTGGCGGTGCTGGGGTACGCCGCGATCCAGGCCGCGTTGTACGGGCTGCTCGGCACGGCGATGTCCGGCATGTTCGGTTGGCCGTGGGTGGCGTGGGCGATGATCGCCGTCGCGGTGGTTGGCGTGTTCGGGGTGGTGCACCCGAAGGCGAGCGCGCGGGTTCTGGCGGTGCTGCTGGTCGCCGAGATCGGCGTGATCGCGTTGTTCGACGTGTTTGCCCTGCTCAACCCGGCCGAAGGGCTGTGGAGTTGGGCGCCTTTGGACCCGGGCGCGCTGCTGGTCAACGGCGTCGGCGGGGTGTTCGCGATGGCGGTTGCGTGTTTCGTCGGGTACGAAAGTGCGCCGGTGTACGGGGAGGAGGCCCGCTCCGCCGGCACGGTGCGTCGGGCGAGCTTCGCCACGCTGGGGTTTCTCGTGCTGTTCTACTGCGTGTCGGTGACCGCGGTGGCGAACGCGGCCGGAGCGGGGCGCATCGTCGAGTTGTCACGTAACCCGGCGGGGTGGGACCCGTTCGCGTTGTTCCCAGTGGTGATGGGCCCGGTCTGGGGCGGGATCGCCGCCGCGTTCGGGCACCTGTTCCTGGTCACCAGCGTCCTCGCGGCGATCCTGGCGCTGCACAACAACGGTGCCCGGTACGTGTTCGCGCTCGCCCGCGAGCGGGTGCTGCCGCACCGGTGGGCGGCGACCAACACCGGCCGGGCCGCCGGCGCCCCGTGGGCCGGGTCGCTGGTCCAGTCCACCATCGTCGGCACGGTCCTCGCGGCGACGGCCGTGGCCGGCATCGCGCCGATGGCGATGTTCACGTGGGCCGCCGCGGTTGGCGGGGTGGCGATCATGTCGGTGCTGGTCGCGACGGCTGCGGCGGCGATCCCGTTCTTCCACCATGGCCGCGGCGGCAACGACAGCATCTGGGTGCGGCGGGTCGCGCCATGGCTCGGCCTGGGCACCGGCGCCGTCGTGCTCACCACCATGATCGTCAACGGCGACTCGCTGCTCGGACTCCCGCCCTCAGCGGAAGCACTGAAGTGGGTGGTGCCCGGCCTGGTCGGCGGGTGCGCCCTCGCGGCCGCGCTCCGCGCGGCGTACCTGTACCTGGCCCGCCGCGACGTCTACGACGCGCTCGGCGCCGGGCCGCCCTCGATCATCGCCCAGCCCGTGACCCGACTCAACAGCCTGGAGGTGTAGGGCCGTGCCAGCCCAGCCGAGCAGCCCGATCGCCGCGCGACACCGACCCGCGCCGCCGCCACCGCCGCCCGACGAAGGATGGCCGCCTGATGCGCCGGTCCGCGCGCACGGCACCGCCCCGGCTGGCCCCGCCCGGGGATGGTCGGGCCAGGACGCGGCCGGGTGGCGCGCGCCGTCACCGCGGACCGAGCCGGCCCCGTCATGGGTGGGCACCGGTGCGGTCACCGCCCCTCGATCGACCGTCGGGTCAACCGCACCACCGGCCAACGACCTCGCCGCCGAGCCGGCCGCGGATCGTCGGGCGCGCGAGGCCGGGGCGGCGGACCTGCGGGTCCAGGTGGTGCACCGGCTGCAGCGGATGAACGCCAAACACAGCCTCTACGCCTGGGACCTGCGCTACAGCGACCCCCTCGGCCCACACGGGCTGGCGTTCTTCTACACCGAACCCGATACCCGCGACCCGAGCCGGCATGTGCTGCGCACCGCGACCCGGCTCTTCCTCGACGACCCCGACACCAACAACCTGCCCTACCTGCTCAAACGCCTCGCCGACCACGTCAGCGACCTGCGACACCGACCGGGATTCGACCCGCGGGTCCAGTTGGCCGACCGGGCCGAGCCGATGTCGGCCCGCGCCGTCTACATCGGTGTGGGGGTATCCAGCCTGGACACCCCCACGCAGACGTGGGCGCAGGCACAACGCACCGCCGCGAACCCGCTCGAGGTCGCCGGCCGCTGCTACGCCTACCTCGTCGACACCACCATGATCCTCCTCGACCGCGGCGGGGACCGCGACCTCGGCCGCACCCGCAGCCGCTGCACCCACCGGCTGCACGTCACCGCCGACCCACTCACCGGCGGCTGGCACCACGACCCCGACCTCGCCCAACTCGCCGACCCGGCCACCCGCGACAGCTGGCTGTGGCTACGCGAACTGCACACCCGCATCACCGGAGGCGACCGTGCCCACTGACCCGAACCCGGTGACGGCCGAACTGGACGCGCTGTACGCCCGACTCGAGCACACCGCTGCCACCAAGGTCGGATTCCCGGACGCCAGCGACATCGACTACAGCGCGCTGGACCGGTTCTCACGGTTCCTGCTCAACAACATCGGCGACCCCGCCACCGACGGTGCGTACCCCCACCACACCAAACCCATGGAACGCGAAGTCGTCACCACCATCGCCGACCTGCTGCGCGCACCAGCCGACGACCGGTGGGGCTACGTCACCTCCGGCGCCACCGAAGGCAGCGAGTACGCCCTGCTCGTCGCCCGTCGCCGCTACCCCGACGCGATCGTGTACCACTCCGAGGCGGCGCACTTCGCCGACATCGGCATCTTCGAACGGCTCTGCCTGAACGACCGCATCACGATCCGCTGCGACGACACGGAAGAGATGATCTACCAGGACTTGGCCCGGCAGGTCGATCGGCGTCGTGACCGACCCGCCATCGTGATCGCCAACGCCGGCACCGGCTGGCACGAAGCCGTCGACGACGTCCGGCAGATCACAGCCGTCCTCGACGAAGCGGCGGTGCGGCGCCGGTTCATCCACGTCGACGCCGCCCTGTCCGGCGTCCCTCTCGCCACGATCGAGCCTGACCAGCGGCCCGGGTTCGACTTCGCGGATGGCGCCGACTCGGTCATCGTGTCCGGCCACAAGTTCCTCGGCACCCCCATGCCCTGCGGGGTCGTCATCGTCAAGGCCAGCCACCGCGGCTACCCCGGCGCTGTCACCTACACCGGCAGCGCCGACACCACGATCAGCAACAGCCGCAACGGTCACGCCGCACTCGCGCTCTGGTACGCGCTCCGCACCGTCGGGATCGAAGGCCTCGCCCAGCGCGCCCGTCACGCCCGTGAACTGGCTGCCTTCACACAGCAACGGCTCACCGGGATCGGCTGGCCCGCTACGCACCACCCGCACGCGATGACCGTCGCCATCCCCACCCCACCGGCCGTCATGACCACGACCTGGGCTCTGCCAGACCACGAAGGCCAGAGCCGCATTGTCTGCGTCCCTGGCATGACACGAACGCAGATCGACACGCTCGTCAGCGACCTCACGACATGGGTCGCCGTTGACCGCCCAGCCACCACCGTCGACGGCGCCCAGCCCGAATCACCGCCGAGCGAGGGACTCAACCCGCGGAGGCACTGCGACCGCGCCCCTATCCCGGTCCCCTAGGACAACGATCGGCGACGGCAGAACCCGATTGAGCCGGGGTCGACCGCGTCTCCGCCGATGGGCGTTCGGCCGCGAGACCCGTGGCACGGCCTGGACCGGGTCGAATTCGCCATCCTGGAGGGATCGCCTGGCACAACCGCCGGGTACACACCGACGCGTCAGGACGGCCGGATGCCGCAGTGGCACGGGCGGGGAGACCCCCGCGGCTGCCACGAACAACCGGCGGTGACCCATTGCCGACCGTCTCGCGTGGTCTTGGCCGGACTCCTCGCACCGCCTGGCGTGCTCCGGTAGATCGTTGCTGGTTATTCGATCTCCACCGGTCTCGCCGTACCGCCAGCGACATCGCGAACGGCACCGGTGGCCAACCGATTGATCGTGACGTCCGTAGTTCGCCAGCAGTTTTCGGCGCAGCCCCGATGGGGGAGATGCGCGTACCCACCGCGGCCGATCGTTGGTGTGCCGGCTCAGTTGGCGGCGTCCGCGCGGGTAGCTTCAGCTGGTGCGTCGCGGTGGTAGCCGTGCATGAGTCGGCCGCCAGCGCGGTCGAGGATGCCGGCGGCGACCGTTCCCAGCACGGCCGTGTCACCGTCGGCGACGGCGGCCCGGTGGGCCGCGAGGAGCATGCGGTGCAGTGCCGGGTCGCTGGCCAGCAGACGGCGGCTGAGCCACTTGCCGCCGCCGAGCCAGACTCCGGCCCCGGTAAGAGCCAGCGTAGCGGCGGTGGTGAGGATGCCATTGGCGATGAGTGTGATCTCGTCCGGGTCGGTGGCGCCGTCGAGGTCATCGAGCAGGTCGGACAGCCCGTACCGGAGGTCGTCGAGTTCGTCCGGTGTGGGCGGTGGCGGCCCTGCTGCGATCTGTTCGCGTGCGGCCTGGTGGAGTAGCGCGGCGGTACCGTCGCTGTCGAGCACGATGACGCCGTTTCCGACCATGTGGAGTAGTGGGCAGCGGCGGCGCGGGATCTCCCGGTCGAGGAACCACTGATAGCTGCGCAGGGTGTGGACGAACAATTCGGCGGTCCAGCCTTCGTGACGCGCGGTCTCCCGATACACGGGCCGACCGGATCGTCGCATCACGACAATGTCGAGGTCGGAGGTGGCGTTCCTGGCCGGCGTAACGACGCTGCCGCCCAGGAACGCCGCGATCGCGTCCGGGAACTGCTCCCTGAGCAGTCCGGCGGCGGCGTCGATCGGGTCCATTCTTGGAATCGTGACCGGTGCCGTGGA
Organism: Micromonosporaceae bacterium; assembly: GCA_035296325.1. Classification (GTDB taxonomy): domain Bacteria; phylum Actinomycetota; class Actinomycetes; order Mycobacteriales; family Micromonosporaceae; genus DATHBD01. Next base: position 761 of record DATHBD010000050.1, on the reverse strand, counting down.
CACGCGCCAGCGCATTAGCTGACCGTCCCCGGTTGATCGTGACCCGACGCAGCTGTGCATTCATCTACCAATCGCGTTTCGTCAGACCGAGCGAACACTTGCCCATCTGCCAGCGGTCTGACAGTCCGGGATTCACATCATTTGTCGCGGCGTCGACACGTACTCCGGCCAGGATCCCGATGCCCTGGTATGGCAGATGTCGATGTGGCGGCGCGGCAGGACACCGGCAGCACATCGCGGACACCCGCGCAGCCGACACGGCGGACAGTCTGCCACCGTTGGGGCGAACGTGGCGTGGACATCGGCCACGGCGCCGGCGAACACCCTGACAGACGGCGGACACGACGCGGAGGTTGACCAGGTCGCGCGGACACGGCGGCTGGCGCTGAGCACGGCCGGCAGTCGGACACGGCGCGGACGTTGACCAAGCCCGGTGGACAGCTGGGGACGGGGACGTGGCGGCGTGGACACGGCGCTCGGGTGGCGGCGTGGACACGGCGTCCGGGTGGCGGCGTGGACACGGCGCTCGGGTGGCGGCGCGGACACGGCGCTTGGGTGGCGGCGCGGACACGGCGCTCAGGCGTGGCCATGGCGCTGTCAATGACGGCGGCGGGCGGCGCGGACACGGCGCTGGGGTGGCGGCGCGGACACGGCGCTGGGGTGCCGGCGTGGACACGGCGCTGGGGTGCCGGCGCGGACACGGCGCTGGGGTGCTGGCGCGGACACGGCGCTCAGGCGTGGCCATGGCGCTGTCAATGACG
>DATHBD010000049.1:0-16982 GCA_035296325.1 Micromonosporaceae bacterium | reverse complement strand
CGTCAAAGACCTCGTCGCCGCCATCCGACGATTCATCGACGGCTGGAACGAACGCTGCCACCCGTTCATCTGGACCAAAACCGCCGACCAGATCCTTCCCCACGCCACCCGTCAACCAACTTCAGACGCGCGACACTAGCTCGGTGCGGTGCAGCACGCCGGCCACGAAGCGGCCCCTCGGCGACCCGTCGAACGGGTACGCCGTCTGTCCCACCGTGGCGCCGCTGCCGAGTTCGTTGCCGTCCCCAATGGCCTGCGCAGGACCGGCCGCCACGACGCCACGTCGTTGGACCGGATCCTGGGCGACCAGGGCAGGTACCTGTCACTGACCGATCAGTTCTTCGCCCTCACCGCGGCTGACCGTGCTCAGGACGCCGAGAACCTGCCCGTCAATGACGCCCCAACCCGTATTCACCATCCACTTCAGTCACTGACCGCGGGTCTGTCGCTCTTCGTAATAGAGTTGCTGACCGGGGTGGGTGGCCCTACCTTAGGGATCAGCACAGAACGAACCGACCAAGGTCAGGAGACCAGTCATGTTGTGGCAACCCTCGATCGCAGCGCAGCGGCTGATGCCGCGCGGTGGGGTTGCCATGACCTTCGCCGGGCGACCCGGCTACCTGATCTGCGGCATAGAGCACAACGACGACCTGGGCCGGTGGCGCAGCTAGCAGAGCTAGCGATGTACGCGCCGCCCCCCCACATCCGGGACCGGGCGGCGTTTTCTTTTCCCGGACGCGTCCAGCTCGACGGACTTGCGGGTGTAGCTCAACCGGACAAGAGCACCGGTCTCCAAAACCGGACGGTGCAGGTTCGACTCCTGCCGCCCGTGCTCCACGCCCCGGCCCGGCCGGCGGCACTGATCATTGACAACTCCACAGTGGATGGCATGAAAGATCAGCGTGGCGTACCACCGCCGCGCTGGATAGACCGTGGGCGCCGCCGTGGAACATGGAAGGCGGCGCCCAAGGAGCTTCGATCCGGAGCGGGGGAGACGGCAACCCGCGCGCTTTGGGAGCGTGAGACACCCCGTTCAACTCGGGGCTCCGGACACTTTTGGGCCTGTGCGCAATTGGTAGCGCACCGCCTCGGCAGGGCGGGGGTCGGCGGTTCGAGTCCGCCCAGGTCCACGAGACGACCAGGAGCAGCTGCCCGAGGGGGGCAGCGCCTGCAAGAGGCCGCGCGGAAGACGGACCGGGTCGGTCAGGGCGAGCACTGCACCGGCCCGCCGACCGCACGCCGGCCCCAGGGCGGGTGGTGAGCGTGTGCAGCGCGTACGGCGGTCTTCCGTCTTCGTCCTCGCAGCTCAGCGGAGTGCGGGGTGGCCGACCGTCTCCAGCAGCCGACGGCCTGGGAGCGGCCCCAGCTGCCGGCGGGCCGGGAACACCAGTGTCGGCTCCCACCGGCACTGACCGGGTCGACCGCTCACCACTGGGGCCTTTCGAGCACGGATGGTAGAGCGCGCGGTTGAAGCCCGCGAGGTTGCCGGTTCGACCCCCGGACGGGCGACGCACGACAAAGGCAATACAGGCGTCCGATGTCGGGCGCGACGCATCGACGCACAGCACACGCGGTGGTAGCCCAACAGGTAGGGCACCAGCCTTCCAAGCTGGCATGACGGGGTTCGAGTCCCCGCCATCGCTCTGGGCGTCGGGACAGGGGGCGGCGGATGCCGCGGTCAACCGGGCTGGTGCTGGCCACCACCACCCCGGGGACGTCAGAGTCATGACCGGCGTCGAGCGGAAGGTCACCGCCCCTGGTTCCGGCCGCCGGCGTTCCGGGTTGCTCTGCTGGCTGGGCGCCCCGACTTTGGATCGGGGGGACACAGGTTCGATTCCTGTACCCGGAGCCACTGCCCCGCTGGCCCAACGGAAGAGGCGGCCGATTCAAGCTCGGCAGGTTGGGGGTTCGACTCCCTCGCGGGGCACCACGCCGTCGTAGCTCAGCTGGAAGAGCGCGCCCCTGGTACGGGCGAGGCCCACGGTTCGATTCCGTGCGATGGCTCGCATGCGGTTGTAGCTCAGTCTGGTAGAGCGCGACGTTGCCAACGTCGAGGTCCCGGGTTCAAGTCCCGGCTGCCGCTCCATTGTTCCGCCACCGGCCACGACCGAAGGGAGGCATCCGGTGGACACCGTACTGGTCATCAATGCCGACCTCGGCCCGCTGCACCGGGTCAGCCTCCGGCACGCGATCCGGATGCTGCTGCGCCAGGTCGCCGAGATCCACGAATCGGAGCCCGACCGGATCATCGGGGTGTACCCGGTGCCGCGCGTGGTGCGTCTTGTGCACTACGTCGTCACCAGGTGGCGGCACAGCAAGGGCCCGGCGTGGTCACGCGCCGGGGTGCTGGCCCGCGACGGTCACCGGTGCGGATACTGCGCCGGAGCGGCCAGCACCATCGATCACGTACTCCCGCGCTCGCGCGGCGGATCGAACGCCTGGATCAACACCGTGGCGGCGTGTGGCCGCTGCAATCAGCGCAAGGGTGACCGGACTCCGTCCGAGGCGCGGATGCCCCTGCGGACCGTACCCACGGCACCGACCTGGGCCGCGTGGTCCCTGCGCTGACCCGGCCGGCGGGCATCACCCCGCCGGCCGGCGATGGGAGCTGATGTAACCGTGCTGGTCGGCGCCGGGTACGGCGGGATGATCGCCTGGGCCACCGCCTGCTTGCACCCCCGCGTCGTCCGTTCGCTGGTCACCGTCGGGGCCGCGCACCCCTTGCGGTTGCGCGCCGCCATGGTGACGGACCCGCGCGGGCAGCTCGCGGCCGCGCTACCGGTGCTGAAGTTCCAGGTGCCGCGGTACGAGCACGTGGTGACCCGCGACAACGCCGCGCTCATCGGGGAGTACCTGCGCCGCTGGGGCGGCCCGACCTGGGTGCGCTCCGCCGGGTACGCCGACTACGAGCGGCGCTGCCGCGAGGCGATCCGCATCCCGCAGGCGTCGTTCTGCGCGATGGAGGGGTACCGGTGGGCGGCCCGCTCGGCGCTGCGCCTGCAGGGGCGACGGTTCCTCAAGGCGCTCCAGCAGCCGGTCGTCAGCCCGACGCTGCAACTGCACGGCGCCGTCGACCGGGCGATCCTGCCGCGGACGGCGCAGGGGTCGGGGCGCTACGTCATCGCCGCGTACGAGTGGCGGATGCTCGAAGACGTCGGCCACTTTCCCCACCGTGAGGCGCCGGACCTGGTCTCCGGCGAGGTCATCCGGTGGGCGAAGGGCGGCTGAGCCTGTTGCCCGGACGACTGCCCGAGTGAGCATCGCCGAGCTGACGGTCCATCGTGGATAATGCCTGGACCCGGATCAGGAGGCATCGATGTACTGGACCCGTCGGCTCGGCGTGCTCGCCGGCGCCACCGTCAGCGCCGTCACCGTGGCCGTCGTGGGTGTGGCCGTCCCCGCCCACGCCGCCGCGGCAACCCACGTCGTCTCCGTGACGGAGCGGTTCGACTCCGACCCCAAAGGGGACGGGGTCGGCTGCGGCTCGGGGTTCATGAACGTCGGTGGTGGCGCTTACCTCAGCGGCGCGGTCGGACACGCCCACATCGCCAGCCTCCGCAAACTCACCGGGGTGTACGTGGCGACGGCGCATGAGGAGGCCGACGGCTACGACGCTCCGTGGTCACTGACGGTGCAGTCCCTCTGCGCACCGACCATTGCCCGCACCATCGACGAGACGGTCGGTCACGGTCCCGACGACCCGACCTCGTCCACCGCGGCGGCGACCTGCCCAATCAATATGAGCGTCATCGGTGCGGCCGCGGAGGATCGCCACATGCATGGCATGCCCGTCATGGCCAGGCCCAGTGCCGACCTCAGGTCCGTCACCGGCGCCGTCGTGCCGGATGCGACGGCAGCGCCGGCTCCGGTGCGTGCGCTGGTCTTCGCGAGCTGTGCCACCCACCCGTTGGGGCTGCAGCGGGTCGCGGCGATCGGCACGCTCAGCTCCGCCAGCCCGCAGACCGTCGTGGCCAGGTGCCCCTTCGACCGCCACCTCTACGGCACTGGGTACGCGATCATGGGCAGGAACATCTTCGGTGCCCTCGTACCGATGTCAGGCGTGGTCCTCGACGACCTCCGCGTCACCAACAACTCGGTGACCGTCACGGCCTACGAGTCCGGCGGCGGGCCGGCCGGCAACTGGCGCGTCGAGGCGTACGCCATCTGCGTGTAGTCGACGGCCGGTGACTCAGACGCGGTACTCGCGGATGTCGCTGACCTCGGTGCGGGGCGCCGGCAGCATGACTGGCCCTGAACCAGTTCGTGGGGGTTCGAATCCTCCGCCCCCAGCTCGTACGCCCTCGTAGCCCAACGGCAGGAGGCGCCAGGTCGAGGGCCTGGACAGTGCGCGTTCGAATCGCGCCGAGGGCACACCCGCGCCGGCGAAGCTCAACGGGTAGAGCAGCCGCCTTGTAAGCGGCAGGTAGCCGGTTCGAGCCCGGCCGTCGGCTCGTACGCCAGCGCAGCACGACAGGTGGTGCGCCGCTCTCGTAAAGCGGAGGAGGCCGTTCGAGTCGGCCCGCTGGCTCACCCCCCAGGCGCGGATCGCGGTCCCGCCGCACGCATCACCCCGTTGCCCGGGTAGCCCAACTGGTAGGAGGCGCCGCGCTTAGAACGCGGGCAGTGCAGGTTCGAATCCTGTTCCGGGTACGCATCAACAGCAGCAGATCCGCTACGGCTGTCGGTTCGAATCCGACCGGGTCCACCGGGGGGGGGTCGCGGACCCCGCGATCACGCCCCTCCAGCGTGAAACGGTAGGGATGCTGTTGCGCCGGCGGGTGCAGCGTGGCCCGAGGGAGTAGCGCTGGTTCATGCCCTGTTAGCTCAGTGGGAGAGCAAGCGCCTGTCGAGCGCGAGGTCGCCGGTTCGATCCCGGTACGGGGCGCCATGGAAGGTTGGCCGAGCGGTCTTTGGCGGCGGGTTGCTAACCCGCACCAGGTCATCCTGGCAGGAGTTCGAATCTCCTACCTTCCTCCACGTCGCCGTAGCTCAGCAGGCCAGAGCGCCGTCCTGATAAGGCGGAGGTCGGTGGTTCGACACCACCCGGCGACACGCCAGAACGTCGGCTAGGCGGCCGCGTCCACCTGGTCGTCCACCGTGCTGGCCGAGGAACGTCCGGCTCCACAGGGCAGGGTGGTTGTTAACGGCAACCCGGTGCGAGCCGCGGGACAGTGCCACAGAAAGCAGACCGCCAGTCGGGCCATGCCCGGCTGATAACGGTGAAACGGTGCGGTAGGAGCGCACCAGCGCTCCGGGTGACCGGGGCGGCTCGGATGGTCGTCGACCACCCCGGGACTCGCCCGGGTTGGGGACAGAACCCGGCGTATGAGCCGGCTCGTCGCAGTACATGCCCTTGTAGCTCAGCGGATAGAGCACCGGATTACGGATCCGGGTGTCGGGAGTTCGAATCTCTCCAAGGGTACGTTGCGGAAGTCCAGGATCTCTGACCCGGTGGGCGGGTCGAGCTGTCCGCTGTTTCCATGGCGACCCTACGGTGACCGCCGAAGTTCGGAGGGAACCGGGGAGGCTGCCCACAATCGTGGCAGCCTCCCCGGCCGCGATTCCTAGGCGAGGTCGTGTACCTCCCGCCCTCGCATGATGAGCATCTGCATCGACCCGAACCCGTATAGATCTGCGTCGGATGACAGGCTCGCCACCTCGCGGAGCACCGGCTCGACGTCGATGCCACACTCGCGGGCTCGGTCGCACAGCCACCAGATCGCCATCAGCTCGTCGCGCGGATCGGCACCCTGATCCATCGCGGAGACATGAACAAGTCGTCGGCGGAACTCTCCTACCGAATCCCACGCCGTCGGTAGATGGGCGGCCCGGCGGAAGGACGGGTAAGCCCGAAAGATATCTCGGACCTCCTCGCGAGTCGGCGAACCGCCGGTCTGGTACGCATCCAAGAGCATTTCGAGCGCGGCAGCCGCCTCAGCCGCCACCCCGGCTTCTTCCACCGGCGGCTGCGCTCTCCGGAGCTCGGCCATCCCGTTCGGATCGCTGAGATCGACCGGGCGCTCTGCGATGTCCCGCAGCAGATCATCAATCACGGCGACATCCGCACGAACCGCAGCAAGATTCATACAGTCATTGTGCTATTCCCGAGGTGGAGGTCCAACTGGTGAGTTGGCCGGCAGCCGCGACCGCTGAGGGATCAGGGCCGGTGATGGGCGTAAGCGTCCTTGACGACAGCCTGGTATGCCTTGGGTGTAGCGCTCAGCGGCGGATGCGCTCAGGCCGAAGACGGCGGCCAGGTGAAGTGGGTCTGGTCTGGTCCGGCGTGGCGGACTTCGTCGAGCAGGCGGTCCTCACGAAGCTTGGCAAGTGTTGCGGTGGCGTTGGCGAATGGCTTCTCAAGTTTGCTGGCTTATGATCAGGTGCTGCAACGACGGGTCGCCGAAAGCATCCGGGCCGGAGCGCACCATCCGCCCGCGGTCCACTCCGGGACCTGGCGCAGGTTGGTAGCGCACCTGGCTGGGGGCCAGGGGGCCGCAGGTTCGAATCCTGTCGTCCCGACGATCGACGGGTTGTGGCGCGCTCGGTTCGGGACCGAGAGGGCGAGGGTTCAAATCCCGCCAGCCCGACAGTGGAGGGTGGCGCCCAGTGGTGGGCAACTGGTCTTGAAAACCAGGCCGGGGTGACACCCGAGGGTTCGACTCCTTCACCCTCCTTCACGCCTTCGTAGCTCAGAGGAAGAGCAACCGCCTCTTAAGCGGTGGGTCGGGATATCGTAATTCCCCGGAGGCACCAATCTTGCGGTACGTGCGGTGGACGCGCTGCCGGGCCTTCTAAGCCCAGTGTGCCGGGTTCGATTCCCGGGTGCCGCACCACATCTCCTGCTAGCTCAACGGACAGAGCGGCGCGGTCCTAACGCGACGGTTCCCGGTTCGAATCCGGGGCGGGAGACACCATGCGCCGTTAGCTCAGTGGCAGAGCTGCCGCCTTTTAAGCGGACTGTCGAAGGTTCGATCCCTTCACGGCGTACCCGCGGGGTAGAGGAGCTGGGTTGTCCTCGCCGGACTCATAATCCGGAGATTGTGTGGTTCAAATCCCACCCCCGTCACCAACGTTCCGGTAGCTCAGCGGGAGAGCGTCGCCTCGACAAGGCGGAGGCCGGTGGTTCGACACCACCTCGGAACACGTTCCAAAAGAAGCACCTTTGGCGCGGTGGACGAAGCAGAGTCGGCCCGGCTTTCAACCGGGAAATTGCGGGTCAAATCCCGTCCGCGCTACCAATCCGGCGTCGCCCAATCGGCAGGGCAACGGACTGTTAATCCGTCAGGTGCTGGTTCGAGCCCAGCCGCCGGAGCCAACCCCGCGTAGCTCAGTGGTACAGAGCGGCGATCTTATACATCGACGGTCGCGGGTTCGATTCCCGCCGCGGGTACCGGCGGCACCAACCGTCTGTGTAGCTCAACCGGGAGAGCGCCGCCCTTACAAGGCGGAGGTCGGGGGTTCGACTCCCTCCACAGGCACGCAACACCCCCATGGTGGTCATGGTGTACCGGGAGTGCACGCCAGGTTGTGGCCCTGGAAGGCGCGGGTTCGACTCCCCGTGATCACCCCAAGCGGCAGCGCCGACGTTGGAGAGTCGGACCTGGCTGTAACCCAGGAGCCCTCGGGCTCAGGGGGTTCGAATCCCTCCTGCCGCACACCGAACATCCCGCCGACGCCGCTGTACGACGAACTGACCGCCGCCGTGCGTTGTTGATCGCTCCAGCACCACAGCGGGGCCTGCAACCCGAACACCTCGAAGCCATCGCGTCGTTCTCCACCAACCCGCCGCGACCCGGTGACCGACCAGCCCGTGGCGGACCAGCCCTCGTAGCTCAGCGGAGAGAGCACCAGATTCCGGATCTGGGGGCCGCTGGTTCGATCCCAGCCGGGGGCACGCACGGTCGTATGCCCGAGTGGTCAGGGCCCCGTCTGCAAAACGGGTCACGCCGGTTCGAATCCGACTACGGCCTCCAACCTGCCATCCACTGTGGGGACCGCGCACGAGGACGTTGGCTGTCCACCCGCCTCTCATAAGGGCGGCCGCCCGGATCGACACCGGGGCGTGCGACGCAGCGACGCCGGACCAAAAAGTTGGATGCGGCGCTCGCTACGGTAGACCAGGCGTGGCCGGCTCCCGGATGTGCTTCCTCCCGGCTACGCCGTGATGGCGATCTGAGCTACAACAACGTGGCGTTCACCGACATGGCTGAGGCGTTCGCCGGGCTGATGCTGCGCAGCGCCGCTCCGGAGCACGGTGACGTCTTCGACGCCCGGGCCGTGGAGCAGCGCTTCGACGTGACCGGCCCCGGCAAGGTCACCCTGCCGTTCATCGTCGACCTCGCCGAGCGCACCATGCGTTGGCTCGACGTCACCGCCCGGGTCACCGGAACCAACCACGCAATCCACCGACACCACGACACGCTGGCGGTGCTCGGCAACGCCCTGACCGGCACCTTCGACGCCAGGGCGCGGGTCACCCTCGGTGAACTGGGTCGATGGCACGCCGCCGCCCGCGCCGGCGAGGTCCTCGTCCGCGACGGCGATCGCATCACCCGGTACCGGCGCCGTGCGGGGGAAACGGTCGCTGGGTACGCCGCCCGAATCGCCACCGCCGACGCGGACGGGGTCGGCACGCCATCGGAGGCCGCAACCGCCCACCTGCAGTTGCTCATCCGTGGCGACCTCTCCGCGCCGGACGGTGCCCAGATCTATCCGCTGCGCCCCGCCAACCTCGACGCCTCGACAGTCGAACTGCTCACCGCCGCTGACCTGGTTGGGGCGCTGGACCCGCCGGTCCCCAGGACGAAGTGCCAGTGGGGGAGTAAGCCGTACAGCAGCTCCCGTGATGTTCCATCGCGCCGCTGCCCGCATGGCTGTCGTCGCCCGCGGCGCGGACCGACGGACGTCGATGCGGTCGAACGGTCGGGCCGACCGGCACGCTATCGAGCCGGGTAGAAGGTCAACCTCAGGACGCGGTCGGCGGGGGATGCCCGGCGGTGGTTCGCCTCAGCCGCGCTACTCCGGCCGCGTTGAGGCCGCCGTCCCAGATCAGCACGACGACCGCCCACTTGATCCAGGCCAGCGCCGTCATCTGGCCAGTCAGCACGGTCCGTACGGACGGGTACGGCGTGAGCCACGCCTGGGCCGCGCGCAGAACGTCGACGCTGCCCAGCAGCAACCACAGTCCCAGCGGCACCACGATGGTGGCGAGGCACGCGACGAGCGGCGGCGACAGCAACAGGCCGAAACCCATTCCGACCAGGAACGCAATCATCTGGATCAGCACGCCGCCGACCGCCACCGTGCCGACGTGACGCCACGGATCCGGTGCTGTGGATGGCATCAGCGCCACCGCGAGGGCTGACAGCAGCCCTCCCCACGCGCCGATTATGGCACCGAGGAGCATGCCGCCGGCGAAGCTCGGGGTGAGGCGGACCGTGCCGCCGCGGCCCCGCAGGTCCCGAGCCAACAGCACGCCGAAGAACGGCACGAACACCGACATTGCGCTCTGCACCGGGTCGGCGTACGCGGCGAAGGTACGGCTGGCCGGTGGCAGCCCGGTACCGATGCCCATGGCCGCGACGACGCCGACAGCCAGGGTGACCGCGAGCAGCCATCGCCTGCCCCGGGTGGCGATCGCCCGCCGCAGCACCGCGGGGATCCTCTCGTACGGTTGATCGGTGACGTTGTGTGCTGTGGGTCCCGTCATGCCGCCCCCTCGTCACCGACGCAGGTATGTCAGCCTATCGAGCGCCCACCCGCTCCCGCAGCCCCGAACGGGACGGAGCGGCGTGATTTGGCCAGCGAGTATCAGGTTCTGTCGCTGAAGCGTGATTGACCTTTCGGTCATAGGCCGGTGGACTTGCCCTTCCTCGAACAAGTCATTCAGGCACGCAATGTGACAGCTTGTGGTGGTCTCACGTGTCTCTATAGAGATGTTCTCATCTAAGAAGAGCCTGTCCGGAAAGTGGTTATCGGCTCGGGTGGTGGCGGGCCAGTCGTCTGGACCAGCCGATGAGCGTGTATCGCGGCACCGGTTACTGTTCGGCCATGGGTGACCTCCGTGAGCCCGTGGCAGCCGGCCGCGACGCCGACGTCTACGCCATCGATGAGCGCCGAGTCCTGCGTCGATATCGCAACGGCGGTGACGTGGCGAACGAAGTCAAGATCATGACCCATGTGGCGCGGTTCGGATTCCCGGTGCCGGCCGTCTACGAAGCCAACGGCGCGGACATCGTGATGGAGCGAATGGACGGGCCGACGATGTTGGCGGCTTGCGCCACGGGTGACCTCGGCCTTGCTGAAGCTGGCGGCCAGCTGGCTGACCTGCATCGTCGCTTGCACGCGCTCCCACCGCGGGTCGGCAAGGCGAGTGACGATCGGATCCTTCACCTCGATCTGCATCCCGAGAACATCATGATGACAGCGCGCGGACCAGTCGTCATCGACTGGCGCAACGCCGCCGAGGGACCAGCAGACCTCGACGTCGCCCTGTCCGCGGTGATTCTTGCCCAGGTGGCCGTCGACGAGGCCCATCCCATGGCAGCTTCCGCTACAACCCTCCTGAGCGCCTTCCTCCAAGCCGCCGATGGGGCACCGCTATCAGCCCTCGCCCGAGCCGCCGCGACGAGACGAGACGATCCCGCGCTGACCGCTGTCGAGGTCCTCCGGATCGACGCAGCCGTCGCCCTCATTGCCGGGCTTGGAAAGCTCCCGTGACTGAACCGAGGGCCGTGGTTACTCGGTACGCAGGGCGGTGGCGGTGCGGGTCCTGGCTGCCCAGCCGGCCGGCAGGAGCGCGCCGAGGACGGCGATGAGCAGACCACCGAGGCCGAACACCACCAGCTCGGCAGGGTGATAGACGTCGAGGACCGAGCCGGGCAGGGTGAAGCCTACGGACGTGCCCATGGCGTTCACGATCGTCCTCTGCAGGAGCACGCCAGCGGGCGCGCCGATGGCGCCACCGATCAGCCCGGTGACCAGGACCGATGCGAGGACCATCGTGACGGTCTGCCGGGGGGTCATCCCCAGGGCCTTGTGGACTCCGAGGTCGTGGATACGCTCGCGGGTCTGAAGGACGACCATGTTGAGGACGCCCAGCGCGGCGACGGCGACGAGCATCAGGGTCAGGAACGTCGTCAGGGCGTTGATGACGAGTATCAGCTCGTCCGTGTCGTGTTCGGCGACCTCTGCGGTGGCCTCCACCGATGCCAGCGCGGTGTTGAGGGCCCGGACGTAGGAGGTCGGGTCGGTGCCGGACGTCAGGGTGATGTTGTATTCCTGGGGCCGCAGGTCCGGATCGGCGGCCGTCAGGGTCGCGGCGTCGGCGAGGATCTGCATGCCCCTGGACTCGATGTTGAATGCCTCACCGACGATGCGGGCGGTGATCCGCGTGTCGTGGTAGATGAGGGCGACGGTGTCGCCGACCCTGGTGTTGGAGGCGGTGAGAAACGGCGTCGCCACGACGATCTCACCAGGTCCGCCGAACCACCTGCCGGAGATCATCCGGTAGCCGTAGGAGGAGTTGTCGCCGGTCAAGGCGAGGGTTTCCACCGGGTCGGTGAGCCCGGCGACGGTCACCTCGGCTTGCGCGACGCCGCTGTACCCGCTGGTACCGGCCTGGTCGGTGATCGCCTTGACCACCGCCACCGGGTCGGGCGCCGGCGGTGGGCCCCCGGATCCCCGTGGCCCCTCCCCGCTCGGGGGTGGTGGCCCGGAGATTGCGCGGCCCGGGTGGATGACGACGTCGCCATGCTTTTCGGTGGCCTGGATCTGGTTGAGGGAGGCGCCCAGCCCGACGGCGAAGGTCGTGGCGGCGGCGCCGAACGCGATCGCGACGACGATCGTGGCCGATCTGAGGACCTGGGCGAACGGGTGGGCCAGTCCGAGGGTCACCGGTCGAGGCAGCGGGAGTCGGGCGGTCGACCTGGCCGCCCACTGGCCGCGGCCGGGGCTGGGGACACGTCCGACGGCGAGCACGTCGACGGTGCGCAGCCGCCCGGCCCGGGACGCCGCCGCCCACGCGATTCCGGTGACCAACGTCAGTGCCCCGGCGAGCACCGCGATGTTGACCCACGGCGCGATGCCGGAGTCGGTCGTGCCGTAGACCTCGTTGGTCTGCGACAGGATCGGCAGGACCAGGACGTTGCCGGCGACGACGCCGAGCGCGGCGCCGACCACGGCGGGGATCAGTGCCTGGACCGTGTAGGCCCGCACGACCTGGTTGGGGGTGAATCCGAGCGCTTTGAGGACGCCGATCCGGTGAGTTCCGGTGCTGACCGCACCGGCGATGACGTTGCCGATGATGAGGACCGCCATGAGCACGCCCAGCACCCCGAACGCGATGAGGAACGGCACGAACAGCACGGTCCTCCCAGCGCTGTTGGTCCTGGTGAGCAGCCAGGACCGCGACCCGGTCAAGGCACCCTCCGGCACGCTCGCCCGCACAGCGGCGAGACCCGCGTCGACCTGGGCGGTGGTGGCTGCCTCGGGGAAGCGGTAGAGCATCTGGTAGCCGGCTGTCGCACCAGGCGCCGTCAGCGCGGGGATCTGTTCGGGAACCACCCAGGCGCCGGCGGTCTCGCTGACCGACCGAACCGTGCCGACCACCGTCAGCGTCGGGCGGCCGGGAAGGTCCGGCACGGTGAGCACGTCGCCGACGTCCGGCTGGAGGACGGCCGGCAACCGGCCGTCGCTGTGCAGCACGACCTCGCCGGGGCCGCGCACCCACCGCCCCGTGAGCAGGGTCATGGCGTCGACCGATCCCCCTGGTTTGGCCCGCCCGGCCACCGTCATCATCGGTAGCTCGCGTTCGGCAACCGGAGCGATCACCACGGTCGGGAACGGACCGGCGGCGGCGGTGACCCCGGCCGTGTGCGCCGACGCCGACACCTGGGCTGCCGAGCTCCTCGCCGGGTCGAACTGCGCGGTCAGGTGCGCGCCGTGCTGCTGGCCAAAGGCCCGGTCGAACGGCGCGGTGGAGGCCACCATCAGCGACCCGCCGAGCACGGCCGAGGTCACCGCGATCATCACGACCAACCCGACCACGACCGTCTGCACCCGGCGACGCCCCACACCGGAGCGGACCACCCTGCCCAGCGCGCTCATGCTGTCTCCTCGATGGGCTCGTCACCCGTGTGCAGAAACTCGTTCCTCGCGTGGATGAAGACGCAACCGGCTGACTCGCTCATCGGACCCCGCTCCACACGGCGGTGTCGGCGGCAACCCGGCCGTCCACGAGCTGAACGGTGCGGGTCGCGCACGCCTGCGCCAGGGCCAGGTCGTGCGTGACCAGGATGATGGTCTGCCCGTCGGCGTGCAGATCGGTGAGCAGGTGTCGCACCTCCTCGCCGGAGGCGGTGTCCAGCGCACCGGTCGGTTCGTCGGCCAGCAGCAGCGCCGGGCGGTTCATCAACGCCCTCGCCACCGCGACCCGCTGCCGTTCACCGCCGGAGAGCCGGCCTGGGTAGGCGGCGGCGTGCCGACCGATGCCGAGCGCGCCCAACAGCTCCGTCGCGCGACGGAGTGCGGCACCGCGGGAGGCACCGGCCAGCTGCGCCGGCAGCATGACGTTGTCGACGGCGGTCAGGTCGTCGAGCAGGTTGAAAAACTGGAACACCATGCCGACCTTCGCCCGCCGGTACCGTGCCGAGCCGGCCTCACCCAGCTCGTCGACGCGGATACCGTCCACGGTCACGGTGCCGCTGCTCGGCCGGTCCAGGCCGGCGACGAGGTTCAGCAGGGTGGACTTGCCGCTGCCGGACGGCCCGAGGATCGCGACCGCCTCACCGGCCGCGACCGTCAGTGACACGCCCTCCAGCGCCGGGGGACCCTCGTCGTACCTGCGACTCACGTCGTGCAGCTCGATTACCGGGACGGTCATGGTCGGGTCTCCTCGGGTTCGTCCGGTCAAGGCGTCCGACGCTAGATCCCGCGCCGGACCGGACGCGTCGGCCGCCGGAGGCATCTTCGGTACCGCAGGCAGATGACCCCGCCCCAGGTCATCCCCGCGATGTAGGCCAGTGATGTAGGGCGGTGGGTCTTCGGACGGATGCTGCGGTCCGGGGCGGCCGGGCGACAATGGTCAGGTGACGAGGGGAGCGGTGGTCGACCGGCTACGGTCCGGGATCAAGGTGCTGCTGCGGCCGAGCGGTTCGCTGCCGCGGCTCTCCCGACGTGGTCAGATGTTCGACATCGCCGTGGCGGCGGTCCTCTTCGTCGCCGCCATCGAGGAGGGCGGCGGCTCCGGCGATGCCACCTGGCAGGTCCGAGACGACGAGTTGGGGGAAGGCCAGCGGCGCGATCAGGACGAGCTCCCGCACGTTCCCCCCATGCCGGTCAGGCCGTTCCTGCCGATCGAGCACGACCAGACCGGCTGGGAGGTCGTGATGCTGCTCGTGGTGCTGCCCCTGGTGCTGCGCCGCCGCTTCCCGCTGGCGGTGCTGTGGATCGTGCTGGCCACGGCCCCTCTGGTGACCGACTTCAACGCCGCGCTACGGGTCTCCTTCTACGCCTGCGTCATCGCCGCCTACAGCGCCGCGGTCTACAGCCGCTATCCGGTGCCGGCGTTGGCGAGCCTGCCGGCGGCGGCACTGCTGTACAGCCAGTTGCGGGAGGAGACGCTGCCCACCGTCCCGGACGGTGCGGTGCCGTTCATGATTTTGATCCCGATCGCCGTCGCGGCGGACGCACTGCGCAGATGGAAACGCCGAGCCGACGAGGACCGCGCGCGACTGGCCGCCTTGGAACGCGAACAGGTCGAGGCCCTGCAGCGCGCCACCGAGCACGAACGCGCCCGGATCGCCCGCGAGTTGCACGATGTGGTGACGCACAACGTCAGCATGATGGTCATCCAGGCGGGGGCCGCCCGCAAGGTCATGGACACCACCCCGGACCGGGCCCGTGAGGCGCTGCTGGCGGTCGAGGCCGGCGGCCGGGCCGCGATGGCGGAGCTGCGCCACGTCATGGGGCTGCTCACGATGGACGGCGATGGCCTCGACCCGGCCGGCGACACCGACCTGACGCCACAGCCGGACCTCGACCGGCTCGGGGAGCTGATCGCGCGGGTTCGCGACACCGGGATCCCGGTCGAGTTGACGAGGACGGGCGAGCCACGGCCCATACCGTCCGGTGTCCAACTGGCCGCCTACCGGGTGGTGCAGGAGGCCCTGACCAACACGGTCAAGCACGCGGCTGGCGCGTCCTCGACGGTGATCGTCGACTACGGCGCTGAGCAGCTCCGAGTGGAGGTCACCGACACCGGCGGCGCGTCGCGCGCCTCGGCCACCGCAGGAGCCGGGCATGGGCTGATCGGCCTGCGCGAGCGACTGGCCGTCTACGGTGGGACTCTGCACACGGGGCCGCGCCCCAGCGGCGGCTACCGCGTCACCGCGCTGATCCCCTTGGAGGTTCCGTGACCGAGGCGCTGCGCGTGGTGGTCGCCGACGACCAGGCACTGGTCCGCGCCGGGTTCCGGATGATCCTGACCGCCGACGGCATCGACGTGGTCGCCGAGGCGACCAACGGTGCCCAGGCCGTCGACGCGGTCCGGCGCACCAGACCGGACGTGGTGTTGATGGACATCCGGATGCCGGAGCTTGACGGGCTGGAGGCCACCCGACGCATCTTCACCGACGCGGTCGCCGCGCCGCGGATCATCATGCTCACGACGTTCGACCTCGACCATTACGTGTACGCGGCGCTGGCCGCCGGAGCCAGCGGCTTCCTCCTCAAAGACGTCACCCCCGAGCACCTGGTCGCCGCTGTGCGCATGGTACGGGCCGGCGACGCGCTGCTGGCCCCAACGATCACCCGTCGCCTCGTCGAACGGTTCGCCCACCGCGACACTGACCCGGCCCCGATCCATCGGGACCTGGCCGCGCTCACGCCACGCGAGCTCGAGGTCCTGGCCCTGCTCGCGCAAGGTCTCAGCAACGCCGAACTCGCCGGTCGTCTTCACCTGTCCGAGGCGACCGTCAAAACCCACATCGCCCGGATCCTCGCCAAGCTCGGCCTCCGCGACCGGGTCCAGGCAGTCGTCGCCGCCTACCGGACCGGCCTGGTCAGCCCGACGACCGCGGCGTGATCCCACAGCGCTGCGGCGCATCCGGGCCCTCCGCCATCGCGGTGAGGACCTGTCGCTCCCGATCGGTCAGCGCGGGTTCGTGATGCCCGTCAAGGTGCCCGGCAAGGACACCTCCGGCGTCGTTGCCGCGCCGGTCAGCAAGGTCCAGCGGGTGCCGACGTCGTGGTGGTCCAGCCGGACGTGGGACCGGGAAATGGAACTGGCTCATCACAGGGCTTTCACCGCCGCCACTGGCGCTGCCGTGTACTTCCGCGATCCGCACAGTCCGTAGCAGCGTGGCAGCAGCAAGGTGTCTAGATCATACGGCGCCGTACCCGCCACACCACCACACCGATCAGGACCGCCGTGACGGCGATGAACAGGGCCGTCTCGATGAGTTGGAACGTCCAGAACCGGTCGGCCGGGTGGTAGACCCCGAACCGCTGGATGCCCCGCGCGTGCAGGAACTGGTTGACGTTGGTGCCGGCCTGGTTGGCGGCGTCCCCCAGCTCGTAGTACTCGGTCCAGCTCAGCCTGCGCCCGGTGGCGTCTGCGTAGCCGTGTTCGATCATCCAGGAAGCGTTGCTGGGCACGGGCCGGTGCCCCGCCTGGTCCTTCGAGCCGCCGACTCCGACCGGCTCCATGGTGGTGAGTGGCGTGGCGTACGCGGGACGGGCCAACAGCGCCACCGACATCCGGGCGGCGAGGAACGCCCCGAACGCGACGCCGAACGCGGGCAGGCTGCGCCGCAGGATCGCCCCGGCGGCGGTGGCGGTGGCGAACGCGAACAGCGCGTACGCCACCGGAACAAGTCCCTCCAGGTCGAAGGCGTCGTACTGGAACCGCCCTTCCCACGCGTCGAATGGCTGACGGAACCAGGTGAGGACCGCGGTGAACATCGCGGTGAGCGTGACGGTGA
>DATHBD010000048.1:0-8746 GCA_035296325.1 Micromonosporaceae bacterium | reverse complement strand
CCGTGACGAGGTCCACTCGGCGTTGGCCTGCCTCGGTGAGGCATGGGTCGCCGGTCTGCCCGTCGATACCACCGCCGTGCTACCTGCCGGGAACACCATCGACCTGCCGACCTACGCCTTCGACCGCCAACCCTACTGGCTGAAGCGGGACGCCGCCGGCCTCGACGTGTCGGGTGCCGGCTTGACCGCCGTGCGGCACGGCATGCTCACCGCCGCCCTCGACGTCGGCGGCACCGGAGCGCGAGTGCTCTCCGGCAGGCTCTCCGCCGCGGGCCAGCCGTGGCTGCGTGACCACGGCGTCGACCGTTCCACGATCGTGCCGCTGAGCGGTTTCGTTGAGCTGGTGATCCGGGCAGGCGATGAGGTGGGCTGCGAACGCATTGACGAGCTGACCGTGCAGACGCCGCTGCGGCTGGACCCTGGCAAGCCGGTCGACGTGCAGGTTCTCGTCGAGGCCGCCGACACCGCGGGTCGTCGCCCGGTCGCCGTCTTCGCGCGCAGCGGCACCGAGCAGGTGTGGACGCGCCACGCTCAGGGCATGATCCGTTCCGGCGGTCCGTCGCAGGAGGATGCCGCCGCCGATCCCGCGTTCGCCGCGTTGGCCGCATGGCCGCCGTCGGACGCCGAACCGTTGGCCGTCGGGTACGCCGGACTGACCGCACGCGGCTACCGCTTCGGGCCGGCGTTGCAGGGCCTGCGGGCCGCATGGCGCCGGGGCGCCGAGATTTTCGCCGAGGTTGTGCTGCCCGACGCGGCCAACGCCGACCTGGACCGGTACACGCTGCACCCGGCTCTCTTCGACGCCGCCGCCCATGCGGTGCTGTTCGACGGCGAGGCGGTGCGGCTGCCCTCGGCGGCCGCGGGCATGACTATCTTCGCCACCGAGGCCGATCGCATACGCGTGTACCTGCGCCGAGAAGGCGGCGGGGACGCGGTGCGCATGGCGGTGGCTGACGGCGCCGGTCGCCCCGTCGCCACCGTCGATGCCATCCACCTGCGTCCGGTCGACACGGCCGTCCTCGGCGCGGCCCCGGCCGAGGACGCGTTGTTCGCCCTCGCGTGGCTGCCCACCACGATCGACGAGAAGAGCGACGCACGCTGGGCCGTGGCCGGCGACGACCGGTCCGGCATCCCGACGCCCGCCGACGCGGAGCACTACGCCGACCTGCCCGCTTTCTGTGCCGCACTGGGCGTCGAGTCCACCGCGGCCGACGTCGTCCTGCTTCCGGTGGCCGCCGACGGCGTCGGTGACGTCGCGGACCAGGCCCGCGAGGTCGCGGGCCGGATGCTGACCGCCCTGCGTACGTGGCTGGCCGATGACCGCACCGCGCAGTGCCGTCTGGTGGTGGTTACCCGGGGCGCCACCCCCGCCGGGGCGCCGGACGCCTTGACCGACCTGACCGCCTCGGTGGTTTGGGGCCTCGTCCGCACCGCGCAGGCCGAGCATCCGGGCCGATTCACGCTCATCGACCTTGACCCAGCCGCCGCCGACGAGCCCGACTGGCTGCGCCTCCTCGCGGCGACCGAGGAGCCGCAACTTGCGCTCCGCGCCGGCCAGGTGCTCGCGCCCCGGCTCACCCCGGCCGAGGTGGCCGAGGGGCCTGTGGTCACATTCGGCTCGTCCGGCACTGTGCTGGTGACCGGCGGTACCGGCTTCGTCGGCGCGCACCTAGCCCGCCATCTGGTCACCGCCGAGGGCGTTCGCCACCTGGTGCTGCTCGGCCGCCGGGGCGTGGCGGCGCCCGGCGCGGTCGCCCTGCGTGACGAGCTGACCGGCCTCGGCGCGCACGTCACTGTTGTGGCGTGCGACGTCACCGACCGCGCCGGCGTGGCCGACGTGCTCGCCGCCATCCCCGCCGACCGTCCGCTGACCGCCGTCGTACACGCGGCCGGCGTCACGGACAACGAGATGCTCGGTGCGATGACTGCCGACCAGATGGACACCGTCCTCGCCGCCCGCGTCGTCGGCGCGATGAACCTGCATGAGTTGACCCGCGACCACGACCTGTCGGCGTTCGTGCTGTTCTCCTCCGCAGCCGGCGTGTTGGCACCAGCCGGGCATGCCAATCTCGCCGCCGCGAGCGCCTTCCTGGACACCCTCGCGAAGCACCGGCACGGCGCTGGGCAACCGGCGCTCGGCATCGCCTGGGGCGCGTGGGCGTCCGACGACGACACCGGTCGGCTCGACGACGCCGACCGCGCCCGGCTGGCCCGCGAGGGTGCGGTCCCGGTCGCTCCGGCCGATGGCCTGGCGCTGTTCGACCGTGCCTGCCGGACCGGGCATGGCCTGGTCGTCGCCACCCCGATCGACCTTGCCGCCCTCCGCGCCCGCGCCTCGGCCGGCGTCCTGTCCCCGCTGTGGCGGCAGCTGGTCACGGCGCCTGCCGGCCGGCCCAGCGTGACCGGCGGCGAACCCGGCTCTGCCCTGGCCCAGCAGCTGATCGGGGTTCCGGAGCCCGAGCAGGGCGCCGTGATCCTGGAGATGGTCCGGGGCCACATCGCCGCCGTGCTCGGCTACGATTCGCCGGCCGTGATCGACCCGGACCGGGGCTTCCTCGACTCCGGTTTCGACTCGCTCACCGCCGTCGAACTGCGCAACCGGCTGATCGCGAGCACCGGGCTACGGCTGTCGGTAACGCTGATCTTCGATCACCCGACCCCGGCGGAGCTGGCCGATCACCTCTGGTCGCAGGTGCGACACACGCGGCCCCAGGCGGGCACTGCCCGGACCACGCCGATCGCCCGCAACGAGCCGATCGCGATCGTGGGGATGGCCTGCCGCCTACCGGGTGGCGTGTCGAATCCGGAGCAGCTCTGGGATCTGGTCACCGAGGGCCGCGACGCCACCTCGGATTTCCCACCGGATCGCGGCTGGCCGGACGATCTGTTTGATTCAGATCCCGAGGCGGTGGGCCACACCTACGTGCGCCGCGGCGGATTCCTGGATGACATCGCGGGCTTCGACGCCGAGTTCTTCGGCATCTCTCCGCGTGAGGCACTCGCCATGGACCCGCAGCAGCGGTTGCTGCTCGAGGTCTCGTACGAGGTCCTGGAGCGTGCCGGCCTCGACCCGGCGCAGCTGCGCGGCAGCGAGACCGGCGTCTATGTCGGCGCCGGAATGTCGTTCTACATCCCGGACATGGGTAAGGTGCCGAGCAGCGTTGAGGGCTACACCCAGACCGGCAACACGCTGAGCGTGCTCTCCGGCCGGGTGGCCTACACGTTCGGTTTCGAAGGGCCGGCGGTCACCGTGGATACGGCGTGCTCCTCCTCGTTGGTCGCCCTGCACCTCGCGGTGCAGGCGCTCCGGCAGGGGGAGTGCTCGCTGGCACTGGCCGGTGGCGTGACCGTGCTCGCAAACCCGGGAGGCTTCGTCGAGTTCTCCCGGCAGCGTGCCCTGGCGCCGGACGGGCGGGCGAAGGCGTTCTCCGCCGACGCCGACGGCACGAGCTGGGCCGAAGGCGTCGGAGTGCTGGCGCTGGAGCGACTCTCCGATGCCCAGCGGCTGGGGCACAACGTGCTGGCCGTCGTCCGTGGCACCGCCACGAACCAGGACGGGGCCAGCAGCGGCCTCACCGCGCCGAACGGCCGGGCTCAGCAGCGCGTGATCCGCCAGGCTCTGGCCAACGCCGGGCTGTCGCACGCGGAGGTCGACGCGGTGGAGGCGCACGGCACAGGCACGAAGCTCGGCGACCCGATCGAGGCGCAGGCGTTGATGGCCACGTACGGGCAGGATCGTCCACAGAGCCGGCCGCTCCTGCTGGGTTCGCTGAAGAGCAACATCGGACATGCGGTCGCCGCGGCCGGCGTGGCCGGCGTGATCAAGATGGTCCTGGCGCTGCGGGCCGAGTCGTTGCCACGGACGCTGCACGCGGATGAGCCTTCGCCGATGATTGACTGGACGGCCGGCGCGGTCGCGCTGCTCACCGAGCCCCGGCCGTGGGTTCGCGAGGCCGGGCGCGCCCGCCGTGCCGGGGTGTCGTCCTTCGGGGTGTCCGGCACCAACGCCCACGTCATCATCGAGGAAGCTCCACCCGCTCAGCCTGCCCCGGCCGCAGTCGCGCCGGAGGATTTGCTGACCAGCTCACCGGTGATCACCTGGCAGCTGTCCGGCGCCACCCCGGACGGGCTACGCGCCCAGGCCGGCCACCTCGCCGCCCACCTGCGTGGCCATCCGGACCTCGACTCCGCCGCGGTGGGGCAGGCCCTCAGCAGGCGCCCGGCGTTGCGTCACCGCCTCGCCATAACCGCGGGCACCGCCGACGAACTGCTCGCCGGCCTCGAGCACTACGCCGCGACCCGCCAGACGGACCCGAACACAAGCTCGGGCGTCGCGGAGTCGCGGCCCAGGACCGTCTTCGTCTTCCCCGGCCAGGGCTGGCAATGGGACGGCATGACCGCCGACCTGCTCGACACCTGCCCCGTCTTCGCCGCCACCGTCGAGGAGGCCTCGGTCCGCATCCAGGAGCGCACCGGCTGGAGCGTCGTCGACGTGCTACGGCAGCATCCCAACGCCCCTGACACCGGCCGGGTCGATGTCATCCAGCCGGTCATGTTCACCGTCATGATCGCCCTCGCCCGCACCTGGATGGCCGCCGGTGTCCGTCCCGACGCAGTCATCGGTCACTCCCAGGGTGAGATAGCCGCCGCCCACATTGCCGGCGCGCTCAGCCTGGATGACGCCGTCCAGGTCATCGTCACCAGGGCGGCCGCGCTCACCCGCCTCAGCGCGGGCGCCATGGTCTCGATCAGCACCACGCCCGGCCACGCCGCCGAACTCGTCGCCGAGCACACCAACCTGCATATCGCCGCTGTCAACGGGCCGCACACCACCATCGTCAGCGGGGACCCCGAAGCGGCCGAAGCCCTCCTTTCGCGCTGCGCGGGCGACAACATCCACGCTCGGCGCATTCCGGTCACCTACGCCAGCCACTCACCCCACGTGGAGGCCCTCCGCGAACACCTCCAGGAAGGGTTGGCCGGCATCAACCCCCGCACGGGGGACATCCCGTTGATCTCCACGCTCACCGGCGCCACCATCGACACCGCCGAGATGGTCGGCGGCTACTGGTACGAGAACCTGCGCCGGCCCGTCCAGTTCCAGACCGCCACCGCCGCCGCCCTCGCTGCCGGCCACAACACGTTTGTCGAAATCAGCGCCCATCCTGTCCTCAGGCCGGCACTCACCCAGACGATCGACACGCACCCGCAGCCGATCACCACCCTCATCACCCTGGTCCGCAACACCCACAACACGAGTCAGCTCCACCGGAGCCTCACCCACGCATGGACCGCCGGGCTGAGCCCGATCGACCCGCACCCGCACCCGCGCGCCGCCGACCTGCCCACCTACCACTTCCACCACCAGCGGTTCTGGCTCGACCAGACCCGCGGCACCGCCATCACCGCGGCGATCCACCCGATGCTCACCGCAGCCGTGCCCGTGGCGAGCGACGGCTCAACCGTCCTGTCCGGCCATCTATCCCTACGCAGTCAGCCGTGGCTAGCCGACCACGCGGTCGCGGACACCGTGCTGCTGCCGGGCACCGGCTTCGTCGAGCTGGTGATCCGGGCGGGCGACGAGGTCGGTTGCTCGCATCTGGAGGAGCTGGTCGTCCAGGCGCCGCTGATCGTCGATCGGCAGGACGGGACGGACGTCCAGATCGTGGTCGAGCGGGCTGACGACACGGGACGCCGCGGCGTGTCCGTCTACTCGCGGCAGGCCGGCCGCCCTTCGTGGATCCGGCATGTCGAGGCGACACTCATCGCCCAGGAAGCCACACGGGAGCAGGCCGCCGGTGAGCCTGGGTTCGCCGCGTTGCGCGCCTGGCCACCCGCGGGCGCGGAAAAGATCCCGGTCGACGATCTGTACGGCTCCCTGCAGCAGCGCGGCTACGGCTACGGGCCGACGTTCCAGGGGCTGCGGTCCGTGTGGCGCGGCGACGACGAGGTGTACGCCGAGATCGCGCTGCCAGAGGACGCCCAGGAATACGCGGCCGGGTTCGGGTTGCACCCCGCGATCCTTGATGCTGCCGCGCACGCCATCCCGTTCGGTGGATTCCTGCCTGCCGAAGGCATCTGGCTCCCGTTCTCCTGGACCGGCGTGACACTCTACGCCGCCGGTGCCGATCGCGTCCGGGTACGCCTCAGCCGCGGCGACGGCCCCGACAGCGTGCGCATGCTCGTCGCCGACGCGTCCGGTGGCCCGGTGGCCCGGATCGACGCCATGCGCGCCCGCCGGGTGGATCCCGCGGCCTTGCGGTCCGGCGGCAGCGCCGACGCGGTCGATAGCCTGCTCACGATCGAGTGGGACCCGGTGGCCCCGCTGGCCGCCCCGACCGGCACGTCACTCGCCGTGCTCGGTCCGGCCGGCGCGATGCCCGGCCTGCCCGCCGGCGCCCCGCACCACGCCGACCTCGACGCCCTGGCCGCGGCGGTGGAGTCAGGAATGGCCGCGCCGACCGACGTGCTGCTCCCGGTGGCCGGCGGCGACGGCGACATGGTGGCGACCGCCGTCGACATCGCGACGAACCTTCTGGGGACCGTGCAGCGATGGTTGACCGCCGAGGCCTTCGCGGATGCACGGCTGGTGGTGGTGACCCAGGGCGCGATCGGTGTGAACGGTGGCGCGGAAGACCTGGGCGCCTCGGTCGTGTGGGGCATGATGCGTACGGCTCAGACCGAGGAACCGGACCGGTTCGTGCTCTGTGACCTCGACGCCGCCGACGACGCGGTTGACTGGGCAGGCCTGCTCGGAGCGTCGCGGACCGAGCCGCAACTCGCGGTTCGGGGCGGTGTCCTGGTTGCGCCGCGGCTGGTCCACGCCACCCGCGCCGGTGACCGCATCGCCGGCACGAGCGGGTTCGGCGCGGGTGCCGACTGGCGCGTCGGAGCGACCGGCGGCGGGTCCATTGAGTCCGTCGACCGTCACCCCAACCCTTCCGCCGTCCAGCCGCTGCAGCCTGGACAGGTGCGCATCGCGGTACGGGCGGCCGGGCTGAACTTTTTCGACGTCGCCACCGCTCTGGGTCTGGTCGACACCGAGGACGGGATGGGCGCGGAAGGTGCCGGCATCATCACCGAGGTCGGGCCCGAGGTCACCGAGTGGAACGTCGGCGATCGGGTGCTGGGCGCGTTCCCGAACGCCTTTGCCCCGCTCACCACCGCCGACGCACGGATGATCACCTCGATTCCCGAGGGTTGGAGCGACACCGATGCCGCGTCCGTGCCCGCGGTGTTCCTGACCGCCTACTACGCCCTGCATGATCTGGCCGATGTGCAGGCCGGTGAAAAGGTGCTGATCCACGCGGCGACCGGAGGTGTGGGGATGGCCGCGGTTCAGATCGCCACGCATCTGGGAGCCACGGTCTACGCCACGGCCAGCCCCGCCAAGTGGTCGGTGCTGCGGGAGATGGGCATCCCGGACGAGCGGATCGCGTCGTCGCGCAGTACCGACTTCGCGCACACGTTTCCCGCCATGGACGTCGTCCTCGGGTCACTGTCCGGGACCATGGTGGACGCCTCGATCGGATTGCTCAGGCCGGGCGGGCGCTACCGGGAGATGGGCAAGACCGACATCCGTGTCGCGGACGACTGGCCGGCCATCAGCTACCAGGCGTTCGACCTCAAGGAAGCGGGACCTCAACGCACCGGCGAGATGCTGCGCCACCTCGTCGGTCTGCTCACCTCCGGTGACCTGGCCACCCTGCCGACCCGGCTCTGGCCGCTGGCCGATCTGCGGCATGCACTGCGGCACATGAGTCAGGCGAGGCACACCGGCAAGAACGTCATCCACATCCCGACACCGGTCGACCCGGACGGGACTACGGTCATCACCGGCGGCACCGGCACTGTCGGCTCCCTGATCGCGGCCGATCTGGTAGACCGCGGATACGTTCGCCACCTGCTGTTGCTTTCCCGCAGGGGACCCGACGCGGAGGGCGCCGACGAGTTGCGTCACCGCCTCACCCAGCTCGGCGCCGACGTGACAATCACCGCCTGCGACACCACCGACCCGGCCTCGCTCACCGACGTCCTGGACGCCATCCCGGCCGAGCACCCACTGACCGCGGTCATTCATGCCACGGGCGCCCTGCAGGACGCGACCATCACCACCCTCACGCGGCAGCAGATGGTCGACGTGCTCACCACGAAGATCGCCGGCGCGGCGACCCTGCACCGTTATACGCAGGACCGGGATCTCGGCGAGTTCCTGCTGTTCTCCAGCGCGGGCAGCATCCTCGGCAGCCCCGGCCAGGCCAACTACACCGCCGCCAACACGTTCCTCGACGCCCTGGCGACCCATCGCCGGCCGGCCACCAGCATCGCCTGGGGCCTGTGGGCGCAGGCCAGCGGCATGACCGCCCACCTGTCCCAGGCGGACATCACCCGCATGAACCGAACCGCCATCAGTCCCATGACGACGCCTCATGCCCTGCGTCTTTTCGACCACAGTCACGCCACCCCAGCCGCCATCCAGCTAGCCGCGCCGCTGAACACCGCCCACATCCCCGACCATCCGATCTTCGCGCGACTCAAGCCGAGTGCCGGTCACCACCGGCCCACCGCGGGCACCGGGCCGGCCACCGCTGCCGACCTGGCCGGGCAACTCGCCCGGCTCACCACGGAGCAGCAATACCAGCACCTGCTCCAGCTCATCCAGAGCCACACCGCCACCGTGCTCGCCAAGCCGAACCCGGCCGCGGTCAGCGCCCACCAAGGATTCCTGGACCAAGGGATCGACAGC
>DATHBD010000047.1:0-5173 GCA_035296325.1 Micromonosporaceae bacterium | reverse complement strand
GCTGTCGATCCCTTGGTCCAGGAATCCTTGGTGGGCGCTGACCGCGGCCGGGTTCGGCTTGGCGAGCACGGTGGCGGTGTGGCTCTGGATGAGCTGGAGCAGGTGCTGGTATTGCTGCTCCGTGGTGAGCCGGGCGAGTTGGGTCCCGAGATCGGCGGTACCGGCGCCAGCAGCGGGCCGGTGACGGGTGACAGTCGGCTTCAGCTCGGCGAAGAGGGGACGGTCGGGCAGGTGAGCCCTGTTCAGCGGAGCGGCAAGCTGGAGGGCGTGCGGCGTGGCGTGGGTGCTGTCGAACAGGTGGAGGGCATGAGCGTTGGTCATCGGACTGATGGCGGAGCGTTGCATCCGTGACATGTCGGCCTCGGACAGATGTGCCGTCATGCCGCTGGCCTGTGCCCAGAGACCCCAGGCGATGCTGGTGGCCGCCCGGCGGCGGGTGGCAAAGGCGTCGAGGAAGCTGTTGGCGGCGGTGTAGTTGGCCTGGCCAGGGCTGCCGAGGATGCTGCCGGCGCTGGAGAACAGCAGGAACGCACCCAGGTCCAGGTGTCGGGTGTAATGGTGCAGGGTCACCGCTCCGGTGATCTTGGTGGTGAGCACCTCGGTGAGTTGGCGTGAGGTGAGGCTGGTGATCGTGGCGTCCCGCAGCGCCCCAGTCGCGTGGATGACCGCCGTCAGTGGGTGAGCGGCGGGAATGCGGTCCAGGACGGCCGTCAGCTGCTCGGGGTCGGTGGTGTCACAGGCGGCGATGGTCACCTCCGCGCCAAGCCCAGCGAGGCGGGCGCGTAACTCTGCCGCGCCCGGGGCAGTGGCACCTCGGCGGGAAAGCAGGAGCAGGTGGCGGGCGTGGCCGTGCTCTGCCAGGTGGGCGGCGACCAAAGCGCCGATGGTTCCGGTGCCGCCGGTGATGACCGTGGTGCCGTTTGCATTCACCGGGACGGGTATGTGGATGACATTCTTGCCGGTGTGCCGTGCCTGGCTCATATGCCGCAGGGCATGCCGTAGGTCGGACAGTTGCCAGCCAGTTACCGGCAAAGTGTGCAGATCGCCGGCGGTGAAGAGGCCGACGAGGTGGCGCAGCATCTCGCCGGTTCGCCGAGGTCCGGCCTCCTTGAGATCGAACGCCCGGTAGGTGATGTCGGCGTAGCCAGCCGCGTCGCGGATGTCGGTCTTGCCCATCTCCAGGTAGCGGCCACCCGGCCTCAGGAGCGTGATGGAGGCGTCGACCATGTCGCCGGCCAGCGAGCCGAGGACCACGTCAACGGCAGGGAACATTCGGGCGAAGTCGGTGCTGCGTGACGATGCGATCCGCTCCGCCGGGATGCCCATTCGCTCCAGCACATGCCACTTGGCGGGGCTGGCGGTGGCAAAGACCGTTGCTCCGAGCCGGGTCGCGAGTTGGACGGCGGCCATACCCACACCACCGGTCGCCGCGTGAATGAGCACCTTCTCACCGGGTTGCACGTCGGCGAGGTCACGCATGGCGTAGTAGGCGGTCAGGAACACGGCGGGTACCGACGCGGCGTCGGTGTAGGTCCAGTCGTCCGGAATTGCAGTGATCATCAGCGCGTCGGCCGTCGTCAGCGGGGCGAAGGCGCTCGGGAAGGTACCCATCACCCGGTCGCCGATCTGCCAATCGGTTACCTCGGGGCCAACCTCGGTGATGACGCCGGCGCCCTCGGCGCCCATCCCGTCGGCGGTGTCGACCATGCCGAGAGCGGTGGCGACGTCGTAGAAGTTCAACCCGGCCGCTCGCACCGCAATGCGAACCTGTCCCGGCTCCAGCGGATGTTCGGCGAGGGGGTTGGGGATGCGGTCGACGGCCTCGATCGATCCGCCGCCGGTCGTACCGACCCGCCAGTCGGTGCCGGCGCCGAACCCGCTCGTACCGCGGATGCGGTCGCCGCTGCGCATGGCGCGGACCAGCCGCGGAGCCACCAGGGCGCCGTCGCGCACGGCGAGTTGCGGTTCGGTCTGCGAGACCGCGATCAGCCGTGTCCAATCCACCGAGGAGGCGTCGGGATCAAGGTCGCAGATGACGAACCGGTTCGGTTCCTCGGCTTGGGCGGTACGCATCATGCCCCACACCACCGAGGCGCCGAGGTCCTCGACGCTGCCCGACACACCGACCCCGCCCTGGGTCACGACCACCAGTCGGGCCCCCGCGAGGGCCGCGGTGGCCAGCCACCGCTGCACCACGGCGAGCACACCGCCCCCGACACCGCAGGCGACGTCGGCGACCGCCGCCGGGTCGGTGTCGAGGGCGGTGGCATTGATGCCCGCGACGGGCAGCAAGACGTACGCCGGCGCGGGCATCCCACCGTCGACGGCCGCGATCAGGTCGTCCAGGTTCGGGTACGCGAGGACTTCGGGCAGCCCTGGTAGCCCGCGGTGATCGAACTGATCGAGCACGGCCCATTTCTTGGGGAGAGAGGCGGGCCGGGTGATGCCGCCGACGGCATCGGGGAGGTCGATGCGGATCCATTCAACGGTGAAGAGCCCGTCGTCGGCCGAGAACGCCGCGTCGGCCAGCGACGTGACGTCGATCCGTCGGGCGTGCATCGCTTGGATCAGGGCCACCGGTTGCCCGGCGGCGTCGCCGAGTGCGATCCGGACCGCGCCGTCACCCGGGGCCCGACTGAGGCGTACCCGGACGCGGTCCGCGCCGGCGGCGTAGAGCGTCACGCCGGTCCAGGAGAACGGGAGCCAGACGCCTTCGGCGGGCAGGAGTCCACCCAGCGGGATGGCGTGCGCGGCGGCGTCGAGGATCGCGGGGTGCAGCCCGAAACCGACCGCCTCCGACCGGTGGTTCTCCGGCAGTGCGACCTCGGCGTACACGTCGTCGCCGTGGCGCCAGGCGCTCTCCAGCCCTCGAAACGTCGGTCCATAGTGGTACGAGCGCTCGGCGAGCCCTTCGTACAGCCCTTCGATGTCGATCGGCGTGGCGCCCGCCGGTGGCCACACCACCATACCGGCGAACGGCTCCTGATGCGCGGCTTCGTCGCGCGTCGCCTGCTGCTGGGCCAGGAAGCCCTGGACATGCCGGGTCCACACCGCCTGTTCGTCGCGACGGGCATAGACGGCCACCGGCCGGCGCCCCGTGCCGTCGGCGGCCTCGACCACGATCTGAACCTCGGTGGGGGTCTTGCGGTCGAGTAGAAGGGGCGCTTCAACCACCATCTCCTCCACGAGTGGCAGCCCGACCTCATCGCCCGTACGGACCAGCAGTTCGACGAACGCGGAGCCCGGCAGCAGCGTTGAGTCGGCGACCGTGTGTTCACCTAACCAGGCCTGCGTCCGGGCCGAGAGCCGCCCGGACAGCACGTGGGTGCCGCTGTCGCCGGCGATCTCGACGGCGGCGGTGAGCAGGGGATGCAGGGCGTCCGTCGGTCCGGGGGCCTGGGTTCGGTCGAGCCAGAAGCGCTGGTGGTGGAAGTGGTAGGTGGGCAGGTCGACGGTCCTGTGGTGGGGGTGGGGGTTCCTCGGGGCGAGGCCGGTCGTCCAGGCGTGGGAGATGTTCCGGTGAAAGGTGGTGGTGTTGTGGGTGTTGCGTCGCAGCGTGCCATGGGTGGCGATGCCGTCGGCGGCATCCATCGCCTGGATGAGGGCGGGGTGGCCGCTGAGCTCGACGAAGGTGTTGTGGCCGGTGTTCCGTGCGGTGGTGGTCGCCTGGTGGAAGGCGACGGGTTGGCGCAGGTTGTGGTACCAGTAGGCGCTGGTCATCTCGGTGGTGTCGAGCGGAGCGCCGGTGAGAGTGGAGATCAGCTGGATGGTGGCCGGCCGAGGCGTGATGCTGGCGAGTGCGTCGAGGAGATGCTCGCGGATCGCGTCGATGTGCGGAGAGTGACTGGCGTAGGTGACCGGGATGCGCCGGGCGTGGATGGCGTTGGCGGCGCAGTGCGCGAGGAGGGCGTCGGCCGACTCCGGGTCGCCGCTGACGATTGTGGCGCCCGGCCCGTTGACGGCGGCGATGTGTAGTCCCGGGTGTCGGGCCAGGAGCTCGGCCGCATTCTCCGGTGTGGTGCTCAGGGAGAGCATGGCCCCGGGGCGCAGTCTGGTGAGCGCGGCGGCACGGGTCACGACGAGGTGGACCGCGTCGCTGAGACCGAGGGCGCCGGCGACGTGGGCGGCGGCTATCTCACCCTGAGAGTGGCCAATGACGGCGTCCGGGTGGATGCCGGCTGCCTGCCAGGTGCGGGCAAGGCCAACCATGACGGTAAACATCACGGGTTGGATGACGTCGACGCGACCGGTGTCGGGGGCATTGGGACGTTGGCGAAGGACGTCGATGACACTCCACCCGGTCCGCTGCTCGATCAGACCGGAAATCTCCTCGCAGGCCGCGGCGTAGGTAGGGCAGGTGTCGAGGAGATCTGCGGTCATCCCGTCCCACTGCCAGCCCTGCCCGGGAAAGACGAACACGGTCTTCGGCCGGGAGGTCGCAGTCGCGAGAGTGCTGTTGGCGTCGGGTTCGCCGGTGGTGACGAAGTGCTCCAGGCTGGCGAGCAACTCCACCCGGGTGGCGGCGGTGACGGCTAGGCGGTGCCGCAACGCGGGTCGGTCGAACAGGGCCTGACCGACCGCGGCCACATCCGGCTCCGAAAGCTCACACAGCCGGGCGGCCTGAGCGCGTAGCCCGTCGGAGGTCGCGCCGGACAGCCGCCAGGTGATCACCGGGGTGCTGGTCAGTAACGGCGCCGGACGGTCGGGTGCGACGGCCGGGGGAGACGGTGGCGCTTCCTCGATGATGACGTGGGCATTGGTGCCGGAGACCCCGAAGGACGACACCGCGGCGCGGCGGGTGTGGCCCGCGGAGGATGTCCATGGCTGGGCATCGGTCAGCAGGGACACCGCGCCGGCGGACCAGTCGATCATCGGTGACGGCTCGTCGACGTTCAGGGTCGGCGGCAGGGTCCCGGCCCGCAGCGCGAGCACCATCTTCATCAGGCCGCCGACACCCGCCGCCGCCTGGGTGTGGCCGAGGTTGGACTTCAGCGAGCCCAGCCAGAGCGGGCGGTCCGCGGTGCGGCCCTGCCCGTACGTGGCCAGCAGTGCCTGCGCCTCGATGGGATCACCGAGCCGGGTACCGGTGCCGTGCGCCTCGACCGCGTCGACGTCCTCCGGTGACAGCCCTGCCGCGGCCAGCGCGGCGCGGATCACCCGCTGCTGCGACGGG
>DATHBD010000046.1:0-22523 GCA_035296325.1 Micromonosporaceae bacterium | reverse complement strand
CGGGAGCCGGGAGCCGGGAGCCGGGAGCCGGGAGCCGGGAGCCGGGAGCCGGGAGCCGGGAGCCGGGAGCCGGGAGCCGGGAGCCGGGAGCCGGGAGCCGGGAGCCGGGAGCCGGGAGCCGGGAGCCCGCAGCGTCTTCGGTCTATCGCGGCAGTGGTTACTGTATGACGGCTCACCGATAGCGGCGGCCTTCGTCTTGGCGCATCCGGAACAGCTCGCTCGCATGGTCGCTGACGCTCCGGAGGCTGTGCCCGCTGCGGTCGTTGCAGGTGACCCTTGTTTCGACCGCATGTTGGTCAGCGTCACACATCGATCATGGTATCGACACCGGCTCGGGGTTCATGACGGCCGGGCGGTTGTCGTGCTGTCCTCGACGTGGTCGACGAACTCCCTGCTTGGTTCCTGGCCCCAGCTGATCCAACGGCTGGTCGCCGAGCTGCCGACGGACGCGTACCGGCTGGTTGCCGTGTTACATCCGAACCTTGTCCAGGGCCATGGGCCGTTCCAGGTCAAGGCGTGGCTCGCTGATTGTCTTCGGTCCGGACTCACTCTGATCCCGCCGGATCAGGGCTGGCAGGCGGCATTGGTGGCCGCTGACCTGGTCATCGGCGATCACGGGTCCGTGACCACGTATGGTGCCGCGCTCGGTAAGCCAGTTCTGCTGGGCGCGTTCCCGGATGAGGAGGTCGCTCCGGGAACCGCCGTGCACCGGATTGGTGTTCTGGCAGCTCGGCTGCAGCGGTCGGCTCCACTACGACGCCAGGTCGAGGCTGCCTTGAGCAGCTACGATCCCCGCCGGTATGCCGATATCGCCGAACTGGTGAGTTCAGTGCCGGGCGAGTCGGCGGTACGGCTGCGGCACCTCTTCTACCGGTTGCTGGACCGTCCAGAACCGGCCGGCGAGGCGATGACGTATGCGTTTGCTGCCGCTGGGCTCAGTGCGGCGCCCCGGCCGTCGCTATCTGCGGCGGTGGTCGCGTGCGAGGTGGACGTCACGAACCGGCTGATCCGGTTGGAGCGGTTCGCGGCGGAGCCGCCGCCTCAGCTCGGCGCCGCGCCGCATCCGGGTCGGGTCCATACCGCCGTGTACCACGCCCATCCCGGGCGGCAGTTGCAGCGTGCGGCGGAGGTCGTATTCGCGTACGACGACGAGATCGACGATCTGGACAGTTGGCTGGCGCGGACGCTTGACGCTCGGCGGCACTGCACGGTTGCGGCGGTGATCGGTGGATCGGGCGTGGTCGTGCGCCACCGCCAGCGCGGGCGGTTGGTGGTCACCACGGACGCCGGAGTTGACCCAGCGGTCCTGGCCTCGGTGGTCCTGGCCTGGCTGGACACCGGCGAGGAGCCGAGCTTGGTCACGGTCCACGTAGGTGTTCACCAGGCGTGGGTGTTGATCGAGCGGAGCGGTGAGGGAGTCTGAGGTGGCGTCGTTCCTATTCGTGCCGTACTCGGCGGCGGGGCATGTTCATCCCATGCTCCCGGTCATGGCGGAGTTGACCGCCCGCGGCCAGACCGTCCGGGTCCTGGTCGGCGCGGCATTCGCCGCAGCGGTGCGCAGCACCGGCGCGGAGGCGATTGTGCTGGACTCGGTGCCGGATGTCTTCGTGCCGGAACGGTTCGTCGGAGCTGCCGCATTGAGGTTCTTGGCGGGGCGGGCACGACGGCCCCGGGTGAACGCCTCCGCGGCCCGATCAATGGCCCACGAGCTGGGGCTGAGGCCGCTAGATCTGGTGGTTCTGGACCCAATGATCGGTTGGGCCGACCGGGTGGCGCAGCGTTTGGGCGTGCCCTCGGTGTTGTTTAGCACGACGTTCGCCGTCAGCGACGAGGTCTGCGCAGCGGTCGACGGATGCCCACAGTGGGCCTGTCGCCTACGGCCGATCGTCCGTCGCTACCGCAATCCTGGCCGCCTCGTGCTGGTTAACGCGGTGCCCGATCTCCAACCGGCGGCCGCGAGCATCCCCGGCAATGTTCACCTGGTCGGGCCGCTGCTGCGGGCCCGATCGCCCCGCAGCGAGGCGCGCAGGTGGCAAGTTCCGGAAGGCCACCGGGTGTTGTACGTATCACCGGGCACGGTGTTCGCCCGCGGAACGGCGTTCTTTCGGGCGATCGCGGACGCGTTCGTAGGGCAGAACTGGCTTGTGGTCATGGCAACCGGGCCCCTCGATCCCAGAACGATGGGACCGATACCATCTAACGTGATCGCGCTGCCGTGGATGCCGCAGCCCGTGGTCCTCGACCATAGCGACGTGTTCCTCACTCATGCCGGGATGAACTCTTGCTTGGAAGGGCTCGCCGCGGGCGTGCCGATGGCGCTTGCGCCACGCTCCTCCGAACAACGGTTTCTGGCCCGGCGGCTGGTCGAGCTCGGTGTAGGCGCGCACGTCAACGTCCACGGGAGCGATCCGATGCGACTGCGCCGGGCAATCACCGCGCTGGCAGATGACCCGGCCGCGCGGGTAGCGGCCGCCGCATGGCGAGAAGACCTGGCACGCACGGACGGCACGTTGTTGGCAGCGGACTTGCTGGAAAACCATGTCAACGTGCCTGGTGCGCGTCTCGGGTGAGGCTGCGGGGCGGCTCGTACGGGTCGCTGACGTTGACGTCGGCGCGGGCCGCCAGGGCGAATTCGTCAACGGCGGCCGCCATGGCCTGCCGTGCATCCTCGTACCGCTCCTGCGCGGCGGGGTCGAGTACACCGTGAGCGCCACGGGTCGTGGTGCGGCGGATGTCCTCCACAACGCTGGCGAATGTCGCGGCCCGGTCGGCGGCCTCGTACGCGGCACGAGCCACTATGCCGGGGCTCCGGAAAGCGATCTCGCGGTAAAGCCGTCCGATCTGGTCGGTCAGCGGCCGCGATGCGGCGTGCTCAGCGGACGGGTCCACCGACCAGACGGCCAAGTCCAGGAGGTCCACACTGGCGTTCCAGTAGGAGATGTAGACGTTCATCTTCTGCGGATCCCATTGTTTCGAGCGCTCGAGGCGCCGGCGGGCCTGCTCCGCTCGTGTGGTCCAGGTGAGGGTGAGCAGAACGGTCAGGACGGAGGCGGCGGGCACAGCCCACCAAGGCGCGGCTGAGGTCATGCCCGGCACCGTACCGCCGCCCGGTTTCCTAGGTGGACCGACGCCGGTAGGGTTCGGGCGAGCGGAACGTGTGGAGGGGTGAGCGATTGACAGGCTCGGACGGGTTGTCGGCCGGTGTGGTGCCCCGCATGCTGCCCCCGCGGCCTTGGCTCGCCGACCGCGACAACGAAAAGCAGTGGGGGCTGACGGAAGCGGCGGACGCGGAACGCGACGAGGCGCCATGCCTGCTGTGGCTGACCGGAGTCCCTGGTGTCGGCAAGTCCGCGTTGGCGGTCAGCCTTGCCTATATGCTGATGGGGCGGTGCCCGGACGGGCAGTTCTACTACGAGCTGGGCGGTTCCACCGCGGACGGACCGGTCAACCCGGCCGAGGTGCTGGCGGCATTCCTGCGGCAGCTCGGTGTTCCCCGCGACGAGATCCCGGATTCGCTCATCGAGCGGCAGGCTAGCTTCCGCAACAAGACCTTCGGTCGGCGGGTCCTGCTTGTGCTCGACGACGCCGCCAGTCTGCCGCAGGTCAAGGAGCTGTTGCCGTCATCGCGCCGGGCGGTCGTCATCGTTACCAGCATCGCTAGGCACACCGGCACGCGGATAGCGGGTTTCGATGAACGCAACCTTGACGAACTCGATCCTTCATTCTCCACCGAGCTGGTGGCCCGATACCTTGGCGACGAACGTGTGGCCAACGAACCTGAAGCGACCGAGGAGTTGATCTCGGTATGTGGGCGGCTGCCGCTCGGCCTTGAAGTGATGTGCGGCGTCATCGCCAGTCGCCCGCATCGGCGGCTGGCCGACTTCGTCGCTCCCCTGGCCGCCGACCCGGCACGCACCTACCACCGGTTCGTCGGCGACTCCCGGTTGTTCGTGCCGTTCGATTTCGTGCTGCGCAGCCACAGCGACGACCTCGCCCGGGCATATCTGACGCTGTCGCTGCACTACGGTCCCGCTGTGCGCGTCCGCGTGGCGGCAGGGATGCTCGGCTGCCCGATGTCCGAGGCGCAGGACGTTCTCGATGACCTGGTACAGGCGAACCTGCTCAAGCGCCTGCCCGACGGCGGTTACCGGTTTCACGCGTTCGCCGCCTGGTACGTCCGCCAGCGAGCCGACGAAGAACTCGCTCATGACGACCGCGTCGCCGCGGTCCGCGCTCTCGTCAGGTGCCGACTCGAGTGGGCGGTCGGCTTGGCCCGCTCGTTATGGCCCGGTCGGCCATGGATCGGCGATGTATTCACGCAGGTCCCACCCACGTATGTCGAGGCCGACGTTCAGAAGGCCGCTGCGGAGTTGCAGTCCGAACAGGCGAACTTCCGGGCGGCCATCGATGCCGCCGCCCACATCGGTCTCGCCGCTGAGTGCGCGTACCTCGCGCTCGCCCTTAAACAGTGGTTCTACGAAATCGGCCAGCCCGCCGACCTCGTGCCCATGATGGAACATGCCGCCCACGCCGCCGAAACACTCGACGACATGCCTCTGATCATCCGCATGCAGAACGAGCTCGGCAGCGCCTACGAGGCAGCCGAGCGTTTCGACGAAGCAATCCTCGCGTTTGATCGCTCGGAGGTGCTGGCCCGGCTGAACTGCAATATGGTCGCGGTGGCGAGTGCGCTCGAATGGAAGGGCATCGTCGAAGGCCAACGCGGTGCCCTTGATCGCGCCATGGAGTTGCTCCGCGAAGCGCGCACCATCGCGATGTCTGCCGCCTACGACGCCGTACTACGACCGCGGACGCTAGCCCTGCTAAACATGCACATGGGAAGGATCCTTGAGTGCATGCATCGTCACGAGGAGGCAGCCCAGCTGTCGGAGGCGGCCATGCACTACTTCCGCGACCATGCGGAACCGGCCAACGCCTTCCGCGCAGCATTGACGCTCAACGACGCTCTTGTACCGCTCGGCCGCATCCGTGAAGCCAACGCACACCTGACCGGCACGATGGATGGAATCGACGATGCCCGATTCCGGCCGCAGCGGCTCCGGGCATGGCAGGCCATGGCAACCAACGGCCGGGCCCTCGGCGAGTTGACAGGAGCGCTCACCTGCCTGAAACGGGCCGCGGCCCTCGCCCGCGACCTCGGACTCGTCACACCAGAACTGACGAACATCGTGTCCATCGCCGACCTGCACGCCGAACTCGGGAACACAGAGGCGGCCGAACAAGTGCTGCGTCACGCTCGCGACACGGCCGCCACGCTCGGCGTCGTTGCCGACCGGATCGCCCTTCTCCGCGCGATAGCAGCAATCTACGAAAAGCTCGGCCACGGCAATACCGCGCGGGCATGCCGGACCGACGCCGACACTCTAGCCCGCCAGCTCAACGATGGGGAACTCTACTAATGGCGCTCACCCCCCGTCTATGCACAGCTTTTTTGGCTGAACCGAAGTGGCAGCCGGCCCACAGCCAAGAAGTCAAGAGGTCGTCTTGCCGGCGTAGGCACCGGCTTCCCATAACGTAGCGGTACCTGGACAAGGGAGGGTAAGCAATCACAATGCTGGCCGATGTGGACGAAACCACAAGCGGGATAAATCTCCGACGTTAAGAAGGCGCGCGATTCTACCCACGGTCGGCTTGGCACATACTTCCTACCGCGATACCCCATCAATGGGCGACGGCTGGCTACTGAATCGACATGTTCGGTACCGTCGTCGGGGTCGTCGTTGGTGCTGACATCGCCGAGCCAGGCCCAGTCGTAGAGACCACCGTCCATGACCGTCGCGTCGAGGCCGGGCAGCAGAACGCGGATACGTTGGCCGGCACCAGGCACCCTTGATCAAGCTGGTCCACGCCTGCCTCGGACCGGGTATGCGCCGATGAGGTCAACCACGAGATTGCGCAAGGTCCACGTGATCCCATCGGGCGGTGCTGGATCGATTCACAATCCCTGCGGTGTCCGCGGCGGCCGGCAGTGGGTTCGCTGTGACAACATCCGACGAGGCATCTCTGCTGCCCGCCCCGTGACCTAGAGAGGTGCCGTTAAGCCCACTTCGGCCGCACTCGCCCCAACGCGTGATTGAGCGTCTACCACCGGCACGGACGACGACGTACCGTGGAGCCGACCGAGTGTTGTAGGGCAGGTGGCGACGGTGACGGTGGCACTTAGGTGGATAACGACGTGGTGGATGTCATGAACTGTGCGGTTTCTGCGCGCCGACGGCATCACGCAGCTGCGCTCCTTGCGACGATTTCCGTGGTCGCTGTTGCTTTGGCAGGCATACCGGTCGCTCGCGTGTGGTGCACAAGCTGGGACTACGCTGATGCCCCGGCCGGTCCGCCGTGGCTTGATTGGCCGGTGGTCGGCAGTGGTGGAGCGAATTTGGCGGCACGCGCCCAGGCAAGCTGGGACGCTGCCGCGGGCGGGCACACCGACGTCACGCCGCTGGCATTGGACGACACGGTGGCCGGCGGGCCTATCGCGGTTCTGCAGGGACGCGATCAGACTGGCCGTACGAGGCTGGCCATTCTCACTGGCGTGGCAAAGGATCGAAATATGATCGTGCTGCGGGCCGACCGACCGTTGCCCGATCGAGCGTCGACACGGCAGATCAGTATGGTGACAGACAGATTGGCCGAGCGTCCGGGCGAGCTTCCCAGTCGACGGGGTGAGGCCCTTGCGCTGGTCCTCGCATGGCCGGCCGCGGCCCGAGTACGGGTGGAATTCCCCGGCGCTATACCGGCAACCACGGCGAAGTCACATTTTGGCAGGCTGATGACATCGATGGTGCCGGATCACGCGACTGCCTTCACCACCCGAATCATCGTTGAGGGGCACCACGGTGAACACGTCGAGGAAGGTGCTGACGATGACAGCGTCAACACGCGCCAAGGACTCGGTGTCACATTGATCGGAAAGCTCAGTCAGGGCGTAATCAGCGTGCGCGCCGACGCTGGTGGAGCTAGGGTCGGACAGCTGGTAACGACCAGGCTTGGAGTCGTCGGCATCGTGACAGCGGCCTACGCCACCACGGCGACGGTGGCGTTACTGACCAATCAACGCTTCGAGGTAACGGCCTCTTCAGCAGGTATCGCCCGCGCAATCGTTTCATCGCGGCCGTCAGGACTCGTGATCAGCAGCATGGTCGGCGGCGCAGATCCGAAGGAGGGCGAGACGCTGTTTGCCTATAACAATGACGTCGACGGAGTCGCGCTTCTTCCGATGGCCCGAATCGGTGCCATGCAGCGTCGCCACGACATCGCGACGGTACCGCTCGAACCTTACGCCGATGTAGCAGATCTGACTGAGTTGTACGTCGTAGCCGTGCCCACGTGACGGGTCACATGAAGCAGTTCAGTCGTCTTCGTCGGGTGGGAGCGGCGATTGCCACCATACGTGAAAGAGGTATTGCTCAATTCCTGCACCGCGATCGTCGAAGTAGGCGAGGCGGGCATCGGAACCCATCTGCGCAGCCGCTGCTCCGAGGTCTTGCAGTGCCTGCCGTGCTTCCTCGCGGCCCCGGTGACGTAGCTCCACGGCGTATATGCCCGCTCCGCGTGGCAACCTGATTCCCCCAATGGCCCATCCAGTCGCGTCGCCGAGGCGCAACTCGCCGCTCGGGCACAGCAGACTGAAACGGTGCGGACTACTCCACCCACCTACCACCGTCGGGTCGGGCCGGGTATCCCAGACTTCCACTTCGGCGTGGACGAGTAGGCCGTCTTGCGCTCGGACGACGTAAATCTCGTAGCTTGTGCTGGCCGCCACCTGGCGGCTCGCTTGGGTGATCGCCACATCGGCGTTAATGGCGGCGTCGGCCTCACGGTCTCGTAGCGTGAAGAAACCGTAGTCCGGCCGGAAGCTGAGTCCGTGGGTGCTGTGCATGGTGGGCACCTGTAGCGATCTCCTCCTGCCCATTAGCCGGCCTCTCAGCTCCTGTGCGGGTTCGCACGGAAGCTGGAGGCCGGCGAGACTTACGCGACGCGGACGTCAGTATTGATCTTAGTTGATGACCCTGACCCGGAATGGATCACTTGGTTTGCCGGCGTCATCCGTCCCTGCGTTCTCATCGAGGACACGGTTCATGCCGTAGAAGTTGCCGAGGTGGGTTCCGCCACGACGATTCTCATCACCGTCGATTGGCCGGGCCGAGCCGTTCCATCGGCCACTCCCGCCCCCGGTTGAAACGTAAGCCCCCTCGTGGGTCGACCGGAACGGGTACTCGTCGCATTCCAGGTTGCCGTCCGGGTAAGTCAGGCCCCACACGTCCCTACAGACCGCCACAGCGGCGTCGTGGTTGCGGTCGGCTAGCCTTTGGTCCATCAAGCGGTGCAGCGGACGCGCGGCCTCGCCGGGAACGGACTTGCCCGGAAAACTCGGGAAGGTGCGTTGTGGCGCATGGAGTGCGTCGTCGATGTGGCGTGCTTCGGACCGGTGCGGGCTTCCCTGTCGAAGGTCGAACTCTACCGTGGGGACAAAGTCGGTGAAGACGGTGCCATGGTACTTACCGCTCCCTAGCGCCTCCCGGGCTGAGTCGAAGCGGGCACGCGAGCTGGCCATCGCGGATTCCT
This sequence comes from Micromonosporaceae bacterium, assembly GCA_035296325.1. GTDB lineage: Bacteria > Actinomycetota > Actinomycetes > Mycobacteriales > Micromonosporaceae > DATHBD01. The sequence continues at coordinate 13,937 of DATHBD010000046.1, read as the reverse complement.
GCCACGGCAAGACGTTGGGCACTGGGGTGAATACCGTCATGTCCATTTGGATGAACGATCTTTCGATCTTGAATGCTCCAGCGCCCACGTCGTCGGGCGAAGTGACGCTGAATTGGTACGTGCGGTTCGGCGCCCCTAGCCACACTGGTACGAATTCGGAGCGCGATGGCGATGCGGGAGCGCATGCCGTCCTCGCACCACAGCCGCCGAAGTTGACGGTCAGGGTTGTCACGGGAAGCGGCTCACCGCCCTTCACGTCGAAACCATCGAAGCTGAAGACGTAATCCACTCGCCGTTGTCCGTCGTAGGCGAACGCGAGCAGTGAGAATTCGACCTCGATGGTGGCGACGGGGATGCCGCCGTTGCGCGGCATCAGGTGGATGGTCCGTTGGCCCACAAAGCACTGCTGAAACCGGTCCTTGGTCCAGCCGTCGCGGGTGGAATCCTCCTCATGTTCTTGGCATTCGGATTTGAGATCGTCTGCCATCGCCGCGAGGGCAGCCGGGCTCTCGGCGCCGGTCATTGGCCGCGGTGCTACTGCGCTGAGGTCTTGACTCCTGGCAAGCGCTGGGCGTGCCCCCTTCTGAATCGGTGGCACGGACGCTGACCACGTGAGCGCTGCGGCATCGTTCACCGACGGCGCTGCTACTGCCGGGTTCGCGGTAGCCAAGAGTAGCGCCGCGCTGATCAAGGCGGGCAGGCGAATGTTTCGTAACATGAGTGTGAGGCTCCTCATCGGCCGGTCCCCGCGCAGTCCTTGCCAAGGCACGCGTAGAGCAAGTCGTTGCCACTGGCGTCATAGATGGCGACGTAGCCTTGATATGTGCTGTCATCGCCCTTAGCGAGTCCATGGACGGTGGCCGATGAGGACACGGCATAAACCGGTCGACTCATTTTTCCATCGTTGTGGATTGCTTCCCGTGCGGGCCCGATGAGCGCTTCGCTATTCAGCGTTCGTACGTCCACCGCCGTAGCCGCGTTGGGCAATGCCGCAAAGGTTCGCTGAGCGGCCTGTTCAACTTGCGTGCGAGTGCGTGCAGTCTCTGCAATTCGTGCGGAGGCAGCAGTATCACTAGTGGCGTTGCAGGGCAGTCGGGCGTTCACACAGGCCCCGAGACCCGGTACCTCACCGCGGCAGTCTGCGACGCCGCGCTCCAGACACGAAGCAAGCGATTTCTGATCCACGCCGTTCAACGTACCCTTAGAATGCAAGACGGTCGCTCTCGTAGCGGCAGCCGGTGCAGCGAGAACTCCAGGCTTGCTCACTGTAAAGCTGTCAACCTCGGTGGGCTGGCCCGGTATGGCCGATGGTCTGGTGGTGTATGAGGAGGTGAAGCACCATGGCGGGAGGTTGATCTGCGGGTAATTGTAATCCTCGTATCGAGGTGGAGCCTCGCAGGCTTTCGGATCACCGGTACCGGTTTCCTCTAGGTACGGCCGACGCCATTGGCCGTTGCCGTCCCGCCACTGCATTCTGCTGGTCAGCGAATTGATCGCCGTAGCTTGCGGGTAGCGCACCGCCAAACCTGTCCTTACCGATCTTGTGGAGCCACTAGCCTGCTGTGAGGTTGTTCCGACACGGTTGTAGTCGTAGAAGACGTCCCACGGGCCGGTGTCCCCGCGACTCTCTATGAGGTACGTGTGGTTCCGTCCGTTGGGGGTGTCGGAGCCTGGCGCATCGGCCGCTGAGATGAGGTGGTACTGCTGCTGACCGTTCCCCCATTCCACCCAGTAGGCGTCGTAGGAGGTTACACCGCTAGCGTCTATACTTCGTTCTGCGCGAATGCCTAGCTCTACACCGGTGTAGCCGGGAAGTCCCTGACCGTCCAGCGCATTCATCGTGACATAGGTGTTCGCCGTGTGGGTCAGGACGTAACGGTTTGGGTCAAGCCATGTCAGCGACATTGGATCATGGCGCCAATTCGCTACCACAGCGTTCATGCGGGCACTGGCAATTGTCGCACAAATTTCGGTCCTGGCCCAGTCGCGACTACGCACGGTGCAGTCGTGCGGAGCGGTCCTCAGGCGAAAGCGGTTGTACCACGAGTTGTAGCATCCTGCCGAAAACACCCGGGTGTTCTCAGCGAGGCTACCGCCGTTGACCGAGAAACACGTTAGCGTTCGCTCGTTCTTCATTACCCAACCCCCGAACGGGTCAGTGGTCGTCGAAGTGACCCATCGCTGGGTTTGAGCCGAGCTGCAATCATTGATATAGAGAATCGTGGCCTGGTAGACGTCGAGGCACCTGTTGCTAGCCGCGTTTTGAATGCGGTACGTAAATGAGGTCGCTGTCGACGTAAGCAGTTCAAACTGCCATCGTTGAGTTGCCACCGAGGCATCAGAGCCTGCGCGGTACGAGCGCATATAGATCAAAGAGTCGACTGCAGTTCCGTCGGCCTCCATGACCCGATTGTCGTTCTGGTCTCCAGCGCCGATCGCGACTGGTGGCGACGTCGCAGCAGCGGCCGAGCCAACATCGACAAGAAGGCCAAGACCATTAATCAATACGACCAGCAATACATATCGCTGGTTTCGCCTCGTTGAGAACTGCCTGTATGCATTAATTGAATGCACGTAGCCCCCTACTTACGTGTCGCTGAGAACACCTAAAATGCGCGCCAAGATGACGCTCCGATGGCCGGATTAGACGGACAACTCCTTCCAGGAAACGCCACGAGTGCATCGCCTGCGGACCCGACCGCAGACGGAAGCCGCAACACATGCCAAACAACGGCTAGGAGGCTTCCGCTTGACGTGCCTCGCGAAATACAACTTCCCCGCTGCTGGCGTGGCGCCTCCCCGTAAAGACGTCGCCCGCCGAGCCCCAACGGCGCACAATCAGCCAACCGCACCGGTCGATCACCTGTCAACTGAATCGCGGAAAGTTGACATACGTGCCTGAACGCGCAGACCGTACCTGGTTGACTGCAGCGAGCTTGAGGTGGTTGGCGGCTGAAGCAAGGCTGACCGACTTTACCTGAGGCGACGATTGAGCTGCCGTTGTTCACGGGGAGCAATAGTCAAGACTTGTGGATGAGAGATCTTGATCAGGCGGCTTCGGTCGCGTCGGGCTGGGTTGCGGGTCGTTCGACGAGCCGGCCGCGCTCGAAGCGGGCGCCAGCGCGGACGAGGGGGGAGCAGATGCGGTGCGTTGACCACTCGCCATCGCTACTGGGCGGCCTCGATCAGCTTGAAACGCCATCGCGAGCAGGCGGCCTTCGACCTCAGAGCCTTTGGTGATCTTGGTGCGGTGCCGGACGGTAGCGAACGTGGACTCGATCGGCTTGGTGGTGCGTAGGTGCACCCCGTCCTCAACGGGGAAGTCGTAGAACGCCAGGAGCTCGTAGAACAGGTCCACGCCGACCCGCGCGGTCGCTTCTCCCCGCCCGCGGCACGAAGCTCCCAGCCGCCACGGGCCGGCCGCGCCGAGCGTGATGTCGGGGCCGGCCGGATTGCCGCTGAGCGCCTGCAGCCGTGCCAATCCCGCCGGAGCGACAAATGCGCCCTCGGCCGTCACGTCCCACGCAGTGTTGTCCGCCGCCGGCGGACCGTCCCAGACCTCCACGTCGACTCGCGGATAGAAGTCGTTGCCGGCAGAGGAGAAGACGACGCCGCGCGGCTGGGCGGCCAGCACTTCGCCGTCGGCCGGGATCAGATCCGCAGGGCTGTCACCGCTCGCCGGATCCCACAACAGGAACATCCGGTACATCACCAGTGGCGCCATCCGGTGCGACGCGACAACCCCCGCCATCCCTACCTCCCACAGACATCCGAGCCCATCTTGCCGGAAATCGCGTCCGTTCACAGGCCCGCCAGAACCCCGGAACGACGGTAACCCGACCAGCGCGTCCCACAACGCGGGCTGGTCTGCGCCAGGCGGAGGTACCGAGCAGCACGGTCCAGATCGCCCGCCACAACTCCTCGCGGACGGCGTCGCGGAGCTGCCCGCCAAGCCAATACCCGAGCCGGGGCCGCGCCGGCCCAGTTCAAAGCGCAGTTCACCAAGTCGAACCAGCCGTCTACGGCTGAAGCCCTATCACCTGCATGCCCGGCATACACCTCGACCGTCGACCCACTCATCCGGGCCCGAGAACGCGCCAACTGTCAATCCCCCGGAATCGTGGAGGGTTCTGCTAAGCGGCCTGGCCCTGCGGGGCTTCGGCCATGAAGTGTTCGTAGTCGATGGGCGACATGCCGTCGCAGGTGCTGTGCCTGCGGCGCAGGTTGTAGAAGTCGACGATCCAGGTGGAGATCCTGATGCGGGCCTCGGCGCGGGTGGCGAACCGGTGCCGGTGGATGTACTCGACCTTGATGGTGGAGTTGAAGGCCTCAGCGGCCGCGTTGTCCAACGCGGAGCCGACCCGGCCCATCGATTGCAGCACCCCGAGCCTGCGGTAGGCGGTCTCGTACGCCTCGCTGGTGTACTCGCTGCCGCGGTCGCTGTGGAAGATCACGCCGTCGACGTCGCCGCCGCGGGTGGCGGCGGCCATGTTCAGCGACGCGACGATCAGGTCGGCGTCGTGATGCTCGCTCATCGCGTAGCCCAGCAACCTGCGGCTGAAAAGATCGAGCACCGTGGCCAAGCAGAGTTTCCCCTGCTCGGTGACGATCTCGGTCATGTCGCCGCACCACAGCACGTCCGGCGTCGACGCGGCGAACCGGCGGCGGACCCAGTCCGGTGCCACCGGGCGTTTGCCCTGCTTGGCGAGGCTCCTGCGGCGTTTCGGCTTCCGGCCGGCCAAGCCGAGCTCGGTCATCAAAGCCGCGACGGTGTTCTCCCCGACCTGCCAACCGGCCGCCTGCAGGTCGAGGGTGACCCGCGGGGAGCCGTACGTCGCACCCGAGGCGTCGAAGATCTCCCGGATCTTAACGGCGAGCTCGGCCCGCCGCTGCTGACGCGGTGTGGGCTGCCGGTCGCGCCACTTGTAGAACCAGGACTCGGACAACCCGAGCGCGCGGCAGGTCACCGCGTGCGGCACGCTGTGCTCGGTCCTCTGGGAACTGATGACGGCGGCCACAGCTACTTCATCGCCTCCTTCACCCACAGGACCACGGAACGCTTGAGGACATCGCGCTCCATCGCCAGCTCGGCGTTCTCCCGCCGCAGCCGCAGCAACTCGGCCCGCTCGGACTCCGACACACCACCGTTGGGCGGCAGCCGCCGCTCGATGTCCTTGTTCACCCAGTTCGCCAGCGTGCCCTCGTGGATCCCAAGATCCCGAGCGACCTGCGCGATGGACTTCTTCGTCTCCTGCACGATGCGAACCGCCCCGGCTCGGAACTCCGGGTCGAACCGTCGCCTTGTTTCAGCCATAACCATCTATCCCTTAAGGTCTGGCCTCCACGCTACCGGGGGAAGGTCATCGCTCTGTTCCTTCAGTAAGGGCCAGGCGCCGTGATCTTCATCGGCGTTTGCCGCAACAGCGGCTGGAGCGAATGGACCGGATACAGCGCCAATCGGATCGAACACACGTCGGCGCATGAGGTCGCGACCTGCTCAACGCCACCGGCTACGGCGTCAGGGGCGGGCCAGCCGGGCGTTTACCTCGCCGTATCCCCGCTGCGGATCCTGTACGAGTTCCGAGGTGGACCATGCGACCTCGTTCCGGCCGGGAAACGTCTGGCCCACCACGTTGATCTGGACTACATCCTCCGTCCGGAAGCGATTACGAGCGACGGAGCCGGAGTGGTGATGAATTGACCTATCACGCATCATCCGCAAAGCGCCTGGAATCGCGGGAATAAGCACGTGGGCGCCGGTCTTGCGACACACCGGACAGGTCGCCGTGCGTGACTGGGACCTGCCACTGTGTGGAGGAGGATCGTTTGACCTGGACGGCCTACTACCAACCCGAACGCCTCACCTTGAACCTATCAGAGCCCGATCTTGGACACCCACTCCGCCCAGGACTGTGGGAGCAACTCCACACCGCGAGTCTGCCCCGAGGAACCATCCGATGCATGGCCACCACCACCGGCGAGGGTTGCTCCAAGAATCCCGACGGGGCGATGTTCCTACGGTGGCGTGCCGGACGTCGGCAAGCGATCCACTACCCGGCCGTCATCAACCGCAACGAACACACCAGCGAGGAGTCCGACACCCACAAGGCGTTGAAGGACTACATCGCTCAGTCCGCCCGCCGGCACGGATTCCGCGCCGTCACCGAGAAAACCACCTCGCACCGGCGCCGCCGCGCCGACGTCACGATCAGCGGCGCCCACGGCCGTCAACTCCGCGTGGAAGCGCAGGTCTCCCCCATCCACCCCGCCACCGTCGCCAAACGCGATCGACTCGACCGCCAAGACGGCGCCACACCTTTGTGGGTCACCCGCGAGGTCCGCACCGCGGGGGGACAGGCCACCGCGCCGGAATGGGTGGACCGCAGCCCGTGGGCGTTGATCCGACCAGCCCCGTGGCAGGACATCGCCGCCGGCGTGGACCTCGACGTTCGAGGCGGCGTGAAACGCCTCGTCTTCGAACGGTGCGGACGTCGTCAGGCGCTCTGCCCCGACCGCGGCCGTGGCCCGGGCCGCACCGGTGACCCGTGCGGACAGGAGCACGCCTACTTCGACCCCATGCACGCCGTCGTCCTCGCAGACCTCGTCGGACAGGTCGCCGCCGGTCACATCATCGACATCCGTGTGCCGCGCGGCAAGGCTCGCGTGAACTACCACCTCGTCACCGCCGAGGACGCCTCCGAGTGGAACGCGTACAGCACCACCGTTGAACCGGTCGAAGAGGAACAGGACGAGGACTTCACCCACCTCAGCCCCAATTACCGATGCGTCACCCGAACCTGGGACCACACCGACAAAACCGGGGGCCGGCGGCTCGACCCGTCCGCCCCGGTCTACAGCGGCATCACCCGAACCGCGAGCGCGCTCCCGTCCACGTGCGCGGCAAGCGCGTGCGACGGCACCGGCAAACTACCGCGGTGCCAGCTGTGCCCCCACTCCCCCACGTACTGGCGCAACGCCACACCTACCTGAGAGACAACTTCGCCCGGCGTCGTCGCGCTGAATCCCTCGAGGCCTGCAAGACCTGTCGGGCCGAAGTATGGAACAAGCTCGTCAATCTCGGCAGACCAGCAAATTGATCAAGCACTTGCGACGCCCGCACGGAGCACGGTGGACACAGACGCCACCGTGCTGCTGCTCGATGTCCTCATCCGCCACCATGGACACACGATCCGCCCTAGGTGAGTTCTCGCCGTGGGCGGTCCCGCTCCGAACCCCGATCGCCACGACATACCCGAGCAGATGTCGTGTCGGGTTTCTGACAGATCCGGCGTTGATCCACATTGGTCGACTTGTCACACCCGCCGCTTACAGTCCGAAGACATCCGTGTACGTGGGGTTGAACTGGGGGTGTGGGCATGGCGCGGCGCGCGCGCCGCCGCAGGCGGAACAAGACCGGGGATCCCTGGCTGGTGTTCCCGGCGCTGATTGGGGCCGGCCTGGTGATTCAGGCGGTACAACAGCATCCCGTCGTGGTGGCCTTGGTCCTAGTGATCGTCGCGGGCAGTGTGGTGGCCTGGGTGCGGCACCGGATCCGGCGCGCGCGTCAGCTCGCCTTGTACGACCGGAACATCGCGGTCACCGACGGCATGTCCGGCACGCAGTTCGAGCACTATGTGGCCCGGCTACTGCGGTCAAGTGGATGCCGACGGGTGTCGGTGTGCGGCGGCGGCAACGACATGGGCGCCGACATCGTCGCCACGTTGCCGGACGGACGCCGCCTGGTCGTGCAGTGCAAGCGGTACAAGGGAAAGGTAGGCAGCCCCGAGGTGCAGCGGTTCGCAGGCACGGCCCGCGACATCCATGCCGCCGACGTGGCGATGCTGGTGACGACCGGGTTTCCGTCCAAACCGGCTTGGCACGTGGCGGACAAGTGCCGGATCACAATCGTGGACCGGCCTGCGCTGGCCCGGTGGGCCAGCACCGATCAGCTGCCCATCGACGGCCGCCCGGCCACCGGCCCGGAGGCACCGGACCCGAAGATCGCCCCGGCGCCGCCAGCGAACCTCGCTGCCGCGCCGCTCACACAGTCCGCTGCCCCCACAGACTGGTGGCTTTCACCGTAGCCTTGCCGGGCCGCGCCCTGTCCTACTTGACGTTGTCTATATCCGAGAGAGGCCTTGATGCCGTACACCGCCGAAATCAGCCGGTCCAACCCGAGCTGCTTCGTGTTCCTGCTCGACCAGTCCACGTCGATGGGCGACGACGTCACCGATGTGGACGGTATGCGTAAAGCGGACGTCGTCGCGGACGCCCTGAATCGGCTGCTGCGGGAGCTGTCGATCAAATGCGCGAAGGAGGGCGGGATCCGCGACTACTTCCACGTCGCCGCGATCGGGTACGGCGCCCGGGTGGGGTCGCTGTACGGGGGTGAACTCGCCGGCCGGGATCTGGTGCCGCTGTCGCAGGTCGCCGGCAACCCCGCGCGGATCGAAGAGCGGAAGAAGAAGGTCCCGGACGGCGCGGGCGGCCTGGTGGAGCAGGCAACGAAGTTCCCCGTGTGGGTGGAGCCCGTCAGCTCCGGCGGCACACCGATGTGCCAGGCACTGACCCAGGCCAAGGGCCTGGTCGACACGTTCCTGACGATGCATCCCGACTGCTTCCCACCGGTGGTGCTGAACCTGACCGATGGCGAGTCCACCGACGGCGACCCGCAGACACCGGCGGCCGCTGTGCGGGACCTGTCGTCCACGGACGGGAATGTGCTGCTGTTCAACCTGCACGTGTCCGACCGTGGCGGTAACCCGATCGTGTTCCCCGGCGACGCGGCTGCCCTGCCCGACGACTACGCCCGGACGTTATACGCGATGAGTTCGCCGCTACCGCCACACATGCGCGCGTACGCCAGTCAGGAAGGTATCGCCGTCGACGACACCAGCCGCGGGTTCGTCTACAACGCCGACATGGTGACCGTCGTGCAGTTCCTCGACATCGGCACCCGCGCCACCGACCTCCGCTGAACGGCGCCAACGCGGATGCAGGCATACGTCGACACATTCAGTGTGCCCAAACGGGGCTCAACCTGGCAGGAATACGAAGATGCGGCCTGCGTCGAGCCGTCGAGGGCCACCCTCGGCGAGCGCGCCAGCAGCTGGCTGGCCGCTGCCGTCGCCGACGGCGCTAGCGAAGGCTTCCTGTCCGGCACGTGGGCACGAGACCTGGTCAACCGATTCGCCGAGGCCGGCCCCACGGCGGAGCTGCCCGCCACCCTAGCCGCCGGAGTGGCAGGGTGGAACGCCGTCGAAGCCGACTACTGCCAAGGCCGGCAGGAGGCCGGCGACCCGATCGCCTGGTACGAGGAGGACAAGCTCCGCAAAGGCGCCTACGCGACCATCATCGCCGCCCGACTGCTCGACGGCGAGACCGAAGGCGAAGGGCGACTCGACGTCTGGGCACTCGGCGACGCGTGCCTGTTCCACGTGTGTGACGACGAGATGGTCACGGCGTTCCCGATCACGGACCCGGACGAGTTCGGCACCGCGCCGGCGCTCGCGCCGTCGCGGCCGGTCGACCGCACCGCAGTCGACCGGCACATCGGCCACATCACCACCACCTGGCGCCGCGGCGACCAGCTGTTGCTAGCCAGTGACGCGCTCGCATGCTGGCTGCTCAGCCAGGCCGCCGCCGGGGAAGCGCCGTGGCCCGCCATGCGGGCGCTGCACACCGCCGAGGGGATCACCGACTTCGCCGGCTGGGTCGACGAACGCCGCGACGACGGGTCAATGCGCAACGACGACACCACCCTGATGCGCATCGACCTGATCTGACACAGCCGGCTCACCCCGACAAGCGAGAAAGGCAGCCGTGGCCGGACCGAACGCCCCTACCCGATACCCCACCGGCGGCGACTACGTCGACGCGTTGCAGTACCCCGCACGGGCCTTCACCGACCCGCAGCTACGCGACGGCGTCGTCAAGGCCGACGCGTGGGGCCTGCCGGAACCGGTGTCCGGCAACTTCGCCTCGGTGTTCCAAGTGGCGGCCACCGACGGAACCCGGTGGGCCGTCAAATGCTTCACCCGCCCGGTCGCCGACCAGCAACGCCGCTACCAGGCGGTCTCGACGGCGCTGCGCCAGGTACGCCACCCCGCCCTCGTGGACTTCGACTACCAGCCCGCCGGCATTTCCATCAACAGCCACCCGTACCCGCTGGTCAAGATGCGGTGGATCGACGCCCAAGGGCTCCTGCCCTGGCTGGAAAACCACCGCGCCAACGCCGCGCGGGTGACCTCCCTCGCCGCGCAACTCGCCGAGATCGTCTCCGCGCTGGAAGACGCCGGCGTCGCCCACGGCGACCTGCAGCACGGCAACCTGCTGGTCACCCCCGACACCCGGCTCATGCTCATCGACTACGACGGCATGTTCGTGCCCGCCCTGCGCGGCCTCCCGCCAACGGAGAAAGGCCTACCGAACTACCAGCACCCCGATCGCGACGACCACCATTTCGGACCCGGACTGGACCGGTTCTCCGCCTGGGTCATCTACACCAGCCTCATCGCGCTGACCGTCGAACCTACACTGTGGCGCAACCTGCGCGACCCAAGCGACGACACCAAGATCCTGCTGGCCGCCGCCGACTATGCCGACCCAGCCAACTCCCCGGCGTTCCGGGCCCTGCGCACCACGGGCCACCACCAGCTGACCAGCCTGACCGACACCCTCGCGTCGTGCGCGGCCAAGCCCCTGTCCCAGGTACCGAAGCTCGAAACCAGCATGGCGCCTGCAGTCGTCCCGCGCCCACGCGTGCCCGCTGCTCCGGGTCCGAGCCAAAGCCTCCCGGAGTGGCTCGCCGACCACCTCCCCACCCCGGCCGCGACGGCACCGCCGGTCGCCGAGACATCGGCCGGCATCGACGACCTCCGGTTCGGCGGCGGCCGGACCATGATCGCCCCCCGGCTCGCGGCGATCACCTGCCTGGCCGCCATAGGCTCGGCCATCGCGGCATCCGCCGGCGCTACGGCGCTCGCCGCAATCCCGATGATCGTGTGGTGGCTCACCGCCGCCTCGATGGCAATCCTGGTGGCCTGGCTGTACCGCCGGCACCCGCAGGCCGTAGCACGACGCCGGGCGCTCGCCGTCTACGCCGACGCTCGTAACGCAGTCAGGCAAGCGACGAAGGCTCGCGACGACGCGCAGCAACAACTTGCCCAGCTCGGCGCCACCCGCGATGGTGAACAGCGTCGGATCGCCCAGCGTCGCGCCGAAGCGACGCAACAGCGGCAGACCGCCGAGCAGGCCATCACGAGCCGCTTGCAGCAAGCGCTGGCGCAGATAGCTGCCGAGCGAAACGCTCCACAAAACAGCCTGGCCGAGCTGCAACGTCTTGCGCTGCAGCAGCTACGCACCGCGCACGTCGAGCGCGCGCTTGCGAACGCTGTCATCCTCAGCAAACCACCGGCCGGCATCGACACCAAGGTGGCCCGAAACCTCGCAGCCGCCGGCTTCCGCACCGCTGCGGACTTCGTCGACTTCTACGTCGTGCAAGGAGGCCGTTACCCGACGGCGATGCTGCGGCGATCGCCCCAAGACCGCGGCGTGCACGTCGAACAGGTCGGGCCTGTTCGGGCCGAGAATCTCGTCCGGTGGCGCGAAAGTATCCGAGGCCAGGCGGAGCGCACCGCTCCTGCGACGCTGCCTACCAACCTGCGACAGAGTATCGCCAGCAGTCACCATCGTGCACAGCAAGTGCTACAGGCCCGCGAACAGGCCGTACGCGACGAGGCCCGCAAGGCCCGAGACCAGGCTGCAGCTGCTGAGCGCCAAACACTCAGCAGCCTGGACCAAGAACAGGCCAAACTCGATGCCGACATGGCTGCAACGCAGACGAACCGGCAGCGTCGGCTGAGTGGGGCCATGGATGACCTGGACAGCGCCAACCACACCCTCCAGCGACACGCAGACGCCTTCGCCGCCTACCACAAGATCACGTTCCCTCGATACCTCGCCGCCGTGACCGCAATTCAGCCGGGTTGAGGGTGTCGGCCCTCAGCCGCTCCGCCGTGGGGTGCCGAGTGACTGTGTGGTGCGCTCGCTGACAGCCGCCTTTCGCAGGTCGTCTCGGCTACCGGATCTTCTGCGCATGGGCGGCGCCCGGCTGCCATCGCGATGGCTTCACCACCATACGATCGAGCTGAGCATCGAGGAGGGCTGGTATGACCGGCAGCGGTCCGCAGGACAAGAAACATAGCTTTGCAGACCTTGGCCCAGCGTGGATCTCGGCGATCGCAGCGTTGGTGGCGGCGTTGGTCGCGGTGGCGGGATTCTTCACCGGACGCGTAACGGCATCAGCACCGGACAGTGCACAAGGCGGGACCGCAGCGAGCGGAACTCCCTCCATGCCTGCGCGTACGCCCGCCATCTCCGGTGCCTCACCGGGGACTCTCCTGACCCGCTACAGCGTGGATGTCGCTGCCGGCTACGGCATCGACATCGCAGGGCAACCCCAGCGACCGCGGGAGGGCATCCCCGGCAATGCCAGCATGGTCGTGCCGGTGGTGAACCAGATTTCATCCAAAGACGGCGGCAAGCTCGCGCAACTGGACAACGTCACGGACCCAACGTTCGATACCTGCTTCACGAACACGCGCTTTACCAGCACCGCATACGTCGATCGAGGCGATGCGCTCTGCTACACCGGCCGAGGGTACGTCGCCGCGGTGAAGATTACCGACAAGGTCATCGCAGTAACCGGCGACTACCTCGCCCTTGACATCACCGTCTGGAAATCCCCATGATCATCGCTCACTTCTGGTTTGCAGGGGCACGGTGACCGGCTGGGTCATCGCGTGTAGTGCCTCGTACTCGGCGGGTGGGACGTGCCCGAGCCCGCCGTGCAGGCGCCGGTTGTTGTACCAGTCGATGTACTCGACGGTGGCCATCTCCAGGTCGTCGAGGCCGCGCCAGGGTCCGGTGTTGCGCACGAGTTCGGCCTTGTAGAGGGAGTTGAACGCTTCGGCCATGGCGTTGTCGTACGAGTCGCCCTTCGAGCCGACGGAGGCGACGGCGCCGGCCTCGGCGAGCCGTTGGGTGTAGCGGATCGCTCGATATTGGACTCCGCGGTCGGAGTGGTGGACAAGTCCGCCCAGTTCAGCGCCTTGGTTCTCTCGGCGCCAGATCGCCATCGTCAGCGCGTCGAGGGCAAGATCGGTGTAGAGGCTCGTCGACACCTGCCAGCCGACGATCATGCGGGAGTACACGTCGAGGACGAACGCGGCGTACACCCAGCCCACGCTGGTACGCACGTAGGTCAGGTCGGCGACCCACAGCTGGTTCGGACCTGTGGCGGTGAAGTCTCGTTTGACCAGGTCACCCGGTCTGCTGGTCTCGGCTGCGGGCCGGGTCGTGCGCGGCGACGTGTCACGCAGCAGCCCGCGGAGCCCGGCGGCGCGCATGAGCCGTTCGACGGTGCACCGGGCCACCGGCACTCCTCGGCGGTGCAGCTCGTGCCAGATCTTGCGGGCGCCGTAAACGCCGTAGTTCTCCGCATGGGTCTGCTCGATCATCGCGGTCAACTCGTGGTCGCGCACCGTTCGGGCGCAGGCGGGGCGGGTCTTGGCGGCGTAGTAGGTCGACGGTGCGATCTGTGCCGGCGTGCTTTCGAGCGCCTGCAAGACCGGCTGGACACCGCGCTGTTCCTTCTGGGAGCCGACGAAGGCGACCTTCATCGCGACGGACGGTCCAACTCCGCCGCGAAGAAAGACGCCTTGAGTTCAACCCGTCAGAGCAACGGCCCGGTGAAGCATAGCGGCTGGGGTGCGATAGGCCAGCGATTTGCGGGATCGGGCGTTGAGTTTCGCGGCGATCTGGTCGAGGTCGTGTTGGCTGTTCGGTGACAGGTCCGTGCCTTTCGGGAAGTACTGCCGCAGCAGGCCGTTGGTGTTTTCGTTGCTGCCGCGCTGCCACGGGCTGTGCGGGTCGCA
>DATHBD010000045.1:0-4425 GCA_035296325.1 Micromonosporaceae bacterium | reverse complement strand
AGCGCTCACAGGCGCTTTACCAGGCGTTTACATTCAGCAGCATGGCCAATACTGTAAGCGCTCACAGTGACATCGATCGTTGCGATCGGAGGGGCCGTGACCCGTACGACGAGAATCTTCGCCCTGCTCGTGTCCCTCCTTCTGCCGGTCGCCGCCCTGGCGATCGCCCCACCCGCCTCGGCCGCACCGCTCAGCATGCTCGGCGCCGACGTCTCGACCTTGCAGCGAGCCAATGACGTAGGCGCCCGCTACTACGACGCCACCGGGACCCGGCGCGACGCGCTCGACATTCTGAAGGGCGTGGGCGTCAACTACGTTCGGCTGCGGGTCTGGAACAACCCGCGCAGCGGTTACAACAACAGGGACAAGGTTCTGGAGTACGCCAGGACGGTCAAAGCCAAGGGCCTGAGGTTGATGGTCGACTTTCACTACTCGGACACCTGGGCCGACCCGGCCACGCAGACCAAGCCGGCCGCCTGGCGGAGCCACGGCATCAGCCAGTTGCAGTCCGATGTGTACGCCTACACCGCCGACGTGTGCAACAGTCTCAAGGCGCAGGGCACCACGCCGGACAGCGTGCAGATCGGCAACGAAATCAACACCGGCATGTTGTGGAACGACGGTCGGGTGACGAACAACAACTTCTACAACCTGGGCCTGCTGCTCAAGGCGGGGTACAACGCCACCAAGGCATGCAACAGCGGTACGCAGGTGATCGTCCACACCGCACTCGCGCAGAGCATGTCGAGCGCGCGCTGGTTCTACGACAGTATCCGTAACCAGGGCGTGCAATGGGACATCACCGCGCTGTCGTACTACTGCACGTGGCACGGTACGCTGAGCAACCTCCACAACGTCATCGCCGACATGCGGACCCGGTACGGCAGGTCCGTCATCATCGCCGAGACGGCGGCCCCGTTCACCACCGCGAACGCCGACAGCACCAGCAACCATGGCGCGGGCGGCTGCTCCGGTTACCCGGCCACCTGGCAGGGTCAGGCCACCAACTTCGCCCACGTCCAGAACACGGCCCGCAACGCCGGCGCAGTCGGCGTCTTCTACTGGGAGCCGACGTGGACCGCGGTGCCGGGCAACGGCTGGGACCCGGCGAACATCTCGGGGACCGGCAGCGGTTGGGACCACATGGCCGTCTTCAACTGGAGCGGACAGCTGAACCCGAACCTCCGCTGGACGCCCTGACCCGTCCCGGCGACCTCAACCCTTGACGCCGGAACTGGCGACGCCACGGATGAAGTAGCGCTGCGCGAACAGGAAGATCACCAGGACCGGTACCACGTAGAGCGTCGCGGCAGCGGCCTGCACGGTGGCGTCCGGGTTGCCGTGCGGGTCGCGGTAGAAGGCCGCGATGGCCACGGACAGCGTGGTGTGGTCGGGATCGAGGAACAACGCTGGTGCGATGTAGTCGCCCCAGATCCAGGTGAACGAGAGGAGGAACGACGTGACCAGCACCGGCCGGGACAGCGGCAGGAAAATCTGGAGGAAGATCCGGCCGTACCCGCAGCCGTCGATGATCGCGGCGTCCTCCAACTCGGCCGGGACAGCGGCGAAGAACTGGCGGAAGAGGAACACCAGGTAGGGCGACGCGGCCAGGCCCCACAGCACCCACGGCCAGTACGTGTTGACCAGTCCGACCCGGGCGAACAGCACATACGTCGGGATCAGGGTGAGGATCTGCGGCAGCATCATGGTGGAGACCACCACGAGGAACAGTGGGCCCTTGCCGCGCCCGCGCAGGCGAGCGAAGCCGAAGCCCACCGCGGCGCTGGAGAACGTCACCAGAACCGCGTAGAGGGTGGAGAGGAAGAGCGAGTTTCCCAGGTAGGCGGGAAAGTTGATCTCCGTGACCGCCTGACTGAAATTCTCCCACTGTGGACTGTCCGGCAGGATCCTGGCGGGCAGGGCGACCCAGTCCACCTTTGTCTTCACCGCGGCCAGTGCCAGCCAGGCGAACGGGCCGGCGAAGAGCACGGCGAGCGTCATCAGCACCAGGTACGTGCCGGCGGCGTCGGCCCGACGGCGCGGGCGGGCCGGGTGCGGTGTGGGGGTGGGCAACGCCGGCGACGCGGCGATTTCCACCGGAGACGTCGTGGTCATCGTTCCGCCTCACTGTCGACCTGGTAGTGCACCCATAGTCGGCTGGACCGCTGCACCACGACCGTGATCACCAGAATGACCAGGAAGAAAACCCACAGCATGGCGGAGCCGTAGCCGTACCGGTTGTTGGCGAAGAACTCCTGGTACACCTGCACCATGTACAGGTGGGTGCTCTGCGGCACCTGGGTCACCGAGCCGACCTGGTTGGTCTCGGCCAGCAGCAGCGGCTGGATGATGACCTGAAATGACGTGATGATGCCGGTCACCACCAGGAAGAAAATCACCGGAGAGATCATCGGTACGGTGACGTGGCGGAACACCCGCCACGGGCCGGCGCCGTCGACGACCGCCGCCTCCTCCAGTTCCGCGGGTACGCCCTGCAGGGCGGCGAGCATGATGACCATGCCGCCGCCCAGACCCCAGAGGGTCAGGATGACGAGGGCGTAGAACGCGTTCGGGTCGACCAGCCAGGCGATCGGGCTGGCGCCGAGCCACTCCAGCATCCGGTTCAGCACGCCGGCGTCGCGGTTGAAGATCAGCTTCCACATGATGGCCATGGCCACGACCGGGACGACCGACGGCAGGAAGAAGATCGTCCGGAACAGGCCGACGGCTTTCAGGCGCCGGTTGAGCAGCACCGCGAGGCCGAGGCCGCCGGCCACCATCAGCGGCACGGTGATCGCCGTGTACGCGAGTGTGCGGACCAGCGCCGCGATGGCGTCGGTGTCGCGGACCAGCTCGCTGTAGTTGCGCAGGCCGACCCATCGCCACCGGGCATTGCGCCCGTTGAAGTTGGTCATGCTGACCAGGAACGCGTAGCCCAGCGGCAGCGCGGTGAGGAGCGCGAAGCCGAGCACCCAGGGCGAGACGAACAGGTAGAACATCCGGTCGGAGTACCGCGACCAGCTGCGCTTGCGGCGTCTCGGCCGCTCTACCCGCGTGGACACTAGCCGATCTGATCCTTGCCCTGCTTCAGCAGCTTGTTCATCTCCTCGGTGATGGCCTGCGCCGCCGCGTCCACGGTGGCCTCCCGCTTGATCGCGCGCTGCAGCTGCTTGTCCAGGACGGCGTTCCAGCTGTCTACCGAGACGTACGGCGAGTCCGGGAGTGCGCCGGCGTGCTGGAGTTCGACCTGCGCGGTCTCAAACGCCTGCTTCTGGTAGGGCAGCTCCTGCGGCATGAGCGAGAGCTGAGCCTTCAGCCCGGGCATGCCCCAGCCGCTCTTGGCCCGCTCCTCGGATGGTGGCCCGGCCATGAAGTACTCCATGAGTTTCCAGGCCTCGTCCTTGTGCTTCGCCTTGGCGGGAATGTACGCGCCCCAACCGGCGTAGGTCGGGCTGATCCGCTTGTCACCCATCACCGGGGCGGGCGCCATCGCCACGCTGCTCTTGATCTCGTCGGACTCCTTGACGAAGTTGCCGCCGTACCAGTAGCCGTCCTGGGTGATCGCCATCCGCTTGGCCAGGAAGAGCGACAGGTCAGCGCCGTCCGGCGCCGGGTCCAGCGAGGTCGGACCGACGCCCGCCTGTCCGAAGTCGACATACCACTGCAGGGCCCGCCTGGCCTGCGGGGTGGTCATGTCGGTCTCGGTGAGGTCGGCGTTGTAGAGCTGACCGCCCTGCTGGAGGATCATCATCGAGATTGGCGCCCACAGGTTCCATGCCCACTCCACACCGAGGCCGTACACCTGCGTCTTGCCGCCGCTCCTGACGGTCAGCTTCTTGGCGATCTCCAGCAGTTCCTCGTATGTCACCGGCTCGGTGGGGCTGAGTGGCGGGATCTTCGCCTGCTCGAACAGCGCCCGGTTGTACCACAGCGTCGCGTCCTGGCTCCAGTCCTTGACGATCCCGTAGTGCGGACCCTGGCCGCTGCGCTTGCCGTCCCAGCGAAAGCTCTCATTTACCGGGAGCAGGAGATCCTTCTTCAGGACGCTGCTCTTGTCGAGGTATGCGCTGAGGTCGGTGGCCAGCCGTTGGGCGTTGGCGTTGGCGCTGCCCACCGCCGGTGCGCGCACGAAGTCGGGTGGGTCGTTGGAGGCCAGCATCGCGTTGAGCCGGGTGGTGTCGTACTCGATGAAGTTGACCTTTATCCCTGCGTTCCTGGCTTCGAAATCCGCGATGTGCGCCGGAGTCAGCTCGTTGTTCTTGTACATGACAGTCAGGGTCACGGCCTCACCGGTGCCGGACGGGGCCCCGTCCGGGCTGGCGTCGCAGGCGCCGAGCAGTGGCGCGGCCGCTACGCCGCCGGCGACGAGGGCGGACCCGGTGAGTAGGCGGCGGCGGCTGATACGTCTATCGAGCATGAGGTACT
>DATHBD010000044.1:0-156966 GCA_035296325.1 Micromonosporaceae bacterium | reverse complement strand
GCCGCGCCCCCACGGCCGCGCCCCCACGGCCGCGCGGCCGTGGGGGCGGTCGATCGGGCCGGTGCGGATGCGTCGACCCTCACCGACCGGTTCGTTGATCGGGGAGTCGACCCGGTCACCGTCGGGTGCGCGCCGATGGTTGTCGGCGGTGCCGATACCGGGCGGGCGACTGGCTGGCGTAGCGCCCGCCGCTGTTGTTCAACAAGTGTTTCCGGCGTGTTTACCGCAGGCGATGTGCGCGATCGATCGGTCAACGGCATCGCTGCGGTGGGCGAGGCACCACCGCTATCCGGCTCGTGCCCGGGTACTCCACCGAGCAGTGATAACGCCGGCCACGGAGGGAGCGGAATGCGGACCGGTAGCGTGTGCGCCGTGAGTCAACCGGTCCCGGAGCCCTTGCCCCCCGCGATTGTTCACGCGCACGCGGCAGCAGTCGATGCCGGCGAGGCTGGATATCTGGACCCGGAAACCGGCCTCTTCGTGCTGACCGCCAGCTTTCTGGCCGATCGGGGAACGTGCTGCGGGCGCGGCTGCCGGCACTGCCCCTACCGCGACACCGGCGAGGTCTGAGCGGCGCCGCCTTCGACGAGACGTACCTCACCATTGTCGACAATGGATTCACCGCCCGGGTATGACGTGGCCACCGGGTACCAGCGGTCCAGCGTCCGGCGGGCCCAGCACATGCGGCCCACGGCGGTATCCGGGTGGTGTCCGAATTCTTCGGCAACGCCGGCGGCGCAGCCGTCACTGCCATAACGCAAAATCGCCCGAGTGACCGCTTCGTGCAACATTTCGCCTGAGCAATCCTGCGACGGCTGGAGATCGGACACGAACAACGCCTCGACAACCAGATCGTTCACTGTGCTGACCATGATGCAACCCCTACTGCTCGCTCGCACCGGAAGCGCCTTTCGGTGGGAGCTCATCGAAACGCGCGCCCGGGTACAGCTACCGACGCTAGTCGCGTGCAGAGCAGGAAACGGCAAAGTGGCAACCGTGATGCAGAAGTGAGATGAAGTGAGTTTGGTACCAGAGGGAACGTGGGAGTAGTTTTCGCACATCGATCTTTCGGCGAAAGCCGCACGCAAGTCGCACCGTTCCGCTCTCGAACCGGCACGGCCGCGACGCCAACGAAAGGAGCCCCCGGTGAGCTCGTACACGATCACCATCAATCCCGACGACGACCGGCTGGCCAGCACGACGCTGCGATTCGAGGCAGGCGACCAGGGGGGTCGGATCACCGAACTCACTCTGCGCGCCGGCAGCGGCGACGGACTCTCGGCTCTCGCACTCCCCGCAGTCGACCTTGACATGGTGATTCGTGCGCTCATGCCGGCCACCGCTCGGGCTGCCACGATCACCGCCGCGTCGGCTCCCGCCCTCGGGTCGCAGCCGCACGCCACGCCGGGCGACGGCTCCCCAACCCCCACGGAGTCCGCCGAGGCCGACCCAGCCGGCAGCAACGGCTTTGCCGACGCCGCCGGGGACGACGCTGGCACGGGCGACATTGCCGTCACCGACGCCGCCGGCGGGAGCACCGCCGCGGACGACGCGAGCAGCACCGGGCAGAGCAGCGCAGAGCAGACCAACGCTGAGCAGACCAACCCTGAGCAGAGCAACGCTGAGCAGACCAACGCCGGGGCGGCCGCCACCGACGCGACGGGCACCGATGCTGCCGGCGATGCGGAGACGACCGCGCCGCGAACCCGTCGACCGGGGCGGCCCCGTAACGCCACAGGTGCCCCGACGAAGAAGGCAGCCGCCGGCCCGGCGCCGAGCAGGCGCGGACGGCCCGCCAAGAACGCGCCCGCCGCACCGGCCACGGCCACGCCAACGGCCGGGAAGTCTGCGCCGGCTAGGAAGGCGACGGCGAGGACCACCACGGCCAAGGCAGGCGCGGCCAAGGCGACTCCGGCCACGACAACCGCCAAGGCCACCACCGCCAAGGCCACCACGCCGCGGGCCAACACCGCCAAGGCGACACCCAGGGCAACCACGCCGCGGGCCGGCGCGGCCAAGGCAGGCGCGGCCAAGGCAGGCGCGGCCAAGGCAGGCACGGCCAAGGCAGGCACGGCGAAGGCAGGCACCGGAACGACGGCTGACTCGGGAGCCCGGGCGACTGGGCGAAGCGCTGGGCGGAAGGCCGCCACACCGACGAAGACGGTCGCGAAGGCGGCGGGCACGCCGAGCGCGCGCGGCGGTCGGGCCGGTCGCCAAAGTGCGGCGCCGGCAACGCGCGCCACCGGGCAGGTCCGTACCGGGCAGCGGGCGTACCGCAAGATGCCGGAAGATCTGGCGCAGGTCTACGCCGAGATCGGAAGCGTGACCGACCTTGCCGGCCACTACGGCGTGCCGCGGCACACCGCTCAGGGCTGGGTCGGGCGGCTGCGCACCCAGACCGGCTCCGGCCGACGCTGACTCAGGCGTCCACGGACGCGAAACGACGGGGTGGCGGCTGCGAAGCCGCCACCCCGTCGGTGGTTTGCCAAGCTGTCAGGCGTACCTGTGCAGCGACGACACTAGACAGCGACGAAGGTCCACTGCTGGTTGTTGCCGCCGTTGTCGGTCCACTGGATGACCGCGCCGTTGTCCAACAGCGACCGGTTGGCCACGTCGAGGGCCTTGCCGCTGTTGCGGTTGACCAGCTTGCGGTAGCCGCCACCGAGGTCGGTGATGGTCCACTGCTGGTTGTTGCCACCGTTGTCGGTCCAGACCGAGACCACACCACCGTCGAGCAGGGACCTGGCGAACACGTCCAGCGCCTTCCCGGTCGCCGGGTTCACCAGCTTCGAGTAGCCGGTGCCCAGGTCGACGACCTGGAAGCGCTGGTTCGCCGCGCCGGTGTCGGTCGTCTGCACCACGGTCTGGCCGTCAGCGGCGATGGTCAGCGCCTTGCCGCTGTTCCGGTTGATGATCTTGACCGTCCCCGTGGGGTTGCCGCCGGGCGTGGTGGGCACGGGCGTCACCGGGCTGGTCGGCGTGGTGCCGCCCTGAATCGGCCGGGCGTCGATACCGCCACAGTTGAGCTCATTGATGATCGCGGGGCCGCCGCCGACGGTGCCGGTGGCTTCCAGGCGTACGTAGCGGGCGTTCCGCGCGGCGAACCGCGCGTACTTGAGCGACTTGGTGCTGGGCCAGGTCCCGCGGGCCGCTTCCGTGAACGTGGTGCCGTTGGTGCTGGTGAGGACCCGGTAGCCGGTGATGTTGCCGGTGGTGCGCGCCGGGTCCGCGGCGACGGCGCGGTCCTGCCGGGGCAGGTAGGTCACCGTGTCGATGTTCGACCAGACCGCGCCCAGATCCATCGTCACCGACTGCGGGAGTGACCCGGTCGACTGCCACCAGCTTTCGCGTGCGAACTGGGCCCAGTCGACCTTGCCGTCGATGGCGTTGAAGGCGGTGGACGGGCGGGAGGGGTTGGGAGCCGGGGCGCCTAGGGACCCGTTGCTCGACGCGGTCGCCGCGACCGGGGTGACCGGGTAGAGCAGGCTGTCCGGCTGCGCCGGCAGCGGCGGGCGGCTCGTGTTCGGGCTCCACGCCCTCCCGGTCGCCGCCAGCGTGGCCAGGATGTGTGCGTCGAACGTGCCCTTGTTGTTGGGCATGCAGTTGAGCAGGAAGGAGCAGTACCGCGCCTCGAGCGTCTTGATGTGGCTGACGATGTCCGCCACGCTGCGGGTCGGGGTGGCCGCGGTGTCACGCCGGCCGTTCACCGAGTTCGGCGGGTGCCAGAACCAACCCGAGTTCACGATGTTCTGCCCCTGGCAGGAGGCGTACGTGTTGTTCGGGGGGCACCAGATACCCTTCGGCTCCTCGAAGTAGATCGCGTCCTGCTCCCACATCTCGGTCTGGCCGTTGTGGTCGATGATCAGGATGTTCGGGTTGAGCGACTTGATGTGCGCCCGGATCTCGGAGTACGGCATGGCGTGGTGGCCCATCTTCCAGGCCCAGCCGTCGATGATCAGCACCGGGATCACGCCGTACGTGCCGCCGAGCAGCTCGGTGAGCTGCGCCTTGGTGAAGTCGATGTCGGCCCGGGTGATGCCCTTTTCGTCAATCCCAGCCGTCTTATCCCAGATTGAGAAGTAGAAGCACGGCTGTACGCCCGCGGCGCGGAACTCGTCGACGTACAGCCTGACAACGTCAACGACCCTCTTGCCGTCCTTGTCCACTCCGGTGCCGTTCGACACGTTGTGCGGCGTCGTCTTGGTCGGCCAGAGGCAGAACCCGTCGTGGTGCTTGGTGGTCAGCGCTGCCCACTGCATTTTGGCGGACGCAGCGGCGTCCGCCCAGCCCTTGACGTCGAGCGCGGTGGGCTTGAACTGCGCGGCCCGCACCGGTCCGGTGGGCGGCCCGGCGGAAGCCCACTCCTCGTCGGTGAACGTGGCCATGTTGAAGTGGATGAACATGCCGAAGCGCCACTCAACGAACTGCCGCTGCTGCTCGTACATGTTGCCCATCGGCGCGGCAAGAGCGGACGGCGCGTTCGACACCGCCCAGGCCGTGCCGCCAGCGACGGCGGCCGCGGCGGCCGCGCCCTTGAGCACGGTGCGTCGCTGCACCGGACCGCGCAAGGGTGACTCGGCGGGAACCGGGGCGTTGAAGTCTGGGCCTTCCATGGGCACTCCATCTCGACCGGGCCGGCAGAGCCCGTGGGTTGGCGGGATGCCGATACACCCGATCTATGGCACCGTCGTGCGGGCGCAGTTCAGGACGTTCGACAGGTCGGCGGGGATTCGAACGTTTCAATCCGAGGCGAACATATGATGTGTGGAGCATCTCAGTCAAGCTCTTCGATGCCACGGCGTCAACCGTCGCACCGGTTTGTCGGGCCGCCGGTCCGGGTAGGTGGCACACCGAGTACCCCTAGGAGGTAACCGGTGTCCACAGACGCGATTGTGCTGCTCAAACGGGATCACGTAGAAATCAGAAAGCTGTTCAAGGAATTCGCGAACGCCGGCGACGCGCCCAGCGCGAAGAAGGGCAAAATCGTCGACGCCATCCTCGAGTCGCTGACGGTGCACACGTACCTCGAGAACGAGGTCATGTACCCGGAGACCCGCAAGCTCCTGCCGGACCTCGAGCAGGACGTGCTCGAGTCGTACGAGGAGCACCACGTCGCCGACGTGCTCTGCATGGAGCTCGCGACGATGAAGCCAGCGGACGAGCGGTTCGATGCCAAGGTGACCGTGCTGATCGAGAACGTCACCCACCACATCGAGGAAGAGGAGCAGGACTGGTTCCCGAAGGTTCGGGCCGGCCTGGGCCGCAAGCAACTGCAGGAGATCGGCGCCCGGATGCTGGAGCTCCGCGCCGACGCCCCACGCAAGCCCAGCCAGCCCTCGGCGCTCAAGAAGGCGGTCGACGCGGTCGTCGCCTGAGCCACCGCCCCGGTACTCCGTTCGGTACCCGCGAGCCCGGTGCGCCGACACCCGTCGGCACACCGGGCTCGCTGCGTGCGCATCTGACTGCGGGCCGCGGGCGACGGGCCGCAGGCGACGGGCCGCGGGCCGCCCCCCGCCGCCGCTCCCGGCGATATAGGTGTTGCTCTATGCAATCTGCGCCCTGCGACTGTCGGTGACCGCACGGTGCCTGATCAAGCGGCATCTGTCCGGCGACACAAACATCGCTTGACGCACGCACTCCGACGGATTTAGCTTGGTCGTTACCGCTGGATTGAACCGTTTCATCGGCACCGCCCTCCCCGACCGGGCCATCCCGCGCCCCGCTCAGCGCCTCCGTCATTGAGTACGACCCCGCATCCCATCAGCGAACGGTCCGTGCTCAGCCCGCCGTTTCCAGGAAGGTAGCTTCGTGCCGACCCGCAGGGACTTCCACCGTGTCACCGTCACCGCCACCACCGCAGCCGCCGGGCTGGCACTGCCGGTCGTCGGATGGCCGACACCGGCCGCCGCGGCTGCGCGCCCCGGTGCGGCAACGGCCGTGCCGACCCCGGATCCGGCGGCGCCGGAGCCGACCGTGGAAGAGAGCGACACCGAGATCGTCGTCGACAACGGCGTGACCCGGATGGTCGTGGCGAAGGCGAACAACGGCCGGCTCACGTCACTGCAACTGCGCGGGCAGGAACTGCTCAACGGCCGCGGCTACTACGACATCAACTCGGCGGCCCGCGGCACGACGGTGCCCCTGCCGGTGGGCACCACGACGTACACGGCACGGCGGGGGGTCGGGTTCGTCGACGTCGCGGTGCGGATCGATCCGAGCCGGGGCACCCCGTTCACCATCGTGCGGCACTACATCATGCGAGCCGGTGAGCAGGGCATCCACCTGGCCACCGAGTTCCACCACCCGGGCGACCTGCACGGCTTCCGCGCCGAGCAGCACCGCTTCGTCCTGCTGGCGAACTCCGGCATCTTCACCCACGCATCCGTGGAGGACGACCCGTACGGCCTGCGCTTCCGCGCCGAGGCGGCCGCCATGCCCACCCCGGCCGACCTGCGGGCGGCCCCCGAGGTCATGGACGCCACCGAGGACCTCGCCGGCTTGAACTCGGTGTACGCCCGGCGTTACTACACCAAGTACGACTGGGCCGTGTACCAGAAGGATCACGTGCTGCACGGCCTGTACGGCAACGGGTACGGCGTGTGGGCGGTGCTGCCGAACAAGGAGGCGTTCAACGGCGGTCCGCTCCGGCAGGACCTCACCGTGCACCAGACCACCGGCGGCCCGGTCGTACTGGTCGAGCCGCAGGCGACCCACTACGGCTCCCCGGCGCTCGAGGTGTACGGCGAGTGGAGCAAGACCTTCGGGCCCTACTTCCTCTACCTCAACACCGGCGACGACCCCGTCGCGCTGCGGGCGGATGCCATGCGCTACGCCCGGTTCTCCGCGCACGCGGAGTTCTACGACCAGGTGGCCCTGCCGGGATGGACGCCGACGAGCGAGCGGTCGTCGGTGAGCGGACGGATCCGCATCCGCGGCTCGCACAACATGGCCGGCGCCGTCGCCGTGCTGTCGGACAACCGGGTGGACTTCCAGCGCACCGTGCTCGGCTACCAGTACTGGTCGGAGGTCAATGTGGACGGCTCGTTCCACCTGCGCAACGTACGACCGGGCACGTACCGTCTCTCCGTGTACAAGCCGGGCGTCTGGGGCGAGTACGCGCGCGACGACGTCGTGGTGTCGGCGGACTGCCGGTTGCGGCTCCCCGAGGCGGTCTGGGAGCCGCCCCGCAACGGCCGGACGGTGTGGCAGATTGGCACGCCCGACCGCACCTCCGCGGAGTTCCGCCGGGGCGCGGAGGCCCGCCAGTGGGGCCTGGTCGCGAAGTTCCCGGAGGACTTCCCGGACGGCGTCGCATACGTCGTGGGGCAGAGCACCACCGAGGACTGGAACTACGTCCAGCACCAGCGCATCGACGGCGTACTCGCGGAGCCGTGGCGGATCCGGTTCGACCTGGATCGCGCGCCGCGGACCGGGTCGACCGCGACGTTGACGATCGCGCTCGCCGCGTGGGCCATGGACACGGCGCGGCCGGTGCCGCCGGAGCCGAGCAACCTGACGGTCCACGTCAACGACACGACGCTGGTGTGGACGTTCCAGCCCGACGACGCCCGGGGGGCGACGTACCGCAGCAGCGCCGCCGGCTTCTACCTGCGCCGGGAGTTCCGCTTCGACGCGGCGGCGCTGCGGCCGGGGAGCAACGAGATCGTCCTGCGGATCAACGAGGACGCCCCCGAGGTGGTGGGCAACCAGGCCGCGTACGACGCGATCCGCCTCGAGATCGACTGACCCGGCGAACCGGCCGCGCAGCCACCACAGCGCTCCATGATCAAGCTGACCGGGCGGCGAGATTAGCGGACCCGGTGTACGGCGGGCGCAGGTTCGAAGTACCGTAGCGCGACATGGGCGTGTCGCAGCAGCTGAAGATCAAGTTCCGGAAGTTCCTCCAGAAGCCGGGAACAACTGTCGATCTTGACCCGCTGGAGAAACTGCTCCCCGAGATCGAGGCGCGCGAGGAGGAGTTGACCGCGCTCGACGACGCGGAGCTCACCGAGCGGGCCGGGCAGGCCGAAAGCTACGTCGACATCGGCGCCGTCGCCCGCGAGGCGGCCCGGCGCGGGCTGGGCGAGCGGCCGTACGATGTCCAGTTGCTCGGCGCGATGGCACTGGCCGCCGGAAAGGTCGCCGAGATGGCCACCGGCGAGGGCAAGACGCTCGCCGCGGTGATCGCCGCGTACGCCCACATCCGGCGCGGCAACGGCCCCGTCCACGTGCTCACCGTCAACGACTACCTGGCCCGGCGCGACGCGCAGTGGATGGGCCCGGTCTACGAGCGCCTCGGCCTGACCGTCGGATGGGTCACCGCGAACTCGACCCGCGAGGAGCGGCGCGAGGCGTACGCCTGCGACGTCACCTACGTCTCCGTCAGCGAGGCCGGCTTTGACTACCTGCGCGACCAGCTCGTCACCGACATCAGCGACCGGGTGCAGCGGGAGTTGCAGACCGCCATCGTGGACGAGGTGGACTCGATCCTCATCGACGAGGCGCGGGTGCCGATGGTGCTGGCCGGCACGGTCCCCGGCGACCAGGAGTCCGTACACGCCGCTGCCGTCCTGGTGCGCGACCTGATCCCGCGCAAGCACTACGACGTCCCGGACGACGGCCGCAGCGTCTCCTTCACCTCCGCCGGCCTGGCCGCCGTGGAGAAGAAGCTGGGCGGCCTCAACCTCTACGACGACGAGCACACCAACCTGCTCTCCACGCTGCACGTCGCGCTGCACGCCAAGGCGCTGCTGCACCGCGACGTGGACTACATCGTCCGCGACGGCGCCGTCGAGCTGATCGACGAGATGCGCGGCCGGGTCGCCCAGCGTCGGCGCTGGCCGGACGGGCTGCAGGCGGCCGTCGAGGCGAAGGAAGGGCTGACCGGCACCGCCGAGGGCGAGGTGCTGGACACCACCACCGTGCAGGCGTACGTGAAGCTGTACCGCACGCTCTGCGGCATGACCGCCACCGCCGTCCTCGTCGGCGACCTGCTGCGCGAGTTCTTCTCGCTGGAGGTCGCGGTCATCCCGCCGAACACGCCGAACATCCGCGTGGACGAGCCGGACCGGATCTACGCCAGCAAGGCCGAGAAGGAAGAGGCGCTGATCGCGGAGATCTCCGAAGCGCACGCGTCCGGCCGGCCGGTGCTGATCGGGACGCTGGATGTCCGCGAATCCGAGAAGCTCGCCAAGGGCCTGGCCTCGGCGGGCGTGCCCTGCGTCGTGCTGAACGCCAAGAACGACGACGAAGAGGCGGCGATCATCGCCGAGGCCGGCGCCTGGGGCGCGGTGACCGTCTCGACCCAGATGGCCGGCCGCGGCGTCGACATCCGCCTCGGCGGCAGTGGTCAGACGGAGCGCGACCGGGTCGCGGACGTGGGCGGCCTGTACGTCATCGGCAGCGGCCGCCACGACAGCCGCCGCGTGGACGACCAGCTGCGTGGCCGGGCCGGCCGCCAGGGCGACCCGGGCCGGTCGGTCTTCTACGTCAGCGTCGAGGACGACCTGGTCACCCAGCACGCCGCCGATCTGATCCCGGCGTCGCCGATCATGAACGCGGACGGCTTGATCTCCGACCCCCGGGTGGAGGACGCGATCGAGCACGCCCAGCGCGTCGCGGAGGGTGTGAACTACGAGATCCACCGCAACACCTGGCGGTACAGCGTGGTGATCGAGCAGCAGCGCCTCGCCCTGGCCGAGCGCCGGGAGCGCCTGCTCACCACGGACATCGCGGCGGAAATGCTGATCGTCAAGGCGCCCGCGAAGGCCGAAGAGGTCGACGAGATGGCCGACGGCCTGCTCTCCCGGGTGGCCCGGTCGATCGCGCTCTACCACCTGGACCGCTGCTGGGCCGAGCACCTGGGGCAGTTGGCCGACGTCCGGGAGGGCGTACACCTTCGTACGCTGGGTCGCCTCGACCCGCTGGACGAGTTCCACCGCTCCGCGGTGCCGGCCTTCAACCAGCTCCTGCCCGAGATCGAGGCGCGCACCATCGCGACGTTCTCCGAAGCGGAGATCACCGAGGACTGGGAGCCCAACAAGGGCGAGCTGGTCCGCCCCAGCGCCACCTGGACGTACCTGGTCCACGACAACCCCTTCGGCTCCGAGCTCGACCGCCTGGTAGCCGGCGTAACCCGCGGCCTCCGCGCCAACCGCCGCTAACCCCCCGCCGCCCCGGCCCCTGCCCCTGCCCCTGCCCCTGCCCCTGCCCCTGCCCCGGCGATCTTGCAGTTGTGCCTCGCTATTCACGGCATATGACCCGATTTGCCCGAGGCAGGACTGCAAGATCGCGGGCAGGGGTCGCGGGCAGGGGCCGCGGCAGGGGCAGGGGCAAGACAGGGGCAGGGGCGTAGACGCCGAATCGCCGCGACCGGGCTCCCGGTCGCGGCGATTCCGCGTCGGATTACTTCGCGCCTGCGAGGTCGACGATGGCGGCGGCAGACCGGAAGAACTTGTTCTTCCCGAGGTCCCCGACCGTCTTGATGTTGAACGCGTCCTTGAGGAACTTCGCGTCATTCTCGGTGACACCGGCGAGCGCCGACACCGGGGCGTCGAGCAGCTCGGTGAGGCTGGTGTCCTCGTACTTCTTGTCCAGAATCTTGCCCAAATCCGCTGAGACAGCCATGCCGGTCTCCCTTCGTCGCAAAAGACGTTACCTACAGGGAGTTGCCCAGGTGGGGCTCTCGTTAACCGGTGCCGACCAGTTGGTCGTACAGGCCGGTGATGCGCAGCTGCTTGGCCACGAACGGCGCGAGGTGGCGCACGGTGAAGCTGACCCCGGTCGACTGCGCGGCGTTGTACCCAGCGGCCAGCGCACCGATCCCGGTGGAGTCGACGAAGGTCACGTGCAGCATGTCCACCACAATTCGGGGCGGACGCACCCGGATCGCGGTGTCCACCAGGAGGGCCCGCAGCGCGTCGTTGATCGCCAGGTCCAGCTCGCCGCGGAGATCCACCACCACGGTGCCGTCATCGAGCGTGCAACGCTTGACCACCGCATCACCCATGACCACACCCCCTCGCGCCGACCGGCGACACCGCCGATCAGCCGTCGCCGTCCGGTATCGGGGCCGGCCCAGGCGCTAACCAACGGTATGCCAGCCCGGCCTCGACGGCACGCCGGGGCAGCCGCGATGTGACGCGTCAGTCGGTCAGCGCAACGACGCTGCGGTCACGGTCACGGTCACGGTCACCGTCGCGGTCCTGGCGGTCGCGGTCGCGGTCCTCGCGGTCGCGGTCGCGGTCCTCGCGGTCGCGGTCGACGCCGCAGCCGTTGCCGTCGGCGGCGGCGACGGCGGGGTAGACGCTGAGAGTGTGCCGTACCCAGCCCATCCGGCGCACTGCGATCTCAGGATGGTCGCCGAACTCTGCCGCTACCGCCTCGGCGCACCCGCCGGACCCGTACCGCCGGATCATCTGCGTGACGGCGGCCTCGACCAGCGCACACGAGCAGGTCTGCGAGGGCTGCACGTCGGACACGAACAGTGCCTCGGCGAGCAACTCGTCCACTGTGCTGACCATCCTGCGACCCCCGTTGGTCGACGCTGCGCGGGTATCTGAGCGCCGCGGTCGCAACCAGCCGGCGGCAACCGGGCACAGATCGAGGCTAACCCGGCACTGAGCGCGACCGGCGCCCGCCGCGCCGGGGACCTCACGCGATCCGGCGCCCGGTGCGTGCCCCGCGCGGCCGGCTTGCCGGTCGAGGAGTCCATCGACCGGCACCTACGACCACGGGCGGAACGGTTTGCCGGCGTGACCTAGGCTTCCGTCGTGGCCGAGCTAGCTTCCGGGAACGCGCTGCGGCGCACGATCGATATCCGGGACCGACCGACGTCGGATATCGACGCGCGGGTCGCCGCGGCGGACCCGGTGCCCACCGAGCTGGCCGGTGCCCTCGGTGCGAGGTTGCGGGACGCGCGCCGGTACCTCCGGGCCACCCCGCAGCCGATCCAGACGCGGCACAGGGACCCGTGGCACAGGGACCAGTGGCGCGAGGAGGACGAGCTCTCCGGTCGGGACGTCGTGCCCGACGGTCGGTGGGTGATCTCGAAATGACGGGCGACCCGGGCCCACGTTCCCGGCCGCTACGTCCGGGCGATCCCCGCAGCCTCGGCCCGTACCAGCTGATCGGCCGGCTCGGCGAGGGCGGCATGGGCACCGTGTTCCTGGCGCAGACCGCCGAGGGCCAGTACGTCGCGGTCAAGATGATCCGGTCGGACCTGGCCGACGACGCCGACTTCCGTCGGCGGTTCCGCCGCGAGGTCCAGCGCGCCCGGCAGGTTCCGCCGTTCTGCACGGCCGAGGTGCTCGATGCCGACCACGAGCATGAGCGGCCGTACCTGGTCGTCGAGTACGTCGATGGGCCGAGCCTCTCCGCGGTCGTCGCCGAGCGCGGCCCACTCTCCCCAGCCAACCTCCACGGCCTGGCGGTCGGCGTAGCGACCGCGCTGACCGCCATCCACGGGGCGGGTGTGATCCACCGGGACCTCAAGCCGAGCAACGTCCTGCTCGCGCCGGGCAGCCCGAAGGTGATCGACTTCGGTATCGCACGGGCGGTGCAGAGCAACACCGGCACCACCCGGGTCGACCAGGTGATCGGCACGCTGGCCTACCTGGCACCGGAACGGCTTCACGGGGCTGCGGCCGGGACTCCCGGCCCGGCGGCCGACATCTTCGCCTGGGGTGGCGTGATCACGTACGCCGGCACGGGCCGTGCCCCCTTCCCGGCCGAGTCCGCGTTCGTGATGATGAGCCACATCCTGTACGAGCCGCCGAACCTGGCCGGCCTGCCGGAGCCGCTCCGGGAGTTGGTGGAGCAGGCCCTGGC
The DNA here is from genome assembly GCA_035296325.1 of Micromonosporaceae bacterium. GTDB lineage: Bacteria > Actinomycetota > Actinomycetes > Mycobacteriales > Micromonosporaceae > DATHBD01. The sequence goes on along the minus strand of DATHBD010000044.1, from coordinate 144,138 downwards.
CAAAGATCCGGAGCAGCGACCGACCGCCCGCGCTCTGCTTGATTGGCTCCTCAATGCCGCGCCGTACCGATCAACCGAGGTGGGGGCGGCGCTCGCTCACCAGCCCGGGCTGCTGGTGGCCGCCGAGGGCGCCCAGGCCGCCGCGGCTCTCGACCCAGTGTCGGCCGGCCCGGTATCCGGCGGCCCGGTCTCCCGCGGTGGCCCGGTCTCGGGCGGCCCGGTATCCGGCGGCCCGATCTCGGGCGGCCCGGTCTCCGGCGGCCCGGTATCCGGCGGCGGCCCGGTCTCGGGCGGCCCGGTTCTGGGCGGCCCGGTTCTGGGCGGCGGGCCGGCGTCCGGCGGCGGCGGGGTCTTGGGCGGCGGCCCGGCGTCCGGCTGGTCGGCGTCCGACGGGCCGGCCTCCGACGGACGGGAGGGGGGCTCGCCCGCCGCAGCACCCAAGGCGGCGAAGGGAGCCGCCCGGGGCCAGCGGCAGCGGAGGCAGCGCTGGCGTCGACTCGCGTTCGTAAGCGCGCTCCTCGTGCTCGCCGTCCTCGGCGCCAGCGCGGGCACCATGTACGGCCTGCGAGCGAGGCCGGTCGACGTACCGTTCGCGCTCCCACCCGGAGCGGAACTGGTGCTGCAGGAACAACTCACCACCGAGATCAACTGGCGGGACCGCACCGAGGAGGCGCTCCAGGCGAGTTGCATCATCAAGGGCGGCCTGCTGGTGACCAAGCAGGCGCTCGGCCCGTATCGCTGCGCGGGCGCCCGGCACAACCTCACCAACCTCGTCGTCACGGTTGACGTCACCATCGTCGCCAAGGACAGTTGCGCCGGAATCTGGTTCCGATTCAACGGCGAGGGGTACGCACTGCGCGTCTGCGCCGGTGGGTACTACCTGGTCACCCACGGCGGCGAAGATCCCCGGACAGTCGTCCTGCTCCGGACGTTCCCGGCCGACACCCCGACGCCGCTGGGAACGGCCGTCCGGGTGGGGATCATCGCGGAGGGCACGAAGATGCGCTTCTACCGCGACGATCGGTACATCGGTCAGCACCAGGACGGCAAGTACGGCGGTGCGGGCCGGGTACAACTCGGCATCTTCGGAGAGTCCGCACAGGCGCAGGGCCCGTACCAGGTTTCCTTCAGCCGCCTTGAGCTCTACCACCTGCCTGGGCCGAGCCACTCCCCGGGCGGGTAGCTGTAGTCCCGCCGCTCGACGCTCCGCCGCTCACCTGCTCCCGGCGACTCGTCCGATTTACGCCGATTCGTGCTGCGCCACAGCGCCCCGGGTCACAGATCTTGGAGGATCTGGCACCACTATTGGTGCCTAAAATTCCAAGATCGGCCACGCGGTGGGACGGAAGGAGGGCTGCGCGGAAGGGGGTGCTGCGCGGAAGGGGGTGCTGCGCGGAAGAGGGCGGCGCGGAAGGAGGGCTGCGCGGAAGGAGGGCTGCGCGGAGGGGGGTGCCTGCTACGGCGGTGCCACAGCGGCTCGAAGCTGGGCGGCGCTGACCTCGGGCGGGCTGTCGTTGACGAAGACGCCGGCGCCGAGCTCCTCGCCGGCGAGGTTGCCCATCCAGGTCGAACTCTGGTGCGGCGCCGTCAACTCGATGTGGAAGTGGCTCACCGGGAGCCACTGCCCATCCCCGGTCGGCGCCTGGTGCATCGACATGATGTACGACGGCGGGGCGTCGAAGAGCCCGTCGTACGCGATGAGGACGGTGCGCAGCAGGTCGGCGAGGTCGTACCGCTCAGGGTCGGTCAGGTCGAGCAACGAGGTGGCGTGGCGCTTGCTGGCCAGGTGCACCTCGTACGGGAACCGGGCGGCGAAGGGCACGTACGCCACGAACTGCTGGTTTTGGGCCACCACCCGGAGCCCGGATGCGGTCTCCTGCGCGACGATGTCGCAGTACACGCAGGTGCCGGCGCGCGCGCGGTGCTCGGCCGCGGTCCGCAGCTCGCGCATCGGCACCGGCGGGATGTCGCGATACGCGTGGATGCGACCATGCGGGTGCGCCGGGGCACCGGGCGGCCCCGTCGAGGAGCTGCGCTGCTCGAACATGAAGACGTACGCCACGTCCTCGCGCGCCCCGATGGATGCGTACCGGTCCGCCCAGACGTCGACCAGCCGGGCGAGGTGCGGGACGTCGAGGCTGCTGAGGCTCTCCTCGTGCCGGTCGGTGTACACCACCGTCTCGGACACGCCGAGCGCCGGCGCCACCGGCTGCAGGGCCGTCGCGGGCACCTTCGCCGAGGGCGGGTCGATCACGTCGGCGACGACCGCGAACCGGTATCCCTTGCGCGGCACGTCCACCTCCGACCCGGGATCGAAGATCTGGCACAGGGCGCACGGGGCCGGCACGTCGGCCCGCTCGCTGTCCGGCCGGTTGGCGGTCGCGGTCGCGTTCGTGATCGCGCGCCACTCGCCGACGGTTGGGTCGTAGCGCCGCTCACTCACCGCCCACTCCCTTCCTCGTAGCCGTAGTAGGTAATGACCCGCCCGTCATCCGAGGGTACGGTCGCCATGGCCATTTCCGGCCGCGGGTCGGCTGCCCAGCGCACCAGGTCGCCCAACAGGGCGCGGGCGGCGGCGTCGCCGCGTCGCGCCGGCTCCACCAGGCGGTACTGGCAGAGCAGCAGCCGCCCGTCGCCCACCTGATGCCGGCCCACGACGGTGCCGGTGATCGCGCCCGGCACCGGCTTGTACGCGATGACCACCGGCTCACTCGGGAACACCGCCCCGTCGACCGAGGCCAGCACGCTCGTCGCCTGCACCGTGGACTCCTCGCCGACGAGCAGGTTGCGCCGGGGCAGCGAGGGCAGTGCGCCGGAGTCGGTGGTGAAGTGGAACGTCGACGATCCCCACGCGGTGTCCACGGGGGCGAGTTCCACGTCGATCGGGTAGTGGTCGGCGGCCTCCGGGCGTTGCGCGAGCACCACCACGGTGCCCCCGGCGGCGAGCGTCCGGGCCGCGTCCGCCCCGGCCTGCGCGTCCAACTCCCCTTCGCCCACGACCAGCGGACCGCCGTCGGTCGGCAGGGCGCCCACGTCGGCGAGGGCGGCCCGGCTGGTAGCGCCGAGCACGCGGAGCGGGTAGCGGGTGGAGCTCGGGCTCGGCGTCACGACGTGGATCGGGTACCGGTTCTCCGCCACCAGTTCGCCCCTCGCGTACAGGCTGAGGAGCAGGTCGTGGTTGCCGGGCACGTCCGGCGCCGCCAGGGTCACCGAGCCCACCCGCACCGCCCGGTGCCCGGGCAGCTCCGGCACGTGCAGCCCCGGTTCGTCGACGCCGGAATGCCCGAACCGGAGGCGGAGCTCGACATCCTGCAGCGGCGGCCCGTCGTTGGCGATGTGCGCCGTTGCTTGGATGGCCTCGCCGCCGGTGGCGACCAGCCGGTCCATGTGCAGCATCGGCAGCACCGTCTGGTTACCCCGGGTGATCTCCTGCACGGCGATGGGCTTGGGGCGTCGGTACAGGTCGAGCAGGCCGTTGAACTCGTGGGGCACGTCGGTCAGCTCGGTGACGCAGTACCCGCCGATGTGGTCATGGCGACGGAACACCTCGAGCTGGAGCCGGTCCGACAACCCCTGGTACCGGTGCGTCTCGATGAGAAACCGGCCGATCGTGTCGGGCCAGCGGGAGCCGGCCAGTCCGGCCGCGTACACCTCGCGGCTGTCCCAGAACGGCGCCTCTTCGAGTTTCGGCATGTCCGGCAGGCCCCAGTCACCGAACTCGGTGATGTAGAGCGGTCGCGCGACGCCGGCCCAGCGCAGCGACTCGCGCTCGAGCTTGTCCAGGTAGTCGGCGTGCAGCCGGCCGTACCAGTGCGCGGTCAGGATCGGCGAGGAGAACACCCGGTCCGGGTCGGGCTCCACCCAGTCGTTCTCGATCACCGGTCGGGTCGGGTCGACGCCGCGCACGGTGGCGTAGAGGGTGCGGGCGAACTGCGCGTACACCTCGGACTCCCGGGTGCCGGGCGGGCCGTCCAGGCCCAGCTCGTTCATGGCCGACCAGAGGATGATGCTGGGGTGGTTGCGGTCACGGCGCACCTGCTGGGTGATCGCGGCCACGGCACGCCGGCTGAGCAGCGTGCCGTCGCCGAGTTCGTCGTGCGCGATCGGCTCAGCCACCGGCAGGTCGCAGTGCACCAGCATGCCGAGTTCGTCGCAGACGTCGAGGTACACCGGGTCGAAGGCCTTGATGTGCAGCCGTACGGTGTTGAAGCCCATCGCCTGGGCGGCCCGGACCTCCTCGGTGATCTCCGCACGGGTCCCCTCGGCGTAGAGCCGGTCCGCGGTGAAGCCCTGCACCAGCACACTCTTCATCCGGTACGGCTCGCCGTTGATCAGGATGCGGTCGCGCTCCACGCGGACGGTCCGGATTCCGTAGCGCACCTCGGCGGAGTCGCTGACCAGCCCGGCCACCCGGACCTCGGCGCGGGCCAGGTGCATCTCCGGGGCGCTCGGCGACCACCGCGCCGCACCCGTGGCACCCAGGTACACCGCGACGGAGCGCCGCTGGCCGCCGTCCAGCACCAGGTCGGCCTCGTACACCGTGCGCAGGCTCCGTACGCCGAGTCGGGCCGTCACGGGTTGGGCGCCGCGGTTGGTGACCTCGACGGTGATGGTGAGGTCGTCCGGTTCGCTGTCCACCCAGATGTCGTCGATCACCACCGCGCCGTGCCGGGCGAGCGTCACGGACTGCCAGATGCCCCCGTAGGTGAGGTAGAGGCTGGGCCGGCTCGGGAAGACGTGGTTGGCCCAGCCCTGCTTGCCGTGCATCAGCCGGGGATGCTCCGGGTCGTCCACCGACGGATCGGTGACGCGCACGTCGAGGATGTTCGTCCCGGACTTCAGCGCGGCGGTCGCGTCCAGCTCGAACGGCGTGAAGGCCTGATCATGGCCGCCGATCAGCGTGCCGTTGAGGTAGACCTCGGCGAAGTCCATCACCGCGCCGAAGCGCAGAGTCCAGTACCCACTCGGGTTGGCGAGCGGGAAGCGGGTCCGGTACCACGCGACGCCGTCCAGGTCGAGGTACCCCTGCGCCTCCCAGAGCCCGGGCACCGTGATCGGCGCGCCGACCAGCCCGTCGAGGTCCTCCCTCCGGTGGTCGCCGGGGAAGAACTCCCAGACCCCGTCGAGCCTGGCCCGACCCTGCGCCTCCAGGCCGGGCAGTTCCAGGACGGGGAGGTGGCGGGCACTGTCCGCGGGGGTCATATGTCTACTTCTACCCGCACGGAGGCGTTCCGTCGCCCCGACCGATCTTCGTTTCGAAGAAATCTTCCCGGGGTATGGCATTACCTCCGCATTGCCGCCCGTCGAGGGCAGTGCCAGGTCGGGAGGAACTGTCGCAATGAAGGTAAATTACCCGGGGGGCACCACCTTTGAACCACCGTCCGGCCCAGCACCACTGCACGATCCGGATCTGATCGTCCTGTCCCATCTCCGGTGGGACTGGGTGTGGCAGCGCCCACAGCATCTGATATCCCGCCTGGCATCACAGCGGCGCACCTGGTTCGTCGAGGAGCCGGTGCGCGCCGACGTGGCACAGCCGACCCTGCGCCACGCCGACGCCGGCCCGGTCCGTCGGGTCTGGCTGGAGGTCCCGCGCGACAGCACCCAAATCGAGTACGGCGCACCCGGCTGTGCCGCGACCTACCTCGACCGGCTTCCGGGCCTGCTCGACGACGCCGCGACCGGCAGCGACGTCTGGGTCTACGGCCCGACCGCGATCGCCATCGCCGAAGCGCTCCAGCCCCGCCTGCTGGTGTACGACATGATGGACGACCTCAGCTCCTTCGCCGACGGCGGCGAGGCGGTCGGGCAGATGCAGCGCCGCGCCCTTCGCCGGGCGGCTCTCGTCTTCACCGGCGGTCGCTCCCTCTACCGCACCGCCTGCGAGGTACGGGGCGTCGAGGACACCCATCTGTTCCCCAGCGGCGTGGAGACCGAGCACTACGCCCAGACCCGCGACCTGCGTCCGATTGCGGCGAGAAACGAGCGCCCGGTGGCCGGCTACGTCGGGGTGCTGGACGAGCGTCTCGACCTGCAGCTCATCGCCGACATGGCGGCGAAGCTGCACGACTGGGACATCCACCTGGTCGGTCCGATCGCCAAGATCGAGCCCTCCGATCTGCCGGTGGCGCCGAACCTGATCTATCCCGGCATGCAGACCTACGACCAGCTCCCGCACGTGATGGCCAAGTTCGACGTGGCCATCATGCCGTTCGCGCTGAACGACGCGACCCGCTCGATCAGCCCGACCAAGACGCTGGAGTACCTGGCGGCCGGCCTGCCGGTGGTGTCCACCCGGGTCCCCGACGTGGTGGCCGACTGGGATGCGGTGGTGCGGTTCGCCGACGACGGCGCCGAATTCGCGCGGGCCTGCACCGCGGTACGTGAGGACTCCACGGACGAGCGCGACGCCCGGGTGGCGCCGCTGGCCCGCCGGCACGAGTGGGACGCGATCGCGGCGGAGATGACGGCGTTGATGGACGCGGCGCTGGCCGCCCGGCGGGCCGACAACGCGACGCTGGCCATGCCCGCCGATGCGCCGACGTTCCTGGCCGCGCCGCCCGTACCGGGCGCCGTCGCGGCGGCGAGTGCAACGGGTGCGCCGGGGCAGGAGGTTTCGGCATGACCGACCCGGCCGGCCGGACCTCGGGACCGGGTGCGCAGCCGGCCGATGAGCTGGCCGAGCCCCGGACACTGGCCCGGCTCCGGCGGACGACGTTGGCCATGGAGCCGCACCCGTACGCCAGCGTCAAGGACCCGTGTCCGGTCCGCGTGGGCAAGCGGTGGCACCTCTTCGGCACCGCCGCCTTCGAGGGGTACCGCTACGAGATCCTGCACGCCACCGCGAAGAGCCCGGCCGGGCCGTGGCGGCTGCACCCGCCGTCCGAGCTCAACACGGCCAGCGGCGCTCCGGTCAGCGGAAGCGCCGTGGTCGCGCCCGGGGTCATCGCCGACGGCGACACCCTGCACATGTTCGTCCAGACGGAGTACAACGTGCTGGGCGGCCGGGTCGAGCACCTCGTCTCGACCGACGGCGGCGCCTCGTTCACGCACCGGGCGACGGCGCTGGAATCCCTGCCGGGCACCGGCGAGGCGGGCATCTACGACCCGCACCCGGCGGAGATCGATGGCGAGCGGTACCTGATCTACTCCGGGTTCTCCGTGGTCGGGCAGCCGGATCTCTACCTGGCCCGCAGCTCGAGCGGGGACTGGCACGGCCCGTGGGAGCGGCTCGGCGCGATCCTGCGCCACGATCAGGTGCCCGATCACAACCAGCTCGGTGATCCGGCGTACGAGTGGGGCCTGGAAGGCGCCCAGCTGGTGCAGCTGCCGGACGGACGGGTGCTGCTCAACGCGGTCTGCTTCCGGTCCGGCGCCCAGGTCGGGGATCGACAACGGGTGTTCTTCGCCATCGCCCCGCAACCGCTCGGGCCGTACCACGTGGTGGGCTCCGTCCTGGATCCGGACGGGCCCGGCGAGATCGGCCACGCCACCGTGGTCATCCACGACGGCGAACTCACCCTGTTCTTCCAGGAACGCGCCGGCAACGGCCCGTGGCGGTACGGCCTCGCCAGCGCGACCCTTGCCGAATCAGATGTTCCACACCGGGACGTATCAAATGAGGAGAAGATGGCGTCATGACCCAACAGAGCGCATCGGTGGGTACCAGGGAACTCGGCACCACCGGCATGGAGATCACGAGGGTCGGCTTCGGTGCGTGGGCGATCGGTGGTGGTGGCTGGAAGTTCGGCTGGGGCAGCCAGGACGACGACGAATCGCTGGCGGCCATCCGGTACGGGGTCGAGCAGGGTGTCAACTGGATCGACACGGCGCCGGTCTACGGCCTGGGCCGCTCCGAGGAGGTCGTCGGACGGGCGGTACGGGACTTCCCCGAGAACGATCGACCGTTCATCTTCACCAAGTGCGGCCTGATCTTCGACGCGGAACGTCCGGAGCAGGCGCCCAAGAACATTCTGGCGCCGGAGAGCATCCGCACCGAGGTGGAGGCCTCGCTGCGCCGGCTCGGCGTGGAGCGCATCGACCTCTACCAGGTGCACTGGCCGCCGCAGGACGGCACGTCGCTGCACGACTACTGGTCGACCCTCGTCGACCTGCGCCAGGAGGGGAAGGTCCGGGCGATCGGGTTCTCCAACCACGATGTCGCGGCGCTCTCCCAGGCGGAGGCGATCGGCCACGTCGACTCGCTGCAGCCACCGTTCTCGATGATCCACCGGGAGGCCGCCGAGGAACTGCTGCCCTGGTGCGCCGACAACAGCACCGGCGTCATCGTCTACAGCCCGATGCAGTCCGGCCTGCTCACCGGCAAGATGTCGGCGGAGCGCATCCAGAGCCTGCCGGCGGACGACTGGCGATCCAGCCACTCCGACTTCACCGGCGAGGCGTTGCACCGCAACCTGGCGCTCGCCGACGGGCTGCGCCCGATCGCGGAGCGGCACGGCGTCGGCGTACCGGTGATCGCCGTGGCCTGGGCGCTGGCCTGGCGCGGGGTCACCAGCGCCATCGTCGGTGCCCGCAACCCGGAACAGGTCAAGGGCTGGCTGCCGGCCGCGACGCTGGAACTGACCTCCGAGGACTACGACGAACTCGCCGAGCTGATCCGGACCACCGAGGCCGGCGAGGGCCCGATCGATCCGACCAAGGCGGGCTGAGCATGCTCGGCGTGTACCTGCCTGGGCAGCGCCGGGTGGTGCTCGCCGATGTCGAGGACCCGAAGCCGGGGCACGGTCAGGTCGTGGTGAAGATGCGCGCGTCCAGCATCTGCGGCAGCGATCTGCGCGCGATCTACCGGGAGCACCTCGGCAGGGGCCCGGAGGCGTACCAGGGCGTCATCGGCGGCCACGAGCCCTGCGGCGACATCGTCGACGTGGGGCCGGGATGCCGGCGGTTCCGGGTGGGCGACCGGGTCGTGCTCTACCACATCAGCGGGTGCGGGCTCTGCGCCGACTGCCGGGACGGGTACATGATCAGCTGTACCTCGCCGCTGCGCGCCGCGTACGGCTGGCAGCGCGACGGCGGCCACGCGGACTACCTGCTCGCCGAGGAGTCCACCTGCGTGCCGCTGCCGGACTCGCTCTCCTACGTCGACGGGTCGAGCGTGGCGTGCAGCTTCGGTACGGCGTACCAGGCGCTGTGCCGCGCGGACCTGTCCGGGCGGGACGCCGCCCTGATCACCGGCATGGGGCCGGTGGGGCTGGCCGTCGGGCTGCTGGCCGGGAAGATGGGCGCGCCGCTGCGGATCGGCGTGGACATCTCGGCGGAACGGCTGGACCTCGCGCTGCGGATCGGCGCGATCGACCACGCCGTGCCGGCCGGCCCCGATGCCGACGCCCAGATCGCCGACCTGACGTCCGGTCTGGGGTGTGAGGTGTCCGTGGACGCGTCCGGCTCCGCGCAGGGCCGGCTCACCGCCGTCACCGGCACCCGCCACTGGGGTCGCTGCGTGCTCGTCGGCGAGGGCGGCCGACTCGAGGTGGACGCCAGCCCGGCGCTGATCCACCCGCAACTGACGCTGCTCGGGTCCTGGGTCACCAGCATCGGCCGGATGGAGGAACTTGTGCACCGGCTCGACCGGTGGGGCCTGCACCCGGAGGTGGCGGTGACTCACCGGTTCGGTCTGCGTGACGCTGAGCAGGCGTACCGGACCGCCGACGAGGCCAGCGCGGGCAAGGTCGCCATCGTGATGTGACACGCCCGGCACCCGACGAAGATCGAACGCCGGGCGGCTGCGGCACGTTCTACCTGGTAGGAGGTGCCTGCCGAATGAGCGCACGCCGTGTCACCCGACCCACCGTCAGCCTTGCCGGCCGAGTTCCCGCCCTGCGTCGAACGTCCGCCGCGATCCTCGCGCTCGGGCTCGGCGTCGGGCTGGGTGTCGGGTTCGGCGCAGTGCCGGCCGGCGCGCACGGCGCGACCCTGAACCCGGTCAGCCGGGCGGATGCCTGCGGTCCCGAGGGTGGCGCGAGCGTCCAGAGTGCGGCGTGCCAGGCGGCAGCCACCGCGAACGGCGGAAAGCCGATCATCGACTTCGACAACATCAGGGTCGCCAACGTGGACGGCAAGGACCGCGAGCGCATCCCGGACGGCAAGCTGTGCAGCGCCGGCATCGACCGCTTCAAGGGTCTCGACCTGCCGCGCACCGACTGGCCGTCGACGCAGGTCACCTCGGGCGCGGCGTACACGTTCCGCTACCGGGCCACCATCACGCATACCGGCACGTTCCGGTTCTACGTCACCAAGGACGGCTACCAGGCCACCGAGCCGCTGCGCTGGGATGCGATGCAGACCCAGCCGTTCGCCAGCTTCACCGACCCGACCGCGAAGAACGGCGTGTACGCCATGCCGGGCAAGCTGCCCACCGGCAAGACCGGCCGCCATGTGATCTACGTGATCTGGCAGAACACCGGCAGCCCGGACACGTACTACTCGTGTTCCGACGTGCTCTTCGCCGCCGCGCCGGGCGCAGCGGGCGGAGCAGCAGGCGGTGGTGGCGGCGCCGCGGCAGCGCCGGCCCGACCGGGCGGCGGCGGTACGACGCCGGCGCCGGGTACCTCCGCCAACCCGTCGAACCAGCCCTCATCAGCGCAGCAGTCACCGGGTTCCCCGGCAACGTCATCGCCCCAGCCGCAGGTGGGTGAGGACCCGACCGCCGGCGCGGGCCTGAACAACCGACTCCGGCTCACCGCCGGGAGCGTGCCGGGCGGCGCCGCCGGGCTCGCCGCGGGCGGCGGCCTGCTGCTGGTACTCCTCCTCGGCGCGATCTTCGCCGTGGTGTCGCTGCGTCGCCGGCGACACTCCCACGCCGGGCGGCACACCATCCGGAAGTAGCCTGGTCGGCAGCTGATCGGTCCTTCCGCGTACGAACTCTTGTACGTACCAGATGTGGTACATACACTCAACGTATATGTACCAGGGGAGGGACAACCGATGCGGACCATGACAGCGTCCGAGTCGCGGGCGCGCTACAAGGAAACGCTGGATCGCGTTGTTGACGACTTCGAGCCGGTCGAGATCACCCGCGCTGGTGGGCGCGAGTCGGTCGTCATCGTGGCGCTCCGCGAGTACGAGTCGCTGAAGGAGACCGCATACCTGCTGAACAGCCCGGCCAACGCGCGGCGCCTGATGCGCTCCGTCGACCAGTTCGACGCGGGCAAGGGCACGATCCGAGACCTTGACGAGGAATGAAGATCTCGTTCAGCGACGAGGGTTGGGCCGACTACGTTTACTGGCAGGGCCAGGACCGGCGCACGCTCAAGCGGATCAACCTGCTGATCAACGACATCAAGCGCAACGGCAACGAGGGCCTCGGCAAACCGGAAGCCCTTGTCGGGATCCTGGCCGGCTGGTGGTCGCGGCGGATCGACGAGAAGAACCGGCTGGTGTCCCGCATCGCCGGTGACCTCGTTGAGGTGTCGCAGTGCCGCTACCACTACGACGACTCCTGAGCGCCATCCTGGCGCCCGCCGGGCTCGCGCTCCGGATGCGGCCACCGACGGTGTCCGCATAGCCTGAACAGGCACGCATGCCGGTACGCCGGCTCGGTCTGCCAAGGAGTGTCCGTGTTCGACGCAAGTATCTTCATCGACCCGCATTTCCAGGTCGGTCCCGTGCACCCTCGGACCTTCGGCTCGTTCGTCGAGCACATGGGTCGGTGCGTCTACACCGGCGTGTACGAACCTGGGCATCCGACCGCCGACGAGGACGGCTTCCGCGGCGACGTGCTCGATCTGACCCGTGAGATGGGCGTGACCACGATCCGCTACCCCGGCGGGAACTTCGTGTCCAACTTCCGTTGGGAGGACAGCATCGGGCCGGTCGCCGAGCGGCCCGCCCGGCTGGAGTTGGCGTGGCGCAGCCTGGAGACCAACCAGTTCGGTCTGCACGAGTTCATCCGCTGGTGCGAGCGGGCCGGGGTGGAGCCGATGATGGCGGTGAATCTCGGCACCCGGGGCCCGCAGCATGCGCTCGAGCTGTTGGAGTACTGCAACCACCCGGCCGGCAGCCAACTGTCCGACCTGCGCCGGGCCAACGGGGCGGAGAAGCCGTTCGGCGTCAAGATGTGGTGCCTGGGCAACGAGATGGACGGCCGGTGGCAGGTCGGCCACGCCACGGCCGACGAGTACGGGCGGCTCGCCGCCAAGACCGCCAGCGCCATGCTGATGATCGACAGCTCGCTGGAACTGGTCGCCTGTGGCAGCTCCAGTTCCGTGATGCCGACGTTCGGGAGTTGGGAGGCCACCGTCCTGGACCACACGTACGAGTACGTGGACTTCATCTCCGCCCACGCGTACTACCAGGAGCGCGACGGCGACCTGCCGAGCTTCCTCGCCTCGGCGGTCAACATGGACTCGTTCATCACGTCGGTCACCGCCACCGCCGACCACATCGCGGCAAAGAAGCGGCTCAAAAAGAAGATCAACATCAGCTTCGACGAGTGGAACGTGTGGTACCTGGACCGACTTCAGGCGATGGGCAACCGCGACGAGTGGACGGCCGGGCGGCGGCTGGTGGAGGACGAGTACAACGTCGCGGACGCCGTGGTCGTCGGGAACCTCCTGATCAGCCTGCTGCGGCACAGCGACCGGGTCACCGCGGCCAGCATCGCCCAACTGGTCAACATGATCGCCCCGATCAAGACGGAGCCGGCCGGCCCGGCCTGGCGGCAGACCACCTTCTACCCGTTCGCGCTCACCGCGCGCCACGCCAGCGGCGTCGTCCTGCGTACCGCGATCACCACACCAGTGGTGGAGACCACGGTCTACGGCGAGGTGCCCGCCGTCGACAGCGTGGTGACCTGCGACGAGGAGGCCGGCTCGCTGAGCGTCTTCGTGGTGAACCGGCACCTGGACGCCGACGCCCGGTTCAGCATTGATCTGCGGGCGTTCCCCGGATATCACGTGGTCGAGCACGTCGTGCTGAGCGACCCGGATGTGCGGGCCACGAACACCCTGGAGCAGCCCGAGCGGGTGGTACCCCGGCGTGTTGAGGGCTCAACGAGCGACGCCGCCGGCTCAACCGAAGTGCTGCTGCCCCCGATGTCCTGGAGCCTGATCCGCCTGAACGCCGCGTAGCGCACCGCGACGTTGTCCGACCCGTCCTGCGCAGCGCCGCTCCACCCCCGGTTCCGGGGGGAGCGGCGCTGCGTCAGGAAAGGATGGTCATGACGGACCATCGTGAACCGGCGACCTGAACCTGGAGAGCGAAGCACCTCGCGCCGTCCCCTGCGCCGGTTGCCCACAATGACGCAAAGGGTCGATACCAGGTCAGGTTGACAGCCGCACCGGGCGGCCGGAGGCCGCCGACGTGTACATCGCGGTCACCACGGCCAACGTCGTCGTTGCGTGCTCCACGGTTACGAACGGGTGCCGGTCCTCGTTGATGGCGTCGACAAAGTCGCTGTACTGCGCGGTGTGCGCGTCCGACAAGGCGGCCGGATCACTGCCGGCCGTCGCGGCCGGGGCACCCGATCCGGCGGGCGCCGATCCGGCGGGTGCCGATCCGGCAGGTGCCGATCCGGCGGGTGCCGATCCATCGGGCGGCGCGGCGAGCAGGGCCGGCGCCTGGTTGTCACCGCCCTGCGCCCCGTACTGCGGCCCGTCGGAATTCGCCGCGGCGGCGGAGAAGTACACCAGCCTGTCGTCGTCGATCACGGCGGATCCATGGCTGCCGTGGATCTGCAGCCGGGCGGTGAGACCGGGGAACGCCGCGGTCGTGGCGTGCACCACGCCGAGCGCACCGCCCGCGAAGCGGATCGTCGCGACGCAGGTGTCCTCCACCTCGATCCGCTCGTGGGCCAACTGGGCGGTGACGGCGAACACCTCCACCGGCACCCCGAGCATCCACACCAGCAGGTCCACGGTGTGGATGGACTGGTTCATGACGGCGCCGCCACCGTCCCACCGCCGGGTGCCCCGCCACTCGCCCGAGTCGTAGTACGCCTGGGTGCGCCACCAGGCGACGCTCGCGACGCCGGAGGTGAGCCGACCGAGTCGACCGTCGACCACCGCGTCGCGCACCAGGCGGCTGGACGCGTCGAACCGGTGCTGGCTGATGACGGTGGCCTTGCGTCCGGTGGACCGCTGCGCCGCGAGCACCCGCTGCGCTGCCGCCACCGTCACGTCCACCGGCTTCTCCACGACGACGTGCTTGCCGGCCTGCATCGCGGCGACGGCCAGGTCGGCGTGGGTGCCGCTGGGGGTGCAGATCGCGATCGCATCGATGTCGGGTCGGCGCAGCGCCGCGGCGACGTCCGTCCCGGCCTCGACACCGAACCCGTCGGCGAGGCGCCGGGCGGCATCCGGCACCGTGTCGACGGCGACGGCAAGCTCGGCACGGTCACCGAGTTGGCGCAGCGCCTCGGCGTGCTGCCGGCCGATCACTCCGCAACCCACAAGCGCGAAGCGGAGCGGCGGCCGGCCGGGCTGGCGTGGTTCGGTCATCGGAACTCGATCCCTTCGGCGCGGAGCAGTCCGGTGAAGGCGGCGTGCGCCACCCCGAAGAGCTCGGCCCCGCTGAATCCTCCGGTCGGGCCGGCCGCGGCCAGGTGCGGCTCGAGGGAGAAGTACCCGTCGAAGCCGTCGTCGCGCAGGGCACGCAGCGTGGCCACCATGTCGCCGTCGCCCCGGCCGGCGGGCACGACCGAGCCGTCGGCGCGCCGCGCGTCCTTGATCTGGACATACTCCAGGTACGGCCGGAGCATGGCGTACCCCTCGTCGTACGGCCGCACGCCGCACTGCACGAAGTTGGCGGCATCCCAGGTGGCCCGCAGCAGCGGCGACCCGATCGACTCGACGATGTCGCGACACCTGGCCGGGGTGTCGCCGTAGATCCCCTTCTCGTTCTCGTGCAGCAGGATCACGTCGTGGCCCTGCGCCCGGCCGGCGATGGCCGCGAGCCGCCGCAGCACCTCGTCCCGGTGGGTGCCGGCGTCCTCGCCGGGTGGGATATAGAACGAGAAGAGCCGCATGTACGGCGCTCCAAGGACGTGCGCCACGTGCAGCGCGCGGTCGAACCGCACGAGGTGCGCGGCGAAGTCGTCGTGGATGCCGATCTTGCCGATCGGCGAGCCCACCGACGACACCGTCAGTCCCGACCGGCGCAGGGTCTCGGCCACCGCGGCAAGCTGGTCGTCGGTCAGGTCGAGGACATTGACGTCCCAGGCGCTGCGGACCTCGATGTGCCGGATGCCCAACCGGTCCAGCACCGCGCACTGCTCGGCCAGGTCGGGTGAGATCTCATCGGCGAAGCCGGACAGTGCCCACATAGCCGCAGCGTACGAGCGGCCCCGACACCACGCGGTGTCGGGGCCGGCGTGGAATGCGCTAGCGGTACCGGATGTCGGACGCGGTGTACCTGCAGTACCGGCCGTCCGCACCGGTGCCGGTCCTGGCCGGCTCCTTGCCGGTGTTGTTGCCGTTGTAGCGCTCGCAGATCGCGATCTTCCGGCTCTTGTCACCGATGATCGTGATGTTGCTCAGGGTCGCCGTGTCGCCGTAGTTGCTGTTGATGCCGGCGATCGCCTTGCCCCGGAAGGTGGCGGTGACGTTGCGGATGATCACCGTCCGCCGGCCCTGCCCCGCCTTGCAGTTGCCGCAGGAGCGGTACAGCTTGCCGAAGTCCTCGACCTGGAAGCCGTCGATGACGAAGGTGCCGCCAACGCCGTTGTGCTGGAACACCTTGTCCGTGGCGTGCAGCGCACCGCCGCCCTTGACGGTCATGGTGGCCGAGGCCGACTTCGGCATGAACGTCGCGGCGTCCTCTCCCACGTCCTCCCACCAGACGTTCTCCAGCGTGCACGTCGCCGCACAGTGGATGCCGTCCCCGGCCGGGCTGCCGATGATGACGTTTCGGATCGTGCCGCCGTTGGGCAGGTTGAACAGCGGCTTCTGGTTCTCCGACTGGCCGGTCGTGCCCAGTGCGCCCTTGCCGTAGTAGCGCTTCATTCCGCCGTCGAAGGTGCCGCTCACGGTCCTGGTGGCGGTGAGCGCCACCGAACCGTTGTTGGCCGGAATCGTCACGGCGGCCGACGCCTGGCTCATCGGGAGGATCGTCACGGCACCGACGGCGGCGGCGGCGGCCGTCACCGTGCACCAGGACTTGCGGGAGCGGCTGAGCTGCGTCAGCGCTGGCGGGATCGCCATTGGTCCTCATTCGCGGGGTTGGATCGGCGGGTGTCGAGGCGGCGGGCGGGCCGGCCTGGGCGGCGCGGGAAGCACAAGCAGGGCGGGGGTTCCGCCAAGATTGCACGCGCTGCAAGGAACTTAGGCAGCGAAGCGATTGCTGTCAATCACTTCGCTGCTTAGGTTCTCCTTATCCGCTGACGATCCTTATCCGTGACGATCCTTGGTCCGCTGACGATCCTTGGTCCGCTGACGATTTGGGTACGGCTACCCGCCGACGATCTGCCACTGCTGGTTGGCGCCACCGTTGTCGGTCCACTGCACGACGGGGGCGTCCTCGGCGAGCGACCGGTTCGCCACGTCGAGTGCCTTGCCGCTGCTCCGGTTGATGAGCTTGCTGTACCCACCGGACGTGGTGATGGTCCACTGCTGGTTGGCGCCGCCGTTGCCGGTCCACTGGACCACCGCGGCACCGTCCAGCAGCGACCGGCCGAAGACGTCCAGGGAACGACCGCTGGCCTGGTTGACCAGGGTCGTGTACCCGCCCGAGGTGACCATCTGCCAACGCTGCGCCGCCGACCCGTTGTCGGTGACCTGCACCGCGACCGCGCCGTTCGCCGCGCCCCCGCCGGCCACCGCAAGCACCTTGCCACTGTTGCGGTTGACCAGCCGGTACGCCGTCGAGGGGTTCGGGCCGGGAGGAGTGCTGGTGACCGGCGCCGTACTCCTCGCCAGGTGCGTACGCAGGATCGGCGCGAGTCTCGCCGCGATGGCCTCGTGGCCGCGGTCGTTCGGGTGCACCGAGTCGGTGAGCCCGTCGGCGGTGAGCCAGCCCTCCGTGTCGATGTAGTGGACGTTCGAGTCACCCGCGGCGCGGCGCGTGTTCACGGCGGCCTCGGTGACTGCCGCGTACCGCCGGCTGAACGTCCGCAGCGCGAGCAGCGCCGCGTTCGGGTACTTCGCCCGGATGCCGGCGAGCAGCGCGGTGTACTTGGTCTGGAACACGGCGTCGGTGACCCCGTGCGACCGGTCGTTGGTGCCCAGGTTGATCACGACCGCGTCGGCCCGGTACTTGGAGAAGTCCCACGCCGGCTCGCCGGGGATGCCGCTCTGCAGGAAGTACCGGCCCTCGTGGCCGGAGCAGGCGACCCCGCGCGTACTGGTCGTGGCGGAGAGCTCGGCGAGGCACCAACCGCCGGCGGCGATCTGGGTGTGCTCCGCACCGACGGCCTCGCTGGCGATCCACGCGTAGTCGGTGAGCGCGAGTTGGCTGCTCGTGGCGCCGGCGGTGATCGAGTCGCCGACCCACTCCACCAGCTGCGGCCGCACCGGGATGGCGAAGGTCCGGGCGCCGCTGTCGAGGACGAGTCCGCCGAAGCCGGCGTCGCCCCGGTAACCGCCGGCAACCTGCTTGTAGGCGACCACGAGGGTGTGGTTGCCCGCCCGCAGCGGGGTCGGCGTCACGTTGACCACGCCGCTGACGTTGACGTAGTTCACGAACCGGCCGCCGTCGATGCTGACGTACAGATCGAGCGTGTTGCGCTGCCGCAGCTTCACCGTGGTGCCGGTGAAGCCGGTGCGCAGGTAGGAGCCGGCCCAGTTGGACCGGTAGAACGCGGTGGAGCTTTTATCCCAGCGGCCGACGTAGGTGATGTTCGAGTCGGTGGTGGACCCGTCACCGGTGGCGGCGCTGGCTGATGGAATGGATATCAGGGCGGCTGCGGCGAGAGCGGTCGCCGCAGCCGCGATCAGGGCCGGGCGCAACGCCCGCTTCCATGACGACATATCGTGATCGTCCTTATCGAGTCGGTGTTCGGAAGGGGGTCGGTCGGCCCGCCGCTACGCGGGGACGAGTTGCCATAGCTGGTTGGCGCCGCCGTTGTCGGTCCACTGGATGACCGGGCTGTTCTCGGCCACCGACCGGTTGGCCACGTCGAGCGCCTTGCCGCTGCTGCGATTGATCAACTTGCTGTAGCCGCCGGACGTGGTGATGGTCCATTGCTGGTTGGCGCCGCCGTTGTCGGTCCACTGCACCACTGCGGCACCGTCGGCCAGCGACTTGGCGAAGACGTCGAGCGTCCCGCCGCTGGCCACGTTCACGAGCTTCGCGTACCCGCCGGTGGTGACCGTCCGCCAACGCTGCGCCGCGCTGCCGTTATCCGTGGCCTGCACCGCGGTGGCACCGTTGGTCGTGGACCCGCCGGGAATCGCGAGCACCTTGCCGCTGTGCCGGTTGACGAGCTTGTACACCGTCGCGTCGGTCGGCGCCGCCAGGTTGGCCCGGAGGATCGGCAGCAACCGGGTCGCGATCTTGGCGTTGCCCTGTTCGTTGGGGTGACCGCCGTCGACGTAGTCCGCGGCGGTCAACCAGCCCTCGGTGGGGATGTAGTGGACGTTGCGGTCGCCCGCGTCGTTCATCGCCTTGACGGTGGCCTTGAGTTCCGCCACATAGCGCATCCGGAACGACTGGAACGCGTAGAGCGTGGCATTGGGGTGGGCCGCCCGGAGGTCCCGGAAGAACTTCAGATGGGTGGCACCGAAGAGGGCCGGGGTCACGCCGTGGCCCGCGTCGTTGGTGCCCATGTTGACCACCACCGCGCTCACGTCGTAGCGCGAGGTGTTCCAGTTCGCGGTCTGATCGATGCCCTTCTTCCAGTACGCGTCACTCAGGGCGAAGCAGCCGTCATAGGCCACCAGGCAGCCCCCGGAGCGGGCGATCGTCGCGTGCTCCACGCCGAGGCGCTCGCTGGCCACCCAGCCGTAGGAGTCGAGGGTCGTCTTCGCGTTGAGCGCGCCGTGGGTGATCGAGTCACCCACCCACTCGATGAGCTGCTTGGACACCTTCGGCGGGACGGTCTGGGCGCCGGGGTCGAGCACGAAGCCCTGGAACGCGGGGCCACCGCGGAAGGCCAGCCGGATCTGGTGTGTGCCCTCGGCCAACGGCGTGGGGGTGAGATTCACCGTGCCCCGGACGCCTGCGTGGAACACGTCCGGGCCGCCATCGATGCTCACGTAGACATTGGCGGAGTCGCGAAGTTTGACCTTGATGGTGCGGCCGGTGAAAGCCGCCCGGATGTACGGCGCCGACCAGTAGCCCACCGTCGTTGCGGCGGGCGGATCCCAGCGGCCGACGTAGGCGATGTTGGCATCGGTCGGGCTACCGTCGCCGGTCGCGGCATCGGCGACGGAAACGCTCATCACCACTGCGGCGGCGGCCACGGCGGCGGCCACGATAACTGCGGCTGGGCGGGCGACCCGCGTCAATACAGACATCTGCTGGGGCTCTGCTCTCAGTGGCGAGAAGGCGGACCGATTGATAAGGCTGGAAATGCGGTACGACTCGGCTCGGGCCGGCGTGAAACGACCGGCGAGCCGGTGCTGAACGAGGGACGCCGGTCGGCGGGGCACCGGCAGCGGGGAGCCCGCTTGGGCTTGGACTATACGTACGGAGCAGGGCGGCTGTCGACCACTGCATCGTCATACCTGGATGCGTTCACCGCATCGGCGGCGACCGCGGAATCGTCGCGACAAGCGTGATGATCTATCTGATTCGATGCTTGTACGTCCGATTGCGAAGTGTCACCAGGCGGCCCGGATAGCTCACTCGTAGTGCCCGGACGGCGCACTCCGAGTACCAGTTCCTGGCCTGGTACGGAGGTCAGGACGCCGGCAACCGAATTCCGGAGCGGCCTGTCCGCGAATTCGCGTCGCAGCGCGCTGTCGGATTCGCCGCACAATTCCGCGGCAACGTCGACCCTGCTGCGTGGAATCCACCGATACGACGCTCCGGCCGACTCGGCGGCTGGTGTGCGGGAAGCGCCGAACGGCAGACAACGAAGCGCCGAATGGTGCTCGGCCTGCGCCGGGCGGGCGCTTCGGCGGGTATTCGAAGTGCCTACGTGCTCATCCGGCCGCGACGTCACGCTCGAGCACCGCGCCGAGTTCCACCACCTCGGCGTCGATCTGGTCGGCGACCGTCGGGTTGAGCGCCCCCTCCCGGACCCGGTCGCGCAGGCGCTGGCGTAGCCCGGCGATCCGATCGGCGTACTCCTGGCGGTGGGCCGCCAGGTTGTTGACCTGGTTCTTGAAGTCCACCGCGATGTCGACCCGCATGTCGCCGTTCGCCACGCCCCGATCGACAAGCGCCAGGACCTGTGCCGCCGCCTCGTTGACGGTCTGCGGGGCGGCCGGGGAGACGCTCACCGACGGCGACCGGGCCGGCGTGGCGCTGGGGGTGGCCGATCTCGTGGCCGGCGCCGTCGGTGGTGACGTCGGCGACGGGGGCGCGCCGGACGCGCCGATGGTGGGCGGCGCGGCCACGGCAACGTTCGGGGTGGCGGTGGCCGCGACCACGCCCGTGCCACCATCCCGAAGGGTCGGTCCGCCGTACCGCAGCGACACGTAGAGCATGGCGGCGAGCAGGCTGAGCACCGCGGCTACGGCGACCAGTCGCCGGCCCCGGTGGCGCGACTTGCGGCGTGCCGGCGCACTCGCACTCCGGGCCAGCGCTGCCGCCAACTCGGTGGAGACCTGGCCGGCCGTGGGCCGGTCCGGCGGATTGCGGGAAAGGCACAGCTCGTAGACGCTCGCCACCCTGGCCGGTAGGCCCGGCACCTCCAGCGGCGGCGGGGGCCCCTCCCGGCGTACGGCTTCGATCTCGTGCCAGGTGGTTTCCGGGTACGGCGTGGCGCCGGTGAGCATCTCGTACAGCAGCACGCCGACGGCGTAGATGTCGGTCGCTCCGGTGGCCTCGCCACCGGCCAGACGCTCCGGCGCGACATAGGGTGGCGTCCCGAACGTCAGCGCCGCCGTGTCGTCGAACTCCCCGACCTGCGCCGCGATGCCGAAGTCGAGCAGCTTCACGCCCTCGCTGGTGAGCATGACGTTCTCCGGCGTGACGTCGCGGTGCACCACCCCGCGGGCGTGCGCCGCCGCGAGCACATCGGCCACGCTCACCGCGATCGAGACGGCGTCCACCCAGGGAATCGGCCCGTCCCGGTCGATCCGGGTCGCCACCGACTCACCGTCGAGCAGTTGCATGACGACGTACGCGGCCAGGCGCCCGCCACTGGTGACCGTCTCGCCGTAGTCATACACCTGGATGGCGCTCGGGTGGTCGATCCGCGCGGCGGCCCGCGCCTCCCGCCGGATCAGCTCCCGGTCACCCCGGTCGGCGCCGAGCGGGCCGTCCAGCACCTTGACGGCGACCACCCGCTCCAGCGCCTCGTCCCAGGCACGCCAGATGACCGACATGCCGCCGGCGCCGATGCGCTCCTGCAGGAGATAGCGGCGGGCGAGCAGGTCGCCCTCCTGCAACTGTGAGCCGATCATCGGCGCCGGACTGCGTATGCCAGGTCAGGAGGATGCACGGATCACGAGTTCGGTCGGCAGCACCGGATTGTCGGACACATCCTCCCCGGAGGCGCCGGCGAGCAGCAGCTCGGCGGCGATGGCGCCCAGTTCCTCCACCGGTTGGCGGATCGTGGTCAGCGTCGGCGTGGTGAAGCTGGCCAGCGGCGCATCGTCGAACCCGACGACGGCCACGTCCTCGGGCACCCGGCGCCCGGCCCGGCGCAGGGTCTGCAGCGCGCCGGCCGCCATCAGGTCCGAGGCGACGAAGACCGCGTCCAGCCGAGGCGCCCGGTTCAGCAGCCACCCCATCGCGTGTGCGCCGGCTGCGTGCGAGAAGTCCCCGTACGCGACCGGTGGGATCTGCAGGCCGGCGACCTCCAGGGCACGGCGGTAGCCGGCCAGGCGGTCGGCGGCCGCGCTGAGGTCGGGCGGCCCGGCGATCGTCGCGATCGTGCGCCGGCCGCGCAGCAGCAGGTGCTCGACCGCCTGCCGGGCACCGTCGAAGTTGTCCACGTCGGCGAACGGCAGCTCCACGCCCTGCGGCGGTCGACCGGCGCTGCGGATCGCGATCCGGGCAGCCGGAAGCGACACCGTCAGCGGATGCCGGCCGTGCGCGCTGACCAGCAGCACGCCGGTCACGCCGCCGGCCACCAGGTACGGCGTGGCCACCGGGAGCGTGCCGGGTGTCGCAGACATGATCAACAGAGGTACCCCGTTGCGGGTCAGGGCCTCCTCAGCCCCACCGAGCAGCCGCGGAAAAAACGGGTCGGAGAAGAGCCGCGCGGTCGGCTCGCAGATCACCGCGGCGAAGGCCTGGTCCAGCGAACGGGTCGGGGTCTGCCGCGGCGCCCGCCGACGGACATACCCCAGACGCGCGATCGCGTCATGCACCTGCACCCGAGCCGAAGTGCTCACCCGCACGGATCCGGTGAGAACGCGGGAGACCGTCGCGGCGGACACGCCGGCGGCGGCGGCGACCTCCGTTACGGTGGGTTGCTGCTGGTCGGTCATCCCGTCTCCTCGGCACCCTCGTGAGCGTCGCGTGGCGACGTTCCCGGCCAGCGTTAAACACTGTTACGCCGCTGTCAACTAGACGTTTAGTAACGTAACGCGCCCACCGCGCTGAGTCATGGAGGCATCGAGCGTGAGCGACCAGCAGGATCGACCGATACGGCTAGTCCGAGCGATCTGTCTGGGACTGCCGGAAACGACCGAACGGCTGAGCCACGGCGCACCGACCTGGTTCATCCGCGACAAGACGGTCTTCGTCACGTTCTGGGAAAACGGGCACCATCAGCACCAGTCCCCCCACCTGTGGTGTGCCGCGCCGCCCGGCGAGCAGGAGGCACTGATCGCCGCCGACCCGGAGCGGTTCTTCCGGCCACCCTACGTGGGGGGCCGCGGCTGGATCGGGGTACGGATCGACGACGACACCGACTGGGCCGAAGTGGCCGAACTGTGCGAGGAGTCGTACCGGATCGTCGCCCCGAAGTCGCTGGTCAAGCGACTGGATTCGGCCGCCGATTGAGCCCGCGCCGCGCCGCGCACGTACCAACGGGTGAAACCCCGAGCCGGCACGACGGCGGCCGGGCGGCGGACACGCGGAGGAGTCGGGCATGCGGCAGTGGCAGTCAATTTTCGGTGCGCTGCTGACCCTCGTCGGGTTCGGCGTGATCGGATTCGGCCTGACCGACTGGACCGCCCGACCGCAGCGCACGCTCAACCCCGTGTCCCACGACTTCGATCAGTACATCGGCGATCCGCCGGAGGCGTTCGGGTTGCCCCGGGCGCCTGGATCGCCCTTTGCCGATCCGCTGGCCAGCGGATCTCCCGGCGCTGTGCCGACCCCAACCGGGTCGGTCCCCACCGGGTCGGTTCCGGGCGGAAGCACCGCCGGGTCGACACTGGTCGGTGCGGCGTCCGCGGGGCCGACCCGGCCCGCCCCGATCCGGTCCGCCCCCGGCGGATCCGCCTCAGCCGGTTCGCCGGCCCGGCCCACCCCGGCGCCGACCGGCTCAACCCCGGCGTCCCCGTCGGGGAGCCTGTCCGGAAGCCCGTCCGCCGTCGGATCGCCTTCGGCGGGGCCCCAGGCCTCCGGGGTCACCGTCGCCGCTGACGCACCGTTGATGGCGCTGCGCGGGCGGACGCTCGACGGCGCCCCGTTCGACGCGAAGGCGCTGGCCGGACGTCCCGTTGTGGTCTGGTTCTGGTCGCCGTGGTGCGAGATCTGTCGCCTCTTCGCCCCCGATGTGCACGCCGCCGCCGGCCGGTACGCAGGTCGCGCCGCATTTGTCGGGGTCGGCGGCCTCGATCCCGCGCCGGCGGCCCTGCGGGCGTTCGTCCAGGAGACCGGCGCGACCGGTCTGCCCCACCTCGCCGACAACTCCGGTGCCCTGTACCGGCACTTCGGCGTGACCGCCCAGAACACCTGGGTGATCCTGCGGACCGACGGAACTGTCGCGTATCAGGACATCGTCGATGTCCGCGACATGACGGTCGAGCTCGACAAGATCGTCGGCTGACCCGTGGACGGGTTGCCGTTGGCGCTCGCGCTGGCGACCGGGCTGGTGGCAGCCGTCAATCCATGCGGTTTCGCCCTGCTGCCGGCGTACCTTTCCATGCTCGTCGCGGCCGAGGGCGGCGAGAAGCAGACGCCCGGTCGCGCGGTGGGCCGGGCGTTGGCCCTCACCGCCGCGATGACCACCGGATTCGTTGCGGTCTTCGGGCTGTTCGGTGTCGTCGTGGTGCCGCTGGGCGGCGCGCTGATGCGCCACCTGCCATGGGCCACGGTCGGCATCGGGCTGGCGCTCGCGGTGGCCGGGGGCTGGCTGCTCTCCGGCCGACACCTGCCGGGCCTGACACCCCCGCCCCGACGCGGTCCCGCCGTCACTCGAACGCTGCCGTCGATGGCGCTGTTCGGTGCGGCGTACGCCCTGGCGTCGCTGGGCTGCACGATCGGACCGTTTCTCGCGGTGGTGGTGGCCAGCCTGCGGACCGGGGCCGGGTCGGTGCCGGCCGGGATCGCCCTGTTCGGGGCGTACGCCCTCGGCATGGGCCTCACCGTCGGCCTGGCTGCGGTGACCATCGCGCTGGCTCGGACGTCGCTGCTGCGCCGGATCCGCCGGGCCGGCGAGGCGACCGCACGCGCGAGCGGGGTGCTGCTCGTGCTCTGCGGCTGCTGGGTGGCGTACTACGGCTGGCACGAACTGCGCGTCTTCGACGGGGACCTGCGGGCAAGTGCCGCCATCCGGCTCGGCCACGCGGTGCAGATGTGGGTGGCAGCAACGGTGCAGGGGATCGGCGTGGTCGGCGTCGGGGCACTGCTCGTGGGCGTGGTCGCCGCGGTAGGCGCCGGCACCGCGGTGGCGTCGGCGCGCCGCACCGGCGCCCGCGCGGGCGCCGGTGCCGCCGGGCCTTGATCAGGGCGGTGCCGTGGCGGCCGCCCGGGCGGCCGCCACGCTCAGCCGAGAATGAGTTGCGGCTCGAGGAACATGCCCCCTCGAGTACCCGTCCCGATTGCCCCGGACGCGTTCGAGCCCCAGCAGTACAGGAACCCGTCGGAGTCGATCGCACACGCCATGGCGTCACCCAGCGCCAGGCTGGAGCCGGTGATGCCCAGCCTCACCGACTCGGTGTGGAACGCGTCGTGGTCGGCACTGCCGATGCCGAGCTGGCCCGCGGCGTTACTCCCCCAGCACCACACGAATCTGTCCGTGCCAATGCCGCAGGTGGATCGGGCGCCGGCCGCGATGGCGATCCAACCGGCGTCGGCGTCGGTGGGCCGCAGCCGGTTGGTGACGTCGCCGAGACCGAGTTCACCATTGCCGTTACCGCCCCAGCATGCGCGGGTGCCGTCCGGGCGCAGCCCGCAGCCGTGCTGGCGACCCGCCGAGACCGTGGCCCAGGTGGCCTCACCGAGGACACGGCGCGGCTCGGTCCGGTCGGTGGTGTCGCCGAGTCCCAGCTGGCCGGAATCGTTGCGGCCCCAGCAGTGTCTTCTCCCGCTCGTGTACGTGGCACACGCGGACTCGGAGCCCAGATCGACCGCGCCCCAGCTGGTGGCGCCGGTGAGCCGGGTGGGCGACAGCCGGTCCTCCGTATCACCCACACCGAGCTGCCCGTACGCGTTGGAGCCCCAGCACCACAACGTCCCGGTCAGCTGGATGCCACAGCCGGTGTGTCCGCCGAGGCTCAGCGACGCCCAACGGGCCTCGCCGCTGACCCGACGCGGGAGACTACTGTCCGTGGTGTCCCCGAACCCCAGCTGGCCGCGGTAGTTCGACCCCCAGCAGTACCGCGTGCCACCAGTGTTCAACGCGCACGAGAAGGAGTTGCCGACCGCGACCGACGCCCAACTGCGGGAGGCGCCCACGCGGGTCGGGGCGAACCGGTCGCCCGGGTCGCGCGTGTCGTCCGGCGCCGGGGTGAACGATTCCATGCCCAGGCCCAGCTCGCCGCTTGTGTTGTTGCCCCAACACCACAGTGATCCGTCGACCTTGATCCCGCAGGAGTGCTCACTCGAAACGGCGACCTGTCGCCACCGGCTCGGCTCGGCGGCGGACGCCGCCGGCGCCGCACCGACCGCGGCCCATGCCGCGCCCGCGGTCAACGCGCCGACCAGCGCGACGATCAGCCGACGCCGCAGCCACCGACGCGGCTTCAACGGCGATCCCGCCGCCGCACCGGGCCGGCGGGAATCCGATACCTCATCTGGCATGAAAACTCCGATCTCAACATGACGCGTGGCGGTGCACGCGTATCGACAACTTTCAAAAATGTGGCGTTGCCGGTGGCGTCGGGAGTGCCGTGGCGCCGCCACGCGATCAGCCGGAAATCAGTTCCGGCTCGGCGTGGACCACGCTCTCCGGCTCCCCGGTCCCGAGTGCCCCGAACGCGTTCGAGCCCCAGCAGTACAGGTACCCGTCGGAGTCAATCGCGCACGCTTTGTGGTTAACCACCACCAGGCTGGCGCCGGTGACGCCGAGCCTCACCGGCTCGGTGTGGAAGGCGTTGAAGTCGGTACTGCCGATCAGCCAACGCCGCGGCCGCCGACGCGGCTTCGACGGCGCCGCCGCAGCAGCGGGCGGGCGCGAATCCGGTACCTCGGCTGGCATGACCGCTCCGATCTCAACATGACGCGTGGCGGCGCGCGCGTATCGGCAACTCGCAAGGCTGTGCGGAGTCCGCCGGGATAGGGGCTTTGCCGGGTAGTTCAGGGGCGGCGGCGGGTGTCAGGCGTGTCGCGAGACGAGGGCGTAGGAGGAGGGCGTAGGCGGAGGCTAGCCGCGGGAGTGCGACGGCTGAAGTGCCATTAGGGCAGCGGTATGGGCAACCGGTGACCTGCCGGGGTCATGCTGCTGGCGGACCGGAACTTCGCCGCCGGGCACCTGCTCACGATCGTGACCGGCCGCGTCGCGCATCTGCTGGTGCGCGCGAAGACCGCCGGCCGGTCTCCCTCATGATCAGACCGCCGCGCCGTCCACAACGGCCACGGGCACTACACCTAGGCGCGCAGCCGATCGATGTGGCGCATCTTGTTCATCGCATCGAGCGCCGCCACCTTGTACGACTCGGCGAGCGTGGGGTAGTTGAAGACGGCGTCGACGAGGTAGTCCACCGTGCCGCCACAGCCCATCACGGTCTGCCCGATGTGCACGATCTCGGTGGCGCCGGTGCCGAAGACGTGCACGCCGAGCAGCTTGCGGCTGTCCGGGGAGACCAGCAGCTTGAGCATGCCGTACGAGTCGCCGATGATCTGCCCGCGGGCCAGCTCGCGGTACCGGGCGATGCCCATCTCGAACGGGATCCGCTCCTGGGTCAGCTCCTCCTCGGTCCGGCCGACGAAGCTGATCTCCGGAATCGTGTAGATGCCGATCGGCTGGAGCTCGTGCATCTCGCGCACCGGCTCGTCGCAGGCGTGGTGGGCGGCGAGCCGCCCCTGCTCCATCGACGTGGAGGCCAGCGCGGGGAAGCCGATGATGTCACCGACGGCGTAGATGTGTGGCACCGCCGTCCGGAAGCACGCGTCCACGGCGATCCGGCCGCGGTTGTCCGCCTCCAGGCCGGCGTTGGCGAGGATGAGTTCCTCGCCCATGCCCTGGCGCCCGGCCGAGTACATGACGGCGTCCGCGGCGATCCGCTTGCCGCTCTCCAGGACGGCGATCGCTCCACCCGCGTGCCGCTCGACCGAGCTGACGGTTTCGTTGAAGCGGAACGTCACGGCGAGATCGCGCAGGTGGTACTTGAGCGACTCGATGATCTCGAGGTCGCAGAACTCCAGCATCCGGTCCCGTCGCTCCACCACGGTGACCTTGGTGCCCAGCGCGGCGAACATCGACGCGTACTCGATCCCGATCACGCCGGCGCCGACCACGATCATGGACTGCGGCACACGCTCCAGATTGATGATGCCGTCGGAGTCCATGACGGTCTTGTCGTCGAACTCCACGCTGTCCGGTCGCGCCGGCCGGGTCCCCGCCGCGATGATGATCTTCTCGGCGGTGAACTTCGCCTCCGGCCCGTTCTCCTCCTGCACCGCGAGGGTGTGCGGGTCGGCGAACCGGGCGGTGCCGCTGATCAGGCGCACCCGGTTGCGGGCGAGCTGGCTGCGGATCACATCGATCTCACGGCCGATCACGTGCTGCGTGCGCGCCGCGAGGTCGGCGACGGTGATGTCGTCCTTGAGCCGGTACGACTGCCCGTACATGTCCCGCTGGCTCATCCCGGTCAGGTAGAGCACCGCCTCGCGCAGCGTCTTGGACGGGATGGTGCCGGTGTTGATGCACACCCCACCGACCATGTTGCGGCGCTCGATCATCGCCACCCGGCGCCCGAGTTTGGCGGCGGCGATGGCTGCCTTCTGACCACCCGGGCCGGAGCCCAGGACCAGCACGTCGTAGTCGTACACGTGCTCCAGTGTGTCCCACCCACATTTCCATTGCCTTGCGCAGCGACATTATTCTTTGGATGGCTGGCGGTTTCGGGCGATATCAGAGGGTTCGTCCGATCCATGATCCGGAAGAGTCGTGGTCGCTGAACGGGCCCCGGAACCACCACGCGTTTACCGGATCATGAAGAGCACCGGGTCCCGGCCGAGCCGACGGATGGCCCGCTCCGGGGAAGCGGACGACGCGCCGAGGGGAGATCGTGCACGTGCCGGTCGGAGCTGTGCTACGCTTCCTCCGTTGCAGTCGTTTCCACATACCTTGCCAGCGCCCAAGGGTCCCCGACCCCGGCGCTGGTTGTTTTTGGCCGGTCTATTCCGCCAAAGGGCGATTCCGCAACAACGGGGTCCGCGCAGTGCGGCCTCCACCAGCCTTGCGAAGGGAAAGACATGGCTGTCGGTACAGTAAAATGGTTTAACGCGGACAAGGGCTTCGGCTTCATCACGCCGGACGACAACGGGGCTGACGTGTTCGCCCACTTCTCCGCAATCGCGTCGAGTGGCTACCGCAGCCTCGACGAGAACCAGCGGGTCGAGTTCGAGATCACCCAGGGCCAGAAGGGCCCGCAGGCCTCGAACATCCGCCCCATCTAGTTCGGCACACCGCGCCGCGGCCGCGCCGCACCTCCGGGTGCGCGTTGCCGCGGCGCGATGGTGTCCGACCCACTCCCAGCCAGTACAGGTTCGTTCTTGTGATGTTTCGCCGGGCACTGCCCGCTGCGGAGGCCTCCCTCGACACGTGCCGTGAAGAGGAAGACTCTCCTTGACTTCAACCGCTATGCCCACCCACGGCCGCCCGCGGCGCCGTCCCGCCGCGTCGCAGTACAGCGCCCCGCAGTACAACTCGCGTGCGCCGCGTACCGCTGCGCCGGCCGGCCCTCCGATCAGCTTCGCGCCGACCACGCCGCGCGAGCCGCTGGCCACCTCGTTCGCCGAACTGAAGCTTCCCGCCGCACTGATCAAGGTGCTCGACGACAACGGCGTGACCGTGCCGTTCGCCATCCAGTCGGCCACCGTGCCGGATGCGCTTGCCGGCCGCGACGTGCTCGGCCGCGGTCAGACCGGCTCGGGCAAGACGCTCGCCTTCGGCCTGCCGATGCTGACCCGCACCGCCGGGCAGCGGGCGCAGCCGCGCCAGCCGCTCGCGCTGGTGCTGACCCCGACCCGTGAGCTCGCCCAGCAGGTCGCGGCGGCGCTCACCCCGTACGCCACAGCGATGCGGCTGCGCTGCGCGACCGTGGTCGGCGGGCTCTCCATCGGCCGGCAGGCCGACGAGCTGCGCCGCGGCGTGGAGATCGTCGTCGCCACCCCCGGCCGGTTGGCCGACCTGGTCAACCGCGGTGACTGCCGGCTGGACCAGGTCGCCGTCGCCGTCATCGACGAGGCCGACCAGATGGCCGACATCGGCTTCCTGCCGCAGGTCACCGCGCTGCTCGACAAGGTCCCGGCCGGCGGGCAGCGGATGCTGTTCTCGGCGACGCTGGACCGCGATGTCGAGCGGCTGGTCCGCCGGTTCCTGGTGGACCCGGTGACCCACTCCGTCGACCCGCCGGCTGCGTCGGTCACCACGATGGAGCACCACATCCTGCAGGTCGAACTCGCTGACAAGCAGGCCACCGTCACCGAGATCGCCGCCCGCGACGGGCGCGTGATCATGTTCGTCGACACCAAGCACGGCGCCGACCGGCTCGCCAAGCACCTGCTGGCCAGAGGCGTCCGGGCAGCCGCGCTGCACGGCGGCAAGGCGCAGGGGCAGCGCACCCGCGCGCTGGACGCCTTCCGTACCGGCGCGCTCGACGCCCTGGTCGCCACGAACGTCGCGGCGCGCGGCATCCACGTCGACGACCTCGACATGGTCGTCAACGTCGACCCGCCCGCGGACGGCAAGGACTACCTGCACCGCGGCGGTCGCACCGCACGGGCCGGCCAGTCCGGCACCGTGGTCACCATCGTCCTGCCGCACCAGCGGCGGGAGGTCTCCCGCCTGATGGCCACCGCCGGCCTGCGGCCGGGCAGCACCGACGTGTCGCCGGGTCACCCGGAGCTCTTCCGGCTCACCGGTGCCCGGACGCCGTCCGGCATCCCGGTGCCGGTACCGGCGAACACGCAGCCCGTCCGCGCCGCCGGTTCGTCCGGTCGCGGCTCCCGCGGCTCGTCCGCCGGCCGGGGTTCCTCCTCGGGCCGCGGCTCGTCGGCAGCGCAGGGTTCGGGCCGCGGCTCGTCCTCTCGGGGCACGTCCTCGGGCCACGGTACGTCCGCGATCCGGGGCTCGTCCTCGAGCGAGGGGTACTCCGGTGGGGGCGACTCGGGTTCCGCGCGACTGAGCTCATCGGCTGCGTTCTCGGCCGGTGCCGGTCGCCGCCTCGGCCGCCGCTGACCGCATCGCCGAACGTCCGGGGACGTTGCCGCTACGGCGGCAACGTCCCCGCATGCTGTCGTACTACGGCTGCAGGTCGACGAGCACCTTGATGTCCTCGGGGTGGGCGGCGAAGGCGTCGGCGTAGTCGGTCACGCCGACCCGCCGGGTGATCAGGCGGCCCAACCACGCCTGATCGGCTCGGCCCAGCGCTTCGGCGGCCAGCGCCCAGTGCCGACGGTTCGCGTTCACCGAGCCGAAGACGGCGTTGTTCTCCAGTACGAGCGCCCGGTTGAGCGCGCCGGCGTCGGCGGTCACCCGGCGGCCAGCGGACGAGACACCGGTCAGGCACACGATGCCGTCCGGGCCGACCTTGTCCATCACCTCGAGCACGATGGTGGACGCACCGGTGCACTCGACGATGATGTCCGGTTCGAAGGGAACCTCGGCGACCGAGGTGGCGTGGTAGGTGGCGCCGATCTCCGCGACCAGTTCCGGCTTGCGCCCTTCCGTCACCCGGTCCAGGACGTGCACATTCAACCCCCGTTGCCGACCCAGCATCGCGGCGAGCAGCCCGATCGGGCCGGCGCCGGTGACGAGGACGGTGTCGGGTCGCCACGTCGCGCGGGCACCGATCCGTTCGATGTGCTCCCAGGCCTTGGCCACCACGCTGGTCGGCTCGAGCAGGACGCCGACGTCGCGGAGGTCCGCGTTCAGCGGTACCAGGAAATCCGGCTCGGCCCGCCACCGTTCGCGGCCGAAGCCATGGACGGCCTTGATCCCGCGCTCGGTGAACATCCCGTTGCGGCACATGTCCCACTCACCGGCGGCGCAGTTGACGCACGGGACGGGATCCGGAAACCGGACGATGCCGGCGACCAACTGGCCCGGGGAGTACCGCCCGGTGCTGTCCGAGATCACCTCGCCGAGCGACTCGTGTCCCAGCACCAGTTCCGTGGCACCCGGTGGCGGCGCACCGTACTCCCCCGAGATGATCTCCCGGTCGGTGCCGCACACCCCGATCGCCAGCCCACGGACGAGGACCTGACCCTCCGACTCGTCGGGTTCCGGGAAGTCCTCGGCAAGGCGCAGCGAGCCGGTCTGCTGCGGGGTCAGGCACAATGCGCGCATGCCGCAGGTGTTCCCCGATCCGGCGGGGCTACACCCGCCCGCGGCTCCAGCGCGCCCACTCCCGTGCCTCCACCGCGCTACCTCGGGACCACCAGGGCCAGGGCGAAGCGGGCGTCCGCATCGGTCCACCAGTGGCGCAGCTCCATCCCGCTCGCCGCCAGCTCCCCCGCCACACCGTCCCGGCGGAACTTCGCCGAAATCTCGGTCCGCAGCTCCTCACCGGCGGCGAACTCCACCACGAGGTCCAGCTCGGGAATCTTGACGGTCTGCCCACGCACCGCGCGCAGGCGCATCTCGATCCACTCGTTCGCCGCGTCCCAGACCGCCACATGCTCGTACCCTGCAAGATCGAAGTCCGCCCCCAGCTCGCGGTTGAGCACCCGGAGCACGTTGCGGTTGAACTCGGCCGTCACACCGGCCGCGTCGTCGTACGCCGGGATCAGGACCGACGAATCCTTCACCAGGTCGGTGCCGAGCAGCAGCGCGTCGCCAGGCCCGAGCAACCGCCGGATGTCGGCCAGGAACGCCGCGCGCTCGTCCGGGGCGAAGTTGCCGATGGTACTGCCGAGGAACGCGATCAGCCGCGGGCCGTCGCCGGGCAGAGCGTCCAGATGAGCGGTGAAGTCGGCCACCACCGCGGCGACGGCAACCTCCGGGTAGTCCGCCCGCAGCGCTTCCGCGGCGGCCAGCACGGCCGTGGGACTGACATCGACGGGTACGTAGCGGCGCAGCGTGCCGGCGTCGTGCAGGGCCGTGATGAGCAGTCGGGTCTTCTCTGACGAGCCCGAGCCGAGCTCGATCAGGGTCGTCGCCGGGCAGGCCGCGGCGATCCGGGCCGCCTCCGCGGTCAGGATCTGCCGCTCCGCCCTGGTCGGGTAGTACTCTGGCAGGCGGGTGATCTCCTCGAACAGGGCACTGCCCCGCGCGTCGTAGAACCACACGGGACGCAGCCGCTTGGGGCTGGCGGTCAGCCCCGCCCGCACATCGGCGCGCATCGCGATGGCGAGGTAGTTGTCGGACAGGCGGTTCTCGACGGTCAACTCCGTCACGTAGGGATCCCTTCCATCGGCTGGACGGTGACGTGGCCGGCGACCGCCACGAGCACCGATCGGTCCGGCACGTCGACCCACCCCGGCTCGTCATCGCCCGGCTCGGAGGCGACGAGCACGTCGGTGTCGCGCACCCGGTACGACAGCGTGTCGCCGTAGGTCGTGGCCGCGATCATGGTGCCGTCGGTGAGCAACAGGTTCAACCGAGCGTCGGTCCGCGAAGCGACGGCGGCGACCGCGCCGGCCAGCGCGCCGCCCTCGCCCCCGCCGCCCCCGCCCGCGCCGCCCCCGCCCGCGCCGCCGTCGAGCCGGTGCCGGACCAGGGCCCACAGCAACGCCGAGTCGGTGCGGGCCTCGAGATCGAGGAGCAGCCCCGGCGGGAGCGTGGCAGCCAGCTCGCTCACCGAGCCGGGCCAGCCGGCGATCGCGCCGTTGTGGCTGAACAGCCAACGACCCGTCCGGAACGGCGCCGCCGCAGACTCGTCGGGCGCGGTGCCGGCGGTGGCCGAGCGCACCGCGGCGAGCACCGCGGAGCTGCGGGTCACCCGGGCAAGGTCGAGAAACGACGGGTCCGCCCAGATCGGCCCGGCGCGCCGGTACCGCGCCGGGACCGGGTCGCCGTCGGCGTACCAGCCGACGCCGAAGCCGTCCGCGTTCACCGTGCCGTAGCGCTGGCGTCTCGGCGCCCACGACTGGCGGATCAGCCCGTACGGCGGGTCACCGAGCAGGGTGCGCAGGTGGGTGGGTGCACCAAGGTACGCCAGGTGGCGGCACATCAGCCGGTGGCCGCACTCGGCCGGGTGGTGGCCGCTGAGCGGGTGGTGGCCGCTGAGGTGGTGGCCGGGCCTGGATCGGAGGTCGCGCTACGGGCGGTGCGGAAGCCGGCGAAGATCTGCCGCCGGATCGGGTAGTCCCAGTTGCGGAACGTGCCCCGGCACGCCACCCGGTCGGTCGCCCAGGCGCCGCCGCGCAGCACCTTGTACTCCGGCCCGAAGAAGACCTCGGAGTACTCGCGGTAGGGGTAGGCCCGGAAGCCCGGATAGCCGGCGAAGTCGGACGAGGTCCACTCCCACACGTCTCCGATCAGCTGCCGCACCCCGTACGCCGAGGTGCCGGCCGGGTAGCTGCCGACCGGCGCCGGCTGCAGATGTCGTTGACCGAGGTTGGCGTGCCCGGGTGCGGGGTCGTCGTCGCCCCACGGGTAACGCCGGGAACGTCCGGTGCCCGGGTCGTGCCGGGCCGCCTTCTCCCACTCCGCCTCGGTGGGCAGGCGACGGCCGGCCCATCGCGCGTACGCGGCCGCCTCATACCAGCACACGTGCTGCACCGGCTCCTCCGGCGGCACCTCCTCGACCCGCCCGAACCGCCGCCGCAGCCACGCGCCGCCGTCGCGGGACCAGAACAGCGGCGCGCGCAGGCCGGCCCGGCGCTGGTGCGCCCAGCCCTCGGTGGTCCAGAACTCCTCGCGGTCGTAGCCACCGCCCTCGATGAACGCCTGGTATGCCGCGTTGCTGACCGGCGCCGTGTCGATCCAGAAGGCCGCGACGTCGACCTGGTGCGCCGGGCGTTCGTTGTCCAGCGCCCAGAGCTCGGTGGAGGTGCCCATGGTGAACGGCCCGGCCGGCACGAACGCCTCAGCCGCCAGCGTCGCCCGGTCGGCCGGAGGCGGGGGCGGGGGCGGCGCGGAGAGCACCGGCGGGCCGGCCCGGAGCTGGTGCGTGGCCAGCATCGTCTCGTCGTGCTGCTGCTCGTGCTGGACGACCATGCCGAAGACGAACCCGCCGGCGGTCAGCGCACCCCCGGCCGCGTCCGAGCCGGCACCGTCGAGACCGGTCCGGTCGAGATCGGCCCGGTCGATCAGATCGACCGCGCGACCGCGGACGGTGGCGACGTAGCGGCGGGCCTCCGCCGCGCCGAGCAGCGGCAGACTCGGCCGGTCGCTCCGGGAGTGCTGAAAGGCGTCGTACAGATCGTCGATCTCCGGATGCATCGGCTCGGCGCCACCGACAGCGCGCAGCAGCCACAGCTCCTCCTGGTTGCCGATGTGCGCCAGGTCCCAGACCAGCGGCGACATCAGCGGCGAGTGCTGGGCGGTGAGGTCCGGCTCGTCCAGGCAGCTGGTCAGCGCCAGGCTGCGCCGTCGGGCCGTCTCCAGCTCGGCGAAGATCCGGTCCCGGTCGATGGTGGGGTGGCTCATGGGTTGACCTCCTGGAGGACCGGGTCGGCGGCGGCGTGCTCGTCGTTGCGGTGCCTGCCGGAGCTGGCGAGCTGGTCGTCGGCCGGGCAGCGGCCAACGCTGAGGTACCGGTCGGCGAAGTGGTCCACCGCCTGCCGCACCTCGGTGGGCGCACCCAACCGCGGCAGCGCGGCGAGGGCGGCCTCGAAGCAGCGCAGGCTCACCCGGCGGAGCTCGGCATCGTCGGGGCCGAGCCGGGCCGCCCGCGACCACGCGTCGCCGCCGAGGCACTCGGTGGCGGCGAAGGCCAGGTCGGCGGCGCGTGCGTCTTCGATCAGGGCCGTGGTCACCGCGAGCGGCACGATCCAGCCGTCGTTCGGCTGGGCATCGATCATGCGCAGCTCCAGCCAGCGCCGCGGGCGCACCGGAGGAAAGAGCGTGGTCAGGTGGTAGTCCAGATCGTCGGCGCGGGCCGGTCGGGGGCCGCCGCCGCTCAGCCAGTGCCGAAACGTCAACCGCTCCGGCACCAGCCACGGCGCCTGCGCGCCCCGCACGCACAGCACCGGGGCGTCCAGTGCGTACCGGGCCCAGGCCAGCCGGGGGTCGTCGCCGACCGGGGCCGCCGTGCGGGCCGCGTCCAGCCCCTGCCAACCCGCCTGCCGGGTTGACTTGTAACCGGTCGGCCGGCCCTGGAACCACGCGGAGTTGGCGAACGCGGCGACCAGGACCGGCCCGATGGCGTGCGCCAGACGCCACCGGCGGGCCACGTCGCCGGCCCGGCCGGCGTCCAGGTTGACCTGCACCGAGGCGGTGCCGCACATCATCGCGCGCCCGGCCGGGCCGGTGCGGTCGAAGTACTCCTCCATCGCCACGTAGCGCGGCTCGTCGACCCGCCGTCGCGCGGGCCGCCTCGGCTCGGTACCGCTGCCGACGATGGCCAGCCCGTCAGCCGCCAGGTCGGCGCGGAGCTGGCGCAGCGCGGACCCCGTCTCGGCCACGCATGCGCCCAGCGACGGCGCCGGGGCGGAACTCAGCTCGAGCTGGCCGCCCGGCTCCACGGTCACCCGGCCGGAGGCCGCCCGTAGTCGCCGCAGCCGGGCCGGATCCACCGCTGCCGCCGGATCGGCGCGGTCCTCCACCAGCCACTCCAGCTCGACGCCCACGGTGCCGGGCTCACCCGGCACCAGGCACTGCTCGACGATGTGCGCCACGGCCTCGTCCACGCCGAACCCCACCATGACCAGAGCGTAGCGGCGGGGTATGACATCCAGACCAACGTCGGCCGCAGGGACGGGGCACCCGGCGCGGTGGCACTACAGTTCAGGTGTGCCTCTCGTGCCGAGCACCGTCGTGATGTCAGGATGCGGCGGGCCATGACGACCGCACGGGTGACCTGGTGGGGGCACGCCACCGTGGAGATCGAGGACTCCGGCCGGCGCGTGCTCACCGACCCGGTGCTGCGCGACCGCCTGGCGCACCTGCG
Source organism: Micromonosporaceae bacterium (assembly GCA_035296325.1). Classification (GTDB taxonomy): domain Bacteria; phylum Actinomycetota; class Actinomycetes; order Mycobacteriales; family Micromonosporaceae; genus DATHBD01. The sequence goes on along the minus strand of DATHBD010000044.1, from coordinate 107,512 downwards.
GCGCCGGCGCGGGCCCACGCCGGCGCCCGCACCGCCCGACGCCGTGCTCATCTCGCACCTGCACGCCGACCATCTGGACACCGTCTCGCTGCGTCAGCTTCCCGGCGAGCCGACCCTGGTCGTCCCGGCCGGGGCCGCCGCGTTCGTGCGCCGCGCGCTCGGGCCGCGCCACGCCCGCCGCTGCGTCGAACTCGCCGCCGGCGACAGCACCGACGTCGGCCCGGTGCGGGTCACCGCCGTGCCGGCCGCCCATCCCAGCGGGCGCGCGCCCTGGTCCCGGCATCGTGCCGCCGCGGTGGGTTATCTGGTACGCGGCGAGTTGACCACCTGGTTCGCCGGCGATACCGGGCTGTTCGATGGCATGTCGACGCTCGGCCGGGTCGACCTGGCGCTGATCCCGGTCGGCGGCTGGGGGCCCTCGCTCGGCGACGGGCACCTGGACCCGGCGGGAGCCGCCGAGGCCATGCGCCGGGCCAACCCGCGCGAGGCCATACCGATCCACTACGGCACGTTCTGGCCGGTCGGGTGCGCGCGGGTACGACCCGACCTGTTCACCGCGCCGGGCCGGACGTTTGCCCGGCTCGCCGCGCAGAGCGCCCCGACGACACTCGTCCGGGTCCTGGCGCCCGGCGACGGGGTGGGCGTCGGCCGCAGCAGGTCGGCACCGTGACCGGCATGCCGGCACCCGAGCTGCGGGGTAGCGGCGGATGACCGTACTCAGCGGCCTGGCCTGGCTTCTGGTCGTGGTGACCTTCGGCGCCATCGTCCCGGTGGTTCCCACCGGCGCCGCGGTCAGCGCCGCCGCCGTGCTCGGCCTGCACCAGCACCCCGTGGTGGTGGCCCTGGTCATCGCGACCGGCGCCGCCGGGGCGTACGTCGGGGACGCCGTGATGTACGCCGTGTGCCGCTGGGGCGGCGAGCACCTCGCCCGGCGGCTGCGCTGGCTGCGCGACACCCAGCGGGTCACCGCCGTGATGGATCGGCTCCGCCACCGTGAGGTGTCCGTCCTGCTGGTCTCCCGGCTGGTCCCGGGCGGTCGGGTCCCGGTGCTGCTCGCCGCCGGGTTGACCGGGCTGCCATGGCGGCGCTTCCTGCTCGCCAACCTCCCGGCATGTGTGTTGTGGGCGCTGGTGTACGCCACCATCGGCGTGCTCGGCGGAGCGGTGTTCCCGCAGCCGTGGCAGGGCGTCGTCGCCGCGCTGGTACTGGTACTCGTCGGGTCGCAGATCGCCAGCCTGGTGAGCCGGCTCCGCGACGCCCGCACCACCCGGAGCGCGGACCCGGCCCGGTCGGGTCCGCCCTGACCCGAAGCTAGGCCCGGGAGGGCACCTCGCGGTCCGAAGCCCCGACCGGCCCGGAGCCCGCCGCAGCCGGATAACCCGTCGGAGCGCCGGCCGAGCCAGCCTCCACACCGGCGCCGGGCCCGGCCCCGGCCCCGGGCCCGGCTTTGCCCCCCGCACCCGGCACGGCACGGTATGCCGGCAGCCGAAGGCCGAGGTCCTCCATCCACCGGATCAACTGGCGGTACACCGCCACCGGATCCGCCAGCCGCTCCTCGGTGATCCGCCACGACGCCGGGTACACCAGCACCGCCTCGGTCTGCCAGCCACCGAGGCCACCGTGCGAGCCGACCAGCTCCTCGAAGGCGGCCACCTCGTCGGTGCGCGCATCGATGGAGCTGATCAGCACCAGGTCGCCGACGTGGGCCATCCCCTGGTGTCGGAGCAGGTCGGCGGCGGCATTGGCCCCGTACGGCAGCAGCGGGTCCTCGCCCTCGACCACGCCGTCGACCAGCCGGTGCTCGCCGTCCCGCCCGATCGCCACCGGCCCGGCGTCCTCGGTCCGCACCACCACCACACCGATGCCGGCGTGCCCGGCGAGCGCCCGGACCAGCCCGGGACGGGCCGCCTCCAGCCGCTCCCGGCTGACCCGGCCCGGATCCTCGGTCAGGTACACCATGGCGAGGTTCCCCGACGCGATGACCACCACGTCCACATCGGAGCCGGGGCCGGTGGACGCCGCGGCGGTGGCCGGTCGGTGCGCACGAACGAGACCGTGCACCGTCTCCTCGACGGTCTGCCCGTACCGCTGCCGGAACGTCTCACCCTGGCTCTGCCCATGGTCGGACAGGACCACGATGTGGTAGCTGCGGGCGCCCTCCGCCGAGAGCCGCCGTACCGTGCCGAGGACCCGGTCGAGTTCCTCCAGGGCCTTCAGCGCTTCCGGGCGGGCCGGACCGGCGTGGTGCGCGACCTCGTCGTAGTCCACGAAGTCGCAGAAGATGACCGGGGCGCCGCGGGCCATCTGCTCCGCGATGAGGGACACGTTCAGATCCCGCAGGAGTACGTTCGTCACGGCGCGCAACAGGGCGTACCCGCCACCCCGGCCGACCCGCGGCCGGACGTTGCGGCGACGCTGCAGCCGGGCCTGGTGGATCTCCGTGATCAGCTCCCCGACGCCGCGCACGATGCCCCGGGTGAGCCCGTACGGGCTGGTCAGAAACGCCGCGTAGCCGCGGGCCGACCGGCCGGGCAGCGCGGCGCTGCTGACCGTGACCAGGCTGGTCGGCGCGTCACCGGAGAAGACGTTGCTGATGCTCACGCCACCATCGGCGAGCAGCCCTCGCCCGTCGGAGATGCGCCGCTCGACCAGTGCGGCGTCGCGCGGGCGGTTGCAGACCACCAGACGCCGGGCGCCCTTCTCGTACCAGCGGAACGCCGGCACCTCGGCCGCGTTGCCGTGCAGCACGCCCGCCTGCACGGATGGCGTGGTCGCCGGCACACCGGTATGCCAGCCGGTCATCCGGTGCTCGCCGGTGCGCAGCCAGAGCCCGAGGTTCGGCAGATTCCCCGCCTTGACGGCCCACTCCAGCACGGGTGTGGACACCCCATCGAGCTGGATGATCACCAGGCCCGGCTCGCGGGCGCTTTCGTCGCGGCGGCGGATCCGGCTCATCTGACGCAGCGTCTCGCCCAGGAAGGCGTCGTCGGTGCCGGTATCGGCCAGCCAGTTCAGCATGGTGGCGAGGACCGCGGAGACCCAGGACGCGGCGAACGCCCAGGCGAAGTTGGAGACGTGGGCGCCCGGGTCGAGCCGCAGCGCGACGTACATCACGATGGCCTGCACGCACACGCCGAAGGTCAACGCACCGACCCCACCGATGGCGACCGCGACCGCGACCATCACCGGCCGCAGGACCACGCCGACGCCGGCCACCAGCACGACCAGCCAGAGCATGGACACCAGGCCACTCGCATGGACGCCCGGGAGCAGCCACAACGTCGCGGCCAGCACTACGAACAGGGTGACGCCGCTGCGCACCAGCGATCGGGCGCGGGCCCAGGTCGGCCGCCAGTCCCGCAGCAGCCGCCAGCTCAGCCGCAAGCGCCGGCCCGGGCACAGCCGCCGGTGCCGGCGCGCTGCCGCCGGCTCGTCCGTCGCTGCCACGAGCCAACAATCGCACAGCAGGCGGCCGGTCCGTGCGGACGACCTGGGGACCGCGGCGCGGCTCGGCAGCGTGCCGACCGGATTGCCTGCGTGAACCCGCGACGGCTGGGTAAAGCGACTGGTGTTCCGGAGAGTGTCCCGACGACGTGCGCGGACCGGCGAAAGGTGATCACGATGACCGAGCAGTCCAGCTCGCCCACCCAGTCCAACCCGGACGCGGCCATCAAGGATCCCGACGAGTGGGTCACCGGGGACGAACCGATGACCGCCGCACAGGCCTCCTACCTCGGCACGCTGGCTCGCGAGGCCGGCGAGGACGTGCCGGAGGGGCTCTCGAAGCGGGACGCGTCCCAGAAGATCGACGAGCTTCAGGAGCGCACCGGCCGGGGTCAGTGACTCCCCGGAGGGCAGACGCGCAACGGTGGGTCGGCTGTCAGCCGACCCACCGGCCCGGCATGGTGGCCCAGGTCGGCCGGGGCTGATCGGGGCGGATGCGAGCCCGTCCGGCTCAGCCGCCGGCGGGTGCGGGTGGCGCCTGGTGCAGCTGTTCGGCCAGCACGCCGACCAGTTGGGACGCGGCGTACGGCTTGTCCAGGAACGCGTCGCAGCCGGCCGTCATGGCGGCCGCCCGCTCATGCGGCAGCACGCTGGCGGTGAGGGCGACCACCCGGGGGCGCAGCGCGCCGACCCGCGCGGCCAGCTCGCTGGCGAGGGTGAGGCCGTTGCCATCGGGCAGATTCACGTCGAGCAGGATGACATCGACGTCCATCGTCTGAAGCTGATTGCGGGCGCTCGCCAACGACGGTGCCTCCACCAGTTCGATGTCGCGCACGGTGGGATCGGTGGTCCGGGCGATGATGGCCCGGACCAACACCCGGTTGAGCTCCTCGTCCTCCACCAGCAGCACCCGTTTGGCGCTCATGGCCGTCCCTCCGTTCGTTGGCGACCGCGCGCACCAGAATCGACCCGGGCGGGATTGGCAGGTACCTGGCTGGCTGGGGTCTTCGCGCCCGCGGCCAGCCATTGGGCGAGGCTGTCGGCAACGTGCTCCCCGGCCGGCAGGTGGGCGATCAGGTCCGGCAGCGCGCCGGTGGCGAACTCGTCGAGTCTGGGCCGGGTCAGCGCAAGCACCGGAATCGTGGCGCCGGACGGCCCCACGTCCAGCGCGGAGAGCAGCGCCATGCCATCCGGATCGGACATCTGGACGTCGCAGATCACCAGATCGAAATGGTGCTCGAGGGTCAGCCGCCGCACCTCTTCGCGGTCGCCGCAGGCCACGACCGCGATGCCGTCGGCACGCAGCTTCTCGGTGACGTTGATCCGGACCTCGTCGTCGGGTTCCAGGACGAGGACAGAGGCGGGCTGTCCGGCGGTGGGCGGGAGGACATGGCGCGCCAGTGTGGACAGGAGCACCTCGTGGTCGATGGGCTTGACGAAGTACTCGGTCGCGCCGAGGGCCAGGCCTGCCGGCCGCTCGTCCAGGACGGTGGCGAAGAACACCGGGATGTCCGCCAGCAGCGCGTCCCCCTTGATCAGGCCCATCACCTCCCAGCCGTCGATCCCGGGCAGGTCCACATCGAGCATGATCGCGTCCGGGCGCTGCTGGCGGGCGGCGGCCAGGCCGACTTCACCGGTGCCGGCGACCGTGACGTTGTAGCCGGCGTTGTTCAGGTAGGTCCGCAGCAGTTCGGCGGCGCGGACGTCGTCCTCGATGAGCAGGATCCGGCCCAGACCGGAACCGGGGACGGACGCATCGGTGGCGGTGCCCGCGTCCTCCGCGACGCCGGCGGGCATCCGGACCCGGAAGGTGCTGCCGCTGCCCAGAGCGGAGACCACGGTGACACTGCCACCGTGGGCCTGCACCAGTCGGCGGGTCAGCGCGAGGCCGAGGCCCGTGCCGGCCTGCCGGACGGAGAGGTCGCCGACCTGCTGGAACTCCTCGAAGACCCGCTCATGGTCGGCCGCGTCGATACCGACGCCGGAGTCGCCCACGCTGACCTCCACGTCACCGTCGTACTCCACCGCCGAGATCGTGATCCGACCGCCGTTGGGGGTGAACTTGATCGCGTTGGACAGCAGGTTGTCCAGAATCTGGCGAAACCGGATGGGGTCCACGGAAGCGACCAGCGGCGGCACATCGATCTCCGTACGCAGTGCCTTGACGTCGATCAGCGGCCGCAGGCCGGTGACCACGTCGGCCACCGCGACGTCGAGCGGTATCGGCTCGATGTGCAGGTCAAGTCGGCCGGCCTCGACCTTGGCCAGATCCAGGATGTCGTTGATCAGACCCAGGAGATGGCGGCCACTCGAGTGCACGTGGTCCACCCAGTCGGCCGGCACGGTCCGGGTGGCGCCGACGCCCTCATCGCGCATCAGCTCGCTGAATCCGATGATCGCGTTGAGCGGCGTCCGCAGCTCATGGCTCATGTTTGCCATGAAGGCGCTCTTCGCCAGGCTGGCCGCGGTGAGGGCGGCCACCGTCGCCTCCAACTGTTCGGCGAGGTGGCGCTGCTCGGCGAGCAGGTCACCGCGCTGCGCCAGTACGGCGACCTGCGTGCCCATCTGGGCCAACAGGCCCCGGTCATCGGCGGGGAAGAGGCTGCGGTGCCGGTTGAACAGCAGCAGCGCGCCGGCGTGGGCCGTGGTGACCTGCAACGGAAGCGCCGTCACATACCGGGCACCGACCTGACCCGCGTACGACAGCGCCAGCGGGATCTCCCGGCCGTGGTCCGGCCGGTGTACCGCCACCGGCTGCGTGGCGAGCAGGAGCCGGTCCAGATCCCGCCAGGTGCCGGGCACCTCAACGGTCGGCGCGCCGGCGCTGACGGCCTGCCGCAGCGCATTGTCCGGGGCGCGGACCAGGATCACGACGGCGTCCGCGTCGGCCACCTCCAGTACCACCTCGGCATAGCGCTGCCAGATCTGTCCGCCGTCGTCAGCGGCCGGCGCGGAGAGCAGACGTTGCACCACCGTCCCGGCAGCGCTGGAGGACCAGAGCCGCAGCAGCCACCTGGGCGGCAGGAACGCGATGAGGTACCCGATGCCGGAGAGCAGCGCCAACACCCGGGACACGGTCCGCGCGGCCTGTTGCGCCTCGCCGGTGAGGATCGCTCCGGCACCCAGGCCGACCACCGCGGCGGCGAAGAGGACGGTGCCCACTCCCCCCATGCGGAGTCGGATCCGGGGCGCGCCGGTCCGGTGCTGTGCGGCCAGGACAAGCACGGTGGCCGCGATGAGCTCGGCCACCACGAAGACCGTCACCGCCAGGAGTACGAGCGGCCAGCTGAGCGGCCGGGACGCCATCGCCAGCGGTACGGCGGCGCCCAGGGAGGCGGTCAGCACGGCGTACTCCAGCCAGCGCGGCACCTTGCGCAGCCGAGCCGCGAGGCGCAGGGTCACGTACGGCTGGACCAGCAGCAGCGTGAGGGTGACCGCGGCCACCGCAGGAGGAAGCGGCCCGGCGACCCGGCGGACCACCTCGGCCACGAACATCGCGGTGAGTCCGGCGAAGGCGATCGTGAGGTCGCGGGAGATCGGGTCCCGGCTCTGCAGATACCAGAGAAGGGCGCGTATGAAGATCACCGCAAAAAGGAACTCTGCGATTAACGTAATCACTCAACTGCGCTCCGTAATCAAGTCCCGGAGGCTTACTCTAACCCGGTGATCACCGACGCTTCTGCGGTATCGCCGGTACCGGCGACATGGACAAGCGTGGCGGCCGGAATGACGCAACCTCAGGATCGGCCCGAGGACGCGACGGCAGCCGACCTGGCACGACTGCGCAGCGAGGTGGACCGCAGCGCACACGACCTGGCCAACGCCTTGGGCGCGGTCCTGAATTTTGCCGGCTTTCTGGCAGAGGATCTGGAGCGCGGCGCCGCCGCCACCGAGACCAGTGCCCACCTGCCCCACATCGAGAATGCGACTCGCCGCGCCCTCGACCTCGTGGACCAGCTCGGTGACGCCGCCCGGTCCCGGTAACCTTCACTGCCCCGGAGCTTCTGAAACAGACCCGGCCGCACCGACTCCGGAAGCGCGCGCTGCCGGGTCCGCGCCGGCACGGCCGCGCGTGGATGGGAGGATTCAGCGGATGGCGGCTGGGTAGTCCACCGTCATGAGAATCGGAAACGTCGACATCCGACCCCTCGGCGGCGGGGTCGGATGTCTGGTCATGCTCCTGGTGTCACTCGCCCTGTCGCTCTGCCTCACCTTCGGCCTGAACCTGCTGCTGCGCTGAGCCGTGCGCAGCAGCAGCCCGCCGCAGCAGCGGCCGCCTCAGCTACCGACTAGCGACGCTCCTCGCGCTGCTTGCAGCTCACACAGAGGGTGACCGACGGGAACGCCGCCAACCGCGCCACCGGGATCTCCTTGGCGCAGCTCTCGCACCAGCCGTACCGGCCCTGAGCCAGCCGTCCCATGGCCCGCTCGACCTGGTCGATCCGGCCACGGATCGTGGTCAGCAGCACCATTTCCTGCTCTCGCGTGAACGCCTTGGTGCCCAGGTCCGCGACGTCGTCACCGGCGTCCACGACACCGCTGATCTCGAGCTCCGCCAGCGCGACGGCGTGCTCCGCCGTCAGTTCGTCGAGCCGGGAGAGCAACGCGGTCCGGATGTCGTCGTTACGCTCGGCCGCGACGGCGCCCGACCGGTCTCCGGGCATCGCGTTCCTGGTAGCGCGGGGGCGTCGGGCCGGCTTCGGCGCGAGCACCGTGGTCATTGGTTCGGGCTCCGCGAGCATGTGGGCCCCCCTGGCCGGAAACGTGGAAGTCGAGCACTCTGCGCGCCCGACATGTAACCCGGTGTTCCCTGGTCCCGACCCCGCTAAACGTCAGAACTCAGAAATCCGTCAGGTCTTCACGATCGGCAGGATGCGGTCCAGGCCGGTGATCTCCAGCGTGGCGACCGCCGCGCCGGTGAGGTTGACCAGCCGGAACTCCGCTTGTGCGCGCTGGGCGCGGCGCCAGCACCCGACCAGCGTGCCCAGACCGGTGGAGTCGAGGAAGGTCATGCCGCCAAGATCGATCACCACGGTACGCGCCCCGGCCACCAGGCAGCGCTCCACGTCGGCGAGCAGGAGCGGTGCGGTGTCCAGGTCGAGTTCGCCGCGGCCGTACAGGACGGTGCGATCCCCGTCCTGCCGGATCTCGACATCCCACACGGCCTCGTGGCTGATCACGGTCGCGTCCCTTCCCGGCCCATCCCGGCAGCTGTCGCGGCACGGGTCACCGCCTGGCAACTGGGCCAGACAGTCTCTGTTACCCAGTGGCCGCCGTTCGATAACAGCCGGCGGGCCGCGTGATGATCGCGGACCGGTACGTTGCCGGTGTCACGACCCGAGGAGCTGGTCGACAGGAGCGTAGTCATCGGTCAGTACCTGCGCCGATCCGATGAACCGGCGCAACTCCTCGCCCTCGATGAGGCGGGCCTGCTGACCGGCATCGTCCACCGGCATACCTTCCAACGTCGTACCCGCCAATGCCTCGCGCAGCGCGGCGAGCGGCAACGGTTCCGCGGAGGCGAGGACGACGAAGTTGGCGCTCTCCTCCCGGGCCAGGGCGGCCGGCGGGGCGACGAGCGCCACGTGCCGGAAGGCAGCCGCCACCGTGGCGAGCTCCGCGGGCGCGAACCGCGTCGGCGGGCGGTCGATCAAATTCAACGCGTACACCCCGCCGGGGCGCAGCACCCGCCGGATCTGCGCCGCGAACTCGCGGGTGGCCAGGTGCCACGGCACCACCAGGTGCCCGAACGCGTCGCCGATCACCAGATCCCGGCTCGCGTCCGGCTGGCGGACCAGATGGACCCGTGCGTCGCCGGTCACCACCCGCAGGTCCGGACCGCTCCGCAGCCCGAGCCGCGCCCGGTCCAGCTCGACCAGCCCGGCGTCGAGTTCCAGGACCAGGTTGTCGGTGCCGGGTCGGGTCGCCGCGAGGTATCCGGGAAGGGTGAAGCCCCCGCCGCCGACATGCAGCGCGTCAATCGGGCGTCCCGGCTCGACCAGCACGTCGATCGCGGCGCCGATCCACCGGGTGTACGCGAACTCCAGGTGGGTCGGATCGTCGAGGTCGACGTAGGAGTGCCGGGCCGAGTTGAGCCACAGGGTCCGACCCCCCGGTCGCTGGTCGTCCACAGTGACCAGAGCGCAGTGGTACGCCGTCTCGACATCGCACGGGTTGGGTGCCGCCACGGCGAGGACCGCGCCGGCGATGCCGACGACGGCGACCACCGCCGCCGGCGGGCCGGGCGGGCGCGACCGGCCCGCGCCGTCACCAACGCCGCCGCCGCCAACGCCGCCGCCGCCAACGCCGCCGCGCCGCGCGAAGGGGTTGCGCCCCCGGGGACCGGTCACCAGAGCGATCCCGATCCCCGCCGCCGCCAGCACGCCGGCGACGCAGAGCACGATGGTGGTGGTGGGCAACGCCGCGACGAGGACGAAGCCGGTGCCGAGGGTCGCCGTGATGCCACCCAGCGTGCCGATGCTGGAGAGCCGACCCACCACCCGCCCGGTTCGGCTGAGATCGCCGAGCTGAAGCTTGATCACGAACGGGGTCACCGCGGAGAGCAGCGCCGCGGGCAGGAACAGCGTGACCGCCGCCAGCAGCAGGATGCTCCCCGGATCCACACCGCGCAGCCAGGCACCGACGATCCGCACGATCGGCAGCGTCACCGCGGTCGCCGCGGCGGCGAGCAGGAGGGTCGGCGCCAGCAGACGCCGCGGGTCGAAGCGGTCAGCCAGCCAGCCGCCGGTCCACGCGCCGTACGCGATCGAGGCGAGCGCGACGCCGATCACCGCGCTGCTGGTCTGCAGGGTGACCCCGACGTACGGGGCGACCAGGCGCAACCCGACCACCTCCAGCACCAGGACGGCGCCGCTGGCGAGGAAGACGAGGGCGGCGGCGAGCCGGGAGGGCAGGGGGCGCAGTTCGGCGGCGGTCACCCCTAGTTCCTACTCGACGCGGTCGCCCAGTCCAAGCCGGCTGGCCTGCGTACCGCCGATCAGGCTCCGGCTCCGCCGCCCGGCCCGGCCCCGTCGGCGGGCTCGTAGCGGCTCAGCATCGCGCGGGCCTGCGCCGCCATGTACGCCCGGAGGCTGGGCGGCCCCAGTACTTCCACGGCGCCGCCCATCCCCAGCAACGCCATCGCGGCCCACCGCTCACCTTCGAACGGCACCGTCAGCTCGACCGGCGCCCCGGTCAGGGTGACGTCGACGCGGTCCTGGCCGGACACGGCAACCACCCGACGGAGGCGGGGCAGCTCGGCCGGTTCGATCCGCACGGTCACGTCGACCAACGTGTGCCGCGTCTCCATTTCCCGACGCGAGGTGGCCCATGCCTCCGCCAGCCGGAACCCGGGCGGCCGACGCACCACCTCGTCCAGTTGCCGCACCGCGACGAAACGGGCCACCCGATAGGTCCGGCGGACACCGTCCCCGCCGCCGCCGTCCCCGCTCGCGCCGTCCCCGCTCGCACCGTCCCGGTTTGCCACCAGGTACCAGTCGCCGGCGGCGAGGACCAGACCCAGCGGATCAAGGCGACGCCGCACGATCTGGCCGCTCCGGTTGTAGTCGACGAGCACGCGCCGATCCTGTCGGACCGCCTCGGCCAGGCAGAGTAGTTGGGGCGTGGGCTCCGTCGTCCCGTAGAAGCGCACCGGATCGAGGTGAAATCGCTGGGCGGTGTGCTCGGCGCGATCTCTCGCCTCTCCGGTCAGCGCGGCCCACACCTTGGTACGTGCGGTGTCCAGCACCCCGCTGAGGCCCAACTGCGCCGCCGGCCCGGCAAGGCCCAGGAAGGTCAACGACTCCGCCTCGTCGGCGGCGAGTCCGGTGAGCCGGGTCCGGTACCCGCCGGCGAGGAGGTAACCCCCGGCCGGACCGCGCACGGACCGGACCGGCACGCCCTGTGCGGCCAACGCCTCCACGTCACGCTGGATCGTCCGCTCGCTCACCTCGAACCGCTGGGCGAGCTCCCGCGCGGTGGAGTGCCCGCGCACCTGGAGGTGCAGCAGGAGGGCCAGCAGTCGGGACGCTCGCATGTCGGCAATCTTTTCTCAGGTACCCGACACAGGCTGTCGGGTACAGCCATCATGCTGCTCGTATGACGCAATCCACCGACATCCCCGCCGGAACCGAAGCCGGCAAGCCCGTCGCGACGCTCGCGATGGTCAACCTCGACTGCCCCGACCCCGCCGCCTCCGCAGCCTTCTACAGCGCGCTGACCGGATGGGAGGTCCTGCACAGCGAAGCGGAGTACGCGATGATCGGGGACGGCGGCACCTCGATCGGCTTCGGCCGGGTGCCCGGCTACGCGCCGCCGGCCTGGCCCGATACCGCCGGCACGAAGCGGTTCCACCTCGACTTCTACGTCGACGACCTGGGCCGGGCTCAGGCCGCGGCCCACGCTGCCGGCGCCGCGACGCCGGAGTTCCAGCCGGGCGGCGATCGTTGGCTGGTCCTGACCGACCCGGCCGGCCACCCGTTCTGCCTGTGCGTGCGCTCGTAGCCGAGGGGGCAGCGGATCAGTTGAAGTGCGTGGCCGAGTGCTCCATCGCGATCAACTCGTCGCGGATTTCGGTGCCGAGCTCGCGCACTTCGCCGGTTGCCGCATCCTCCAGCACGATCCGGTAGCGGATGCCGAGCGGAAAGCTCTCCGCGCCGCCGACAGCGCGCATCCGTACCGAGATGGTGAAGGAGGCCGGTCGGACCTCGGTGGCCGTGGCCGTGGCGACGACATCGGTGGGCCGGCCGGCCAACGCGCCCTGGGTCGGCCCGGCGGAACGCGCTGCCACCGCCAACCCGGGCTCGCCCGCCACCCGCCGGAGCACCACGCACCGGTCAAGATAGGCGTCGCGCGCCGCGGTGGCCCAACGGCCAACCGCCTCGTCGGTCACCGTCCCGTCGGCGTCGAGGTCGGCCCCCGCCACCCGGTGCTCGTGCAGGACCACCCACCTCGTCATGATGCCGCCCACGGCGACCCACGCTACCGCCGAGCGCGTACACCCGGCGTGTCGCCCCCGCGTGTCGCATTGGCTCGCCGACATGTGGGAGAAGCACGCCTGCGCGCCCCCATACGGTTCACCACTCGCATACCGCGGACGACGTCGGCGTCGCCCCGGGCGTGTCGCGGCGGTGCCGCGAAAATAACTGGAGGGGGCGCCACACCCGCCCCACGTACGATGTCGCGGTGAGCGACGCGGCCCGTACTCCGGCAAAGCCCAGCCTCGACGGCGTCGAGGAACGGTGGGCGCGGGTATGGGAGCAGCGCGGCACCTACACCTTCGACCGGACCGCCACCCGCGACCGGGTGTACGCCATCGACACCCCGCCGCCGACGGTGAGCGGCTCACTCCACGTCGGGCACGTCTTCTCCTACACGCACGCCGACACGATCGCCCGCTTCCAGCGCATGCGTGGGAAGGCAGTGTTCTACCCGATGGGGTGGGACGACAACGGGTTGCCCACCGAGCGGCGGGTCCAGCAGTACTTCGGCGTGCGCTGCGGCCCGTCGCTGCCCTATGACCCGACGATGCCGGCGGCGGGGCCGGCGGGGCCGAAGGCGACCTCCCGCACCGGGCCACAGCCGGTGAGCCGGCGGAACTTCGTGGAGCTGTGCCTACGCCTCACCGCGATCGACGAGCAGGCGTTCGAGGAGTTGTGGCGCCGGCTGGGCCTCTCGGTGGACTGGTCGCTGCTCTACAGCACGATCAGCGACCGCAGCCGGGCCGTGTCCCAGCTGGCGTTTCTGCGCAACCTCGCCCGCGACGAGGTGTACCCGGCCGAGGGCCCGACGCTGTGGGACGTCTCGTTCGAGACCGCGGTCGCCCAGGCGGAGCTGGACGACCGGGAGGTCGACGGCGCGTTTCACCGCCTGGCGTTCCCGCCCACTGACCCGACCGGCGCCAACCCGGGCGACCCGGTGTACGTCGAGACGACCCGCCCGGAGCTCCTCCCCGCCTGCGTGGCGCTGGTCGCGCACCCTGCCGACGAGCGGTACCGCCACCTGCACGGACGCACCGTCACCACGCCACTGTTCGGCGTGCCGGTGCCGGTGCGGGCGCATCCGCTGGCCAACCCGGACAAGGGCTCCGGCATCGCGATGGTGTGCACCTTCGGCGACGTCACCGACGTGATCTGGTGGCGCGAACTCGACCTGCCGACCCGATCGATCATCCAGCCGGACGGCCGGCTCGCCGGCGAGGCGCCGGCGGGCGTCCCCGCCGCGCCGTACGCGCAGTTGGCCGGCCTCACCGTCAAGCAGGCACGCGAGCGGATCGTCGCCATGCTGCGCGGGTCCGGCACGCTGCAGGGCGAGTCGAGGCCGGTCCGGCATGCGGTGAAGTTCTACGAGAAGGGCGACCGTCCACTTGAGATCATCGCCACCCGGCAGTGGTTTCTCCGCAACGGCGGTCGCGACGCGGATCTGCGGCAACGCATGCTGGACCGCGGGCGGGAACTGCGGTGGCACCCCGAGCACATGCGGGCCCGGTACGAGCACTGGGTCAACGGCCTGGCCGGCGACTGGCTGATCAGTAGGCAACGGTTCTTCGGCGTGCCCATTCCACTGTGGTACCCGCTGGACCACGCCGGCGAGCCGGACCACGATCGGCCGATCGTGCCGGCGGCGGCGAGCCTGCCGGTCGATCCCAGCAGCGACACACCGCCCGGCTACACCAGCGACCAGCGCGGCGTGCCCGGAGGGTTCGTCGCCGACCCGGACGTGATGGACACCTGGGCGACCTCGTCGCTCACGCCGCAGATCGCGGCGGGCTGGAGCGGCGCCGCAGGGGAGGAGCTGCGCGGTGTCGGCGCGGCACCGGACGGCGACCTCTCCAGCCGGGTGTACCCGATGGACCTTCGCCCGCAGGCGCACGACATCATCCGCACCTGGCTCTTCGACACGGTGCTGCGCGCCGAACTCGAGTCCGGCACGCTGCCGTGGCGCAGCGCGATGCTCTCCGGCTGGATCCTCGATCCGGACCGCAAGAAGATGTCGAAGTCGGTCGGCAACGTGGTCACCCCGATGGCACTGCTGCAGGAGTACGGGTCGGATGCCGCGCGGTACTGGGCTGCCAACGGCCGGCCGGGTGCCGACGCCGCGTTCGACACCGGCCAGATGAAGGTCGGCCGCCGCCTCGCCGTGAAGATCCTCAACGTCAGCAGGTTCGTGCTGGGCTTCACCGCGGCCGGCTCGGACGGCGCCCGGCCCGACCCGGCCGACGGCCCCGCGGCGGTGACCGCGCCGGTCGACCTGGCGCTGCTCGCGGCCCTGGCCGACGTGGTCGACGAGGCGACCCGCGCCTTCGAGGAGTTGGACTACACCCGCGCCCTGCAACGGACCGAGGCGTTCTTCTGGACGTTCTGCGACGACTACGTGGAACTGGTCAAGCAGCGGGCGTACGGCGGAGATCGCTCGGCCCGGACGACGCTGGCCCGGACGCTGTCCACGCTGCTGCGGCTCTTCGCCCCGGTGTTGCCGTTCGTCACCGAGGAGGTCTGGTCCTGGTGGCGGGAGGGTTCCATCCACCGTGCCGACTGGCCGACCCGTGCGGAGCTCGGCGACCCGGTCGGCGGTGACCGGGCGCTGGGCGTGGCCTCCGACGTGCTGCGAGCGGTGCGCAGGGCGAAGTCCGAGGCGAAGGTCTCGATGCGGGCGGAAGTCGCCCGACTCACCGTCCAGGCGACGCCGAGCGACGCCGCCGTCTTCACGGCCGTGCGGGACGACGTGGTGGCCGCGAGCAACGTGCGCACGGTGGAGATCCAACCGCCGGCCCGGGCCGGCGCCGTCGAGCCGATCAACGCCGAACTGTCCGTCGTCGTGGCGCTGTAGGGCGCCGACATGCAACTGCAACAGATCGGCCTGTCGCACCCCCGGGTCAAACAGGTCCTCCAGATCCAGCACAACACCGCCCCGAACCGGCTGCGGTTCTTCGTGGCCGAGGGACTGTGGGCGCACAACGCGATCCTGCACGCCGGCGCTCCCATCGAGACATTTCTGTGGTGCCCCGAGGCGGCGTACTCCGACGAGGCACGGGTCCGGGCTGTCGAGATCGCCGGGTCGGCCCGGCACGCGTACCAGATTTCGGAGCGCACCCTGGAACGCCTCAGCGAGGGCGGGCGGCCGGACGGACTGCTCTCGGTCGCCGGCCTGCCCTGGTGGGAGCCGGACGACCTGCCCCTGGGTGAGACCGCGCTGGTCCTGGTCGCCGACGCGGTGGAGATCCCGGGCAACCTCGGCACGCTCATCCGCACCCTGGACGGCTGCCGGGCGGACTGCCTGATCCTGACCAACCGCCGCACCCGGCTGACCCACCCGAAGGTCGTCCGCGCCAGCCAGGGCACCGTGCTGACCGTGCCGACGGTCGAGTTCGCGGAGGCCGACGACGCGGCACGTTGGCTGGTCGAGCGCGGTTTCACGGTGTACCTCGCGGACACCGACGACGCCCGGTCCTACCGGTCGGTGGAGTACGCCGGCCGGGTGGCCCTGGTGGTGGGCAGCGAACGGTACGGGATCTCGAAGTCGTGGTACTCATCCGGCTTCGATCGGGTCGCGGTGCCGATGCTGGGGTCGGCCGACTCGCTCAACGTGTCGGTTTCCGCATCCATTTTGCTCTATGAGGCGCGCGCCCAGCAGCACGGCTGGTAGCCGGCGTCGAGCTAGCGGATCGGGCTGCCCGGCCGACTCGCGATCGCCTTCAGGAAGATCTCGGTGATCTTTGAAGGGTCGTCGGCGAGGAAGACGCCGCCGCCGGTGATGGCGGTGACCCGTTTCAGCGCCGGCTCGGCGGCCCGGGCCGCGATCACGATGTAGATGATCTGCACCGGCCTGGCCGGGTCGGCGGTGCGCTTGAGCTCGGCGGCCAGGTCGTCCAGTGAGATCCCCGCGTCGTCGTCGTTCTCGCCGTCCGTCACCATCACGACCGAGTTCACGTGGCCGGCCGCCCACCCGCGTTGCATGAGCCGGTACGCCGCCAGGGTCGTGTCGTACAGCCCGGTGTCGCCACCGGTCTTCGGTTGGGTCGCCTCGACGGCCCGGTTCAGTTGATCACGCTGCTGCGCCATCGGCCCGATCGGGACGACCTCGCGGTGGTCCTCCGCTCCGGCCATCAGGGTGGAGAACGTCCAGTACCCCACCGACCAGTTGTCGTCGAAGAGCGCCAGGCCGCGCTTGGCCGCGGCGACGGTGAGCTGCATGCGGGTAGCTCCGCCCGCTCCGGGCACCGGCGTCTTCATCGACCCGGAGACGTCGAGAACGGCCAGCAGCCGACCCGGCGCGGTGACCGCGCTCCACGTCGACAACGCGCGGTCCACCGATGCGATGTCCGGCATCTGCAGCGGCGCCTGCGCGGCGGTCGGCGCTGCCGGACCGCCCGGGAAGCCGTCCCCGTGGGTACCGTCCGGGCTGCGCAGGCCCTGCGTGCTCAGGCCGTCGCGGAAGCTCGTGCCGGTGAGCACGCTGCCCAGCGCCGTCGCGAGCCGACGCTTCTCTCCGTCGAGTTCGGGCATGAACGTGAACGGGTAGTCGAGCGGCGCCGGCGGCGGATCGACGTACAGGGAGATCAACGGCACCGGAGGACGGGTGGCATTGAAGTTGATCACCGCTTGCTCCGACAGTGGCGCCATGGTGAGCGCGGCGGCGAGGGTCGCGGGGTCGCTGGCGCGTGGGAACCGGCGCAGCAACTCGTCGCGTACCTTGGATCGCCCGCCGGCGAGCGCGCGCAGGGCGGCGACCGTCTCCTGCCCGGCGGTCGGCCTGGCGGTGGCCGCCGCCCCGCTCAGCGCGAGCAGCCCGGAGAGCCCGGTCGCGTCCCGGCCCGGCTCCACGATGCCCAGGCGCAGGTTGGCGTTACGGGTCACCGTGGCGAGCAGCACATCCCAGGTGACCTTGCCGTCGATGCCGCGCAGCGCGGCCGCGGCCGGCTCCGGCATCGCCAGCACCAGCGGGCTGGAGGCGATCGGCATCGAGTCGCCCGGAACGAAGCTGGGGCTGGCCGCCCGGAGCCGCTGCAGCCACATCGTGGAGTCCGGCACCCACACGTCCGGCACCGTCGTCCGGCCGTCGGGCCGGCCAACGCCGGCGAGGGAGACCTGAAACCCATCGGCGACCGTGGCGGCGACGTCGGCGGGATCGGCCGCGGTCACCGTGACCGCGACACAGTCCCCATCGACGCGGCGCTCCGGCGTCGACCATTGCCGCACGGCCTGCTGGAGCGCCGGCGTGATCTCGGGGGCGGCGGCGACCGAGAGCCGCACGGGTGAGTCGTCGCAGGCGCTGAGCACCGTGTCGCGGAGCAGAAGCCACCCGGCCATCGACCCGAGCCCGACCGTGACGACGAGCGCCAGCACCGACAGGGTGACCCTGCGGCCTCGGGCCCGGTGGCGGGTTATCAGAACCACGCATCCTCCGGCCGATCGGGTCGTGAGCCATGGTCTGGACGTGCCGCGGCATCTCAACTACGCCGGAAACGGCGTGCCAAATGTACATGGCGTGCACCGGGTTGGTCGGCGCTCGCCATCGGCATGACGTACGGCCAGGAGGTGCTCACGCTGCGTTCTTACCCGCGCTCCGCAAGCTGGACCACCAACGGCCGATGGTCCGAGACCGACACCAGGGGCGTCGCCACACCGAGCACTCCGGGCAGCCGATCGACACCCCGCGGGTCGACAAGTACATGGTCCAACTGCACCCGCGGGGCCTGGCCCGGATACGTCGCCCGGCGGGCCAGGCGAAGCCAGCCCGACGCCGACCCGGCCATCGCCGCGGGCAGATTCAAATCGCCCAGCAGCAGCCGCGGCGCCGGCAGGCGGCCGAGCACGGACACCGCGGTACGGAGCTGGCGGATGTTCCAGCCCGGCACGAAGGACAGGTGCGTGGTCGCCACGGTCAATCGACCGAACGGCGCCTGTACCACGGCCGCCAGCAGCACCCGGGGTTCATCCCGGAGCAGGAGCAGCCCTCCCCCGGGCCCCGGGACGTAGATCGGGGAGCGCACCGGCGCGGCGGGCAGCCGGGTCACCCGCCAGGCCAGCACCGGCCAGCGACTGATCAACGCGACGCCGTACTGCGCCGAGGCGCCGGCCCCACCAGGGCCGGGGTCGCTGTCGCGGTCGGTCGCCGGGCGGTAGTCCCCACCCGGCGTGCCGATCAGGGCCGGGACGAAGCGGCGGTACGGCGCGTCAAGGGCGTCCGCGGCGATCGCGGTCAGGTCGGCGTGCCCGCTGCGGGGCTGCCCCCGGTCCACCTCCTGCAGGCCCAGGACCTCAACGTCGAGCGCGGCCACCGAGTCCCGCAGGCGCTGCGGCAGCACCAGGCCGTCCGCCAGGGACCTGCCGTGCATGACGTTGAACGTGGCGAGCCGCATGGTGCCACGGTAGCCGCACGGTTGATCGTGAGCCGGCGACCGGAACCGGTTGCCCGGATCAGTCCAGCGGCCACCTGCCGCGGCGGAACGTGACGGGCACGGCGCTGTGCACCACCGTCTCGCCGGTCACCTGCGGGCTGTTCATCGTGGTCGTGAGCACGCCCGGCCCGGGGAGCACGCCGGTGGCGCTGACCGTGTACGAAACCGACTGGCCGGGCACCGGATCGGTGCTGACGACCCGGATGTCTCCGGTCGGCAGGGCACCCGGGGCCAGCATCGCGCCGTCGGTACCGATCACGTTCTCGGCGCCGATCAGGTAGGGCAGCCCCGGGGCGGTGGCCTGCGCGACCACGTAGCTGAACCTGATGTCCTGACCGGGATGGGCGTCACCGTTGACGCCGATGCGGACCTGGAACGTGCGCAGGTCGGCGGATCCGAAGGCGTACAGCCGCCACTCCACGACGATCCACCGGTCGCCTGCGGCGTCCGTGACCACGTCGTGCGCCATCCCCGGCGGGCGGGGCGCCGGTGGCTGCCCGGTTGGGGGAACGGGGGCGTTCCCGGTCAGGTCGGTCCAGAATGGAGCGAGGTAGTTGTTCGGCCGGACCGTACTGATGCCGGACGGTTCAAACTGCACGTCCTCCGCCGTGGCGGCACCCACCACGACGTATCCGTTCGTGGTGTAGGAAAGCTTGTTGTAAGTTACGCCGTTGAAGCGGAACTCCGGCAGGTCCGCCACCGCGACGATGGCCTCGTCGCCGACCTGGACGAACCGGTCGGCGGGCAGCGGCGCATAGCTCTGCCCGGCCACCTGCTCCAGCGACGGCGTCCCGGGGACAGCGCCGGTCAGCACCAGATTCCGCTTCTCCACCCGACGCCGGTCGACCATGGCGGCACCGGACGCGCCGGCGATGCTGAGGTGTGGGTTGGTCGTGCTCTCCAGACTGACGTTGACGTCGCTGTATCCGGTGGGCGCCGCGGTGACGGTGCACAGCGTGGTCTCCAGGAGTCGCACCGAACCCGGGGCGCAACTGCTGGTGAGGCTGGCGGCGCCCTGCTGCGGTACGAACGCGACCGGCAGGTGCAGCGGAGGAACGCCCCGACCCGCCGGCACCAGCCGGACCTCGCCGAAGTACTGGGCCGTCGGCGCGCCGGAGCGGATGGTGATGGAGATGTCCACGGCGGCGCCCGGCGCGACGGTGAACGTGCGCGGGTGCACGGTGATGCTGCTGCCGGCCGGCGCGGTCGCCTCGGTCCGGTACAGCTGCGGCTGGCCGGTGACGTTGACCGCGCGGCGGGTGGTGGTGACCCGTCCCGGCATGGTGGGCGCGTTCACCGACGGCTGATTGAGGTGTACCGCGTTGACGGCGTCGGACGCGCCGATGGACTTCATCCGCTCCGCCGACTCGTCGAACGTCAGGCCGGGGTTGCCGGCCACGTCGACCCGCACGCGGCCGGACCCGTGGTCGAACGGGTCGGCTGGTGTCTTCAGGTCCTCCTTGAGGACCTTGGCGGTCGCGGTGGTCATCATGGCCGACTTGATCTGCCCCGGACTCCAGCCGGGATGCAGCGCCCGCAGGAGCGCCGCGGCGCCGGCGATGTGCGGCGCGGACATCGAGGTGCCCGCCACGGCCTGGTAGTAGTGCTGGGCCGGACCCTGCTCGGCGGCTTCCGGCGTGGGCGTGTGCCCGGCCAGGATCTGTACCCCCGGCGCCGTGATGTCGGGCTTGATGAAGTTGCCGCCGGGGCCGCGGGAGGAGAACGCCGCCATCACGTCGGCCGCGCCGTCGGCCTTCCGGCCGGCGGTGAAGGTCGCCGTCGCGCCCGGATGTGCCCCGAGAAAGGCGGTGAAGTCCGTACCGTCGGCCAGGTGCACGGTCGGCACCCAGTGGCTGTCCGTCTCCACATCGGCGAGCGCGGGGTTGTAGAGGACCATGCCCACCGCACCACCGTCGGCGAGGATCCTGCCCTTCGCCACCCGGGGCGTCACGCCGCGCCGGCAAGCGACGATCTTGCCGGCGAACGCGGTCGGCGAGGGCGCCTTCGCATCGCAGAACGGATGCTCGGTGTAGCCCGGGACGCTCTGGGCGAGCACGATCGGGGCCGGGCCGGCACCTGCCGTGACGGAGACGCCGCCGAAGGTCGCGGTGGCGCTGCCCGCGGTCACCGTCAGGGTGGAGCGGAACTCCCGGCGCTGGGTGGACGCCGCCACCGTGGTGACCCACGGCGCGAGGTGCTGCGTGGTGGATACCTTCGGTCCATCGTTGCCGGCCGACGCGGCGACGAACACACCCGCCGCGTAGGCGTCCTGGAAGGCCAGTTCCACGACGTCGGTGGCCGGGCTGGTGCCGCCACTGACCGAGAAGTTGATCACGCTCACGCCGTCCTCGAGCGCACGGGCGATGGCCAGCGCCGAGTCCGAGCTGACACATCCCGCGACGCCGCAGACCTTGTACGCCATCACCCAGGCACCCGGGGCGACGCCCTGCACCGGCCCACGGTCAACGCCGTACAGACTGGCCGACGCGACGACGGCACCGGCGGCCGTCGTGGCGGTGTGGGTGCCGTGGCCCTCGGAGTCGCGGGCGTTCGGGTACTTCGGCGCGCCGGCGATGCCCGCATACCCGGCCATGAACGCCTGGCCGCCGATGAGCTTGTTGTTGCAGACGAACGGATCCGCCGCCGGTGTCAACGGGTTGTCGCCGAACTCGCAGGCGCGGGCCTTGCCGTCCGCCCTGGGCGGCGGTGCGCCGAGGACGGCGTTGGCGGCGAAGCTCGGGTGCTCCGGCCACACGCCGGTGTCCAGGACGCCGACGATGACGCCCTTGCCGGCACCGGCGACCCCGCCGAGGGCGGGATAGAGCCGGTTGGCGCCGATGAAGTCCGGGCTGGCATCGGTGAGCGGCGTCCGGACCTCGTCCTTCTGCACCGCCACGACACCGGAGATCGCGGCGATCTCCTTGGCACTGCTCGCCGGCACGGTCAGCACGAGCCCGCCGTAGACGGTACGCAGCCGCTGCCCCACCGTGACGGCCTTGACCCGCCGGTTGACCTGCTCCAGGAACCGGTCCTCGATCTCGGCGATCCGCTCCTCGTACCGCTGCTCGGCCGGGCCCCGCGACAACGCCCGGCCGGTCACCCGCGGGCTGGTCGCCGGGTAACCCGCCACGTCGCCGCGGTAGATCGCCGTGGGGGCGTAGTCGAGCTTCACGACCACCTGGACCGGTGTGGCTCCGGTCTGGTTCAGCAGAGCCGGATCCGACTTGGCCAGATGGGCGGTGGCCGGCTTCGCGACCTCCTGGGCAACCTCGGTCCGCCGCACCGACGCGGTGGTGCCGTCGCTTGGCTGGAGTGCGTGGCCGGGGCCGGTCGACAGGGCGATCAACGTGGGCGGCAGAACTACCAGGACAACGGCAGCGCGGACCAGGAACCGTCGGCTCATCATGCTCCTTGTGGCGGGAGGCTCATGTCCGGTTCGGTCGATCCGGGACTCGACACTGGGTCTGACCGGACCGGCATCGCCGCATCATGAAAAGAGATGTCACTCGTTCGACGGCCGATGGGCATGATCTCGCCGGAAGCTGACCGGCCCGTCGCGACTGGGCCGGATGTGCGGCCCACCGTGGGGCCGGAGAAATCGCATCAGGCCGGATCGGCCTGTTCACGGACGTTCAGGCAGTTCAGGTACTGGAGATGATCGTACGACGCGACGGGGCATCGTCCACCGCAAACGCGAGGAAGCGCCCGGCGATCGGATTGCCGTCCAATCGCCGGGCGCGGGCCCCGCTGGGTCACTCGGTGTCGGTCAGTACGGGTCAGTCCATCCCGGCGTGGCCGCTCGGGCTCTCCTCCTCGGCTGCGCGTTCCGGTCCTCCCGGAACGTTGTCCGCGAACGTTGTCTCGTCATGCTCACCGGCGAAGTCGACGTCGTCGTCGGGCAGCGCGGGCAGCGACGGTGTCTCATCTGGCGACTGGCTGTTCGTTGGCTCGACCATGGCAGGCCCCTACCCAGCGCGGACCGGAGTACGCCACCGGCCGGGGGTGAACCGCGGCTCAGTCCTCGACGCTGCGCCACTCCCTGGAGGGCAGGTCGGACCCGCCGACCGGGCCCATCAGCAGCATCCCGCCGTCGACGACCCACGAGGCGCCGGTCACGTACGCCGCCTCCGGGCTGGCGAGCAGCGCCACCACCGTGGCGATCTCAGCCGGGTCGCCGGGGCGCCCGACCGGGACACCCGGGCGTTCGATGGTGTACACGTCGGCGTCGTCCTGGCCGGTCATCGGCGTGGCGATCTCACCGGGCGCCACCGCGTTCACGGTGATGCCGTGCTGGGCCCACTCCTGCGCCATGACCTTGGTCAGCATGCCCAGGCCGCCCTTGGCGGCGCAGTAGGCGCCGGAGCCGACCCGGGGCGCGTGCTCGTGCACGCTTGTGATGTTGATGATGCGGCCACCGCGGCCCGCGGCGAGCATCCGCTTTCCGGCCCGCTGGGCGCACAGGAACGGCGCCTCCAGGTCCACCGAAAGTACGTGCCGCCAGCTGTCGTACGAGGCGGTCAGCAAGGGCTCGTTGCTGCCGGTGCCGGCGTTGTTCACGAGCACCCCGAGGCCGCCCAGCTCGTCGGCGAGCTCGTCCACCACGGCGGCCCCGCCGGGCAACCGGCTCAGGTCGGTCTGGCGCACCGCGCATCGCTGCCCGGCCTTGCCGACCGCTTCACTGGTGCGCTCAGCGCCGTCGGCGTCATCGAGGTAGGTGATCCCCACGTCGAATCCGGCCCGGGCCAGCGCAATGGCGGTCGCCTGCCCGATGCCCGAGTCGGCACCCGTCACGATGGCGACCCGGTCGTAGTCTGCGTATCTCCTCGGCATGCCGACCGGCTACCCAGTGGCAGGCCGGCTACACCAGCGGGTACCGCCAGAAAGCCGAACCCCCGGTACGGCCGCGAGGCGGCGTACCGGGGGTTCGAATACCGTACCTGCGTCACACGGCGACGAAGCTCCACTGCTGGTTGTTGCCGCCGTTGTCGGTCCACTGGATCACCGGGGCGTTGTCCAGCAGCGAGCGGTCGCCCACCTCGAGGGCCTTGCCGCTGTTGCGGTTGATCAGCTTGCGGTAGCCGCCGGCGAGTTCGGTGATCGCCCACTGCTGGTTCAGGCCACCGTTGTCGGTCCAGACCACGACCGCGGCGCGGTCCAGCAGGGACCGGGCGAAGACATCGACGGCCCTCGCGGTCGCCGGGTTGACCAGCTTGGCGAAGCCTTCGAGCTGGACGACCTGGAACCGCTGGTTCGCGGCACCGGTGTCGGTCATCTGCACCAGGGTCTGGCCGTCGGCGGCGATGGTCAGTGCCTTGCCACTGCGCCGGTTGATCAGCTTGAAGGTGCCGGTCGGCGGCGGCGTGGTGGGCGGCGGCGTGGTCGGCACCGGGGTGGTCGGGCCGGTGCTGGGCGTGATCCCGCCGGCGCGCGGCGGAGCCGCGATCCCCCCGCAGTCGAGTTCACTGAGGATGGCGGGGCCGCCACCCACGGTGGCGGTCGCCTCGAGCCGCACGTAGCGGGCGTTGCGCGGGGCGAACCGGGCCAACTTCATGAACTTGTTCCCGGCCCAGGTGCCCCGGGCCGCCTCGGTGAAGGTGGTGCCGTTGGTGCTGGTCAGCACGCGGTACCCGGTGATGTTGCCGGTGGTGATGAAGGCGCCGGTCACGGTGGGGCGGTCCTGGCGGGGCAGGTAGCTGACCGTGTCGATGTTGGAGTACACCGCGCCGAGGTCCATGGTCACCGACTGCGGCAGCGAGCCGGTGGACTCCCACCGGCTTTCCCTGGCGAACTGCGCCCAGTCCACCGTGCCGTCGATGGCGTTGGCCGCGTTGCCGCTCGTCGCCGACGCGCGGATCGGGGTGACCGGGTAGAGCAGGATGTCAGGCTGCGGCGGCAGCGGCGCCCGGCCGGTGTTGGGCTGCCACTTCGGGCCCACTTCCTTGAGCCGGTTGACGATGTTGGTGTCCAGCAGGCCCTTGTTGTTCGGCGGGCAGTTCAGCAGGAAGGAGACGTACCGCGCCTCGAGCGTCTTGATGTGGTCGTTCACGATGTTTTCCCAGGACCGCGGTACGGCGGCCGCGGTGTCGCCCCGGCCGTTCGTCGAGTTCGGCGGGTGCCAGAACCAGCCGGTGTTGGTGATGTTCGTGGACTGGACTCCGGCGAAGATGTTGCCCTCCGGCGCCCAGATGCCCTTCGGCTCCTCGAAGAAGATCGCGTCCGTCTGCCACGGGTCGGTCATCCCGTTGAGGTCGCAGATGATGATGTTGGGGTTGAGCGACTTGATGTGGGCGCGGATCTCGTCATAGGGCATCTGGTGGTGGCCCATCCGCCACGCCCAGCCGTCGATGACGAGCAGCGGGATCTCGCCGTAGGTGCCGCCGAGCAGCTCGGTGAACTGGGCCTTGGTGTAGTCGATGTCGGCGCGGGTGATCGAGCCCCTGTCCACGCCGTGGGTCTTGTCCCAGATCGAGTAGTAGAAGCAGGGGGTGATCTCCGCCGCGCGGAACGCGTCCACGTACTCCCTGACGACGTCACGCCTGAACACGGTGCTGTTCCGCACGCTGTACTCGTTCTGCCTGGTGGGCCAGATGCAGAAGCCGTCGTGGTGCTTGGTGGTGAGCACCGCGTACTGCATCCCGGCGGACTTGGCTGCGGTCGCCCACTGCGTGCAGTTCAGCTGGGTCGGGTTGAACCGGTTTACATCCAGGCCGCCGGTCGCCCACTCCTCGTCGGTGAACGTCGCCATGTTGAAGTGCATGAACAGGCCGAACCGCCAGTTCACCAACCGCTGCAGGGCCGCCTGCAGGGCGGGCGGGACGGCGGCGTCGGCGGTCGGTGCGTTCGCGATCGCGAGGCCCGCACCGCCCGCCACGGCGGCGGCACCCGCACCCTTGAGCACCGTCCGGCGGCGGACCTGTGAAGGCAATTGAGACCCGTCCATGGTTTCTCCATTCTGCGGGCCGGCGGAGCCCGTGGCGGCGGCAGGCATTACGTCCGTATTTGCGCGGCTACCCACCGCGATGGACTTACCCTTGTCGGGGAAAAGTTGAATCGGTGCAAACGATAGGTGGCGCGTCGATCGGAGTCAACGCCATCTATTTGTTGCGCCTATTTCAGGAACCCCGATGCCAGCTCACGCCAGGGTTTCCAGCCGAGGCGGGTACCGCAGCGCCGCCTGGACCGGCGGCGGCAACGTCCAGGGCTGGTGCACCGCACCGTCCGGCACGCTCCCCAGTTCCGGCACATACCGCCGCACGTACCGCCCATCCGGATCGAATCGCTCGGCCTGCCGGATCGGATTGAATCGGCGGTACGGCTTGGTGTCGTTACCGGTGCCGGCGACCCATTGCCAGTTGCCGTTGTTGTTGGCCACGTCGGCGTCGAGGAGCAGATCGGCGAAGTGCCGCGCGCCGGCACGCCAGTCGACGCCGAGGTGCTTCGTCAGGTAGGACGCGGTGATCAGGCGGGCCCGGTTGTGCATCCAGCCCTCGGCGGCGAGTTGCCGCATCCCGGCATCGACCACGGGTACGCCGGTCTGCCCCGCACGCCAGGCCTCCAGCGCGTCGCCGCCGGGGCGCCACGACTCCACCGCTGCCGTCCGGTACGCCCGTGACGGCAGGTCAGGGAAGGCGGCCAGCACCTGGGCGTAGAAGTCCCGCCAGCACAGTTGCCGCAGAAACGGCTCGGCGCCGGGCCGGCCGGCCACCCGCCCAGCCAGCTCGCGGGCGGACACGCAGCCGAAATGCAGGTACGGACTCAGCCGGGAGGTCCGGTCACCGGGCAGGTCGTCATGATGGTCCCCGTACGCCGGCAGGTCCGGCAGCCAGGACGTCACCCGCGCCCGGCCGGCGCTCTCCCCACCCGCGAAGCCACCCGCCGCGGCCGGCACGCGGGCGGGTTCAGCCGGGGCCTGATCCATGCCCAGGTCCGGCACCGGGGCGGGGAGCACGATCCGCTCCGGGGCGGGCTCGACGTCGCGCCATTTCGTGGCCTGCCAGCTACGCCAGAACGGGGTGAAGACCCGGTAGTGCTCGCCGCCGGCCGGGTGCAGCACGCCGGCCGGCACGACGGTGGCACCGGGAAACACCCGCAGGGACATCCGCTCGCGTTCGCAGCCGGCGGCGAGCAGGCCCTCCCGCCGCTTGGCGTACCGGCTGACGTCGCCGCTGACCGCGACGCCCAGGGCGCCGACGCGCCGCGCCACCCGCAGCGTCTCCGCCACCGGGTCGCCGCTGAACTCGAACAGCTCACCGCCCCGGGCGCGCAGCGACTGCCGCAGATCCGCGAGCGACCCGGCAAGGAACCGGTCGCGGTGCGGGCCGGACCGGATGGCGGGGTCGTGGACGAAGATCGGCACGACGGTACGGGCCGCCCGGCACGCCCCGGCGAGCGCCGGATTGTCCTGCACCCGCAGATCCCGGGTGAACAGGACGACAGCGGTCTCCATCACCGCAGGCCCGCTGCCGTGGGCCGGAGCGCTCGAACCGGGGTACCGGGCCGGGTCAGCAGGGATGCCACCGCCACCTGGAGGCGTCGGGAATCCGGCACCACGGCCCGCCGGACGAACACGTCGTAGTGCTGGCGTTCGATCTCGCCGAGGATGCCGCCGTAGAGGCGGAACGCGGCCCGGATGCAGCGCTGCGAGCCGCGCGCCAACATCGGGATGCCGAGTGCCGCAGCGGCGTAATGCGTGTGGGCGCGCTCGACCTCGTACTCGATCAGGGCCCGGATCGGTGCCGTCGCGTGGCCCTGGTCTCTGGCCGCGACCAGGTCGGCCGGCGTCAGGCCGAACCGGTCGAGGTCGTCGAGCGGCAGGTACACCCGGCCGCGGTCCAGATCCTCGGCCACGTCGCGGATGAAGTTGGTGAGTTGGAACGCGATGCCGAGCTGGCGGGCCGGCTCGCGGGCGGCGGCCGGGTCGTCGGCCTCCAGCAGCGGCAGCATCATGGTGCCGATCACCGCCGCCGACCCCTCCATGTACTCCAGCAGGTCGTCGTAGCTGCGGTAGGACGCCACGGTCAGGTCCATGGCCATGCTGGCGAGGAACTTGCGGAAGTCCTCCAGATCGAGGTTGAAGACCCCGATCGTGTGCAGCACCGCGGGGAGCAGTGGATCGGGCATCGACGCGCCGGTCTGACCCGGGCCGGCGCGGCCCCCGTCGGCGCGGGTCAGACCCGCGAAGAAGCGGTCCGACCACTCGGTGAGCTGCTCGGCCCGGTGCTCGACGGGCAGATCGGCAACCCGGTCGACGATGTCGTCGGCGTACCGGGCGAAGCCGTACAACGCGTGGACGTGCCGTCGTTTCCACGCCGGGAGCAGCCGGGTGGCCAGGTAGTACGTCCGCCCGTGGGCGCCATGCAACTGCCGGCACCGCTCGTACGCGGCGGCCAGCGACGCGCCCTCCGGCAGCTCCGCCCCTCGACCTTGATCGACTGTCGGGCCGACCAGCGCAACCCTGTGATCCACAGCCACCTCCTCACGTAAAATCGACTCGAGAATCGACGCAACCGAAATCCTACGCTAGGATCAGGACACCGGCCAGGCAAGTGAGCCACGATGTGGCCGCAGTTCGAGCCGCAGCTCAAAGCGCACTTCGACGCCCAGCCGGCAGCACGGCAGCACGGCGGGCGGCGCACGGCGGCGCGGTTGCCGGGGTTGACGACGGGATGGGGAGACAGCCATGCGTAGGGTTCAGGGTCCGACCGATCGGGTGGTGGTCGTCGGCGCCGGCCTGGGCGGTCTCGCGTGTGCGATCAGGTTGGCGGCCGCGGGCCGCGAGGTCACGATCGTGGAGCGCGAGGACCATCCGGGCGGGCGGGCCGGCCGGCTCTCGATCGATGGTTACGAGTTCGACACCGGGCCGACCGTGCTCACCATGCCGGATCTGCTCGACGACCTCCTGAGCACCGTCGGGGAAACCCTCGCGGACCGGGTGGAACTGACCCGGCTCGACCCGGCGTACCGGGCCCACTTCCCGGACGGCTCGACGCTCGACGTGATCACCGACACGGCGCGGATGGCGGCCGAGGTGTCGCGGGTCTGTGGCCCCCGGGAGGCGGACGGCTACCTGCGCTTCGTCGACTACGCGCGGTCGCTCTGGCAGTTGGAGCGGCGCGACTTCATCGACCGCAACCTCGACTCACCGCGCGACCTGGTCAACGCCAACCTGCTGCGGCTGCTCGCCCAGGGCGGCTTCCGCCGGCTGTCCACGAAAGTCAACCAGTTCTTCAGCAATCCACGCACCCGCCGGATCTTCTCGTTCCAGGCCATGTACGCCGGGGTGTCCCCGCAGGACGCCCTCGCCCTCTACTCCGTGATCGCCTACCTCGACTCGGTCGCCGGCGTGTACTTCCCGCGGGGCGGCATCCACGCGGTCCCCCGCGCGCTGGCCGGCGCAGCCGAGAAGGCCGGCGTGACGATCCACTACGGGACCACGGTGAGCCGCGTGGAGACCAGCGGCGGCCGGGCCACCGGCGTCATCGCCAGCGATGGCCGGCGCTTCGGCGCCGACGTCGTGGTGCTCAACCCGGACCTGCCGGTGGCCTACCGCGACCTGCTTCCCGGCGGCGAACTGCCGCGACCGCGGTGGCTGGGCAAGCTGCGGTACTCCCCGTCGTGCGCCGTGCTGCACGTCGGCTCGACGCAGGAGTACCGCGCCATCGCGCACCACAACATCCACTTTGGACGCGCCTGGCGGGAGACCTTCGACGAGGTGATCCACCAGGGCCGCCTGATGAGCGATCCGTCGCTCCTGGTCACCAACCCCAGTCGCAGCGATCCGTCGGTCGCGCCGGCCGGCCGCCAGACGTACTACGTCCTGGCGCCCACCCCGAACCTGGACCGGCACACGACCGGCGCGCCCGACGTCGGTTGGCGGGACGGCATGTCCGGCATCTACCGGGCGGAGCTGATCAACACAATCGAGCAACGCGGGTACGTCGGATTCGGCGCGGGCATCGAAGTCTCCCGCTTCGTCACGCCGGCCGACTGGGCCGACGCCGGAATGGCCGGCGGCACGCCGTTCGCCTCGGCGCACACCATGCGCCAGACCGGTCCGTTCCGCCCCGGAAACCTTCACCCCACACTGTCCAATGTGGTCTTCGTCGGTTCCGGCACGCAGCCCGGGGTCGGCGTGCCGATGGTCCTGATCTCCGGGCGGCTGGCCGCCCAACGCGTGACCGGAGCAGCAGCATGACGAGAACAGGCGGTGGGCCCGCACCGTCCAGTACAGCCCCGTCCCAGGCAGCACCCTCCCAGCCAGCGCCGTCCCCGACGGCGCCGGGCGGGCCGGTGGCTCGGGAGGCCGCACTTGTCGAACTGGTCGACCCCACCGGCGCGGCGCTCGGGCACTGCACCGTGGCGGCGGCGCACCGGGCACCGGGTCGGTTGCACCGGGCATTCTCCGTCCTGCTCGTCGACGAGCAGGGCCGCCTGCTGCTGCAGCAGCGCGCCGAGGTCAAGACCCGGTTCGCGCTGCGGTGGGGGAACGCGTGCTGCGGGCACCCGGCACCCGGCGAGCGGGTGGTCGATGCGGCCGCCCGCCGGCTGGCCGAGGAGCTGGGCGTGCCGCCGCTCCCGTTGACCGAGGTCGGCGTGTACCTCTACCGCGCCGGCGACACGACGACCGGGCGGGTGGAGTACGAGTACGACCATGTCCTGGTCGGCCGGGTGGACAGCAGCGTGCCGCTGACGCCGGATCCAGCCGAGGTGGCCGCCGTGAACTGGGTCCAGCCGGCGCAGCTGACCGCCGACATCGACGTGTCGCCTGCCCGGTACGCACCGTGGCTCGGCGGCGTCACCCGGACCTGGGCCAACCAGGCCAGGCTCCCCGGCACCGGGCAGGTCCCGGGGTGAGCGCCGGCATCTCCGCCGGGGCGGTCGCCCGTCGGCTCGGCGTGGCGGTGACGACGCTGCGCACCTGGCATCAGCGGTACGGTCTGGGGCCCAGCCTGCACGAGCCGGGGCAGCACCGGCGTTACACCCCGCAGGACGTGGCGCGGCTCGAGTTCATGCAGCGCCTGATCACCACCGGAGTCCCTCCGGCGGAAGCCGCACGCTGGGCTCAGCGCCTGGACGAGGTACCGCTGTCCGGGGCGAAGGCAGCACCATCGGCGAGCCATCCGGCAGCCGGGACGGCGAGCCGGCAGCCCGGACGTACGGCAACCGCGCCGCCCGGCATGCCGGCTGGCCACGCGCCGCCCGCTATGCCGGCTGGCCACGCGCCGCCCGGCATGCCGGCTGGCCACGCGCCGCCCGCCATGCCGGCTGGGCACGCGCCGCTCGGCGTGCCGGCGGTCGAGAGGGCCGCCTCGCAGCGTCGCGACGGCGGCGGGCTGTCCCTGGGCGCGGCACACCCCGCCGCCCGTGGCCTCAGCCGGGCCGCCGTCCGCCTGGATGCGGCGGGCGCCCGGCGGTGCCTCAGCGACGCCGTCGCTGAGTTCGGCGTCGTATCCACGTGGGACCAGGTCATCGCCCCGGTCCTGATCGCCATCGGCAACCGGCACGCGACACGCGGCGACTTCGTCGATGTCGAGCATGTGGTGTCCGGATGCGTCACGGCGGTCCTGTCGGCGGTACCCCGCCCACCGGAGGGCGTCCCGGCCCGGATCCTGCTCGCCTGCGCGGACGAGGAGCAGCACAGCCTCCCCTTGGAGGCGCTGGCCGCCGCGCTGGCGGAGCAGAACGTGCCGGCCCGGGTCCTGGGCGCCCGGGTGCCACAGGCCGCCCTGACGGCAGCCGTCCGGCGGACCGGTCCGTCCGCGGTGCTGCTCTGGTCGAGCCACCCCTCGACAGCCGGCACCGACCAGCTCGCCGCCGTCATCAAGGGCCGGTGGCGGCCGTTGCTGATCGCTGCGGCGGGCCCGGGCTGGGACCCGACGGCGCTCCCGCCGGACGTCGTACATCCGGGCAGCCTTTCGGACGCATTGGCGCTGCTGGTTTCGGCCGCCGAGCACTGACGCCACGCCGCAGCCCCGGTGCGGTGGCGCAGACCGCGCCACGTCCGCCTCCGGCACCGCAGTGACCTGCGCAGATCCGGTCCGTACGCCGCCCGCCGGATAGGTTTGGCGTGTGTCGGGGGGGTCGCGTATGCTTTGCAGGCCTCCGGCGGGGCCGGGTGGGGGTTTCACGCTCAATGTCGCGCGTATGCGATGATGACGCAGCGGCCCCCATCGTCTAGTGGCCCAGGACGCCGCCCTTTCAAGGCGGTAGCACGGGTTCGAATCCCGTTGGGGGTACGGCCGGAAGTCTCGGCAGTTACAAGTAGCCAGGTCCTGTGGAGCAGTTGGAGTGCTCGCCGCCCTGTCAAGGCGGAGGTCGCGGGTTCGAGTCCCGTCAGGACCGCAAGTCCCGGACGACCGCAAGGTCGCTACGGGCAGGTAGCTCAGTCGGTACGAGCGTCCGCCTGAAAAGCGGAAGGTCGGCGGTTCGACCCCGCCCCTGCCCACCAGTCCCTCGCCGGGCTGAACAAGACCCCGACCAGCGGAAACGCCGGTCGGGGTTCTTGCTGTCCACAGCCGGGCGCCCGCCCGAACTGGTGATCTTGTAGCAACGGGTGTAGCAACGGACTCACTTCAGTCGGTCATCAAGCCGCTTGAGGGCCGCCCGCTTCTCCTCCAGCGAGGCATGGGCGTAGATCGTCATCGTGACCCCGATGTCGGCGTGCCCGACGATGTCCCGAACGATGTGCGGCGGCGCCCCCAACTCCAGGAGCAACGTCACGCAGCTGTGCCGGAGATCATGAAACCGGGTGGCGCCCGCGCCGATCGCCGCTCGGAGCGGGTACCAGCTTCGGCGCAGGTTGTCCGGCTCGATCGCCGAGCCGGTCACCGTAACGAAGACATACCCGGAGGGCGTCCAGTTCTTGCCGGCGCGGTCAGCTTCGCTCTTCTGACGCTCGTGATGCTCCCTCAGCGCTTCGACGCACAGCCCGATCAGCGGCACCGTGCGTCGAGACGTGCGGGTCTTCGGGGTGACTGCCCGCAGCTCTCCCCCAACCCGTTGCAATGTGCGCCTCACCTCAAGGACCCCGACCTCCAGGTCGACGTCCTCCCAGCGGAGGCCGAGCAGCTCGCCGCGCCGCAGCCCGAGGTAGAGCGCGAGCACGTACAGCGCGTGCAGGCGATCGGTCCGGGCCGCGACGAGCAACTTGCGGGCCTGATCGACGGTCAGCCCACGATTGACCTCGTAGGTCGGGGCACTGATCTGTACCAGCTTGGCCACATTGCGCTGAATCAGTTCCTCCCGCACGGCGGCTTGCAGCGCGTTCCGCAACACGGCGTGGACCTGTTGGACCAGCCTTGCCGATGGCACCGACTGGCAACACTGGCCCTTGGCGCAGCACCGGCGATCGGGCGCGGCGCGGCGCGCGTCGTGCCCGTGCAGGCAGCACAGGCAGCCGTGCTGTAGCCGCTTGATGAACATCCGCACATCTGTGGCGTTGAGCCGGTTCAGCCGCTTGCGCCCCAGGCCGGGTACGAGGTGGTTGCGGACCACCACCTCGTACCCCTGGACCGTCTTCGGCTTACGGCTCGGCGTCACCACATGCTCAAGCCAGTGAGTCAGGAACCGCTCGACCGTCCAACCAGTGGCCTCGGCTGGCACCCCCTGATCGGAGCGTGCCTGCATTTGGACGAGCTTGCGAGACGCATCGGTTTCGGTCTTCCCGTACACCGGTCGGCGTTTGAGCGTCCCGTCCGCTTGCAGCACGTAGGCAGCGCCAACCCACATACCGTCCTTGCGCTGGTACACCGAGCCCTGACCGTTGGCGCGGCGAGAACGCGAGCGACGGCCTTTGTCAGACGCGGTCAATGGGTGGCCTCCTTCATGAGCAGAGCGATCGTCTCGTCAATGGCTTCACGGGGAATCAGCCGGCGCGCGCCGATCTTCACGGTTCGCAGGCGTCGGGACCGGATGAGGTCGTATACGGCCGACCTCCCGACATTCAGGAGACGCGCCGCATCCTCAACACGAATCAACCGAGGTGGCTCGGTCGCGAGGGTTGTCATGGGTTATGGCCTCCTGGTGAGGGGGTCTTTGGAGGTCCTGACGCGGTCGCTCGCCCCACATGCGGCTCTGCCGGCCCCTAGAGCGGTTCGCGCTCCAGTGACCGGCAGAGTCGCTCTGACGGCCCGTTGTGCGAGCCGTAGAGCCAAGATCCCGACTAGGTCGGTGTGAGGGGTACCGTCCGATGCGCTGAGGCTGGCTGAGCGGGCCGGTATCCGGGGTGGTTTGGGGGTCACGCGGCCCCCTCTGTGTCAGGTTTGCCGGGGGTATCCGTCCCAGCCGTCCCAGCCGTCCCATCGCAGGTCAGGGGCGGGACGGCCTTTAGAGTGGGACGGCTCGTGCCGTCCCAGGTTTTTTGCCGTCCCAGGGCTGAGCTGGGCTGGGACGGCTGGGACGGCTGGGACGGCAAGGTGGGGGTCGAGGTGTCGTCGCGGTCGGTTTTGGCCGGTGCGTAGCGCTCCCAGGCATCGGTGAAGTCGGTTCGGATGTAGCCCTTCACTTGGCCGATCGGGGCGGGGAATCGGACGTTGGCGGAGCGGATGTCGTACTCGCGGAGCAGGGTGCCGAGCTTGACGGCGGTGAGACCTGCCGGGCCGTAGTCGGCCCATGGCGCTTCCGGGTCGGCGCGGAGCCGTTCCAGGAGCACGGTGGTGGGGATGGCGTCCATGTCAGCAAATGCGGTGCGGCAGTCTGCGAGCAGCCGGATCCGGTCGGACGCGACCGCGCTTTGGTCCGCCTCCATCGTGAGGGTGATGGCGGCCTTACGCGCCCGTGCTGGCCAGCTCGCCCCGGCGAGGTCGGCTATGGCGATGAGTGGTTCCCAGGTGTCTGCAGCGCGGTCTTCCAGCGGCATGGCCGGTTCGGCGTGTTCGAGGTCATCGAAGTGCGCGGAGAGCCAGTCGGTGATCCGTGCGGCGAGCGCGCGTAGTGGCGGGCCGTCGCGTCGGAGCCGGTACGGGGCTACCTTCTCGCCGGGTGCGCGGCGGCGCATGCGGATGATGACGGCGCGGTCTTCGATGGTGTCGGGCATCTGCCCGATCCCGGCGAGCGCAGCCATGGCAAAGGTCTGAATCTTTTCCAGGCTGCGGGTGTTCGGGTCCCACCGGATGGTGGGCCGGTTGCGTTGATGCCCGGCGTTGAGCAGCCCGCGCAGGTCTTCGTTCGAGTCGGCCGTTTTGGTGCCGAAAATGGTGTCCGCTTCGTCAATGAGCAGGGTGGGCGGGGAGTCGGCGCCGACCGTGCCGATGGAGCGGTACACGGCGGCGGTGGAGGCGTTGACGGTGATGAGCGGGTTGAACGACGTGCCTTCCACCACGTCGAGGAGCCGCGATTTCCCGCACCGTCGCTCCGGTGCGCGGATCACGAGCCGGGGTGCGTGTGCCCATGCTGGTTGGGCGTGGGTCGCGGCGATCCACAACACGGTGGCGTCAACCGCCTCGGCGGACGGCAGGATCACGTACCGGCTGATCGCGGCATGGACGGCGTCAAGGATCGCGGCGCCGTCGCGGGCCGGTTCGGTGCAGTTGCTCATACGGTCACTCCCTCGGCGCGGAATCCGCCGTTGATGGCTGCGCGGATATCGCGGTCGGTCTGCTCGGCTTCGCGGCCTACGACGGCCAGCTCGGCGCGGGCGTCGTCGGCGGTGATGGCGCCGGCAGCGACCATCCGGGCCACACCACGGGCCGCGCCGTAGAGCGTCGTGCGGCGATTACCTTCGGGTGCGCGGCGGACCGCGTCGAGGTGCGCGGCGAGCAGCGCGGTCGGTGATGAGATGCCCCGCGCGCCGTGTGTGATGGCCGGCTCGCGCTGAGACGGCGCGGGACGCTCCAACGCGGTCAGGCAGGCCCGAATCAGCGGCGGGGGCATCTCAACCACTGGCCGGTTCCCGACCCACCGGTACGGCTGTTTGGTGGCCGGGTGGATCGATGGTGGGGCGACGGTGTAACCGCCATCGGTCTTGATGTCCACGCCGGGGTGGCCGGGTAGTTTCGCCGGCACCGCGATACCGGGGTGGCGGTAGTGCAGGTGCCACCCCCCACCACCGGTCGCCACCGTGGCGGTCGGGACCATCAGCTCCAGGTCGACGCGCCCGCCGTTGCGCGGGTCGATATCCAACACGAGCCGGTCAGACACCGCGCCGGTCCGGATCGCGAGCAGCCCATCCGGTACCGCCTCGAACATCGCGCGGACGCGGTCCGGGTCGGTGGTTGCGGCGTAGAACCCGTGACAGGTCAGGCACTCGCACGTTTCCGGGTCATGGGCCGGGGGGTGTTTCGGGCACAGGCGGCAGTTCGCGACGGGTCGTTTCGAACGGCCGAGCAGGAACACTGACAGGCCGGCGTCGGCGTAGTCCAGGGCGGCCCGTAGGTGCCGGTCGGTGGGCAATGGCCTTGCTGGGTATGGCATTGAAGGCTCCTCCCGTGCGTGGTGAGTCATGCGGTGCGGCGGGCGGGCAAGCCGATAACGGCCTGCCCGCCGCGCCGGTCGGTAGCGGGTTGGGCGCGTGGGGTGGCGACGGAGAGGCGGACGTAGCGGCGCACCCGCCCGGCGTCGGCGCCGAACATCGGATCGGGTTTGCTCGCGCCGGCCACGCGGCCAACCGTGGCGAGCGCGGCCATGGCGGCGGTGACCTGATCGGGGGTGCCGATCAGCCACAGTTCGAGGTCGGTCATCACAGCCGCCCCGGTCAGTGCCGGTGCTCAACGACGGTGATGCACCGCTGCCCACCGACCACCAACCCGGC
The DNA here is from genome assembly GCA_035296325.1 of Micromonosporaceae bacterium. GTDB lineage: Bacteria > Actinomycetota > Actinomycetes > Mycobacteriales > Micromonosporaceae > DATHBD01. The sequence continues at coordinate 70,925 of DATHBD010000044.1, read as the reverse complement.
CACGAGGAGGGCTGCGACGATGACGCCACCGACCATCGCGGCGCCGCTGAGCGTGGCGGCGGTGATGACGCGGTAGGCCATCCAGCCCAACCCCGAGCACGCGGCGAGGACGACGAGCGCGACGACGGCGAGCACCCGGAGCATGATGCGGCGGGTACGCCGGTCCCGTTCAGCGATCGCGGCTTGGCGGGTGGCCCAGCGGGCGTAGGCGAGTTCGCGTTCGTGGCGTTGCGCGGCGAGGTGCGCGGCGGTGTGTAGCAGCAGCTCGGCGCCCGTTGTCGGGGTGGTGGGCTGGATGTAGTGGATGACGCGGGGTGCCGCCGTGGTGGTGGCGAGTGCGCGCTTGGTCATGTCGGGCCCCGTTCTGGTCAGCGGTTTGGGGTGCGGCGGTTGGCGGCGTCGGCGTGGACGCGGGCGAGGTAGTTGAACGCGCGGCGGCCGTAACGCAGGCGCCGTCCGGAGCCGTGGCAGCGGCGGCAGGGACGTAGGCGGCGGGTGATGAGGGTGGTGTGGTGGCCGTGGCTGGCGCAGCGTCGGCACGCACCGAACGGCAGCAGCCAGCACAGCGCGGCGTAGACGGCGATGAGGGTGGTAGCGGTGAGCGTGAGGGTCACAGCAGGGCTCCTGGAGGGGTTTGGGGGCTGGTTTTGGGCAGGCGCTACCCGCTACCTGTTGGCATCGGTGCAGGTAGATGGGGATGTGGGTGGTAGCGGCAGGGGTAGCGCTGGCGCTACCCCTGCCGCTGGCGCTACCTGCCGCGCTACTCGTTGATCGGGGGGTCAGCGACGGCGACGCGTTGGGCCATGAGCGTCCGGATGTCGGTGACCCGGTAGCCCTTCACGGTCTTGCGGCTGACTTTCACGTCCACGCTCGGCACGCCCGTGGCGCGGGCGAGTTCGGACAGCGCGTCGGCGGTCAGGGTCGGGTAGGCGTGCGGCCACCGGTCGGTGAGCGCTTCGGCGGCCGGCCCCCAGTGCTGGCCGTTGGGCGCGGCCACCTCAGCGAGGTCGGCCAGGAGATCCCGCGCGACGGGCAGGTCATCGGCGCCACCGACGACCCCGCCGCGTAGCGCGGTGGCGCGGGCGACGATCGCGGCGGCGGTGGGCGGATCGGGGAAGAACGACCGGACCGCCGTCGGTGCCCGTAGCCCCGTCATGACACCCCATCCGGCGTCATCGACGGGCCGGTAGACGGTGCCGGTGATGCCGCGTTTGTAGGCGCCGGTGCCAAGGATCATGTCGTTCTCGACCTGCCCCGCCACCGACAGGCACCACCGGTTGGTGACACACCGCACGATGTTCGGGGGAAGGCTCGTCTTGTCCGGGATCTGGGTGGCCAGCACGATCGTCATATTCAACGCCCGCGCCCGCTTGATCAGCCTCTCCGCCGCCTCAGCGGCAGCGGGGATGGCCGCGAACAGTTCGTGGACCTCGTCAATGATGATCCACACGGGGTGTAGGCCGCTGCCCGGCTTGCTCGACAGTTCCGGGGTGACCTTTCCGTCCGGGGCTTCCCCGCGCCGCTTCGCCGCGAGGATGCGCTTGCCGCGCCGTTCCGCCTCAGCGAGGCCCCACGCGAGGATCGCCGCGCCGGCCTGGAACGCCTCGTCGTTGACGCCGACGACGTAGGTCGAGCACAGGGGCTCCCAGTCCAGGAAATCCCCGGTGCCCTTGAACTCGGCCACTTTGAGCTCGGCGGTGGGGTCGAGCAGCGCGATCGTGCCGACCGCTTTCGCGGCGTAGGACTTCCCGGAGCCGGGCTGCCCGCCGATGAGCAGACTGCGGGCGGTCGGTGACATCTTGACCGGGCGTTGCCGCTCGTCTGTGCCGAATTCGTGCTCCTCGAACACGCTCGTGCGGGCGGTTGGTGCGGCGAGTGACCAGCGCGGCTGGCCCATCTTGGAAGCGGGCATGTACCCGACCCACAGGTCGAGTTGCCCGGCGTGGTCCGGCCCTGCGGTTGGCCACACCTGATCGATCGGCAGCCGCAACGCCGATGACAGCGCACCCCGTTTCTCCAGCACCCGGACCGCTTCCAAGCCGGCTGGGAGGTTGACCCTGGCGAGCCAGCCGGGGCCGTCGCGGTGGATGCCGGGGTGCACGAACTCCACCGACCCCGGTTCCTTCATCGCCGCGATGCCGAGTGAGGTCATGGCGGTGCGGACCATGTCGGCGGTGAGCTTGAGGAACTTCGGCCCGGTCGTGACTCGGTCGGTGATGGGCTTGTCCGGTGGGCGCCCCAGCCGGGCGCACAGCACCACGAGCACGGCCATGGCTGCGTACCACCCCAACGTGGGGACTACGCCGGTCGCGGCCACCACGAGCAGCGTGAGGGCCAGGGCCAGGAATCCGGGGATGACCAGCCACCACCGGGCGCGGGCTTCCTTGCTGCGGGTGCGGTTGAGGCTTGACCAGGTGTGCGGGTCGTTGGTGTTCGCCGCGTGCTGGCGCAACGCGAAGTTGTGCTCCTCCGCGCTGGCCCAGTGCAGCACCCGGCCGACCGTGCGGGCCGCGCCGATTGGGGCGTACACGGCGGTTTTCGCGGCGTACTTCGGGGTGCGGGTGAGGTGAAACAGCGCCCGGTAGGACATGTTGTCCCAGATCGCTTGGGCGGTGGCGCGGCGTTGCTGCGGTGAGCGCAGCCACGCGGGCACGATCGGCACCCGTGAGCGGTCGTTCGTGCTGGTGATGTCCGCCCATGTGGTGCTCAGCGCCACGTCGGGCACGTCGACCGGCACCCCCTCAACCGCGTCAATCACCTCGACGGTTTCGGCGTCGCGGTCGTCGTCGGTGTGCGGGTTGGCCACCCCGGTTGGGGTGGTGGCGGCGAGGTCCATGCCGGGCACGCCGGCTAAAGAGTCGGGGATGTGGATGTGCTCGTCGTCCATTGGCTGCATGGGCTATCGCCTCCGGTTCACGGCGTCGAGGGCGTTGTCGAGTTGGGCACGCACTCCCAGCACCAGGCGGTGTCGGGACATGGTCGGCTGTTCGAGTTCGGCGTCGATGGCGGCCACTGTTGCGGCGACGGCGCCGCGCAGCTCCGACAGGCGGTCTTCGAGGTAGGCGACGCGTCGCTGCAACCCGTTCACTTCGGTGTGCAGGCGGCTGATTTCGGCGCGCAGTGTGGGGCACTGCGAACACGACTGGGACACTGAGGGTTCCTCCGAGCGGTCGAGACTGGGTGGCTGTTCGGGAAAAAGGGGGCCGGAGCGCGGCCATCGGTTTGCAGGCCAGGGGGCCGCGCTCCGGGCGGGGCTACCAGTTCGTTGACTCGCCCCGGTCGTGCGCCATCCGACGCAGGATCGCGGCACTGTCCGACGTGGTGTCGGGGTAGCCGTCCTGATCTATCGGGCCGCTGTAGCCCGAATCGCGCAGTGCGTAGAACCGCTTGTCTTTGGCGTTGAGTGGCTGGCCGTCCCAGCCGCTCCGGTCGGCCGGTAGCGCGGCGGCCATCTGGTCGACCTGCGCCCGGTCCGGGGCGCCGCTGGCGCTCGGCGGGGTGGGCGCGGTTGGGGCTGGCGTTGTGATCGTGGTTGGTGCGGGGGCGGTGCGTGGGGTGCGGCTTGCGGTGGTTGCGGTCCGGCGCGTGGCACGTACGGCGGTCGCGGTGGCGGACTTGCCCTTGCGGCAGCTCCGGCAGGTGCAGGACGTCATAGCAGCTCAAAGCCTTTCTTGGGTAGGACGGTGGGCAGCTCGGTGAAGTACAGGACGGTGACGCCGTCCGTGCCGGTGCCCTTGGCGAGGAGGTCCGTGATGACCTGCACGTCGGGCATGCCCCGGACGGGTAGGTGCAACGAGATTTCGGTGTTGCCGAACCCGTACGGCGTGGCGAACGAGACGAAGTAGCGATACGGGGTCGTCGGCGGCGTGGTCATGGTTGGGGGTCCTTCCGATGCGGGGTCAGAACGGTGGTTCGTCGCCGAACCCGCTCCGGTCGTTGGCGTGCCGGTCCGGGGTGGCGGTGGCGAACGGGTCATCAGCCGGCCCGCCGCTGTTGCCGGTCGAGCGGGTGAGCTTCTGAACTTTGGCGGTGGCGAAGCGCAGTGACGGGCCGATCTCGTCCACGTCCAGGCCGTACGTAGAGCGCTTCTCGCCTTCCTTGGTTTCCCAGCGGGAGAGCTTGAGCCGACCAGTGACCACGACGCGGGCACCCTTGGTCAGCGACTCCGCGATGTTCTCTGCGAGTTGGCGCCACGCGGTGCAGGTCAGGAACAGCGGATCGCCGTCCTTGTAGGTGTTGCTCGCCTTGTCGAACACGCGGGGAGTGGACGCGACGCCGAACTTGGCCACGGCGACGCCGTTGGGGGTGAACCTCAGATCGGGGTTCTCGATCAGGTTGCCGGTGATGGTGAGGGTGGTGTCGTTAGCCACGACAGGTGTCCTTCCCGGACAGTGGTGGAAGCGTTGACTGGTAACGGGTTGGTCTGCTAGGGGGTTAACGCGGCGAGGAACGCGACGACCGAGTCGCCCGCGCTTGCCAGACCAGCGGCGAGGCTCCTCGTGCTCTGCGCGGCGCCGGTCGGGTTGCTGAACACGTAGAAGACGATGAACGCCAGGACGGCGTAGCCGAGCAGCTTCCTGCCCATGGCCGGGGCCTCCTTACGGGGTGGGTGGGGTGGCGCGGATGAGGTGCACCAGGTGCGCGGCCATGCCAAGCACGGCAACCGGGATGCACGCCACGAGGGTGGTGATCTGCCACGGGGCGTGGGTCATCCCAGCGGCGGTCATCAAGTGGTAGGCAACCTGCCCACCAGCGCCGAGCACGAGCGAACCGATCGCGGAAGTGCGGGCGTAGCGACGCACCCGCGCCGGCAGTGCCGGGGTGAGCCAGACCCGCGTGGCATACGCGGCGTAGGTCTCCATCCCGATCGGGAGCGTGATCGCCGTGTTCAACGTGACGCTGTCCCAGATCCCCGGCAGCGGGTGCACGTTGCCGAACCCGGTCAGCCCACCCAGGCCCACCCACCCGGACCAGATCGCCACGAACGCCGGCAACGCCAGCAGCAGCAGCGGCCACGTCCGAGGAGCCCGGACCGACACAGCCGCAGGTGTCGGGCCGGTGGTGATCGTGGGAACCGGGTCCACGACCACCACTGGCAGCGCCGACACCTGCGGGGTGTCCGACGCGGCGGCCGGGGTGGGCTCGGTGACCGACTCAACGGCCGGCAACGGCGGCGCCGGGTCCGGCTCGACCGGTCCGGGATCGTGCGGGCCGGTTGGGGCGGCCGGTGGTTCCGGCGCGGGCGTCGGCTCCAGCTCCGGGACGGTCGGCTCCTGCGGGGTGGGCTTGGCGGCGGCCAGGGCGTCCAGGACGGCGGCGGCTTTCGGCGCACCCACCCGAAGCTCGGCCTTGAGCCGGTTCCGCGACGGCAGCGCGCCGAGCTGATCGGCCAACGCCCGCGCTTGCGGCAGCAACGCCTCAACAGCCGGTGGGTAGACACTCGATCGGTTGGCGGTGACGGTCATGATCTGGCTCCCAACGCTCGGGCGGATCGGGTGGCGGTCACGCGGGTCCCGCCGAGGTCGGCGCGTTGACCGGCGTGGTAGCCGTTGCGGGCGCCGCTGCCGGAGAGTTGGCGGGCGCGGGCCTTACCCAACGTCGGGTAGGCGTTCTGCATCGCGTTGGCGACGACCGCCGAGCGGTCGGCCAGCACCAGCGCGACCGAGCGGCCCGACGACTCGGCGGGCTGTGCGGCGTGCTCGGCGCGGGACTCGGCAGCCTTGAGTCGGCGCCAGATCGCGGAGGCGTAGCCGGCGTACCAGGAACGGCGGTACGCGGCGGGGTGCTCGTCGTACGGCACATGCTCAACGGCCAGGGCGTGCGCGGCCTGCACCAACAGCGACGTGTAGAGCAGGTCCACGCGGTCAAGGTCGGCGCCGAACCCGAACAGGTGCAGCGACAGTTCCTTACGACCAGCGACGTATCGGGTCTGGTGGACAACCTTGCACCGAAGCGCGTTCGCGACGTTGCTCAACAAGCCGGCCTTGTCACGGGCGTACGGGGCGTCCATCACGATCACGCGGTCACCGACCCGATCGGTGGTCGGCTGCGACTCGGCCAACAGCGCGGCGTCGATGCCGTACTTCGCGATCAGCTCGGCCGCCTTCGCGGTGAACGCCTCAGCCTCAGCCGGCGTACACGCCGGGTCCTCGGCCTTCACCAGCAACTTGCGAACCTTGTCCAAGGTCTTGTCGTCGGGGCTCTGGTCAGACATGCGGGCGGTACCTCCTCACGTTTGTCGGGGCGCGGTTCGCGGTCACGGTCACGGCGAGTCCTCCCACGCGGCGCGCGTCAACTGCGCGTGGTGGCTGACCCGCAGGTTCGGGTGACTGCGGTTGGCTTCGGTCGTGCGCTGATACCCGGTGCCGTTGTCGACCGGGTAGACCAAGACGGTGGCCGGTGGCAGGCCCAGCCACGCGGCCCAGGTGTCAACCTCTGCTGTGCTCTGCACCGTGACTGTGGTCATGGTGGCCGATGCGGCGATGTAGACCGAGGTCGGCACCGGGCAACCGGCGCTGATCGCGGCGTTCAGTTCAGCCCATGCCTGTTCGCGCCGGTCGTCGACGCTCGCAACGGCGGTGGTCGTGTCGGTGCTCACTGGTGATCCTCCGGATAGGCGCAGGGAACGCACTCGCCAAGCGAGCGCGGGATGAAGTACGCGCGGACCGTGCCGCACGTCGAACAGGTACGCCGGGCGGTCAACGCCCGACCAATCGCGGCCAACTGACGCGCCGTCGCGGTCCGTTTCGGCTTCGCAGCATCAACGCGGTACAGGTACGCCACGCGCACCCCGCCAACGCCCTGCCAGAGCACCTGGCCGGCGACCGGCTGACCGCCAGGACGCAGGCCATCCGCGCGCAGCTGCCGCACCGTGGCGTAGCCGGCGGGGGCGCCGCGCCACCACCACGTAGGGATGCCGTACCGGACACCGTCCGGGTCATGAAACGCGGCGCGGATACGGGACATCACGCGGCCTGCGCAAGTGGCGCCGGGTCGGACACGTGGTCGAGTGCGGCGCGGAGCAAGCGTTGTTCAGCGCGCCGGAGTCGGCGCCAGTCCAGCGGGGTCGGGCCGCCTCGGTCCTCGGCGTAGATCATGGCGATCTGCGCGTTCAAGACGGCAAGGCCAGCTTCGACGATTGGCCACTCATCTTCGATGGCGGCAAGGTCGCTCGGCGTCGGTTCAGGCAGGTCAAGGGAAAGCATCGGGAGCCTCTCGGTGGGTCGCGCTACGCAGCGGCGCGCAGGCGGCGGGGAATGCGTGCCGGGGTCCGGCACGCCGAGCAGTCCGCCTCGTCGGGCGCCAGAGGCGCCAGCTCGGTGCAGCCGCTACAAACGCGCCACACAGCGCTGGCCCTCGTGGTGATCCGGACAACGTCGGCAAGACGTGCAGCCATGACGAACACCTCTCTCGATCACAGGAATAGGGACGTTGAAGCCGGAACGCGGCCAGGGCTCAACGGCCAGCCAGCCGCGTTCCGGGAGTCAAGAACGCCCGACAACACCAGGTGTCGGGCGAGCAGCACGAGCGCAGAAGACGCGCTCTCGGAGCACCTAACGGCGCCCATGGCAACCTGTGGTTGGGCCAGACCGGGAGGACAAGTCTTGCGACCGGACACGTCAACGGCCGAACACCCGGGGCCACCCCATCGGGTTGCGGGGTCTGGAAGTCAATTTGGAAGACGGATCTCCCTGCATCCAGATCTCTATGAAGTTCTCAATTGACTTCTGCGAACACGAACGGCTCGAAGGCGAGCCACGCGGAGACGCGGCCATTCCTTCGATCTGTCGGTCTGTTTGGAAGCCGCCCCCGCCCGTCTTGCTTGGCTAGTCAGGTGCGCTGAGGTGACAGTAGGCCTGCTTGGCTAGTCAGGTCAAGCCTGTGTGGAGAACTTTCCTCGCTTGGCTAGTCATCCGGTACGATGCGAAGGTGACCGCGAACCTGGACTTCCTCGGTGAACTGGACCCGGACGACCCCAAACAGGCGTCGCAGCAGATCGCCAACAAGCTGCGCGCCGCGATCCTCACCCGCCGACTGGCGCCCGGCGAGAAGCTGCCTTCCCAGCCTGAACTTGCAAAGCGCTACGGCGTCGCTCGGGAAACGGTCAAGCGAGCGCTTGAGTCGCTACGGACCGAGCGGCTGATCGTCACCCGGCAGGGGAGCGGCGCGTTTGTCCGAGCCCAGACCAAGCTTGCCGTCGAACTGCGCCCTCACATCGAGGCCGCGTTTGAGCGACCGCACGTCTCGATCGACTTCGCCGGATTCTCCGGCGAAACGCTGCGGGACTCGCTCGCCGAGGTGCTCGACAAGGTACGGGTCGGCCGGCTTGCCCCGGAGACGATCGCCGTGCGGGCACTGATCTCGGATATGACGGTGCCGATGGCGCTGCCCGCGCGGGCCGAGACACAGGCCGATGACCCCGACGTCCGTGAAAGGGCGGCACGCATCACGCGGCGTGCCGCTGAGGGCATCCTCGATCAGGTTCATGAACTAGGTGACCTTGGCCTGGTGCGATCAGCGACCGTCGAGGTGCGCGTTCACAGCGCTGCACCGCTCTTCAAGCTCTACATCATGAACGCCGAGGAGGTCTTCTTCGGTTTCTACCCCGCAGTCGAGCGTACGGTCACCATCAAGGGCGAACCGGTTGCGATCTATGACCTCATGGGCAAGGACGTGCCCCTGTTCCACTACGCGATCAGCGAGGATGAGGGCGCCCAGGGTACGCAATTCGTCGAGGCGTCACGCCAGTGGTTCGACTCGCTGTGGGTCACTATCGCCCGGGAGTACCAGTCGTGAAGACCCCTGACGTGCTGGCCAACCTCCTCACTCGCACCGGGCCAATCTTGCTGGACTTCGACGGACCGGTGTGCAGCGTCTTCGCCGGTTACCCCGCGCCCACCGTGGCGTGTGAGCTGCGCCAGGAGGTGACCAGCGCCGGCATCGAGCTACCACCTTCCATCACGGGCGAGAGCGACCCGCTGGAGGTGCTGCGGTGGGCCGGCAGCCTTGGGCGGACCGACATAGTCAACGCAGTCGAAGAGGCCCTTTGTGGGGCAGAGCTGCGAGCCGTACGCAGTGCCGTACCCACTCCGTACGGCCGGGAGGTCATCGTTGCCGCCCGGCAGGCCGGGCGGCCGGTGGCGGTTGTGAGCAACAATTCCGCTCCGGCAGTTGCCGCCTACCTCGCTGCACACAGACTTGACCAGCACATCTGCGCGATCATCGGCAGGACCTATGGGGACCCCGGTCAGATGAAGCCCAACGCCGCGCCGATCCTTCGGGCCGTGACTGAGGTAGGAGCAACCCCCGACGCGTGCTTGATGGTCGGGGACTCGCTCACCGACATCATCGGCGCGAAAGCGGCCGGAGTGGCTGTCGTTGCGTACGCGAACAAGCCAGCCAAGCTCACAAGATTCACGGACGCCGCGCCCGATGCCGTGATCGCTGGCATGGACGAACTCGCCGCTGCGCTGCTGGCCAGTACCACCAGCGTCAGCACAGGATGACATCGGTCGTGACCTCATGTGTAGCAGTCGGTGTAGCAACGGCGCTGTACGCGGGGGCGCAGCCCGGGATCGGAGCGAACGCGGACGCGAGGTCAGCATGGGAGCCACGCCCAGCCACCCAGACCTGAAAAGCGGAAGGTCGGCGGTTCGACCCCGCCCCTGCCCACCAGTCCCTCGCCGGGCTGACAAGACGCCGACCAGCGGAAACGCCGGTCGGCGTTCTTGCTGTCCTTCCGGGTGCATACGGCACCTGCCCCGATACCGCACACAGGAATCCAATGCAGTGCGTCTTCGACCCGGTACCCCGATCCGACGCGGCACCCCTGCCCGCGCAGGCGCGCGACACGCCCGGGCCGGTTCTGGGCCTTCGCCGACGTGTGAGTTAGACACCGAATTCGCGCGCCATTAGGTGTCTAACTCGCATGTCGGCGAGCGCGGGGGACGGCTGGCTGACCACCGGCAAGGACGTCGGCCAGCTGGCGCTGCACACGGGCGTCGACGACCACGGTTCGATCATGCTCGAGGAAACGTGATCGCCTCGGCCGGCGCGATCACCCCAGCAGGCAGGCACCGACCCGCCGCAACGCGTATTCGACCCGGTACCCCGATCCGACGCGGCACCCCTACCCGCGCAGGCGCGCGACACGCCCGGGCCGGTTCTGGGGCTTCGCCGCGGCGGCCAGCGCCACGAGGGCGTTGTCGACTGGTGAAACGTACGTATGGATGGGAATGACCGGTCGGTGGCTCCGCGCTGCGCTATGGCTGTTGATGGGATTCCCGGCTGGCTTCCTGGCCGGTGTGCTCGGCCACGTGACCGCCGGTGGGCCGCCGCTGCCGCGACGGACGTGGACCTTGGCGCTGGTGCTGGCAGTGTCGTTCGGTGTGGCCGAGTTCGTTCGGTGTGGCCGAGTTCGTTCGCGCCAGCCGCAGGCGGTCCGGAAACACTGGCAATACCGGACCTGATCAGTGGCGTGAGCGCGAGCGGGCCAAGCCGACATTTCTCGGAGGCGCCCACTGAACGGCCGCGCCTAGCTTGAAAACAGGTAGGGGTACGCCGGTCAGGGCGGCGGCAGGTAGGGCACCTGGACGGAGAGCGGTGCACTGTGCGCCGACTCCAGGCCGTCGGCGGTGACCGCGGCAACCGTGAGCACCTGGGTGGTCGCCTGCGGCAGGGCGAGGGCCAGGTTGGTGGCGGACGTGCGGGCGAGCACCTCGACCCCCCGGTAGATGCGGTACTCCGCGACCGGGGCCCCACCGGCCGGCTGGGCCCACCCCAGGGTCACGGTGCCGGTCATCTGGTCGCCGGAGACCATCCGGAAGCCCTCCGGCCGCGCCGGTCGGGCGCTCGGGCCGGCAAGCGTCGTGACGGTGGCGGCCGCACTGGCCCGGGTGGTGCCGCATCCCGAGACGAGGGTCGCCACCACCCGCAGGCGGTGCGTGGATGCTGAGGGGAGGCCGCCGATGACGACGGAGGTGCCGAGACTCGTGCTGATCGCGGTGCCACGGTCGTAGATCGTGTACGACACGGCCGCGGCTTCCTGCACCCAGTCCAGCCGCACCGACGAGGCCGACAGCGGCTCCGCCCGCACCGCGGTCGGGCGCGGCGGCCGCGCCTGGCACGTCGCGGTGGACCCGGTGACGGCGGCACCCGCCGACTCGTTGCCACGGGCATCGATCGCCGCCACCGTGAAGGCGTGCCTGGTCGCGTGGTAGAGCCCGCCGACGGTCGCCGACGTGCCGCTGGTGGTGGCGACCCGCTGGCCACCCTCGTACACCGCGTAGCGGGTTGCCGGCGTGCCACCCGCGGGTGGCTGCCACGACAGCGTGATCGACGTGTCGGTCTGCGCGGTGACGGCCGGGCCGACCGGCGCTTCGGGCCGGCCCAGGACGGTGTCCGGTGCCGTCACGACGGTCACCGAAACCGGCGGGGAGTTCGGCCCGTTGCAGCTGCTGTGGCGGACCGCGGTCAGCGTGTACGTCGTACCGGGCGCCAGGCCCCCGAGGCGGACGCCGGAGAGGTCGGACGACACCGGGCCGCCAGGGCCACCGGTGACCGTCACCGTGCCGGGACCCCCGCCGCTCCCCCAACGCAGCGTCGCGGCGGACCGGGTGACGTCGGTGACGGCCAACTGCACCGGACCCACCGGGTAGCACTGCGGCGGGACGCCCGACACACCGACGTACCGGCTGATCGCAGCGGAGTGCGCCGACTCCTGCCCACGCGCGTCGACGGCGGTGACCGTGTAGGTACGCGTCCGGCCGAAGCCGAGGTTACTCAGCCACGCGAACGTCGTGGTGTTTCGGGCGACGACCTCGGCCCCCTCGTACACCCGGAAGCTGCGCGCCGTGCTCCCGCGCGGTTGCTGCCAGGAGATCATCACGGACGAGCCGTACCCGCTCACCGCCAGGTCGGTCGGCGCGGGCGGCGGTGCCTGCCGTACCGGCGCGGCGGACGCGGCGGTACCGACCGCGGCGACCGTCAGCATCACCACGCTCAACATGGCTGCGGGGTACCAAATTCGACGCACGTCGACTCCTCACGGCCGAGTCCGGGGGATGAGATCGACTCGGTGTCAGGAATCGAATCGGTTTGCTGACACGACGTCAAGGACCGGCGCCGGGGTGCCGTCCCGTTGCCAGGCCACGGCCCTGCGTCGGGCTGCAAATAGCAAAGCGCGACAGCAGGCGCTGATGCGACGCACATATTCTAGCGCTAGAGTATGTGGGTGGAATTGACTCCCGCGGAGCTCACCGTCCTGGGGCTGGTCATCGAGCGGCCGCAGCACGGTTACGACCTGGAGCGGGTGATCGAGCAGCGCGGCATACGGCAGTGGACCGATATCGGGTTCTCCTCGATCTACTACCTGCTCAGCAAACTGGAGCGGCGCGGTCTCCTTCATGTCCCGCAGGCTCCGGCCGCAGCGAAGTCCCGCCGCGTCTTCCACGCCACGACCGAGGGTCGCCGGCATGCGTCGCGTACCGCACTGGCCTTCGTCGCCGAGGCCCGCCCGGTCCCACACCCGCTACTGGTCGGCGTGGCCAACCTGCCGCTGTTCCCGGCGCAGCAGTACGCGCAGGCGCTGCGGACCCGACTGGCGCAGATCGAAGCCCGGATCGCCGCGGTCCGGGCCGTCGGGGCGGCGCAGCAGACACAGACTTCCCTCCCGCTCGCGGCGCGTGAGGTGTTCTCCTACTCGCTGAGCCTCATGGAGGCAGAAAGGCAGTGGCTCGCCAGCCGAGTCCAGGTGCCCGGTGACGAACAAGAGTGACGACAAGACCGACTTCAAGAAGACGCTCGATGCCTACCAGGCGCAGCGTGGCCGGGTCCGGATCGTCGACGTACCCGACATGCGGTACCTCATGATCGACGGCCACGGCGACCCCAACACCTCGCCCGCGTTCGCCGAGGCGGTCGAGGCGCTCTACCCGGTGGCGTACCGGCTGAAGTTCGCCAGCAAGCGCGGCCTGGGGCGGGACTACGTCGTCCCGCCCCTGGAGGGCCTGTGGTGGGCCGCGGACATGACCTCCTTCACCACCGCACGGGACAAGTCACGGTGGGACTGGACGCTGATGCTCATGGTCCCGGCCTGGATCGACCAGACCATGTTCACGGCCGCCGTCGAGCAGACCCGGCTGAAGCAGCCACCGGCCCGGCTCGACGAGGTCCGCCTCCAGACCCTGTCCGAGGGCCGGTGCGTGCAGACGCTGCACGTGGGTTCCTTCGATGACGAAGCCGCCGTGCTCGCGCAACTGCACGATGAGTTCATCCCTGGCCACGGGTTCCGGATGGCCGGCACGCACCACGAGATCTACCTCAGCGACTTCCGCAAGGTGGCACCCGACAAGCGGCGCACCATCCTGCGGCAGCCGGTCACCGCCGGGTAGGCGCCGCCGATGACGGGGTGGCGGCTGAGAAAGCCACCACCCCGTCATCAAACACTTACCAGCGCATCAGGCCGGCGTGAGGGCCCACTGCTGGTTGTTGCCGCCGTTGTCGGTCCACTGGATGACCGCGCCGTTGTCCAACAGCGACCGGTTGGCCACGTCGAGGACCTTGCCACTGTTGCGGTTGACCAACTTGCGGTAGCCGCCACCGAGATCGGTGATGGTCCACTGCTGGTTCGCGCCACCGTTGTCGGTCCAGACCGAGACCACACCACCGTCCAGCAGCGACTTGGCGAACACGTCCAGCGCCTTCCCGGTCGCCGGGTTCACCAGCTTCGAGTAGCCGGAGCCCGCGTCCACAACCTGGAAGAGCTGGTTCGCCGCGCCGGTGTCGGTCGTCTGCACCACGGTCTGGCCGTCAGCGGCGATGGTCAGCGCCTTGCCGCTGTTCCGGTTGACGACCCGGAACGTGCCGGCCGGAACCGGCGTGCTCGGGTCGGGACCCGCCGTCGGCGTCGTCGGCGTCGTCGGCGTCGTGGTGCCGCCGCTGGTCACGTGGATGGCCCAGTCCGGCCGGCCGCTGGCGTTGTTGCCGGGCGTGGTCATGGTGATGGCAGCGCCCGAGGCGGCGGTGGTGCTGCCGGACCGGTACGTGCCGTTGCTCGGGTCGAACCACCGCAGCGTGTACGTCCGCCCGGTCGCCGGCATCCGCAGTTGCAGGCTGTGGGCGGTCGGGGTGTAGACGACGGCGAACGACTTGTCGTCGGCCACCGCGGCAATCGCGAAGTCGAGGTACCTGGGCCTGCCGTAGCCGCCGGTCAGGAACGTCTGGTTGATGTCGGGCTGCAGACGCGTCCACTGCGTGCTGGTCAGGAACGCCTTCATCCTCGACGCGTCCCTGCCACTCTCCCAGTTGAGGGCCGTCGCTGCGCTGATGCCGCCGTAGCTGTGCGTCCAGATCGGCTCGGCGCCGTAGGCGTAGCCACCGATGCCACCGCTGAAGGTGGACCACCAGGCCTGCCGGCGGAGCCCGTACCGGTCGTTCCAGCGCGAGGCTTGCGTCGCGCCGTTGTTCCGGTCGTACCATCCCTCACCGAGCATGATCGGCATGGCCGGCGACTTCACCCAGTCCGCCCAGTTCTTCACGACCGGGTTGCCGCCCGAGCCCTCGGCGCCGCTGAGCGGCGGGGAGTAGTCGTACGTCCAGTTGAGGTTCACCCAGGGGGAAGCGGTGGGGAACGCCACGCGGCTGCTCTCACCGGGCCTGCTGTGGTAGGCGATGAGCGGCCGAGCCTTACCCGCCGCGGTGTAGGCGTCGAGGATGCCCTGGCCCTGCGCGACGAGTTCCGGACGCACCGTGAGAGGAGCGGCGTCGCCACCGATGAAGTACGCCACCCGCGGGTTGTCCACGAACCGGTTGGCCAGGTACCTGGCGTAGGCGCGGTTCTTGGCGTCGCCCTGCCCGTCCAGGTAGGTGTCCATGGTCTTCTTCCAGAACGGGTTGAGGATCACCACCAGTCCCCTGGCGGTCACCGCGTTCACCACCTGCTCGACGCGGTCGAAGTAGCTGGTGATCGGGCGGGCCATGTCGCCGCTGGTAAAGATGCTGTTGATGTTCTGCAGCGCCGCGCCGTTCTGTACCTCGGGGAACACGGCGGTCATCTGGATCGAGGTGAAGCCCTGCGACGCGCGGGTGGCGGCGTGGCTGCTCGCCTCGGCCACCGAGTACCGGCCGGGCATGAGCCAGGCGGTGTCGGAAAGGAGGAAGATCGGGGTGCCGTCGGTCCACTCCACATATCGGCCGTTAGCGGACGGCCGCAGCGAGCTCCCCGGGGTTTCCGCCCGGGCTGGCAGCACCACCGCCAGGCCGGCCGCCACGAGGACGCCGACCGAGAGTGCAGTAATACTTTTCCTCAACGACATATGGAAACTCCTGAGGGCGATAAAGGTCGACGGCGGGTACGCGGAGGCGTGGCCGAACACCGTTCGACGACGCACGTGCAGGTTTAGATAGGTGACTGTGAATATTTACCCAATTCCCAGACCGAGTCAAGTGGCTGGGGAGGGAACCGGCACCTCGTCACTGAAGCCCACTCCACGAACCGTCGCGCACCGTGAACTGGGGAGCAAGTAGGTCATAGCGCTCTGAACGCCATAAAAGGCGTGATCCTTCTGCGGGTGAGAGCTGGTGGCACCTGGGCCCGAGCCCCTCTACGCTGATTGATCAGCGTACGTCGTTACCCAGGGACACCACGGACGGCCGCGAAAAAATTGTCCGCCGCAGCCACCACTGGGCGCAGCAAATCCGCCGCTCATCCGAATGGCGCACCGGGAGGGCTCCCGCGGCGGCCGAGACATCTGCACGCTTCGATCGTGCTGAGCGCGTGACCAGCACGATCGAGGGGAGCACGGATGCGAGGGACGGCACACCGGCGGATCGGCCGACTGGTCGGGGCCGCGGCGGTGGCGGCGGTCATGGTGGGCGGGCTCACCGTGGCGATCACCGGGACGGCGCACGCGGAGAGCAACGGCGGAGTCCGGATCATGCCACTCGGCGATTCCATCACCGACGGGTACAACGTCAGGGGCGGCTACCGCATCGAACTGTGGCAGAAGATGGTCGCCGGCCGGTACACCGTCGACTTCGTGGGGTCCGGGTTCAACGGCCCGGCCAGTCTGGGTGACCACGACCACGAAGGGCACTCCGGCTGGCGGATCGACCAGTTGAACGCCAACATCGTGACCTGGCTCCGGGCCACCACCCCCCGGACCGTGCTGCTGCACATCGGCACGAACGACGTGATCCAGAACTACGACCTGGCGAACGCTCCGGGCCGGCTCTCCGGGCTGATCGACCGCATCATCAGTGTGGTGCCGAACGTCGAACTGTTCGTGTCGACCATCACGCCGCTGTCCGACGCGACGCGAGAATCGCGGGCGCGTACGTTCAACGCGGCGATCCCCGGCATCGTGCGGCAGAAGGTGAGCGCGGGGCACCACGTCCACCTCGTCGACATGCACGCCGCGGTCACGACCGCGGATCTGGCCGACGGTATCCACCCCAACGCCGGCGGCTACGCCAAGATGGCGACGGTCTGGTACAACGCCCTGCGCGCCGTCCCGGCGAGCCTGACCGCACCGAGCGGTACCACCACGGGCCGGCTGGCCAACGCGCAGTACGGGACCTGCCTGGACGTGACCGGTGCGAACACCGCCCCTGGCACGACGACGGTCCTCTGGACCTGCCACACCGGGGCAAACCAGCAGTGGACCCGCACCGCCGCCGGAGAGCTACGCGTCTTCGGCAGCTCGTGCCTCGACGTCTCCGGAGGCGCCACCGCAGCCGGATCACGGGTGATCATCTATACCTGCAAGGGCAGCAGCAACCAGAAATGGACCGTGCGCGCCGACGGGACGATCCTCGGCGTCGGCTCCAACCGGTGCCTCGCGCCGGTTGGCACCGGGACGGCCATGCAGCTCGCCGACTGCAGCACCGCGGCCAGCCAGCGGTGGACCGTGCAGTAACCAGCCCACACCCCGCGGCGACGCGGTACCCGACCAACGGCACCGACCGGCAACGAAGCCGGTCGGTGCCGTTTCGGTCACCGCTCCCACCGCCCGGATCGACCGGCTGCACGGCTGCCGGGTATCGGCGATCATCGACGGCAGGCACAATGGCCCCATGGCGTCACCGGTAGAAGCTCAGTTGATCCTCTGTGACGCTGCCCAGGCAGAGTCCGGCAAGGTGCACATGCTCGGCGCCGGGTGGTCGTTCACCACGTCACCGACGGCGCCGCACGCGGTCGCGGTCCTGATGAAGGTGCCGTGGGACCGGGCGAACGAACGGCTCGCGCTCAAGCTTCACCTGCTCGACTCCGACGGCAACGCGGTGGGATTCATGGGGCCGGATGGCCCAACGCCGCCGATCGGCACCGAGGCCGCCGTCGAGGTGGGCCGGCCACCGGGTATCGCGCCGGGCAGCATGCTGGACGCGTCGTTCGCCGTGACGCTGCCCTCGCTTCCGCTGCGGCCGGGTCGCTACGAGTGGCGCCTGGCCTTCGCCGAGCAGGAGTTCACCGCGCCGTTCACGGTCATGCCGCCGAACCAGTAGTCAGTCCGCCCGCTCCGAGCGGCGGCGCACCGTGGCGGCCGTCGAGCCGGCGAGCGTGAGCAGACATTGCACGAGCTTGCCGTCGGCGAGGGCCGCCCCGAAGAGGGCCTCGCCGGTGCGCCCGTCCTCGTTGACGTAGGCGCTGACGAACCGCGCGACCCACCGGGCGTCGTACTCCGCGTCCTCGATGCCGGGGAACTCGAGCCGCCACGGCCCGCGGGCCAGCCGGTCGCCGGCGATCCGGCCGGCGAGGCTCCAGGCCACCTGGTACGCCGCGTCCATCCCGCCCTGGTCGACCACCGCGTCGAACGTGCCCGTGACCCCGTCGCCGTCACCGTCAAGTGCCGACCGCAGCACGAGTTCTGCGTCCTCCAACGGCCCGTCCTCCACGCCGCGAAGCGTAGAAGAGACGGTCAAGGCACGCACGTCCAACGGGTCAGGTGCGCTCAGTCGCGCTCGGACCGGCGCACCGCGCAGGTTATCCGCGCGGTGCAGACGCGGTCGCCGGCCGGATCGGTGACGACCACCTCGTACGACGCGATCGACCGGCCCAGGTGCAGGGGCGTCGCCACGCCGGTGACGATGCCGGTCCGCACCGGGCGGTGGTGGGTGGCGTTGAGGTCGACCCCGACGGCGTACCCGCCCGGCCGTTGCGCCGCGTGCAGGTGCGCCCCGACCGAGGCCAGCGTCTCGGCCAGGACGCACGAGGCACCACCGTGCAGCAGGCCGAAGGGCTGGGTGTTGCCTTCGACCGGCATCGTGCCGACCACCCGCTCCGGGGCCGCCTCGAGCAGCGCGATGCCCATCCGGTAGGCGAGCGAGCCGGGCTGGTCCATCGTTCCGACGGGGAAAGGGCTCGTCACGCCACCGAAGGTACTGCAGGCCCACCGTGCGCACGCGCACATCCCGGCCCGTTGCCCGCGAGGTGAGTCAGAAGATCAGAGATGTCGCGCCCAGGGTTCGCCGGGGCTTGCGCCGGGGCCTACGGTGAACCGGGCCACTGAAGGTGTCACCCTGACCGTGACGGAAGGAACCAGATATGACCGAGAAGGAAATCGTGGAAACCCGTGGGGACGAGCACGTCGAGTTGCTCGTCGGCGACACCAACAACGACGGTAAGCCCGACCTGTGGGCGATCGACACGGACGGCGACGGCAAGCCCGACCTGTTCCAGTTCGACACCAACGGCGACGGCAAGGTGGACATCACGATGGTGGACCGCGATCAGGACGGCACCCCGGAGCAGGTCGTCGACGGCGACGGCGGTCACGCGCCGGAGACCACCTGATCTTCGCCCTGCCCGCTCAGCGGTCAGTTGGGCGCGCGCCGCGGAGCGCGCGCCCCGGGACGGGCGCGGTCACCGCGTCCCATCGCAGCGCAGCCCGGCTCCGATCAGCTCCTGACGCGCCATGACCACTCTGGCGTACGCCGCACCCAGGCTCGGCGTCACCCGACTCCGGCCTGACCCGGCCGCCGGCGTCCCGGGGAGTCCGGCTGCGCCGTGCCGGCTGATCTCCACCGCGAGGCAGGCCTGGACGCGGTGCAGGCGTGCCGTGGCCCGCTCCCCGGGCCGTCCGGCGCGCGCCTTCGCCGCCCTGACCGCGGTACGCCGCCCTCGGGCGGTACGCAGCGCCGACACCTCGGCAGGGCTGGCGATCCAGGGGTCGGCGAGGGCCGCGAGGATGCCGGCGTAGTAGTCGGCCTCGGCGGCGCCTGCCGTCCGGGCGAGCCCGAGCACCAGCACGAGTGCGGGCACTCCCTTGGCGACAAGCTCCGCCACGGCGGGAAGGCCATCGGTCACCACCGGCGAGTTCCAGATGAAGTGGCACAACACGGCGCCGGCGAGGCAGAGCGCGACCACCGCCATCCGGACGGCCGGGCCGCGCCGACCGTGGCGGACCACGGCGTACGCCACACCGGCACCGGCGAGTGCGGTGAACACCGTGTGGCTCCACAGGCCCGCGACGAACCCCCGGAGTACGAACGTGGCGAGGACCGGATCGATCCGGTCACCGCCGCCGGCGGCGGCCACCGCGCTCACCGCGTACCCGATGTTCTCCATGATCTGGAAGCCCAGGCCCACCACGGCGCCGTACACCATGCCGTCGACCACGCTGTTGATCTGGAACCGGGCCACCAGCACGATCATGACGACGCCCAGCAGCTTCAGCGGCTCCTCCACCACCGGTGCCACCAGGGCCGGCCCCCAGGTCGCGGCGAAGGCCGGTGAAGTGAGCTTGCCGAGGAGCGCGTCGAGCGCCGCGTTGCCGGGCACCGCCGCGTTGATCACCACAACGCCCCAGGCGAAAGCCGCCGCCACCAGCGCCGGCGGTTCCCGCTCCAGGAAGTCGATCGAGGCGATGAACAGCAGGAAGGGTACGGCGTAGAGCGCGAACAGTCCGACCGCCAGTGCGGTCGCCCGCGGGTACACGCCGAACGCACCGTACAGCGCGTCGGCGATCCGCCACGCGCCCAGCGGGAGACCGACCGCGAGCACTCCGAACGCCGGCGTCAACCACGGCCGCCCGGTCGGCTGCCCGCGCAGGTCCGGCCGGACCCACCCGGCGCCGCCCGGTCCCGCGCCGCCCGATCCCGCGCCGCCCGATCCCGCGCCGCCCGGTCCCGCGCCGCCCAGCCCGCGCGCCAGCGAGGTCATTGTGGCCGCCGGCACACGACGCTGGCGAGGCTGATGTCCAGGGCCTCACTCAGCCGGGCCATCTCGTCGGCCGGGCCACGCACGGTGAGTTCGACCGCCACGCCGGTGCACAGCGCGGCCCGGTACCGGCCGTGCACACCGGGACCGACGTACCGACCGCCGTCCTGCGTCGCCGGGACCACCGCGGCGCCCGAGGCGTCCTCCGCGACCAGGCGCAACCCGGGGGTACGCCGGATCTTCTCGCGGAGCCCGGCGGTCGCCTCCGGCAATGACCGGGTGTACGGCCGGACCACCACCTGCATCCGCACCGCACCGTGCACGAAGCTCGCGGTTCCGCGGTCCCGGCCCGGTCGGGTCACGCCCGCATCAAGCCGGGCACCGGTCGGCGGCATCACCGCGACGGAGTCAACCACCTGGTACGGCACCCCGGCGGGGAGTGGCCGCAACCCCGCCACCGTGCGGTCCAGCGCCGGCAGCCCCAAGCCGACAACCGCCACGAAGCAGACGACCCCGAGGCTGGCCACGGCGTTCCGGACGACCGCGGGCGTCCCGACGGCACGGTCATGGGCGGCACGAATTGCGACGGCTTCGGTCGGCAGACAGGGCCGCGGGACCCCCATGGAACGACGTTACCCTGGGTTGGTCCGCAGTGCCGGGCGGTCAGGCCGGCGCGCTATCCGCGAAGCCGACGGATCGTCTCCTGCCACTCGGCGACGAGCGTCTCCGACGTAACGCCGAGCATGCTCCGGGCATTGGCGTCCTCGCTCGGCTCGCGCTGGAACGATTCGTAATACGCCAGAAGTTTCTTCTCCCCGTATTTTTCGGCAATCATCCGGCAGGCAACCCAGGCCGTGGCGTAGTTGTGGGCATTGGCGTAGAAGTCGGCGTCCGCAGGCAGGCCGGCGCTGACATCGACGTCCTTCAGCACATTGCGGAGCTGCGCCGGGTCCACCTCGGTGCCCTTGAACGCGATGTACTCGGCCAGCCCTTCCACCACCCAGCGCGGCGTGTGGACCCCGGTCACCGGGCCCAGCGCGGCGTGGGCGAACTCATGGGTCAGATCGTGGGCGAGCTCAGCGGCCGGCGCGGAGAGCTCCCTGGGGTTGAACACCACCCGCGTCGTGGCGTATGCCGGCGCGTCGTGCCAGTCCGGGACCCGGTCGTAGTACGGCACCGCGATGGCGGCGACCTTCGCCACCCGCTCCGGCGAGTCTCCGAAGTACGCGTCGAAGATCCGCTGATCCTGCACCGCCGTCAGCAGCACCCGGCCATCCCAGCCGGACGGCCGCACCCGCGCCACCTTGGTCAGCGCCGCCTCGGACTGCTCCAGCAGCGATCGTCCGCGAGCCGTGTCACTCGCCGAGATCACCACGACCACCCGCTCGCTTCGCAACACCTCGATCGGGCCGCCGTCCCACGGCTGCCCGCGCGTGCCGTACGGCAGGGCACTGTCGAGGAGGTCCCCGACGAGCATCCACCGGCCCCGCTGGAGGCCGAAGACCGGCACCCAGGGGGCGGTGACCGGCACCGAGTCGATCCCGTCGATGCGGTACCGCACGGTCACGCCCGGAGCACTCACCAGCGACTGGAACCGCCCCGAGAGCGAGGTGTCGATCAGGTGGTCGTACTGCCGCTTCGGCTCGAGCACGAAGGCCAGCTCAGCGAGCGGCAGCCTGGTCAAATTCTCGAACACCACTTCCTGACGTCGCAGGAACGCGGCGTCCGTGGTGGCGATGTCGGCGAGGAACGCCGCCTTGTCCTTGGCCCGTACGGCGTCCGCACGCCTGGTGAGGAGCGCGCCGGTCGCGGCGTTGCGGACCTCGGGGCGCATGCCGTCGACCCAGGTGCTGGTGGTACCGGACAGGTCGACGCGGGCCGCCGCGAGCACGGCGGTGGCGACGGAACCCACCGCCAGCACCAGACTGACCGCGACGAAGAGGGCGACCGCCACCACCCCCGGCCAGCGGCTGCTCCGGCGGGGCGAAGCCAGCGGCGCATGCGGGGCTGGAGGCGCCGACGGCGCTTGCGGGGCTGAGGGCGCCGACGGCGCACGCGGGGCTGGAGGCGCCGACGGCGCTTGCGGGGCTGGAGGCGCCGACGGCGCACGCGGGCCGGCGGGTGCCGATGGGTGGTCAGCCGGTGCCAGGGGCCGCTCGAGCGCTGTGGGCCCCCGCTGCGTCGGAATCAGGCGGGCCTCTGCCGGTGACCGTTGCGCCGGCACGAGCGGCGCAGGCTCCACTTCCGGCGGGGGATCAGCCGGCGCTGGACCGGCCGGCGCGCTGCTCGCCATCGGAGCCTCGTGCTGCGTCACGCGTGCACCTGCCGATGACCGGGGTCGGGAAACGCCATCGTCCGCCAGATCTGTCGCGCTGTCGAGGTCAGCCGAGCGTCGGCAGTTCACCAATCAGCACGTTCGACAGGAGGCCGCCGTCTGACTTGACCTGCCGCAGGTACCACTTCTGCTGAGGTGTCCGATTTTGATTGAACTGCCACGGCCCACGAGGACTGTCAATCTGACCGATTCGTCCGATTGCCGTATTGATCGTCAATGACGAGTCGTCGCGGCCCGCGGCTGCGATCGCCTGGTCCAGCACGGCCGCGGCGTCATAGGCGGCCATCGCGTACGTCGAAGGGCTGGCGTTGTGGGCCTGCTGGTACGCCGAGACGAAGCGCAGATTGGCCGGGTTGTCCAGGTCGGTGGCGTAGTTCATCGCGGTGTAGACGTCCTTCGCGGCGTCGCCCTGCAGCTTCAGCGTCGGCCCCTCGGTGAGGAAGCCCGGCGCGAACACCTTGAGCGAGTCCGGGATATTGGCCGCGGGCGAGCGCAACTGCTTCACCACCTCCACCGCCGACGCGGCCGAGTACAGGCAGAACAGCGCGGCCGCCTCCGATGCGCGCAGCGCAGCGAAGTGCTGGCTGAAGTCCCTGGTCGGCGTCGGACTGACCTGCGTGTAGACCGGCGTGCCCTCGACCTCGCCGCCGGCAGCACGCAGGGCGTCCACGAAACCCTTGACGTCGTCCCGGGCGCCGGGAGTGTCCCCGGCCATGACGAAGACCGAGCCGCCGGCGTGCTTCGCGGCCCACTGGCCCATGGCTCGACCGGGCTCGTCGCTGGCGAACGACGTCCGCCAGATGTACTTGGCCCCACGCAGCGAGACCGGCGACGCGTTGGACCCGACCATTGGGATCTCACTGGTCTCGATGAGATCCTTGATGGCCGTCAGCACCGAGGCATTCACCACGCCGGTGAGCGCGGCGACCCGATCGTCGGTGATCAGGCGCTCGACCGCGGCCAGCCCTGACTCGGCGGTCTCGCCTTCGTCGGCATGGATCAGGTCGACCTTGCGCCCGCCCAACACTCCGCCGGCGAGGTCGCGGTAAAGGTCGAAACCCTTGATCATTTCATCGCCGAGGTTCTTGTTCGAGCCGCTCTGCGGCACGACCATGCCGATCCGGATCGGTTCCGGGTTCACCGGAAGCCGGGGCTCGTTGTCGTCACTCGCGGCACCCTCCCCGCCACACGCGGCGAGCACCGGGGCGGCCATCCCGGCTGCGCCGGCACCGGCGAGCAGCCTGAGCGCCTGGCGCCGATCTAGGTGCGACACGACGAGTCCTTTCCACACGGGCCATAGCGGCAGCCCATGGCCCCACCCGGATGTACCCCCCTCCGCCCGGGCCAGTCAATGCACCGACAGTGACCGCAGCGTGCCGCTCCGGAAGGCTGTGTGATTCCTGGTAGTCCAGCGACGGGCTTCGAACGGTAGCTCATCGCCAGCGGGGATTCGACAACCGTTTCGGCACCAAGTGCCGGCCCCCGGGATGGGCGGTGCGCTGCGCCGTACGCGAGGATGGAACGCATGGCAGACGACGTACAGCGAGAAGATCGCAGCCAGCCGCGAGCCGTGCTGGTCCTCGGTCCGGACGGGCAGCCGGTTGCCGTGGTGCCCGCCGACCCGGCCCAGCACCCCGGGTCGGGCCAGCACCCCGACTCGGGCGGCCACGGTGGGGCGGATGGAGCCGCGGGAGGAGACGGCGCTGAAGACCCGTCGCGTCTGATCGAGCAGCCGGCGAAGGTCATGCGGATCGGCAGCATGATCAAGCAACTGCTCGAGGAGGTCCGTGCGGCTCCCCTGGACGACGCCGGCCGCCAGCGGCTCAAGGAGATCCACCGTCGTTCCATCCGTGAGCTCGAGGACGGGCTCGCCCCGGAGCTCCGCGATGAGCTGGAGCGGCTGACCCTGCCGTTCAACGAGAGCACGCCCAGCGAACCGGAGCTGCGGATCGCGCAGGCGCAGCTGGTCGGCTGGCTGGAGGGCCTGTTCCACGGCATCCAGGCGGCGCTGGTGGCACAGCAGATGGCGGCCCGGCTGCAGCTCGAGCAGATGCGCACGGGGCGCCCGGCGCTGCCGCCCGGCATGCCCGGGATGCCCGGCGCGCCGGGTCAGGGCGGGCCCGCGCAGGACGGCCCCACCGGGCAGTACCTGTAGCGGCGAAGCGGGTCAGCCGACCGGGTCCACCGACGCCGCGTCCAGGAGTTGGTCCAGGTAGGCCGCCACCCCGTCGTCGTCGTGCGACCCGGTCACCCGGTCAGCAGCGTTCCGGACGGCGGGGTGGGCATTGCCCATCGCGACCGCTCGGCCGGCCCACGCAAACATCGGCAGGTCGTTGGGCATGTCGCCGAAGACGATGACCTGCTCGGCCGGTACGCCCATTTGACCGGCCAGCCACGCCAGGCCGGAGCCCTTCGTCACGCCCGGCGCAGAGACCTCCACCATGCCGCTGTCGGAGGAGTGGGTGGCCTCCGCCAGGCCGGCGAGGCACTCGGACACCGCGCGGGTGAACGCGTCGGCGGCGGCGCGACCGGCGTCGCGCCCCGGGTTCCTTGTGAGGTCCGCCCGGACCAGGAGCTTGGCGGCCGGCTCGGATACCAGCTCGACCGGGTCGGCGGGTCGGACCGCGGGGTGGTCGGCCTCCCAGCCGCCGATCGGGTACTCCGCCTCGTGCCTGAGGTACCGACCGCCCGCGCGCTCCACCGCGAACGCCACCCCCGGCACAGCCTCGCGTAACCGGGTGGTGGCTTCGCTGAGCAGGTCCGGAGTCAGTGAACGCTCCCAGACGAGCCGGTCGTCGGCCGGGTCGTGAACGGCTGCGCCGTTGGCGCAGATGGCGATCACGGGCACCGGCAGTTGGGCGTACACCTCGGGCATCCACCGGATCGGACGGCCGGTGACCAGCGCGACCGCCGCGCCGTCGGCGGTCATCCGGCGCAGCGCCGACACCGTCCGCGCACTGATCGTGCGGTCGGAGCGGACGAGCGTGCCGTCGAGATCGCTGGCAACGAGTCGGAAGGTCACGCGGTCGGCGAGGGTCACACCCTCAACATAGCGTCGAGGTAGGCCGCCACCCCGTCGTCGTCGTTGGATCCGGTGATCTCGTCGGCGAGCGCTCGAACCTCGGCGTGGGCGTTGGCCACAGCCACCCGACCGAACCCGGCCCAGCGGAACATCGGCAGGTCGTTGGGCATGTCGCCGAAGACCAGTACGTCGTCGGGGTCGACCCCGAGCCGGGTCGCCACCACGGCCAACCCGGTTGCCTTGTCGACCCCGGGCGGGCAGATCTCGATGTAGCCGAGGCCGGCCTGTGTGATCGACGCCACGGCCGGATCGATCAGGCGTCGTGCCAGCGCCAACAGGGCGTCGGCGTCGTGATCGTTGTGCCGGGCGAAGCCTTTGATCACCGGGCCGCCCAGGCACTCCGCGCGCACCCGCGCCTCCACCATTTCCGGGTACCGCCAGTACGGGTCCGGGTCGCCCCACAACGGCGAATCGTGCGCCTCGGCCGCCTCGACCAGGACGGACAGCGTGCCCACCTCGGCCTCGAGCGTGGCCAGCAGGCGAGCCAGCACCTCCCCGGGCAGCCGCTCATCGCGCAGCACCACCGGCATCGCCGGATCGGTGAGGTCCACCACGCGACCACCGCCGCCCATCACCAGGAAGTCGGCGGCCGGGATGTCCCGACGCACGAGCTCGGTCAGCCGCGGGCCGCGCCCGGTCGCGCCGACGATCGGGATGCCCACCGCACGGACCTTCTCCAGCACCGCGCGCGTGTAGTCGCTCACCGTTTCATCCGAACGCACAAGCGTGCCGTCAAGGTCGGTTGCGATCAGCTTCGGAAGCCCTGGCCTGGTCATACGCACCTCCTGGCGATGCGGGGCAGCAACCGTACCTCGGGTTTGATGACGTGACCACAACCCACGGTCAAATTCCAACGGAACGCCCGCCCCGCCCCCGCGTCGTCCCCGCCCCGCCCCGCGCCGCCCCGCCCCGCCCCGCCCGCGGCCCGGCCCGGCCCGCGATCTTGCAGTCGTGCCTCGGGCAAAACGGGCCGAAAGGGGCTAACACCCGTGCACGACTGCAAGATCGCGGGGCAAGGGCGGCCCGCCCGCGGGCGGGGCCGCCCGCGGGGCCTGTCTCAGCGGGGTAGGGGCTCGAGGAGGTCGCGGCCGTTGAGGTAGGGCTGCAGGGCCTTGGGGACGCGCACGGAACCGTCCGGCTGCTGGTGGTTCTCGAGGATCGGAATGAGCCACCGGGTCGTCGCAAGCGTGCCGTTCAGCGTCGCGGCGGTCTGTGGCTTGCCGTCGGCGTCGCGGTACCGGATGTTGAGCCGGCGGGCCTGGAACGTGGTGCAGTTCGACGTGGACGTCACCTCGCGGTACCGCTGCTGCGACGGCACCCACGCCTCGCAGTCGTACTTGCGCGCCGCCGAGGAGCCGAGGTCACCGGCGGCCACATCGATCACCCGGTACGGCACCTCGACCTTGGCCAGCATCTCCTCTTCCCAGGCGAGCAGGCGCAGATGCTCGGCCGCGGCGTCGGCCGGCCGGCAGAAGGAGAACATCTCCACCTTGTCGAACTGGTGCACCCGCAGGATCCCGCGCACATCCTTGCCGTGCGAGCCGGCCTCCCGGCGGAAGCACGACGACCAGCCCGCGTAGCGGCGTGGCCCGTCGAGGTCGAGGATCTCGCCGCTGTGGTACGCCGCGAGCGGCACCTCCGACGTGCCCACCAGGAACAGATCGTCGGCGGGGAGGTGGTAGACCTCCGAGGCGTGCGCACCGAGGTAGCCGGTGCCCTCCATGGACTCCGGCTTGACCAGCACCGGCGGGATGATCGGCGTGAAGCCGTGCTCCACCGACTGCGCGATCGCCAGCTGCAGCATGGCGAGTTGCAGCAGCGCGCCGACGCCGGTGAGGAAGTAGAAGCGCGAGCCCGAGACCTTGGCGCCGCGCTCGGTGTCGATCGCACCGAGCGCCTCGCCGATCTGCAGGTGGTCGCGCGGGCTGTCGATGCTGGGGCGGTCGCCCACCTCGCGCAGCACCACGAAGTCGTCTTCGCCACCGACCGGCACACCCGGCTCGACCAGGTTGGGCACGGCGAGGTGCGCGCGGCGCAGGGCGGCGTCGGCCTCGGTCGCGGCGGCTTCGGCCTGCTTGACCCGGTCGGAAAGCTCCTTGGTACGGGTCAGCAGGGCCGCCCGCTCCTCGCCGGCCGCCCTGGGCATCTGCTTGCCGAGCTGTTTCTGCTCCGCCCGCAGCGCCTCGTACCCGGTCACCGCGGAGCGGCGCGCGTCGTCCGCGGCGATCAGATCGTCCACAAGGGACTCTGACTCGCCGCGGGTACGCTGGCTGGCGCGGAGCTGGTCCGGGTCGTCTCGCAGGAGGCGCAGGTCAATCACGGGGACAGCTTATCGTCGGCGTCGACGCGGTTATCGGTGTCCCGCAGCGCCGGGCAGGCCGCGGCGAACGCGCCGCCCATGGCGAACAGGGCCGCGCTGGCGACGTAGGCGCCCGGGCCCCAGGAGTACGTCACCTCGCCGGCCTGGCCGAAGCCCCCGACCAGGCCGCCGAGCACGCCGACGTTGAGGTCGGCCGGCCGCTGCGCCAGTCGCACCATCGCGGCGGCGACCACCCCGGCGAGGATCACCGTCCAGGCGATCCCGAGTACGCGGGCCGCACGGCCCAGCGGCAGCGGGAGCACCACCACGCCCACGAAGAGTGCCACCAGGACCATGCTGCCGAGCACGTACGCCGTGCCCCAGGTGGAGATCTCACCGATGCCGGCGTCGAGGCGCGCCGTTGCCGCCACGTCGTGCAGTACGACGCGCTGCCAGTCCACCAGCAGCGACACGAACAGCAGCAGCGTGCCAAGTCCGGCCACGGCGATCGCCGCGACATCACGCACCGGCAGGCTGCGCACGGACCGGCGCTGCCGCGCGCCGCCGGCCGCACCGGCGCCCAAGCGGGGGCCCGCCGGGGCAGCGCTGTCCGGGCGCGCGGCGCCATGCGGGGCGGCGCCGTGCGGTACCGGCTGGTTCGTCACGCCCGCGT
Source organism: Micromonosporaceae bacterium (assembly GCA_035296325.1). Classification (GTDB taxonomy): domain Bacteria; phylum Actinomycetota; class Actinomycetes; order Mycobacteriales; family Micromonosporaceae; genus DATHBD01. The sequence goes on along the minus strand of DATHBD010000044.1, from coordinate 42,381 downwards.
CGGTCGTCATCCGGTTCCCTCCTTGCCCCAACCCGGGGGTGGCAGTGGTGTCACAGTCAGATCGAAGGGTCCGGCATCGGTTTCCGCCTCGGGCGCCGGATCGGGCCTGCGTGCCCGGGAGCGGAGCAGTAGAAGCGCAGCCGCGCCGAGGAGCAACACGCCGGCCACCGAGGCGTACATGCCCATGCCCGTCGACATGGGCACCTCGCTCCGCATCATCGGCATCAAACCCACGACACTGCCGTGTTCGAGCTGGCCGGCCAGGGCCACCAGCAGCGCGCACTGCCCACCCGCCCAGCCCAGCGCGGCGCCGGCGGAGGCCCGCCGCACCCGGGACCCGGCGACGACGCTCATCACGATCAGTGCGAGCAGCACCGACCAGCCCAGGCTGTACGTCGAGGCCTGGAATCCGCCGACGTCGGCCAGGTAGAGCTTGTCCCGCCCCGGGAAACCGAGCACTTCGGACTGGCGATCAGGGAGCACGGCGGTCAGCCACGGCAGAAACGAACCAGCCAGTGCGCAGACGAAACCCGCGCCGGTGAGGCCCCACACCGCGGGGTGGGCGCGCTCGCCGGTGCGGCCGACGGCCACCCTGGCATCGTCGGGGCCGTCGTCCGGGCTGGCATCGCTCGAGATGGTGGCGTCGGCGCTGAAGCCGTCCGGATCGCCGTCCTGGTTGCCCGCCCGGGTGGCAGCATACGGGTCGTAGCTCACGTCACCACCACCGCTTCCGCCGGTCGGCGAGCACCTGCCGGACGACATTGCGACCTGGGATGCCGGTCACCCCGCCACCTCCGTGGGTGGCCGATCCGGCCTGGTACAGCCCCCGGATCGGGGTGCGTAGATCGGCGAAGCCCGCGGCGGGGCGGCAGTGGAACATCTGCCCCGGGGTCAGTTCGCCGTGGAAGATGTTGCCGCCGACGAGGCCGTACTCGGTCTCCATCTGGTGCGGGCCGATCACCTGGCGGCCGACGATGGAGTCGGTGAAGCCGGGCGCCACCGCCTCCATCCGGGCGACGACGCGATCGGCGTACGCCTCGAGTTGCGCGGCGTCCGGATCACTGGCGTAGGTGTGCGGCACCCATTGGGTGAACATGCTGACCACGTGCCTCCCTGCCGGCGCGAGCGAGTCGTCGTACACGCTGGGTATGCAGACATCGGCGAACGGCAACGTAGCCGGTCGACCGGCCACCGCGTCGCCGAACGCACCCTCCACGTCATCCAACGACTCCGCGAGCACAATTGTCCCGCCGTAGACCGATGGATCGGGGTCAGGGTACGCCGCGAATCTGGGTAGCCGGTCAACGGCCAGATTGATCTTCACCGTGCCGGAGCGGGTCTGCCACGACTCGATGTCGGCGACGAATTCGGCCGGCAGAGCGGCCCGGTCCACCAGCCGGAGGAACGAGATCTGCGGGTGCGCGGTGGTGATGACGACCGGCGCGCGGAGCTCTTCGCCGCTGGCCAGAGTCACCCCGGTGGTCCGACCGTTGCGTACGTCGATCCGGGCGACCGTGGCGTCGGTCCGCAGGTGGGCACCGAAACCGCGGGCGGCAGCCGCGATGGCGGCCGTCACGCCGCCCATGCCGCCGCGCGGAAATCCCCACGCGGTGTCGCCGACGTGGTGGTGGAGCATGACGTACGCGGTGCCGGCACTGCGCGGGCCGGCCCAGGTGCCGATCACGCCGGACACCGAGAGCACCCCGCGCATCGCGTCGGACTCGAAGCGCTCCTCCACCAGGTCGGCGATGCTCGCGGTGAAGAGCTTGGTCAGGTCGTACGCCGCCCGCACGTCCACCCCACGCAACCGGGCCGCCAGTCCCGCCTGCCCGATCAGGTCGCGCGGCCGTTTCGAGCCCAGCTTCGGCGGGATCTGCTCCAGCAGCGGCCCGACCAGGCCGCCGAGGTGGCCCAACCAGGACTCCCAACGCTCGTACGCGCCCGCGTCGCGCTTGGCGAACTTCGCGATCTCCGCGTGGCGGGCGGCCCGGTCATCCGGCAGCCGGAGGTAGCGGCCGTCGCGGTGGGGCGCGAAGTACGGGCCCTGCGGGTAGACGTGGTACCCGTGCTCGGTGAGCCGCAGGTCGCGCACCATGTCCGCCGGCAGCAGGCTGACCACATAGGACAGCGAGGTGACGGTGTAGTCGGGGCCGAAGGGGTGCTCCGAGACGGCCGCCCCACCCAGGACCGGCCGGCGCTCGCAGACCAGCACCCGGCGACCGGCCCGGGCCAGGTAGGCCGCGGCGACCAGGCCGTTGTGCCCCCCGCCGACCACGATCACGTCGTAGCCGCGGCTGCCGGCGGCACTCGTCCGGCCCGGTGTCCCGGCGCTGTCCACGCCCGAGGCACCCGTGCCGGCGCCGCCCGCGCCCGCGCCGCCCGCGCCGCCCGGGCCTGCGCCGCCCGTGCCGCCCGTGCCTGCGCCGCCCGGGGCACCCGTGCCGCCCGCGCCGTCCCCGCTGCCGATGCCCACCTGCCGATACTGCCCCATCGAGACGCGTGCGCCCACCCCGTTCGGTGAGCCGCCCCCGCCTCGGGCGCGCCCGCGTCACCCCCGGTCGGCGCGCTTCGTCACCCCCGGTCGGCGCGCTTCGTCACCCCCGGTCGGGCGCGCTTCGTCACCCCCGGTCGGGCGCGCTTCGTCGCCCCCGGCCGGGCGCCTTGTCGCCCCCGGTCGGGCGCCTTGTCGTCATCGTCCGGTGCCGTTGCCTCGCCACTTGCGGGAAAAGCACCTAACTCGGCGGCAATAAGGTCCCTAACTCACATGACAGCGAGGCGCTCGGCGAGGCGCTCGGCGTGTCGGCTCGGCGTGTCGGCTCGGCGTGTCGAACCAGGCGGACCCAACGCAACGAGCCCCGACCCGAATCAGGGCGCACCTCGCGCCGCCACATGCGGGAAAAGCACTTAACTCGGCGGCAATAAGGTCCCTAACTCACATGTCGGCGAGGCGCTCGGCGAGGCGCTCGGCGAGCCGCTCGGCGTGTCGGGTCGGCGTGTCGCATGGAGGCGGGACTGACGCACCGACGCCCGCGCGGACCGAGGGCGGCGCAGGCCGAGCCGACAGGAGCCGGTGAGACAGGAGCCCGCGCAGGTCGGAGCCGAGGCACCCACGCCCGGGCCGGAGCCGAGGCACTGGCCGGACAACCGCCGGACAACCGCCGGACAACCCACCTCCGACAACCGGTTCGATCGGTTGGTCACGCATCAGCGGGCGCGTCCGGCGCGGGCCGGTCGATCGGATAACGTTCGAGCATGCCTACTCGTAGCTCATCTGCCCGCTGGCAGGGAACACTCAAGGATGGCGCCGGCACCATGGCGCTCGGCTCCGGCGCGTTCGAGGGGCCGTACTCGTTCGTGTCGCGCTTCGAAAGTGGGGAAGGCGGCACGAATCCCGAGGAGTTGATCGCGGCGGCCCACGCCGGGTGCTTCTCGATGGCCTTCTCCAACAAGCTTGCTTCGGCCGGCTACCCGCCCACCTCGGTCGAGACCACGGCGGCCGTCCAACTGGAGAAGGGTGCGGCAGGCTTCACCATCTCCCGGATCGACCTCACCACGCGGGGCGACGTGCCCGGCATCGACCCGGCCGAGTTCGCCAAGCTCGCTGACGACGCCAAGGCGACCTGCCCGGTCTCCCAGGCGCTCGCTTCGGTCGAGATCACGCTCGACGCCGCACTCGTCTGACCGCCTTCTTCAAGATCATCATAGCTTCGGGGAAGTTGTCGTCCCGACCAGAGTCGGTGGCCACACCTTCCCCGAAGCTGTCCCGGTGGCGAGGACGGTGAATGGTCATGGCCGTTGAGATGGATCTGCAGCACTTCGAGGAACTGGTGGGCGAGGCCCTCGACGAGGTGCCCGCCGAGTTGCTCGCACTGATGGACAACGTCGTTGTCCTGGTCGCCGATGATCCCCCACCCGGCGAGCCGGAGCTGCTCGGGCTCTACGAGGGGTACGCCCTGACCGACCGCGGGTGGCACTACTCCGGCGTACTGCCGGACCGGATCACCATCTACCGCAACCCGATCCTGCGGATGTGCGACACGGAGGACGATGTCGTCGAGGAGGTCGCGGTCACCGTCGTACACGAGATCGCACACCACTTCGGCATCGACGACGCGCGGCTGCACGCGCTGGGCTGGGGTTGACCTGGTGCCCTATCCTCGCCGGCATCGGCGGTGTAATCCCACCCAGCATTCGGCCCGTACCTGAGAGGAACGCTCATGCGTAGTGCGCTGTTCGCAGCTGAAAACATGGAGAAGGAGTCGGCTCAGCCCGGGATCCGCCTGCAGAACTCCAAGATGCTCAAGGTCGAACTGAACGGCGAAATCATGGCGCGCACCGGCTCGATGGTGGCGTACCAGGGGCAGATGCAGTTCCAGGCGCTCGGCTCCGGCGGGATCAGCAAGTGGATCAAGCAGAAGGTCACCGGCGAGGGTGTACCGCTGATGAAGGTGAGCGGACGCGGCGACCTGTTCCTGGCCGACCGCGCCTCGGATGTCCACATCATCGACCTGGAGGCCGGCGACGCCATCTCGATCAACGGCGCCAACGTGCTGGCGTTCGACTCAAGCGTCAACTACGACATCAAGATGGTGCAGGGCGTCGGCATGATGTCGGCGGCCGGCCTGTTCAACTGCGTGTTCTCCGGTGCCGGCCGGGTCGCCATCACCACCCGGGGCACGCCCGTGGTGATGACGGTCGACCAGCCGACGTTCGCCGACCCCCAGGCCGCGATCTGCTGGTCGGCGAGCCTGCAGACCGGGTACCACCGCGCCGAGCAGATGGGTCTCGGCACGTTGCTGGGTCGCAGCACCGGTGAGGCGTTCACGATGAGCTTCAACGGGCAGGGCTTCGTCGTCGTGCAGCCGTCGGAGGAGCCGCCCGGCGGCATCGCCGGGGCAGCCGGTGGCCAGCAGCAGAACCAGGGCATGCTCGGCGGGCTGCTCAACGGCTGAGCCCGCGACGAACATGGAAGCGCCGCGCACCCGGTTGAGGTGCGCGGCGTCGGGGCGGCGGTCGGAAAGGGCTAGCCGAGCCGACCGGCACGCAGCTCGGTGAGCCAGGCCGCCGCGTCGGCGAACTCGGCGTCGGACAGACCGGACGGCTGCCGGGCCTCCCCGGCCGCCGGCGCACTACCCGAGACGCCGGCCCGCGGGTACGAGCCCAGGAAGCGCACGTCGGCGCAGACCCTCCGCAGGCCCTGCAGCGCCTCTCCGAGCCGCGCCTCCGCCACGTGTCCGGCACAGTCCAGAAAGAACGTGTACCGCCCGAGCTGCTCACCGGTCGGTCGGGACTCGATCCGAGTCAGGTTCACCCCGCGCACCGCGAGTTCGGTCAGCACGGCGAGCAGGGCGCCCACCCGGTCGTGCTCGATGGACACGGCCAGCGTGGTGACGTCGTCTCCGGTGCGCGGTGGCGGCTGACCGGGGCGGGCGACCAGCACGAAGCGCGTCATCGCATCCGGTCGGTCCCCGATGTCGTCGGCGAGCACGGTGAGGCCGTACCGGGAGGCGCCGATGGGCGCGCACACCGCGGCGTCGTACGCCCCCTCCGCGGCACCGACGGCGGCCGCACCGTTGGAGAGCACGTCGACCACGGTGGCGGCCGGCAGTTTCGCCCGCAGCCAGGCGCGGCACTGCGTACTGGCCTGAGGGTGCGCGGCGATCGTGGCGATCGTGGCGAGCTCCCGGTCGGCACGGGCGGCGAGCACGAAGCGCACCGGCAGGACGACCTCGCGGATGATCATCATGGGTGCGCCCGAGATCAGCTCGTCCAGGGTCACCCCGACCTGCCCGCCCACGGAGTTCTCCAGCGGGACCAGGGCCGCGTCGGCGTCTCCGGCGCGGACCGCGTCGAGTGCCTCGGCGACACTGCGGGCCGGCGTACGCACGCCGTGCTCGGCCTCGTGCAGCGAACGCAGGGCCTGCTCGGCGAAGGTCGCCTCGGGCCCCAGGTAGACGAAGCGGGTGGACATGTGCGAAAGCGTACGGCTGAGCCGATGGCCGCCGACGCAGGGATGGCGCTACGCGACGATGCGGTGGCCGGCACCGATCAGTGCGGCGGTCGCCTCGCCGAACCGGACCGCCGGCACCAGCACGTAGTCCGTGTCGTACGTGGAGAAGGCGAAGATGTTGACCCGCGCATCTGCCAGCGGCGTCACGATCGCCGCCAGAACGCCGGTGAGCGCCAGGTTGACCGGACCGGCCACGCGGATGCAGCGCCACGGCGTCTCCACCGTCGCACCGGGCGGCACCTGGTCGGCCGGGCACAGGATGGACACCTCATCGGGCGTCCAGGTCACCGACAGCACGCCCGAGTTCGGGTGCCGGTGGGCCTCGGTCAACGCCGCCGGCAGGGGCGCGTCAGCCGGAAGCCGGCAGATCGCGTACTCCCCGGGAAGCATTTCAAGGTCCAACATGACTATGCAGGGTACGAGGTCGGACCGGAGGACCTCAGACCCGGCTGAAGAACGTCAGCGACCCCACAACGGCCCCGTCGCAGAACAGCGGCGTGGCAATCGCATCGAGCGTGCAGGCGCCGTCGCCGCACCGCAGCCGGAGCAGCCCACGGGCCAGGCGCCCGGAGGTCAGGGCGAGCAGCGGTGGGATCTTTCCGATCTCCACGCCGGTCAGCTCACCGCCGTCGGCGAAGTCGAGCAGGTGCAGCACGCCGTCGAGCAGGCCCCGACCGTGAACTGCGCCGGATGCCGGGCCGGTCTGGGTGTCCAGCCCGATCAGTTCCTCGAAGGGCGCCGAGCTGGCGACGATCACCTCGGCCGCATTGATGATCAGACAGGGCTCGCCCGCGTCGACCACCGCCGCGGCCCACCGGTCCAGGACCGACTCGGCCGGCTCCCGGGCACGTCTGAGGTGTGGCTCGGACACCGACAGCTCAACGTGCACCCCTGCGACGTTACCGGGGGGGCGGCCGCTTGTCAGCGTCGGTCTGGCTCATAGCTTGCTGCGTATCCGGATACCACCGGTACTCCCCGCCCTGTGAGCCGTTCGGGGAGACGTACGGCACGTTCATCGGGTCCGCCCACGTCGCTGGATGCGTCGCCACGGCGAAGAGCTTCTCCACCGTGTCCGGTGCCAGCCGATTGCCGCGCGCGTTGAGCAGCCGGCCGAGGTCCTGGTACGACGTGACCAGACACCCCTTCGGCATCCCGTAGAACGTGATCATCCCGCTGCCGGCGAAGGCCAGGACGGCCATGACCGGGATCGACAGCCCGGCGGTACGGGACAGGGCCTCCGCAGCGATCCGGGCGCTCTCCCGCGCCTCCGCGACGTACTTGGGCCGCCGGCCGTCGATCTGCACGATATCGCCGGCGAAGTTGACCTTCGCGCGGCCGTGATCCTTGACCGTCACGGCGTACAGCCCGCCGGGACCGACGGCCAGGAAGCTGGCGCGTTCCCCGCCGGTGGCTTCTTTGAGGTCGAGCACCCGCCAGTCCTCGCCGAGCGACTCCATCCGCTGCGCGAGACGCTGGTGTGCCAGCTCAGCACGTCGGATGTCGCGTTCAGCGCGACGACCACGGAACCGATCCAACGCCGACGGGCGCAGCGGGTCGATGCTGACCAGCGGTGGAACGGTGGGCTCAGCTATTGAGGCCCGGGGCGCGAACCCGGTGTTGGGGAGAAGATCAGTCATCGCGCACCTCCAATAGGGTTCTCTACGGTGGTGGTGTCAATACCGTACGTGACTGACTGCGGTCGGTATCAAGACACTTGGGGCGAGTGATTAGGAATGAGCGGGATGAATGCCACATTCACGCCCTCTCAGGTTTCAGATGACGCTCAAGCGGACGAGTGGGCTGACCGATACGCTGATTGCCGTGCCGCACACCGTTGAGACCGAGGTCGGCCGATTGGCCACCGTGGTGCTCCACCGACCCGGCCCGGAGCTGGCCCGCCTCACTCCGCGTAACAACGACTCGCTGCTCTTCGACGGCATCCCGTGGGTCGGCCGCGCCCAGGAGGAGCACGACGCGTTCGCTGAGGCCCTCCGGTCGCGCGATGTGGAGGTCCTCTACCTGGTGGACCTGCTCACCGAGGCGCTTGTGGTGCCTGAAGCCAGGGCGACGCTGATCGAGCACGCCATCGCCGACGTACGCCTCGGTGACACCCTGCGGCGCGCGGCCGGGGAGCATCTTGCCGACCTCGACGCTGCGCACCTCGCCATGATACTGACGGCAGGCCTGGCGCACGAGGAACTCCGGCGTGGTGCTGGTCTCGTCTACTCGCTGATGGACCGGCACGATTTCGTCATCGAGCCGCTGCCCAATCTGCTCTTCACCCGGGACTCCGCCGTGTGGGTGGGCGACCAGGTCGCGGTCACCAGCCTCGCCATGCCGGCCCGGCGCAGGGAGACCACGCTGACCGAGGCGATCTACCGGCACCATCCCCGCTTCGCCGGCACGGAGCTGCTCTACGATCCCACGCTGGAGAGCGTCGAAGGCGGCGACGTGCTGCTCCTGGGGCCGGGCGTGGTCGCCGTGGGGGTGGGCGAGCGCACCCGTGCCTCCGGGGCCGAGCGGCTGGCGCGGCGTTGCTTCGCCCGGGGGCTGGCACACACCGTGCTCGTCGTCCCGATCGCGCAGGAGCGGGCGACCATGCACCTGGACACCGTGTGCACCATGGTCGACATCGATGCCGTGGTGATGTACCCGAACATCGCCAAGGATCTGGTCGCCTGGTCGGTGACGGCCGGCGACGACGGCGAGCCGGTGATCGGTGAACCTCGGCCGTTCCTTCCGGCGGCGGCAGCGGCGCTCGGCCTGGACCGGCTACGGACGATCGACACCGGCCTGGACCCGGTCACCGCGGAACGGGAGCAGTGGGACGACGGCAACAACACCCTCGCCATCGCGCCCCGGCTGTGCGTGGCGTACGAGCGCAACATCGAGACCAACGAGCAGCTCGAGCGCGCCGGCATCGAGGTGATCCGGATCGCCGGGTCGGAACTCGGCTCCGGTCGGGGCGGGCCGCGCTGCATGTCGTGCCCGGTCTCCCGGGCCCCCCTCGTCCCGTAGCGCCCGGAAGGGGCATCCTCGTCGCACGCACACGTCGAGGGTGCCCTTCCGGGCACGACGGGCGGACAGGCTCAGCGGAGCGTGAGTTGGCGGGCCAGGAGGCCCTGACGGGCGCGGCGCTCGGCTGACGTGACGGGGTCGGTGACGTCGAGGGCCTCGGCGTACCGCTTGGCGAAGTCGGCGAGTGGCTGCTCCCAGTCCGGGGCGTCGGGGCCGGGCGGAAGATCCCACACCGGGACCAGCAGGCCGTGCGCGCGGAACATGCCCGCGAAGCGGGTGCCCTCGCCGAGGAGGAGCCCACCGGCCGCCGACACCCGGGCCAGGGCGTCCAACGCGCGGTCCTCCTCGTCGGGCAGCACCCACCGGACGTGTCCCTTGTCCGGCACCCGGCACCAGTACGCCGCTGTCGGGCCGAGCGCGGCGGTGGGGTAGATGGAGGCGTTGGCGCGCTCCAGCGACGCCCGGACGTTGGGGTCGTCGCCGGCATCCTCGTCGAGCCAGAACTCGAACCCGCTGTGCACGGTCACCTCCAACGGCGCCGGCTCCAGGATGTCCTGCAGGCGCGGACCCTCGCCGGGCAGGGTCGGCACGCCGACCGTCTTGCCGGGCTCGGTTTCCAGTGCGCAGAGCAGCGCGACGGCGAGATCCCGGGAGACGTCGCCGGACTGCACGTGACGTTGCAGGCCGATGAGGACCCGGCCGTCCGGCTTGGTCATCGCGGGCCACGCCATCGGCAGGACCGTGGCGAGGGTGACGCCCCGGTCGCCGTACCGCTCGGCGTACTCACCGGCCAGGCGCAACGGGGCCGACGCCGCCGGGACCAGCTCGCGCAGCGCGATCCACTCGGGCTCGTCGATCAACCCGGCGAAGGGGCGCGGCACAAAGACGTCGCGCACCTTCTGCCGCTTGCCGGAGGCTTCGGCGCCGACGCGCCCACGGGGGGTTTTCGCACGCTTGCTCACGGCGACCCAGCCTAGGCGGCCGGCGGCGGATCCGGCAGCCGCCCCGCCGTTTGTCGCACTCGATGTCCGTCGCCGGCGCACGCGACGCGCCCGGGACGGTGGATCAGCCCAACTCCGCCCAGACGGACTGGCCGTGTACGTCGCGATCGAAGCCCCACCGGCTCGCCAGCGCGGCCACGATGGTCAGGCCGCGGCCATCCACCGCCTCGGGTGTGGCCTCGCGGACCTGCGGCGGTTCCGCCGACCCGCCGTCGGTCACCCGCACCTCGACGGTGCCGGCGCCGAAGACCCGCCAATCCACCCGGATGACGCCACCGGGTAGGGGCGCGGCGTGCCGGACGGCGTTGCCGATCAGTTCGGCGGCTACCGCCGCCACGTCGGCCACCAGGTCCGCCGGTACCTCGTCGGTCAGGGCGGCGATCAGGCGGTGCCGAGCCATCCGGGCGCCACGGGCGTGATGCGGCACGATCACGCACCAGGAACGCTCGGCGACCGTGGTGTTCATTGGTCAGCCCGTCCCGGGCCCGGTGTCGGCGCGCTGCAGGCGGACCTCCGCGATCGTCCCGCCACCCGGCCGGGGTCGCAGTGAGACCCAGCCGTGTTGGCGTTCCACGATCCTTCGCACCAGATACAACCCGAGCCCCACTCCCCCGTATCGGCGCTGGTCCCCGGTCTCCATCTGCCAGAAGCGTTCGAAGACCCGCTCGACGTGCTCCGGCCGCACCCCGACCCCCCGGTCGGCAACCCTCAGCCAGACATTGCGCGGATCAGCTCCGGCAGTCAGTTCCACCTCTACCCGGCCGTGCGAGTACTTACACGCGTTCGTGACAAGTTCGGTGACCACGGTCACCATGCTCGGCCGGTCTCCGAGCGCCTTGGGCAGCGTCGCCGGGAGCTCCAGTCTCAGGTGCCCACGCAGGTCCGGGCTCAGCTCCCCGGCCGCGTCCCGGAGCGCCTCGACGAGGTCGAACGGGCCGCGCGTCGCGCTGTTCAGTGGGCTGGAGCCGTCGCCCGCGGCCATCAGGAGGCGGTCCACGAGTCGCGACAGGTCGCGGGCGCGCTGCCCGATCACCCCTACCGCATCCCGCCGGGCGGCCTCGTCGAGCGAGTGCCAGTGCTCGGTGAGCGTGTCGGCGTACCCCCGGATGACGGTGACCGGCGTACGCAGCTCATGGCTGGTCAACGCCACGAAGAGATCCCGGTCCTCGTCGCGCCCGACGTGCTCGGGTCGGGGGCGGAACGACACCGTGCGCTGCTGGGTACCCGGGATCGGGGACACCCGGATCTCGATCCAGCGACCGCAGGACATCCGGTGCTCGACCGGCTCGGGCCCCGCCGGCAGCGCGAACGGCCACGGCTGCCCGACCGCGTCGGCCGGGCAGCGCGCGGTCAGCCGGGCCGCCTCGGCATTCCACGACCGCACCACGTCGTCCGGGCCGATCACCGCAACCGCCTCGTCGGAGCGCCCGCTCGGCGGAGCGTCATCGTGCACGGGAAGCCCCCGGCCGAGGGCGTAGAGGTGCGCGGCTCCGGCCGCGGCCAGCGCCAACGCCGCCTGCTGCACCGGCCCGGGGTGAACCAGCGAACCCGACCCGGACGGCACCGGCTGGCCGGGCGGCACCGGCGCCCGGTAGCAGACCGCCACCACTCCCACCGGCGCGCCGGCCACCCGGGCGATGGCGCGCATCATGGTGGGCATGCCCTCGGCGGCGAACTCGGTGGTGCCCTCCACGCCCAGGGCGACGCTGGGGAACACGTGCACCCGCTCACCGGCGAGCAGGCCGGCGATGGAGGGCCGGGACGTGTCGATCGGTCGCCCGAGCATCCGGCTCATCGCTCCGCTGGCGGCCACCACCCGGCCCGCCCCCGCACCAAGCTCGACGAAGACCGCACCCGCGGCACCGGCGGCGTCCGCCGCGATGTCGACCAGCCGCTGCAGGGCGGGCATCCCACCCTCGCCCGCGGTGACCTGGTCCACCACATCGGTGATCGCCTCGAGCAGCGCGGCGGTCGTGACGGCGGTGCCCGGTTCGACCATGCTTGCGAGTCTGCCTCGCGTGGGGTGCCACCGGGAAGGGGGGTGTCGGGTTCAGCGCAGACCCAGCTCACGCAGCCGGGAAACCACGAACCCGGGTCGGTCGGAGATGATGCCCTCCACCTGGAGGCTGAGCACCAGGTCGAGGTCCGCCGGCTCGTTCACGGTCCAGACGTAGACGGGGTACCCGCGTTCCCGCAGCCGTACCGCGACCTCCGGGTGCGCCCGCACCAGGCGGATCCCCGGACCGCCGATGGGGGTGCCGAACGGCAGCAGCCCGGCCCGCAGACCGGGCGGCAGGAATTCCAGCAGCAGCACGGTCGGCACCTGTGGCGCCAGCCGACGGATCCGCCGCACCGCGAGCGGCGAGAACGACATCACCGTGACGCGTACCGGCTGGTCCGGCTCCGGCGTAGCCAACCCGTACCGGCGCAGCGCCACGACCAGCGCCTCCTCCACCGCGCCGCCGTAGCGCGAGGGGTGCTTCGTCTCGACCAGCACCTCGATCGAGCGGCCCGCGGCGAGCGCGGCGTCGAGGAGACGATCGAAGGTCAGCACCCTGGACCGCACGTTGCGCTCGCCGGAACCGTCTCCGGGTTCGGTCCGGTCGACGATGAGATCGTCAGCCGTCTCCGGCAGACCGGGGTGCCAGGAGCCGAAGTCGAGGCGATCCAGCTCCGCCAGGGTGCGGCTGCTGACCAGGCCGCGACCGTCGCTGGTCCGGTTGATCCGCCGGTCGTGCAGGCAGACCAGATGCCCGTCCCGGGTGAGCCGGACGTCGCACTCCAGCCCGTCGGCGCCCTCGTCGATGGCGCGCAGGTACGCGCCGAGGGTGTGCTCGGCCACCGCCGCGGAGGAACCGCGGTGTGCGAAGACCAGCGGGCTGCGCCGGTCAGGCGATCCCGCCGGCACGCCCGTCCTCGCCCACGACCCCGAGCCCCGCTGCGGCCCAGTCCAGCATGCCGCCGTCGACGTTCACGACGTTGTCGAAGCCCTGGGCGACCAGGTACGCCACCACCTGGGCGGAGCGCTGGCCGACCCGGCACACCACATGGACCGGACGGTCGGTGGGAATGTCGCGGAGCCGCTCGGGGATCTCCATCATCGGTATGTGGTGCGCGGCGGGGGCGTGCCCCGCGGCCCACTCCTCCGCGGTACGCACATCCAACAGGTACGCGTCGGCAGGCACCTCGCCCACGGCGAGGGTCGGTATCTTCGGTCCCCAGTGCACGGCATGAAGCCTAAGGCGTCCGACTCCCCGGTGGCAGGTTCAGCGACATTACCGGGTGTGTCTCCCGCAGCCCCACGGTCACGGCAGCCGCGCCGCCAGCACCGGCGCCAGCAGGTCGGCGTATGCCGTGGAGATATGGCTCGCGTCCTTGTAGACGAGCACATTGCCCACGATCACCGGGCAGATCGTGGCGGTGCAGAACCACGGGGCCGGGTCCACGACGGTGGCCCCGGCGAGCGTGGCCGCCTCGGCCAGCAGCGATCGCCGGCGCGGCTGGGCCAGGGCGGCCGCCTGGGAGTGGGCGCACCGCGTGACGTCGGCCAGGTTCGTCGAGACACAGTCCGGCACGTTCGCCGGGGGGAACGGCGTGTCGCTGAGCACCACCACCTTCGTGCCGGCCTGCCGCACCCGGTTCACCGAAACCAGCCAGCCGTCGATCCAGGTCTGGTCCGGGTCGGCCGACGCATCGACCAGACCGCCGAAGTCGGTGTTGAGGTTGGCGAAGACCACCATGGCGGGGTTCATCGCCCGGACGGCGGTGAGGGCGCGGTCGCGCCACCGTTCGCACTCGGTGTACGGCCGCTTGAGCTCGCCCTGGCGTACCGGAACCGAGGCCGCTGGGCAGGCACTCTTGGTGTAGGAGATCAGCCGCCACCGGCGGTCCTTCGCGATGCGTTCCAGCGCCGGAAACCACTGCGCCGCGTGCGAGTCCCCGAAGAGCACCACCGTGGTCCGCGCGCCGACGTCGCCGTACACGCAGTTCCGGTTGACCTTGTCCGTGTCGAAGCTCAGGTGGCAGCCGTCGCGGTACACCCTGGGCAGGTCGGCCGCTGCCCGCTCCAGCGGCGGGCGCAGCCGGGCGGGCGCCGTCAGGCTCGCCGCCGCGGTCTGCAGCAGCCCGGCCAAGGCGGCGGCCGGGTCCGCGGCGTCGGCGACGGTCGCGCGCGGGTCGCCGGCCGCCGTACCGGCCGCGGCGACCGCTTCGGCGTCGGGCTGGCCGCCCGGCCGCAGGTGCATCGGCAACTGGCCGCCCACCACGGCGAGCACCGCCGCGCTCGCGGAGAGGGCCAGCCCGAACGAGATGCCGCGGCGCGGGAACGCCCGCAGGGTCGGCGAGGTGCGCAGCGGATCCTCCACGAGCCGGAAGGACACCACGGCCAGCACCAGCGACGCCGCCGCCAGCGCCAGGTTCAGCCGGACACTCTCCGGCCTGCCCAGCGCGACCGGTGCGATGGTGATGACCGGCCAGTGCCACAGGTACCAGCCGTACGACAACCGCCCAACCTCCTGGAACGGCCGGTACCGGAACAGCACGCCCACGCCGAGTGCCGGGAACGCACACCCGCCGGCGATCATCAAGCCGGCGCCGAGGACCGGCAGCGCGGCAACGTACCCGGGGAACGGTGTCGCGTCGGTGTACCAGACGGCCGCGGTGAGCACGGCGGCCAGCCCGAGCCAGGTCGCCGCCGCGGCCAACACCCGGGGCAGGCGGGCCAGCTCCGCGGCCCCCAGGGCGATCAACGCGCCGAGGGCGAGTTCCCAGGCCCGGGTATGGGCGCCGAAGTACGCCCACGGCGCGGCCTCACGGGTCTGCAGCACGCTCGCGGCGAAGGACGCGGCACCGACTACGAGGAGCGCCACGACGATCGGTGCCCGGGCCGGGCCGGACCCGGTCGGGCCGGGCCGGCTGGCGGTCCGGCGGCGGACCAGCGGCACGAGGGCCAGCAGGAGCAGCGGCCAGAGCAGGTAGAACTGCTCCTCCACCGCGAGGGACCAGAAATGCTGCAACGGTGACGGGGGCGCACCCACGTTGAGATAGTCGACGCCCTGCATGGCGAGCCGCCAGTTGACGGCGTAGAGGGCGGCGGTGATCCCGTCCATGCTGATCGACGGGAACCTGGTCGGGGGCAGCCAGAGCCACGCGGCGATCAGCGTCGACACCAGGACGAGCACGGAGGCCGGCAGCAACCGGGTGGCGCGCCGCGCCCAGAACCGGGTCACCGACACGGTCCCGCTGGTGGAGAGTTCACCGAAGAGCTTGGTGGTGATCAGGAACCCGGAGA
Organism: Micromonosporaceae bacterium; assembly: GCA_035296325.1. Taxonomy (GTDB): domain Bacteria; phylum Actinomycetota; class Actinomycetes; order Mycobacteriales; family Micromonosporaceae; genus DATHBD01. The sequence continues at coordinate 27,062 of DATHBD010000044.1, read as the reverse complement.
TGACGAAGAAGACATCGACGCCGACATAGCCGCCACCGAGTGCGGTGATGCCGGCGTGGTACAGGACCACCAGGATGACCGCGACGGCCCGCATACCCTCGATGTCCGGGCGGAACCGACTGCCGACCGGACCCGATCCGGCGTGCGCGGTCCCGGTCGCACGGACGGTGGGACCCATGGTCGGCTCCGGAGGCGCAGGGCGGCGTACGGATATCGGCGGCAGAGGCGGGACTTTATCACGGGCCGGCTGCAATCCCTCCGTGACAGCGCCCGCCGCAGCACCCGCGGCACGCCCCGCTGACCTGCGAGGGAGAAAGCGACGGAGTCGGTGCGCCGTCAGGAGGCGTTTATCCACGTGGGGTTCAACGGCACCCAGCTGTCCAGGGTGTCATCGCGCAACGCGGCGAAGAGCCCGGCCGCCTCGGGCAGCCCGACGGCGTACGCCGTGTCGCCGATCATCGCCGACTCGGACGGCACCTGGATGCCGATCAGGGTCTCCGGCGAGATGCCGCGCAGCCCGAAGATGAGATCGGCCAGCGGCACGTCGTTGGTGTCGATGACGAGCGACTGCCCGACCGCCCGCACGAACTTGTCCGCCTCGATGGGGTTGCGCGCCACGCCCTTCTCCAGGGCCCGGCTGAACAGCGCCTTGACGAACTGCCGCTGGTGGCGTTGCCGACCGAAGTCGCCGTCCGGCAGGCTCTTGCGCTGGCGGATGTAGTCCAGCGCCTGCCACGGCGCGAGGTGCTGGCAGCCCGGCTCGTAGACGACCGGCGTACTGAGCGGGTTGCGCTGCGTTTCGTTCGGGCCGAGGTACGGCTTGGCGAACTTGCCGAACTTGTCGAACCCGATGTGCACCGACTCCGTCCGCACGTCCACACACATGTCCACGCCGTCAAGGAGCCGCACCGCGTGCTGGAAGCCGCCGAAGTCGACCACCGCCGCACCGTTGAACCGCACACCGAGCAGATCGGTGAGGGCCGCCGAGAGCAGCTGCACACCACCCGCGCCCGCGCCGCCGTGTTGGAACGCACCGTTGATCCGCTCGTGGCCGCCCCGGAAGCCGGTGGGCGGGTAGGGCGGGATCCTGACCCGCAGGTCACGGGGGAAGGAGAGCAGGTACGCCCGGTCCAGCGAGGCCGGGATGTGCAGGACGATGATCGTGTCCGACCGCTCGCCGTCGTCGTTCCCCTCGCGTTTGTCCGATCCCAGCAGCAGGAAGTTCAGCGGGCCCACGATCTCGCTGCGCGGCTCCTCGGTGGGGCGCGACTCGGGTGCCAGCAACTGCTGGGTCGGCACGGCGGCCTCGTACCGGTCGGCGACCAGCCGGTTGGCGCCGACCACGGTGCCCGACCCCAGCATGAACACGATGCCCATCACGATCATCAGGCGTGCCCACAGCGGGTCGCGCCCCGGAATCCGCTGCCGTGGGCTCCGCAGCCGCCCCGCCCCCAGCCAGCCACGCCGCAACCGGACCCGCCCGGGATGGCCGGGCCGCCGCCGCAGCAGACCCCTCCGGGGCGGGGGCGCAGGGGTACGCCGGGTCACCGACCGCCTGGCGCCGGCCCGCTGGGCCCGCAGCCTTCTGGACAGGCTCACCCCGTCGCCCGCCCCGCTCGACGTGGCCATCACCCGCTCACCAATGCTGAGATCGCGCCGAACACCTTGACCTTGCCGCCCTCCCAGATCGGTTCCAGTCTACGAACCAGGTGCCGGTCCTGCCGACTCGAGCCGTGTCATCCGGGCACTCAAATGCCCAGTCCGCCGGCTCGTCAACCAGCGGTGGCCCAGCCGACTTCGGGCGGACGGTTCCCCAGCCGGCGGATCCGGGCCGGTGGGTGGGTCCGGGCGGGTGGGTCCGGGCAGGTGGGTCCGGGCCGGCGGACCCGGGCAGGTGGGTCCGGGCCGGCGGATCCGGGCGGGTGGGTCTGACGCGCTGGCTAGCTGTAATGACCCGTGGCGCTGGGCACACGGGTGGAGGTGGCTCGCCGGCCTGGTGGCGTTGCGGAGTGCGGGAGCCGGACCGGCGAAGGCGGAGTCGCGGATGCGTCATGGCGGTGGTGTAGCGGCCGGGGGTGGGCTTCGACACGCCCGGGATGCACGAGAGCCTTCGCCGACATGCGGATGAAGTACCGAATTCGCGCGCTATTCGGTGCCTAACTCGCATGGCGGCGAGGGCCACCCGGCGGGCAGGACGGCGAGGGCCACCCGGCGGGCAGGACGGCGGGCCACCCGGCGAGCAGGACGACGCGGGCCGCCCGGCGGGTTGTACGGCTAGCGGGTCGGGCTCGACGAAGCGGCGGGCGCCGGAGCGCCCGGTGCGGCGCCGCCCGGTGGTGCGGAGTCGGCGGCCACGAAGTGCGGGTGCTGCCCCGCGAACACAGCCAGGGCATCGGCCTGCAGTGCCGCGAACATCGCCCGGCTCTCGTCGGTCAACTGCTCGCTGGACCCGACGCCGGGGACCTCGATCGGGTTCACCTTGCCCCCGTTGGTCTTGAGCATCACCAGCTCGTTGTCGGTGATGCCGCGCAGCGTGAAGGCCCAGTCCTCGAACGCGACGCCGTTGGTGTCGACGGTGAGCGCCTTGCCGGCGGCGTTGATGACCTGCAGGGCCTTCGCGGGATTGCTGGTCACCCCCTGCTGCTTCGCCTTCTTCAGCAGCGCCTTGATGAAGTGCTGCTGGTGGAGCTGGCGGGTGTAGTCGCCGTTGCTCAGGCCCTTGCGCTGGCGGACGTAGTCGAGCGCCTGCTCGGCGGTGAAGTCGCGGCATCCCGGCTCGTAGACGTCCGGGGTGCTGCGCCAGTCGCGGACGTCGCCCTCCGCGCCGGTGTAGGGCATCAGCCGGCGCCCGTTCTTGTCTCTGCCCAGGTGGTGCGACACCACCCTCTCGTCGACGCACATGTGCACGCCGCCGAGCTCCTCGGTGACCTGCTGGAACCCGCTGAAGTTGATGATCGCCCCGGCGTTGAACCGGATGCCGGTGAAGCCGGTGATGGTCTTGGCCAGCAGTTGGAAGCCGCCCCGCCGACCACCGCCGTTCTGGCTCCCGTGCTTGAACGCCGCGTTGATCTTCTCCCGGCCGCCGCTGTACCCGGTCTCCGGGCTGGCCGGAATGGACACCAGCAGGTCGCGCGGCAGCGAAACCAGGTACGCCCGATCATGGGCGGCTGGCACGTGCAGAATGATGATCGTGTCGGAGCGCATCGGCTCGGTCTCGCTGAGCGGCCGCTGATCGATCCCCACCAGCAGCACATTGAGCGGACCCTCGATCGCGTTGCGGGCCTCGACGACCGCGTCCGAGCCGATCAGGTCTTCGCTGTCGATGTTCTTCGTGGCCGCGCCGACCAGCACTTTGCCGCCGACGATGATTCCGCCGCTGGCGAGCATCAGGAGCGCGCCGAACATGACCAGGATCCGCGCCCACACCGGGTCGCCGCGGCGGCTCCTGGCACCCGGTGCAGCACTCGCGCGCACGGCGCCCACAGCGGAGCGCCGCCGATCCGAGGAGTTGGGCATGCCGTCTCCTTGGCAGGTAGGGGCTGGAGCCACTCTACGTATTCTGCCTCGCGATCGCTAACTGTCGCGATGATCAGGCAATGACGCAGGTCACTGCGGTCATCATGCCCGTACCGCGCTGTATCAGCGTCCCGGTTTGGTGGGGTTGACGGGCTTTGTCGATGGAGCCGGCGATGCACGGTCGGTGACCCACTGGGCGACCCGGTCAGACCGCACTGCGGTGAACAGGGCGGTGGCGTTGGGCGCGTCCGGCACCACGACGTTCTCGCCGCGGATGTCCTGGCTGCCGAGGTGCGGGCTCACCATGAACGTCAGGTCGTCGCTGCGGATGCTCTTGAACTCTTTGGCCATGTCGATGAGCGAGAAGTCCTTGTCCACCGTCATCGCCTTCGTGACCGACTGCAGGAACGCGTTGAGCTTCTTCGGACTGCTCAGCGTCTCGGAGCTGACCGCCTTGTCCATCAAGGCTTTCATGAACTCCTGCTGGTGCCGCATCCGGGTGAAGTCGCCGTCGGCGAACTGGTACCGCTGGCGGATGTAGTCCAGCGCCTCGGTCCCGTTGAGGTGGTTCATGCCCTTCTTGAATGTCCGCTTCGGCGGGTGGATGGAGGTAATGGTCTGGTCGATGTACATGTCGATGCCGCCGAGCGCGTCCGTCACCTGCTTGAAGCCGCCGAAGTCGAGCATCACGACGTGGTCCATCCGCAGGTTGGTGTACTGCTCGATGGTCTTCACCGCGAGCGGCAACCCACCCATGGCGAACGCCGAATTGACCTTTCCCTTGGTGTCGGTCAGTTTCTTGTTGATGCTGTTGCGCGGAATCGGGACGTACAGGTCGCGCGGGATCGAAATCAGATACGCCTTGTCGTGGCTGGCTGGAATGTGCATCAGGATCATGGTGTCGGTACGCCACTCGCTGGGCTCGGTGCCCGTATTGGCCGGGTCCCTCGAGTCGCTGCCCAGAACGAGCACGTTCAGTGCCCCGCTCACGCCCTTGGCCGGTCGGGAGCCCAGAGCGGCGAACGGGTCGGTCCGGTCCAGCCCTGCGCTGAGCCGCTGATAGTAGGTCACCCCGCCCACGACGCCGGCGCCGGCGAGCAGAGCCAACGCGATGCCGACCACCACCGCGATGCGCCCCCATCGGGGGCGTCGCCTGCCGCTGTACGTCGTTCCCGGCCGCCGCCCACCCGGGTCCTTCGGGGTGCCGCCGACGCCCCGGCCACCGGAGCCGGACCTGCCGGAGCTGAACCTGCCGGAGCCGGATCTGCCGGCGTCCGGGCCGCCGGCGTCCAGGCCGCCTGCGTCCGGGTTGCCGGAGCGCACCGGCACCGACGCCCGCCCTCGGGTCCGGGCGCCATCGCCCGCAGCTGGCCGGGAGGCGGCCGGCACCGAAGCGCGACCGGTGCTCCGTCCCGCCGTAGGCTCGGTCGCGCGGCCGGCGGCGCGGCCAATGCTGCCGCCGCTGCCGGCGCGGCCAATGCTGCCGGCGCGGCCGATGCTGCCGCCGGTGGGGCGGCCGGTGCCGCTGGTGCGCCCGCCGATGGGGCGGCCGGTGCCGCTGGTGCGCCCGCCGGGGGGAGACGTGGGGGACATGGCCCCAAGGGTACGTTCGCCAGGCCCGTGCTGCCCCCGAGCCACGGCGGCCGGCACGAACATGGGAGTTGGGTCAGCCGCTGAACCGCTCGGCGAAGTAGGCGACCGTGCGCCGCAGACCCTCCTCGGGCCCGACGCTCGGCTCGTAACCGAGCAGCGTCCTGGCCTTCGTCAGGTCCGGACGACGCTTCTCCGGGTCGTCGGCCGGGCGTTCCACGTAGCGGACCTGGGAGCTGCTGCCGGTGATCCGCACGATCGCCTCGGCGAGCTCCCGCATGGTCATCTCGTGCTCGGTCCCGCAGTTGATCGGGCCGGTCTCGGTGGAGTCCAGCAGCAGCAGGATGCCCCGCACCAGGTCGTCGACGTAGCAGATGGAACGGGTCTGGCCGCCGGTGCCGTGCACCGTGATCGGCTCACCGCGCAATGCCTGGTCGATGAAGGTCGGGATGGCCCGGCCGTCGTCGGGGCGCATCCGTGGGCCGTACGTGTTGAAGATCCGCACCAGACCGATGTCGACGCCGTGGTAGCGGTGGTACGCCATGGCGGCGGCCTCGGAGAATCGCTTGCTTTCGTCGTACACGCTGCGCACGCCGTTGGGGTTGACGTTGCCCCAGTACGTTTCCGGCTGCGGGTGCACCAGTGGATCGCCGTACACCTCCGAGGTCGACGCCATCACGAAGCGTGCGCCGTCGGTGCGGCAGCGCTCCAGCAGGTTCAGCGTGGCCACCGACCCGACGCGGAGGATCTCGACCGGGATCTGCGCGAAGTCGGTCGGGCTGGCCGGCGACGCGAAGTGCAGCACCGCGTCGAAGCGATCGGCCAGGGCGTCGACCTCCGGCAGCGGGTCGGACACGTCGGCATCAACGAAGGCGAACCGCGGGTGCGCGTCCAGATGGGCGACATTTTCCTTGGCGCCGGTGACCAGGTTGTCCACCACGACCACGGTGGCGCCACGCTCGAGCAGCGCATCGACGAGGTGCGAGCCGAGGAAGCCGGCCCCGCCCGTGACAAGAATCCGCCGACCCGCGCCGTACCGTTGCTCGATCGTCATGCCCATGAGCCTATCGATCCCTCCCTCCGACGCCACCCCGGCGTCTCCCCTTCTTGTGGGTGCAGCACGTCTTGGGGTGCGGCACGGTCTGGGCCCCGCATCCCAGTGGGGTGCGGGGCCCAGCCTCGTGGCGCCGGTGAACGGCGCGGGTGAACGGCGCGGGTGAACGGCGCCGGTGGAGCTAGTGGGCGCCAGCTCCGGTGAGGGAGCGGACCTCCATCTCGGCGAACTTGTCCTGGTCGCGCTCCCTGCTGCTGAGCGCGCCGAGCGCGGCGAGCAGGAATCCGAGCGGGATCGAGATCAGGCCCGGGTTCTCCAGTGGGATCGGCGCCGTCTTGGTGCAGCTGAACAATGCCGACGGGTTGGACACATTGGTGTTCGTCGCCGGCACCCCGCACGTCGCGGCCTGCGCGGCGGACAGCTTGACCGGTGCCCGGTAGTCGCCCGAGCCGCCCCACGCGATGGGGCTGAGCAGCACCACGAGGAGCGCGGCGCCCAGACCACCGTAGATGCCCCAGAGCGCACCGCGGGTGTTGAACTTCTTCCAGAACAGCGTGTACAGGATGACCGGCAGGTTCGCCGACGCCGCGATGGCGAACGCCACCGCCACGAGGAACGCCACATTGAGCGAGCGGGCGAAGATCGCCAGCAGGATCGAGATGGCGCCGATGCCGAACGCGGCGTACCGCGCCACGTTGACCTCTTGACGCTCCGTGGTGCGGCCCTTGCGGAGCACGTTGGCGTACAGGTCGTGCGCCAGCGAGGAGGACGACGCAAGCGTCAGACCCGCGACCACCGCGAGGATGGTGGCGAAGGCCACCGCCGCGATGATGGCCAACAGGAACGAGCCGCCGAAGTCGCCGCCGAGGTAGCGCCGACCCAGCTCCTGTGCGAGCAGCGGGGCCGCGACGTTGCCGCCGGGGTCCTGCGCGATGATCGCCGGACCGCCGACCATCGCCGCCGCACCGAAGCCGAGCGCCAGCGTCATCAGGTAGAACGACCCGATGATGCCGATCGCCCAGACGACGCTCTTGCGTGCCGTCTTGGCGTTGGGGACGGTGTAGAAGCGGATCAGGATGTGCGGCAGGCCCGCCGTGCCCAGCACCAGGGCCAGACCCAACGAGATCAGGTCCAGCTTGCTGACCAGCGTCTGGCCCGCCGAGTTGGCGAACTCCCGGCCGTAGCGCAGCCCCGGCTCAAGGAAGGCGTCTCCCCGGCCGGACTTCGTCGCCGCCTCCGCGAGCAGGCTCGACAGGTTGAACTTGTACGCGACGGCCACCAGCAGGGTGAGCAGCAGCGCACCGAGCATCAGCATGAACGCCTTGACGATCTGGACGTAGGTGGTGCCCTTCATGCCGCCGATCGTCACGTACACGATCATGAGGATGCCGATCACGATGATCGTCGCGATCTTGGCGGTTTCCGCGCCCATCCCGAGGAACGTCGTCCCCGGGCGGATGCCCAGGAGCAGCGCGACCAGCGAGCCGGCGCCGACCATCTGCGCCAGCAGGTAGAAGATCGAGACGACCACGGTCGAGGCCGAGGCCGCGGTGCGCACCGGCGCCTGCCGCATCCGGAAGGCCAGGACGTCACCCATCGTGTACCGGCCGGAGTTCCGCATCAGCTCGGCCACCAGCAGCAGCGCGACCAGCCAGGCCACCAGGAACCCGATGGAGTACAGGAAGCCGTCGTAGCCGAAGAGCGCGATCAGGCCGGCGATGCCGAGGAAGCTCGCCGCCGACATGTAGTCGCCGCCGATCGCCAGCCCGTTCTGGAAGCCGGAGAAGCCGCGGCCACCGGCGTAGTAGTCGTTGGCGGTCTTGGTCTGCCGACTGGCCCACACCGTGATGGCGAGCGTGGCGCCGACCAGGATGACGAAGAGGACCAGCGTGATGCTGCGCGTGGTGGTCGCGTTGCTGGACTCGACCGCGAGGAGAGTGTGGTTCACCGGTCGGCTCCGTTCTCTACGCGGGCCCGGAGCTTCTCGGCCGGCGCATCGAAGTTGCGGTCGGCATACCTGGCGTACAGCCACGCGATCAGGAAGGTGGTGACGAACTGCAGCAGCCCGAAGATCAGCGCCACGTTGATGTTGCTGAACACCTTGATGCTCATGAAGTCCCGGGCGAATGCCGAGAGCAGGACGTACAGCGCGTACCAGATCAGGAAGGCCGCGGACACCGGGAAGATGAACCGGCGAAGGGTCCGGCGCAGGGCGTCGAACTCGGGGCTCTCCGCCACCCGGACATATTTGCTGGCTGCCGCGTCGGCCGTACGGTCGCCGGCGCGGGGTGAGGACTTCGCTTTTGACTGGCCCGCGGCTGTCGCGCCGGCCTCCGTCTTGGTGGACGGTACTGCCGACGAGCGGTCCGCCGTCGACCCAGCGACGGAGCGGCTGTCGGCCGCTGTCCCTGTGTCTACGGTGTCGCGCTCACTCGGCGGCACCGGTGGGGTGTTGGTGCTCATGGTGCTCACCACCTGGGTTTCGGTAGGGCGGTTTCGTTAGGGCGATGGGTCACCGCACCGTAGGGAGCCCGGGAACGCTAGTGAAGATCCCCGGAGGATGCCGGCGGGCCGATGCGCCGAACGGGCCCCGCCATGCGCCGAGTGACGGTGGTCACACCGCTTAGCGTGAAGCCTCCAGCAACGATCGACCGCGTCAGCGGGGCGGCAGGGTCGCGTACCGACCGCGGAAATGCAGCAGCGGGTCGGCGTGCTCGCCCAGCTCAACGCGCTCAATGACGGCTTCCACAAGCATTGCCCAGCCACACGGCCGGGCCTGGTCGAGCCGACATTCCAGCCAGGTGTCCAAGTGCTCCGGCAGGAGCGCGCCGGCAGCGGTGGTCCGCCACCCGCCACCGGCGAAGAGCCCGCCCGGAGCCGGCAGGAGCCCGGCGAACCGGTCCGCCAGCTGCCGGTCGGCTCCGGTCAACGGCGCGACACTGAACCGCCCGACGGCCTGGATCGCCTCCCACGCCTCGGATTCGGTGTCCAACGTGCCCAGCAACCGACCCGGCTCGCCGTCGACGACCAGCACCGACGAGACGGTCAGGCCGGCCGGGCCGCGATCCGGGTGCCGTGCCGTCCACAGGGTCACCGCCGAGGCCAGCCGGCCACGGGCCTGCCGCACCGGGGAGCGCAGGTGCGCCGGCGTCGCGAACGGGTCCGAGGAGAAGATCGACATGGGTGCTCAGCGGCGCGGGGTCACCGCGGACAGCACCTCGGGGCCGCGCCGGTCCAGCGCGTCCCCGGCGATGTACGTGCCGAGCAGCACCGCGCCGGTGCCCCACACCGCCCCCAGCGGCAGCACCAGCCACACCAGGTGTGCCGGGAGCTGGAAGTACGCCAGCAGCACGGGCGTGATCAGCGCCCCCGCCGCGACCAGCCCGAGCAGCGTGAGCAGACTCTTGGCGGACGTGCCACCGCTGCTGACCGCGAAGGGGTTGGTCGACTCCGGCACCGGGTACGGCACGAGCACCGACACCAGCGACGCCACGGCGAGGGACACCCCGAAACCGCCGAGCAGCCCGCCGAGGGCGGGGACCAGCTCGCCCAGCCCGTCGGTCACCACGGCGACACCCACAGCGACCAGTATGAGGACCGGCACCGACAGCAGCGCAATCGCACCCGCCCGACCGCGCAGATCGGTGCGGCCGGGCACCCCGGCCAGCAGGTGCGTGCCGTACTGGGTGCCGTCCGTCCCGAACTGGTTCGCGACCACCATCGCGACCACCACGCCGGCAATCGTCAGCGAAATCGTCAGGGACAGGCCCTGTGAGCCCGGATCGGACCCGCCGAAGGACAGGCGGGTGGCGATCGGCACCGCGACCGCCGCCATCAGCAGCGACACCATGCCGGCGCGGCGGCGCGGCTCGCGCCACCAGTACCGGCACTCCCGGGCGATGATCGCGACCAGCGGGGTGGCCGGAAGTCGGCGCAGCGGGCCGGGGATGAGCGCGGCCACCAGCGTTCCCCGGGTGGCGGTGCGGGACGGCGCGGAGGCGGCCGAAGCCGTCCCCACCATCGCCGACTCGAGCGTGCGTGACCACCACAGCAGCAGCAGGCCGATCGACGCCACCCCGATCGCGAGCCGGGCGGCGGCGTACCCCCACTGCCCGTTGATCGCGTCGGTGACCGCCACGAACGGCGCTGCCAGCGGGGTCCAGCCGAGCACCCGCGCCAGCGCGGTGCCGGCGGAGATGCTTCCGCCCTGCAGCATCGACCCGAGCAGCAGTTGCCCCGGGCCGATCGACGAGGCGAGCACGGCGATCAGAATGATGGCGAGGTCGCGTACCTTGCGGGAGCGCAGCATCCCGGCGAACGCGCTGGTGACGGCCCTGCTGGCCACCACGCAGAGGACTAGGCCGAGAAGCGCGCCGAGCACCGCCACGACGACCGCGCCCGGGCCACCTCGCAGGACGGCGCCGACCGTGAGGCCGAGGGTGGCCAGCAGCGTCGCCACCGGCGGGATGCCGACACAGGCGGCGGCCAGCATGCCGGCGGCCAGCCGGCGCGGCGGGATGGGCAGCAACGCGAAGCGGGCCGGATCGAGCGTCTCGTCCACCCCGAAGAAGAGCAGCGGCACCAGGACCCACGACACCGTCAAAAATGTGCCGAACAGCGCGGTCACCAGGAGGCGTGCGTCGGCATCGCCGCTCGCCGAGCCGGCGGCGAGAATGCCGAAGCCGGTCACCGCGGCCCACAGCCCGGCCAGCACTCCCAGAATGAACAGCAGCACCCGCTGGCCGCTGCCGCGCATGGCGTTGGCGAGGATGCGGAGTTTGAGGCGGACGAAGTGCCGCACTCGCAGGGGCTGGGTGTGTGCGACCGGCGCCGCCGTGACGACCTCGGTCATCGCGCGTTCACAGCCATGACAGCTCCACCCCGGTCGACACCCGCCCGCCGACCACCTCGACGAAGACATCCTCGAGGTCGCGGCCGGCGCGGACCTGCTCCATCGTGCCGACGGTCTTGATCTCTCCGGCCGCCAGGATCGCCACGTGGGTGCAGAGCTTCTCGACCACTTCCATGACGTGGCTGGAGAAGATCACCGTGCCGCCGCCGGCGACGTACCGCTGCAGAATCTCCCGGATCAGCGCCGCGGACACCGGGTCCACGGCCTCGAACGGCTCGTCCAGCACCAGCAGCCGCGGCGCGTGCAGAAGCGCGCAGGCCAGCCCGATCTTCTTCTTCATCCCGGCCGAGTAGTCCACCACCAGCGTGCCGCCCGCGGCACCCAGCCCCAGCACGTCCAGCAGTTCCCGGGAGCGCACCTCAATGACGTCGGCCGGCATCCCCCGCAGCAGGCCGGTGTAGGCGAGCAGCTCGCCGCCGGTCAGCCGGTCGAACATCCGCACCGAGTCGGCGAGTGCGCCCAGCCGGCGCTTCGCCTCCACCGGGTCGGCCCACACGTTGTGCCCCAGCACGAAGGCGGCCCCGGCGTCCGGGCGCAGCAAGCCGACCGCCATCGACAGGCATGTCGTCTTACCTGCGCCGTTAGGCCCGAGAAGTCCAAAAAAGGACCCGGACGGTACATCCAGATCGACGCCGGCCACCGCGACCTTGCCATCGAAGCGTTTGACCAGCCCGCGCAGCGCCAGTGCCGAGTTTCCATTCACGGACATAACCGTAGTGCCACCGCGCACGCCCGGTTGTCCCGCGACCAGTGGGCTCCGCCTCCCCCGTGAGGGGGTTGCCAAGAGCGGATTCACGTAGGCCGCGTCGCCGCCCGGGCACCGCTTTGGCAACGGCGGCATTCGCCCCATTTGCCGGGTCACCGGCCAAGCGTCGAGACCGTAGGCTGCGGCCGACATCGACCGCGCACTCCCTCCCCGACCCTGATTCCGGCGATACAGGAGCAACACGTGTACCTCGGTACTTCCCGATCCGGCCTTCGGCGGGCCGGCCTTCGGCGGGCCGGCCTCGCGGTCGCCAGCGCCCTCGTCATTGTCGGCGTCGCCATGGTGGGAGGCGCCGGGCCGGCCTCGGCCGCGCCCGCCCCTCCCCCCGCCCTCACGTTGGACGTGACGGTGGCGTACGACCGCACGATGTACGCCGTGGGTGACACGCTGACGCTGACCACGCAGGTGACCAACAGCGGCGCAGCGACCGCCACCGACGTCAAGGCGGTGGTCAGCGCAAACCACCTCGCGTTCAGCACCGACCCGAACGCCACTCCCGCCTTCGAGCTAGCCCCGGGAGCAACCCGCACGTTCGCCTTCACCGGCGTGGTCGAGGCCGACGCTGCCGACACCGGCCGCGCCCTCGGGCTCGTGCGGTTCGGCACGACCAACGAGTTCGGCTTCGCCTACGCCCGGGTGGCGGCCGGAACGGCCACCGTCACGGGCAGGGCGCACCAGACCACCGATGGTGCGGTCCGACCCACCGATCCAGGGCTGCCCGGCGTCACGGTCACGCTGACCGACGACCTCGCGCCCGAGGTGACGTTCACGGCGGTCACCGGCGCGGATGGGAGGTACGTGCTCGACAACGTGCCGGTCAGCGTGTACAACGTCTCGTACGCCGCGCCAGCCGGATGGCGCATACCGCCCCGGGCCGGCTTGAAGCTCGGGGTTCGCCGTACCGACACCCCGGACCACAAATTCGCCGCGATACCGACCGGCGAGGCTCCGCCGGTCAGGCCGGCCTAGCCAGTCAGCCCAGCCCAGCCTGCCCCGGCTGAGTGGGACGGCGGCCGCCGTCCCACTCAGCCATGCCCTCCCCACCTACCTCGTGGCGGGAGCAGCACGTGCCGGTAGTCACGTGCCGGTAGTGCCGTGCGCACCCGGGGTCCCCGCGACTTGGGCCTGCCGCTCCCCTGAGGGGTTGTCAAGGTCGGATTGCTGACCTGTGGAACACGTACAGTTCCCTGTGGACAACGGAAATGACGAGGTGCCGGTCGCCCAGGATGGAGTCGTGACGATGTCCGAGTCTCTGGTGCACCCGCCCACGGAGCCGTGGTCGATCGACGACCTGGCAAACCTCCCTGACGACGGCATGCGCTACGAGCTGGTTGACGGGAGCCTGCTCGTGAGCCCGATGCCCCGCCTGCCCCATATCCGGGTCGCATATCGGCTGCGCCGGCTGTTGGAGCGGCAGGCCCCGCCCGACCTTGCCATCGGTAACGAGGCGGGCGTCGGAGCCCGCAGTCCACGGTCCTACTTCGTGCCGGATGTATGGATGGTGCCGGCCGCTGCGCTCGACCGCGACGGGCAGTACTTCCAACCCACCGAGATGCTGCTGGTCGTGGAGGTCCTCTCCGAGGGCAACCGGAGCGTCGACCTGCTGCTCAAGCGGCATTACTACGCCGACGGCGGCATCCCTGAGTACTGGATCGTCGACCCCCGGGGGCGGACCCTCACGGTGCTGCGCCTGTCGGACGGCGATCTTCCGGAGGGTGCGAGAGCCTACGATGAGCACGCGGTGGTCAAGGCGGGCGAGACGTACCGGGCGCAGACACCGTTCCCGCTCGCGGTGGACCCAGCGGAGATCCTGTAACGACGAAGCCGACCAGGACAGCACCCCGGCGCGCGCAAAGCTGCCCCGCTACAGGGGCCCGAGCCGCCCGGCATAGGCGCAGGGCTGGCGTAGGCGCAGCGCGTCCGGCTGGCTACAGGCGCAGCGCGTCCGGCGCGTGCAGGCGCAGCATGGTGCTCGCCACGTTGGTCGGCACCCGACTGCGGGTGGCGAGCGAGACACCGATCATGACGAGGAACGCGAGCGGCACACTCCACGCGGCCGGCTGTGCCAGGAGCGCTCCGGGCCAGCCGTCGAGCGGGCCGCCCACCACGGTGACCAGGACCGCGGACGCCGCCGCACCGCCGCCGACGACGATGCCGGCGGACGCGCCGATCGCCGTCAGCCCTCGCCACCAGATGCCAAGCACCAGCAGCGGGCAGAAACTGGACGCCGCCACGGCGAACGCGAGCGCCACCACCTGCGAGACATCGAGCCCGGAGGTACGCAGCGCCAGGACCGCCGGCACGATGCCGGCGATGATCGCTGAGCGCCGGAAGTCGCGCACCGATCCCCGGCCCAGCACGTCGGTCGACAACACCCCCGCCACACTCGTGACCAGGCCCGATGATGACGACAGGAACGCCGCGAACGCCCCGGCCGCGACCAGCGCACCGAGCAGTTGCCCGGTCAGCCCACCGCCGAGCGCGGCCGCCGGCAGCAGCAGCACGACGGCGTCGCTCTGCCCGGTCATCAGCAGCTGCGGGGTGTAGACCCGGCCGAGCACGCCGTACAGCGTCGGGAACAGATAGAACACACCGACCAGGCCCAGCACGATCAGGGTGGTCCGGCGGGCGGCCGCGCCGTCGGGGTTGGTGTAGAAGCGCACGAGGACGTGCGGGAGTCCCATGGTTCCCAGGAACGTGGCGATGACCAGGGAGTACGTCCCGAACAGGTCATGTCCCGGGACCAGCCAGTCACTGGGCGACGCGATGTCGGTACCGCTCACGGCCGGCACCGCGGACCCGGCCGGAAACGTCAACCGGGCCCCACCGGACACGGTGTGCCGCCCGGCCGACAGCTCCAGCGGGCCGTCGACGCGCACCCGGTCGACGACCCCGGCGGCGGTCACCGTGACCGGCGCGTCCAGCGTCAGCGTGGCGCTGCGGTCCAGGTTGACGGTGGTGACCACGTCGAAGACCGGGGCGGTTGGTCGGCCCAGTTCAGGCCGACCGTCAGCCTGCCACTGCAGGGCGATGAAGATGATCGGCACGGCCAGGGCGGTGAGCTTCAGCCAGTACTGGAACGCCTGCACGAACGTGATGGAACGCATGCCGCCCAGGGCCACGTTCGCCGTGACCACGACGCCGACCAGCGCGACGCCGACGGCGTATGGCCCGCCGGTCACCGTGTGCAGGGTAAGCCCCGCCCCCTGCAACTGCGGCAGCAGGTACAACCAGCCGATGAAGAGCACGAACGCGGTGGCCAGCCGGCGCAGCGACCGTGACCCCAGCCGGAGTTCGCAGAAGTCGGGCAGCGTGAACGCCCCGGAGCGGCGCAGCGGTGCGGCGACGAACAGCAGCAGCGCCAGGTACCCCGCGGCGAAGCCCACCGGGTACCACAGCACGTCCACGCCGTACTTGAGGACCAGGCCGGCGACGCCGAGGAAGCTGGCCGCGGAGAGGTACTCCCCACCGATGGCGGCCGCGTTCCAGGTCGGGCTGACCTCGCGGGAGGCGACCAGGAAGTCCGACGTGGTGCGCGCGAAGCGGAGTCCGTACAGCCCGATGGCGACCGTCACCAGCGTCACAGCGATGACGGCCGGCAGCGCGTACGGGCTGTGCGGCATTGCCGGCAGTCTTACCGACCGGTCCGCAGTGTGCAAAGAGTTGGCGATACCGAGGCACACCGGTGACCTGCGGTGCCGGGCCCGCGGTGCCGGGCCCGCGGTGCCGGGCCCGCGGCAGGTGACCCGGCGCGGCTACTTCTCGGGCCGGACGACGAGCTGGGTGAACTCCGCCTCGATCCGTTCGCTGAAATGCACGTGGGCGGCTCCGGCGGCGAGCAGGAACGGGTAGGCGAGGAAGCCGAGCAGCAGCCACGGCAGCGTGATGCCGAAGACCCGGACGTCCGCCACCCGCGGCGCGACCAGGAACAGCAGCGGCAGCGCGCCCAGCCCGAGCCCGACCAGGGCGGCCAACCGCAGCGACAGGCCGAGCTGCGCCCGGATCAGGCCGCGCAGCAGCGCCTCGCCGATCGGCGACTGCTCCTCGAGCTCTACCCTGGTGAGCGCGGTGGACCGGGTCCTTGCCGCATCGGCCAGCACCACCCGGACCCGCTGCGGCGGAGGGCCCTCGCCAGGCTGCGGCACCGCAGGCACGTCAACGTCGGTCATCGGAGAAAGTCTCCCATCATCCAGGCGTTTCGAGCGCTTTCCGGCACTGCTCGATCAGCTCGGTCGGGGCGGCGCGGGTTTCCGGCCAATGGGCCCGTCGCCACAGCCCGGATCGGTGTTTCGCTGACGGCCCGGCCCCCGGAGATCTTGGAAATTTTGGCACCACATTTGGTGCCTGATCCTCCAAGATCTCCGCGATCGCGGGGCCGATTCGGGATAGGCGGCGGGTGGCCGCCGCTGGGCGGCGGCACCGCGGACCCGGCGAAGTTGGTCCTCCGGAACGTCTCCGGTCACCGGCTCGGCATGCACAACGCGTGATAGAAGCCGGGATCGGTAAGGTGACGCAGCCTCGCGGCGGCAGCCGAACGGGCGGCGTTGTAGGCGTACCACTCGTCCGGATCGGTCCGCAGCCGTTCCGCCACCGCGCCGAGCGCACAGTCGCGCAGCGGTGCCGGCAACCGCCTCAGCTCCGGCGCCGCGTCGGCGGACAGGGCGCGCAGGTACGGCACGTCGATGCTGCCGGTCCGCTCGTACCGGTCAACGTTGCGGGCGGCGACGAACCGGTCCGGATTGAGCACGGCCAGACCGAGCAACGTGAGGACCCATGCGCCCAGAACGGCGCGCGGCAGCCAGTCGGCCCGCAGCCGCACCCCGGCCACGAGGACCAGTACCAGCAACGCGCCCAGCCACAGCTCGAAGGCACTCACAAAGATCCGCAACTGGGTGAAGCCGTAGGCCTGCTCGTAGACCCACATCCGCGACATCGCCGACGCGACGACCACCAGCGCACCCGCCGTCAGCCCGCCGAGCAGCACGCGGATCAGGATCCGGTCGGCGCGCTGCACCCGCCCCGCCACCCGAGCCGCGAACGCGATCACGACCAGCGTCATCATGGTGACCACAAGCAGCTGCCAGAACCCGCGCCGGGCGTACTCCGCGAAGGTCAGCCCCGAGGTGCGCAGCACGTACCCCCGGCCACCGAAGAGCACCGCCGCCTGCACGCCGACGAACACCGCGAACAGACCGACCAGCAGTCCCACCGGCAGTGCCCACTCGATGCGCCGCAGCGGGCGGCGTGCCGGCAGACGGACGTCGGCGTACCTGGCCGGATTCGTCAGCAACAGCGCACCGCCAGCGGTGACCCCGGCGACGGCCCCACCCAGGAACAGCCAACGCAGCAACGTTGTGACGTGCAGGTCCGGCAGAATCGCGGAAACCACTGCGGCGAACGCCGGGTCGGCGGCCGAGAAGAGTGCTCCGAAGACGCACAACAGCCCGATTCCGACGACCCCCGCGATAGCGATCCGCAGGACCGCGTTGCCCCCCGGTCGCTCCTGACCGCCCGGGGCAGCGCCGGAGCCCGACCCGGGAGTCGGCCCCGGACTCGGCCCGGGACTCGGCGGGCTGGTCGACGGCGGGGTCCGCAGACCCCGGCGCAGCCACGGCACCGCGCGCAGCGTCGCGGCCGCCACCAGCGGGACCGCGAGGACAATGCCGACTGCGGTACGGCCCCCGGCGACCGCCACGGCGGCGACGAGGCAGGCGGTCAGCAGGCACAGCACGAACAGCCAGTCGGCGGCGCGGATCGCGCCCACCGCGACCAGGGCGAGCGCTGCGGCCGCCCACACCGTCCGGGCCACCGGCCGGGACGGCTGCGGCGTGCCGATCAGCACGGCGATCAGCCCACCGGTGACGGCCAGGCCGGTGAGCAGCCACCCGAGTCCCGGTCGGTCCATCGGCAACGTCGCAGCACCGACCACTCCGCCGACCCCGCACGCGAGCAGCGCGGTGGAGCTCGCCGCAGGCGACCGCAGCGGCCAACGCGGCGGTGCCGGTGGCATCGGCGGCGGCACTGCCAGTGGCGCGCGGGGCGCCGATACCGGCCCGGGCGATGCCGGCATTGCCGCAGGCTGCGCGGGCGCAGCCGCAGGCGCGGGCACAGCCGCAGGCGCGGGCACAGCCAAAGGCTGCGCGGGCACAGCCCATGGTTGCGTGGGCACGGCGGGCTGGGTGGGCACAGCGGGCTGGGCGGGCACAGCCGCGGAGGGCGTTGGCCGCTCCGGGATTGCCGCCGCAGGCGGCGCGGGCGCTACCGGTGGCCCCGTGACCGCCGGTGGCCCCGTGACCGCCGGCGGCGCCGTGACCGCCGGTGGCGCCGCGGCCGCGTGCTCAGGAACGCCAGCTGTCGAGTCGGTCACCGGATCACCACCGCGGAATCGTGCGTCACCGCGCCCGGCGCTTCCGGCCCGGGCGGCGCAGCGCCCGGCGGAACTGAACCCGGCGCGGCGGTGCCCGTCGCCCCGCCGGCGGGACCGCCCGGCAGGACCACCCGGATCCGACACCCGGTCGGCTCAGCCGCATCCTCGGGATCCACCACGCTGATCGACCCGCCGTGAAGTTCCACCACCCAGTGCGCGATCGCCAACCCGAGGCCGGTGCCGCCGTCGGACGCCCGTTCGCCACGGGTGAACCGCTCGAAGACCCGCTGCCGCTCGGCGCGCGGAATTCCCGGGCCGGAGTCAGCCACCTCAATCACCAGATCGGCACCGGACCCCGTACCGGTGAGCGTGACCAGCCCGCCCGGTGGACTGTGCCGGGCCGCGTTGTCGAGCAGATTGAGGATCACCTGGTACAGGCGCTCGCGGTCGCCGTACCCGATGGTCTCCGGCGGGTCCACGCTGAAGGCGAACTCGACGCTGCGCCCGACGGCGGCCGCCGACACCTGCGCCTCTGCCGCCACCTCGGCGAACAGGTCGGCCAGCGGCAGCTCGTCGGCATCGAGGAGGTGCACCCCGGCGTCGATCCGCGACAGGTCGAGCAACTCGGTGACGAGGCGGCCCAGGCGTTCGGTCTGGGTGAGCGCCGCACCGAGCGTGCCGGCATCGGCCGGGGTCACCCCGTCCACGATGTTCTCCAGCACCGCCTGCAGTGCCGAGATCGGCGTACGCAGCTCGTGCGAGACATTCGCGATCAGCTCGCGCCGCTGCCGGTCCGCCGCGCCCAGGTCGGCCGCCATCTGATTGAAGGCGTGGGCCAGTTCGCCCACTTCGTCGCGGGAGGATGCCCGCACCCGCCGGCTGTAGTCGCCCCGCGCCATGGCCTTCGCGGCCGCGGTCATCTCCCGCAGCGGAGACGTCATGCCGTGGGCCAGCACCTGCGTCACCACCAGCGACAGCACTGCGGCGGTGGCGACCGTGGTGCGCGGGAACCACCCCACGCCGAAGTAGAAAACCAGCGTGGCCGCGGCGATCGATGCGACGACAAGGATGCCGATCTTGAGCTTGAGCGACCGCAGCGGATCGAGCGGCCGGGGCAGCCAGTTCGGGAACGCGCTCATCGAACCCGCTCCGTCGCCGTCGGCTGGGTTGCCGGCCCGTCCGTCGCCGCCAGGCCCAAGGCGTATCCCACGCCGTGCACCGTCCGGATCAGGTCCGCGCCCAACTTGCGGCGCAGGGCCTTGACGTGGCTGTCGACCGTACGGCCGCAGGAGGTGTCCGCCCAGCCCCACACGTCGGAGAGCAGCCGTTCCCGCGGCAGCACCGTCCGGGGGCGGGACGCCAGGTGGACCAGCAGATCGAACTCGGTCGGGGTGAGATGCGCTTCCACGCCGGCCCGGTGGACCCGGCGCTCGCCGCGGTTGATGCTCAGATCGCCCACCACGATGGTTTCGGCGCCGCCGTCGCCGGCGATCCCGTTGGCGGCGGCGGCTTGTGCCCGCTCCACCCGCCGGAGCAGGACATGCACCCGCGCGGCCAGCTCACGCATCGAGAACGGCTTGGTGAGATAGTCGTCGGCGCCCACCGCCAGGCCAACCAGCAGGTCGGTCTCGTCGTCGCGTGCGGTCAGCATCAGGATCGGCACGGGCCGGTGCGCCTGGATCCGGCGGCACACCTCCAGGCCGTCGAAGCCCGGCAGCATGATATCCAGCACGACGAGGTCGGGGTGCTCCGCGGTGGCCCGGGCGACGGCAGACGGCCCGTCGTGGGCCAGGTCGACCGTGAAGCCTTCAGCGCGTAGGCGTACGGCGATCGACTCGGCGATGGTGCGCTCGTCGTCGACGACCAGGATCCGGCGTTGGCTCATGACTCGGCACTGTATTGACTGTTCGTGCAGGCCCGCAGGTCACCATGTGAACGTTCGGTGCAGGCCGAGATCATCTTCCCGTTCGGGGCGTGGCGGTCTCTCGCCGGCGCGATGTCACCACACCTCTGAAGCCGTGACGGATCTTGGCCCGGGCTCGCTCTATCTCAAATTTTGCGAGGTTTTGGGGCGACCGTCCCATTGATGGGGTTCGGGCATCGCTGCCCCCCACGAGGCAGTCCGCTGTGGCATCGTGCGACGCACAGCATGAGCGGGCGCCGATGCGGCGGCGTCCAGAAATGGGGGATCAGGTGCTCGCACCCACGCTCGCGTCCGGCCCGGCGCAACCCGACGGCAGCCGCCGTGCCCACAGCCGCCGTGCCCACAGCCGCCTGCTGGGAGTTCTGTGTCTGGCGGGCGGCCTGCTCACCGCGATGCCCCCGGCAGCGGCCCACGCCGCCGAGGCCCCAGGGATCACCCTCGCGCTCCCCAGCGCGGCGGATGTCGTGGCGACGAACCGCCGCGTCTTCGTCAGCGGCGGGCAGAACTCCACCGCCGTAGCCGTCACCGACGCCGAGGGCGCGGCCGTCACCACCCTGGAGAACCTCGCAGGGCCCACCGACCTGCTGCTCAGCCAGGACCGGCGGACCGTCTTCGTCGCGTTGCACGGCAGCGGTGCCGTCGCCGCCTTCGACACCCGATCACTCCGCGAGGTCGCGCGGTACGACACGGGTACCTCATGCCTGAACTCGCTGGCGCAGAGCGGTCGCTGGCTCTGGTTCGGCTACGGGTGCGCAACCGACTCGGAAAACAACGTCGGCCGGATCGATCTCCGTGCCACGCCCGGCACAACGCCCGCCGCCCCGCGGCTCGCCATGGTCGAGGAGCCGTACCAGGCCCTGTTCTCCCCCCCGCTGCTCGCCACCCCGGCGCAGAACCCGAATGTCCTGATTGTCGGCGACGGCCTGCTGAGCCCGTCGCCCCTCTTCGCGTACAGCATCGGCGCCGACGGCACGCTCACCCTGCTCCGGCGGAGCGACCACCTGTCGGCGGGCGACTCCCTCGCCGACATCGCGGTCACGGCCGACGGATCGACCGTGTTCACCGCATCGGCGTCCCCGTTTGTGCTGCAGGAGTTCCCGGTCGACGCCATGACCACGCCGACCCGGTACTTCCGGACCGGCGGCAACCCGACGGCGGTGGAACTCTCCCCGGACGGCCGGTACGTCGCCGGCGCGGTGGTCAACCGGACGGCCGACGAGGTATTTCTCTTCAACCGGGACGCGACCGTGGTCGCCTCGTACTCCGTTGGCACCACCCGGGCCAGCGTGCCCAAGCGCGCCCTGGCGTGGTCGCCGAACGGCCGACGCCTGTACGCCGTCTCGTGGGACTACAACAAGGCCGAGGTCGTGTCGCCGGCACCAACCCTGCACGTGCTGCGTCCAAATGTCAGCTAGCGGCCGGGGCCAGGTCGCGGGCCGCCGATCACGTGAAGGCCTGCTTGGCGGCCCGTACCAGCTTGTCCTTCAACTCGCGGGTGTGCCGGCGCGACACCGGGAGCTCGTGGGTGTCGACCACCACGACGTACCCGTTGTTGGTCAACCGCAGCTCGGTGATCAGCTTCAGCTGGACCAGGTACGACCGGTGGATTCGCGCGAACCCGGCATCGGCCCAGCGCTCGGCGAGCGTGGCCAGCGGCACCCGCACCAGGTGGGAGCCGTCCCCGGTGTGCAGGCGCGCGTAGTCGCCCTGTGCCTCCACCCAGCGCACGGATGAGCGCGGAAGCATCCGGGTGGTCCCGGCCAGCTCGACCGGGATCGTCGGGTCCTCCTCCGGCTCGCGCCGCCCACTGGCCTGCGCCGGCACCAGGCGCCCGACCAGCACCCGGCGCAGCGACTCGGCGAGCCGATCCGCCTGTACCGGCTTACGGACGTAGTCGGCCACCCCGAGGTCGAAGGCCTCGGCCGCCCGGTCGTCGTACGCGGTGACGAACACGATCCCGGGCGGCTTGGCGAACCGGGACAGCACCCGGGCCAGTTCCATGCCGTCCAGGCCGGGCATCCGGATGTCGAGGAACACCACGTCAACGTCGGCGTCGCGCAGCACCCGCAGCGCCTCGGTCGCGTCGCCGGCAGTGTGCAGGGCGCTGACCCGGGGGTCGGCCCGCAGCAGGTAGGCCAGTTCGTCGAGCGCCGGCGGCTCGTCATCGACCGCGAGGACCCGCAGGTAGCCGGGCATCAGGACGCTCCGGTCCGGACAGCACCGGTGCGGACGGCGCCGGCTCGAACGCCGCTCGCCCGGACGCCGGGGTGGAATTTCGGCACGCGCATGCTCACCTTCGTTCCCGCTCCCGGGGCGGTCTCGACGACCAGCCCGAACTGATCACCGAAAGCGACCCGCATCCGGTCATCCACGTTGCCCAGGCCCACGTGCTGTCCGGCCTCGGCGTCCTCCGACGCGCCGGCGCGGGTCAGCACGGCGGGGTCCATCCCGACGCCGTCGTCCTCGATCGTAATCTGGCACTCCGCCCCGGCATCCCGGGCCACGATCGATATCGTGCCGACTCCGGGCTTGGGGGACAAGCCGTGGCGGATGGCATTTTCCACGAGCGGCTGCAGGCAGAGGAACGGCATGCCGACCGGCAGCACCTCGGGCGCGATCTCGAGCCGGACCTGGAGTCGCTCACCGAAGCGGGCCCGCTCGATGGTGAGGTACCGGTCGATCGAGCGCAGTTCCTCGGCAAGGGTGGTGAACTCGCCGTGCGCGCGGAACGAGTACCGGGTGAACTCCGCGAACTCGAGGATGAGGTCGCGCGCCCGCTCCGGGTCGGTGCGGACGAAGCTGGCGATCGCGGTCAGCGCGTTGTAGATGAAGTGCGGGCTGATCTGCGCGCGGAGCGCCCGCACCTCGGCCCGGGCCAGCCGGGCGCGCGAGGAGTCGAGTTCCGCGAGGGCGAGCTGCGTGCCGGCCCAGCGGGCGGTCTCGATGGTGGCCTGCACCAGACCGGGCGCGGGCGGGCCGGCGGACACGGCCACCAGCGCGGCGACCATTTCACCCTGGCCCGCGCTGAGCGGGACGACGACCGCTCCCCGGATCGGGCAGTCCACCACATCACAGGGCAGGTCGGCGGCGTGCAGCACGCTCGACCGGCCGGTGGCGGTGACCTTGGCGGCGGCGAGGGCGAGCTGGTCGCGGTGGTGTTCCCCGGTCCCGTCGAAGGCGAGCACGCGGTCCGGGGCGGCGAGGGCGAACCCGTCGGCACCGGTCAGCGTCCGGAGGTGGCGCACCGCCTTGGCGGCGGTCGCCTCGGTCAGCCCGGCCCGCAGCGGCTCGGCGGCAAGACCGGCGGTGTGCAACGTGTCGTACGTGGCGCGCTGGGTGGCGGTGGCGATCCCAGGGCGACCGCGTAGCCGGGCCACCGCGTACAGCGCACCGACCAGGGCGGCAAGCAGCGCCAGTACGGCCAGCGCCGTGGAAAGATTGTCCGCCACGCACCGATCGTGCCCCCTTACGGGCTCCGGCGGTAGAGCGGTTTCGGCCAGTACGTCTGCCTGGTCCGGCTACAGGCCGAGCTGCTGGCCCTGCGGCCGGCCCGGCTGCCCGGCCCGGCTGGGACCAGCTAGTACGCGCCTTTGCCGCGCAGGACCACGCCGATCGTGCGCCACAGCGTGTGCAGATCCAGCACCAGCGACCAGTTGTCGACGTAGTACAGGTCCAGGCGCACCGCGTCGTCCCAGGAGAGGTCCGAGCGCCCGGAGACCTGCCACAGCCCGGTGATCCCCGGACGGACCAGCAGTCGGCGTCGTACATCGCCGAGGAAGTCCCCGTCCTCGGCCGGCAGCGGGCGTGGGCCCACCAGGGACATCTCGCCGAGCAGAACGTTGACCAACTGCGGCAACTCGTCCAGGGACGAGGCGCGTAGCCAGCGCCCCACCGGGAAGATCCGCGGATCGTCCCTGATCTTGAAGAGAAGCCCGTCGCTCTCGTTCTGGTCCTGCAGCGAGGCGAGGCGCTCCTCGGCGTCGCGGTACATCGTCCGCAGCTTCCAGACGCGGAACTCCCGACCTTCCCGGCCGATCCGCTTCTGTCGGAAGAAGATCGGGCCGGGATCGGAGAGTCGAATCGCCAGCACCAGGAACGGGAAGAACGGCAGCATGATCAGCAGCCCGACGAGCGCGACCACGCGGTCCACCACGTTCTTCACCAGCCAGGCCAGCCCGGAGAGCGTCGGCTCCTCCACGTAGAGCAGTGGCACGCCCTCCACCGGGCGGATGTGCACCCGCGGCCCGGCGATGTCGGTGAGCTGGGGCGCCACGACGAGGTCGACACCGGTGCCCTCCAACTGCCAGGCCAGCCGGCGCAGCTCGCCCGGCTCGGCACTGGCCGAACCGCACACCGCGATGGTGTCCGCACCGAGTTCCCGGACCAGTGACAGCACGTCCCGGCCGGCATGCACCGGGACCGGCGTCGACGTCCGCGAGGTCGGTGCGAATCCCTCGCTGAGATGGATCCCGACCGGCACCAGCCCCACGGAGGGGTTGCGGGTGATCGCGGCGTGCACCTCCAGCGCCTCCGGCAGCGTGCCGACGAGGAGCAGCCGGTGCGTGCCGTACCCGTGCTTGCGGACCAGGAAAAGCAGTTGGCGGGCGGCGTACCGGCCCAGAATGATGAGCACGAAGCTGCCGGCGAACGCCGTACCGAAGGAAAGTCGGGAGATCTCGGTCTTGGTCCCGAACGCCGCGAAAGCGACGACCGCGACAATCGTCCATGCCGCCCGCGCGGCCCGCTTGAACTCGTCCGTGCCGCTGCCCAGATATCGGCGGTCATAGGCGCCGTGCCCCCACAGCACCACCAGCCACCCGAGCGGGACGAACACGTATGCGATCAGGTTGAAGAGCTGCGGCTGGCCGGCGAAGCCTGACGGCGCCTTCGGCAGCGTCACGATGACCAGGAAACTGGCGAGCGCGACCGCGCCGTAGTCCAGGAGGAGCAGCAGACCCGCGTACGGCCGGTGCCAGGTGGACGCGCGCCTGGTGCGCAGCCACGCCGAGCGTGGTACGCCGTTCGGGCCGAGTGGGGTCAGCCCACCACCGGGGATGATCTCGAAGCTGTCCAGACCACGCACTGTAGCCGGCGCGCTGGTCGCAGCGCGGGTGGGACGTTGGAGGCTGGTCGTCACCTCAGTGCGTCCTCCCGCGCCTCAACATGCTCGTTACGGCGCCACCTATCGAGTGGTACCGGTGCCCGGATGCCCGCGTCGACAACCCGCACGGGGACCCAGTGTGCCATGTGACAGCTCATCGACGGCTAACGACCGGCCGACAGTAATCGCTACGCGCTGTGTCTGTCGACCCCGACCGGAACGTCTGACCGAACGGCCTCCATCTCTCGGTGCACCCGCCGCGACCCCCGTCGCCGCCGCCGTGCCTGCCTGACTTCGGCACCTTGCTCCCGGGTGCGGGAGGGGGCGCCCCGCCCACCGCCTCCCGTTGCCGCGGGCCACCGTTCGTCAGGGACCCGTCGGGGGGCGCCGGGCGGGTCAGCGGACCAGTCGGGAGAGGCGCCGGTCGGCGAGCGGCTTGCCTCCGGTCTGGCAGCCCGGGCAGTACTGCAGGCTCGAATCGGCGAAGGACACCTCGGCGATGAGCGTGCCGCACACCGGGCACGGCAGCCCGGTCCGGGCGTGCACCGCGAGCCCGGAGCGCTTCTCCGACTTCAGCGTCGCCGCCTTCTGGCCCACCGAGCGCCGCACCGCGTCCGTGAGTACGGCCCGGGTCGCCGCGTAGAGCCGGGCCATCGCCTCGTCGGGCAGCTTGTCGCTGATCGCGAACGGCGAGAGCTTGGCCGCGTGCAGAATCTCGTCGGAGTACGCGTTGCCGACGCCGGCCAGCACCGACTGGTCGGTGAGCACACCCTTGAGCTGGCCACGCCGGGAGCGGATGCGCCCGGCGAACGTGTCGAGGTCGGCCGCCAGCGCATCCGGACCGAGCTTCGCCACGCCCGGCACCTGGCTGACGTCACGGACCAGGTAGGCGGCGAGTTTCTTCTGTGTACCGGCCTCGGTCAGGTCGAAGCCGGAGCCATCGTCCAGCCGTACCCGCAGAGCGATCGGCCCCTTGCCGGGCTTGAGCGGCGCGGCGCTGGCGAACGCATCGCGGTAGTGCAGCCAACCGGCCCGCGCCAGGTGCACTGCCAGATGGAGATCATCACCAATGCCCAGGTCGAGGAACTTGCCGTGCCGCGCGGCGCCGGTGATCGTCAGGCCGGCAACGGCGGTCACCGGCGGGTCGTACGTCTTGAGCGCGCTGATCGCCGAGACGTCGATGCGCTCGATCGCGTGGCCGACCGCGCGCTCACGGAGGTACGCCGCGAGCGCCTCGACCTCGGGAAGTTCCGGCACCCGTCCAGTGTGCCAGCCCAGCGTCCAGACGTGCCGAAGTCAGTGGTCCGACGTTGAGGTCATGTCGTACACGTGTTCGAATTTGTGTCGTACCTGGTGCCTAGGGTCGGGGGCATGGATGCGGCGTTGGCGGTGCTGGAGGAGGCGCTGGATGAGTGCGGGTCGGTGTTGTTGGGTGCGGTGCCGGAGGCGTCGCTTGTCGCGTATCTGGATCGGGTGCAGGTGATTGCTCAGCGGGTGGCGGCGGTGCATCTCGGGTTGGTTCGTGAGGTCGACGCGCGGGGGGTCGCGGTCGGGCAGGGCGCGTCGAGCACCGCGGCGTGGTTGCGGGACCGGCATCGGATCTCCGGTGGGGCGGCCCGTCAGCTGACCGTTCTGGCCAGGGCGCTCGACTCCGGGCTGCCCGCGACGGGGGCGGCGCTCGCCGTTGGGGTGGTGAATGTCGAGCAGGTGAAGGTGATCGCCGCTGGGGTGGCCGAGTTGCCCGCCGACGTCCGGGGCGGTGGGGAGGTTCACCTCGTCGGGCAGGCGGCGGTGTTCGGGCCGCGGGAGCTTGGC
The DNA here is from genome assembly GCA_035296325.1 of Micromonosporaceae bacterium. Classification (GTDB taxonomy): domain Bacteria; phylum Actinomycetota; class Actinomycetes; order Mycobacteriales; family Micromonosporaceae; genus DATHBD01. The sequence continues at coordinate 17 of DATHBD010000044.1, read as the reverse complement.
GTGCTCGCCCAGCGGCT
>DATHBD010000043.1:0-51185 GCA_035296325.1 Micromonosporaceae bacterium | reverse complement strand
TCCCGGCTCCCGGCTCCCGGCTCCCGGCTCCCGGCTCCCGGCTCCCGGCTCCCGGCTCCCGGCTCCCGGCTCCCGGCTCCCGGCTCCCGGCTCCCGGCTCCCGGCTCCCGGCTCCCGGCTCCCGGCTCCCGGCGAGTATTTAGTATAGCCGATACCGTGCGAAAGTATAGCGATGGGCCCGAACAGATCCGAGAGGTATCCGTGGTGACTCGCCGCGATAATGAGATCGAAACGTGTTTGCTTTGCTTGCTCCCACGGCACGAATACGATGCCGCGGACGCCGACCGCGTCCGATAGCCCATAGGTGAACGGGTCCGACAGGCTGGATGTCATGACGAGTTGGAGGCCGAAGTCCACGTCAAAGAGCCCAACAACGTCGAGGACCCGGTTTAGCGTAGTGATGTTGTGTACCACCAACAGCACCGTCGCGTCAATGCGCAGGCTCGTCCAATTTGCAGCACCGATCCCGATAGGCACCTTGACCGGAAATGTCACCACGTTCCTCCTCTCCGCCCGCCGCCATCCCGGGCACGACCGTAGCCCAAGCGGGTCCCAGCACCCCAGCCGGATTCGACGAATCTTCGACTCCGGCGAACGCTGTTCGATGCTGCGAGGGGGCGCAACGTGCGGCGGCTGTGGGGCCGCGTCGGGGCGACCTACAGTTCATGCATGGCGTCGTCGGGCAGGTGTGTCGCGGAGAAGGGTTCCTGACAAGTCCCGGCTGCCAACTGGTGCGGGATGACCCGGATCACGTGCGCGACGCTCGCGAGGTTGGGTCGGCCGTCTACCTACCCGTTGGCGAGGTAGTGCCCGCGAGTATGTACTCGGCGGTCCGCTTCGGTCCACCAGTTCGGTCCGGCGGCGCGGATCCGCCCGACGAGCTGCCACGCCCGGTCGATTCAGGGACAGATGCAGAAGCGCTTCGCCGTCTCTGCGCTCGGCGGCCGCCGCTTCGGCCCGTAGGGTCAGCGCGCGGGTCGGGTGGGACCGTGTGACCTCGCTCGCTGACTCCTTGCCTGATCGGCAGCTCGCTCGCGGGGTGCCTTCGCCGGCCGGTCGTGCTTGCCGCGTAGGTGGATATCGGCCAGTCACCGGGGTTGCTGCCCGATCGGCTGCACCTTCACCTCCCCGATTCAGCCCCACCGGGCGCACGAATGGGATCAGGCCAATTGTCGGCGCCGCGGTGGTATGACGGTGGGTGCACGGTATCCGCGCCGTGCGGCATTGATGGAGGATCTATGGGCCGCTTTCGGCGCCTGGTTCGATCTGGTACCACCTTTCTGGGTGCGTTGGCGCTGGCGGTGGTCGCGCTCGCGCTTCCGGCGTCGCCGGCGCACGCGTTGCCGTCCGGCGCCGCCTGGTCCGGCTCGTGGGACTACTACACCCCTGACCTGTACCAGTTCACCGGCACATTGCCCGGGTTGGAGTTCTACGGGTGGGGCTCGGATGTCAACGGCACCCGAAGCGCGCAGGGATCGGTCAGGGACACCGCCGACGACGGGCGATGCGCTCGACTGGTCCTGTTCGCGACGGGCTCCGGCTACGTGGCGGATGTCACTGCCTGCGGGCAGGGCAGGAACGAGGGGTTCAACACCGGACCGTTCACCGGGAACCTCATCATCATGGTGCGGCGGATACTGCCCGCCACCGGGGCCCAGGACAAGTACTTCCACCTCGTCATCCCGGACTCGGCCAGCGACCCCGGGATGCGCGCCACGGCTACCGGCACGAAGTGGTCGTACTACACGGACACGGCGTTCCAGTACCGGGTGATCCGACCCGGCGTGAAAATTGAGGGCTTCGGCTGGCACCAGACCGGCGACCTGCGCTCGGTGACCGGTGCTGTGTACAACACCGGGAGTTCCCAGAGCTGCGCCACCGGCGGCGCGTCCGGCAGCAGCGGGACCCCGGCCAGTGCCACGACATGCGGAACCGGCACGTCGGCGAGTTTCACGACCTGGTATCTCGGCGGCTGGGTCACCGCTGAGGCATGCTACGGCTCCTCCGGCGCCGCCCGGCAATGCCTGAGCGCGTACGTGCCAACGCCGATGTGACGCGCGGGATCCTCGCTTCCCGCAGTCGCGCCTGAGGTTGTCGGTACGCCGTCCCGACGCCACGAGGCCATAGTGGACTGTGACCTGCGGCAACACGAAGGAACTCGCCGGCCAACCCGCAGCCGGCGAGTTCCTTCGTACTACTTCGCCAGCCAGGTGCCGGCGGTTGCCCTGCTCGAGCGGCAACTGCGCAACTTCGTGCGGCGCGACGATGAATGCCCGGATGCCGATCGGGTGTGACACTCGGAATCCGAACGCGTTGCCTCCAAGGTTACCTGATGTCACGTTTCATATCGGTACGGAATCATCGGATAGCTGCCGTAGTAGGGGTAGGGGATGGTCCGGTGGTGGGTGCCGCCGTCTCCGGATTGTTCGTATCCGATGTAGCTGGACCTTGAGGCGTCGTTCCAGTGGTCGAAGAGAACGACGTGGCCAGCTCCATTCGGAGCGGTGTTGATCAGGAGGTCACCTGGTCGCAGTTGGGGCTTTGAAATCACGGTCGACGCTGCGGCCAGCCCTGCGGTGTTGAGGCCGGGCCCGGGTAGGCCCAGGGCCATGGAGACGTAGCCGGAGCAGTCCCGGCGGTAGCCGTGAAACCAGGTTGCGGAGTTGCTACTGAGCAGGTACGGAACGGGTCCACCGGCCCATGCGGTGAGCCATGTCTTGGCCCGCGCTAGCACGGTCGCGGCGGCCACGCACCCGGCGTCCGGTGTGGCGTTGCCGCCGCCGTTGGTGGTTAGCTCGGGACAGGTGCTCACGCAGTGATCAAGATCCCCCGGAATTGTCCGTGGAGTTCCCGCGCCAACGTCGGCGGCCAGCGACGTGGCAAGGGTTTCCCACTTCGCGTAGGCGTTGGGATAGGCGGAGCGCTGCACGGCTTGCGCGGCTTGGGTGAGTGGCAGTTCTTGCCAGTTGGGGACCCGGCGGAGCTGTTGGTAGAAGGCCGTGGATGCGTAGACCGGGTTGAGTATCTGGGCTGGGGTGCCCCAGCCGGTGCTGGGGCGTTGCTGGAACAGGCCGAGGCTGTCGTGGTCGGTGGCCACGGTTCGGTTGATGAGCGTCGATTCTTGCAGCGCGGTGGCGAGGGCGATGATTTCGCCGCGGTGCGGAATGCCGAGTTGGGCGCCGACGGCGTAGATGGTGCGGGCGTTGGCGCGCTGCTCAGGGCTCAAATCAGGCGCAGCCGCCGTCGCGTCGGTGATGTTGCCGGCGGGGGACGAGGCTGTTAGGGGCAGGCATGCAGTGGTGTCCAGGGCGCCTGCGGCAGCGGCGGTGATGGCGACGCCGAGGGTGAGCACGAGCGGGATCACGGCGGCGATGGCGGCGACGGCACGGAGTTTCACCCGATCCACCCGACTTCCCGTGGCATGTGCGTCCCGCACGGTCCTCACGCTTGATCGCGATCGCTTGGTTGACGCGCTCGGCTGTCGTGCCGGGCGACGGCCCGTGTGACGGCGTCGATCGGGCCAGGCTACGCGCGGGGCATGCGGGCATGTCATTTGATTGATCGCTTGTTTGTGCAGGTCATGACGATGCTGGGGGTGGGTGTGGTGCCATTCGGGGGATGCGCCCCTGCCTGTTCGGCCCCGTGGACCATCGGCTGTGTGGGCGTATCGACCGGCGGCGATGAGGTCGTCGCTTGTTTTCGGTTGACGCGGCCTGTGGGAGCGCTCCTACAGTGACGGCTTGGCGTTGGCTGGGACCTGTTTTCCCAGGTCAGCCGGCGTGTTGACGCACTTGCGGGGTGCATGAGCGAAACGGGAGCCGATCGATGTCCTTGGTGATCGAAACGGCAAGATTTCTGGCAGACGTGCCGAATCCGGCACCGGCGGACCCGACCGGCGGTGCCAAGGGTGTGGGTCTGTTGGTGTCGTACGTGAAGTGGGGTGTGCTCCTGGTGTGCGCCCTGGCGGCGCTCGGATCGGCTGGGTTCATGGCTGCGGGGCACCTGTCGAACCGGCCGGAGACCGCCGAGCGCGGGAAGCGGGCGTTCCTCTGGGCGGTTGGTTCGGTGATCGCAGCGGCGCTCGCGATTCCGCTGGTGAATAGCGTGTTCGGCGCGGCGTCCTGAGCGGGGGACGGTCATGACGGGGGACTTCCTCGCGCCGCCGCGTGGCTCCACTCGCCGGCGGTTGCTGGTGATCGCGATAGTCGTCGCGCTGCTGGTGGTTGGCGTGGTCGCGGTGCGGGTGGCAGGCGATGACAGCGCCACCGGCGCCGACGACGCACCGGTCACGGTCACGGATCGTGCCGCCCCGACCGGTGCGGCCAGCCCAGCACCTGGCGTCACCGAAGTTGCGGGGGAGCCGCTGCGGCTGGTGGCCGGTGCGACAACCGTGGACGGCGTGCGGGTCGGGTATCCACGGTCCACGGTCGGCGCCGTGTCCGCCGCGATCGAGTTCTGTACGCAACTCGGGTCCACGCTCGAGCCGGACCGGGCGCGACGGATCGGCGCGCGGGTCGCGGTCCGGTCGTGGAAGGGCGCCGCGGAGGATCTGGGGCAGGGTCCGGTGAACACCCGCCGCCGACTGGGGCTGCCCGTGAATGGTGCGGTGCCGCCGGGCGCGTCGATCAGCCTGGGTCCGGTGGCGTACCAGGTCCGCGACGCGAAGGCGGACAGCATGACGGTGCTCGTGCTGGCCTACATGATCACGACGACACCGACCGAGGGCACGGTGAGCCGGCTCGGGGTGTTCCCGGCGCCGCTGCGGTGGGACGACGACGACTGGCGCATCTACGCCGTTGACGACGGCACCGACTACCGGTCTTTGCAGGCACCGCCGGGCAGCGCGCAGGCCAGGGCGGCCGGCTGGCTGGACTTCCAACAATGAGTACCGCAACCCAGATGGCGGCCCCTGCACCCGTTGATGACGGGTGCAGCTTGAGCGACCTGTTGGGTTGCCCCGGTGCGATCGTCGATGACATCGCGGGCACGGTGGCGACGTCGGCGTGGGATGCGGTGTGCCGGTCGTTCGCCGACGCCGCGGTGAGCATGTTGGAGTTTTTCGCCAACGGCTTTGTCGGCATCCCCGCGGTGAATCTGCAGTCCGGTGGTGTCCGCGATGTCTACGCCATCAGCCTCGGGCTGGCCGGCTTCGTCGCGGTGTTGTTGCTGCTGGTGCAGATCGCCCGGACGGCGTTCACCCACGACGGATCCGCGTTGGCGCACGGCTTGATCGGGTTGGGAAAGGCCGCGTTGGCGTTCATGCTCACCCTCACCGTTGCCGGGACGGCGCTGGTCGCGGCGGACGAGGTGACCGCGTTCATCGTCAACCGCACGTTCGGCAACACCGAAGGGCTGCGCGACAAGCTGACCGCGCTGTTCACGGTTGGCCCGAACGTGGCCCCATCGCTGCTGTTGATCCTGTCGCTGGTGTGCATCGCGCTGATCGTGGTGTTGTGGTTTGAGCTGCTGCTGCGCAACGCCGCTGTCGCGGTGCTCATCGCCACCTCCCCGATCGCCGCGGTCGGGCAGATCGGAGAGGGCACCAAGGCGTGGTGGCCGAAGCTGGTCGGTGCGACCATCCAGCTGATCGTCCTGAAGCCGGTGATCGCGCTGGTGTTCGCCCTCGGCCTGACGCTGACCGGCGAGGGCGAGGACATCGCCTCGCTGCTGACCGGCCTGGTCGTGTTGCTGCTGGCGGCGTTGGCGTGGCCGGCGATCGCCCGGTTCTTCACGTTCGCGTCGGTGCAGATGGGCGGCGGTATGGGCCTGGCCAGTCTGATCGGGATGGCCTCCAACCAGGCCAACGCCGGCGGGGTGCCGGTGGGGGCCGACCCGAACCAGTTTTCCCAGGCTGCGGAGGCCCGCACGATGGGCGCCCACACTGGCCGCGCCGCCAGTGCAACCCCGGCCGCTGCTGGTGGGTCGTCAGGCGCCGCTACCGGCGCCGGCGCGGCTGCCGCGGGCGGTGCGACCGCGGCGACGGGCGGCGCGGCCGCGGCGGTGTTCGGCGCAAAGTTCGCGCTGGACGCGGCACAGAAGGGCGCGAACTCTCTGGTGGGCAAGTCCGAACAGATGGCCGGCCACGCCGGGCTGGAGGGCGCGAACCCGCACGCGAACCCCGCCGGGTACCCCCGGCACATGACTCCAACCTGGCCGCAGCACAGCGCCGAGCCGCCGCAGTCGCAGCACGACGAGCCCGACGTCAGCGACGACGGCCCGCCGCCGGCACCACCTCCACCCGGCACCACCCCGGCGCAGAGCAACGCGGCCAGCGCGCCCGGGGCGGCGTTGCCGGTGCAGCACCAGCGGCCACCACAGGCGCACGTTGTGGAACACCAGCACGGGGAGCGTGAGGAACCACGATGAGCAAACGCAGCCGCAGCGACAGCGAATCCCGCCAGGCCGGGGCGCGCACGTACTTCGGGTGGCAACAGGAACGCGTGGCGTTCCTGTTCGGCCTGTCCGGGCAGCGCGTGGCGATGCTGGCCGCCGCGGTCCTCATCGCGGTGTGGCCGGTGACCACGGCCCAGCTGCGGACCGGGGTGGTGGCTTGGCCGATCGCCGCGGTCCTGGTCGGGCTGGTCTTTCTGCGGATCGGCAGGCGCACCGTGGACGAGTGGGCGACCGCGTCGGTGTCCTACGGCGCGATCCGCGCCCGCTCGCAGCACAAGTTCGTCTCCGGCGCGTTCAACCCCAACGGCCGCCCCGGCGCCGCCAAACCCATCGACTTGCCGGGCATCCTCGCGCCGGTGCGGATCCTGGAATCCCGGATGCCCGGTGGTGGGCCTCTCGCGATCTCGTATCACGCGATCGACCGCACGTACACCGCGGTCGCCAGGGTCCGGTTCCCCGGCATCGGCCTGGTCGACTCGTCGCGCCGCGACCAGCGCGTGTCCGGGTGGGGTGGGCTCCTCGCCGGGTTGTGCACCGAGGGGAACCCGATCACCGGTGTGCAGGCGCTGCAACGGCTGATCCCCGAGTCCGGGGCGGCGTTGCGGCGTTGGCACACCGACCATGTGCGCCCCGACGCGCCCGCCCTGGCCGCGGAGGTCACCGCCGGGTTGCTGTCGACCTCCACGCTGGCCACGTCGCAGCGCGAGGCGTACCTGGCGTTCACCATGGACGCGCGCCGCGCCGCCCGGCAGATCAAGAATGCCGGGGGCGGCACTGTCGGCGCCGCGGCGGTGCTGACCCGCCAGATCCGCGCCCTGGCCGCCGCGATCGGCACCGCCGACTTGCAGGTCGAGGCGTGGCTTTCCCCGCGCGATCTTGCCGAGGTCATCCGGACCGCGTTCGACCCCGACATCGTCCGCCTGTTGGCTGACCGGCGGGCCGCACACCACCACACCGGCACCGGCACCCCACCCGGTGTCGATGCCGGGGTGGCCGGGCCGGCCGCCGCCGAGTCGGCCCCCGGGTGCTACATCCACGATGGCGGCCGGTCGGTGACGTACTGGGTGCATGACTGGCCCCGCTCACAGGTGTACTCCACCGCCTTGGCTCCGCTGCTCGGCGAAGGTCAGCACCGCCGGGCGTTCTCGCTGCACCTGGAACCTCTCGGCCCGCGCGAGGCCGAACGTGACGTGATGCAGGAACGCACCCGCCGGTCGGTGGCGATCCGACTGCGGCAACGCAGCGGCCAGATCGTTCCGGAGCACGAACGCGCGGCCCAGGAGCGCGTCGATCAGCAGGATGCCGAACGCGCCGCCGGGCACGGCCTGGTCCGGTTCGCCGCCTACGTCACCGTCACGGTGACCCGCCCGGACGAGCTGGAGGACGCCTGCGCCGCGCTGGAGGCCGACGCTGCCGCGGCGCGGATCGAGATCCGCCGCATGTGGTTCGCCCAGGACGTCGGCTTCGCCATGGCCGCGCTGCCGTTGGGGTTCGGCCTGCCCCGCCGGCGGTGGTGACCCATGTTCCGACGTCGTGAGGAGCTGCCCGTCGCCGATCTCGGCGACATCCTCACCCCGGTCACCGGCGCATCGAAGCCGGGCAGGGCGCCGAAACCGCCGCGGCAGGCGCGCACCGACACGCACCGGGTCCCGCCGAGGCGTGGCTACCCGCGCCCGTTCTCCGGCCGGGCCCCGCTGCAACCTCGGATCCCGACGTTCCGTGGCTCGACCGCGCAGGTGCAGGGGTTGTACCCGTGGCTGTACGGGGCGTCGTTGCCACCGGTCGGCGCGTACATCGGCGTTGACACGCTCTCCGGTGGGGCGTTCTCCTGCCACCCGCTGGAATGGCTGCACCGCGGGCTGATCACCAACCCGAACATCATCGTCACCGGCATCCCCGGCGCAGGGAAGTCCGCCACGATCAAGGCCATCGGTCACCGCCTCATGGCCTACGGCGTGCGGATGTTCATCCCCGGTGACCTGAAAAACGAGTACGCACCCCTGGCGCGGGCGCTGGGCGTCGCCCCGGTCGAGCTCGGTCCCGGGTTGCCGGCCCGTCTCAACCCGCTCGACGCCGGCCCACTCGGTCGTAACCTGCCCGCCGACGAGCATCGCCTCCGCGAACGCCTCGACGAGGTCCACCGCCGCCGGATCACCCTGCTCGCCTCCCTGCTCGTGGTGCGGCTGGGCCGGGAACTGACACCGACCGAGGAAGCGGCCATCTCCCTGGCGATCCACCACGCCGCCGGCGGAGGCGCCCGCCGCCACCAGCTGCAGGACCCGACCATCCCGCAGGTGTGGGCGCTGCTGCGTGACCCGCTGCCGGAGATGGCGCATGACATGCGGATCCGCGGTGACGACCCCGCCGAGCTGCGGGAGATGATCCGCCCCGCCGCGGACGCGCTGGGCAACATGGTGCAGGGGTCGCTGTCGGGGTTGTTCGACGGGCCCACCACGGTGCGGATGGACTTCGACGCCCCGATCCAAACCGTGGACCTGTCGCGGTTGGACGGGCGCGGTGACGACACCGTCGCGATGACCCTGGCATGTGTGTCGTCGTGGGGGCAGGCCGCCATCGACGAACCCGACGGCCCGGTCCGCCTCGTCGTGCGCGACGAACTGTGGCGGTCCATGCGGATCCCGGCGATGATCCGGAAGATCGACTCGGATCTGCGGCTGTCCCGCGCGCACGGCACCATCCAGATCCTGTCCACCCACCGCCTCGCCGACTTCGAAGCCGTCGGCGCGCAAGGCTCGGCCGAGGTCGCGATCGCCCGTAACCTGATCGCCTCCTGCGACGTGCGGATCTGTCTGCACCAGGACACCGAACCCCTCGCGATGACCCGCGACGCGATCGGCCTGACCGACACCGAATGCGCCCACATCGCGTCGTGGTCCGGTGAGCAGGTCGGCCGGGCGATCTGGAAGATCGGCCGCCGCGCCTCCCACGTCGTGCAGACCGTGCTGCACCCGGTGGAGCGGCGCCTGTTCTACACCAACGAACGGATGGCCCTCATCCCACCGCCGGCCTGACCACCGCGGTCCCCGGCCTGCAGATCGGCGACGGACCGACGGTGGGGGAGGGGATGGGCGGTGGCTGACCACACCATGGTTCGGCGGCCCCTGCTGAACTCCCCGGCGGACTACCTCCTCGCCGCCGTCATCACCCTCACCGCGACATCGATAGTCGGCGTGTGGCTGACCGGGCAGCTCGCCGGCCTGCTGTTCCGCGCCGCGTGGCCGGCGACCAACGTGAGCGACACCGGCCACATCATCGGCCAGCTCCCGCACCACCTGCACGACCCCCGCCAGGCGTGGCCCGCCGCGGCCCAGCCAGACCTGCCCGGCCCGGTCGGGTTCGCCATCACCACCGTCCTGCTGCTCGCCGCCACCGCGACGCTGCTCGTCGTGATCTGGCGGCACGTCGATGACGGGCGCCAGCACCGCGGGTTCGCGTCGGGCCGCCAGATCCGCCGCGCCCTCGGCGAACGCGCCGTCCTCGCCCAGCACGCGCGGCTACGACCCGGCCTGGCCAAGCCGGCCATCGCCGACGTCGCGCTCAACCTCGGCACGGTGGGACGGCGACGGCTGTGGCTGCCGATCGCCAACAGCGTGCTCCTGCTCGCCGCACCCCGCCAAGGCAAAACGTCGCAGGTCATCATCCCGTGGCTGCGCGCCTGGCCAGGCGCCGCCCTGGTCACCTCGGTACGCCGCGACGTCGTCCTCAACACCATGACCATCCGCGCCAACCGCGGACCCGTCGCGGTCATGGACCTGGCCGGCACCCGATGGCCGCACCCGCTGCGCTGGTCCCCGACGAGCGGCTGCCAACGCTTCGACAAGGCCCGCGAACGCGCCGACGTCATGGTCGCCGTCGGCAAACCCGAAACCGGGGCGTCGGACTCCACCAACGCCGGGTTCTTCGGACTCACCGCCACCAACCTCCTCGCCGCGTGGCTGCACACCGCCGCACTGACCGGCCGCGCCATGTCCGACGTGCTGCGCTGGGCCCTGTCCGAGTCCGACGACGAACCCATCCACCTCCTGGCCAGAGCCCCCGGCGCCGCACCCGGCGTCGCGGAAATGCTCGACAACATCTACCGCTCACCCGCCGAGACCCGCTCCAACATGTGGACCACCGTGTTGACCGCGGTCGCGCCGCTGCTGTCCGACGCCGCCCGCGACGTGTTCTGCCCACCACCCGGCGACGGCGTCGACCTCGATGCGTTCCTGCAACAATCCGGCACGATGTACCTGATCGTCGACGAGAAACAGGCCGGCGACCTCGCCCCGCTGATCTCCGCGTTCGTCGACGAACTCACCATCGTCGCCCGCCGCCTCGGTGACCGCACCCCGGCCGGCCGGATGGACCCACCCCTGGCGTTGATCCTCGACGAGGTCGCCAACGTCGCCCCGCTGCCCGCCCTGCCCAGCCTCATGTCCTACGCCGCCGGGTCCGGGATCTTCGTCGTCGCGGTCCTCCAGGACATGGCCCAGGCCCGACGCCGGTGGGGCCGCGACGGCGCCGACATGCTCTGGGCCGCCGCCACCACCAAAATCGCCCTCGGCGGGCTCTCCGGCGAGGAACTCGCCGAATTCTCCAAACTCGCCGGCGAGTACCGCGAAACCGTCCACTCCTGGACCCACAGCGAACAACACGGCCACACCATGCAGGCCAACCTCACCGACCGGAAAACCCTCGCCCCCGACCAGGTCCGGACCCTGTCGGAGGAGCACCGCCAAGCCCTCATCGTGCACGCCACCACACCAGTCCTGCTCGCCTCAATGGCCCGGCACTACGAATCCGCCCACGCCGCCGAGTACGCCCACAGCGTCACCGACACCCAAGCCGCCCTCGCCCACGCCGGAGCCGACCATGCCTGACCACGACCACCCACCCGTCGCCCGGCTCCGCCCCGGCCCCCGCACCACCACCCCCACGACCCCACGCACCCGGCGCATCGGCTCAGCCCGTCCCGGCGGCACGGCCAGGCGCGGCGGCACCCAGGTCGGGACCATGCGGGAATGGCACGCCATGACCCCCACCGACCGCAAAGCCTCCTGGATCGAACTTGTGGAATGGGTCATCTGGCTGCACGACCGCTACGAACTCGCCGTCGAACACCGACTCCCGCACTGCTGGCCCCAACACCCCGGACTCGTCGAAGAACTCGCCGCCCTCAAAGCCTGGCGCACCGAGATCTACACCGCGGCAGAGCCCTCCGGCCAAGCCGCCCGCTACTGGCACGCCGAACTGCGCCACGTCGTACACGCCGCCACCACCACCTACGCCGCCGGCTGCCGCGCCGGGCACAAAACCCCACACGCCCTCGCCGCAGCCGACGCCGACCTACGCGCGAGCTGGCTCGGCGCCGACCCCCTCGCCGCCGTCCCCGCCGCGCTCATCGCCACCAGCCCGCAGGGCAAACCCGCACGCGGCAACGACGACCAGATCGGAGACGCCATGATCCACGACGCGCTGCACCGCGGCGACGCCCGACTGCTCGGCCAACAAATCGCCGACTACGTCCACTACCAAGACCAGTGGTGGACCACCGACCCACACGGCGACGGGTGGATCCCCGTCACCGACCCCGTCTTCAGCACCGAACTCGACCAAGCCGCCGACCGGATGGCCGCCGCCGACGCCGCCGTCACCGCCGAGCAAGCCCGACGCACAGCCATGGAAGGCAGGAACCGCTGATGCCCTCCCTCACCCAGCAAGCCGAACTCGCCCTCATCGGCGCGCTCCTCGCCGACCAACCCCCCCCCACCGAACTGCGATACCTGCGCGTCGAAGACTTCGCCGACCGAGTCCACGCCACCCTGTTCGACGTCATCACCGACCTCCGCCACACCCAACCCGACCTCACCGGCACCGACCTCACCGCCGCCGTCGCCTTCCGCGTCGCAGATCGTGGCATCGACACCGACTGGCTCGCCGACGTCCGCGACCAATGCCCCGAACCCGCCCACGCCGCCGCCTACGCCCGCATGGTCCAAGCCGCCGGGTTCCGCCGCGACGTCGCCGAACACGCCGAACGCATCACCGCCGCCGCGGCCTACACCATCGACGTCGACGGCCAGACCCACCTCACCAAACTCGCCGACGCCCTCGCCCGACAATCCGAGGTCTACGCCGCCTTCCACACCCTCGACACCACCAAACCCGGACCCGCCCAGGCCCCGCAGGCCGACCCCTGGCGGATCACCATGGAGGAACACCTCCTCGCCGACCTCCTGCAACACCCCGAACAGGCGACCGACATCGCGATCTTCGTCCACCGCGACACCTTCACCAGCGGGCAACGACGACAAATCTTCGAAACTCTGGTGCGCCTCAGCTACGACGGCGAACCCGTCGACGAAGTCACCGTGTGCTGGGAAATGGCCCGCATCCGCGCCCTCGTGCCGGTCACACCCGACCCGCCCGCGGAGCCCGACTTCGCCGTCCTGCACCGACTCGCGACCACCCGAACCACCCGCAGCGCCATAGAAACCGGCCGCGACCTCATCGCCGACGACATCCGCGCCTCCCTCACCGGACGCCTCAACGCCCTCAACCCCACCCACACCGGCCCAGCCTCGACCCAGCAACCCACCGCAGGACTCCGACCCAACCTGCACCCACCAGCACCACCCACCACCAACCAGCCCACCCCCCGGATCGACCGGTAACCGGGGAGGCGAGCCATGGCCAAACCAGCGCGCGTACCCACTGCCGACCGCAACGTCGACCGTGTGCCGCTCGAAATCAGCTACGCCGAGATCCGCGCGGCCTACGACAGCGGCGACGCCACACCACTGTCCAACGTCATCACCGACATCGCCCGATACCGCAACCACTGGTGGATCGCCCACACCCACACCTGGCTTCTCATCACCGACGAGCCCACCATCACCAAACTCGATCGACACTCCCAGTGGTCCAACCCGACCCTCCTGCGACCCGTCGGAGATGAATAAGGCGGTGGCCGCCGGTCAGCGGCTGGTCGTGGGTCGCGTGTCAATCCGCGGCCGGAGGAGCATGCAGCAAGGCTCGCATCGACTACCGAGCGTGGAGAGAGCTCCCCAGTCCCATGTCCGCAAGCCGACAGTAGGTGGTGTTCGCGCCGACCCGGGACGTTCCCCTAGGCGACGTCTACCTTCGACCTGGGCGGGACGGTGGGGGAGCGAACCACGCACCGCCGCGACGTCTGGGAGGAGACCGGGTCGGCTCGTACGGCGCCGTGGCAAACCGACGGTACTGGGAAGTGCGCTGTAGCACCCTCCTGCGGCGGCCGGGTCGGCGGCACTCGCGCTGATCACCGGCGGTCGCCGCGTCAGAGGCCCGCGACGTGGAAGCCGGGTATCGCTGGCGACGACCGCTACGCGTGTATCCTCCCCAACCCTACGCGGCGGCCCCGATGTTGCCGTACGTCGGCGCCTCGGTCCTTCTGTCTGGGACGTAGCCGTATCCGTACGCGGGGTACGGGGCGTAATCGGACGCGGGGAGGGGCGGCCCGTCGGTCGAGGAGGGCGGGTACCCGGGGTACGCCGGAGGCGTCGCGGGCTGCCACGGTGGTGCTGGGTCGCCCGGTGCGGGGTCGGCCCACGGCCGTGCTGGGAAGGGCGGTGGTCCCGACAGTCGGGTCGGATCGTCGTAGGCGGCGAGTTGCTCGCCGAGCGACGGACCGTTCGGCGTTGGCTGCCCCGAGCATGCAAGGCCGGATCCGGAGCGAACCTTGTCGACTGCTTGGTCTTCCAGACTCCGACCGCCCCAGTGGGCGGTCGCGGCGAGGATCACGGTGATCAGGTAGGCGACGGACGCGGCGACCCGCGTCGGGATGCCAAGGTGGCAGCCGTACGCCAGGAGCATTCCAAGAAACACGCCTATTATCGCGATCCCACAGTGATACTTGCGCAGCTCGGGCACTCGGTGTCGGGCAACGTCAAGGCGGCGTTTACGGCTCCAGGCCGCGGCCATGGCGGCGTGTTGGCGACGGTCGTCTTCGGGTGGCGGGGCGGCATCAGGCGTTTGGTGACTGTCGCTTGGGCTGCTCGCGGCCTCGTATTCGTGGGTGGGCGCGGGTGCTGCCTCGTCGGGGTGGTGATCGGGCTGCTGGTGCCGTGCGCCGTCGGCCCGGATTGATCCTGGTACGGCGGCGACGCCGACGTACCTGCCACGCTGGTGGTGGGTGGGGGAGCCGTGGGTGTGACGATGGCCATCGGAGGTTGTCTCGTCGGCGTGCGACTGGAAGGCGTCGTGCCCGCCTGGTCTGGAATCGTCGCCGGTGTCGGCGTGCTCGGTGTCGCCTGCGTCGCCGACGATCAGCAGTTCTCGCGTTGGCTGGTCGAACCAGCTGGGGCGACGGTCGCCCGATCCGGCGGCGACGGTCGCCTCGGGGTCGGCGACGGAGTCGCCGAGCTGCGCGACGATGTCCAGGAATGCGGGGTCGACGGTGTGGGCGGTCAGACCATGACCGTCGCACTCGGGGCGGGTGGCGGCGTAGAGGCGCACGATGGTGGTGTCCGGCGCTCCAGCGGCGTTGCCGATCTCGATCGCCTCATTCATCAAGCACGGTTCCTGCGCACGGAGCAGCGCGCTGACGCGTTCCTGGCGGAGCCCGGTGATGAGACTGATGGCGTTCAGGTCGCGGCCGGATCGCTCCACATAGGTTCGCAGGTACACGGCGAGGGCTCGGACCGGGCCCGAGGCGGCGAGGTTGACCCGCCAGTGGTCACTTCCCGGGTCAGGGTTGCGGGCGGAGTCCGGATCGTGCAACCGGGTGGCGAGCAGGCCTTCGATGCTGGCGTTGGCCAGGGCGTATCGCTCCCACACGGTCGCTAGTCGTCGTTCGGCGCTGTCAGCCTGAACTTGCACGTCGTGGACCTGGGCTTGCAGCGCGAGGACCTCGTTGCCACGGTAGGTGTACGCCTGCGTCATCGCTTGCAGACCGGACATCGACGCTGCGGCGTTGCCGGCCTGGGCGCGAACGTCCTGGCTGAGCTGGTCGTTCTCGTCGTCCTTGGCGGTCAACTATGCGGTGAGGTCTTCGAGGTGGCTGCGGAGCTGTCGCACCTGCTCGGCTGGGTCGTCGCCTGGGGCGACGGTCGTCGGGGTGGTGACGTCGCCGTCGTAGCCTTTCGGCGGCTCACCTTCGGCGGCCTGGTACAGCCCAGCGAGCTCGGCCAGCAGGCGCTGCCGTCGCGGCTCGTCGCCGTGCGTGCCGCACCGGATGATCGTTTCGGCGATCGGCCAGTCGACCTTCTTCAACCGCTTCGAGAACGTCTGTTTGGTGACCTTCGGCATCGCGGGGTGCTCCTGCGCGCAGTGCTTGAGCAGCGAGCTGTGGGTCTGCCACAGCTCGGCCAGCACCTTACGGACCCGCTGAAGGTATTGCTGCCGCGCGACAGCTCGCGCTGCCGGCTCGTCGCGCACGATCAAGGTCAGGCCGACCTCAGTGTCGCCCATTTGCATCGTCTCCTGTCATCAGCACATGCCAGGGCGACACGGAATCCCCCTGTCGCCCAACTCCCGGAACCCTCTGGACATCCATGGACGCCATCGGGCTATATCGGTAGGCCGTCCTTGCCGTGACAGACGCTAGGCGGCAGCACCACGCTCCAACGTCAACTGTCCAAAGCCGGACGTTGGAGATTCCGCAGTAATGGCGGTCGCGCCCAGGCCCGGGCGCGACCGCCTCCTATCGCCAGTTCCCAAGTCAGGAAGGTCCCTAGCGATGGTCCCCAACTTATCGAATCCGCCGCCGGCGGGATACCCGGACAGCGACGATCAGCCGCAACGGTCGCTGTTCGATGTGCGGACGCTCGTCGTTCTGCTCGTGTCGGGCGGCGCCGGGTGGCTGGCCTACTACCAGGGTGGGTGGCAGGCCGCCGTGCTGGTCACCACCACCGTCATGGTGGCGCTGCACCGGCTCACCGCGATCCGCGAACCCACCCCGGTCGCACCGGTGACGTGCGCGACGTCGCACCGGGCACGGCCTCACCGTCGCCGCCGACGTACCCGCGGTACCGACTGAGGACGCCCATAGCCCCGCTCCGCGTCTGCACCCTCCCCGCAGGCGCGGAGCGGCCACATCGAACCTGGGCGACCTAAATCGAGGGTGGTACCCCCGTCGTAGATGCCGGTATCGCGCACCCCCGTCGCTGCCAGCCGCGTCGGGGCGAGCACAGCAACTGCCCGCGCGGTAATCAGAGCGACCAACATCGTCATGGCGTCCGGTGCATCTGGCTCACCCCCCGTCGGTCGGTGTAGCGGACGGCGCCACGTCCGGCTTGTTGTCCAGAGAACCGGTTCGTGTCGGCGCGACGCCGTGGCGGGCCGGTCCGTAGGGTTGGCCGGGTGCCAGGTCGAGCCCGCGTCACCCCGAAACGGCCCGCGTCGGTGCGGCGTTCCGGTGAACCCCGCAAGCCTGTGCCACCGTCTGCGTTGGCGCCCGCGACGGTCGAGGACCATGATCTTGAGGCGGAGTCGACGTTCGACAAGTTCGGGTTCTTCGAGCTGGATCTGTCGGGGCGCCGCGCGGAGTCGGTGGAGTTCTCGCAGTGCCGGTTCCGCGCCGCTGATCTGTCCGGGTCGGAGCTCACCAAGCTGAAGCTGAGCGATTGCCTGGTGGAGACGTCGAACTGGGCAAACCTGCGCGCGGAGGGCGGGGCGGCCACGCGCGTCAAGGTGCTCGACTCGCGGATGACGGGCCTTGCCTGGACTGACGGCCTGTTGCGGGATGTGAGTTTCGAGCAGGTCCGGCTCGATCTGTCGGGCTGGCGGTTCGCGAGCTTCGACGCGGTCCGGTTCTCCGCCTGCAACCTCCGCAGCGCCGACTTCACCAACGCTGACCTGCGCGGCGCGCAGTTCGTGGGCTGTGACCTGACGGGCGCGCAGTTCTCCCAGGCCACGATGGACGGCGCCCGGTTTCGCAGCTGCGTGCTGGTCGACATCGCTGGGATCACCAGCTGGACCGGCGCGGTGGTCGACCAGGGCGACCTCATCGCGTTGTCCTACGCGCTGGCAGGGGCGCTCGGGATACGCATCGCCGGCGATGACCAGCCGCATCGCCGCTGACCTCGGGCGATGCGGTGTGGGTGCATGACGTGGCAGCGTCGATTGAGGCGCTGGCCGCGTCCGCTGGCAAGCCGCGGCTCGGCTCCGCCGCGACCCGACCGGTGCGCGTGCAGCGCACGATGACACCTTCGCTGGTTTCGACAGCTGCTTGCAGTTCGTTGAGCGATGACTCCGGCAAGTACCCGCGGAGGCCGCTGCGGTTCAGGATGGTTGTCAGCTGGCGGGTCTGCTCCGCGGTGGCCGACGCGGCGCAGGCGCGGTGGGCGAGGATGTCTCGTGCGGCGTAGCCGTCCGCGGCCTCGACAACCG
The DNA here is from genome assembly GCA_035296325.1 of Micromonosporaceae bacterium. Classification (GTDB taxonomy): domain Bacteria; phylum Actinomycetota; class Actinomycetes; order Mycobacteriales; family Micromonosporaceae; genus DATHBD01. Next base: position 33,419 of record DATHBD010000043.1, on the reverse strand, counting down.
CGCGGATGAGTTCACCGGCGGTGCCCTGGACCGTTGGATGATTCGGTTCGGCGATCGCGTCGATGATGGACAACGCCAGGCGGGTGCGAAACACGATCAGGCTCGCGTCGGGCGGCAGGTGCCGGTACCGGTCGATCAACGTTTCCCGATGTTCGGCTGGCAGCGGGTGGCCGGCGGGCCGGTTGAGCGCGGTGAGGCAGGCGGTCACGGCGGCTTCCGACGCGTCGCCGGGCTCTGTCTCGGCGAGTATGCGGGTGGCGTTGGCGTGTTCGTGGCGGGTGGCGTGGGCGATGACGGCGACTTGTCTGCCGTCGAGCATGCGCCGGCCGATGCCGTTGTGGTGGCGGAGGTGGGTTTCGGCGTCGTCCCAGCGCCCGGCGGTGGTCCGGGCGCGGGTGCCGTCGGCGAGGTTCACGCTCCACAGCCACTGCAGCAGGCTCCGGTGGTGTTCGGCGGTGCTGGTGAGCGACGCCATGGGCACGGGGATGCCATCGATGACGGTGTCGGTGCGGGTGCGGACGGCTTGGTAGAGGTCGTTGAGTAGGGCCGCGGCGGCGTCACCGGCCCCCGCGCGGATGTGCAGCCGGGCGACGTTGACCAGCGGTTCCAGAGCCAGCCGGCCGGTGGTGGCGTCGCTGCTCTCCTGGTGGTCGAGGTATGCGTGGGCGTGGCGGTGACACCAGGTGCGGGCGAGGTCGGGGTGTTGGCTGTCGGAGGCGATGAGGGCGGCCTGGTTGTGCACGCGCGACGCGGCGGTGCGGTCCCCGTCGTGGGCGGCCCTGTCCGCGAGCGCTGCGAGGGCGGCGATCCTCGCGGACAGGGCGGTGCACGGGGGTCGGGACCGCGCCACGAGCGGGAAGCGGTGCGCTACCTGCCCGGTGGGGTCCATCGGGTCATTCCCAGATGACGCTGATCGGGTGGCCTGGCCGGTCGATGACGAACCGGCCCTCGTCGGGGTTGGCGGCGGCGGGCGTGGCTGGTAGTTCGAAGTGCACGGCGCGGTGCCGGAACCGGGTGTCCCAGGTGGCGGCTTCGGTGGCGACCCGGTCGGCGAGCGCGGCGCCGTGGGGCCCGTGGCCGGTGACGCCGATCTCGTAGCGTTTCTCTCCGTCGACGGGCGGCGCGGGGCGCAGCGTGAGGTAGGCGAGGTCGGGGCCTTCCACGGTGGCCATCGCGCCCCAGGTGGGGAACATCGGTGCGACCTGTTGGCGGTCGATCGCGGCTCGGGCGGTGTTCATCCGCATGATCGAGTTGGGCAGCCGCAGCGCCAGCCACAGGTCGAGCCACTCGAACGGCACGTTGGGTCCGAACACCACCTCGGTCCACACGGTGGCGGCTGAGGTGTCCAGGACGCCGGCGAGTTGGGCGGCGTCCACGGTCTGGTCCTGGTTGACCTGGAGCGTGATGTCCTCTTCGGGGTTGAGGGCGATGACGCGGCGGGCGTCGTCGCCGATGCCGCGCAGGGGCATGAACACGGCGAGCTGCGAGTCGATGCTGCGCCACCCGCCGGTGGTGCGGGTGAACACGATGGAGCGCGACGCCGCGCCGCGCAGCCGCAGCGGGATCACGAGCCGGCCGTCGTCGGTGAGCTGGTCCAGCCACGGGGTTGGTACGTCGAACACGCCGACGGTGGCGATGATCCGGTCGTACGGGGCGCCTGCGGCGTGGCCGAGCGCCCCGTCGGCGAGCACGACGTCGACGTTGGGTACGTCGGCCGCGGCGAGGTGGGCGGTGGCGCCGTCGACGAGGTCGGCGTCGACGTCGATGGTGGTGACGTGCCCGGCGGCGCCGACGAGGTGCGCGATGAGGGCGGCGTTGTAGCCGGTGCCGGCCCCCGCTTCCAGGACGCGGTGTCCGGGTCGGGGATCAAGCTGTTGCAGCATCATCGCGACGATGCGGGGTTGGCTGGCGGCGCTGATCTGCGCGCCGTCGCCGGCGGTTTTCGTGTAGACGGGCTGGTCGGCGTAGGCGGCCTGCGCGGGCACGTGGGGTATGAACAGGTGCCGGGGAACCGCGTCGAACGCCTCCCGCACCGCTGGGGTGCGGATCGTCTGGTCGTCGAGCAGTCGTTGCGTCATCGCCGTGCGAAGCGTGTCGGGCGTCGACGCATCTTGATCACTTAGCGTAGTCATTTGGGCAACCTTAGTGGTAGGTGGTGGTGCTGGCGGGTCGGACACCACGGCGTCGGAGCCGAAGGTGCCGATCATCGCCAGCGCCGCCATAGTGGACAGTTCGGACACGGAGATTCCGGCCCGGTTGGCGTGGAAGATGATGTGGTGGGCGAGGACCGCGCGGAGCCCGCGACGCAGCCTGCCTGCGTGGGCCAGGGTGAGCAGTTCCTGCCCGGCGCGTTCGAACGCGGTGATCCACGGCCGGTGACCGGCCAGCGGCCCGCGTTCGGCGCTCAGCCCGAACGGGTCGACGCTTAGCAGCCGCGTCATGGCCGCCACCAGGACCTCGCGGCGCCGGTCGTCGAACAGGGCCCGGTCGGCGAGGTCGACCGGTCGTTCGTGGGCGACGTTGGCCCACACGTCGGCCTGTTCGTAGCGGTCGAGGCCGGCGCTGCGTAGCAGCACTGCGCATAGCATCGCGGTGGTTTCCCGCATGCCGATCGGCGGCGGTGTGTGCGCGGTCGCGCGTTGCAGGGCGAGCAGGTGTCGGCTGTCGGCGTGGAACAGTCGGTGCGCGCAGTCCATGGCGTCGGGCCCGCCGAACGCGAACGTTTCCGGTTCGTAGATGCCGGGATGCCACCCGGTGATGCGCCCGTCGCCGGCCAACGTGTCGAGGAGGTTGGCGACGGTGGCGTAGCCGGCGTCGTCGGTGCGGATCCGGACCCGCCACGCGCTCTTGCGGATGTACCACCAGCCGTCGACCGCGCCACTGGCCGCGGCCAGGTCGAGGTCGCCGGCCAGGTGGGTGGCGAGGGCCTGCCGCCCGGTGGCGGGGTCGGTCAGGATGTCGGCCTGCCGCCAGGTGCGTGCGGTCACCGGAATCCTCCTCTCAGGGTTGCGGGTTCAGGGGTTGGCGGGGTCAGGGTTGGCGGGGTCAGGAGATGAGCAGGCAGGCGTCCCAGCCGGTGCGCGGTGGTGTGCCGGTTCCCGGTGCGTGCACGGCCAGCGCGACACCGGCGGCGCCTTCCAGCAGCCCGGGGCCGGCACCGGCCGGGTCGAGCAGGGCGGCGGCGGTGCGCTGCGGGTCGGTGTCGGGAGGGTGCACGGCGTCGAGGAGGTCCCGGGCAGCAGCGTGGAGCCGGGCGGCGGTGTCCGGGTCGGCGTCGGCCGCCATGCGCATGGCGAGGTGTGCCACGCCGGCGAAGCCGTGACATAGCGACGGGTCCACGATCGCGGCGCGCTGCCCCGGGTCGGTCAACGCCCTGGCCATGGCGTCCTCGGCTTGCCGCTGCCGGGTGGGGTCGTCGACGGCGAGCGCGGCGAGTTGTTGGGCGCGGGCGAGCCCAGCGGTGCCGTAGCACCATGACGGCCTGCGCGGATGAGGGTGTTGGGCGGGCGGGCCGGCGCGGTGGTCGTCCCGGGTTACCCAGTACGGCCAGGACGGCCCGGCCGCGGTGTCGATGCGCCACTCGTCCAGCCAGTCGAGGATCGTGCTGATCGCGGCGTGCTGGCCCGGAACGGTGACGCCGGCGCGGGTGGCCAGCGCGAGTAGGGCGAGGGGTCCGCCGATGCCGTGGGCGACACCGGCGTTGGCGTGCCCACCCGGGAACCGGTCGTGGTCGGGGGCGCCGTGTGGCCCGACACTGGTCCACCAGCCGGGAACGGCGGCCCCGTCGCAGGTGGTGGGTTCGGTGAGTCGTACCAGGTAGGACAGCACCGCGGTCAGCGCCGGGCTGTCCGGCATCCGGTGCAGCAGGTACGCCCCGGTCCCACTGACCCCACGCATCACATCGAAGTGGGCCAGCGCCGGCCGTGAGCCGGCGGCGAGGTGGCGGTGGTGGGCGTCGACGCGGCGGTGTGCGTCAGCGGCGATCGTCGTGTCCAGGTGGTGCAGCGTGGCGCGGTAGGCGCCCGGTTGGTGGTCGGCGACGGTGGCGAGGGCGAACGCGAACGCTGGCGCACCGTAGTTGAGGTGACTGTCCGGGCCGCTCGTCATCGGCGACGTCGCGGCGTAGGCCAGCCAGTCGTGGGCTCGCTGCCACGGGCCGGTCCCGGCGGCGGCCCGTTCGGCGTGCAGCAGCACGATGCCGGGTGCGCCGTGGGCGAGGTGGTGCGGCCACCACGCCCGCCCGGCGGCCCACGAGCCGGCGACGCGCGGATCGGCGAGGTGATCGGCGACCGCAGCCGCCACGTCAAGGACGGGGTGCGCGCCTGTCATGCCGGGCCGCCCCTGGTGCGGGCGGTCCAGGCGAGCGCGGCGGCGCGGGCCAGGTGCAGACAGACCGGTTCGTCGTCGAAGTCGATGCCGTAGGCGCGGATGTAGTGCCCGTGCATGGCGTGGCGCAGCGCGTCGTCGCCGCTGATGCCGGCGCTGTCGGGCCCGGGTGTGTGCAGCTGGTGCCGCCAGGCGGCGAGGGCCGCGTCGCGGGGCTGCCAGGCGGCGACGATCGCGGCGCCGCCCGGCGCTGCCCGCAGCGCTGCCCAGCTGTCGGTGGGGTTGGCGATCCGCACGGCCTCGGCCAGCACCGGTCGGGGTACCGGTGTGCGCGGCGCGGCGGCGGGTAGGTGCTCGATCAGCCACCGCATCCCGGTGCCGATGTCGCGGAGGTAGGCGGCGGCGATGGCGGCGGTGTGCGCGGCGATGAGGGCTTGGCGGTGCGGGCGGGCGGGCTGGCGCAGTTGGGTCAGGACGGCGCGGGAGTCGGTGGCGAATAGGTGCTCGGCGGCGCGCAGCGTCGGGCCGGATCCCCAGCGGCCGGTTTCGGCGTACGACGACGGGTACTGCACCTCGCGCAGCAGCCCGGCCCGGTGTAGCCGGTCCGCCCATGCGCTGACCAGCCGCGCCGCGGCTCCGAACGCGTCGGGGTGCGGGAGCCGGATCCGTAGCCGCAGGTGCGGGTCGAGCCGGTCGGCGTCGCGGTAGCGCAGGAACCACCAGTGCGGTTCGGTGTCGAAGGATGCCAGCAGGTCGGGCAGGTGTTCGGCGAGGAGCAGGTCTTGGCGGCGCAGGTCGCCGTAGAGCCGCGCGTACAGCACGGTCGACGTGGCGGGTGTGTCGCCGTGCCCGCGGCGCACCAGCCGCGCCGGGGACGGTGCCGGTAGCGGCGGCCACGGCGGTGGTGCGCTCGCGCGGAGCGGCACGACGATCTCGTGTGGCCGGTCGGCGCACCAGCGCGCACCGTCTGGGTCGACGACCTCGGTCAGCGTGGCGTGCCCGACGCGGTTGAGGTGCCGGCGCAGCAGCACCCGGTGCCCGGGTCGGGTCAGGTCCAGCAGCAGCCGTTGGTCGTCGACGGCCAGGCGGACGTGTGCCGGCATCCGGCGGCGTTCCCGCCACGACGCGAGCGCCGCGTCCCATCCGGCGGTGGGGGTGGCCCCGTCGGGTAGGTCGGTTGCGGGTAGGCGCCATGTCGCCGGAGCCAGGATGACCCGTCCGTGGCGCAGCCGCGGCCGGTACGGCAGCGTTGCGGCGGCGCCCCAGCCGACCCCGGTCACGTGGGCGCACTGGGCGCGGGTCACCTCGGTCAGGAACCGGGCCAGCGGCGGCGTGTGGGTGCGTGGGTTCAGCGAGTGCAGCGCTGAGACCTCGATCCGCCGTCCCAGTGCGGGGACGGCGAGGTAGAGCCGGCGGCCGTCGCAGCCGACCGCGATGTCGTGCACGGTCAGGGCCGTCTCGGGGTCGGTTCGGTGTTCGGCGAGGCTGAGCACTGTCGGCAGCGCCTGTGGTGCCCGGGTCACGTGCGCGGTCGCCGCGTCCAGCGGCGGGAACGACGCCTGCACCGCGACCGTGTCCGGGTCCGGGCCGGGCAGCGAGGCGATCGCGGTGAGGTGGTCCTTGGCAGCTTCGCCGGTGAGGACGGGGAGGAACCGGCCGGTCAGCCCACCGACGTTGCGGGACACCTGCACCACTTCGACGGTGTAGCGGCCCTGGTTGAGGGCCTGCTGGTCCGCTGCGTTGACCCGCACGGCGAGTTCCAGGTGTGACGGCAGCCGCGGCGGGGTGGGGCCGGTTTCGAGCGCGGCGATCAGCGCCTCATCGAGCACGACTTCGCGTTGGCCTTCGATCGCGGCGCGCTGCGCGACCGCGAGTAGCACTTCGTCGCGGGGCTTCAACGTCGGGCGGGGCGGGTCCAGCAGGGTCCCGGTGTAGCCGGTCGGGAAGCCGAGGCCGCTGTCCGGATCGACGAGTTCCAGCAGCGGCACCAGCGCGCCGATGCCGTAGCGCTCGTAGAAGGCCCGGTGGTAGTCCCGCCAGGCGGGTGTGCCGTAGGGGTGCTCGCTGATGCGGGCCAGCACCAGCGCCGCCAGCTCCACCTCGCTCGCCACGCTGCCAGGCAGCGTCACCTGGGCGTCCAGGCGCAGGTCGAGGGCGAGCGGATGCCGCGCCGACAGCGACCGGCTGCGCATCCGGTCGGCGAGCCGATCACGGATCGCCCCCTGCCCGGCGCTAGGAGCGCTGTTGTGCGTGTCGAGGAGGTCGGCCATTTCACGTAGGAGATTCGCCAGGCCGGCAACGTCGTCGAGATCGTCGGTGCCCGTGGCGTCCAGGACCCGGATCAGATGCGCCAACGGGTCGGTCTCGGTGCTCGGCGCGTGCAGGTTGGTGATCAGCGCCCCGCGGGCGACGAGCGTGGTCAGCATCGCGGTCACCCGCTCACCCGGGACGGTCGGGGCGTGGGCGTGCAGGTTCGCCACCAGATCGGCGACGGCAACCGGGGACCGCGCCGCGTCGAGGACCAGCCTCACCGCAGGAGTTAGCCCAATCACGACGTCGGCCGGGGTAGCACCACGCTCGGCGGGCTGCGGCTGGTGTGGCACGACGAGGTCGTTTCCGCGCACCGTCATCGTGGAGTTGGCAACGACCCGCAGCCGGACCAGCAGCCCTGGACTGGCATGCAGTTGAGTGATGATCTCGGCCAGCCACCCTGCCGCTGCCCGAGCGACCGCCCGGTGCGCGTCGCCCCACACCACGCCCGCGTCCGGCCCGAACTCGGCGGGGCCAACCCCGGCCAACAGCCCGAAGGGTGTCGGCCGACCGGTCATCCGCAGCAGGTAACGGGCCACCGCCAGCACACTGCGGCGCAACCGTCGAGCGTCCAGATCCGCGGGACCCGCCGCGCTCTGCGCCTGCACCGCGCGGGCCAGCTCCGGGCTGGCGTGGCTGATCGCCTCCGCCAACGGGCCGATCGCCCACACCTGTCGCAGCCACGCCCGCGTGTCCTGGACCTCGGCCGGGGCGCTGGCATCCAGGTTGGGCCACGGCGGCTCGGGAAACGACGCGGAGGCGCAGGCCCGCAGCAGCGGTGGACCTGCGATGAGGAACTTCGTCGACACGGGGCCTCCATCGTGACTTCTGGTCAGGCGGTGGGGTGCCGGCCGGCTCCCCGCACGGGGGTGACGGTGCGCCGGCCGGCACCTGTGCGGGTCAGCCGGTGGTGCAGGCGCCGCAGGTGCTGCCGCACCCGTCGTCGGTCAGCCGGACAAGCCCGCCGAGGTCGCCCTGTTCGACCACGGTGATATCCAGGTCGAATTCCGCCGCGGTCAATGAACCGGTCTGCTCGGTCGGCGCCTGCAGCGCCGGCATTGCTGTGCTCATGGCGATCACTCCTTAGAAAGAGGGGGGAACCCTGCTGCTGAGGAACGCACCTGGACGTCGTCCCTCCTGGCAGTTCGCCGGCCCCTCGATGAGGCCGGGCCGGTCTTCATTGGGCGCCGCCGCGGCGGCACGGCGCTAGGGATCCGGTGTGGACAACAAGGCGCTCGGGGTTGTTGTCCACCGTCACGGCGGGCCGTGGGCGGCGCCGCACCCACGCGGTGCAGGAACGCACCGTCCTGCTCAGGCGGCGGGCCGGTGCCGGTCGACAGCACGGTCCGGACACGGGTGGACTGCGGCGTCACCCGCAGCACCGCGTGCAGCAGCTCCGGGTCCACGGGCGTGGCCGTTGCGTCGGTTGACCTACGTGGTGTGCCCCGCCGGCGTTGGTCGTGGGCCAGCCGGGTCGCCTCGACGGCGGGTATCAGCTGTTCGAGCGTGCCGCCGGTGCGGAGAACGGCATCGCAGGCGGTGGCGAACCGCGGTGTCGGCCACCGCGCGGCCTTCTCCACCTTGTGCACCAGCGACCGGCTGACCAGGACCGCGTCCGCGAGGGCCTGCTGGGTCATGCCGCGCTGGCGCCGCCACCGCAGTAGCTCGGCCGCGAACCGGGTCAGTTCCGTCGGCGGGGTGTCAATCACGGGCATCCCCGCTTCCCGCCGCGTCGGTGGGCACACGGGGCGCGGGCGGTCGTGGTCGCCGGGCGTTATCACGGCCGGGGCGCCGCGGGTTGGCGCTGGTGCGCGGCAGGGCGCGGGTGAGGTCGAGGTGCACGGCGGTGGCGGCGCCGATGGCGGTGCCGGCTTCCCCGGGCGATGGGGGTACGTGTACGTCGTCGAAGAGCCCGGTGGCGACGATGGCCTTGATTGCCACGCTGTTGGCCGCGAGGGCACCCCCGACACACAGGTGGCGGGCCTGGGTGATCTGGCGTGCGCGGCGAGCCAGGTGGACCATCACTTCCTCGGTGCGTTCCTGTAGGGCGGCGGCCAGGTCGGCGTGGACTTGGCGGGTCGGGCCGTCCGGGTCGCGTGGGCCGCACAGGTGCACGGCGAAGATGTCGCTCACCACGCAGGGCCCCGGCGGTGACGGGACGGGGAACCACAGCTGGTTGAGCTCGAATCCCGTCTTGGTGATGGCGATGGCGCGGTGCATCATCGCGCGGAACCGGGCCGGGTTGCCGGTGCCGGCGAGGCGCATCAGGTTTTGTTCGTCGCCGCGCTGCCAGCCGAGGTGGCGGGTGACCGCGGTGTAGGCGTCGGCGATGGAGTGCGGGTCGGTGAGCTGGGCGCGTATGCGGTACCGGCAGCCGCCGGTCGCTGTGCGCCGAGCGTGCCCGATCGTTGTGGTCTGCACCTCCCCGGCGTGGTCGACGACCAGCACCGCGGCCTCGTCGTAGCCGCTGGATACGTAGGCGTTCATCGCGTGCGCCTGGTGGTGCAGCACCACGCGCACGTCGCGGAACCGTTCGTTGAGGTCGGTGATCCGCCGTTGATGGTCCAGGTAGGCCCGGTACAGGCCGCGGGCGCGGATGCCGTCGCGGTCGGGTGCATTGCCGGGGTCCGGCGGCTCCTCGGTGCCTGGCGCCGACGCCGTGAGGAACCGGTCGCCGTCGAGGGGGTACGCGACAACGTCGACCTGGTCCGGGGTGAGCCTCGCGTCGTCCAGCAGGAGGGTCACCGCCGCGGTGGGGTAGGCGTTGGTGTGCGGGACGCCGGTCAGGCGCTCCTCTTGGGCGAAGCCGACCAGGGAGCCGTCGACGATCAGCGCGGCTGCGGAGTCGGTGGTGAAGGCGCACACGCCCAGCACGACCGGTGGTGTTGCCCGCGTCATGCCGGCGCCGTCCTGCCGCTTGGGCGAACCATCGGCCAGAACACGGGGCCGCCCCGCACCATGAACGCCGGGCGCCGTTCGTAGCCGTGGCGCGCGAACAGTGCGCTGGCGCCGGCACTGGCCGCGGCGACGTACGCCGGGGTTCCCTGCTGGTCGAGTCGGTCATGGTGGTGACGCAGCAACGCCGTGCCGCGCCCGGTGCGTTGAGCGTCTCGGCGGACCGCGAGGAACACCAGGTTGTGGTGCAGCCGCATCGGCCCGCTGTCGTCGATGAGCCGGTCGACCGTTTCGAACCGGTCGGCGTAGTCACCGCACGCGGCGGCCCACCGCCGTTCGTGGTGAGGTGTGTAGGAGGCGGGACATGTCCGCCACACCGCAGCTCCGGAGCGGTCGTCGAAGACGTGGACTGTGCCGTGGTCGAGGGCGTGCTCGACGACGCTCGCTGCCACGTTGCGTACCACGGCGGGGCGTTCCGGCTCGTCGGGAACGAGCCACGAGGCGACCGGCGAGGTGGTGAACGCGTCGGCGATGAGGTCGGTCACCGTGGCGAGGTCGCCGTGGCGGGCCACCAGGATCGGGGGCAGGGTGGCCGTGGCCGGGCCGCTCCCGGACGCGGTTGGCGCGAACGACGTCGTTGCCATGTCGGGTCCCTTCATGTCGAAACCGGGAAACGTCGGGGCGTAGCCGGGTGCTGGCGCCCGGGGTGGGAAGTCACCGGCCGCCGGGACGGCGCAACGTGACCGCTGCGTCGGGGCGCCGCCGGTGGACGGTGCGGCGGGAACTGCCCACCGTTGCCCGGATGGGTTGGCCCTGGCGGTAGCGGCGGCCGAGCGCGTCGGTGTCGTCGCTGTGATCGCCGCCGATGGGCGGCGTGTTCCGCCTGGACCTGGCTCCAGATGGCGCTGAGTGCCCCGTCGGTGTGCAGGGCGGCGTCGCACTGTGCCGCGAGCAGTGCGGTGGGCCAGCGTGTTTGGCGTTCGACTGCGGTGATGGTGGCCTCGCTGTAGTTCGTCGCGGCCGCGAGTTGCCACCGTGCGAGGTTGCGGACGGTCCGCCAGTGGCGCAGCGTCGCGGCGAACGCCGCTCGGGCGGTTCGCGGTGGTGGTGAGGGTGCGGGCGTCGGCATGGGTCACCTCCTGAAGGCGTCGGGTTGCGGGGTCAGCGGTAGACGGCCACGGCGAGGTCCCCGACAGCCAGGTCGACGGCTTCGATGACCTGCGGGATCGCGGCGGTGTAGGCGTCGGCCCCCGCGCGGCGTCCGATGCGCTGCGCGACGGCGTCGAGCCGGTCGCGGAGTTCATAGCGCAGCGTCGGGAAGTACAGGGCTTCCTCCAGGCCCAGGACCCGTAGGAGCCCGCAGAGTGCTTGGGTGCTGAGGTCGTCGTCGTCGGAGCCCTGGACCGCGAAGCGCGGCCGGGCCCGGACGACGACGAGTTGCGTCGGGTCGGCGGGTTGGTAGTCCTTGCGGGGCAGGGCGAGGCGGTGCCGGCGCGGTGGGACGAGGACGTTGGTGGCCAGCAGCGCGTCGCGGACCTGGTCGAACATGTACCTGCCGGTCGCGGGGAGCAGCTCGGCCATCGGCACGGCTACGGCACCGGTGGCGGCGAAGGTCTGCATGAGGTGGTCGTACACGCGGTCGCCGGTGGAACTCTTGGTGTGCGCGGGCCCTGGGACGATGTGGCCCTGGTCGATGGCGATCCGGTGCGCCTGGAGGAGTTCGATGAGGACGGCGCCGGTGAGGCCGACGCCGAGGGCGGGCAGGTGGATGCGCGGCCGGAAGCCGCGTTCCTCGTCGTGGGCGATGAGGAACAGGTCGTCGCGGAGCTTCAGCCGCTCGTGCATCAAATGCCGCCCTGCGGTGAGCGGTGCGCGGCGCCGATGGTGCGGAGTTCGTCGTGGACACCGCGGTACGGGGTGCGGCCCCGGACGTAGGTCTTGTCGATGGTGGCGAGCATGGTGTAGTTCGCGTCGCAGACGTTGCCGACTGGTGCCTGCCCGGCTTGGGCGACGAGTTGGTAGGCGTCGAGGGTGTCCAGGGCGGTGAGGTCGGCGACCCACCCGACGAGGTCGTGTTGGCTGATGCGGTAGGCGTCCTCGAGGGGCCGGGCGAGGCCCACCGACATCAACCGCTGGTCGGACTCGATGCGCGGCCACGGTGTCAGGGTGTCTTTGATGAGGTGGACGACGAGGACGGTGTGCATGGCCGCTTCGACGGCGACGCCGCACGCTTCGCCGTCGCCTTGCCGGGCGTGCCCGTCGCCGAGGGACAACATCGCGCCTTCGACGTTGACGCCGAGGTACAGGGTGGCCCCGGCGCGCAGGTGCGGGGTGTCGAGGTTCCCGCCGTGGGTGTCGGGGACGATCGTCATCCGCACCTCACCGGCGGCCGGCGCGACGCCGATGGTGCCGAGCATCGGATCGAGGGGCAGGTCCACCTGGTACGGGTACCGGGCGCCGCGGGGCGGTTGCCGAGAGGCGTAGCGCACGGTGCCGGCGGCGGTGTCGAGGTCGTAGCGCCACACCTGCTCCTGCAGCGGCGGTTGCAGGGTCGCGGTGGTGTGGGTGCTGGTGAGCGCGCCGAAGTGCGGGAACGTCGCGGACATGGCCCAGTCGCGGGCGGGGGTGATGTCGATGAGGTGGATGGCGAGGGTGTGACCGGGTTGGGCGCCGGCGACGTAGAACGGCCCGGACACCGGGTTGAGGTACGGGAACTGGCAGACCTGGCTGGGCAGGTCGTCGACGGTGCGCACGGCGCCGCCGAAGCAGTCCTCGGTGGACACGCGGAAGGGTTGCCGCGGGTTGATCCGGGCGACCGGGGTGCGCCCCCCGAAGGTGTAGGCCAGTTCGTGCTTGGCCGGGGTGTAGTCCAACTGCGGGGTGCTCATGCGCGTGCTCCCAGCCCGGACAGGCGCGGCCGGCGCCCGGTGACGGCGAGGCCGATGAGGACCACGACGCCGAGGCCGAGCCAGATCAGGCCGATGCGTTGGGCGAGGACGTTGGCGTTGATGGCGACCGCGACGAGGATCGCCGCGCCGGTCACCGGCAGCAGGAGGTGCGCGAAGATTCTGCGGCTGCGGTGGCGGATCAGGTAGTGCCAGACCACGGCGGCGTGCAGCACGATGAACGCGGTGATCGCACCGAAGTTGATCAGTGAGCTGAGCAGGGCGATGCCGTCGGCGCGGCTGGCCATGTACAGGCCGAGCCCCATCGAGATCGCCGCGACGAGCAGGACCGCGTTGGCGGGTACGGCGTGTTTGATCGACACCGTCGACAGGAACCGGGGTAGTTGCCGGTCGCGGGCCATCGCGTAGAGCAGCCGGGACGTGGCGACCTGCGCCACGAGGCTGTTGGCGATGCCCCACGCGAGCGCGGTCGCGACGGCGGTCAGCGTGGCCAGCCACGCGCCGCCGGCGACATCCGCGGCGTCGTAGAACGCGGTGCCGTTCGGGTCGCCGTCGCGCAGCAGCGTGTTGCGGTTGGGTACCAGCAGCGACGCGACCCAGGTCTGGGCGATGAAGAGCACCCCGGCCAGGAGCAGGGCGAGTTTCATCGCCCGGCCGATCTGACGGGCGCCGCCCTTGTTCTCCTCGGCGAGCATGCTGATGCCGTCGAAGCCGAGGAAACTCAGCATCGCCACCGAGACGGCGGCGAAGACCACCGACCAGGAGAACGTGTCCGGGTTGTAGAGCGGGTCGAAGGAGAACCCGTGGCCCTGCCCATCGGCCAGGGCCCACAGCGCGACCGCGAGGAAGATGCCCAGCACGATCAGTTCGAAGATCAGGAACAGGCGGGTCACGATCGCGGTCATCCGGATACCGAAGACGTTGATCACGGTGTTGAGCACGACGAACCCGACGATGAAGCCCCACACCGGCACCGCGGGCACGGCGGCGTGCATGCCGACGGCCGCGATGAGGGCGAGCAGGCCGGGGACGAGGACGTAGTCGAGCAGGATCACCCAGCCGGAGAGGAACCCGACCCACGCGGCGATGCCGCGGCCGGCGTAGTTGTACACCGACCCGGCCATCGGGAACGCCCGGACCATCTGCGCGTACGACATCGCCGTGAAGATCATCGCGACCATGCCGACGCCGTACGCGAGCGCGACCATGCCGCCCGACGCGGCGTACACGCCACCGAAGATGCCGAACGGGGCGATGGGCACCATGAAGATGAGCCCGTAGAACAGCAGGTCGGCCAGGTCGAGCGAGCGTCGCAGGTGCTGCTGGTACCCGAACTGCTGCAGCGGACTCGCGTCGACCGGCGCGAGGGTGGGCCCAGGTGAGTGGGTGGCGTGCACGGGGGTCCTCCGAGGGGAAGGGGGTGAGGGGTGAATGTGCGGGGGGTTGGGGGGACGGCGGCGGCACGGGGGCACCACCGCCGTCCCCAAAGCCGGGCCGATCCGATGGAGAGACCGCACAGCGGCCGAATCGGGCACCGGCGTCCGGTGCCACGACCGTCGTCGTCGCAACCGGGGGTGACGGCTGAATGCGTGCAGTGCGGCGCGGCGGGGCCGTCACGGCTGATCACCGCGTCGCTGTTCAAGTTCGTCGGGATAGTCGTCAACCCGGGCCCCGTTGGCGCCGATCCACACGAGTTCGCCGTCAAACAGCATCTCGGCGCTCACGGCGCTGCGGCACACGGCAGTGACCGAGGACGGGCCATGGCGCCAGTCCACGACCATCGCCGAGCCGTCAGGCAACGTCATGCCCCACGCCAGCACGGTGCGGTCACCCTGGCTCGCGGTCAGCATCGCGAACGGGCGCGGCGTGAACCCGACAGGCGCCGGCAGCGGCGATGACATCGGCCTGGTCACCTTCGCCGCGGTCCGCAGTGGAGCGGGGTGGGCTCGCGCCATTGGTAGGCCACGATGAGTTCGCCGGGGTCGTTGCCGAAGACCGTGACCGACACCAGCGCGGCCTCCGTGAAGCGGCGGCGGTGCAGGTTGGCGATCTGCTGCCAGGTCCGCCTGAGGTGCACCGGCCGTACCGCCATCAGGGTCAGCTGTTCAGTGCGTCGGTCGATGACTGCGGCCTCGACAGTGGCCTCGATCAGGTCGGCGTAGACCGGACCAAGGATGCATCCGCAGGCGTAGAACCGCCGGGTCAGCGTCGGCTGCCACGGGCGCAGGTCATGGCGACACAAGCCGCAGACCAACACGGTGGTCAGCGGCCACGCCTCGCGGTCGAACGGGGCGACCACCGCCGTGGGCGCCGGGACACCGAGCGGGTCGAAGTGGGATTCGATCGTCATGGCCGATCACTCCAACGGGTGGTGGGTGACCCGGCCCAGACACATAACCCCCTGGCAGGGGGCCGGGTCACCCAGCTCGCAGCACCGGCGTCGAAGCGACCCCGGCATGAACGGTGGTGCTGATGTACGCGGTGGAAGGCGCCGAACCGCCTCGGCCTTGGTTCGCACAAGACGGCCCGGCACCGTTCAGGGACGCCGCCGGATCGCCCTCGCCTGCGGCATGGTCCGGCGGCCGACGCGGACACCGGTCAACACCGGGTTGGACACCGGCCTGGCAGGTTTGTAGCCACAGCCGCGGATGTATCGGGCGGCGTACTGCGCCACCAGACACACCGGACTGCCGCACGCGCACCATCCGCCAAGGTTGGGGCGGTGGCGAGCGTAGGCATCGAGCGCGATCTTGAGCGTGCTTCGTGATGTTTCAGAAGCGCCCGCCCGAAGGACACGAGGTGCGCCGCCGCCACGGTGAACCGTGAGGCGGACCCAACGCATCGGCATGCGCCGAACCCGTCCTCTTGCACCGCTCCGAGCGAGCGAGCGACCGGGGGACGAAGCGAGGCGAGGGTGTTCTGCGTCCATTGGTAGCTCCTTCAGTCGCCCCGACTTGCCTGCGCTTAGGCCCCCTAGACAGCGTCGACGCGCCTGAGCGATCTTGTATAGGGGGTCTAAGCAGACGGTACCGTGCGCGTGGGAGTTGTCAAGTCGGCCCTAAGCTACGAGGGTGGGTGATCAGGAAGACATGTTCGAGCGCGTGAGGCTGGAGGCCGACCCCGTGCGTCAGGCCCAGTTGGCCGGCGAGTTGATCACTCTGTACCAACAGCGATCAGTGGAGTTGGCGCGGCTGCGAAAGGAGGCCATCAACCGCGCGGCCGATCAGAAAAACATGTCTTACAGTGCGATTGCGGTGCAACTCGGCCTTACCCGTGGTCGGATCACGCAGATCCGGCAGTCTGCGCCGGCGCCCGAACGAGCGATGTTCGGGGTAGGTCCGGTGACGATAGCGGTGCCTCTCCGAAATGCGGCAGGCCGGGCACTTCCCGTGATTTCCTCTGAGGACAGCTTGGCATCCGAGAGACTAAGTCAGATCCTCACAGATTTAGCGTTTCATACGCACTACGTTCGAATACCACCGGACGGGGTTTGGCATCCCAGTGGCGATACGATTGCCATCTGCGGGCCAAAATCGTCGATTGTGACAGCGCAGGCCCTAGCCTCCGACCCGCACCTTTCCTTCCAGCAATCCGAGCCGGACGGCAGGTGGGTCATACGGGAACGCGACGGGAGCGCCGTCTATGAGTCTTCCATGGACCAGGCCCAACACCGTTGGGCAGATGTCGCGTATATCGGGAGACTCCAGTACCGAAGTCAGCAACTGCTCATAATCGCAGGTGTACATGCACTAGGGTCCTTGGGGGCAATCGACTACCTCAGCAAGAACCTTGCCGACATCTACGCGGCAGTCGGGACGCAGCGGTTCTCCATGGTTATCGGCAGCGAACATGAAGGCGACCGTGTGGTAAGGAGCGAAGCGATATGTCCGCCTCGTCTACACGAGTAGCGCGGGTCCGAACGGCTGAGCGGCCAGGGTCGCCCGACCGACCTACGGAGGACCGTATATTCCTCGCTCCGTCCGCCGTCGTCGTGTTGGACGGTGCATCAGAGCCCATGCCTGTCAAGCACGACGGCGGCTGGCTTGCTGAGGAACTTGGAACCGCCTTGTGCACCGCCCTTTCCGCGTCCCCCGACGTTGACCTCACTGACCTGTTGGCCGACGCCATATCGACGACTGCGCGAATGCATCAATTGACCCCTGGGGCTTGCCCCTCAACGACGGTGAGTATTGCGAGGTGGTACGACGACAGCTTAGACATCCTAATCCTCGGGGATAGTCCCATCGTTGTGGCCACTCACGATCTTCGCGTTTCCCACCTCCGTGACGATCGGCTAGCATCTGTGGCCGTAGAGGAGCGTCGCGTGTTTCGTGAACACAGATCCGGTCAATTTGGCATTGAGCGCTCGAAGGAATGGCAAACCCTAGTAGCCGCTCAACGACGGGCGCGAAACAGACCCCATGGTTACTGGATTGCAGAAGCCGACCCGAGCGCGGCAAGGCATGCCCTCCGTCGGCGGTGGGATGTTTCAAAACTGTCGGCATTAATGGTAATGACTGACGGTGTGGGGAATGGCGTAGACCGTTATGGTGTTCCCGGCGACTGGCATGACGCAATCAAAATTGCGAGGCGTCGGCCCGCTGACCTAATTAACGCTGTGCATGCAGCGGAGAGCGCCGATAAGGACGGTGCCCGCTGGCCACGCAGTAAGCGGCACGACGACAAGGCGCTCGCAGTGGTCGAATTCGCGGTCGAAGGTCAATCCTGAAGGTCGCTACCCTGACAGACGCCGAACTCGGCGAGATGCAGTCACCTACTTTCTGCTGGACTTCAAAGTCGGAGCAAGCATCGTGGAGCATTTGTTCGTTGTTGATGGTAGTGCCGCAGAGCGGGCGAAGGTTACCAGCCTTCCGGCGGCTAAACTCACGGAGCGTTACCATCTGCAGGAATGGATCATTGCTCATCCCGATATTCTCGGGGAAGACGTATTTGTTGTGAAGTCCGAGTATGATCGGTGGGAGTCAGAGCTCGATGGAACACCCGAGAATGACCGACTAGACATCCTAGGGATTGATGGATCCGGCCGCTTAGTGGTGGTAGAGCTTAAACGTGACGCATCCGGGCGGGACGTGCACTTGCAGGCCATAACCTATGCCGCCCTCGTTTCCCGGTTCAACCTGAACACTCTCGCCGAGGCGCATCGGGTCTTCCATAAAAGGCGTGGCAATGAGATCGATATTGCGGTTTGTCGAGAGCGGATTCTGGAGCATGTCGGCGGCGATCTCGACCAGGAAATCCTCCGCTGACCTCGCCTCGTACTGGTGGCGCGCGAGTTCCCCAAGCAGGTCACGCATACCTCCGTGTGGCTCTCAGAGATGGGCCTCGACGTTGACCTCGTCCAGGTAAGCGTTTGGCGCGTGAACGAACAATTGGTTGCTGGGTTTACCAAGGTCTACCCAACCCCGCAGGCTGAGGAGTTCACTCTCGCGCCCGCTAGAGAGGAGACGAATGCAGTGGCCAAGCGCGTCCAAGAGCGCACACGAGCCCAAAATAATGTATCTCGAATCGTCGAGGAGGGCATTCTTCCTGCTGGAATCAGACTAAAAATGGAGCCGAGTCACGGCACGACGCCGCCTATTCGGGAAACTATTGCTGTGTGGGTTGATGAAGATGCGAGCCGGGGAATGGCAACTTGACGCAACGAAACCCCGAAGGCACTGACGTGGGATGCAGATAATGGTAACTACAGTACGACGGGCCTCGCTAATCATGTGTACGTCCAGGCGTGGGGATCCAAACCAAAGGGAATCCAAGGAACCGCATGGTGGGTAGTCGACGGTTTCGTTCCGGCGGGAGTCGCAGCAAGCGACCTGGCGCCGTATGTCGGCAAAACCCTGGTAGAGATCGCCAAGATGCTCCCGGGGCAAAGTTCCTCAACAACGGAAGAAGCCAGCACTGCGGAATAGGAAGAATCCTTTGATGACTCACCAGCATCGGCATGAGCGGGCGAAAGTCTCAGCGCATCGCCCCAACCCGTTGGGCCAGGTCGCGAAGGCCGGGTGGGGCGGGTGTGGAGGCGTAGAGCAGGGTGGAGATTAGGTTGTGCACCGATGGGCGGCGGAGTTCTTGGGGCGCGTGGCGTTCGGCCGCGCAGAGGGCCTGGTGTGCCTTGTCGGGTCGGCCGTGGTGGTCCCACGCGCGGGCAGTGTCGATGTAGTAGCGGGCGTGCCGCTCTGGGGTGGGTAGCAACGCAGGCTCGACGGTTTGGGCGTGGCGTAGGGCGGTGGCGGAGTCGCCGAGCACCGTGAAGATGGTGATCTTATACATGGCGACGTTGGTCGGGCTGAACGCGGTCTGGCCGGTGAGGTACGGCGCCGTGAGACCCGCCGCGGCCTCGGCGGCTTCGTCGATCAGCTCGATCGCCTGCCGGCGGTTGCCTTGCTGGGCGCTGCTGTACGCGGCGGTGCACAACAGTGAGCCGTACGTGGCTAGGACGCTGTTCGGCGGCCGGTGGCGCAGGTCAAGGCCACTGGCGGTGTTGGTGAGCAGGCCGATGGCGCCGTGGTGGTGGCCGGCGCGGCGCATGGCGATGGCCACGGACCGGGTGCTGTCTCCGATCACCGCCGGCCGGCCACTGTCCTACGCGGCGGTCAGGGCCCGGTCGGCGAGGACCCAGCCGATCGCGTCGCTGTTGAGTTTGATGCACAGCTCGGAGGCGAGTTGGTAGGTGGCGGCGAGGATCGCCGTGACGGCCTCGCGTTCCTCCCCGGCGGCGGCGTTGGTGCGGCTGGCGGTCGCGACCGCGAGTAAGGTGCGGCAGGCGTGCGGTCAGGTCGGCGTACTGGCAGGTGTTGAAGGCGCGGTGTGCGCTGGCCAACGCCGCACCGAGCGCGGCGGCCGTGGCTGGTGCGGCGTCCTGCCTCTCGCCGTGAGGAGATCATCGAGCGAGCCGGCGCCGGCGTGGGCCGGCGTGGGCCATGCTCCGGTGGACACTGCTGCGGCGGCAGCGGCCATGCCGTTCAGCAGTTCCCGTCGGCGCACCGGGTCATCTCCTTCAGCGGCTGATGTCCGGTTGACCATAACCGTTGCGGCGCGCTGCTGGGCGTGCACCACGCGCGGTATGTGGTCGGGGTGGGCATCGCGTTGGGCGGGGGCCAGGCCGAGGTACGGCGGCGGAATGTGCAGCGCGCGGCCGATGCGGCGGCGCACGTCGATGTCGTAAATGGGCGGCAGGCCCCGCTCGATGCGGGAGATGGTCGAGGCGGAGTACCCGCAACGCCGACCGAGTTCGGTCTGGTTGAGGTCAGCGGCCCGGCGGACGAGGCGAATCACGGTGCCCGGGTCGTCACGGGCGACCGCGTCCCGCACGGCTGCGGAGGTCAGGAACACGCCTGCCTCCATCGTACCCTCCTGCCCCGCCCTCGCCGTGACGGTCACCGGTTGAAGTGTGCGCGACACGAAGAGCGATTGTCGGGGGCTGCACAGCCGTTGCCGCCGTCGGCACAACACCTTCCCGCGCCGCCCGGTCCTGGGCGTTCATGGAGTCCAACGCCACTGCCAGCACTGGAGTCAAGGTCATGGGCATCCCGTCCGCGTCAGCCGTCTCAGCCGGGGTTGCCAGCACGTTCCACACGCTGGTGATGCAACCGACAACGTTGTGCAATCTGGACTGCGCCTACTGCTACCTGCCCGACCGCAACCAGCAGCGCCTCATGTCCACCGCGGTCGCAGCCGCCTGCGCCGCCTCCATCGCCGCGCAGCACAGCGAGCACCCCGTCGACGTCGTCTGGCACGGCGGCGAGCCGACCGCGACACCGCCCGACCACTTCCGGGCGCTGCTCGCGCCGTTCGAGCCGCTCCGCGCCGCTGGGCGGGTCCGCCACGCCATCCAGACCAACGCGACCCTGCTCGACGAACGCTGGTGTGACCTGCTGGCCGCCTACCAGTTCCAGGTCGGGGTCAGTGTCGACGGCCCGGCGTGGGCGAACCGGCACCGCGTCGACCGGGCCGGCCACGACACCCACGCCCGAACACTGCGCGGAGTGCGGCGCCTCAACGAGGCCGGCATCCCGTTCAGCGTCATCTGCGTCGTCACACCGGAAACCATCGAACGGGTGGACGAGCTCCTGGCATTCTTCGCCGGGCTCGGCTGCGCCTCGGTCGGCTTCAACATCGAGGAACAGGAAGGTGGCCAGCGCCGCCTCGTTGACGAGGACGGGGCATACCGGCTCTGGCGACGGCTGATCGGTCGGCGCGCGGCAGGCGACTCGCTCCCGATCCGTGAATTCGACCGACTGGCCAACTATCTCAGCAGCGTGCGCGCAGGTCAGGCCACGGCTGCGCCGGTCGATCCGATG
The DNA here is from genome assembly GCA_035296325.1 of Micromonosporaceae bacterium. GTDB lineage: Bacteria > Actinomycetota > Actinomycetes > Mycobacteriales > Micromonosporaceae > DATHBD01. The sequence continues at coordinate 12,664 of DATHBD010000043.1, read as the reverse complement.
CCGACCGTCGGCTTCAACGGTCAAACGGTGCTGCTGTCACCGGAACTCCTCGGCGTTGCCGCGCCCCACTACGACGACTTCATCGCCGGCAACGTCCGCTCGGGCCGGTCGGCTCGCGCGTAGCGTTTGACGGTGTTCAGGGCCAGCTGCAGGCGGCGGGCGCACTCCAGCAGGCCCACGCCCTGGTCGAGCAGACTGTGGACCTGGTGCCAGCGTTGCTGGGTCGTCTGCGCGCGGGGCCCGTCATACAGCGGCGCGTCGAGCACGGCGGCCCAGCAGGTGCTGTGTGCCTTCACCTCGCTCAGCGCGGCTTCGCACAGGTTGTGCCACAGGTGCCACCTGTCCGCCACCTGCGCCGCGTCCGGCAGGGCGCGGCGGATGGCCTCAGCATAGGTAGCTGAGCCGTCACGGCACACGACCTCGACGCCCGGATGCTCGCGCAGCCAAGCTTCCAGCGTGTCGGCGGTGCGGTCGGGCAGCACGTCGATCCGCTCGTGTGTCTCGGCGTCGATGACCACGGTCGCATAGCGATGCCGCCGGCGCAGAGCAAAATCGTCAACGCCGATCACACGCGGTGTCCGCCCAGTAGGCAACGGGATGCGCAGCAGGGCGCGCAGGGCCGTGTGGCGAGACAGTCCTACCGCGAGCATCGCCAGCAAACGTGCCCCCGCCCGGCCCGCTAACTCCTTCACCACAGCCTTGACTTGCCGGGACAGGCGGGCCGTGCGTCGCTGGTAACGCTCCAGCACCCCGGGCATCTACTCACGGAAGGTCTGCCGGCAGCCGCGCGTGGGACACACCAAGCGCCGCACCCGCACACGGACCACTACCCGCCGCCCGTCAACCGGCACGTCGGCCACCGTCCGCAGGTGAAATCCGTGCACCCGCCCCGACGCCGCCCCGCACACCGGACAGACCGCGATGCCCTGCGGAGTCCGCGCCCGAACCACGATCCGCTCGCCCTCGTCGGCTACATCCTCGATGACCAGCGGGGAAAGACCCGAAAACACCGTCTGCACGAGCTCGTTGACATCCCTCACATGAGTGTCAACGACCCCTATGACTCTCCGTCACCACCGAATGCGAGACAGGGCCGTTCTTCTTACAGTCCCACAGCGTTAGCGAGATAGTCCCTCCCGATGCCCCAGGTGAGGAAGCTGCGGGCGTGACGGCGTACTGCGGCGTCACGGTTGAGCACGTAGGGCTGGTCGCCGCATCGCTGGGATCAGGCCATCGGAGTGTGCCGGCGCGTTACTGTCCCGGTGGCGTCTGGACCCCGTTGACCAGTTCGGCGGCGACGTCGCGCAGTTTGCGGTTGGTGTCCTGCGAGGCCCTGGTGAGGAATCGGAACGCCTCGTCAGCGGTGCAGTGCCGTTGGCTCATTACGATGCCTTTGGCCTGCTCGATGACGGCGCGGCTGTCCATCGCGGCCTGCATGTGTTTGGCCAGTGTCGCCGTGGCGTCGTAGAGGTGCGCGTTGGCCAGAGCGACGGCGGCGTACCCGGCGAAGGTCTGCGCCAAGACGATCGTGGGCTCGTCGAAGGCGTTCGGCTCCGTTGAGTAGATGTTCAGCGCACCGGTCACCGCCTCGTGCACGGGCAGCCCGACCGACAGGGAACTGCGCGCCCCGGCGTCAGCGGCCCGCCTCGTCCAGTCCGACCAGCGGTCCTCGGCGGTCATGTCGCTGATTGGCAGCGTAGCCGTGGTCGCCGCGGCCTCCAGGCACGGGCCGTGACCACCCTCGTACTGCCATTCATCCAACACCAGAGCGAGGTTCCCGGTGTACGCCGCGGTGCGCGCGCCCTTGCCACCTACCAGCGTGACCGACACCTCCCGGGCCCCGGGCAGGCTCCGCTTGGCGAGCTCGGCGATACGGCCCAGCACGCCGTCCAGATCGGTGTCGGCGAGCTTGATCCGGCCCAGCTCCGCGAACGCTTCAGTGGGATCCATCCGGTCTTGTGCCGTCATGCCCGGCTCCCTGCGGGTTGGCACCTCCACCGCATCAGGAACGCGTTGGAGTGTGCGGGTCGCTGCACGAACCTCCGAACGGAGGATCCGGGACCCACGCCACTTCGAGACGCTGGCTCGTCGGCACACAGTGCGCGCCGATGACAGAGCCTTACCTTACTCCCGCGCGCACAGTGACGCCATAGCTTCGGCATCGGCCTTTCCCCTGGCCACGCTTCGGCGGGAGCCGGTGTAGCGCTCGAAACAACAGCTCGCCGACAACGAGGAGCGGCGGCACCGCCCATCTGGACTGCGTGCGAGCGGCACGGCGAAGCCGGACCGGCTCGCTACCGGCGGCCCGAGGGGGCCGGCGAGGCTTGGAGCGTCGGCGTGACGGCCTCAACGCCGGGTCACGCCAACCGGTCGGCGGCCTGACCTTCACGCTGCAGTGCCGCGTTCATCAGCGCCCGCATCTGGCCGGCGATCGAGTCCCACTCGTGTCGCCGAGCCCGCGGAGCCACCTGTTCGTCGCGCGTTGACTGGCAGTCGTCTCGCGCGGCGGTGCACGCGAGCGCGAACTGAGCGCCGTCGTCGCCGAACCGGACAACGTCGCCCCAATCGGCAACCACGTCGGGCACCCGAGTGGAGACCACCGGCAACCCTGCCGCCAGATACTCAAGCGTCTTGGTCGGGCTGATCGAACGCGTCGCGTCGTTCAACGCGAACGGCATCAGGGCCACGTCGAACTGCGCCATCACGTGCGGCAACCGCTCGTAGGGCTGCATGCCGGGGTAGAACAGGTTCGGCGCCTGGGGCAGATCGGCCGGATCGATCTTCGTGACCGGCCCGACGAGTTGGATGTCCCAGTCGTCGAGCTTCGCCGCCAGGTCCGCGATCAGGTCCAGGTCGAGGCGCTCGTCCAGCACACCGACGTACCCGGCGACGGGTCGCTCCCGCGGCTGGCGCAGGGCACGGGTCCGGGCATAGTGATCGGTCTCCACACCGCTGGGGAACAGGTGCGTGCCATCCGCGCCGCGCACGCCACAAGCCGTGCGGTACAACGACCGACCACCGGTGAAGACAACATCCGCGCGCCGCAGGGCACGACGTTGCATCTGCGCCATCGCGTCGCCACCGAACGCGAACGCGCTGACGTCATCCATCATGTCGTATACCAGCAGCCGCGGCCGCAATGCCTCCGCCATCGGTAGGGCGGACGGGCCGTACACCCAGACATCGCTACCCACCGCAGCGTCACCGAGCAGCCTGATGAGCAGCTCAGGGTAATCGACGCTGTTGGACGACGCGAACTCGAACTCCGTGCCATCGGCAGGCACCTCGAGCCACACCCGGCGCACCGGGCCGGCGTCAGCATGCCGCAGCGTCGGGGCCGATACGTCGGCTGGCATCGGCTGCTCGACGAACCACGTCCGCCGACCGGGCGCCAACCGCGAGATCAGGTGCTGCGGGCGTTGCCACACCCAGTCCCACCGCAGGTGGGAAAGGACCACAAGGTCAGGCTCCGACACCGACGCTCTCGAAATTGATGCGCTCGCGGGCAGCATCGTGGTCATCTGGAAGTCCCTTCAGCCGGCGCCAGCTCTCGGTCCCCGCCAGCGAGGTCACGCTGTACCCGCAAATCCTCGATCAAACCGGTGCTGCCCGCGGGTGACCGAGGTCATTGCAGTGCCCACATCGCCCCCCAGTCCCGTTACCAACAGTGGCTATGACAAATCGACCGCGCCAAGAGCCGTGCGACGGCAGGCACAACGTCACGGTGGCGCGGAACCGTTCGCGGGACGGGTTGCCCGGCATACCAACCGTCCTGATCATTGCCAGCATTGCTCGTGGTCCAGTTCCCCGACTCGCGGTGTTGGGCGCGTTGATCGAATGTCTCGTATGCTCCAAGGGTGGATCACAGCGACCACAGCGCCCTGGCCGGCATGTTGGCCGCCGCGGAGAACGCCTCACCGGTTGACGCCGTCGAGGCGGTCACCCGCGAACTCGGCGTGGCCCTGGGTGCGCATACCGTGTCGTTTCTGATCGCGGACCTCAGCGGTCGGGCGCTGGTCCGGCTGGCCCACGAGGTGCTGCACACCACCGGTGCGGGCCGTCGCGACGGTGGCGAGGTCGCCACCGTGCTGCCGTTCGACGGCGGGCCCGCCGAACAGGCGCTGCGTACCCAGGAGGTGCAGGTGTTGGCGCAGGCCGACGGTTGGACCGTGTTGGCGCCGGTGACCGACCGCGGCGAGGTGATCGGTCTGCTCGAGATGGCCCTACCGGCCGAGCCGGACCCGCGCATTCTGCAGGAAATCGCCCGCACCGCGCACGCGCTGGCGTTCGTGGTGATCGCGAACCGGCGGCACACCGATCTGTTCGAGTGGGGCCAGCGCACCACGCAGTTCACCTTGTCAGCGGAAATCCAGCGGCGCCTGCTGCCGGCCTCGTTCACCTGCGAGGCCGGCACCTTCACCCTGTCCGGCTGGCTCGAACCAGCCGCCAGCGTCGGCGGCGACACCTTCGACTACAGCCTGGGCCGCGACGTCCTGCACTTCAGCATCACCGACGCGATGGGCCACGGCGTGGCCAGCGCCCTGACCGCCACGCTCGGTGTCGGCAGCCTGCGCAACAGCCGCCGTCGCGGAGCCGACCTGGTGGAGCAGGCCGCCGTCACCAACACCGCATTGGCCGAGCACGCCGACGCGCGGGGCGGCTACCTGACGGCGGTGCTGGGCCGGCTGGACCTGCGCACCGGGATGTGTTTGCTGCTCAACGCCGGGCACGTGCCGCCGCTGCTCGTGCGCGGCGGCGACACGCGGGCGCTGGAACTGCCCCGAAACCTCCCACTGGGGATGTTCGCCGAGGCCGACTACCGCGCCGGGCAGGTAACGCTCCAGCCAGGCGACCGCCTGGTCGTCCTCACCGACGGCGTGCGGGAACGCAACGCCGCCGCCCTCGACCTGCACACCGAGCTGCGCTCCATCAGCGACCTGCACCCGCGCGAGGCCGTCCGCGCCCTCGCCGACGCGCTACTCAAGGTGGCCGGCCCGACCCTGACCGACGACGCCACCCTGCTCCTGCTCGACTGGTACGACGGGCACGGTCGACCCCGGCGTACCAGCGGCGGCGCCGACCCCACGCGCGCCAGCCCGGCCCTACCCGGCTGACGGCTGCGCCGCGGCGGCCACACCGCCACCACCGGCGGGCATGCTCGCCTCGGCTGCCGCAACGGTGTCATAGACATCGATCACCTGATCCACCGACGTGACCCGCAGCAGCCCACGCACCGGCTCCTGCGGCCCAGCCAGGCACAAACGACCGCCGCCCGCACGCAACGCCTTGAACGTCACCGCGAGCGCGCCCAACGCACTCGAGTCCATGAACGCCACCCCGGCCAGGTCCACCACCACCTGACCCGCACCCGCGTCGACCAGCGGTTGCAGGCCGGCGCGCAGTCGCGGGCTGGTGGCCATGTCGAGATCGCCGCGCACCTCCACCACAGTGCACCCCTGGCCCGACCGGGTCGACAACAGCAAGTTCACAACGGCCTCCCGACCAGATCATCTGCACCCAACCCTATGCTGTGCGGCATGAAACTGCTGCCGAGACGCCGCCAGGCGTGCGAATGGGCAGCACACCGCAGGGTATGGCGCCTGCGGCAAACGCCTTGAGGTATTCGCTACGGACGGGTCCGTGCCGTTGACCCGTTCGGACCAGCGGGCGAAAGGCGAGACGTTTCTGCGTGGGCTGCTGTTGAACGGGCGAACCCGACCCCGCGGCTCCGCCCTGCCGAACCGCCCACCCACCGATCCAACAGACCGTCCAGCTCGTCCGCCACGACTCCCCACCAACGTAACCCACACCCAAACAACGCCCCACCTGAAAAACGTCACCACACAGTTGCCGTTGCAGTACCAGACCGCGGGCGCCGTGCAGCGCTGGGGTCGTCCATGCCCAACCAGGTCGACGCGGGCTGCTTGCCGACGACGTTGACGTCGTCGCGGCTGCCCAGGCCGTGCTCGACTGGTGCGCGACATCGACGCACCATCGGAGCACCACGGAGGAGGTGGCTCCTCCGATTGGCGCGTCACCGCGTGGGAGGACCGCCATTGCCAGCCCGGACGTTCATCCGCTCCGGTCGATTGACCGTGGTGGTCGCACACCGCGCGGAACACTCTCGTTGTTCCCTCGGTCTGCGCGGCCAGACGACCTTCGCGGCCCGCCCGGGCCGGAGCTGCGGATGAGGCGCTGGGCGGGGGGGAGTGTTGGCAGCGCCGGGTGTGAGAGTCACGGCATTGGGTAAACCTCCCGTGCCGACGGCGATGAGCCACCGGCGCTGCTGACCGACAAGCTGTAGGAGATAACCGATATGAGTACGTCCGGGAAGAACGACGCCAACGTTGCGCGGAACCGTTCGCGGGGCGATGAGACGAAGCCTTCGTTCAAGACCAGTGAACTCGTCGTGTACGTGCTCGCTGTCATCGGTGTGCTGATCGCCTCCCAGATGGTGGGCGACGGCGCCAACGACGACGGCGGGGACTACTTCGCGGCGGACAAGGCGTGGTGGTACATCACGCTGCTGACCATCGGTTACATGGTCAGCCGGGGTCTTGCGAAGGCCGGCAGCCGCAGCAGCGACATCGACCCGCGCACGGACTCCCACAACCGCTGATTCCTGTTCCACCAGCGCCCCGGCGGTCCGGCCCAGTTCACCAGGGCCGCCGCCGGGGTTTCGCTGTGCCGAGCCGGTGGGCCAGCGGCGGCACGTCGCCAGCCTCGACGTTAGGGCGGTACTGCTCACGAGTAGCACCCATGCGCGGCAAAGGCTGACGCGGTGAGCGGCCGGCCGGTCGCTGGGCATACTGACCGCCGGCGAGTCCCCCGGGTCCATTTCGCCGCCCGGCGGTGTCGGACGCATTGATCGGCTTTGCTCGTATGCTTCTCTCGTGGATCGAGCCGACGAGAGCGCCCTGGCCGGCATGTTGGCCGCTGCGGAGGATGCCTCACCGATTGACGCCGTGGGGGCGGTCACGCGGGAACTTGGCCTGGCGCTGCGCGCGCGTACCGTCTCGTTCCTGATCGCGGACCTCAGCGGCCGGGCGCTGGTCCGGCTAGCCCACGAGGCGCTGCACACCGCCGGTCCGGGCCGTCGGGATAAGGGTGAGGTCGCCACCGTGCTGCCGTTCGACGGCGGGCCAGCCGAGCAGGCGCTGCGCACCCAGGCGGTGCAGGTTGTGGCGCAGGCCCACGGGTGGACGGTGTTGGCGCCGGTGACCGACCGCGGTGAGGCGATCGGGCTGCTGGAACTGGTTTTGCCGGCCGAGCCCGGTCCGCGGGTGCTGGCGGAGATCGCCCGCACCGCGCACGCCCTGGCGTTCGTGGTAATCGCGAACCGGCGACACACCGATTTGTTCGAGTGGGGACAGCGGAGCACCCAGTTCACGCTGTCGGCGGAGATCCAGCGGCGCCTGTTGCCGCCCTCGTTCACGTGCGAGGCCGGGTCGTTCACCCTGTCCGGCTGGCTGGAACCTGCCGCCAGCGTGGGCGGTGACACGTTTGACTACAGCTCGGGCCGCGACGTGCTGCACTTCAGCGTCACCGATGCGATGGGCCACGGGGTGGCCAGTGCGCTGACCGCCACGCTGGGTGTGGGCAGCCTGCGCAACAGCCGCCGCCGCGGGGCCGGCTTGGTCGAGCAGGCTTCCGCGACCAACACCGCATTGGCTGAGCATGCCGGCGTGCGGAGTAGCTACGTGACGGCGGTGCTCGGCCGCCTGGACCTGCGTACCGGGGTGTGTGCACTGGTCAACGCCGGGCACGTGCCGCCGCTGCTGGTGCGCGACAGCGACACGCAGGCGCTGGAACTTCCGCGCAATCTCCCGTTGGGGATGTTCGCCGAGGCCGACTACCGCGCCGGGCAGGTGACGCTGCGGCCAGGAGATCGCCTGGTCGTCGTCACCGACGGCATCCGGGAACGCGACGCCGCCGCCCTGGACCTGCCCGCCCGGCTGCGCTCGGTCGCCGGTCTGCACCCGCGCGAGGCCGTCCGTGCCTTGGCCGACGCGGTGCTCGAGGTGGCGGGACCGGCCCTGGCCGACGATGCCACCCTGCTGCTGCTGCTGGACTGGTACGGCGGGCACGGCCAACCCCGGCATACCGCCGGTGGCGCCGACCCGACGCGCGCCAGCCCGCGGTTACCCGACTGACGGCCGTACCGTAGCCGAACCGTCACCACCGGGACGCATGCTCGCCTCGGCCGCCGCAACGGTGTCGTAGACGTCGATGACCTTATCCACCGAGGTGATCAGCAGCAACTCGCGCACCGGCTCCTGCGCTGCGGCCAGGCACAGCCGACCGCCGCCGTCGCGCAGCTTTTTGAACGTCACCACGAGCGTTCCCAACGCGCTGGAGTCCATGAACCCCACGCCGGCCAGGTCCACCACCACCTGACCGACACCGGCTTCGACCACCGGTCGCAGGGCGTGGCGCAGTTGCGGTTCGGTAGCCAGGTCCAGATCCCCGCCCACCTCGACCACGGTGCAGCCCTGGCCCGACCTGATCGACAGCAGTAAGTCCACAACGGCCTCCCGGTCCAGGTGATCTACGGCCTACCCTAGGCGTCCAGCGCTGGTTCCGCCGCCCGGACGGGATTCGGCTGGGCCGATCAAGGTGATCGTTTGACATCGCTTTCACCGGGTAGCGACCAATAGGCATCCGCGCTCTCTCGCACCGTCGGACGCGTTTGCCAACCGGTCGAGGAGGCGCCCCGGAATGCGACTGACCATGACGCTGTCGCTACCCCGCGTACCGTCCTCGGTCACCCGAGCCCGTCACGCGCTGATTACCCTGCTGAGCCTGACCAACACCGGCGAGGAGGTCCGTGGCCACCTCGCCGTGCTGATCAGCGAGGCATGCGCCAACGCGGTCGCCCACGCCAATCCGGCCAGCCAGGTCGATATCAACGTAGTCATCGACGACGACGAGTGTGTCCTGGAGGTCGGCAATCGTGGCAGCACACCGGACGGCGCCGGACTGCACGCTGCGCTGCCCGACCCGCTGAGCTCCGGCGGTCGCGGGCTGCCCCTCATCGCAGCGCTCGCCGACACCGCCGCATTCGCGAACGGCCATCCGGGTCAGGTCCTGCTCCGCATCACCAAGCGTCTCACGCGGCAACCGCAGCGATGATCGCAAGCAGCCAAGCGTCGTCCGACGTTCCGCAATCCAGCAACGGTCGCGCCGCTGTCGCCAGTTCAGGTCGTACCGCCCGGTCACGCACCCTGCCGCACTCGGCGTCGGACACGCGCGCTCCTGTTGTCCGATTCGGACGGTGCAGACAGCGGCGCTTGCAGATTCTGCAGGTCGGTGGACAGGCTCGCCCGGTGACGGGAGGCTGTCGCAATGATGGCGGATTCGGCGGCGCAGGACATCGCTCGGGCTCAGCGGCTGTTGCGGCGTGCCGGCCGGCAGCTGCGGTCGGCCGATACGGTGCTGGCGCAAAGCGGGGCGCGTCTCTGGTCGACTCGGCGTGGGCGCCCTGCCAACCGAGTGCCGCACCCTCCGATCATCGATGCGGCGGCTCGTGATGAGGAGCAGCATCAGATCGACACGGAGGTCGCCGTGTCCGTCGCGGCGATGGCAGTGATCTTCACCGAGCGGGATCGGTCCCCCGACGATGGGCCGGCGGGGACGGAGCCCGACGCCGACGAGCGCACTCGTGAACTGCATGAGCGAGAAGGTCGGGTCACCGGCCGGGAACAAGCGGCGGATCGTTGAAGGTTGATACGAACCCCGCGCAGGAGAGACTCGCGGCCGCCGCGCCTGCCGGTTGTTGGACCCTGCCACTCGTAGGCTTAGGCTCGCGCCGGCCGTCCGCCTGAACAGTAGTCATGCTGGTTCCTGGACCGGATCGCGGACCGTCAGTGCCAGCTCCCGTGGCAGGGTGGCCGCCAACTCCCCGATCTGCTGGGCGCTGATCACGCTCCCCCGGAGATTGGAGATGCCGATCACGGTCGACAGGTCGGTTCCTCGGAGGTCCGAGCCTCGTAGGTCCGAGTCGGCGAGCTCGGCGTCGGCGAGCTGACAATCCCTGATGACGGCTTGGCCGAGGGTGCATCGGGCGATGGTCGCGTGATCGAGGTTGCTCCTGAGCAGCGCAGCCGGGCCGGTGCAGCGCATGTTCGTCAGTGTGGCGTAGTCGAGTCGGCAGTCCTCGAAGATAACGTTCTTGAGGGTTGTGTCGGTGAGCTGCAGGCCAGTGAGGCGGCAGCCGATGAACTCGCACCGTTCGATCGTGGCCTCCGTGAACCGCGCCCCGGAGAGGTCGACCTGCTCGAATCGGCAGCCGTACAGCGAGGCTCGGTGCCAGGTGGTCTGGGCGGCGTTGACGCGGACCAGGTGGCTGAGTCGCAGACGAGCGCTGTGGAGTTCCAGCCCGGACCAGTCCGCGCCGTCAACCAGGGCCTCCAGCAGCCCGTCGACTGGGGGTGCGTCGAGGGGGTCGAGGTCACGAGGGTCGAGCTCGGGCATCAGGATCGTCAGATCGCCGATCGTTCGTGTCTGCATCGGCTCTCACGGTAGTTGGCGGGGGTGCCCCGTGGTGGACCGGCGGACGCATCCGATCCACCACCGGGTGACGGACGTCCTATCGGCGGCTCCAGTTGTCCCAGGACGGCCGGTTGTCCCAGCCGACGGGCGTGCTGCGCTGCGGTTCGCCTACCCGGATGGGCGTGGAACCGGTCGTCAAGCGGGCCAGCCGTGCGGCTGGTGCGTTGACGAACACGGACAGTGGGTTCATGTGATCACCTCCTCTGCGGTGAGGTCGTCGGCTGCCGCCCGGACCAGGGCTTGCCGGGTGGTGCGGCAGTAGTGGGTTTCGGTCGTGGTGAACGTGCCGTGCTCGAAGAAGCGGTTGCCGGCCTGCGCACCGCGGCAGAAGTCGTAGAACGGGCAGCTCGCAGCGCAGGCGTGCAGCGCGGCGGTGAACTCCCGCACGTATCGCAATCGGCCAGCGGTGCAGATCATGTGCGGGAGCGGGGTGGTGAGGATGCTCCGCGTCCCCAAGTACTGTGCCGGCCTCGTCGACCCCTACCGCGAGCACCTACGCACACGTCGGGCGCAGGACCCCGCCGTACCCGTCGCGCACCTCTTCGAAGAGATCAAGGCCCGTGGCTTCACCGGCTGCCTAAACCTCCTGCACAAGTACATCAACCAAGGCCGCGCGGACGCCGACCGCAGCCACATCTCCCCGCACCGGCTCGCCCGGATGATCCTCACCAGGCCCGACAACCTCAAGCCCGACCAACGGACCCCGCAAGCCCCGTGGTGTCTAGTTGGTGGTCCAGCTAGTGGCATAAACCAGTGGCACGGCCTAGCTGTACCACCTCGACTTGCGTCGAGGGGAGGTTCGATTCGGTGCGGATCGACAACCGGTTGGGCAGGTCCTGCCAATTGTTGCCGTGCGAGAGCCACAGGTAGATCGCCGAAGCGAACATTAGTGGCGTTGGCTCATTGGTGCTGAGGGAGGAGATCTGTGCGGTGTGGCCAGGGCCGGCGTACACGGTGCATGAGTCTTGATCGATGATCGCTGTCAGCCGACATGCCGGCCATCTTCGATGCGTTTGGGTGAGCCAGGACAGATTGTCCGCGCCGGCTTCGGCCCGCTCGCAGTAGAGGATTCCAGCCCTGGCGCGGAGAGTGCGCAGTGGGTGGTCGGCGTGGACGGTGAGATGACCGTCGGTCGGCGGCAGCAGCGGTGACCTATGGCGCAGCACCTCGGCGGGTAGACGGTCGAGGATGACGTGCGCCGAGCCGTTTCGGGTTTCCACCAAGCCTTGAACGAATGTCGCGGTCACGGCTTCCCGGTCGGCCGGCAGGTCCGAGGCAGGGTACGGATGCAGTGCGGGTTCGCCCGCTGGCTCGGGCAGCGCGATTAGACGGTAGAACAGTGTGCGAAGCCGCGTGGGCGATTGGTCCGGATGGCCGCTGATCAGATCGGCGATGACAGGGGACTGGTGCGTCGAACCTGGGTGCAGCGCCGAGTTCAGTTGTTCGCGGATCGGCCGGTTTGGAGCGAGCCGTGGTGCGGTACGGGTGAGCACGTCGATCGCTGTGCCGTGGACGACGTCGGCCGGCAGTGCGGTGCTGAGGAGGACGGGAATTCCCAAGCCTGCGGCGTACCCAGTGACGGCGCCGTGGTCGCCGATCAGCACGTCGCTGGCAAGGACGGACTGCTGCCAGCCGGCCGCTGGCTCGATCAGAGTCAGGCCCGCGCGCGTCGCGTCGGCGAGCCAGTTACGAAGTTGCCATGGACCGTGCGCGTACCAGACGTTCGGATGCGCGACGAGCAGAACGCGATAGGAGTCGATGGGTAGCTCGCTCAACACTTCGCGTACCAGGGTCGGCCAGCTGGCGAGTAGGGACTGTGGTCCCCACGTGGACGAAATCGTCACAACCGTGGTGGACGGCGCGGCCCCCAGCCGGCGTCGGTACCGATCGCGAAGTTTGACACTCGCGCGCATCCGATCGAAACACGGATCACCGACGACCACGGCCGTGGACAGGGCGTCTGGAACGACAGTCGCCAGCCGGATCAGCTGCTCGTTGTGCGAAAGCACAAGCGCATCGATGAATGGCGCTCCATCGTGAAGCAGCCATTCCGGTGACATGCCGTACCCGGCTCCCGGCTCCCGGCTCCCGGCTCCCGGCTCCCGGCTCCCGG
>DATHBD010000042.1:0-31272 GCA_035296325.1 Micromonosporaceae bacterium | reverse complement strand
CGGACGCCCACCAGGCTCACGAAACCGCCGACCCGCACCCCGCCACGACGTCGGCAAAACCATCAAACGCGACCTCAGCATCACCGCCCGTAAGCAACGCAAAGGTTAAAGAACAAGCTTAAGTGCCGTTGCAGTACTAGGACGTGTCCTGCGGATCTTCGGCATGATCATCGGTAGATGATGGTGGGTGGTTGGTCGTGGTGAACTGACGGACAAGGCGTGGGCGCAGATCGAGCCGTTGCTACCTATGCGGGCCGGGGGGCGTGGTGGTCGGTGGCGCGATCACCGGCAGGTGATTAAAGCGATCTTGTGGAAGGTGCGCACGGGGGCGCCGTGGCGGGATCTGCCTGAACGGTACGGGCCGTGGAAGACCGCGCACGAGCGTTTGCGGATGTGGACGGCTGACGGGAGGTGGGACCGGATCCTGGCCGTGGTGGTCGTCAAGGACGATGGGTTGGGGCCGTTGGAGGACAACATCGCGTTGGTGGTCAGTGTGGACTCCACGAGCGTCCGGGCTCACCAGCATGCTGCTGGGGCCCCGGAAAAAAGGGGCTGCGCGGCCCGGGTCGAGGCCCTCGCCGTCGAAGGGGAGTGCCTCGGCCGGTCCCGGGGGGGACTGACCAGCAAGATTCATCTGGCGGTGGATGCGTTCGGGTTGCCGCTGGCGGTCATCCTCACGCCGGGGCAGGCCGGAGACAATCCCTGGTTGCTGCCGTTGCTCGACGACGTCACGGACCTGCGGATCGACGGGCGGCGGGTACGGGTCGGTCGGGTGCTTGCCGACAAGGGCATACGCGCATCCCTCCACGCGGAGAGCGTTGCGGGCCAGGAAGGTCAAGATCACGATCCCGGTGCGGCCGAGCCGACCAGGCCGGTGCGGCGGCGACTGGGAGGCCGAACTCCCCGCTGGTGTTGTCACACCAGACCCATACGGACCCGTCGGTGGTGCGTGCCGCGCTGAAGGCAGATGGTGGCTCGCGAGTGCGGGGTTGCGGAGTGTCGGCGAATGGCTCGCATCACGCGACAACAGCGCATCGCCGTTTCTCATGGTGGCTGCGGCCTCTCCGGCCACGTACATCCGCTGTTGCGATCAGTCGAACTGCAGGGTCAACCCGATCCACGTCGCCGCGGCCACCGCCATGGCGACGACAGCCCACCAGCGGGCGCGGGGTAGCAGGAACCACCACACGGCGACCGGCACGCCCAGGCAGGCGAAGACGCCGACGCTGTACAACGTGAACCACAGCTCCCAGGGGTGTTCGGCAAGTTGGCCCCCGCCGTACTGCAGCATCGCCATGACACCGCAGGCGGGCGTGAAGCGGACGAACGATCGTGCTCTTTCTCGGGCGCAGGACAGTGTCGCGCGGCATCGCAGCCTTCTCTCTCAGTCGTCGGTTTCGGAACAACGCGCTTCGGCCAGCAACGCCGCGAAGGCGCGCCGTGCCCGGACCTCCGCCTCCGCGTCGCGGAGGAGCCGGGATGTGTGGTGGCAGGCGAGCATGACACCGTAGAAGTCCTGAGCGAACTGCTCCGGATCGGCGTCCCCGCGGAACTGCCCCTCGGCGATTCCGGTCCGAAAAATGGTGGCGATCATGTCGAACATGTCGCGCTGGTCACGCACCACCCGGTCCCGCACCGGGCCAGGGCGGTCGTCAAACTCCGTCGACGCCGCCACGAACGGGCAGCCACCCGGCAACGCATCCCACCGCAGCCAGCGCTCTAGCAACTCACGCATGCGCGCCTCGCCGCGCGGTGTCCGTAGCACCGGCCGCGCCACCGCCTCCTCGAACCGTCCCCGGGCATGCTCGAGGACCTGCAACTGCAAGGCCTCCTTGGAGCGGAAGTGCCCGAACAGGCCGCTTTTGGACAACTGGGTCTGCTCGGCGAGCGAACCGATCGTGAGGCCGCTCAACCCGATCCGCCGTGCGACGTCGACCGCTTGGTCCAGCACCGCAGCCCTGGTCTCCTCACCCTTTCCCACCCAAACATAAAAGCACGAACGTTCGGATGAAGCAACGTGTCAGACTGCCTCTTTCGGGGCCCGTGCGGGGATGAGGGCAGCAATCTCGGGCGGCAGCGCTTCGAGCTCTTCGACGCTCGGCCCGGTGTGCTGCTCGTACTGCGGGTAGCGACCCTGCAGCCCGCGCAGCCGGGCCAACGGCGCGAGGGCCGCGAAAAGTGGCCGCTGCAGCGCGCGCGGCGGGCTGGTGAAGCGGATCGTGTCGTCGAACTCGCGGGCGAGCAACGCCGCCTGCAGCAGCCCGGGGCGACCGGTCGGGTCGGTGCGGCCGTTGGACGCCAGGCCGAAAAGGTTGCGGATCAGTTGCTCGAAGCGGCGGCCGGGGTCGACCTCCACAATGACCCAGGCGGTGTCGTCGCCGACGTTCCACCAGTCATGCGGGGTGCCCGGCGGGATGACCACCCGGGTGCCGGGCCCGGCCTCGCTCTCGACCCCGTCGAGCCGGATGCCGAGGGTGCCTCGGACGACGGTGAACGTCTCGGTGCTGATTGGGTGGACGTGCTCGCCGACGACCGCGGCGCCTGGGCGGGCGTACAGGTCGGCGAACAGGGGCGAACTGGCGTCGGCGGGCGTGCGGCGCACGATGCCACGCTCGCCGGTCACGGGGTTCTCGATCACGGGATAGCTCACAGCTTCGCTCCTTCATGGTTGGACAGCGAGGGTGGGGGTCAGCACCGGGCCGTGGAGAGACCGCGCGGCGGGTCGGCGATCATGGCCGTTGGCTTGCTGCGTCTCGAGCGACATTTGTGCGTACTGTTACTCGGTGATGACTGCCGTCTGCAGCAGTTCACTACTGTAACGTAGTGATGAATACTTTGCCAAGGAGCTTCATGTCGTCGAAGAGGTACTCGTCCACGCTTCGGGCCGAGCAGGCCGCGCAAACCCGGCAGCGGGTCCTGTCCGCCGCAGCCGAGCGCTTCGCCGAGGACGGCTTCGCGCGTACGACGCTCGCCAAGCTCGCAGAGGCGGCCGGGGTGTCCGTGGAGACCGTCCAGGCGCAGGGGTCCAAGCGCAGCCTGCTCACCGGGGCGGTCCACCAGCTCAGCTTCGGCGGTCCCCAGGAGACCTTCTTCTCGGCTCCTGAGGCGCGAGCGACTGTGGAGGCGGCGACGCCGGTCGAGTTCTGCCGGCACGGCGCCGACCTCGTCGCCGGCTTCAACGCCCAGACGTTCCGGCTGTGGCGCGCCTTCTCCTCGGCGGCGGCGGACGATCCCGCGGTGGACCAGGATCTCACCGAACTATCCGGCTTCATCCGCGGACAGTGCCGCCAGATCGTCGCCATGCTTGCCGAGCGTGGCTGGCTCCGTGACGACGTCGCCACCGACGAACTGGGCGACAGCCTCTGGATCCTCGTCGGCAGTGAGAACTATGACAAGGCCACCGTCAGGCTGGGCTGGAGCCACGAGCGCTACCTCGCGTGGCTGACCCGGTCGCTGGACGACCTGCTCTTCCGCGCGTAGCGGCGGATGCCGAGTTCGTCGTCCGGTAACCGTCCACAATGGTGACGGCGGCTGCCCGTCGCCGAACGGCTGGATCAGCCGTCCACGACCGTGCGGCGGCCGCCGACGCACCGGTTCGAGACGCTGATCTGCTGCTGAGGCCACTCGGCAGGAGCAGAAGGCGTTGGCCACCGCCCGCGACCGGGTGGAGGAGCGTCTGCGGTTGGTCGATCAGGCCCACCGACGCATGCGGTTGGCATGGCTGACGCGCGGTTGGTGTCCTGGGGGTCATTGTTCGCTCAAGGTGCCGACGTCAATCCGATGTTCGGGCCTGGCTGGACCTCCAGCATCGGCGTACCCGACGCGAACGCGTATGCCGATCTGAACGTCGGCGGCAGCCTCGCCAGTAGGGCTGGTAAGGCCCGGTGGGGCGGGTGTTGAGGCGTAGAGCAGGCTGGAGATCAGGCTCCGGTGACCATGAGGACGGCAGAGGCGATCAGGGCGATCCGCCATCCAGAATTACGGAGCAGGTTCATCTGAGGTCCTTTTCTTCGATGGGCCCGCACGGTGCTCGCCGCCGCCTGCATTCGGCTTGACATCCGCTGGCAACGCCGCGGTGGTCACCGCAGCCCGGAGAGGACGGCCTGGAGCCCGTCGGTCAACACCGCCGCACCGGCATCCGGTGAATCCAGGAACCAGCCGGGCAGCGGGCTGCGCGATGCGTGCGTGAGTTCGATGCTGGTCACGCCGTGCAGCATTGTCCAGATGAGATACGCGGGCCGCACCGGCTCGGTGCCGGCCAGCACGCCGGCTCGTTGGGCGGCCGCGACGGCGTCAACGAGCGGGGTGAACGCCATCGCCAGGGCTTCTCGCCGCAGGTCCGGCGCCGGGTCGAAGTCCGGGACCGGCCGTTCGAAACTGAATGCGTACCGAGCGGGTCCGGCGAGTGCGAAGCGACGGTATGCGTGGGCGATGGACAGGATCCGTCCCGGTGGTTCCTCCGGAGCGACCGCCGAGATGGCGTCGCGCAGTTGTTCAAATCCGCGCCGGTACACGGCTTCGAGCATGCCGGCACGGCCTCCGAATCGGCTGTAGATGCCCATGGTCGACGATCCGGCCGCCTCCGCGACCCGACGCACGGTCAGCTCGGCCGGGCCGTGCTCGTCCAGGATGTGCATCGCGGCGGCGATAAGTCGCTCGCGGATTTCTAACGGTTCGATCACCGGGCTTCCCACGCTCCGCAACGTATTCTATAACGTACGTTATAACGACCGTTCTAGAGGTCGGAGTCGGATGAGGCCCTCATTGCTGTACCGCATCGCCGGCGTGGCCGGTTTCCTGTGTGCCGTTGTGCTGACCGTCAACTCCGCCCGCCGTGGGGGGCTCCTGCCGGTCAATGGGTTCACCCACGCCATCGCCCCGTTCGGTCCACTGACCGGCCTGTTCGCACTCACCGGCCTGTATCTGTACCAGCGCGCCGAAACGCGCGCCCTGGGCCTCGTCGCGTTCGCGGCCAACGCGGCTGGCCTCGCCGGCGCGTTCGCCATCGAGTACACGTTGCATTTCGTCTTTCCGTTCCTGGACAGTGAAGTGGTGACAGTGCTGGTCGACGGTGGAACCGGCATCGCCTTCACGGTGACCTCGGTGATCCTGGTGCTGGGGGTGCTCCTCTTCGGCGCCGCCAGTTGGCGGGCCGGGCGACTGCCCCTCGTGGCCGTCGCCCTGTACACGGTCGGGATGGTGCCCGCGGCGCTCCGCAACGCGGTGCCCGAACCTGTGTACCTCCTCGGTTTGCTTGTCGCGGCCACCGGAATCGCTGGATGTCACTGGTCCTCTACCGCGAACCGGGGCCAGGGCGTCGATGTGCTCGCGCATGATCTCGGCGTACCGGGAGCCGGTGTAGTGGTGCAGCGTGCCGCAGTCCTGTACTCGGCGACCGCTGCAACGGTCGCCGTGGCCGGCCTGCCGGGCGCCCGCCGCCGCTTCACCGGCTCCTACGACAACGGCTCCTTCGACCCGGTGTCCATGCCGACGACAATCTGGCTCGACGACTCGGTACCGGCAACCGACCCACGGCAATGGCGGCTCACCGTGGTCGACGCCGTGGGCCGGTCCGTACTCACCATCGACGATCTGGACCGGTGGGACGACCGGCGCACGGTCATCCTGGACTGCACCTCCGGCTGGTACGCCGAACAGACCTGGAGCGGAGTGCCGTTGGCCGCGCTCCTGCGGGATACCGGTGGGGCGCGCACCATCCTGGTGCGGTCGGCAACCGGTTACCACGTTCGGCTTCCGGTCGGCGACCTCGACGGCTTGCTGCTCGCCACCCGAGTGGGCGGCGGCCGCCTGTCGCCCGGGCACGGATATCCGGTGCGTCTTGTCGCGCCGGGCCGGCGGGGCTTCTGGTGGGTGAAGTGGGTGAACCAGATCGAGTTGTCCGCGAAGCCGTGGTGGTGGCAGTCGCCGTTCCCGTTGAGTTGAGGCGCCGGCTGAATGACCGTGAACAGGAAGGAGATCGGCCGATGAGCCGTCACGAACCGGAAGTCATCTTCGGCTGCAGGCCGAACCTGCTGGTCAGCGATTTGAGCCGCAGCCTGCGGTTCTACGCGGACGGATTAGGGTTTCAGGTCGGCTGGGCGTGGTCTGACCGTCGCAGCCGGTTCCTGCGGGTTGTGCACTGATGGGCGGCGCAGTTCCTGGGGCACGTGGCGTTCGGCGGCGCAGAGGGCGTGGTGTGCCTTGTCGGGGCGGCCGTGGTGGTCCCACGCGCGGGCTGTGTCGATGTAGAAGCGGGCGTGTCGCCAGGTGTGGGCAGCAACGCAGGTTCGACGGTTTGGGCGTGGCGGAGGGCGGTGGCGGAGCTGCTGAAGCCGGCCGATGGTGCGGCGCCGACGGCCCCTGGTCGGTGCCGCACCACGTCGGTCTGCTACCACCCGGGATGGTGTCGGCCACGCTCATCGACTGCGGTGCCATGTCCAGCGCACCGGCCTGCAGGCGACCGCGCGCTCTGAACGTGCTCAGGTAGCGCCGCCCGAGGTGGTCTCCGGTTTGGTGTGGAGGATTTCGCGGGCTTGGTCTGCGGCGCGGGCGATGCTCTCGGAGACGAAGTCGACGAAGCGGGCGATGTTGTCGAGGCGGACGGCGGCGGGGGTGCCGGGGCGGAGGATGCTCACGCCCTGCCGGGCGATCTCGCTGAGGTGGGCGGTGGATCGGGCGCTGGCCATCATGGATTGGTACAAGACGTCGTCGTCGACGACGTAGCGTTCGCGGCGGCGTTCGTCGCGTTCCCGGCGGATGTGGCCTTGGCTTTCGAGGAACGTGATCGCTTTGGAGACCGAGGCTGGGCTGATTTGGAGGCGCCCGGCGAGTTCCGGGGCGGTGAGGCTGCCGGTATCGGTGGTGTAGAGGGCGGCCAGCGTCCGAGCGGTCATTTTCGGCAGACCCGATTGCATGAAGACGGTGGCGAACACCTCCTCGTACTCGCGCACGGCTTCGGCATCGCGTCCGCGGGCCTGCGGGGGCATGCCGGGCTGCCCGCGGGTGGCCTTTCTGCGGCCGCGGGCGCGGCGTTCGGTGGCGTGATGGGCGAGATCGGCGCGGTAGGCGGTGGGGCCGCCGTTGCGCATGACTTCCCGGGTGATGGTCGAGGTCGGGCGGTCGAGGCGTCTGGCGATCTCCGCGTAGGCGAGGCCGTCGGCCAACCCCAGCCCAATCTGCTGGCGTTCCTGCTGGGTGAGCCTGCCTCCCGGCATTGCGGCCTCCTCCGTGACCCGTGGTTGTCGCCACCGTAGCGTTCGCTTCCTATCTGCTGCAACGCCTACCAGTCGCTTGTTGCGTTACATCTACAGAGGTTGCAACGATCTCTCGCCTCTGAGCTGGGCTTATGTTGGCAGCACGCAACGAAATAGTTGCATGACTCGGGAATGCTACGTAGCGTTTTAACCGTTAGAAACAACCGATCGAAGGAACTCACGATGCTGACGTTCGCCACCCCCGCCCCGCTCTCGACAGTGCTCGACATCCCCGCGGGCCGCATCCAATTCGTCGCCGCCGACCGCGCCGACACCACAGTCGAGATCCTGCCCGCGGATGCCACCAAGAGCCGCGACATCAAGGCGGCGCAGCGCATCGAGGTCGCCTATGCCGACGGTGTCCTGCGGATTGAAGCCGCGAACCCGACGAGCCGGATCCTCGGCTCATCCGGGTGCGTCGAAGTGACGGTCCAACTGCCCGCCGGCTCGCGGATCGAGGCCACGATGGCCAGCGCCGAGCTCCGGGGCGTCGGACGCCTCGGCGACGTCACCGTCGAGAACGCGAACGGCTCGATCAAGCTTGACGAAACCGCGAGCGCCCGCCTGACCCTGCAGACCGGCGACGTGAAGGTCGGTCGATTGGGCGGGCCGGCGCAGATCCGCACCCAGAAGGGCGACCTGCACATCACCGAGGCCGTCACCGGCACCGTCACGCTACACACCGAGCACGGCGACATCTCGGTCGGCGCTGCCCGCGAAGCCTCCGCATCCCTGGACGCCGGCACCGCCTTCGGCCGCATCCACAACGCGCTCAAGCACACCGACGGCACCGCCGCCGGCCTGAACATCCATGCGACCACCACCCACGGCGACATCACCGCCCGCAGCCTCTGAAGGAGACATCCGCCATGATTCACCCGACCACTGTTGGGCACGATCGCCCGGAACTGCAAGCGGCCATCGAAGCGTTCGTTGCCGCCGGCTTCGCCGGGATGCAGATGCGCGTACACGACGATCAGGGCGAATGGGTCGGCAGCGCCGGAGTACGAAAGCTGGGCGACACCGCCAGACCGCCGACCGACGGTCGATTCTGGGCTGGCAGCGTCGCCAAGACCTTCACCGCCACAGCGGTACTGCAGCTGGTCGCCGAGGGGAAGATCGCGCTGGACGCCCCGGTGACCGACCACCTGCCCGACCTCGGGCTGGACAAGCGGATCACGGTGCGGATGCTGCTGCAACACACCAGCGGCCTGTTCAACTACACCGGTGAGTACTACGACGACGGGACGGTCGCACCGGGAATCCCCGCCACCGGCAAGGAATGGGTGGACAACCGGTTGCGCACCTACCGGCCGCAGGAGCTGGTACAGCTCGCATTGTCCAAGCCGGCGCGGTTCGAGCCCGGAACCGACTGGAGCTACTCCAACACCAACTACACGCTCGCCGCACTGCTGATCGAGCAGGTCACCGGCCGCTCCTACGGCGAGCAGATGGACCAACGGATCCTGCAGCCGCTCGGGCTACGAGACACCGTGCTCGCCGGCGACACCACGGAACTGCCCGAGCCGCACGCCCACGGCTACTACCGCTACCAGGACGCCGACCAGTGGAAGGTGGTCGACGTATCCCGCCAGAACCTCTCCATGCTGACCGCCGCCCGGTGGTGCGATCTCGACCACCCGAGACCTCCACACCTTCTTTTCCACACTCCACCGTGGCGAGCTTCTGCCGGCCCCGCTTCTGGCCGAAATGCGCAAACCACACGAGCCGATCGGCTACGGCCTCGGACTGTTCGCACAGGACCTCGGCCCGGACGGCGGCGGCACCATCTACCACCACAACGGCGGCGCCCCCGGCGGCTATGGCGCCCTGATGTACAGCACACCCGACGGCCGTAAAACCCTGACCGCCGGACTGACCACCGGCGACGCCGCCATCAACCCAGCGGAGGTGTTCCCGCAGGCACTGGACAACCTCGTCAAAGTTGTGTTCTGCGGCGAACACGCCGCGCGTTAACCCGCACCCGTGAGCTGCCCCCGAGCCTCTCTCCGGGACCGTCGGAAACCGGTCTGTTGACCGACCGCGGCGGTCATCCCCAACTGATGAGATTCGCCCGGCCGTCGGGCAGGAAATGGTATTTCACCCACGGGAAGGCGTGGATACCTCAGGGTTCGTGCAGCGGTCATGACCCGCTTGACTGATTGAGCATCATTGGGGGATGCGCGCCTCCCGCACCCCGCCCGACGGGTACGTCCAGGCAGGATCTGTCACGCTTCAGGGCAATCGACGCCTGCTCCTTTGGATGAACCTGGCAGGCCTGCCCGCATTGATCATCGCCGGTTGCGGGTTCGCCGGGCTCGCCTCATTGGTCCGGCCCGAGCTGACCGATGGTCTGCACCTCTCGTCGTCCAGCTCGGCCCCCGCTCCGCTGTCTTTCTTCCTCGCGCTGTTCGGCCTCCTGCTTATGCCCTCCGTGATTATCGTGCTGCACGAGGCCGTTCACGGCCTCGCGTTCTGGTGCTACACCGGGGCGCGCCCGGAGTTCGGGTTCAAGGGCTGGTACGCGTACACGGCGGCCCCTGGCTGGTACCTGGGCCGCAACCAGTACCTGGTGGTAGGTCTGGCGCCGTTGGTCGGCATCTCCGTGGTGGCCCTCGTCCTTGTTGCTGTGCTTCCCGCACCTCTGGTTATCGTGGTCCTGCTCGGTGCCGTCCTCAACGTCGCTGGCGCCACGGGCGACCTTTACCTGTGCGCTCGAATCATTGCATCGCCTGTATCGACAGTCATCGAGGACCGTAACGACGGCATCGCCTGGTGGGTCCCGGCCGCGGCGGCACCCCGGGTCCCCGCGCAGCGCGTCGAGCGGACGCCCGAGTCCAACGCTCGAAGCGAACAGCTGTAACACGCGCTCGCGCGGCGACGCGTCCGCCCTCTTCTCGGCAACGTCGTGAGCCGTGGCTATGTGCCTGAGGGCATGTACGCGGCGAGGATGTAGTTCGGGTGCCGGTCGAGGTTGTTGCGGGCCCGGTCGTACCGCATGGTCGTGCGCGGGCCGGCGTGGCGGGCGGCGATCTGCACATCGCGGAGGCTGACGCCCGGCGTCGAGCATGGTGGTCACGAACGTGTGCCGCAGCGTGTGCGGGTGCATCCGCGGCATCCGGACTCCGGCGGTGGCGGCCAGGTGCTTGAGCCGGCGGGGTCGCGGCCTGGCGGTCCGTCCGAGTGCCGAGCGTGCTGCGCAGGATGGGTCCGCGGCGCGGCCGTCGACGGCGCGGTCCGCCCACCACAGAGTGGCCCCGTTGTGGTCGGCGGCGATGGTGGTCTTGATGGTGTTCTGTTTGAGTTTGCCGGAGACGAATGCCTTGCGGCCGGGGCGTCCTTGCCGTGGTCGGCGTACCCGGATCTCCGTGGCGTCCACGCGCAGGGTGACGCCTTCGGCAGCGGCAACCCGGCCGGCCCCGACATCACGCTCGGCGCGGCCGGCCCGTGGCGGCTGCGAGCTTCGTGCCGCGGCCGGGGAAAAGCGACCGCGCGAGTCGGCGTGGACCTGTTCTACGAGGGCGTCGAGGAATGGCTGCTGCAGCTGCGGCCAGCTGCAGAGTGGGCGTGAGGCGGCCCGCCTCACGCCCTGTGCCGTGCCAATACTCGGTGCGTGGCGTGTGACCTGCGATTTTGGTGATCGGTTCAGGCTGCTCGTCGGTACTGGTTGATGACGCCGCCGAGGAGCCGGGTTCGCCGTACCGGGCCGCTGGACGCGACGACGTTTGGGTCGTGGTTGGGCGGCCGCTGATCGAGGCTCTGATGTGGACGTTGGTCGTTGAAGTGTTGTTCGTATTCGGCAAGCACGGTACGGGCGTGCCGCTCGTTGTAGATCAGCACTTGTCGGTGAACTCGGCTCGGACGCTGCGAACGAACTGTTCGGCGTAGCAGTTCGCCCGCGGTGTCGGTGGGGGAGTCCTGACCACGTCGACGTCCTCAGCGGCGAAGACGGCGTCGAAAATGCTGGCGAACTTCGCGTCCCGGTCTCTGACCAAGAACCGGAATGCCGTGATCCGATCGCCGAGATCCATCAGGAGATCGCGTGCCTGCTGCGTGGTCCACGAAGCCGTCGGGTGCGCGGTGACGCCGAGGATGTGCACCCGGCGGGTGGCGATCTCCATCACGACCAGTACCTACAACCGCCGCAGGGTGATGGTGTCGATGTGAAAGAAGTCGGTCGCGAGCAATCCGGACGCCTGCGCTCGCAGGAAGGTCCGCCAACTGGTGTCGGCGTCGCGGGGTGCCGGGCCGATCCGGCCAGCGGCGAGGATACGGCGGATGGTGCCGGTGGCCGACCCGGTGGCCGAGACCGAGCAGCTCGCCTTGTAGGCGGCGATGCCCCCAGCCGGGATTTTCGCGGGCCAGCCGCAGGATAAGGTCGCGTACCTCGTCGCCGATCGGCGGGCGGCCTGGCCGGTTGGGGTAGGTCCAGTGTCGGCTGACCAGGCGGCGGTGCCAGGACATCAGCGGCGCACCCCCGCGGGGTCTATGCCCGCGTCGCCCAGCGCCTACTCGCCCTGACCGCCGCGATCTGGCACAACTGGCGCATCACGCCGACACCAAGCGATCCCGGACCGCGTACGACCACTGAATCATTAGAAATCACTCGTCTAGGGCTGCGGCGGCGATGTAGGTGAGTTTGCGCATGGGTCCTCCCGTGGCCGGCTTCGCGGTCATGCGACGCGGCGGATGCGGCGGACGGCGAGGTAGAGCAGCAGGGCGGCGACGGCGACGAAGATGCCGGTCTCGATGCCCTGGAACAGCCAGTACCGGGTTCCGGGCTGGTAGAGCTGCCAGTTGTAGGCGCCCGAGGTGATGCCGAGGTCGGCGCCGCACGCGGCTCCCGGTCCGGTGGCGTCGGGCGCGCAGGCGATCTGCGCGTTGGCCGTGATCATCTTGCCGGAGGCGTCGCGGATGCCGTAGGAGAGGATCCAGTCGCCGGCGGCCGGGTTGGTCTGCTCGGTGGCGTCCTTGATCGGGAAGGTCAGGACGCGGGCGGGCAGGTAGTGCGGCCGGGCGAGCGTCGTCAGGGCGATGCGCAGCCCGAGGAACCCGACGAGCGTGGCGGACATCGCGGGCAGCACCTTGGGCCAGATGGTGCCGGTGAAGATGCCGAGCGTGACTGCGAAGATCGTGTAGCCGATCGGGGCCGTGCCCTGCATGTCGAAGAAGAAGATGTTGAAGCGGCCGTGCTGCCCGGCCTGGCTCATCGGGGTCAACCACCACGAGACGCCCAGTCCGTATACCAGCGAGGCGACGAGCGCCACGGCGCCGGCGACCCCGAACTTGACCAGTGCCCAGCGTCCCCGGCTGACGCCCTGGGTCCAGACCATACGGTGGGTGCCCTGCTCGATCTCGCGGGCAACCAGCGGCGCACCCCAGAACAGCCCGACCAGCAGCGGCAGAACGAGGAACAGCACACCGATCATGGTCATCACGCCGTACTGGCCGTTGAACTGGATGGACGCCTTGCCGCAGGTGTCGGCGTCGGCCGGGATCATCGAGGTGGTACCCAGCGCGCGGACGCAGTCGTCCAGGCCCGAGTCGGCGAAGGTGTGCCGCATGGCCAGACCGGTGGGGACCATGAACACGGCGAGAAGCGCGATGCCGATCGCGGTGAACAGTGCTTGCTTGCGGTGCTGCCGCCAGGCTAGCCAGATCATGCCGGCACCTCCCACGCGGTCTGCGGTCGGGAGTCGCCGTCGCCGAGGTAGGCGAGGATGAGGTCTTCCAGAGTCACGTCGTCCGCCTTCCACGCGGGATCTCGGAGTGGAGCGTTCGTGCGGACCAGCAGCGTGGACTGCCGCTCGGCGTGCTCGGCCCGCACGACCTGCGCGACCCCGGCGGGCAGCGGGCCGCCGTCTCGGGGGCCGACCAACTGCCGGTGCTCGGCGAGCAGGGCACTGACGTCGCCGACGAGCTTCACCTGCGAAGCGTGCAGCACGATCAGGTGGTCGCAGGTGCGTTCGAGGTCCGCCAGGATGTGCGAGGACAGCAGCACCGTGGTGCCCGTCTCGGCGACGACACCCATCAGCGCCTGGAGGAACTCGCGCCGGGCCAGCGGATCGATGCTGGCGACCGGCTCGTCGAGCAGAAGCAGCCGAGGGCGCTTGGCCATCGCCAGGGCCAGGGCGACCTGGGCCCGCTGACCGCCGGACAGCTTGCCGACCGGCTTGTCGCGCGAGATGCCGATCTGCGCCAACCGGCGATGCGCCATTGCCGTGTCGAAGCGCAGGTTCAGCTTGGCGCCCATGGTGAACAGCTCGTCCGCCGTGAAGTCCCGGTACAGCGGCGTGTCCTGGGCCACGAAGCCCACCTCGGACAGGACGGCGACGTCGTCGTACGGTGCCCGGCCGAAGACCCGTACGGCACCGGCGTCCGGCCGCAGCAGGCCGACCGCCAGGTGCAACAGCGTGCTCTTACCCGCTCCGTTGGGGCCGACCAGCGCGGCCACCCTCCCGGCCGGAAGGCGCAGCGAGCAGTCCCGCAGCGCCCAGGCTTTGCCATATCTCTTCCCGAGCTGGTCAGTTTCGAGAACGATGTCCATCCGTGGCCCTTCCGTTTGCCAACGCGGTTTGCAGGTTTCAGTTCTATGCGGACGCTGGTGTCAGGACGGTGCCGTCGGGCGACACCGTTCTGACACCCGCGCCGTGGCATGGTGGGGATCATGCGCGTGCTGGTGGTCGAGGATTTCGAGGTACTGGCCCGTACGGTGGGTGCCGGGTTGCGCCGTGAGGGCATGGCGGTCGACGTGGTCCTCGACGGCGACGCGGCCCTCGATCACCTGGCCATGACCCGCTACGACGTGGTGGTGCTCGACCGCGACCTGCCGGGCGTGCCAGGCGACGAGGTGTGCCGCCGGATCGTGGACGAGCACTCGGCGACCCGGGTGCTGATGCTGACCGCAGCCTCGTCGGTGAAACATCGGGTCGACGGCCTGGGCCTCGGCGCCGACGACTACCTCGCCAAACCCTTCGACTTCGCCGAACTGGTCGCACGGGTGCGGGCGCTCGGGCGGCGGCCGGGCACGGCCGTGCCACCGATCCTGGAGTACCGGGAGCTCACGCTCGACCCCGGCCGCCGGGTCGCCACCCGCGAAGGACGCCGGCTGGACCTCAGCCCGAAGGAGTTCGCCGTCCTGGAATGCCTGCTCGCCGCGCACGGCCGGCTCGTGTCGGCGGAGGATCTACTCGAACGGGTCTGGGACGAGGCGGCGGACCCGTTCACTACCGCGGTGAAGACCACCATCCGCCGGCTGCGGACCAAACTCGGCGAACCTGCGATCATCCACACCGTTCGCGAGGGCGGCTACCGGATCGGCGAACCGTGATGCGCGTCCGGCTTCCCCGGCGGAGCCTGCACGTCCAGCTCACGCTGCTCTACGCCGTGCCCTTCCTGATCTCCGGCGTCGTGCTGCTCGCGATCCCGCTGCTGGGCAACAAGGAGGCCATCCCGGCGGGCCCGTTCGCGGACCCCGCCAGCGTCCCCAGCGACGGCGGTTACCTGGACCGGCAGGTCACCACCTCGACGTGGGCCATAGCCGGCATGGTGGTGGTCTCGCTGCTGCTCGGCTGGTTCGTCGCCGGCCGGTTCCTGCGCCCGCTGCGCACCATCACCGCCACCGCCCGGGAGATCTCCGCCAGCGACCTGCACCGCCGGCTCGGCCGGACCGGTCTGCACGACGAATTCACCGACCTGGCCGAGACGCTCAACGACCTGTTCCAGCGGCTCCAGGCCGCGTTCGAGTCGCAGCGGCACTTCGTCGCCAACGCCTCGCACGAACTGCGGACCCCGCTCACCGCCGAGCGGACAGTGCTCCAGGTGGCGCTCGCCGACCCGGACGCCACCGCCGAGACACTGCGGTCGGCCTGCCACGAGGTCCTCGCGCTCAACGCCCAACAGGAACGCCTCATCGAGGCGCTCCTCGCCCTGGCACACGGCGAACAGGGCCTCCAACTGCACACCCCGCTCGACGTCGCCGACACCGCCGCCGAGGTGGCCGCCGCCCGCCACCAGGACGCCGCCCGGCGAGGCATCCGGATGCACACCGCCCTCGATCCGGCACCGGCGACCGGCGACCCCGACCTGATCGAGCGCCTGGTCCACAACCTGGTCGACAACGCCGTGCGACACAACGCACCGGGCGGCTGGGTCGAAATCAGCACGACGACCACCGCGACCGGCGCCGCCATCCGGGTCAGCAACTCCGGCCCGGTAGTGCCACCCGGCGAACTCGACGCGCTGTTTCAACCGTTCCGCCAGGTCGGCAACCACCGGACCAGGCACCCCGACGGGCACGGACTCGGCCTGGCCATCGTCCGCGCGATCGCCGAGGCACACCGGGCGACCCTCGACGCCCAGGCCAGGCCCGCCGGCGGTCTCGACATCGAAATCGGGTTTCCCGGATGAGTCAGCCGTGGTCAGCCGGTGCGTGCCTGGCTCCTCGTCGGTCATGCCGACCGCGGCCGCCAACTGGTGCCAGCCCGCCGCCGTAAGCGGTCCGTAAGGAGGCAACCTCTTACTGCTGCCGTCCCGGCGGGGTTTACTCGGTCCATGATCCGGCGTCTTCTCACCAGCCCTGTGGCTTGGGCGGTAATCCTGCTGATCGGCATCGTCGGCGCTTTCGGCCTCTACTGGTTCCAACCGTGGCGGCTCGTCACCAACACCACCGTCGTCGAACAACTGTCCTCGGCATCAGCCCCGGTCACCGGCACGCCCAGCGCTGCGGCGACGGGATCCGCCACCGATGTCGCTGCCGCCAGCGGGCCGACGGTCGTCCGCCAAGGCACCTTCGTCACCCACGAACATCCGACCTCCGGTGCCGCCCATCTCGTCCGCAACGCGGACGGAAGCCATCACCTGGAGTTGATCGGCCTTGCCACGTCCGACGGGCCCGACCTGCGGGTTTGGTTGACCGATCAGAAGGTGGGGACAGACTCCGCCGCCTGGCACGTCTTCGACGACGGTAAGCATGTGGAACTGGGCCGTCTGAAGGGCAATCGCGGCGACCAGGTATACCCCCTGCCGGCCGATGTCGATATCCGCGATTATCACAGCGTCAGCGTCTGGTGCAAACGCTTCTCCGTCTCCTTCGGCGCGGCCTCGCTGCGATGAAGGGTCTCTGCGCCGCCAGCCTGGGTAGCCTCAAGCCGTGAACCACCGCGTACTCGTCGTTGACGACGATCCCACCGTCAGCGATGTCGTCCGCCGCTACCTGGAGCGGGACGGCTGCCGGGTCCAGCTGGTCGATGACGGCGTGACGGCTCTCGACGCGGTCGCCGCCGAAACACCCGATCTCGTGGTCCTCGACCTGATGATGCCCGGCATCGACGGTCTCGAGGTCTGCCGGCGCCTCCGCAGGCAACTACCCGATCTGCCCGTCGTGATGCTGACCGCGCTCGGCGACGAGGCTGACCGGGTCCTCGGCCTAGAGGTCGGCGCCGACGACTACGTCACCAAGCCGTTCTCACCGCGCGAACTCGTGCTGCGGATCCGCTCGGTGCTGCGCCGGACCACCATAACCACCGCACTGCCGACACCTCCTGCTCCGGTCCTGGTCGACGGAGACCTGACCGCCGACCTCGGGCGCCGGATCGCCCGACTCGGTGACCAGGTACTCGCCCTCACGACCCGTGAATTCGATCTTCTCGCGTTCCTGCTCCGGCATCCCGCCCGCGCCTGGTCGCGCGCCGAACTCCTCGACAAGGTCTGGGGGTGGCAGTTCGGAGACCAATCGACGGTCACTGTCCACGTCCGCAGGCTCCGCGAGAAGATCGAGACCGACCCGGCCGCGCCGCGGCGCATCCTCACCGCATGGGGCGTGGGCTACCGCTACGAAGCTGTGACCGGCGATGACTGACCTGTTCCTGATCGGCTTCTACGCGCTCGTCGCGGGCACCGTGGTCGGTGTGATCGGCGCGCTCGCCCTCCGGCTGTTGCGGAACCGATCGATCCTGGTGCACATCTCGATCCTGCTCATCATTACCGTCGCCGCGGTCGCCGCCGGGGTCGGAGCCGTGGCCCAAGCCATGTTCCTCTCCCCGCACGACCTGCAGGTCGTACTGATCACCGTGGCCGCGTCGGCCGCGGTGAGCCTCGCGCTGGGCGCGGCCTTCGGCCGACGCCTCGCCGCCGCCTCGGTGTGGGCGATTCAGGCGCGCGACCGCGAGCGGCAGCTGGAAGCAAGCCGGCGGGATCTCGTCGCCTGGGTCTCCCACGACCTGCGCACCCCGCTCGCCGGTCTGCGCGCCATGGCGGAGGCCCTCGAGGACAACGTGGTCGACGACCCGAAGACCATTGCCGAATACCACCGACGAATCCGGATCCAGACCGATCGGATGGCCTACCTCGTCGACGACCTGTTCCAGCTCTCCCGGATCAACGCAGGCACGCTTCGAATAGCCATGTCCACCGTACCGCTACGTGATGTCGTTTCCGACGCCATCGCCACCACCGCACCACTCGCCGCACGCCGCGGCGTTCGGATCCTCGCCCGTGAATCCGGCTGGCCAGTCGTCACCGGCGGCGAGCCCGAACTCAGCCGCGTAGTAGCGAATCTCCTCCTCAACTCCGTGCGCTACACACCGCCCGACGGCACCGTCATGGTGGACGCCGGAACTGAACGCGACGAAGCCTGGATCGCCGTCACCGACACCTGCGGCGGCATCCCGGAATCAGATCTTCCGAGAGTCTTCGACGTGGCGTTCCGCGGCGAACGCGCCCGCACGCCGCTGCCACACGACGACGGACCGGGCGGAGCTGCCGCCGGCGGCGGACTCGGCCTGGCCATCGTCCGAGGGCTCGTCGAAGCACACGGCGGGCACGTCCAGGTTCGCAACACCCACGACGGCTGCCGATTCGAAGTGCGGATCCCCGCGACCGCCTCCGTCGCGATGCCGGGCGGGTGAACGCACGCCACGACGGCCGATCAGCATTGAGCTGGGGCTCAGCTCAACCCGGATCTCCACCGTGATTGTCCTCCACCCTCCGGCCGTGGACGTGGTCGAAGGCGATCGCCGGGTCGGTGGTCAGGTGGCGGAGGGCCGCCGTGTTGATCAGCGCAAGTCCGCCCGTTGCCGACCAGCACATGATCAGTGCCGGCAGGAGCCAGGCCGGGTACGAACCGGCGACCATGCCGAAGCCGTCCGGGTCGCCGAAGTTCCGCGACGCCGAGCTGCACGCCTCCGACCGTGCCCGCGAGCAGGACTCCCTGAGCTGGGAGAAGTGGGCGTCACGCGTGCAGGACTACCTCCAGCACGCTGCTCGGTCCGAACCTGTTCATCATCGGCGGCGGCGTCAGCAAGAAGGTCGAGAAGTTCCTCCCGCTGATCACCACCCGTACCCCGGTGGTGCCGGCGACGCTGCTCAACAAGCCGGCATCATCGGCGCCGCGCGGTGATCGCCGAGCACGCTGTCTAGCCTTACCGAATCCTTACGGGCCCGCCCCGGCACTAGCGGCCGTCATCGACGACCGTGACGCTGTACTCCATCGACGTATCGAAGGAGTTTTTCATGGGGGATTCGATGAGTCACCGGGCGCCGGTGGCGGCGCTCGGCGTGGTGATCGGCCTGCTCGCCGCGGGGCCGCTCGCCGCGTCACCGGTAGCGGTGGCACCGACGGCTGCGGGGACGGCCGCCGCCGCGCCGGGCCGGCAGGACCCGGCCTGGCGGGTAGACACACTGCCTGCTCTGCAGAGCTCGAGCCGGCTGGTGGACGTCACGGCCACCGGCCCGGCCGACGCGTGGGCGGTCGGCTACCAGGGGTCGAACTACGGCGGACCGCGCCCGGAGCGGCCGTACGCGCTGCTGCGGTGGAACGGCGTCGACTGGTCCGAGCAGGAGCTGCCGGACAACGTCAGTCAGCTCACCGGCGTCAGCGCCGCCACGTCGACCGACGTTTGGACGGTCGGCGCGACCGCCCGCCTGTCGCCGTACGCCGCGCACTTCGACGGCACCGGCTGGCAGTCGTTCCGCCCGTTCGGCAGCGACCAGTCCGTTGGCCTGAACGACGTCGCGGCCCGGGGCGGACGCGCCGTCCTGGTCGGCGGGGACACCGGCCGCGCGCTGGTCATGGAGTGGAACGGCCGGCAGCTGGCCGAGGTGGTGGTGCCCGGCTCCGACGCCTGGACTGGTCAGCTGTACGGCGTGACCACCGCACCCGGCGGCGCGACGTTCGCGGTCGGCGGCTGGAACGTCGACGGCGCCGCCTACCCGGAGCCGCTGATCGTGCAGCGCAGTGGGTCCGTCTGGCAGGTGGCGACCCTGCCGAAGATCCCGACCGCCCGCCTGAGCGGGGTGTGGGCCCGCACGGCCACCGACGCCTGGGCGGTCGGCACGATCGACTTCGACAGCGCGCCGAAGCCGCTGGTCCTGCACTACGACGGGGTGTCCTGGCAGCGGGTCACCGTGCCGGTGGCGGCGGGCACCCTGGCCGCGGTGGCCGGCGACGCGGCCGGCAACCTGTGGATCAGCGGCGGCAACCCGGTCCCGCCGAACATCCGCTATCCCGGTTCGCTGTTCCTGCGCTACGCCCGTGGGACGTGGAGCACGACCTACGGGCCCAAGGTCAACGACGCGGACCCGTACCTGTCGGCGCTGACGAAGATCCCCGGCAGCACCGCGTTCTGGGGTGTCGGGGCCGCGCACGACCCGACCGCTGAGACCAGGGCTTTGATCGAGCGCGTCGGCTGACCCGCCCCACCCCGTGATCCTGTGCGGTGTCGTTTCGGTTCTCGGTTCTCACCGAGCGGCACTCGCGCAGGATCCCGGGTGCGGGGTGTGCGTCGGACGGGGGTCGCCTACCGCCGGGGTTCAGCCGTGCGAGCGCACCGACAAGCTGCACACCACCACCATCCTCGACCGGCTCAGCGCCGTCGCGGACTCGCCATGGGCAGGCCGCGAGTTGACCTCCCGCAAACTGTCCAGGATGCTGCGCGCCTACAGCGTCCGCCCCAAGAACGTCCGCGAAACCGGCACCGGCCCGTCCTGAAGGGCTACGACCCGGCCGACCTCACCGAGGTGTTCACCCGCTACATGCCGCCACCCGTAGCGGATATAGTGGCCACCCTCCCGAACGGGTCAAGTTATTTGTACAGTCCCGACGGGAAACCTGGAAGCCGGACGAAGCAACGTCTGTGCCGCCGGATTCGCCTGCTGACGCATACCCGGGGACGAGACCAGAGCCGGCGGCCCGCGACGTGGGCCGTCGGCTCCTTCCCCATCGACCTGCAGCGAAGGGCAGCACATCTGCTGTCTGCACACCGCGACGTTCTTGGTCTTCACGGCGTCGATGTAGCGCTCGCGACCGTGCGGGCCGCCTGGTCGGCCGTCCCCTGGGAGCGGCGAGGCGGGCGCTCAATCGCGCATTCTTCACCAGGATCTACATGGATGCCGACGAGGACGGTTCGTACGTCGCTACGGATCGTCTCGTGGCGCCGATCGCTCCGCTGGTCGACATCGCTCGCCAGCCGAGCCAAGGTCCCCTGCGGCGAGCGCGTCGATCATCGCGGGGACTCGCGCGCGCGTGTTCCTTGCCGAACGACACGCCGCACCGGTTCGAGCGGCGCCGGGCGTTGAGCACATGCCGGCGCAATCCGAGGGTGCCCGGTGTGGCGCAGCGTGCGGTCCACGATCGCGGCGTTCAGCGTCTCCGCGCCGCAGCGGGTGAACTCCGCGACGCGGGCGCGCATGTCCCACCCCGACCGGAGAGCGCTGCGACGCCAGGATGTTTATGGTCTTGCTGCTGCTTGCGGTGCTTGTCGTCTGGGGGCCAGGTGTTGATCAGGGCCTTCAACCAGGGCCGCGGGGAGTAGCCGGGCGTAGCTGCGGACGCGGCCGGTTCTACGCTGGCGGGGTGAGCAGCGGCAGGCGTGATGCTCGTGGCTGGTGGTCTCTGGATCGCCTACGAACGCGTCTGCGTGCGCATCGAGCTGACTAGGGTCGCCCGGGTGCTGGGTACCTCGGTCATCCCGCACGCGCAACGCCTACCCGACGACGAATGGCTGCAGCTCGTGCTGGGACAGCTCACCGGCGTGAAGTCCGCCCTCGGTCTGCCCGGTCAGGTCCCCCCTTTCTCCGCCCGCACACTGATCGAGTCGACCACCGCCCGGTCATCCACCCGGCGCCACCCACCACCCTGACGGTGCACCGGCCCGGCCGGGATCAACGGCGCCGCGATCTCCCACAACTCATCCGGAGCCCAGGTCCGGATCACCTCCTCGACCACGATCGACGATCATGCACCAGATCACCGACCATCCACATGGGACCCGCCCTTAGAGATCCATCTCCCCGCCGCACCGCTCGGCAGGCAGGGCGACCGTCACCGACGTGCCGGAGCCAGGCGATGACCGTAACTCCACCGTGCCACCGTGCGCGTCGACAATCTCCGCCACGATCGCCAGACCGAGGCCGCCGCCGGTGCTTCCGGTTCCAGGACGGGCGTCACCACGGCTGAACCGCTCGAACGCGCGGTCGACGAGTTCCGGGGCCATTCCCGAACCCGCGTCGCTGACCTCCACCCGGACGGTGGCACCGTCCGGCATGAGCCGGACCGATACCGGCGTGTCGGCGGCGGTGTGCGTGCGGACGTTGCCCAGCAAATTGCCCATGACCTGCCGGAGCGCATCCTCGTCGCCGTGCACCAAACAGTGCGCCGGCGTCGCGAGGGTGGTCGGTCGACCGGGCTGGGCGGCGAGCGAGTCGGAGACGGCGTCCCGGAGGACGGCGACGAGGTCGACGCGGCCCTGAGCGAGCTGCGGCTCGGCGTCGAGTCGGGCGAGGTACAGCAGGTCGTCCACGAGCTGCGCCATTCGTGTCGCCTCGTCCTCGACCCGGCGCAGCACGTCGCCGCGCCGCCGACCCTCTACGCATGGGCCGGGGGCACGTGGGGCACCCGACTTGCGGTGCGCAATTCCAGGCCCGGTGCCGATTCGGTGCGCCAGGCTCCGGTGCCACGATGGGGCTGGGGGTGGCACCGCCGTACCGCGAATGACGGTCAGCGCCGCAGCGTCGACATCGACGGCGAACTCGCCTGGCTCGACGCCGACGGCTACCGCCCGCTTCTCACCTCCCTCGCTCCGCGCCTCAAGGGAGACACCCATGCCGAGCACAGGCATGAACGGCCAGTGTCCCGACCGCGCGTAGCCGGGTTGAGGACGCGGATCAGCCACCCGATGCACAGTCCGCGCCACGCCAAAGTCGGCGTGGAGACCTCCGGGTCGGGTCGGCCCGACCCGGAGGTCTCCAGTTGACGATTCTCCTGGTCGTGACCATCTCCTGGAGACCCGTTGTCCGCCGATCAACGACAGCTGCGAGCTCACCAACCCACGACGACAGGCTGCTTACAACACGGGCGAGGTGCCTGCCCCGGCGCGGGCATACCCGTAATCAGCGGGATCCAGCCGTTGCGGTTGTTGGTCTCGTGACGTTCGGCGGCCAGGCAGGGTCCAGGCGTGATCGCCGAGGAGCGCCAGCGCCGCGGGTAGCAGGACCCCACGAACGATGGTGGCGTCGATGATCACGGCGACGGCCATCCCGACGCCGAGCATCTTGTACTCGATCGCACCGAGGGTGATAAAGACCGAGAAGACGCCGGCCATGATGACGGCGGCGCTGGACACGACGCCGGCGCTGGTGCTGATGCCGCCGACGATCGCGTCGTGGGCGGTCGCTCCGGTGGTCCACCGTTCGCGGACTCGGCTGAGGATGAAGATGTGGTAGTCCATGCTCAGGCCGAACAGGATGACGAACATGAACAGCGGCTGCCAACCGACCACCCCGCCGTACGGGGTGAAGCCGAGCACCGAGGCCAGGTGGCCGTCCTGGAACACCCAGGTCACCACGCCGTATGCGGCGCCGATCGACAGCAGGTTCAGCACGATAGACACGGCCGGGATCGTCACCGAACGGAACGCCACCAGGAGCAGGATGAACGCCATCACGAGGACGAACGCGTAGACCAGTGGGCTGCGGTCGCGCACCACGTCGGTGAAATCATGAGCGAACGCCGTCCGACCGGCCACCGCGTACTCGACACCATGCACCTTGCCGAGGGTGGCCGGCAGCACATCATCGCGTAGGGTTTTCAGCGCGGCGTTCGACGTGGCATCGGTGCCGCCGCCCGGCAGCGGGACCCGCACTACCAGGGCCTGGTCGACCTCGACCACGGCGACGGGCCCGGCGACCCGCCGGCGGAGTTCGTCGATCGCCTGGCGTACCGCCGGACCGTCGACGTCGCTGCCGTCAGCGCGCCAGATGACCACCCGTGATGGCGTGGCCGCACCGGGGAACGCCTCCTGCATCCGGCTGGCCGCGTCGACGGCGGGTACGCTTCGCGGCAAGCTGTCGGTCACGGCGGCATCCTGTAGCCGCATCCCGAGCGCGGGTAGCGCCACGACGACGAGCGCCGCAGTCGCGACGCCGCCCCAGAGCAGTGGGCGACGCACCACCGCGTGCGCCACGGCCGACCATGCGCGCGACTGCGCCCCGGCGGTCCGCCGCCGGCCCAGCCACGGGATCCGGCCGCTGTCCACCCGCCGCCCGAGCAGGGAGAGCAGCGCTGGCAGGACGGTCACCGAACCGATCACTGCCAGGCCGACGACCAGCACCGCGCCGACGGCGAGGCCCTGCAGGTTGTCGAGCCCGGTGAAAAGTAGCCCGCACACGCAAAGCATGACGGTGAGGCCGGAGACCACCACGGCATGCCCGGAGGTACGCGCGGTCACCCGCAGCGCCTCGGTGATGTCGCGGCCGGAGGTGCGTTCCTCCCGTACCCGGCGGATGTAGAACAGGGAGTAGTCGATCCCGACCGCCAACCCGATCAGCAGCACCATCGAGGACGCCGCGCTGTTGATCGGCATCCAGTGCCCGATCGACTGCAGGAACCCGAACGTTCCCGCGACGGTGGTCACAGCGAGCAGCAGCGGAATGCCCGCCGCGACCAGGGAGCCGAACACGATCAGCAGGATCGCCACGGTCAGCGGCAGCGAGATGAGCTCCGAGCGTTGGAAATCGTCCTGGACGGCCTGGTCGACCGCGACCGACAGGCTCCGGTCACCGGCCTGCGCCACCCGCATGTCCGGGTGCCGGGCGGTCACCGCCTCGATCACGCCGCCCGCTGCCTCGTACATGGCGATCCGCTGATCATCGCCTCCGGCCACCTGGAAGGTGACCAGGCCGGACCGGCCGTCCTCGGAGAGCAGCTCCGCGCCGTCCGCAGACAGCGGTGACCGCAGGTCGGCCACCGCACCCGACTTCCGGAGCGCGGCGACAAGATCTTCCAACGCGGTACGCGCCGCGGGGTCGTCGAGCAGCCGCGGCGTACCGGAAGCTCGTGCCTGCACCAGGACGCTCTCGCGGATCGGTTCGTAGACCTGCTGCGCCCGCAACGCCTGCTGGGCGCGACCGGAGGCGCCCGGGTCGACGGAACGAGCCTCCTGCCCTGGCACCAACGCGCTCGACAGAACCGCGAACACGACGAGCGTGAGCCAGCCGAGCACCGCAAGGAACCGATGGTGGACCGACCACCCGGCGACTCGCTCGATGAGCGGACCGCCGAGCTTGCTTCTGCGCAGCATGAAATGCTGTCCTTTCGGTGAAGGAACGTTCCGGCGAGAACTCGCCCTCGGGCGAGGCGGTGCGTCTTTCATCCGGGCCGTCGAGTTGGCGCTCGACGGCCCGGGCCCCAACTGCCTACTCGACCTGCTTGAGAATCCGCTCGATCGAGGTGAGACGGGTCTGTGTCTGGCCAGCTCGCTCGTCCAGGGCGACCAGCCGCTTCTCGATGACCTCCTGAAGGAGGACCGCCCGCTCGGCCAGCTTGCGGTACTCGTCCTCGCGGGCGAGGGCAGCCTTCGCCCGTATCGTGGAGGCCACCTGCACGATGATCACCGTGATGATCGTGATGATGAACGCGAAGATGCCGACCGCGCCGACCACCTCCGCCCAGTCGTTCCCGCTCATGACTCCTCCACCCGTTCGGGCGACGTCAGTGACTGCGCCGCGATCGCGATGGACTGCGGCGTAAGTGTGTAGACGAACTCGTTGACCTCGTAGAACTTCATCGCTTTCCCGTCGTCGGAAAACTCCAGCTGCGCCGATACCAGACCGGCCGCCTCGAGCTTGCGGAGGTGGACCTGCAGCAGCGCTCGGCTGATGCCCAACTCGCGGGCCAGCCGGCTCACGTAGTTGCGCTCCCGCGCCAACGTCGCAACGACCCGCAGGCGGTGTGGGCTGGCCAGTGCCGCCAGCACCTGTACCAGGTCATCCCCAGTCATCCCAGGAGCACTCATAAGTGAACCCTGCACATGCTATAAAAAGTTAGCACGTGCAGTTCTCGACCGCTAGCTCCCGCATCGTGAGCCGGGATCGCGTGACCGGCATCTTCGCGGCCGTGTCGTAGGCGCGTTTGCCGCCGCCGGAGAAGCTGTCCCCAAGGTTCGGCCAGCAGGTGCCGGTCGACTCAGCACCCGGCGGTCAGGTTCCAGACGCGACCGTCGATGGCGTACCCATGACTCGTGATCTCCGCGGCGCGTCCCGCAAATCCTGTCGTGCGGCAAGCTGGAGCGTTGATTTGGTCGCCAGGAACGCTGTTCTCGCGGGCAGCGAAGATGCCTCCGCTCATTCCGGTGGCGGCTCCCAAAATCGCCGCTGCGGCGGTGATCAGCTGTGAATCCATCGCGACATTGAAGCACCGGTGCGCTCATGAGGACGACGAGGAACGAGCTTCGGATTTGCGGCTGGGGCGTAACGCTCGTTGTCGGGTTGTGGTTGACCAGGAGGCGGCCTCAGACCGTTTCGCCGGGCCGCGATCCGGCCGGGTAGGCGGCGCGGCCGGTCACGGCTTGCGCCCGACCGCGCCCACGATGCACCGGGAGACCGACGGAAGCGGCTCCGGGAGGGCGCCGTCCGGCCGCCACTCGGCGCACCGTACGAGCCCTGGTTCGACGAGGTCCAGCCCGGGCAGCATGTCCTCGATCTGGCCCCGGGTCCGGAACGTGCCGCTGCCCATCGGGCTGTGCAGGAAGATGTCCTCCATCCTGCGGGCGAGTGCACTGTCCTCAGCGGTCTCAGGATCGAAGAAATGGCTCAGCGCGACGTACGAACCGGGGGCCAGGGCGTCGATGTACTCGCGCATGATGTCGGCGTACCGGGAACCGGTGTAGTGGTGCAGCGTGCCGCACTGGTAGAGCGCCATCGGCTGGGAGAAGTCCAGGTGCTCCCGCACGACCTCGTTGTCGAGGACCTGACGCGGTTCGAAGATGTCGGCGTCGATCAAATGGGTGCGCTCGTTCTCCTCGAGCAGAGCACGGCCATGCGTCAGAACGGCGGGGTCATTGTCGAGGTACACCACCCGCGCCTGCGGCCGCACGCGCTGGACCACCTGGTGGGTGTTCTCCGCGGTGGGCAGCCCAGATCCGCAGTCGAGGTACTGGACGATGCCGGTGTGGCCGGCGATGAACCGCGTGGCCCGGATCAGGAACCCGCGATTGTCCAGGCCGAGCTGCGTCGCCTCCGGCGCCACCTCTTGGATGCGGCGTAGCACCTCGCGGTCGATCTCATAGTTGTCCGTACCGTTCAGGAAGGCGTCGTACACGCGCGCGACGCTGGCCTTCGTGGCATCGACGTACGGCGGAATCGGTTCGTCGCGACTCACATTAGACAGTCTTCCATCGACGTATGCGGCACGCCACCCCTTCATCCCCGACCGGAGATTACTGACCGGCCGAGAGCCTGAGGTGCGCGCGGGCAGTGGCGGTCCGCAGCAGCACGAGGACCGCGACGGTGAGCGCCGGCAGCGCGAGCGCCCACGGCAGGAGCAGCCGCTCGTAGGTCTGGACGAGAGCCATCCCGGGGTATGGAGAGATCGGCGCGTTCTCGCCCGTCCGGACCGCATCCGCAGCACCGGGTGCCACCGCGATCAACGCCAGCACATGGGTGCAGACGCTGAGCGCCAGGTAGGCGACTGAGACCCGGTAGGTGCGGCGGTACAACGTGCCGCCCCGCCACACCAGCGCGCCCCACCCGACGTAGCACACCGTCATCGCGCAGTAGACCGCCAGCCAGGCCGACGTCCAAGCCGAACCAGTAAGGGCTGCCCCCAACCAGCCGGCGGGCACCCCGAGGAGGTTGTCGACCTCCGAGAGGAGGTAGTAGAACCAGACAAAGAAGGCGCCGTCCGGGAAGTCAACCGACCGGTCCCCGACCGCAATGTCGCGGGACAGGTAGAACCCCGCGAGCACCAGCACGACGAGCCGCAGGGCTGCGCGCAGCCAGAGGCCGGCGGAGGCCAAGCGGAGGGTCCGTGGTGCCCCCGGCCGACGGCGCTCTACGCGAGGAGCACGCCCCAGTGCCTCCAGGCCAGGCTGCCGGTCGCTGCGCCAGGCGTCCGCGAACTCGTCCACGACAGCAGCATAGGGGCTGCGGGGAGGCCGTCGGTGCGATGCTGGACACGGCTGCGGGCATGCGGTGCCGGCCCGCACCGCATGCCCTCATTGGCGCAGCCGGGGCTACCGGTGGGAGGCCGGCGAGTATTCGTGGAGGAGGCCGCACGTGTCCGCGTAGTCGATCAGGAGAACGTCGTGCCACCAGCCGTCGGTGGTTAACGGATCGGCGTGGGGAGCCCGCGGCGGCCACGGGCAGGCGGGGAGCAAACCTCGTGGACCCGGTCTGACTCGGAATGCTCCCAGCGGTGCCACGGCGTGTCCGTGCGCCCTGCGAAGGCCGAGCTGGAGTACCGGAGCACCTGAAGCCAGCTGGCCCGGGGGCGCGCGAGGCAATGATCGCACTGCTCGGCCCGGACACGGTCGTCCTCGATGTCGACGCCGATCACTACTCGGCCGCGACAGCCCCGGTTGCCGAAAAAATCGCAGCGGCGATGCTAGGAATGGCGGCTTCGACGCACGATGTCCGTACCGACGGTTCGACCCCCGCGCGCTCGTGGAGGAATCCCATGACACAGGACCAGTCCGTTCGGGTCGACGACCTGGGGACGACGGCAGCAGCAGAGCTCGAGATCGGCGCCGGAAAGCGCAATTCCATCGTGCTCACCGTCTTCACCGCTGTCACCAATCTGGCCGACGGCGTTACCAAGATCGTGCTCCCGTTGATGGCGACCCAGCTCACCACGTCGCCGGCCCTGGTCGCCGGCGTCGCGGTCACGCTCACCCTGCCGTGGCTACTGGTCGCTCTGCACGTCGGTGTGCTGGTCGACCGATTCGACCGGCGGATGCTGCTGTGGATCGCCGACGCCGTG
Organism: Micromonosporaceae bacterium; assembly: GCA_035296325.1. Lineage (GTDB taxonomy): Bacteria > Actinomycetota > Actinomycetes > Mycobacteriales > Micromonosporaceae > DATHBD01. Next base: position 2,766 of record DATHBD010000042.1, on the reverse strand, counting down.
CGTACCGCGTCGGTCCTCGTGCTGGCGGCGCTGTTCCTGGCCGGTTCGCTGACGCTGCCCATCCTGTTCGCCTGCGGTTTGCTGTTGGGCGTCGCCGAGGTGGTCGCGCTGACCTCGGCGGTGGCGATCATCCCGGCGGCCGTCCCCGAGTCGCTGCGGGAACGCACCAACGCCTGGATCACCGGGGCGGAAACCGTCTGCAACGAGTTCATCGGCCCGATGGTCGGCGGCCTGTTGATCGCGGTGGGCAGTGCGCTGGCCCTGGGTGCGACCGCGGTCGCCTACGTCGGGGGGGCCGTGCTGCTGGTCCTGATGGTCGGCCGCTTCCGGCCGAAGTCCGCGGGCATCGACGGCCCCCGTAAGGTCAACCGGCAGATTGCCGAAGGCATGGGTTTCCTCTGGCGGCAGCCGGTGCTGCGGTTCATGGCCATGGCCCTGACCGTGCTGTGTTCGTGCTGGGGCGCCTGGCTGGCGCTGATGCCGCTGGTGGCCACCGAGGTCATGCACGCCAGCTCTCGCGAGTACGGCGTCATTCTCAGCATGCTCGGCGTCGGCGGCGTCGTGGGCGCGCTCACGGTCGGCCTGGTCAACCGGCTGCTCGGCCGGCGGTGGGCGCTATTCAGCGATCTGCTCGGCACGCTGGCGATGGTCGCCGTTCCGGCCGTCACGACCAACGTCTACGCGGTCTCCGCGGGCGCGTTCCTCGGCGGCATGGGCGGGGTGCTGTGGTCGGTCAACGCCCGGACGATCAGCCAGTCCCTGGTTCCGGATCACCTGATGGGGCGATACAGTGCCGCGGCGCGACTGTTCAGTTGGGGCGCCATACCGGTCGGGGCCGCGGTGGCTGGCGGCGTCGCCCAGTTCTTCGGGCTACAGGCGGCGTTCTGGGTGTTCGCCGTGCTGACCGCCCTGCTGATTGCGCCCTTCCTATTGATCATGCGGCCGGGTCTGATCCCGGCACAGTTCGGGTCGTCATCGGCCCGTTGAGCACCGGGAATGGAACCGGGAACGGCAGGCACGGGCGCGTCAGGTGCCTTGGAACACCCAGGCGGCCTTCGCTTCGGAAGCCATGCCGACGATGGCCTCGGCCGGGTCGTCGGTGCCGCGGATGAAGCCGCCCGCGTAGCCGTCGTCGGATGTCGTGGCCTGGTTGCTCAGGTACATGCCCCAGATGGGGAAGATGTCCTGGACGCCGCCGCTGCCGTCGGGGAAGGGTTCGGCGGCGAGACGGATGCGCTGTTGCAGGACGTAGGGGCCGTCCATGGCCGCGGTCAGGTGGCGTTGCAGCCGTCCGGGTGCTGCTGCCAGCCGGCGATGATGCCGCTGCCGCCGTGCAAGAGGGTCGGTTTGAGGATCAGGTCGTGCCGGTGCGCGGCCGCATACGCGTACAGGTCGATCTTGTTCCAGCGGGGTCGGTGGCGTGCGCGCGGACGGGGCGGGTCCAGGGCGAGACCTGGTCAGTAAATCCACCGATCCGGTGCGTTGTCGCTGCGGCTCGTCGCCGGGCGCACTCCTGCCTCCGACGGACTGCGCCACGCCGAGCGCCTCGGCTACCCGACCACCTCGGGCGGCCTCGAGGCGCTGCTCGCCGGCGGGCGCCGCTCCGACGTCGTCTTCGACGCCACCAACGCCGCCTCGCACCACGAGCACTGGCGACGGCTGGCACCCCTCGGCTGCCTGGTCGTCGACCTGACCCCCAGCCGGATCGGCCAGATGGTCGTACCGTCGGTCACCGGAGTGCGGCTCGCGACCGAGTGGTCCATCCTGGACGGCGCGGCAGGCACCGCACGGTGCGGCCGGCTTTGTTCGTGAGTTCCGGCACCAGATGTCGCTCAGTTCGGCACCACCCAGATCTCACCGATCTCGATGTTCGCGAGTTGAGCGCCACCTCTCGGCGGGGTCGGGACACCTGTCTTCGGCCAGCGCTCACGCACGGTAACGCGAGCCGGGGCGGGACGCGTCTTATCTGCGGCAGATCCAGACGCCCTGGCTTCCCGGCCTGCATCTACGCTACGGCGATGGTCATTCTTGCCGAGCTGCCGGGCGGAGTCATCCTACGTTGTTTGGAAGGCGGTGACGCGCCGGCGCTTCTGGACGCATACCTGCGTAACCGCGATCATCTCCACCCGTTTGATCCGGTGCGGCCCGACTCGTTCTGGACCCTCGACGGTCAGCGGGAACGGCTGGGCTCGCTGTTGCGGCAGCACTCGGAAGGCACCCTCTTCGCCTGTGCCTTGCAGCGCGGCGATCAGATCGTGGGATGCGCCTCGTTGCACGGCATCGTGTTCGGCCCGATGTGCAGCACGAGTCTGGGGTATTGGGTGGATGCCGGCGAGGTCGGAAAGGGACTCGCCAGCGCGACGGTGGCCACCCTCTGCCGCATCGCGGACCAGGATCTTGGCCTGCACCGGGTGGAAGCGAGCACGGATCACAAGAATTTGGCCTCCCAGCGGGTGCTCACCAAGAATGGTCTCCACCATTTCGGGACGGCTCACGATTATGTCTACCTCAACGGCATGTGGCAGGACAGCATGCTCTTCCAGCGGGTTCTCAATGATCGCCCGCCTGTGACGCAGTGATTCCGGGGCTGTGGAATTCCGGTCGCCGACAACAGGCAGAGATCACTGACGTGATCTCAGCAGGGAATGCCGTCGGGATTTGATCAACACGGGCAAATCGTCCAGTTCGGACGGTGCTTGATACAGGCGTGGAGCCATCGATAGACAGGTCTTTGCGACAAGATTCCGTCTTCGAGAGGGCTCCACG
>DATHBD010000041.1:0-2980 GCA_035296325.1 Micromonosporaceae bacterium | reverse complement strand
CGGACGCCCACCAGGCTCACGAAACCGCCGACCCGCACCCCGCCACGACGTCGGCAAAACCATCAAACGCGACCTCAGCATCACCGCCCGTAAGCAACGCAAAGGTTAAAGAACAAGCTTAAGTGCCGTTGCAGTACTAGGCCGTCCAGGAGCCTGGTGAACAGGTCGGCGCGGTGGGGTTGGTCGTGCTGGGCGGCGTGGTCGTGTTGGCGTTGCAGGGTGGGCCGGAACTCGATGCTGGTCTGGAAGAAGGTGCAGGTCTCGCAGATGGCCTCGAAGGCGCAGCCGAGTTCGGGTGGGCGGGTGCAGTAGCCGTTGCCGAGGAGGCGGTGATGTTCGCGGCGTAGTCGTGCCATGCGGGGTCCGATGATGTCGGCGGGTAGTGGTTTTCCTTGCTGGTAAAGGGATTCGACTTTCTCGGTGACGGCGAAGTATTCGTCGGCGACGGTGCGGTTGGCGATTTTGGCGTAGCGCAGGGTCATGTCGAGGCTGCGGTGGCCCAGCAGCGCGGCGATGGCTTCGAGGGTCATGCCGCGGTTGATGGCCTGGGTGGCCAGGGTGTGGCGGAGTTGGTGCGGGTGGATGTGGGCCAGGCCGGCGGCGGTGCCGGCTTTGTTGATCAGCCGGGTGACGGTGTGCCGGTCGAGTGGGCCTCCGTTCTCCCGGGGCAGCAGCAGCGGGTTGTCGGCGGCGACGTGGGCGGTGCGGTAGTCACCGATGAGAGTGATCAAGTGCGGGTGCAGCGGTAGGTAGCGGTCCTCGCGGAGTTTGCCGACGGGGACGTGCAGCCAGTGCGCGGCGCCGATGAGAACGATCGCGTCGGCTTGTAGTGCGGTGAACTCGCCGACGCGTAGTCCGGTGCGCAGCAACACTTCCACGACGACGCGCACGAGCATGCGGGGTTCGGCCTGCGCGGCGCGTAGCAGCTTCGCCGCGGACGGGTCGTCGAGGGCTTTCGGTAGGGGATGGTCCTGGCGGGGCAGGTCCGCAGGGATGATCGGGATCCGGGAGGGTGCTTCGGGCCAGTCCCAGTCGCTGATCCGGACGAAGAACATGCGCAGGGTGCCGAGCCGGTGGGCGAGGGTGGCCGGGGTGAGCCGGCCGGTGCGGTAGCCGGGTCTGGTGGTCAGCCAGGTGCGGAAATCTTCGATGTGCCGGCGGCGGATGTCGGCGATGAAGCGAACTTCGGGCGCCTGCTCGACCAGGAACGCGGCCAGTGATCGCAGGGCCAGGTCGGCGCCGGACACGCTGCCCGGGCGCAGGATGCACACCAGTTGGTCGAGATAGCGGCGCATCGGCGTCACCGTGTCGGGGATCGTGGCGGCGAGTTGGTCCCAGTCCGGGAGCCGTCGGGAGCTGCTCACCGTCCACCCTCGATCATCTCGAAGCCGTTGCGGGACAAGGGTTTTCCGGACAGTAGCTGGGCGTCGATCGCCTCGGCCGCCCGCCGGTATTGCGAGGCCAGCCAGTCGTCGGCCAGGTGCAGATAGATCCGCGTCGACTCGATGGACGCGTGGCCGGCCTGGGCCTGGACGGCTTCGAGTGCCATGCCGGCCTCCCGCAGCCGGGTCAGGCAGGTGTGCCGCAGCTGGTGGCAGGTCACCTTGGTCAGACCTGCCCGCTGCCGGCCCGAGTCCAGGATCTGATCCAGACCGGCCGCCGACAGCGGCCGACCCCGGCGCGGGCCTTTCAGCACGACGAACAGCCGGTCGGTGTCGATGCCCGACGGCCGTTCGGTGTCAAGGTAGGCGGCGACCGAGGCGAAGAACCGGCCGGAGACCGGGATCTGGCGCTGATGGCCGCCCTTGCCCTCGGCGATGAACACCCGGCGAGCGGCGACCTGCAGATCCTCCAGACGCAGGCCGAGGACCTCGCATCGGCGCAGCCCACCCAGCACCATCGCCTCGGCCATCGCCCGGTCCCGGTGCGTGCGCAACGCCGCCAGCAGCGCATCCACCTGCACCGGCTGCATGATCCGCGGCAGGGTGCGTGGGGTCCGCACCAGCGGCACGCCCTGACGGGGACGCTGCCGTTCCCGGCGCGTCGGCAGGCCCCGCGGCACCGGGTTCGCCTCAACATCACCGCGGGCCTGCAAGAACGCGAACAGCCCGGACACGCTCGACAACCGTCGCCGCACCGTCCGCGCCGACACCCCACCATCGCCGGCGACCTGCAGCCGACGCGCCGGACCACCGGCATACTGCGCGGTCACGAACGCGAGCACGTCCGCCGCGACGACCCTGCCCGGCGCCTTCCCCACCCCAGCGAAGAACACCTTCAGGTCATACGCGACCGCGACCACCGTGTTCGGCCGTGACCGCACCGACAGGAACTCCAGATACCCATCCAGCAGCGCCACCCCGAACCGCACGACCAGACCACCAGCCGCATCCCGAGACCGCACCAACCGCAAACAACTCCACGACGACATCCAGGCACCCCTCACTACCCGACCCACCAGCACAAACATGCCGTGGATCACCAAGGATTACCTGCATATCAAGCACGAGCGTGTACCGGCCCAGTGGCATCGGGCCGCCGTGCCGGCGCACGGAGCGTGACGCCGCCTCGTCTCCCAGCGCGCGGTCGGCGGCAAATGAGGGCGTGCTACTCGTACCCGGTCGCGGCGCGAACGATCTCGGCGAACAAGCGCCAGGAGGCTCGCTCATGATCGGACCCAGGCCCTTCGACGACACGGGAATCGGCGAACGCCGACAACCCCTCGAGGAAGCGGTCCAGGGTGCCGTTCTCCCACTCGGCCTCTCCCGTCGACCGGAAGTCTGCTAGCACAGCCGAGAGGAAGCGGGCGAAGTCATCGCGCGTCTCGACGTTGCTCGGGTCGTGACTGATCAGGTGCTGGGTTCGACGGTGGGTAGCCAAAGGTGACCGGCGGCGAGGTCGGTGAGGGCTTGCAGCGCGTTGTGGCCGTGGGCGGTGGCGGTGGCGAGGTAGGAGCGGATCAGCGTGAATTGCTGTGCTC
>DATHBD010000040.1:0-11147 GCA_035296325.1 Micromonosporaceae bacterium | reverse complement strand
CTGGGTGTACAGGCCGTATCCGCTGCAGGTGCCGTTCGCGGTGCCGCCGATCGAGGCGAGTGTTCCGGTGGCGCGGTGCAGTTGGTAGCCGTCGTCGGCCAGGCCGACGCCGGAGGTTCCCTTGTTCAGCAGCAGGTTGATGGTGGTGGACCCGGAGTAGAGCGGGCCGGTGCCGATCAGGCCGGTCGCGGTGACCGATCCGCCCTGGGGTGGGGTGGGGTCGATCGCTGGTGGTACCGGGCTCTGGCCGGTGGGGAAGAGCGGGTCGTCGGGCGAGTTGCTGACCAGGGTGGCCTCGACATGGGTGCAGGCTGACAGCGGGCAGCTGCGGTGTGACCAGGTCACGCCCACGACGACGCCGAAGAACGGAACCTTGCCGTTGCTCGCGGCGGTGCCGGTGAGGAGCGGCTTGACGCAGTCCCCGCCGGTGTCCTTGGGCTGCCAGCACGTGCCGATGTACCAGTGCAGTGTGTAACCGACGATCGGGGCGGCCTCCTGCGTGGGCAGCGCGACGGCCTCGCCCGCTTCCGGAGTCAGGTCCCACGCCTTGCCCATCTGTGCCAGGTACGGGCTGACGCCGGCGACCGGGCTGGCCCACTGCGCGAGCGTGGACGCCTCGTCGCGCCCGGCCGTGATGGCGGCGCCCTTGAGTGCACGCACCCGCTCCATCGCTCCCGCCGCGACCTGCACGGCGGCCTGCTTCGCGCCCTGGCCGGCGTTCACCGCGAGAGCGTTGACGAAGAACGTGCTGTACGCCGCCATGACGATGCTGATCAAACTGATCGACACGATGATCTCGAGCACGCTGTAGCCCTCGTCGGCGCCATGCTCGGGCAGTGCTCTCCCACGCGTCGGGTGCGGTCGTTGGACCGCGCCGTTGCTGTGGGCGAGCATGCACTCCTCCGAGCCGGGGTTGAATTGGGGTGTCGCGGGTCAGTTCGTCGTGGTGGCAGGCTCGGTGCCGGTGGCGGCGCCCGTCGCCGCCACAAAGGCCTGCATGTTGACGGTGAGGGTGTAGGAGGTGACCGGGCCGCCCGCTTCGCCGGCCGGCGCGAGACTGGCGGTGTTGATCAGGACGGCGCGCGGCCGCTGCTGCTGCAACTCGTCGAGGAGTTCGTTGAGTCCGCTGCTGCTGCCGCTGGCCGTGAGGATCACCGGCAGCGTGCTGACGCCCGCCGCTCCGCCGACGACCTGGGTGGGCGCCCCGACGGTGATCCCGCTGACCACTACATCGGTCCGCCGGCCGGTAACCTGAAACTCTCGAAGGAAATCCGCCGAGGACGGCGTGCTCGGCAGCGCCTGCTGGTCGACCGCAAGCTGTGCCTGGTACCTCGGGAGGTCCTCGTTCTGCTTGCGCAGCTCGGTCAGCCGTTGCTCCAGGCCGGCGATCCGCGTGTCGGACTCAGCCGCCTGACTGCGCAGGTCGCTCGCCTCGCTCAGTTGCGGCCCGATCAGGAAGAACCATCCCATGGCGACCACGGCGACGACACTGACCGCACCGCCGATGACCCAGATCCGGTCGGCGGGTCCGATGCGCATCATTTCTGCCCCGGCTTCGTGGTGGTCTTGGGTGTGAATCGGCCGTCGAGCACAGCATTGGTGATGTCCAACAGGATGGTGAACCCGTATGCGCCTTCCAGCAGCGTCGCGCTGCCGAGGATGGGATTTGCCACGCCGGGCACCTTCCCCAGCGCGTCGATGTACGCCGCCACGTCAGCTTTGGTGGTGCCGTTCCCGCTGATGGTCAGCTTGCCGATCACCTTCAGGGCGGCACTCTTTGGCGGTGGTGCCGCGACGGTGCCGGCTCGAGCCGCCGCGTCCGTCGCGGCGGGATCGGGTGCAGGGGCGGCCGGTGGCGGCACCAGGGCGCCGGTCACCGTGGTGACCCGTACCCCTCGGGGCGCGGCCACCTGAAGCGAGGTGAGGAACGGCGCCCACTGCATGTCGTTGGCCAGCAGGGTGGCCAGCTGGCCACGAATCGCAGCGGACTCGGCCTGCACCCGGACAACGTCGTCGAAGTCCCGCTGCTGCTGCGTCAGTGTCTGCGCCTGACTCTGTGAGTCCTCCAGGTTGCTGCGGGCGACCGACGTGGTGACCGCGGCGACGCCGTACGCCACAGCCAGCACGCCGACGAAGCCGGCCAACCCGGTAACGACCAGGCGCCGCAAAGTGCGGCTCTGTCGCGCTTCGATCAGCTCGGGCGGAAGCAGGTTCGCCGCGATCGTCAGCATCCGCGCCTGCGGTTCGATGTCGATTTCCGGTTCTCCGGGCATCAGGATGGTGGACATCAGGTCGCTCCCAACGTGAGGCCGATCGCTACCGCTGCCGCGGAGCGGAACCGTTCCAGGCTGTTGTGTCGGCCGCGGCCGCGGTCACGGAGTCGTTGCACCGGATCCGCTGCGACGACCTCGACATTGAGTTGCGTGCCGAGGGCCTCGGCGAGGCCGGGTAGCAGCGAGCCGCCGCCGGTCAACGCAAGTCTGGTCACTCTGCTCTGCCGGTCACTTGTGGTCAGATAAGCGAACGAACTCCGGATCTCGGTGATCAATGGCCGGACGGCCTCCTGGATCACCTTCGCCGTGTCGGGTTCGGCGTCGGACACCAGCCCGATCCGGCACTTGAGCGTCTCGGCGTCGGCCGCCGGAATCTCGAGCTGGGTCGCCATCATCTCGGTGATGTCGGCGCCGCCGCGCGGAATCGTCCGGACGATCAGCGGCTCGCCGTCGATGTGGACGATCACGCTCGAGGCCTGGGCACCGATGTCGACGATCGCCTCCACCTGCCCGTCGAGGTGTGACGCCGCCCGCAGCAGGGCGAACGACGCGAGGTCCACCTTGCTGACCCGCAGGCCGGCCAGCTCGATCGCCGCGATGGCGGCCAGCACGGCGTCCTTGGGGGCTGCGATCAGCAGCCCGCGCACCATCTCGTTCGTGCCCGGATCCTCAAGTGGATAGAAGTCCAGGATGGAGCGCTCGACCGGGAGCGGGAGCATATCGCGGACCTGGAAGGGCAGCGCGTCACGCATCTTTCGCCCGGGCAGATTCGACACCGACATCTCCCGGACGACGACCTGGGGGTTGGTCAGGCCGAGGATGACATCGCGGCTGCCGAACTGGTTGGTGCCCCACAGTTCCTTGAGCGCGGCGGTCACGGCAGGCCCGTCGTGGATGACGCCGTTGCGCACCGTGCCGGGAGGAAGTTGGGTCTGGCCGAAGCTGGTGATGACCGGCCCGCCCTTGCCGCGGTCTGTTTCTACCGCTCGGATGGACATCGCGCCGATGTCCAGTCCGATCAGTGTTCCGGTTGCCATCAGGTGCTCCTCGGTGTGGTGCGGTGTGCGTGGCGGAAATCGGCTAGATGGTGGGGGTGATCAGTGAGCTGTACCAGGCCGCGATCGGGCTGGTCGCGAACACCGCGAGCATGGCGCCGGCCAGCATGGAGGGGCCGAACGGCAGTGCGGACTTGCGGCTCGCCCGCCTCGCGGCCAGGAGCGCGACGCCCATCAGGCCGCCCAGCAGGAAGCCGGCGAACGTGCCGATCAGCACCGAACTCCAGCCGAGCCAACCGAGATAGAGGCCCAGCAGGCCGGCCAGCTTGACGTCGCCGAAGCCCATGCCGCCGGGGTAGACCAGGGTGATGGCGAGGTAGAACGAGAACAACGCGACCATGGCGAGCAGTCCGCGTCCGGCGGACCACCAGTCCGCGTGGGCCACGGTGGCCGGGATCAACAGCAAGGCCCCGACGATGTACGAGGGGAACACGATCGCGTCCGGCAGCCGCCGCACGTCGAAGTCGATCATCGTCAGTGCGACCGCGATGGCGGCCAGGTAGAGGTAGGCCGGGAGTTCCGCGGTAAGCCCGAACCGGGCTGTCACGGCGACGAAGAGCGCCGCGGTGCCAAGCTCGACGAGCGGGTAGCGGGCGCTGATCCGCTCCCGGCAGGTCGCGCACCGACCGCGCAGCAGAAGCCAGCCGAGCACCGGCACGTTGTGCCACGGCTTGATGGGGGTTTCGCAGTGTGGACAGTGTGACCCCGGACGCAGCAGCGACTCGTCCCTCGGAACGCGGTAGATCACCACGTTGAGGAACGAGCCGACTGCCAAGCCGAGCATGGTGATGGCCACAAATGCTGGTGCCACGGTCATCACCATCCTGTATCCGTTACTGCGTTGCGGGACGCGCTGGTGCGTGTTGAAGAACTCCCTGCCCCAAGTTTGCGCTTTAGGGAGCGACGTACGCGCTCTCCACTGGCGAGCCACCCGCCGTGCTGCTGTAGGTGTACTGCTTGTCGGTGTTGGTGTGGCGTCCGACGATCGTGTACGACGCAACCGGTGATCCGGCCGGGGTGTAGGTCAGCACCACGTCCGGCGATATGACCGCCGTGCTGGCACATCCGGTGAAGGTCATCTTGTTCAAGTCGGCGCCGCTGCCCTGCGTGCCGGCAGTCGGGTACTTGCTGTTGTTCTCGCTGTAACACAGTTCTACGGTCAACGTCGCGTTGCGAACATCGGCAATGGCCGACTTCTTTTGCGCGCCCTTGGTGTAGTTGAGGTAGACCGGAATGGCGATCGCGACCAGAACCCCGATGATCACGACGACCACCAGGAGTTCAATCAACGTGAATCCGCGGTCGTCGCTGGCGCGCCGGTCCCGCATTTTGGCAAGTGTGTTTCGCATGTGCACTCCTGTGAATGGTGAAGTGTGGTTGCCGCCACCGGCTCTGCCACAACGACGAGCGATCAGTCGGACGACGAGGTGACGGCCAGTTCGGCCGCTGGGTGGCGAGGCGTTCCCCACCACCCAGTGGCCGGCCGGATTACGGGGCTACGTAGGCGCTTTCGACTGGCGAGCCGCCTGCGGTGCTGACATAGGTGTACTTCTTGTCAGTGTTGCTGTGGCGGCCGACAAGGGTGTACGAGGCGACCGGTGTGCCGGTCGGGGTGTAGGTCAACACCACCTCCGGAGAAATCACCGCTTTGCTAGCGCATCCGGTGAACGTCATCTTATTGATGTCGACGCCGCTACCCTGAGTGCCGGCCGTCGGGTAGGTGCTGTTGCTTTCGCTGTAGCACAGCTCGACGGTGAGGACGGCGTTGCGGACGTCGGATAGGGCGGACTTCTTCTGGGCGCCCTTGGTGTAGTTGAGGTAGACCGGGATGGCGATCGCAACCAGGACACCGATGATCACGACGACCACCAGCAGCTCGATCAGCGTGAAGCCCCGATCGTCTTTCGCGCGCTGGTCACGCATCTTGGTGAGGGTGTTTCGCATTGTGATTCTCCTGTGACTGGTTGCGGGCGGGACATGTGTCAGGCCCATCGTGTTTCGCGCGGAACTACCTGGTGGTGCCGTGCTGGTCAGCCGCCTGAGATGCTCTCGTAGATCGTGAACATCGGCAGGTACAGGCAGACCACCATGCCGCCGACGACAACGCCCATCACGACGACCATGATCGGTTCGATGGACGCGGTCAGTTGCTCCGCGGCGGTGTCCACCTCCCTGTCGTAGAAATCGGCGATCTTGTCCAACATCTGAGAGATTTGGCCGCTCTCTTCGCCGACCTCGATCATCTGGGTCACCATCGGCGGGAAAATCTTGTGCTTGCGCAGCGGCGCCGACATCGGATGCCCTTCCCGCACCGACGTCTGGAGGTCCTGCATGGCTCGCGTGATCACCACGTTGCCGGTGGTCGCGCCGACCACGTCAAGGGACTGCATCACGGGGACACCGACCCCGAGCAGCGTGCCCAGGTTGCGGGAGAAGCGGCTGATCGCCATCTTCGTCAGCAGCGGGCCGAAGACCGGGATCCGGAGCTTCAGCCGGTCGTACTGGAGGCGCCGGGCGGGATTGCGTTTCAGCTCCCGCTTGACGAACGTGGTGGTCCCGATGGTGACGGCGAGGAAGAGCGGGCCGGACCAGAGCAGACTATGGCTCGCCGTGACGATAATCTGCGTCGGTAGGGGGAGGGCGCCACCGAATTGCTTGAACATGCCCTCGAACACCGGCACGATGAAGATCAGGACCCCGATGATCATCAGTCCGCTGAACCCGAGGACCAGTGTCGGGTAGGTCAGCGCGCTCTTGATTTTCCCTCGGAGCGCGTCGTCCTTCTCGAAGTTGGTGGCGATGCGTTCCAGCGCGTTGTCCAGGAAGCCGCCCGCCTCGCCGGCGCGGACCATGGCGATCATCAGGGTGGGGAAGATGTTGTCGTGCTTGGCCATCGCCACGGACAGGGCGATGCCGCCCTCCACATCGTTGCGGACCTCGCCGACTGCCTTCTTCAGCTTTGGCTTGGCGGTCTGCTCCTCCAGGATTGACAGCGAGCGCAGCAGCGACATCCCGGACGAACTCAGCGTGGCGAACTGGCGGGCGAAGATTGCCAGATCCTTGAGCTTGGTCTTGCCACCGAAGCCGGGGATCGCGATGTCGCGTTTCAGGCCGGTGCCGGATTCGGAGATGGACAGGGGAATGACGCCCTGTTGCCGAAGGACATGGACGGCGGCGGACTCGTCCGGGGCGTCGACCTTGCCCTTGGTCTGCTTGCCTTTGCTGTCCACACTGCGGTAGTCGAATGTCTTGATGGCGGTTGGCATCGTGATCACGCTCGCTTCGCGAGGCGGGTGAACTCCTCGGAGGAATGGCACATCTCGAGCGCTTGCTCGAACGTGACGATCTGTTCGCGGACGCGTTCCGCGAGGTGCTGGTCGAACGCGAGCATGCCGAGGCTCGCCCCTGCCTGCATGAAGGTCGGGATCTGATGGGTCTTGCCTTCGCGGATGAGGTTCCGGATCGCCGGGCTGCCGACCATGATTTCGGTGACGATCGCCCGGCCGGAGCCGTCGGCCCGGGGGGCAAGTGCCTGGGTCACCACGCCCTGCAGCGCCATGGCGAGCTGCGCCCGGATCTGGTGCTGCTGACTGGACGGGAAGATGTCGATGATCCGGTCGACGGTCTGCGCGGCGCTCTGCGTGTGCAGCGTGGCAAGCACGAGGTGACCGGTCTCGGCCGCCGTGAGTGCCGTCGAGGTGGTCTCCAGGTCGCGCAGCTCGCCGACGAGGATGATGTCGGGGTCCTGGCGCAGCGCGTGCTTGAGGGCGGCGGAGAAGGAACCGGTGTCGGCGCCCACCTCGCGCTGGTTGACCAGACTGCGCTTGTGCTCGTGGAGGAACTCGATCGGGTCCTCGATCGTGACGATGTGCGCCGCGCGGGTCCGGTTCGCCATGTCCAGCAGCGAGGCGAGCGTGGTGGTTTTTCCGGATCCGGTGGGCCCGGTGACCAGGACCAGGCCGCGGTGCAGCTGGGCGAACTTCTCCACCGACGTCGGCACGCCCAGTTCGTCCAGCGGCTTGATGATATGCGGAATCGCGCGGAAGGCCGCCGCGCAGGAGCCGCGCTGCGCGTAGACGTTGACCCGGAACCGGGACAGGCCCTTGATGCTGTAGGCGAAGTCCAGCTCGTGGGTGCGCTCGAACTGCTCCCACTGCGCCGGGCTGGCCGCCGAGCGCAGCAGCGCCAGCGTGTCGGCCGGTGTCAGCTTGTCGTACTCGGGGAGGGAGCGCAGGGCGCCGTGCTGCCGGATGGTGGGCGGGGCGCCGACGGTCAGGTGCAGGTCCGAGCCTTTGGCGGCAACGAGGGCGGTGAGCATGGTGTCCAGGGACGCCCGCTCGTCGCTGATGTCGCTGTGTTCGGTGCCGTCCCGCAGCGCGAGGAGGCCACTACGGTCGTTGAGGTGGTCCAGTTCCGTTGACGCGGCGGAGTGGTCCAGGGCGGGTGTGGATTCCACCTGGCAGCTCCTCGCGGGTCGGGGCGGCACAGTCGGGCACCGTCGGGTGGTGATGGTCGTGGTCGAGGCGACAGCAGAGGCTCGTCGGGCGGCCGGAACACCCTCACCGTCGGCAGAACACCGCCGAGGCTGAGGAGTTCGGGACGCGGAAGTCGCCATCTCCATACTCTCTATGTAGCCATTACGTCACACTAAGTAATGACCATACGTGAACGAGGCTCGGCGGATGCCCTGATGCGTGATGTCGGCTATCGACTACACAGCGACGCGCAGCACTTCCTGCACTGACGTGAGCCCTTCCGCGGCTTTACCGAGGCCGTCGGAGCGCAACGTGGCCATCCCCTCGGCTTTTGCCACGCGGTTGAGATCCTGTGCGGATGCCCGGGTGATGGACAGTCGCTCGATCTCCTCGGAAACCGGCATGACCTCGTGCAGCGCGATCCGCCCGCGGTAGCCGGTGTTGGAGCACGTGCGGCAGCCGACCGGCTTCCACAGTCGCGTCGGCGAAATCAGCTCTACCGGCCACCGCGCCGACGCCAGTTCGATCTCGGTGGGGGCGTACTCCAGCTTGCACCAGTCGCACAGGCGCCGGGCCAGTCTCTGCGCCAGGACGCAGTCCACCGAGGAGCCGACGAGGAACGGTTCGATGCCCATCTCGGTCAGTCGGGTGATCGCACTCGCGGCGTCGTTGGTGTGCAGCGTGGACAGCACGAGGTGGCCGGTGAGCGCGGCCTCGACCGCCAGTTGTGCGGTGGTGCGGTCCCGGATCTCGCCGATCAGCAGCGCATCGGGGTCGGAGCGCAGGATGGCCGGCAGCACCGCGGCGAAGGTCATCCCGGCCTTGTGGTTGACCTGGACCTGGTTCACGCCGGGCAGCCGGTACTCCACCGGGTCCTCGACGGTGATGATGTTGACTGTCGGTTTGCTGATGGCGGTCAGTGTCGCGTACAGCGTGGTGGACTTTCCCGACCCGGTGGGGCCGGTGACCAGTACCATGCCGTGCGGCTTGCTGTACGACTCGGAGTACCGCCGGTAGTTCTCGGCGGTGAATCCCAGCTTGGTCAGCTCCAGGTCGATGCCGCCGGTGTCGAGGACCCGCAGCACGACCTTCTCGCCCCACACTGTGGGTAGGGTGGCGGTACGCAGGTCGACCGAGCGCTCCCGGATCTGCACCGTGATCCGGCCGTTCTGCGGAATGCGGCGTTCCGTGATGTCTACATTGGACATGATTTTGATGCGCGAGATCACGGCCGACTGCACGGACCGGGGCACGCTGTCCACCTCGTGCAGCACGCCGTCGATGCGGTAGCGCACCCGCATGTTCATCTCGGTCGGCTCGAGGTGCAAATCCGATGCCCGGGACTGAACGGCCTGCTCGATCATATTATTCACATACTTCATGATCGGCGTATCCTCGGTGCTGGTCAGCGCTGCCGACGCTGACTCCTGCTCGCTGCGCAGGCTGGCGGCGACGTCACCGAGGTTGTTGTCCTCCCGGCGGAGCCGGTCAATGATCTTGCGGGCCTCGCTGCGGGCCACCAGGACCGGGCGGATGATCAGGCCGGTGGCCGCCCGTACGTCGTCGAGCGCCACGATGTCGCCCGGGTCGGTGACCCCGAGGACCAGTTCGCGGTCGGTGACGGCGAGTCCGAGGACGCGATGTCGAAGCACCACCGAGAGCGGGATCATGGCGAGCGCGGCAGCTTCGATCGGGTAGCCCACGAGGTCCACGCTGTTGAGGCCGAAGGCTTCGGCGGACGCCTCGGTCAGTTCGGTCTCGGTGACGACCATGTCGTTGATCAGGACATCGCGCAGCGAACGTCCACTGCGCTCCGCCTCGGCCGCGGCATCGTCGACCGCGGCGGGGTTGGCGCCGCGCTGCTTCAGCGCATCGAGCAGTGGACGGAAGGTTTCGTACATCGCCACCCCCTGCGCGGCCTGGTAGGCGTCGCGTGCCGGAACGCCGTACGCGGTGCCGCTGAAATCAGACTAATCGGACCGTTGCGCTTACGTGTGGGATCGACGCCCTTGGGCCGCAGGCCGGTCCGCCGATCCGGAGGAACGACCTCAGGATCGGCGAAACCGGGCGGTGGCGATCAGGCGGCGACGCCCGCGGTGGCCAACAGCCCCTGGTTGACCGCGGCCATCAGCGCCTGCGAGCGGTTGTTCACCCGCAGCTTGCTGTACAGCCGGGAGACGTAGGTCTTGATTGTGGCCTCCGATACGCGCAGCTCCAGGGCGATGTTCGGCAGGCTGCGCCCGTCCCGCATCAGCACCAGCACCTGCAGCTCGCGCTGGCTGAGCAGGCTCGACTGGCCGCGGCGACGGGCCAGCGCGGAGGAGAGCCCGGGCGCCGTGAACGAGTGCGGGGCCGCCGCCGCGTGCCGGATGGCGGTGAGCACCGCGCTGGCGGGTGCCGCCTTGCTCAGGTAGGCGGAGAGGCCGGCATCCATCGAGCGGTACAGCAGGGCGTCGTCATCGGCCACGCTGAGCACCACGACGCCCAGGTCCGGCCAGCTCAGCCGCAACCGGGTCGCCACGGCGATGCCGTCGCCGCCGAGCGTGGCGTCGATCGTGACGACCTGCGCGGCCGTCTCGCCGACGATGTGGGCCGCCTCGTCCGCGGTGGCGGCCTCACCGACCAGGTCGATGTCGGCGCTTGTCGAGGCGACGCGGGCCAGGCCCAGGCGCAGCAGTACGTGTCCGTCGATCGCAACCAGCCGGATGCTCATAGGTCCTCCTAGGGGCGACGCACCTGGTCGGGTGCGAGATGCGTATGCCAGCCTGTCGTCGGTTTCGGTGCGGACCTCAGTAAAAGTGGGACGGCGCAACCGGTTCGCGCCGGTCGGGCAACCGGCGGGCACCGGCGCACAAGCTCCGAGGTTGCTGGGAGACGGCGTTATTGAAACCGTGCAGTATTCCTCTGAACCCGACGTCTCAGCCCGGAGGTGCGCCGCTGCGGGCGGATGTCATGGCCAGGCTCGCCCGCGCGGATGGCCAGCGTGCCCCAGTACCCAAGCTCCTCGCCGCCTGATCACCCGGGCGAGGCCTCGGAGCGGTGACCGCCGAGCCCGCCGTCCTCAGCCGGGCGCGGGCTCGGCGCTGGCGGCGCGGCTGACCTCGGCCAGGCGCTGCTCCAGGAAGGCGCGTTCCGCGGCGTTCGCCGTGAGCTCCATCGCGCGCCGGTACGACTGAGCCGCGCCGGCGGCGTCGCCGAGGCGACGCAGCAGGTCGGCGCGGGTGGCGGGAAGGTAGGGGTAGTCGGCGAGCCGGGGATCGGTCGCCAGCTCGTCGAGGAGCGGCAGGGCGGCGGCCGGACCGTCGGCGAACGCCACGGCGGCGGCCCGGTTGAGCGCGACCACC
>DATHBD010000039.1:0-39051 GCA_035296325.1 Micromonosporaceae bacterium | reverse complement strand
CGCGCTCTTCGCGCGTTGCGACCAACGCGTCAGCGTGGCCCGTTCCTCATCGGTCAGAATCAGGGCTGCCTTCGGCCGACCACGTCCAGACATGAAGCCACACTACCATTTAGAAAACGAATTTCAGGCGCGGGACACTAGCAGAGCTGCCGCGTCGATCTCGCGGTGGCCGGTTCGTCGTTCTGGTGTGCGGCACCTCGCCGCGCGGTACCGGACGCGATGCCCCGGCACGCATCCTGACCAGGCCCTACCTGAGCCCAGGAGCTCCAATGAACCTCACGTCGACCATTCCCGTCACCGGCCAGACCCTCGAGGTCCCCGACGCGTGCCTGTACTACGAGGTCCGGGGGACCGGGCCACTCGTGGTGCTGGTGGGCGCGCCGATGGACGCCTCGGCCTTCGCGCCGCTGGCCGACCTGCTCGCCGCCGGCCACACCGTGCTCACCACCGATCCCCGGGGTATCAACCGCAGCCGGGTCGCCGACCCGGATCTGGACTCGACCCCGCAGATGCGTGCCGACGATCTTTCCCGCCTGCTGACCCATCTGGATGCCGGCCCGGCCGTGGTCTTCGGCTCCAGCGGCGGCGCCGTCAGCGCGCTGGCCCTCGTGCAGGCCCACCCGGAGCAGGTGCACACCGTGATCGCCCATGAGCCCCCGCTGGACGAGCTGCTGGACGACCGGGACCGGCTGCGCGAGCAGACCGACGACATGATCGCCACCTACCTTGCCGGCGACGTCACCGGCGCCTGGGTGAAGTTCCTGAGTACGGCGAATATCCACCTGCCCGACGAGGTGCTCGACGCCATGTTCGGCGGCGACCGTGACCCGCAGACGGTGGCGGACGAGTACTACCAGTTCGCGCACATGCTGCGCCCCACCACCCGCTGGGAGCCCGACATCGCCGCGCTGCGCGCCGCGCCGACCCGGATCGTGGTCGGCATCGGCGAGGAGTCCGGCGGCCAACTCTGCGACCGCACCTCGATCGCGCTCGCGGCGGCGCTCGGCGTCGCGCCGACGATGTTCCCGGGCGATCATCTGGGCTTCGCCGAGCACCCCGAGCGTTTCGCGACCCGGCTGCGCTCGGTGCTCTGAGTCGTCGACGAAATACCCTGGAGGCGGCGTCGATCCGGCCGGGTTCCGTTCGTCGTGATGCTGTACGGCAACCCGCCGCGCGAGACCAGAGGAGCCGAACCCGTGAAGTACATGCTGTTGATCTACAGCCCGCCGATGGCGGACGAGGCCGAGGCAGCCGACAACTGCACGCCGGCCGCCGTCGAGGAATGGATTCTGTTCGACAAGGCGGTCGCGGAGGCCGGGATCTACGTTGCCGGGCACTCCCTGCAGGACCTGACCACGTCCACGACGGTCCGGGTCGGCGAGGCCGGCGACCGGACCATCACGGATGGGCCGTTCGCCGAGACCCGGGAAATCCTCGGCGGCTACTACGTCCTTGACGTGCCCAACCTGGACGTCGCGCTGGACTGGGCCGCCCGTTGCCCCGGCGCACGCGGCGGCGGCTCGGTTGAGGTCCGCCCGGTCGCCGAGTTCGACAACTGACGGCGATGGACGAGCGGGCAGCCGATGCCACGACCGCCGTGGAGTCCTCCGTGGAGGCGGTCTTCCGTGAGGAGCGTGGCCGGCTGCTCGCCGCCCTCGTCCAGCGCTTCGGTGACCTGGACCTGGCCGAGGAGGTCGCGTCCGAGGCGATCGAGGCGGCCCTCGTGCACTGGCCGACGGACGGCGTCCCGACCAGGCCGGGCGCCTGGCTGCTCACCACGGCGCGGCGCAAGGCCGTCGACCGGCTGCGGCGGGACCAGACCTACGCCGCCCGGCTCGCCATCCTGCAGGCCGAGGCGGACCGGGCGGAACCGGCTCCGCCGGCCGACGCCGACGGCGGTCTGCCCGACGACCGGCTGGCGCTGTTCTTCACCTGCGCCCACCCGGCGCTGCCCGCCGAGGACCGCGGCGCGTTGACGCTGCGCTGCCTGGCCGGCCTGACCACGCCCGAGGTTGCCCGGGCCTTCCTCGTCCCGACCGCGACGATGGCGCAGCGGATCGTGCGGGCCAAGAAGAAGATCCGCGACACCCGCATCCCGTTCCGGGTGCCCGGCGCCGACGAACTGCCGGAGCGACTGCCCGGGGTGCTCCAGGTGGTGTACTCCGTCTTCACCGAGGGCTACGCGGCGAGTTCCGGTCCGCGGCTGCAGCGGCTCGACCTCGCCGAGGAGGCCATCCGGCTGGCCCGGATCCTGCGCCGGCTGCTGCCCGCGCAGCGCGAGGTGGCCGGCCTGCTCGGGCTGATGCTGCTGATCCACGCGCGGCGGGACGCCCGCACCGATGGGCAGGGCCGGTTGGTGCTCCTCGACGACCAGGACCGCAACCGGTGGGACCGCGCGATGATCGAGGAGGGCCGCGCGCTGGTGGTCACCGCGTTGACCGGCGGCCCGCCCGGCCGGTACGGCGTACAGGCTGCGATCGCCGCCCTGCACGACGAGGCCGCCGACGTGGCGACCACCGACTGGCCGCAGATCGTGGCGCTCTACGACGTGCTGCTCGCCCTGGTACCGTCCCCGGTTGTCGCGCTGAACCGGGCCGCCGCCGTGGCGATGCGGGACGGGCCCCGGGCCGGCCTGGCGCTGCTCGACGAGCTGGCCGACGAGCCGCGGCTGCGCGGCTACCACCTCTACCCGGCGACCCGGGCCGATCTGCTCCGTCGGCTTGGCCGGTTGCCGGAGGCCGCTGCGGCGTACCGGGAGGCGCTGGACCTGGTCGGCACCGAGCCGGAACGGGCACACCTGCGACGCAGGCTGACCTCCGTGGAGACCGGCGTCGAATCGTGAGCGCCGTGACGTGGGCCGGAGGTACCACCATGCGAACCAACCGGCGACGATAAACGGTGAGCCGTTGGCACTGCGTTTGCGCAGGTCAAGATGAAAGAAGAACCTGATAGCGCCCGCCGCGGCCGAGCAACTCGCAACGTAGAACATTCCGTTCTACACTCGTGCCTATGGAGCGCATCGGTGTCCGGGAGCTGAACCAGAACACAAGCCAGGTGTTGGCACGGGTGAGCGGGGGCGAGACCGTTGAGATCACGGACCGTGGGCACCCGATAGCCCGGCTCGTTCCGGTGGGCGACGACAGGTCGACGCTGGCCAAGCTGGTGGCTGCAGGGCGGGCCGTCGCCCCGGCCGGCGGCGGTCCTATTCCGCTTCCGCCGAAGCTCGGTGACGAGGGTGTGGACGTGGCCGCCACGCTCGCCGCGATGCGCGACGAGGAGCGCTGGTGATCTATCTCGATTCCGCCGCTGTCGTTAAGCTGGTTCGGCAGGAGGCATGCAGCGCCGACCTGGTCTCCTGGCTCAACACCCACAACGATGTGCCGCTGGTCTCGTCCGCCCTCGTCGAGGTGGAAGTGCCTAGAGCGTTGCGCCGGTCAGCCCCACAAGCCCTGATCGGTGTGCCGGCGGCCGTCGGACGGCTCTTCCGACTGGAGATCGACACCACGATCCGCGCGACCGCAGCCGCGTTCGCCGAGCCGACGCTGCGCAGCCTCGACGCCATCCACCTCGCCACCGCCCACGTTCTGACCAACGAGTCCGGAACGGCACTCATCGCCTTCGTCACCTACGACCGACGACTGCTCGAATGCGCTAAGGCTGCAGGATTGCCCATAGCAAGTCCCGGCCAGAACTGACCGGCAACTCCCACGAGGGACCAAACGAGGATCTCCCGAAGGCCTGGTTCGCTCTTGGACGACCGCTTGCCGCCCGGGTAGTTACGGCTCGCAGCGCACCCATGCTTCCCCGAGCGAATGCCCTGCGCGAAGTCACCAGTCACTGACGGAGGCGCCGACGGCCCGTCTGCCCCTGCGTTTGGGTATCCGTTTCGGGTGGGGCCGGTGAGAGTCGAACTCACACTGGCGCGGACCTAAACCGCGTGCCTCTGCCATTGGGCTACGGCCCCAGTGGTCCCGGGCGGCGAATCCACCACCGGCACCGCACCCATTGTGTCGTACCGCTCCGGGGTCGGGTGTCCGGCCCGCCTCGTGCCGGTGACGCAATCGCACACCGCCTTGACGCCATCGCCCACT
Source organism: Micromonosporaceae bacterium (assembly GCA_035296325.1). Classification (GTDB taxonomy): domain Bacteria; phylum Actinomycetota; class Actinomycetes; order Mycobacteriales; family Micromonosporaceae; genus DATHBD01. The sequence goes on along the minus strand of DATHBD010000039.1, from coordinate 34,960 downwards.
GCTCCTACCGTCCCTGCTTTAGCTATGATCATCTATACGCCCTGAGCCGCTCAGTGGCGCCCATGGAGGGCAGATGCGGGGCCGGGCGTGGGCGTTGGTCGTCACCTGCATGGGGTTGGTCGGCGGCGGACTCGGAACCGGGCCGGCCGGCGCATCGGCCGCGTCGGGGCCGTCCGTCACCGTGGCCCTTGACGGCAGTGGGGACTTCACTACCATCCAGACCGCCGTCGACGCGGTGCCCAGCAACAATGCGAGCGTCTTCACGATCCGGGTCAAGCCAGGTGTGTACGCCGGTCGGGTCGAGGGCGACGTTGACTTCATCTTCGGCCGCGCCACCGCCGTGTTCGACCGGACCCGGATCCACTCGCTGAGTCGCGGTTCCACCACCAACAACGGGTACGTCACCGCGCCCAGTACCGCCGTCACCAACCGGTACGGCTTCCTGTTCACCCGCAGCAGGTTCACGGCGACGCCACGGCCGGGACGGTGGCTCTGGGCCGGCCCTGGCACCCGGGCAACGACCCCGATGCGGTCGGCCAGGTCACCGTCCGGAACTCCTTCCTGGGAGCGCACATCCGAGCGGCGGCGCCGTGGACGGACTTCGGCAGCTGGCCGTGGCGGGCGGCCCGGTTCGACGAGTACCGCAACCGTGGGCCGGGCGCGCAGGTGGGGCCGGAGTGTCCGCGGCTGACCGCTGAGCAGGCCACCGCGGCGACACCGCGGAGTTACCTCGCCGGCCCGGACAACTGGGACCCCACCCCGGTCAGGTCAGGCGGGTGATCTCGACGGTCACGCCCAGTTCACTGCTCCCGGCCCCGTGGTACACCCCACGCAGGGGCGGTACGTCGTCGTAGTCGCGCCCCCGCGCCACCACCACGTGCCCGGGCCCCACCGGCTTGCTGTTGGTCGGGTCGTACCCCACCCAGTCGCCGCACCACCACTCCACCCAGGCGTGGCTCTGTCCGGCCACGGTGTCGCCGACCTTCGCGTCGCGCTGCGGGTGCAGGTACCCGGAGACGTACCGGGCCGGGATGCCCTGTGAGCGGAGCATGCCCACGGTGAGGTGGGCGATGTCCTGGCAGACGCCCTTGCGCAGGCTCCACGCCTCGCGGGCGCCGGTCTGCACCCCGGTGGACCCCTTCACGTACTCCACATTGGACCTGACATGGTCGGCGATCGCCAGCGCGGCCTCTCCGGGGTCGGCGCCGTCGATCACGTCCGAGACCTCGGCGGCCAGCTCCGGGTCGATCCGCGTCCGCCCGGTCTCGGCGAGCAACTCGGCGTACCGGTCCAGGGTCGGCTCGGCGCGCACCTCCGCCCAGGTGGCGCAGCGCTGTGGTGGCTCCGGGGGAGCGGACTCCACCAGGCTGGACGCCGTGATCTTCAGCTGCTGGTGTGGCCGGTGCAGGTCGAAGGAGGTGACCAGGGTGGCCCAGTAGTCGTAGTACCGGTAGGTCGTGGCCGTCGGGCTCACCTCGACCGAACTGAACAGCGTCGTCTGCCAGGGCAGGGTCAACGGCGTCAGCCGAGCCTCGTTGTACGACGCGGAGACGGTGCCGGCGTAGGAGAAGCCGGTGACGTGGCGGATCCGCAGGCGCCAGCTCATGATCTCGTGCTCCCCCAGCTGATTGCGTTGGCCTGTGCGAAATAGCGCTCCGTGACGGCCGCACTGGCGGTGGCGCACGCCTGCTGCAGCGCGCGTAGGTGGGCCGGAAGCTCATCGAGCAGGGTCACCGTGTCGGCGTACTCGAGGCGGGTCCGGACCTGGCCGATCGGTCGCCGGGCGGGATCGGTCACGCCGGCCCGCTCGGTGCTCGGGGCGAGCTCGCGCAGGCACTGCTCTGCGGTGGTGAGCGCGTGCAGCGCGGATCGGGGGAAGAGCCGGTCCAGCAGCAGGAACTCGGCGACCCGTTGCGGCAGGACGGTGCCGCCGTGGGTGCGCAGGAACGACTCCTCGGCCCCGCAGGAGCGCAGGACGGTGCGCCAACCGGAGTTCTCGTCGGTGGTGCTGGCCTGGATGGAGAGCAGCCGTGCCGTCATGTCGACCCGCTCCAGGCTGCGACCCAGGATCAGGAACCGCCAGCCGTCGTCGCGGCTCAGCGTGGACTCGGCCAGGCCGGCCAGCACTGCGGCCCGCTCCCGGACGTAGGCGAGGTAGACGTTCGGCCCCAGCCGCTCGGCGGCGGCGCGGCGGGCCGGCAGCGAGTGCCAGGTGACGTTGAGGCACTCCCACATCTCGCTGGAGATGGCCTCCCGGGCACCCCGGGCGTTTTCCCGGGCGGCCGCGACCGCGCCGGTGATCGCGCTCGCGTTGGCGGCGTCGAAGGCCAGCAGCTCGAGCACGTCCCCCGTGGCCAGGCGCGTGTTTTCGCCGCCGGCCGCGCCCAGGATGGCGGTCAGGGTGCGGCAGGCCGCGTCCTCGTCCGCCCACGGATCCTCCAGCAGGCGGGCCAGGAACGCCTCGAGGATCCGCGCGGTGTCGTCGGCGCGTTCCACGTAGCGCCCGATCCAGAACAGCGACTCGGCGATGCGGCTCAGCATGGTTCACGCACCTCTACTGCTGCTGCTCGGCCGCTTGCGCGCCCGGGCCCTCGTCGCGGGGACTGCGGTCCGGCGGCGGGGTCGCCAGCTCGGGCGGATGCCGGGGCGTCGGCTCGGCCGGGTCGTTGGCGCCGGCGAGCACCCAGGTGTCCTTGGATCCGCCGCCCTGGCTGGAGTTCACCACCAGCGCGCCCTCCGGCAGCGCCACCCGGGTCAGCCCGCCCGGCAGCAGCCACACCTCGTCGCCGTCGTTGACAGCGAACGGCCGGAGGTCGATGTGGCGCGGCGCGACCTTGTCACCGATCAGCGTGGGGGAGGTGGAGAGCGCCACCGGCCGCTGGGCGATCCAGCCGCGTGGATTCGCCGCGACCGTGGCCCGAAGTTCGTCCAGGGTGCGCTCGTCGGCCTGCGGGCCGATCACGATGCCCTTGCCGCCGGCACCGTCCACCGGCTTGAGGACCAGCTCGTCAAGCCGGCCGAGCACGTCGTGCAGCACTTCCGGGTCGTCCAGGCGGTAGGTCCGGATGTTGTCGATCAACGGCTCGGCCCGCAGGTAGTACCGGATCAGGTCCGGCACGTAGGTGTAGACCATCTTGTCGTCGGCCGCGCCGTTGCCGAGCGCGTTGGCCAGGGTGACGTTGCCGGCGCGGGCGGCGTTGACGATGCCGGGGCAGCCGATGAAGGAGTCCCGGCGGAAGTGCACCGGGTCCATGTACTCGTCGTCCACCCGCCGGTACACCACGTGCACCGGACGCTCGCCCTGGGTGGTCCGCATCCGAACCCGGTTGCCGCTGCAGATCAGGTCGCGGCCCTCCACCAGTTCCACGCCCATCAGTCGGGCCAGCAGCGCGTGTTCGAAGTACGCGGCGTTGTACACGCCCGGGGTGAGCACCACCACGCAGGGCTCGCTCACGCCCTCCGGTGCGGCGGCCCGGAGCGCCGCGAGCAGCCTTGCCGGGTACTCGTCCACCGGCATCACCCGCGCCTCGGCGAAGAGCGCCGGCAGCGTCTGCGTCATCGCCCGCCGGTTCTCGATGACATAGCTGACGCCGGACGGGATGCGCAGGTTGTCCTCCAGCACGCAGAACCGCCCCTGCTCGTCGCGGACCAGGTCGACGCCGCTGATGTGCACCCGGACGCCGTTGGGCGGCTCGATCCCGTACGCCGCCTGCCGGAAGTTCGCACTCGTCGTGATCAGCCGACGGGGGACCACCTTGTCCTCGAAGACCCGCCCGGAACCGTAGATGTCGCTCAGGAACATCTCCAGCGCCCGGACCCGCTGCTGCACCGCCGCGGTGAGCAGGTCCCACTCCAGCGCGTCGATGATGCGCGGCACCAGGTCCAGCGGGAACGGGCGCTCCTCGCCGCCGTACGCGAAGGTGACCCCGCGGTCGGTGAAGACGCGGGCCAGCTGGTCGGCGCGGTAGCGCAGGTCGGACGGCGCGAGCGGCTGCAGCGCGGCGAACAGCGACCGGTACGGCCCCCGGGGAATCCCGGGCCGCTCGAACATCTCGTCCCACGCATCCGACATCGCGTATGAATCGAAGATGTCCGCCATGCCGGGAGCCTAGGCAGCAACCGTTTCCACGCGATTACGGTCGTGAGAAGCCCGGACTGCCGCCAAGGCCGACCCGGCCGGGCGGTCGACGGATCAGTCCAGGCCCAGGTCGCGGCGCAGCTTGGCGACGTGCCCGGTGGCCTTGACGTTGTACATCGCCCGCTCGATGCGGCCCTGCTCGTCGATGACGAACGTGGAGCGGATCACGCCCTGCACGGTGCGCCCGTAGTTCTGCTTCTCGCCGTAGGCGCCGTACGCGGTGAGCACGCTGCGGTCGGCGTCGGAGACGAGCGGGAAGTTGAGCCCTTCGTGCTCGACGAACCTGGCCAGCTTGTCCGGGGTGTCGGGGGAGATGCCGACCACGTCGACGCCGGCCTTGTTCAGCGAGGACAGCGAGTCGCGGAAGTCGCAGGCCTGAGTGGTGCACCCGGGCGTCATCGCCGCCGGGTAGGCGTAGAGCACGACCTTGCGGCCGCGCAGGTCGGCCAGGGAGAGCGTGGAGCCGTCGGCGGTGGGCAGCGTGAACTCCGGCGCCGCGTCACCGGGCTGCAGGCGGGTCTCGGTCATGCCGCCAACCCTACGGCCCCGGGTCCGGCGGGGGGAGCACCGCCGTGCCCCACGCCACCGCCGCGAAGAGGGCGATGGCGATGGCGTGCACCGCGGTGCACCACAGGCAGATCGCGTCGAGCAGGAACAGTTCGGTGTAGACCAGGTAGAACACGAACCCCACGCCGAGAACTGCCAGCGCGAGCCGCGCCCAACGGATCGCCGGGCGGCGGGATCGCCAGGCCGCGGGCAGGCAGGCCGGAACGAGTACGGCGAAGTACAGCAGGCCGAGCAGCGCGACCGGAATGCCCAGGAGGGCTGACTGGGCGCTGCTGGTCACCCGCTCGCAGTTGATCACGCCGTTGGCGGGGCACGCGAGGGTGGTCGTGGCGGTGAAGTGCTCCACGGTGAGGTAGCCCGACACTGCCAGGCCGGCCAGGGCGAGCCCCGTGGTCGTCGCCGGCAGCCAGCGCGGCACCCGCGGCCAAGCCCCGCCACCGGCGGCCGCGCGGGCGGCCCTGGTCACTCGAAGTTGGCCCGGTAGGCGTTGGCCGCCGGGCTGGTGCACACGGTGGCCGGCTGGTCCTGGGTGATCGAGCAGAGGACCGTCGTGAAGGCGTTGGCGGTGCCAACGACGGCCTTGGCGACCGGGCTGGCCGGGTCCGACAGCGCGGCGGCGATCTGCTCGGCGGTCTGCCCCGCGAGCACCTCGGGGGTGTAGGAGGCACCCGACATGATCGCCTGGTTGGCGAAGTTGATGAACGGGATCGAGCCGGCCGCGTTCTCCGGCACGTACGGCGGCGCGTTGAGCGTCTTGAGCAGCAGTTGCTGCGGCTCGGTCAGCGTGTCCAGCGGCGTGTAGCCATCGCCCTGCTTGATCCTCGTGTGCGTCTCCACGCCCTGGAACTCCAGGTACTGGCTGGTGTAGCGGGCGCCGGAGAAGGTGACCGTGGCGGTGTCGGGGAACACGTCGCTGGACGACGAGGTGGTCTGGCGCAGGGTGCTGAACGTGCCGAACCGCGACAGCGCGACGACCATCGCCCACCGCTGCCCGGCGCAGTACGGGCAGTACTCGGCCCCGACGTACAGGATCAGCGGCTTGCCGCCCTCGCTCAGCACCGGCTGCCCGCTGATCGCCTTCGGCGGGTTGCTCACCGCGCCGGCGCCGACCTGGTCGAGGACGTTGGCCGGCACGCCGGTCAGGGCCGCCAGCGCAGTGGGTGCCAGCGCACTGGCGTCCGACCCGACGGTGGCGCTGCTGGTGGGCGTGGCCGTGGACGAGGTACCGGATCCGCCGCCGGTCAGCTTGATCGCGACGAGCACGCCGAGCCCCAGCAGCACGATCGCGACCGCGCCGATCGCCAGGCGCTTGCGCCGCGCCTGCGACCGTGCGGCCTTCCGGGCGCGCTCCTGCGCCATTTGGCGGTTCTTCGTCGACACCACGCTGTGCACCCTCCTCCGGCCGTCCGTCCACCCGGTGGGCCGCGGGCTCTGGGAACTATTCACCCGTTCGCGCCGACCATCTTTCCATGACCCGCGTGCTCCCCCCGGCCAGCCGTGTCCTGCGCGGGCGGGGGTCATTTGGGCGGGCTTCCCGGACGAGCGATCATAGGTGGATGGCGAGGCGTGTGCGGACCGCGGCAACCGGACTGCTGCTGGGCGTCCTGGCGGCGCTGGCCGTACCCTCGGGCCCGGCCGCGGCCCATGCCGCGTTCCTGACCTCCGATCCACCGGCCGGCACGGTGCTCGACGCGGCGCCCGGCGAGGTCGTGTTGACCTTCTCCGAGCCGGTCCGGGCGGTGACCGACCGGATCCGGGTCATCGCGCCGGACGGCACCCGCGCCGACCGGGGTGCCGCCGTGGTGCGCGGCGCCAAACTGCACATCCCGCTGCGTGCCGCGGCCGCGCGCGGCAGCTATGTGGTGAGCTACCGGGTCATCTCGGCCGACAGTCATCCCGTCTCCGGCGGCCTGGTCTTCTCGGTCGGTTCGCCGTCGGCGAACGCGGCCGAGCCTGGGGATCCGGAGCCGACCACCAGCCTGCTGATGCGGACCGGGGTGGCGGTGGCCCGCTTCGCCGGGTACGCCGGCCTGATCGGCCTCACCGGCCCGGTGCTGTTCCTGCTCCTGCTATGGCCTCGCCGGCTCCCGACGACCGGCCCGGCCCGGCTCGCCTTCGTCGGTGCGGGCGTCCTGGCGGCCGCCACGCTTATCGAACTGTGCCTGCAGGTGCCGTACTCCAGCGGCGGCGGGTTCTCGGTCGAGGCGGCGCAGCAGGTCCTGAACAGTCCGTACGGCACCGGGCATCTGATCCGGCTTGCCGTGTTGGCAGCCCTGTTCCTGATCCTTCGGCCGGTGGTACGCGGCCAGGAACGCAGAGCCGACCGGGTGATGCTCGGGCTGCTCGCGGTCATCGGCGCGATCACCTGGCCGATCGCCGGGCACCCGAGCGCGTCCCGGGCACCATGGATCAGCGTGCTGGCCGACGCGGTCCATCTCGCCGCTGTGGCGGTATGGCTCGGAGGTCTGGTCGTCCTGGTCGGCTTCCTGCTGCGCAGGGCGAGTGTGCGGGAGCTACGCGCCATCCTCCCGGTCTGGTCGCGCTGGGCACTGGTCGCGGTGGGCACGATTCTCGTCACCGGCACGGTGAGCGCGCTCATCGAGATCGAGTCCGTCCGGTCGTTGCGCGAGACGCTCTACGGCCAGCTGGTCCTGGCCAAGATCGGGCTGTTCGCGGTCATCGTCGGCCTCGCCGCCTGGGTCCGGCGGGGGGTCAACCGCAGCTACGTCGGATCGGACGACGAGTCGGACCCGACCGGATCCGCGACCGGGTCGGCGGCGCAGACGACGGAGACCGCGGCGACCGACCCGATCGCCCGGACCAGGCTGCGCCGCGGCGTGCTGACGGAACTCGGCGTCGCCGTGGTGGTGGTCGCGGTGGCTGCGGTGCTGGTGCAGAGTGTGCCGTCGAACCCCGCCACGGCGGGGACCAGCCAGGGGCCGTACTCGGTCACCGTGACGAGCAAGCTCTACCAGTTGCAGGTGGAGGTGGACCCGCTGGCCACCGGTGCGAACACCGTGCACCTGTACGCCTACGCACCGAACGGTGCGCCGATTAAGGTCCTTGAGTGGCGTGCCAGCGCAGCGCTGCCGGAGCAGGACCTGGAGCCGGTGAGCATCCCTCTGGTGGTGATCACCGACAACCATGCGTCCGGTCAGGCCACCCTGCCCACCGCCGGCACGTGGGAGCTGCGCTTCACGCTGCGGACCACCGACGTGGACCAGGCCACCGTCATCCAGCGGGTGACCGTGCCGTAGCCGCGCAGCCGGTGACCCTGGTTCGGCGTCGCTCGACACGGACGTGGCCCCCGCGGGGGGTGCGGGGACCACTCGTCACCCGGGGGCGACCTCCGACCGGTAACCGGGTCTGCTGGGGGGCAACATCCCGCGTCAACTCGGACAAGATATACGTTAACCGGTCAATGACCAATTTGGAAGTCCCATCTTTCACGGTGCAATAGGGCGAATCCGGTGTTCCGGTCCTTCCGGGTCGGATGCCCGGGTTGGGTACACCACGCGCGTCCCGGGCCGACTAGGCTGGCGCTGTGAACGATCTTCTGGTGTGGGTCGACTGTGAGATGACCGGGCTCGACCTTGAGAAGGACGCCCTGATCGAGGTCGCAGCGTTGGTCACCGATCCGGATCTGGTGGTGCTGGGTGACGGTGTCGACGTGGTCATCCATGCCGAGAACGAGGTGCTCGACGGCATGGTCGAAGTGGTGCGCCAGATGCACGGGAAGTCCGGGCTGACCGAGGCGGCGCGCTCATCGACGGTCACCCTGGCCGAGGCCGAGGACCGGATCATGGAGTACATCACGCGCTACGTGCCCGAGCCGCGGACCGCTCCGCTGTGCGGCAATTCGATCGCCACCGACCGGGGCTTCCTCACCCGTGACATGCGCCGGCTCGACAGCCACCTGCACTATCGCATGATCGACGTCTCCTCGCTCAAGGAGTTGTGCCGGCGCTGGTACCCCCGGATCTACTACGGTCAGCCCGCCAAGGGCCTGGCGCACCGGGCGCTGGCCGATATCCAGGAGAGCATCCGCGAGCTGGAGTACTACCGCCGCACGCTGTTCGTGCCGCTGCCCGGCCCGGATGTCGAGGCCGCGAAGGCCGTTGGCGCCGCGCTCACCCGGGGGGAGTGACCCGCCGGGTCGTGCCGTGCCGCGCCGGCAACCCTGTGGACGGAGTGCCGGTCGGGCCGGCTATGATGTCTGGGCACCGCAGGGCAGTCAGCGGTCGTGGTGGCTGTAGCTCAGCTGGCAGAGCACCGGGTTGTGGTCCCGGGGGTCGAGGGTTCAAACCCCTTCAGTCACCCAGAGATAGCAGCAGGTCAGAGCGGCCATGGATGATCAATGTCCATGGCCGCTCTGCCTGCGGCTAGCCGAGGAGGCCGATCGCGCCCCGGACCAGCCCGTAACCGAGCCCGACCGTCATGGCGGCCGTCAGGATCACCGCGTACGGACTCAAGATATCGCTCGCCAGGTCGCCGAAGCGTCCGCCAGCCTTGAGCAGTTCCACCTAATTGCTCGCGGCGTGCCGGCGGACGGGAACGCGGTCGCCGAGCTTACCCGGATCGTGGAACCCGTTCTCGATGACGTTGGTGAAGTCGGCACCCTGCACGGTCGCCGTCCACACCACCATGTCGTCGCCGTGGCTACGCGCCTGCGTGTCGATCAGCACCGCCCAGGTGTTCACTCCGAACAGCCTCAGCTGCCACGCCCGCCAGCTGTCCAGCGCGTTCAGGACGGTGTAAGCAGCCGTGATGAAGAACAGGAACGTGCCGCCGAAGCCGACCACCCACGGGTTGAAATCGCTGGCGCGTCCCTCGATCGCAACCGTCACGACGACGGACCCGATGAAGCCGGCGAACAGCACCATCGCCGGGTAGCCAACCTCGGGCGGCAGCTTCTCGCGCCTCTGCATGCACCCAGCGTCCACCATGGCGTCAACGCCACAGCCATGTGGTTGTCCACCGGCTCGCCGGTTTCTCAGGAGGCGGTGACGGCTCCGCGCGGTCGGCGCGTACGGACCGGCGTCCGCCGCCCACCCGGGTTGAAAGGTAAGGAACCTACGAGGTCGACACCTCGTCCAACATGGCAGCAACGACGTCAACAGCTACCACTGACCGGGAACGAGGCCGTGATCAGCAATATGCGCGCATTCGCCGCTGTCGTCGCGGCACTTCTCGCCACGGGATCGGTCGCCGCCTGTGCCACGAAGACCATCGAATACCAAGGTGACTACCCGATGTACGAGAGCCTCGAGGCTATCTATGCAAAGGCGAACCTCGTGATCGAGGCCCGCATCGGTGCAGCGGAGCGGGTGCAGGAGCTGCGGCCTACCGTGACCGGCACCGATCCCGAGGCCAACCCGCAGGCCGGCGCGGGGCACCCTCCCGCGGCGGTGGACGACGTCGTGGTGGTGACCGTCCGCCCGGTCGAAGTGGTCCGCACCTTCAAGGGTGACGCGAAGCCTGGCGAGGTCGTCGAGGTCGGCGAATTGGGCGGCGAGTACAAGGGGGTTCGCTACGCCCAGAGTGGGGCGACGAGCCTGAAGGCCGGGACGACCTACCTCCTCTTCCTGGAGGTTTACCCGGCGGCGCCGGCAGCACTCCTCAACCCCACCCAGGCGCAGTACCCCGTCGACGCCGCCGGCCGGCTGACCCCACTGAAGGACAACGAGCTGCGATTTACCGTCGACGATCTCAGGAAGCTGTCAACGGTCGGTCCGTGACGGGAACGTAACGGGGTTTGACCATGAACCGTCGGCTGTCAGCGCAGCGGGAACATCCCGAGCCGACCGTGGTACTCGCGTCCCAGCCGCTCGGTGTCCGACCCGAGGATCAGGCCGTTCGGTGTGGCCACCATGGCCTTGACCCCGATGCCCCGGTCGCGGGTGGGGTCCCACTCGTTGGCCAGCCCGGTGGTCGGGTTGAGGGCGGCGATGCCCTGCCGGCTGACCGCCCCGGGGCCGGCCGCCTCGAAGCCGTGGGCGTTGTTCATCCACCGCTGGTGTCCGCCGACGTACACGGCTGCCCCGGTGACCGAGACGGTGTAGAGCGAATCGCCGCCGGTGTGGTTGACCCAGGTGGGATTGTGCAACCCGCGCCCCGCGGTCTCGAACCGGATGGCGGTGTCGCAGGTGAGATTGGCCCCGGTGGTGCGGCCGGTGGTCACGACGACGAAGTAGGCGCCGTCGGGGGAGAAGTCGACGCCGCGCAGGTAGGTCTCGAAGCCGGCCCGGCACGGCGGGGTGTACGCGTTGGTGTACCAGTCGGCAACCCGCGCCGGTGCCCCCGCTGGCGTGTCGGCCATCACGAGCTGTGCCCGGTACTGCCCACCCGCCTCCTGGATCGCCCCGATGGCGACCAGCCGACTGCCGTCCGGGCTGACGGTGAGGTCCTCCACCTTGGCCCGGCTCAGCGTGGGTGCCGCCAGGCCCAGGTCGAACGCCGGGTCGGCGGCCCCGGTGGTGCCGGAGAGTCGCGCGAGCGCGGTCCGGTACGCCCCACCGATCTTGGTGAAGGTGCCACCGGCGTACAACCATGGACCGTTCGAGACCAGGCTCCGGACATCGCCGTAGTTGATGCTCGCGGTGAACCCGGGCACCCTGGCGCCGGTGGCCAGGCTCAGCTGGGTGAGGCCGCGCTGGGCGGTGCCGTTGACGGACTGGAAGGCGCCACCCACGTAGACGCTGCCGTTCGGCCCGGCGGCGAGCGCGTACACCGAACCGTCGACGCTCGGGGCGAAGCGGAGCACCGCGCCGGTGACGAGGTCGTACGCGAAGAGCCCGTGCCGCCGGTACTGCGATGTGCCGCGGGCGTCAGTGACCTCGGAGAAGTCCCCGCCGACCACCACGGTGCGGCCGACCACGGCGATGGCTCGGACCGAGCCGTCCAGTACGTGCGGGGTGGTGTCCACGGGATCCGGCGACACCACGGCAGGATGCGCGAGATCCGCGCCGGCGGGCAGTGCGGACAGCAGGCCGACGGCGGTGAGCGTAGCGGCGGCGATCATGCGTCGGCGCATGTGGTTGGGCTCCTCGTGGCGGTTCGCGCCTCCTACGGGCGCACACCCTGCTTCAACGAGTCACCGAGGGGGTAAGGCGTGGTATTTGTCGCTATTCGCCATCTTCGAAGGTGTTCACCATGAAGTACGCGGCGCGCTCCAGATATGCCCAGAGCGTCGCCTCCGGCTCCGGATCGAGACCGAGCGATTCCATCGCCTGCCGCATGTGGGCCAGCCATGCGTCCCGCTCCGCCGGCCCCACCCGGAACGACGCGTGCCGCATCCGTAGTCGGGGGTGTCCCCGTTGCTCGGAGTACGTGGACGGGCCACCCCAGTACTGCATCAGGAACAGCCGCAGCCGGTCCGCGGCGGGGCCCAGATCGGCCTCCGGATAGAGCGGGCGGAGCAGGGGATCCTGGGCCACTCCGGCGTAGAACTCGTCCACGAGCTTGCGGAAGGCCGGCTCGCCACCGATGAGCTCGAAGAACGGCGGGGCCGCGGCGGGGGTGCTCACGGCTTCATCGTACTGAGTGCGGCGGGCGCCCGCCGCGGCCGGCGCTCGGGTGGTCCACTTCGGGCGGCTGGGTCGCCGCAAGATCAGCCGACGTCAGCACCGCGGGCTGCACGGGGAACGCCGCGGTCCGGACCGGACCGGGCCGCCGATCGCCGACCCGCCGATCGCCGACCGGCCATCCGGCGGCCATGGCGTCGGCGAGAGTCTCCGGACCCGGCCACCAGGTGATCACCACGAGCAGGGCGAGGACGCCGACGGCCGCCCAGAGGCCGGCGACGACCGGCAGCGCGATCCAGTCGGCGAGCACGCCGGCGCCCAGGACGGCCGCGCCCTGCACGATCTGCCCGCCACTCTGGACGACCCCGAACGCGCGGGCCCGGAACGACACCGGCACGGCCCTGACGAAGAGCCCGTTGGCGACCGGCATCAAGCCGCCGAGGGCGAAGCCGCACAGGGCATTCATCGCCGCGATCACGTAGATGCCGGGGGAGAGCAGCGCCGGCACGAGCGCCAGCGGTGCGAGTACGGCAAGTGGCCGGATCAGCCGGATCCGGGTTGCCGGCGCCACCAGGCGACTGATGAGGAGACCGCCCGCGATGAAGCCGACCGGCCCGGCGATCATGATGATGGCCTGGTAGAGGCCCCGGTCCGGGGTGGACTCGGTAAGGGTCGCAGCCCAGCCGGCGGCGAGTCCCTCGGGCACGATGGTGAAGAAGCTTTCGGCGAACACCAGGATCGCGATGGCCCGCAGCAGCGGGGTGCGGAAGACCATGCCGAAACCCGCGGCGGTCTCCCGAACCAGGCCGGTGCGCTGATCCGCCGCTATGCCCGGTGGCCGGTCGGCGACGAAGGCGGCGATCAGCAGCGCTGAGATGCCGAATGTCGCCGCGTTGAACAGCAGCGCCAGGCGTGCGTCGAAGGTGGCCAGGCCGGCGCCGGCGACATACCCCAGCACGATGGCGCCCTGGGCGGCGCTCTTCTGCATCGCCAGGCCCACCACGTACCGGTCGCCATCGAGCAGCCTCGCCTGCAGGGCCGACCGCGCCGCCTCGAACGGAGGGTTGAGCAGGGAGGTGGCGAAGAGCAACGTGATCATGCCCCAGATCGGCAACTCGGCCACGGCGATCGTGGCCATCAGCCCCATCCGCAGCAGATCGCAATGGATCATCACGCGGCGGTACGAGTGGCGCTCGGCGAGGCTGGCCAGCAGCGAGCCGATGCCCAACCAGGGCAGGTAACTGATGGCGAACGCGGCGGCCGAGGCGGCGACCGAGCCGGTGCGCTGGTAGACGAGGGCGGTGATGGCGGCGCGGGCGGCGTAGTCGCCGAACCAGGAGAGCGAGCTTGCCAGGAAAACCGCCGTGAACTCACGGTTGGCCAGCACGTCGCGGAATGTCGCAGGGCGGTGCGCGGTGGCTGTGGGCTCGGACACCGGGCGGGCCCTCCAGCGGTCAGAACGGCGGCGGCGAGAGAGCAGTGCGGGCGGGCCGTGTGCCGGGGTGGACGACCCGGTGGCAAGACCCACGCCTGGCTAGACGATCGGACGATATCCGACTGACCGGTCGCTGGCGAGGCCTGGCCGTGAGGTTACCGGGCTACCTCGGAGTAATCCGACAAAGCGTTGTGCGTCACTCTCAGGTCGCGCCGCCCATGCCGTTCCCCGGCTGCGCCGGGTCGGTGGCGGCCGCTGCGGCGGGTTGGGTCGACTGGCGTACCAGGAGACGGCTCGCCGAAAGCTCCGCGGTGATGCCGGCGTCGTCCAAGGCGTCGATGAGCCGGTTGCGCAGCTCCCGGGCGACCCGCCACTGCGCTTCCGAGGCGGTTTTCACCGTGGTGCGCAGGACGGCGCCGTCGGCGGTGATCTGCTCGACCCCCTGCACCTCGGGTCCCTCGATGAAGTCGTCGGCGAACTGCGGATCGTCGGCGAGGGTGGCCGCCGCCGCCCGGAGCACCTCGGTCGCCCGGTCGATCACGACGAACCCGACCGGCACGTCAACGGTGATCAGCGCCCATCCCTGGCTCTTGTTGCCGACCCGCGCGATCTCGCCGTTGCGGATGTACCACAGCACACCCTGACCGTCGCGCAACGTCGTGATCCGGAGCCCGACCGCCTCGACCGTCCCACTGGCCTCACCGACATCGATCACATCACCCACCCCGTACTGGTCCTCCAGCAACATGAACAGCCCGGACAGGAAGTCCTTCACCAGGTTCTGCGCGCCGAAGCCGATCGCCAGGCCCACCACGCCCGCGCTGGCCAGAATGGGGCCGAGGTTCACGCCGAGTTCAGCCAGGACGAGCATGATCGCCACGCCGAACACCGCGGCCGACGTGATGCTCTTCAGGACGGAGCCCAGTGCCTCGGCCCGCTGCCGACGCCGCTCGGACGGGACCACGGTGGCATCGCGGAGCCCGCTGGGCATGCGCTCCCGCAGGGGGCGCATCAGCCCGGGCCCGGCGCCCTCGGTGGTGTGCCGGATGAGCCGGTTGATGGCCCGGCTGATCGCCCACCGGGCGATGACCGCCAGCACGACGATGAGGACGATGCGCAGCGGTTTGACGACCAGCCAGTAGCTGCTCTCCGCGATCCATGCCACGTTCGTCCAGTCGTAGACCAGGCCACACAGCTCGCTGCCGCCCGGGCAGGTCGGGCCATCGGCGCCGGTGCCGTCGGGGGCCCGGCTCGGCTGCTGCGGCGGTCGTACGTTCACGGCGGTTCCCTCCCCGGGTCGTCGTCGCGTCCACTCGTCGTCCGCGGCAAGCCGTTCGGCTGGGGCCGAGCGGCGTCAACCAGGCGCAATGGGGCACCTGCACGCGCGCGTGCCGCGGCGGTAGCGGAACTCGGGCTACCGGCGGCAAATAGTACGTGCAATCGGAGGATCTATCGGGGACGATTGGCCCCACGGGCCACGTGGCCACCGGCCATCGAAACCGTCGAGGGAGAGCGTTTCGCGCGAGGAGGACGGCGATGCCTGACATACGACCCACGAAGGCCTCGGGTGCGTTGGTGCTCAACGCCACCTACGAGCCGCTGTGTGTCGTGTCGATCAGACGGGCCACCATTCTCGTGCTCTCCGCGAAGGCGGTCTGCGTCGCTGACGGTGACGGTGTGCTGCACAGCGCACGCGAGTCGTTGCCGACGCCATGCGTGGTCCGGCTCACCCGCTACGTCCGCGTGCCGTACCGGGCCCACATCGGGCTCTCCCGCCGGGCGATCTTCGCCCGGGACGGCTGGCGGTGTGCGTACTGCCGGGGTTCCGCGGAGACCATCGACCACGTGCTGCCGCGCAGCCGGGGAGGCGGGCACGCCTGGGACAACGTGGTGGCGGCCTGCGCGCGCTGCAACCACTCCAAAGGTGACAAGACGCCAGCCGAGCTCGGCTGGCGTCTCCTTGCCGCTCCGGTCGTGCCCAAGGGCACCGCCTGGCGCGTGCTGGGCCACCGGACCCCCGACCCGCGCTGGGCCGACTGGCTGGACTTCGCCGAGGCGGCCTGACCTCGGCTCGACCCCCGCGCTGCGCGGGGCTACCCCGGAGCGCTACGGTGAACGCGGTCTTGTAGTCCCTGCGAAGCCTGGGGGCGTTGGGTTGCACAACATCGAAACGGCTCTGATCTTCGTCGGCATACCGGCGTTGATCGTCGGCGTGATCACCGGCGCTGTGTACGCCGGTGGAAGTCGGCGCGCCCGCCGCTACCGTCCCGGTCGCTCCTTCGAGTTCAGTCCGGTGTGGTTTCTCGCCGCCCCGGAGCGCCAGCATGCTGAGCGGGCACCGCTGGACCAGGTGCACGCTGTTACCGGAGCTAACCGGATTGCCCTGCCGAAGGGTACGGCCGAGACCGGTGCCGCCCCCCGAAAGGAGTCAGCGCCCGGGGTGACGGCCACCGGTGGTGGCGGTGACTGGCCGGCAACTGACCCGGCCGAGCACGACGCGATCGGAGGCGCAAGTGACCGCTGGTGAATCCGCCGACGCCGGGACCGGGCACACGGATGTGCTGGACGGGCCTTTCACCACCCGTCAGCTGCTCCGCCTGGACGAGGCGCTCCGCCTGGCCGACTCCTCAACCGGCCTGGTCTTCAGCGTGTACACCGGGCCGCTGGCCGATCCGGCCCGCAGGACCGCGGAGACGTTGCACAGCCAGCTGGCGGACCCGTCCCGGACGGTCCTGCTCGCCATCTCGCCGAACCAGCGGGTGCTCGAGATCGTGACCGGCGGGGAGGCGCGCAAACGGCTGCCGGATCGCGCCTGCCGGCTGGCAGCGCTGTCCATGGCGGCGGCGTTCGGTGGCGGTGACCTCGCCGGAGGCATTGTCGCCGGCCTGGCGCAGCTCGCAAACCACGCCGGCAGGTCCTGACCGCCGCCACTGCGGGCTTCAGCAGCGGCGGGCTTCAGCGGCGGCGCCGGGTCTCTCACCCCGCAGCGGCATCCTTCGCACGCGCCCGGAGCGCGCGCAGCACGCCGTCCCGCCCCTCGGCGAGAAGGCGCCGCAGCGGGCCGGGCTGACCTTCGTCGGCCAGCCACGCGTCGGTGCGGTCCACGGTCTCCTGGCTCACCTGATACGTCGGGTACGCCATCTCGACGAACTCCTGCGCCGGCTCGCTGTCCCGACTGGCCCACACGTCCCCGACGGCGGCGAAGTACTCGGGCAGGTACGGGGCGGTGAGCGAAGTCTGGGCCGGGTGCTGGAACCCCTGCAGGAGCGCACGCTGCAGCCAGTTGGGCAGGTGGTGGTCGGAGACCAGCCGTCGCCAGGTCTCAGCTTTGGCCTCGGCGGTCGGCACGAGAGCACGGGCAACCGCGGCCTGGCGTTCACCGCTGGCCGTACGGTCCCGGTCGAGCTCCGCCTCGATCCGGTCGGGGCCGGCCACCCCGCCGGCGACGAGTGCGTGCAGGATCCCCCAGCGCAGGTCGGCCTGGATGGTCAGCCCGGCCGGCACGTCGATGCCCTGCAGCCAGCCGTCGAGCCGGCTCAGCGTCGCCGCGTCCCGCCCGGACGCGACGTACGCGCGGGCCCACGCCAGCTGCCGGCCGCTGCCCGGCTCCGCCTCGCCGAGCACGTGGGCCGCGGTGTCGGCCAGCTCCCGCCAACCTGTGGGTGCCCACTGCGGGTCGGCGTAGAACACCAGCGCGGACTGCGCCTGGCGGAGCGTGCCGGTGATCAGGTTGATGTCCTGCTCGGCTGGTAGGCCGCGGACCACCAGCCGGACGTAGTCCCGCGCGGCCAGCTCGGCGTCGCGGAGCATGTCCCAGGCCGCAGCCCAGGTCAGCGCGCGGGCCAGCGAGTTGTCGAGCCCGGTGATGTGGTCGCGGACCGTCACCATCGACCGCTCGTCGAGGCGGAGCTTGGCGTAGGTCAGGTCCTCGTCGTTGAGGAGCAGCACGTCGGCGGCCGGCACACCGACCAGTTCGGCGATCTCGGTCCGCTCGCCGTCCACCGTGACGGAGATCAGGTCGCGCCGGACCAGCCGCTCGCCGTCCAGGTCGTACAGTCCGATGTCGATGCGGTGGGTGCGCAGCGTGGGGTGCTGCGGCGGCGCCTCCTGGAGTACGGCCAGCGAGGAGTATGTGCCGTCCGCCGCAATCTCCAGCTCCGGGCGCAGCGTGTTGACCTGTGCCGTCTCCAGCCACTGCGCGGCGAACTTGCGCAGTTCCCGGCCGGAGGCCACCTCCAACGCGCTCAACAGGTCGTCGAACGTGGCGTTGCCCCAGGCGTGCGCGCGGAAGTAGGCGCGCAGGCCGGTCCGGAACGCGTCGATCCCGACGTAGGCGACGAGCTGCTTGACCACGCTGGCGCCCTTGGCGTACGTGATGCCGTCGAAGTTGACCTCGACGGCCGCGACGTCGGGCATCTCGCAGTACACCGGGTGGGTGCTGGAGAGCTGGTCCTGGCGGTACCCCCAGGACTTGCGCAGCGCGAGGAAGGTGGTCCACGCGTTGGTGAACCGGGTCGCATTCGTGTTGCACCAGTGGCTGGCCCACTCGGCGAACGACTCGTTCAGCCAGAGGTCGTCCCACCAGCGCATGGTGACCAGGTCGCCGAACCACATGTGCGCCATCTCGTGCAGGATCGTGTTGGCGCGCTGCTCCCGCTCGAAGTCGGTCACCGGCGAACGCCAGATGTAGTGCTGCTCGGCGTGCACCACGCAGCCGAAGTTCTCCATCGCGCCCGCGTTGAACTCCGGGCTGTACACCTGGTCGTACTTGGGCAGCGGGTAGCGGACGTCGAACTCGCGGTGGAAGAAGTCGAAGCCCTGCTTGGTGATCAGCAGGATGTCGTCCGCGTCGAGGTACTGCTTCATCGACTGGCGGCAGAACACGCCCAACTCGATGCCGTCGTGGGCGTCGCGCACCTCGTGGTACGGCCCGGCGCAGACCGCCGTGACGTACGTGCTCATCCTGGGCGCGCGGGCGAAGTGGACGGTGCGGCCTTCCCCGCCGCCGGAACCGGCGCCCTCCTCACGCTCCACCGGCATGTTGGAGATCACGCGCCAGTGTGCCGGCACCGTGACGTGGAAGGTGAACTCCGCCTTGAGGTCCGGCTGGTCGAAGCACGCGAAGACGCGCTGCGCGTCGGCCGTTTCGAACTGGCTGTAGAGGTAGATCTCCTTGTCCACCGGGTCCACGCTGCGGTGCAGGCCCTGGCCGGTGGAGGAGTACAGGCAGTCGGCGTCCACCACGAGCACGTTCTCCGCGGCGAGCCCCGACAACGGGAGGCCGACCTCGGTAGACCAGCCCGACGTGTCCACCGGCCGGCCGTTGAGGGTCGCGGAGCGCAGCGCGTCGGCGGCGATCTCGATGAACGTGGTGGCACCGGGCTCCCGACACGTGAACCGCACCTCGGTCACCGACCGGAACGTGCGCTCCCCGGCATGCCCGGCGCCGTCGGTCAGGTCGAGACTGATGTCGTACGCCGCCACGTCCAGCAGGCGCGCGCGCTCGACCGCCTCAACCTGACGCAGATTGCGAACTCCAGCCACCGGTTACTCCATCCGCAGGGTTGGGGCGAGCGGTGACCGCTGCCCGGCTGCCGTCGGCGTCGACGGCGCCTGTCGAGTTTTCCATGTCGGCGTGCGTGATATGACACGAGGATCTGTTGGTGCCGTCCCCAATCGTAGGAGCAGTCGTGAGTGAGCGTGTGACCGCGGACATGTGGTTCGATCCCCGGTGCCCCTGGGCATGGTTGACGTCCCGGTGGCTGCTGGAGGTGGAGCGCGTCCGACCGGTGGATGTCCGGTTCCACGTGATGAGCCTCTCAGTGCTCAACGAGGGTCGCGATGACGTTCCGGAGCGGTACCGGGCCGGTCTGATCGCCGGGTGGGGCCCGGTACGCATCGCGATCGCGGCCGAGCAGCAGCACGGCACCGAGGTGCTCCGCCACCTGTACACCGCGCTGGGCACCCGCATCCACCATGAGCAGCAGGAACTGGGCCGAGAGCTGTACCTCGCGGCGTTGGCCGAGGCCGGGCTGCCGGCCGGACTCGCCGACGCCGCCGACTCGACGAAGTACGACGCCGCGGTGCGGGAGAGCCACGACAAGGGCATGAAGCCGGTCGGCCTGGACGTCGGCACGCCGGTGATCCACGTACCCGGTCCGGATGGCCGCCAGATCGCGTTCTTCGGTCCGGTGATGACCCCGGCGCCGAAGGGCGAGGCGGCCGGCCGGCTCTGGGACGGCACGCTGCTCGTTGCCGGGACGCCCGGCTTCTACGAACTCAAGCGCACCCGCGACGTCGATCCGAGCTTCGACTGAGCGGGGCGGCGCGGCGCGGCGCTGGGGCAGCTGACCACCCGGCGGGCCCGGCGTGCGGTCCGCGCGCAGTGGTGCCTACGCTCGCAGGGTGCGGCGGCTGTTGACTCCCCGGTGGCTGGCCTGGCATCTGCTGGCCCTGCTCGCCGTCGGGGGCTGTCTGGGGCTTGGCTGGTGGCAGTTTCAGCGGGCGAGCGGCGGCAACCGACTGAGCTGGGCGTACACCTTCGAGTGGCCGGTGTTCGCCGGCTTCGTGGTGCTCATCTGGGCGAATGCGGTCCGGGACGAGATGCGCCGCGCCGCCGGAAACCCGACGCCGTCGACCACGCCGCCGCCGCTGATCCGGCCATCCCCACCGGTGCCGCGGGCGCGCTCCGCCGAGCCGGCCGCCGCGGGGGCGGAGGATCCTGAGCTCGCCGCGTACAACCGGTACCTGGCATGGCTGACCGCCAACCCCGACCGCCGCCCGAACGAGTACCCCGGATGAGGCCATGATCAAGTCCGCACTGACCCGCTACCGGGTGATCGCATACATCGTCGGTGTGCTGCTGATCGTGCTCACCTACGGCACCATCCGCAAGTACGTCGCCCACGACGAGTCAGTGGTGGCGCTCGTCGGGCCGGCCCACGGCTTCCTGTACATGGTGTATCTGGCGCTGACGTTCGACCTGGCCCGTCGGGTCCGCTGGTCGCCAGGGTTCACGGTGCTGATCATGCTGGCCGGGACGGTGCCGTTCCTGTCCTTCGTGGCGGAGCGGGTGGTGGCTCGCCGGGTGAGTCAGGCGGCTCAGCCGGCCAGCGGCGCCGGGCGGTAGCTCGCCCCGTGCGGGTCGGCGCAGTGCCCGGCCGGGTCGTCCGGAGCCGGCTCGAGGTGGGCGTCCGCGTGGTCGACCTGCAGCGTCGTGTGCTCGATGGCATACGCCTCGCGCAGCCGTACCTCGATCGCCCGCCGGACCGCGTGGCAGTCGCGTTCCGGGGCCACCAGGACATGGGCGGAAAGCGCCGGGTATGCCGGGGTGACCTGCCACACGTGCAGGTCGTGTAGTTCCACCACGCCGGGCAGGGCGGCCAGTTCCCGACCCAGCGACGCCGGGTCGAGACCCGCCGGCGCCGTTTCCAGGAAGATCATTCCGGACTCCCGGACCAGGGCGATCCCGGACCTGACCATCAACGCCACCACCACCAGCGAGGCGATCGCGTCCGCCTGGCGGAATCCGGTCAGCAGCACCACGCCGCCGGCGACGGCGGTGGCGACGAACGCGAACAGGTCCGTGAGGACGTGCTGGAACGCTCCCTCCACGTTCAGGCTGGCCCGGTTCGCGTGGCCGATGGCCCAGACGGCGACCAGGTTGACGGCGATGCCGGCGAGGGCGGTGACGAGGACCGCGGCACCGGCCACCGGCGGCGGGTCGGTCAGGCGCTGGACCGCCTCGACCGCCAGCCAGGCGGCCAGCGCCAGCAGAGTGAAGCCGTTGGCGTGGGCGGAAAGAATCTCCGTTCGGTGCCATCCGTAGGTGAACCCGCCCGAGGGCGGCCTGGCCGCCACCCGGATCGCGGTCAGCGCGAGGACGATCGCCACGGCGTCGGTCAGCAGGTGGCCGGCGTCGGCGAGCAGGGCCAGCGACCCAGCCAGCAGCCCAACCACGACCTCGGCCGACATCAGACCGACGATGAGCACGAGCGCCAGCGTCAACCAGCGCCGGTCGGCGGCACCGGACGCCGCGCCGTTTGGCCGGTGTGCGTGCCGGTGCCCGGATCCACCGCTTGCTCCCACGCCGCCCATTGTATGCGAAATTCACTATGTGTCGGCCCGGCTCAGGATCAGCAGGTCGGTTTCCGAACCGTGACCACGGGGCATGAACAATTCATCGGGTCGCCGGAGGGAGCGAACGTGGGTATCGAGGTTCGTCTTGCACTTTCGCTTCCGCGTGACAGGCAGACCGTCTCCCTCACTCGGCGCATCCTCGACGCAGCGCTCAGCGTGCTGGGAATCACCCGCGAGTGCCGCGCCGACATCGGGCTCGCCGTCGGTGAGGCCTGCGCCAACGTCGTGCAGCACGCCCGGGAGGGCGCCGACTACGAGGTGACGATCGCCATCCACGACGACCGCTGCGTGATCGACATCGTCGACGACGGGGTGGGGGTCGACGACGTCAACGCCGGGTTCGAACCGGCCGGCCCCGACGACGAGTCCGGGCGGGGGTTGCGGATCATCCGCGCCCTGGCGGACGTGGTTGAGCTGCGCCGTCGCCAGCCGCACGGCGCTGCGCTGCGCATCGTCAAGACCCTCAACCGACATAGTCCGGCGTCGGTATGAGCCCCTCGGGAAATATCAGTCACGCTCTGCCCGGTGGGTCGTTGCCCTCAGTGGTATCCCTCGACCGCGCATGTTGGAGATGGTAATGGCGAGCCAGGACCTGACGATGAACGTTGCGCCGGCGCCGGCGCAGGCACCAGCTCAGGCGGGCGACCGGGAGCCCGACGTGCACTGCTCGGCCCGCAGCTGGGGGGTTGAGGAGCGTGGCTGGAAGCAACTTCTCCCCGACCTTCCGGACGACGTGATCGCGCTGCTGGCGCCGCCGATCGTAGTCACCGCGCGGATGTACGAAGGGCTGACCGCAACGGTCACCGTGGCGCCGGGCGCCACGCCGGTCACGGTAGCGCCGGTCACCGCCGCAGCCCCGGCCAAGGTCGCCCCGGCCAAGGTCGCCCCGGCCAGGGTCGCCCCGGCCAGGGTCGCCCCGGCCGCGGCCGCCTCGGGTGCACCGACCGCGGTGGCGTCGCCGGTACGGCGCGGGGCGCGCAACCGCGCCCGTCACTGAATCGCGGGGCCCGAGCACGGCGCCACGGCGCAACCGATACCGTCTCGGCATGACCGTCGCCCACCCGATCGCCCGCGCCTGGCTCTCCGCCGGCGGCCCGGCAGGCCAGACCACCGGCGCGCAGAACTACGACGAGTTCGCTGACGACGCCGAGATCACCCGGATCCTCGCCGACAACCCCTTCAGCGCCCTCGGCGTCGAGATGCCGCACCGCGCCCCGGAGAGCGTCGGCCGACAGTTCCGTGACTGCCTACCGGACGCTGTGGCGAGACTCTCGGCGGCGAAGCAGGCCGGCCGGTACGAAGCCGCCAGCGATGTCGTGGTGCTGTACCGGATCAGCGCACCCGGCGGCGCGAGCGCCTACGGGCTCTGGTGCATGGTCGATACGGACCAGATCTCGGCGAACGCCGACGAGCCCGGCGCCGTCATCCGCAACGAGGACGTCTTCCTGGACAAGGTCCGTGAGCGGGTGGCCCTCGCTGAGGCGACCGGGCACCTGCTCTCCCCGGTGCTCCTGCTGCAGACGGCGTCCGGCGAGGAGCTGCACACCGCCCTCGCCGCGGCCACCGCGCAAGCCGGCCCGCCCGCAGCCGCCGACACCGACCAGGCGGGGCGGACCCACGAGATCTGGCCGGTCGAGCCGGGCCCGGTCGCCGACGGGCTGCTGGCGCTGGCCGGCGGCGGCGAGCTCGTCGTCGCGGACGGCAACCACCGCAGCCTCGCCGCGCAGACCGCCGGAATCCCGCGGTTCCTGGCGGTGATCACCACGCCGGCATCGGTCACCATCGAGCCGTACAACCGGCTGGTGAGCGAGTTGGGGATCGGAACGCCAGGTCTCTGCGCCCGGCTGAACGCCGGTGGATCCGACGTGGAGCCCCTGCGTGGGCAGGTCGAACTGCCGGCGCAGGGCGGATGGGTCCACCTGTACACCGCGGACGGCTCCTGGTCGGTGCGGCTCGCCGCAGACCCGGACGCTGCACCCATCGACAACCTGGATCACGCCCTGGTGGAGCGCCGACTGCTCGGCGAGGCCCTCGGTCTCGACCCCGGTGACAAGCGCATCACCTACGTCGGCGGCGACTATCCGGCCTCCTGGCTGCGCGGCGAGGTGGACGCCGGCCGGGCGGAACTCGCCGTGCTGATCGCGCCCGTCACCGTCGACGATTTCGTGGCGGTCAACCTCGCCCGCCAGAAGATGCCCCGTAAGAGCACGTGGTTCACCCCGAAAGCCCGGGCGGGTCTGGTCCTGGCGGAACTTCCGGCATAGCGGTGGGCCTTCGAATCTTCATCGCCGCCGTGGTGGCGGCCAGCGGTTTCGCGATGTACGCGGGTGCGGCCGTGCTGTGGGACCGCAGGCGGCAGTTGCGGCTTGCGCCGCAGGTCGTCGCCCTGATCGTGGCTCTCGCCGTGGTGCTGGGTACCGGCCTGCTGGTTGGCGCGTGCATGGGCGCCTTCCGACTCTGAGAGACTGCGCGGTATGCGCGTCTACCTGGGCTCCGATCACGCCGGCTATGACCTGAAAGTGCACCTGGCGGGCCAGCTCGCCGAGCAGGGCTATGACGTGGTCGATGTGGGGCCACCGAGCTTCGATCCGGAGGACGACTACCCGGCGTACTGCTTCCACACCGGCGCCCGCACGGTCGCCGACCCGGGCAGCCTCGGCGTGGTGATCGGTGGATCGGGCAACGGGGAGCAGATCTCCGCGAACAAGGTGCCCGGGATCCGGGCGGCCCTGGCCTGGAGTTCGGAGACCGCCCGGCTCGCCCGGGAACACAACGACGCGAACGTGGTGTCGATCGGCGCGCGGATGCACACGCTCGACGAGGCGACGGCGATCGTCGGCACCTTCCTCAGTACCGCGTTCTCCGGTGACGAGCGGCACGCCCGGCGGATCGCCCAGGTTGCCGGGTACGAACGCAGTCACGAGCTGCCCGAGCTCTGAGGCCGGCCGGGACCTCAGCGCCCCGGGCGGGGCAGATCCTCGCGGGGCACCCAGCCGCGCCGGATGATGGCGAGGTTGGCCTCAGCGGCGGCCAGATCCGCGTCGGTGGGCCGTGCGGCGTCCCTGGCGCGCATGGCGGCGGTCACTCCGACCTGCGAGGAGCCGCTGCCGACCAGGCCCCGCAGCCCCCGTTCCGTGTGCATGTCGTCGGGCTCGAGACGGTAGAGATCCTGGCCGGGCTCCCACTCGGCGGAGTCCGCGCGCTTCGGATCCGGCCGCTTCCGACCGGCCGACCGCCTCGCGGCGGCAGCAGCCTTTCCGGGAGCTGCCCTCGGCGCCGTTGCGGTCTCGGCTTCCCCGGGTGCGCCGCCGACCCGCTGCGCCCCGGCCGTCAGGGCCTCCGCCCCGGCCGTCAGGGCCTCCGCCCCGGCCCGGAGCGGCTCGGTCGGGTCCGGGTCGTGCACGGCCGACGTGGTCGCGGAGCTCTCCGGCCGCTCGGCCAGGCCGGCGGGGGAGGGCTGCCCGGAGTCGACCGGGCCGCTGTCGGCGGAGGCTGACTCGCCGCCCGGCGGGGCGACCGGGCGGTGCTCCGGCCGCGTCGGGTCTGCGCCCGTGGCGGGTCGCGCACGCCGCCGTCGGCGCTGGATGCCCATGCCGGTGACCCTAGCGTGGGCTTCGGCACACCTCAATCGTCCCGAGCGCGCGTGCGCCACGCCGTTGGCGGGCCGCCGCCGCCGTCCGTCGCTGACGGGACGCGCTGACGGGACGCGCTGACGGGACCCGCTGACCGGGCCCGCTGACCGGGCCCGCTGACCGGGCCCGCTGACGGGACCCGACAGCCGGGGGTGCGGGCTCGCGTTGTCGCTGGTGGCTACGCTCGGTGGGAGGAGGTGCCGGGCGCAACCCCGGTCGGCCGTGGGGAGGGTTCGACGATGTCGCACGGCGCGCTGCTGGATCTGGTCTGTGGCCCGGCCAGCCCGTTGCCGGAGACCTACCAGCGGTACCGTCTGGTCGCCCACCTGGGCTCCGGCGGGCAGGCGGACGTGTACCGGGCGGTGCGGCTGTGCGGCGGGGTCACCTCGGCCCCGATGACCGTCAAGGTCTTCCGGGTCGACCCCAACCGGCCGCTCGCCGACGAGTTGCGCTCCTGGGACAAGGGTGACGCGGCACTGATGGACCTGAACAACCGGGGGGTCGGCGGGATCTGCCGGCGTGCCGACGGCTTCTACGGCCCGCCGCCGCACCGCCCCGGCCAGCGCCCCGCACCGGGCGACGCGGTGCCGTACCAGATCTACGACTATCTGCACGGAGTGAACCTCCGGGAGTACGTCATCCAGCGCACCGGCCTTGCCCCGAACGGACGCCGACTCAATGCCGTCGCCGCACTGGGCATGTTGGCCGGCGTGCTCCGCGCGATCCACCATCCCCAGCAGTCCGGCGCGACGCCGGTGCTGCACATGGACGTCAAGCCATCCAACGTGCTGGTGCTCGCCACCGGCGAGGTGCGCCTGATCGACTTCACCGGCGCCCGGTACTGGCGCGCCGAGGAGATCACCCAGATCGCGTACACCCCGGAGTCGGGTGGCCCGGAGGCATTCGGGGGGGCCTCGCAGGTCGGCCCGGCCTATGACGTACACGGCTTCGGCGCGGTGGCGTACTTCCTGGTCACCGGCGCGTACCCGCGGGTCGACGCGAACGCGCTGCCAGCCGGCATGTCCTCGCCGCCGCCGTGGTCGGTGCTGCGCCGCCACCCGGTCCTGGAACGCACCCCGGCCCTGCGGGACCACCTACATGCTCCGCTGGCCGACCGGCCAGGCGATCGGCCGACCACCCCGGAACTCGCCGGCTGGGTGACCCGCCTGGCGCAGTTGGTCCGGCAGGCCGATCCGGTTCGCCAGGCCGGGGCGCCGGACGTTGGCGTGGACTGGTCCGAGCCGCCGGACCGGTCCGTGGAGCCGGCGCGGGCATCCGGTCGGGTGAGCCTGCGTCCCGCGCTGACCGGTACGGAGACCGAGGCGTTTCAGCGCATCGAGCGCCTGGAGCGCGAGCTTGTAGCGCTGCGTGCCGCCGCCGCGAACGGCTCCGGCCAGCTGACGTTCGCACCGGCCGGCGCGGCGATGGCGGCGCCGGCCGTGCCGCCCGCCCAGGGCCAGCCGGCGTCGGCGGTCGCCGCCTTCGCGGGCGGGTCCGCTGCGACCTTTGCGTCCGCGCCATCCACCCCGCCTGCCGCGCCGCCCGGGTTCCCCACCGCGCCGATGCATGCCGCCGGGTCGCCGGCTGCGGCGACGCGTGCCGCCGGGTCGCCGGCCGCGACGATGAATGCCGCCGGGTCGCCGGCCGCCGTGATGCCGGCGATGCCGGTTGCTGCGATGCCAGGTTCCCCGGTTGCGGCGATGCCCGGATCTCCGGCCGGCACCCCGCGGCCCGCCGCCCCGCAGCCCGGTCCGCAGCTGCCGGTGCGCGGCCGTGCCGCCGTGCCGGACCCACGGCCGGTGCGGCAGGACACCGACGACATGGTGATCGACCCGCTCCGGGGGGTCGACGCGCCGTCGTGGCGCCCGCCCAGCCGCGACGGCTTGCGTTCACTCAGGGTCGGGTCCGGCTCATCCGTCACCGGCGCGGTGTTCGCGTTCGTGTGCTGGGGCATCTGGGCCGCGTCCACCGGGGGTCGTCTCACCGGGCAGGTGATCGCCTTCGCGCTGCTGTTGGCGGTTGCGGTCGGCGTGTTCGCGCTGACCCGGCTGGTGGGCCGCCTGGTGCTCGAGCGGCGCCTCGGTCGGATCCGCCGCGGGGCCCGTGGCGCGCACGCCGTCACGGGTCTCTTCCTCGCCGCGGCCGGCGTGGCCTACCTCCGCCAGACCCCGTGGGTCGTGGGCCTCGTCGACTGGTTCGGTGCCAACATCTGGTAGCGGTGACCGCGGGTCGGAACGGTCCTGGTACCGGGTCCCCGGCCGGCCATGGCGCATCCGGACAGCCGTCGTCGAAATCCTCGCTGGACACCGAAGGCATGCGGCCCCAAGATTGCGGCATCGTCGAGCGGGCTTGAGCCGTTCACCGGAGCGCTGGAGGCAGGCATGGGCGGCGCCGCCCGACATGGCCGGCCGACGCGCTGGAGCATCGCGGGGTGGCGGGGCGGGGCGGGCTGCGGCGTGCTTGTGGTCGCCGGCGGGGCGTCCATGCTGCAGCACTCGGTCCTGCTCAACCATCCCGCCTTCCGGCCCGGGATGGACTTCGTCGCGCGCTACGCCGCCGGGGCTGTGTCAGCAAGTGGTCCAGGACCCTACGACACGCAGCGACTGTGCGCGGTCGAACAGGACCTGTCGCCCGGCCTTGAGCCGCTGCCGTTCTTTGACCCGCCGCCAACGGCTGCGCTCTTCCGGGTGCTGGCCGGGCTGCCGATGCCGGTTGCCGCGGCGTTGTGGGAGGTGCTCACCGTGTTGGGGATCGCGGCGGTGGCTGTCCTGCTCGCCCGCACCTTCGGCGCGAGGAGGTCGCCGGCGTTGGTGGTCGCCGTCGGGCTGGTGGCGCTCTTCGCCCCGGTGCGGGCATCAATGGCACTGGGGCAGGTGGACGTGCTTCTGGTACTGCCCTTTGTCGCCGCAGTGGCGCTGTGCCTCCGCGGGGGCGCAGGCGGACCGGTCGCCGCGGGGGCGGCCGCTCTGGCGGTTCTCACGCTCGACAAACCGCAACTGGCCGTGCTGCCCGTGATCGTGTTGATCGTGGTACTCGCGCGGTCATGGCCGCTGTCAGCGAGCGCCGGAGCAGCCGCGAGCGTGGCCGTGCTGACGGCCCTGGCCGCTGTGCTCAAGATCCGACGGTGGCGGAGTTTCGTGCGGCTGGGATCGGCGATCATGCCGCTGACCTGGGCCGTGGTGTTGGAGCGGGCGACGGGAATCGAACCCGCACAATCAGTTTGGAAGACTGAGACTCTGCCATTGAGCTACGCCCGCGTCGTCAGTCGACGTGGATGCACCGACGAACGGTGACAGCTTACCTGTATCCCCGGTTACCCGGTGGCGCGCCCCGGGTAGGGTGCGCCTACACTGACGATCGCAGCGGGGTGTGGCGCAGCTTGGTAGCGCACTCGCTTTGGGAGCGAGGGGCCGTGGGTTCAAATCCCGCCACCCCGACTTGGGCATCGGCTGGGCCGTGCGGGGGAGCCCGCAGGCAGGATTTCGCACGCTCTAGACTCGTGCGGGTCCACGCGCCGAGGTAACCGGTCGACATCAAGGAGTACGTTTCGTGAAGAGCACCGTCGAAACCCTGAGCCCGACGCGAGTGCGGCTCGAAATCGAGGTGCCGTTCGCCGAGCTCGAGCCGAGCCTCAAGAAGGCGTACCGAGAGATCGGCTCGCAGGTCAACATCCCGGGTTTCCGGCGTGGCAAGGTGCCGTCGGCCGTCATCGACCAGCGGGTGGGTCGCGGTGCCGTGCTCAACGAGGCCGTTCAGGAGGTCATCCCCGAGCAGATCCTCGCGGCGGTGCGTGAGCACGAGGTCAAGACCCTGGGTCGACCCGAGGTGGCGATCACCGAGTTCACCGACGGGCAGCCGTTGAAGTTCACCGCCGAGCTCGATGTCCGCCCGACCCTCACGCTTCCGTCGCTCGACGACATCGAGGTTTCCGTTGACGCCGTGGCCCTCACCGATGCTGAGCTCGACGAGCAGGTGAGCGGTCTGCGGGAGCGGTTCGCCACGTTGAAGACGGTCGAGCGGTCCGCGCTGAACGGCGACTACGTGCAGCTTGACCTCGCCGCGACGGTGGACGGCGAAGAGGTCCCCGGCGGCACGGCCACGAACGTGTCGCACGAGGTCGGCAGCGGTCAACTGGTGCCGGGCCTCGATGAGGTGCTTGTGGGCATGTCGGCGGGGGAGTCCACCACGTTCACCACGCAGCTGGTGGGCGGCGACTTCGCCGGCCGGGACGCAGAGGTGGCGGTCACCGTCCGCGCCGTCAAGGACAAGCAGCTGCCGCCGCTCGACGACGCGTTCGCTCAGCTGGCCAGTGAATTCGACACGCTCGACGAACTGCGGGCCGATGTCCGAGGCCGGCTCGAGAAGACCAAGCGCAGTGAGCAGCTGTACGCGGCACGGGACAAGGCGCTCGAGGCGCTCGTCGCCGCCGCGGACGTGCCCGCCCCGGAGGGCGTGGTGCGGGAGGAGGTCGAGCAGCGCAAGGCGGCGATGGCCGAGCAGCTGGAGAGCATGGGCGCCACGCTCGATGAGTACCTGGCGAGCGAAGGTCGCACCGAGGAAGAGATGGACTCGGAGCTGACCGAGGCCGCCACCCAGGGGGTGAAGATCCAGCTCTTGCTGGACACCCTGGCGGACGCGCACAACATCA
The DNA here is from genome assembly GCA_035296325.1 of Micromonosporaceae bacterium. Classification (GTDB taxonomy): domain Bacteria; phylum Actinomycetota; class Actinomycetes; order Mycobacteriales; family Micromonosporaceae; genus DATHBD01. Next base: position 4,878 of record DATHBD010000039.1, on the reverse strand, counting down.
CCGTCTCCGACGACGAGTTCGGCCACGAGATCGTGCACCGCGCCCAGCGCGCCCGGCAGGAGCCGCAGCAGTATTACGACTCGTTGGTGCGCTCGGGCATGGCCGGCGCGGTCTTCGGCGACGTCCGGCGTGGCAAGGCCCTGGCCATGGTCCTGGAGCACGTGAAGATCAACGACAGCAACGGCATCCGGCTGTCCCTGGATGACCTCCGTGGCGCCGCCGACGACGCGCCGGGCGCTGGCGCGGGGGGCTCCCACGAGGGTCATGACCACGATCACGATCACGACCACTGAGGCGCAGGCGGCCCCGCCGAGGGTGCGCTGAGAGCGAACAGTGGGCCTGATTGGGCGTTCGTGTCCGACCCAGCGGCTAGGGTCGGCCTATCCAGGACTCTTGCGAAGGACTGCCATGACCGACCTGCACATTCCAGGGACGCCAGTCGGCCGGCTCGCCGACGCGCGTGGCTCTGACCCGTCCGGCCTGACACTCGACGACAATGTCTTCAACCGGTTGATCAAGGAACGCATCATCTTCCTTGGCAGCGAGGTCAACGATCAGGTCGCCAACCGGATCTGCGCCCAGCTGCTGCTCCTCGCCGCTGAGGACGACGAGCGTGACATCTGGCTCTACATCAACTCACCCGGTGGCTCGGTCTACTCCGGCATGGCGATCTACGACATCATGCAGTTCGTCGACAACGACGTGGCGACTGTCGCGATGGGCATGGCCGCCTCGATGGGGCAGCTGTTGCTGTGCGCCGGCACGAAGGGCAAGCGGTTCGCCCTGCCGCACGCGCGGATCATGATGCACCAGCCGTCCGGTGGCATCGGCGGCACCGCCGCCGACATCGCCATCCAGGCCGAGCAGATGCTCTACACCAAGCGGATGTTCCAGGAGCGGGTTTCGTTCCACACCGGTCAGTCGGCGGAGCAGATCGAGGCCGATTCCGACCGCGACCGTTGGTTCACCGCCGAAGAGGCGAAGGACTACGGCTTCATCGACAAGGTGATCACCGGAGCCGTGCAGGCTCCGGAGGGCGCCGGGACCCGCAGCTGAGGAGAACACTGATGACCGACCTGAGCCTGCCTCCGGCGCTGCGCGAGGTGCACAACCGCTACGTCCTACCCTCCTTCGTCGAGCGCACGTCATATGGCGTGAAGGAGTCAAACCCCTACAACAAGCTCTTCGAGGACCGGATCATCTTTCTCGGGGTGCAGGTGGACGACGCGTCCGCCAACGACGTGATGGCACAGCTGCTGACGCTCGAGGGCACCGACCCGGACCGTGACATCGTCATGTACATCAACTCCCCCGGCGGGTCGTTCACGGCCATGACGGCCATCTACGACACCATGCAGTATGTCCGGCCGGACATCCAGACTGTCTGCCTCGGGCAGGCGGCCAGCGCCGCCGCGGTGTTGCTGGCCGCTGGCACCACCGGTAAGCGGATGGCGCTGCCGCACTCGCGGATCATCATCCACCAGCCGGCGACCGAGGGTGGCTACGGTCAGAGCTCGGACATCGAGATCCAGGCGCGGGAGATCCTCCGGATGCGCACGCAGCTGGAGGAAATGATCTCCCGGCACTCCACGCAACCGCTCGACAAGGTCCGCAAGGACATCGATCGGGACAAGATCCTGACGGCCGACGAGGCCAAGGAGTACGGCATCGTCGACCAGGTGCTCGCCAGCCGTAAGAAGACCGGGCTGGTCCGCGCAGCGGCAAACTGATCGGACAAATCGCACGTCGGCTCGTCTAACTCTCCCGTTGGACGGGCCGATGTGCGTCATGGCGGCAAGACACCCCCCGCGGGGGTCGGAGAATGTCCCGCCAGCGGGTAACGTCAAGGGCGGCGGCCTCGGGGCCGGCGACGAGAGGCCGAGAAGTCGGCCGCGGGCCGGCCGACAGCTTTCGGCATTGCACAAGAGTCGGCACCTGGTTCGGGCGAAAGCCCGGCCGTGAGGCAGGGAGTTCCTAGGTGGCACGGATCGGTGACGGTGGCGACCTCCTCAAGTGCTCGTTCTGCGGCAAATCGCAGAAGCAGGTGAAGAAGCTCATCGCCGGCCCCGGTGTGTACATCTGTGACGAGTGCATTGACCTCTGCAACGAAATCATCGAGGAGGAGCTCGCCGAATCCGGCGAGGTCAAGTTCGACGAGCTGCCCAAGCCCATGGAGATCTGCGGCTTCCTCGACCAGTACGTCGTGGGCCAGGATCAGGCCAAGAAGGCGCTCGCGGTCGCGGTCTACAACCACTACAAGCGCATCCAGGCCGACACCGGCGGCGGATCCAACGCCGACACCGTGGAGCTGGCCAAGTCCAACATCATGCTGATCGGGCCCACCGGGTGCGGAAAGACCCACCTGGCGCAGACGCTGGCACGGATGCTCAACGTGCCCTTCGCCATCGCCGACGCCACGGCCCTGACTGAGGCTGGCTACGTGGGTGAGGACGTCGAGAACATCCTCCTCAAGCTGATCCAGGCCGCCGATTACGACGTGCGGCGTGCCGAGACCGGAATCGTCTACATCGACGAGGTCGACAAGATCGCGCGGAAGTCGGAGAACCCGTCGATCACCCGCGACGTGTCCGGCGAGGGCGTCCAGCAGGCCCTTCTCAAGATCATTGAGGGTACGGTCGCGAATGTGCCGCCCCAGGGCGGGCGCAAGCACCCTCACCAGGAGTTCATCCAGATCGACACCACGAATGTGCTGTTCATCTGCGGTGGGGCGTTCGCAGGACTGGACCGGATCATCCAGGCCAGGGTCGGGAAGAGCGGCGTGGGCTTCGGCAGCAACCTCCGGTCGATCACCGACCGGACGGTGGATGATGAGTTCGCCGACGTGATGCCGGAGGACATGCTGAAGTTCGGGCTGATTCCGGAGTTCGTCGGCCGACTGCCAGTGATCACCACGGTGCGCAGCCTCGACCGGGAAGCGCTGGTGCGGATCCTGACCGAGCCGCGCAACGCGCTGGTCCGGCAGTACCAGCGCCTCTTCGAGCTGGATGGTGTGGAGCTCGAGTTCGACGCGGAGGCCATGGAGGCCATCGCCGACCAGGCCATCCTCCGGGGCACCGGCGCGCGGGGTCTGCGGGCGATCCTGGAAGAGGTGCTGCTCTCGGTGATGTACGAGGTGCCGAGCAACCCGAACATCGCCCGGGTGCTCATCACCCGCGAGGTCGTCCTGCACAACGTGAACCCGACCATCGTGCCCCGCGACATCGCGGCCGTGCACCGTGCCGGTCGGCGTCGCGATCGCGAGGAGAAGTCGGCCTGACCCGGTAGGGAGCGCGTCCGCCATGAGGGTGGCACTGTGTCAGCTCAACGCCCGTGAGGACGTCGCCGACAACCTCCGGGTGGCCCGGACCCTGCTCGAGCGCGCCGCGACGGCAGGAGCCGATCTGGCGGTCCTGCCGGAGTACGTCGACTACCTTGGTCCCGCCTCCACGGCACCGAAGCCCGAGCCAACCGACGGCAGCTTCGCGGCGTACTTCGCCGACGCCGCCCGGGAACTGGGGATGTGGGTGCACGCCGGCTCGTTCCACGAGGTCGGGCCGGACCCGGAGCACACCTACAACACCTCGCTCGTCTTCGACCGGGACGGCGCCCTCGCCGGCACCTATCGGAAGATCCACCTGTACGACGTCGAGATTCCCGGCCGGGTCTCCTACCGCGAGTCGGGAACCGTCGCGCCGGGGACCCGGACCGAAGTGGTGGCCGTCGACGAGGCACGGGTCGGTCTGTCCATCTGCTACGACCTGCGATTTCCGGAGTTGTACCGCCGGTTGGCGGTCGCCGGTGCGAACGTCCTCGCCGTGCCGGCGGCGTTCATGCTGCACACCGGCCGCGATCACTGGGAGCCCCTGCTGCGGGCCCGCGCCATCGAGAACCAGTGTTTCGTCCTGGCCGCCGCTCAGATCGGCGACCACGAGCCCGGGCGCACGTGCTTCGGCCGGAGCATGGTGATCGACCCCTGGGGCACCATCCTGGCGCAGGCGCCGGACTCGGTGGGCGTCACCATCACAGACCTCGACTTCACCCGACTGGCCACCATCCGGGCCGAGCTGCCCAGCCTGGCCAATCGTCGGCTGCCCATCGGGGGTTGACGCTGCGGGCCCGTCAGGCGCCGAACAGCACGCCGACGACGGTGATCGCGACGATCGCCCCACCGGTCACGAGCAGTGCGGTGGTCATCCGGGAAGGCCCGCGCTGCGCGAGTCGGACCACCGCCACTGCGATGGTGAGGACGAGGAAAGCGCCGATGAGGCCCTGCCAGAACGGCGCGAGCAGGTCCAGCACCGCCTCGGCCGAGACGTCGGTCGACGGGTTCATGCCTCTCCTCCCGGGTGACTCCATCAACCTACGCGATTTGACTGCGCCGGGATCGGCCACGTACGTTCTCAACTGCCTCGCGCGGGCGGCCTTCGGGCCGGCGGCCGGGGCGTTCCAGGGGGGCGATGCCATCCTGGGGCCGGAAGGGATTGAGCACGGCGGTGCCGGATTTGCGCTCACCTGACCGATCAGCTACAGTGAACAAAGCTTGCAGGAGCCGGGCGCGAAGGCCGGTCTGCGAGATCCCCCGCTTACGACACCGGAGACGGTGTCCTCGGGATGCGGCCAGACGGCGACTCAGGGACCAAGAAATTGGTACTTGACACCGGGAGGTCGGATCCGTAATCTGGAGGAGTTGCCCCGGAGACGAGAGCTGGAGGATTCCAGCGACCGTCGCGGTGTGCGGGTGTTGTTTGAGAACTCAACAGGGTGCTTGTTATAGCCAGTGCCAAAGTAGATTTTTTACCCTGGCCGGCCTTCTTTTCTGGGGGTTGGTTGGATTCCTTTGGTGACAAGATTGTTTGTTGCCGGGTGAAGTTTTCAACA
>DATHBD010000038.1:0-2585 GCA_035296325.1 Micromonosporaceae bacterium | reverse complement strand
CGCGCTCTTCGCGCGTTGCGACCAACGCGTCAGCGTGGCCCGTTCCTCATCGGTCAGAATCAGGGCTGCCTTCGGCCGACCACGTCCAGACATGAAGCCACACTACCATTTAGAAAACGAATTTCAGGCGCGGGACACTAGATAAACGTTGTCGGGACGGCGGGATTCGAACCCATGACCCCTTGACCCCCAGGACCGTCCGGCCGATGCGCTGACCTGCAAAGGCGCGCGCAAGCGCAGGTCAGGCCGTTGGTACGGGAAGGTGTGCGGTGGCAACAACGCGGCGTACCGGCAAGATCTTCTCCCAGATTTCTCCCCAGGTGCCGAGGAACTCATCGGACACGGTCAACGGCTTTCGTTCACGGCTTCCGGCGTGCCAGACTCCGGGCAGTCATGGAACTGCCGGTATGGATCCCGCAGGCCGCACGGCAGCATTGACCGCAGGCCGTCGAGCGGGTCAGCGGGCGTTGGCGACATAGTGGGCGACAGATCAATAGCCGGCGGCTCAAGGCCGCCGAGTTGAGCCGCGACGCGGACGGCGTCAGTGCCTTCACGGTGCGCCGCAAACGGCGGCGCACCGATCCACCGCATCCCGCGGCACCGCCATCACCAACACACCCAGCGGCACCTGATCCGGAGTCACCCCAGTAGCCACGACCGGCAAGCAGGCCACCCGCCGCAGGCCCTGTCACCCCACCACGCCGGCCAGCCACAAACGACCAGCTCACACCATGATCAAACTTTGTCCACGTGGCAATGACCCCCGATGCAGCGCCATCGTCCGCCGGACGTATTGGCGACCATCTACCCCGGCGCGGTCGCGCGGACCAGTAGGCTGTCCCGGTGTCCGGCATATCGTCGGGCCCGACCACGGGGAGATTCACATGCAACGAAGTACGCGCTGGCGTGCTGGCATCCTGGCGGCAGCGCTCGTCGCCGCCGAGGCGCTTACGCCGCCCGCCCTGGCGCAGGAGGTTCCGCCGCCGCAGTCGTTCACCTGGACAAACGAGGACGTCGGCTTCGCGGAGTCGATCTACCAGAAGGTGGATCCGGCGCCGCGCCTGCAGCGCGAGGACGAGTACGTCGGCGACAAGAAGCCGACCATCCGCGTCGACCTCGACTGGTACTGGCTGGAACAGACCAGCTGCGAAGGTCCCTGCACCGACCGGCTCGACTGGCGCGGCATCGACAAGACCGTCAACGCGGCGCACAAGCTGGGCATCCGGGTGCTGCTCATCCTGGACTACTCGCCGTCGTGGGCGAACGGCGGGCACACGGGCGGATTCTTCCCGACCCGCGAGCACGACCGGGATTGGGTCGACATCGTGTCGGCCGCCGTCACGCACTTCGGCGACAAAGTGCAGGCCTACGAGATCTGGAACGAACCCAACCAGAAGGAGTTCGGCGACTTTGACTGGCCAGGCACCGACGCAGAGAAGGTCGGTGAGCGCAAGAAGCGGTACTGGGAGCTGGTGAAGCTGGCCCACCCGGTGATCGACGCGCGCTGCCCGCAATGCGTCGTGCTTGCCGGCGGTTCTGCCAACGGCCAGCCCACCGGGAAGGAGAGCAGCGCGTCATCCTGGCTGCAGGCAGGTTACGACGCGGGGGCGCGGGCCTACTTCGACGCGGTCACGCATCACCCGTACTACCCGATTGAGGGGCCCACTGCCGCCCGGTGCGGCAAGACGTGGGAGAACCCGTTCGGTCCCCTGCACCAGATGTCCAACGGCGAGTGGTGCGGCGAACTCGCCGCCGTCCGTGACGTGATGGTCAAGAACGGCGACGGTGAGAAGAAGATCTGGGGCACCGAGTGGGGCAAGGCGACGGCTGAAGACGGGCCCCGCCCGCATTCGCTGGAGGACATGCGGAATCTGGCCGTTGACGGTGTCTACACCTGGCGATCGGTCGACTACACGGGTCCGCTGTTCCTGTATACGTACCAGGAACCGGCCCGGGAAGAGGGCTGCGCCATACCCGTGTCGAGCGGCTGCTTCGTCGGCGTCGAAACGAACGAGCCCGGGGTTCCGCCGCGGCCCAAGTCGCCGCTGTTCGAGGATCTGAGCGCGGCGCTGCAGGGGCACTGGCAGGACCGCCTGCTCCGCAACCAGGTACTGACCGAGGATTCGGCGCTGCGTTCGCCGGACGGCCGCTTCTGGCTGTGGATGCAGCAGGACGGCAACCTGGTGCTGTACCGCGCGGCCACCGCCACCACCGGCCAGGAGGTGCTCTGGCATATTTCGGACCTGCGCGGCTCCCGGTTGGTGAACCAATCCGATGGCGCGCTCCAGCTGATGAACCGCAACAACGTGTCGGTTTGGAACTCGAGTACATATCAGGGCTTGGACCGGCCGGGAACGCTGGTCCTGCAGAACGACGGCAATCTGGTGCTCTACCGCGACTCCGACGGCAAGGCGCTGTGGGAAAGCCGCACCTGCTGCCAGTAAGCTTGTTCTTTAACGTCGGCTGGTGATGGTCGTCTCGCGTCGATCCTTTGTGGATTCGGCGTGTCGGCGTGACGTGGGACGGCCACCGTCTGATGATCTTTGGATCCCTGGCAGGATACGAAGATCAAGGCGGTGGCCGTG
>DATHBD010000037.1:0-158289 GCA_035296325.1 Micromonosporaceae bacterium | reverse complement strand
ATGCCACGGCTTCGCCAACCGATGCAGACCCCGCTGCACCGCCGGCGCCAACCGACCATCAGCAGCATGGCTGTACGAGATAAACCCATCGAAACCCATGACAAATCCCCCGCAGTCGATACGCCGGCGCCGACCGATTCTCCACCCTCCCACCGTCCAGCAGAAGAGCGCAGGCCACACCACCTAGCCCAACCAGGCCTTCATCCGTATCGTCATGGTGTTTGAGGAGGTCGAAACGCCTTCGTACGGGGGTCGCAGTGCGGTTCGGTGTCACCGGTCATCAGATCCTCCCGCGGAGGATCGTCGACTGCGCGTTGGAGCATTGGAGCCGGGTGCTGCCCGGCGGGGGTCAGCTGTACGGGGTGTCGAGCCTCGCGGAGGGCGCCGATCAGCTGTTCGCCGGCCACGTCCTGGCTGCCGGCGGCGTGCTGGAGGTGATCCTTCCGTGCGAGAACTACGCCAGCTCGCTGGCCACCGACGATGCCCGGGCGCGGTTCGAGGACCTTCGGCGTGCAGCCGGTACGGTGATCACGCTGCCCTATCCCAACCCGAGCCAGGAGGCGTTCCTCGCCGCCGGCCAGGTCCTGGTCGAGCGCTGCGACCACCTCTTCGCCATCTGGGACGGCCGGCCGGCCCGAGGCCTGGGCGGCACCGCGGACATCGTCCGGTATGCCAGGGCCCGTCGAAGCCCGGTCACGGTGCTGTGGGTGGACGGCATCCGGCGGGCCTGACTACCGCCCGGTGCCGGCCACGGCTCCGACGGTCTCCGTTGCCGGCACCGCGAGTTCGGTGAAGAGGCGCCGGGCCTGCTCCCGGTGCGGTCGCGCGCGGTCGAGGTCGCCGGTGACCTGGTACGTGGCAGCGATGCCATCGTGGGCGCGTGCCTGCTCGTACCGGTCGCCGATCTCGCGGGCCAGCGCCAGGGCCTCCCCATGCTGGACCCGCGCCTCCGTGGCGTTCCCCCCGGCACGCAGGGCCTGACCGAGGTCGTTGAGCGCTTCGGCCTCGCTGGCGCGGTCCCCGATCCGCCGGTGCAGCACCAGCGCCTGACGCAGGTGACCAGCCGCTTCGGTAAACCGGCCGCAGCTGGCGTGGACCGCCGCGAGGTCGGTCAGCGCGTACGCCTCCCGGGTGCGATCCCCCGCCTGCCGCACCACGGCGAGACTCTCCTCCAGATGCACGGCGCTCAGTTCGAGTTGATCCGGTTGGTGCCGCAGCCGGGCCACCAGGGACCGGACGTACGCCTCGCTGAACCGGTCACCGAGCCGTGCGAAGAGATCCAGCGCCGGCTCCAGTCGTTCCACCGCCTGCACCTCATGACCCAGCCGCTCCTCGACCAGCCCGAGCCCGACCAGTGCGTCGGCCTGACCGACCTCGTCGCCCAACTCCCGGTACAGCGTCCAGGCCTGCTTATAGTGGTCGGCGGCCTGCCGGTAGTGACCCTGCCGCCAGTGCACGCTGCCCAGGTTGCGCAGCGCCCCCGCTTCGGCGACGCGATCGCCAAGGTCGGTGTAGAGGGCCAGCGCCTGCCGGTAGGTCTGGGCCGCCCGGTCAAGCTGGCCCAGCCGCCGGTGCAGCCGGCCCAGGTTGCTCAGGGCCCGGGCCTGCGCGTCCCGGTCGCCGACCGCCCGTGCCGCTGCGGCGGCCGAGGCGGTGACGGTCACCGCCTCGGCGACCGGCCCGCCCGCGTCGAGGTAGCGGAACAGGGTTTCGGCGAGGGTGATGGCGTGCCGTTGCCACCCGTGCGCGGCGCCGTACGTGCAGGCGGCGGCCAGGTTGGGCCACTCCGCCTGGATCCAGTTCCGGGCCGCGTCCGGGTCGCCGACCGCCGGAATCGCCGTCGGGTACAGCGCGTTCATCGCGGCGACGGACCGCGCCAGGTAGTGGTCGAAAAGCTGGGTCAACGCCGCTACCCGGTCCGGCGCCGGGTCGTGCACGGTCGCGAGTTCGGCGGCGTAGGCCCGCAGCAGGTCATGCATGCCGTACCGACTGCCCCCGCTGGCGTGGATCAGGCTGGCCCGGGCCAGCAGCCCGAGCAGCCGTCGAGCCTCGGCGGTGCGGGTGCCGGTGAGGGCCGCTGCGGCGTCGACGTGCATGCTGACGCCCGGGTGGACGCCGAGCAACCGGAACATGCGGGCCGCGTCGGCCGGCAGGTTCTGGTACGACCAGGAGAAGACCGCGCGGACCTCGGCGCGCGGATCGCCGCCCGCGTCGAGAAGATCGAGCCGCTGCTGGTGGTCGGCCAGTTCGGCCACCTGTTCGGCCAGCGAGACGTCGGTGCGCGCCGCGGCCAGCTCGGCGGCGATCCGCAGGGCCAGCGGCAGCCGGGCGCATGCGGCGGCGAGATCCGCCGCGGCGGCCGGCTCGGCATCCACTCGGGCGCCGATCAGCCGGCGCAGCAGCCCGACCGCGTCCGGTAGGGGCAGCAGGTCGAGGTTGAGCCGTTCCGCGCCGTGCACCGCCACCATGCCGGGCAGCGAGTCCCGGCTGGTGATGAGCACCAGGGACGATCCGGTACCGGGCAGCAGCGGCCGGAGTTGTTCGACCGAGGACGCGTTGTCCAGCAACACGAGCATCCGGCGACCGGCCAACTCGGACCGGTACCGGGCGGCCCGCTCGTCGAGCTCCAGCGGGATTTCCGGCCCACGCACGCCCAGCGCGGTCAGGAACCAGGCCAGCGCGTCGGCGGTCGCCACCGGCTGTTCGGCGTCGTAGCCGCGCAGGTTCACGTACAGCTGACCGTCGGGGAACGCCTTCCGGACGCGGTGCGCCCACCGTACGGCCAGGGCGGACTTGCCGACGCCGGCCGTACCGGAGAGGACCGCGATGGTCACCGCCGTGGCCGTGGGCAGCGACGGATCCGAGGTGACGGCATCTGGCAGCAGTCGGTCCAGGGCGGCCAGTTCGCCGGTACGCCCGGTGAACGCGCGCACGTCACCGGGCAGTTGCGCCGGCACCTGGGCGGGAGCGGCGAGCTGAGGCTCGGGCGGTGGGACATCTCCCACTGGCGCAGCCAAAGTGGGGTCCGCAGCGAGGATCCGTTCGTGCAGTCGGCGCAGCGCGGCACCGGGATCGCTGCCGAGTTCGTCGGAGAGGCTGCGGCGAATCCGCCGGTACTGCTCGTCGGCGTCGGCCTGACGACCACACCGGTAGAGCGCGAGCATCGACTGCTCAGCCAGGCGTTCGTCCAACGGATGCTCGGCAACGGCGGCGGCCAGGGCGGGCAGCATCTCGCCGTGCCGACCCAACCGGAGCAGCACGTCGTTGCGGTCCAGTTCAGCGGCGAACCGCTCACCGAGCAGCAGTTGCCGCATCGACGTCATCCACGGCGTGTCCAGGCCGGCCAACGGCTCGCCGCGCCACAGGCTGAGGGCTTGCGCGAACAGGTCAGCGGCCGACTGGTCCGACTCTGACGTCCGGGCCAGTGTGACCAGGCGGCGGAACCGGTGGAGATCCACCGCCTGCGGGTCGACAGTCAGCAGGTAACCGCCCGGTTGGCGCTCGATCCCCACCCCGGCGGCGTCCGCCATGGCGCGCCGCAGCCGGGACAGGTAGCTGTAGAGGGCGCTTTCGACGCGCTGGGGGACGTCCTCGCCCCAGACCCGATCGACCAGCCGGTCGACCGGAACCGGACGGCCGGCCTCAACCAGCAGCACCCCCAGCACGCTTCGCTGCCGGGCATGACCCAGCTCGACCGGCAGGCCGTTGATCCGAGCCTCCACCGCGCCGAGCACCCCGAACTCCGCCGCCATCCAACCCCCGCACCTCTCGCATCGGATGTTCCCACCCGCCTGTCGCGTCGGACCAGCGAATTCAAGATACCCACAAGAGTCACCGCGAGTCTCCCACGCTTCGTTCAAGGTGGAACGACGACTCTGGATGGCGTTGCAGGGATACCGGGTCGTCCTCTCATGGAAGACCTGCTCACCTGCGCAAAGGCGATTCGGGTGTCACGGGGGTAGGCGGCATCTCACGCATCGTGAGAGACCGCCTACTGACGCTCGGATGAGCTCATAGCAGCGTCGCGGCGAGGGTGAGCGCGGCCTGGGATCACATCGCGCGCTTGTCGGTGCAGTCCAGGTCGCGCCAGAACCTCGCGCAGCCCGGTCACCGGACGCGGCATCCACCGACAATGACCGCGTTCCCGCGCTGCGTCGCTCATGGCGATCCGCTCACCTCGAAGCCGAAGTGCCGGGCGCGTGGTCGGCTCCCATGCGATCTTCCCAGCCGCGTGTCGCGTCGCGCCGGACCAGCGAATTCAAGGTCGGCACAAGAGTCATCGAGAGTCACCCACGCTTCGTTCAAGGTCGACCGGCCACTCTGGATGTTGTTGCAGGGGAGACAGGGTCGTCCTCGCCCGGTTACGTGAACGTACGGGGGAATCGGGACGTGGAACTGAGAGCCAGGACGCGATGGGCGACCTGCTCACCTACGACAAGGCGATTCGAGCGTCACGGGGGTAGGCGGCATCTCGCGCACAGTGAGGAACCGCCTACTGACGTTCGGATGATTTCAGCGCAGGGTGGCGGCGAGGGTGAACGCGGTCCGGGATTGCACCGCGAGCTTGTCGGTGCAGGTCCGGGCCGCGCCACCGGATGGGTCGGCCCGACCTACGGACTGTCTACCGGCGACGGCCTTGATGAAAGGCTCGGCGGAGCCAGGCTGCGTACGCAGCGATGGCGACGACAATGAGCAGCACCACGATGTGCCACGGCTTGACATCCACGACTCTTACCCTAGTCGGCGTGCGAGGGTCGTAGGCGCGGCGATTGCCTGCGCCGTCTTCGATGACTCGTCGCGTACCGGCGGCCTGACCCAGCCGCATCTCCGCTCTGACACGAGCGCGGGAAACCCCCGGCCATCAGGGCGTGGGGCGGCGGGGCTACTGCACAGCACCCGCACCCGGACGTCGTCGCCAAGCAAGCGATCACCGTCGATGTGGAGCCACGGGGACTCGAACCCCGAACCCCTGCCTTGCAAAGGCAGTGCTCTGCCAGTTGAGCTATGGCCCCCGGCGTACTACGTCAGTCTGGCACCCGCCCGGCGGACCGGCCAGCTACCGAAGGTCAGGAGCAGTGGTGGCCTCGTGCCACAACGCGCGCTCCTCGTTCGCCGTCTTGACACGCTTCGCGACGAACGCTGCCGCCCCGACCACACCGACGAGGAGGAACAGCTTCTTCAACATGCAGACTCCCTCGCGGCCGACCGGGTGAACAGGTGTGGGGCTAGCTGGAATCGAACCAGCGACCTCAGAGTTATCAGCTCTGCGCTCTAACCGACTGAGCTATAGCCCCGTCACGCGACCAGAAGGTTACCGTACCGGGGTCACCCGTCCCAAACCGGTATCGCGCGGTCCGCTCCCGTGCTGCGGCTACTCGCGTTCGGCGAGCGTGAGCTCAATGCCTCCCACCAGGTCCGCGCACACGTTGTAGATGAACGCACCCAGGGTCGCCAGGGCGGTGAAGAGCACGACATTGACCAGGCCGATCAGGGCCGCGCTGCCGATCACGCCCTTAGCCGTGATCTTGAATCCGCTGGCAGTCCCGCCGGTTGCGCCGACCATGTCGACAAGTGCCTTGTTCACGGTGTCGAACACCTTCATGGCGTCCAAGCCGAGGTAGAGCACGGCGGTGGCCACGATGACGACGACGAAGAGCACGAACGACACAGCGAACGAGAACTTCATCACCGACCACGGGTCGATGCGCTTGACGTGCAGTCGGGCCCGGCGCGGACCACGGCCGGCGGCGGCGGCGACCGTCGCCCGGGCGCTGCGGACCGCTTCGGTGACCCTGGTGGAGCCGGGCGGCACGGCAACCGGCCGGGTGTGGTCGGCCGGCAGGGTGGTCGGCCGGGTCTCGGTCGCTTCACCCGTCCGGACGCTGGCCCGTGCCACCGCGGGGCCGCCCAGGGGCCCTCCGGTGACCGACAATCCGCCCAGGGGTACCGCGCCCGTCGGCGCAGGGCTCGGCGGGGCGATCCCGCCCGGCCGACGTCCGCCCGGCGTGGGCGGAGCGCTTGCCGGGCTGCCCGCTGGAGTTCCGACCCTGGCCTTGCCGACGGACACTCCGGCACCGCCACCCGGACCGGATGCAGCCGACTGCGCCGGCACGGCGGTTGGCGAGTCCGGCGGTGGCTGCATCCCGGAGGCACGCGTGTACCTGGGAAGGTTGCCGGTGGAATCCGGCGTGACACTGGCCCGACCGACCGACCTGCCGGTCCCGCCGGCGTCCTGGTCCTTCGCCCGACCCGGCGCGCTCGCTGCCGACGACGCGCGGCCAGCTGCCGACGCACCACTGGACGCGGACGCACCACTGGACGACCCGCCGCCCGATGCAGCGGGCGCACCGGGGGAGCTGCTGCTGGCCGGAGCGCCCGCGGGCTTCGCGGGCTCCGGATCCGCGGCAACCTTCTTCGTCTCTGCCGAGCCGCTCGGCTCCGGCGAGCCCGACCTGGCGGCCGTGGCGTCTCCAGACCCCTGCCCGGCCGGCGCATCCGCGTTGTCGGTCGAGGCGGTGCCCGCCTTCGCCTGTGTCTCGGTCATCCGCTATTCCTGTTCGTCCGGCTCGTCGGCGTTACGGGCGATGGCGACGATGGTGACACCCTCCGGAAGGTCCATGAGCTTGACCCCCATTGTGTTCCGATCCCGGGTGCGCCGTACAGGCTTCACCGGAGTTCGGATGACACCACCGTTCGAGGTGATCGCGAACAATTCGTCGTCCGGGCTGATCACGACGGCGCCAACCAGACCACCCCGCCGCGAAGTGATCTTTGCCGTGAGCACACCCTTGCCGCCGCGCCCCTGCACCGGATACTCGTCGATCGGGGTTCGCTTGGCATACCCGCCGTCGGTGGCGACAAGCACGTCCATACCGTCGCGGACGACCTCCATGGACAGCAGGGCATCGTCGCTGATGAACCGCATGCCGATGACGCCCGAGGTCGCTCGGCCCATGGGGCGCAGGGCCTCGTCATTGGCACTGAACCGGATCGCCTGCGCGCGCCGGCTCACCAACAGCAGATCGTCGCTCGGGCCGATCAGCGCGGCGCCGACGAGCTCGTCGTCCTCGCGGAGGTTGATGCCGATCACGCCACCGGTGCGCGGCGAGTCGAACTCCTCGAGGCGGGTCTTCTTCACGAGCCCGGCCTTTGTGGCGAGCACGAGGTATGGCGCCACCTGGTAATTGGAGATCTGAATCACCTCCGCGATCTGCTCACCCGGTTGGAACGCGAGCAGGTTGGCCACGTGTTGGCCACGCGCGGTCCGGCTAGCCTCCGGTAGTTCGTATGCCTTGGCCCGGTACACCCGACCCTTGTTCGTGAAGAACAAGAGCCAATCATGAGTAGAGCACACGAAGAAGTGGTTGATGATGTCGTCCTGCCGCAGCGCGGCACCCGACACGCCCTTGCCGCCGCGCTTCTGCGACCGGTACAGGTCAGTCTTCGTCCGTTTTGCGTATCCAGTTCGGGTGATTGTAACGACTACGTCCTCCCGTGCGATGAGATCCTCCATGGAGACCTCACCGTCGAACGGGATGATTTTGGTCCGCCGCTCATCGCCCCACTTGGCGACGATCTCGGCGAGCTCCTCGCCGATGATCCTGCGCTGCCGCTCCGGCCTGGCCAGGATGTCGAGCAGATCGGCGATTTCGATCTCGATCCGGGCCAGCTCGTCGATGATCTTCTGTCGTTCCAGGGCGGCCAGGCGGCGCAGCTGCATGTCGAGAATCGCGGTGGCCTGGATCTCGTCGATCTCGAGGAGCTGGATCAGGCCGGTCCGGGCCTCGTCCACCGTGGGCGAACGCCGGATCAACGAGATCACCTCGTCGAGGGCGTCCAGCGCCTTGACCAGCCCGCGCAGGATGTGCGCGCGCTCCTCCGCCTTGCGCAGCCGGTACCTGGTCCGCCGGATGATGACCTCGACCTGGTGCGCGACGTAGTGCCGCAGGAACTGCGCCAGGTTGAGCGTGCGGGGCACCCCGTCGACCAGCGCCAGCATGTTGGCGCCGAACGTCTCCTGGAGCTGGGTGTGCTTGTACAGGTTGTTCAGGACGACCTTGGCGACGGCGTCGCGCTTGAGGACGATGACCAGCCGCATGCCGGTACGGCCCGAGGACTCCTCGCGGATGTCCGCGATGCCGGCGAGCTTGCCCTCGCGGACCAGGTCCGCGATGCGCTCGGCGAGGTTGTCCGGGTTCACCTGGTACGGCAGTTCGGAGACGACCAGCATGGTGCGCCCCCGCGTGTCCTCCTCCACGTCCACGACGGCGCGCATCCGGATCGAGCCGCGCCCGGTCCGGTACGCCTCCTCGATCACGCCGGTGCCGACGATGAGCCCGTAGGTCGGAAAGTCCGGGCCCTTGACGATCGTGATCAGGTGGTCGAGCGTCTCCGCCTCGGGCACGTCCGGGTTGTCCAGGCACCACTGCACCGCGGCGCCGACCTCGCGCAGGTTGTGCGGCGGGATGTTGGTCGCCATCCCGACCGCGATGCCGGCACTGCCGTTGACCAGCAGGTTCGGGATGCGCGACGGCAGGATGGTTGGTTCCCGGGCGCGGCCGTCGTAGTTGGGTTGGAAATCTACGGTGTCCTCGTCGATGTCCCGCAGCATTTCCATGGCCAGCGGGTCGAGACGACACTCGGTGTTGTGGCTGACGAAACCGTTGGTGATAAAGGCGTGGTCCTCGGTGTCTACCCGGAGGCTGTACACCGCCTGCGCCCCGGCCGCAACGACCTCAGCAACGCTGGCGTAATAGAACCGCCCATCCACCAATGGCTCGACGACATCCCGGATGTCGGCGTTGGTGATCCGCGCGGTGATCGCATCCCGGTCACGTTCCCAACGCTCAATCCGGTCAACGTTGTGCCGGCGTAGCCAGTCGCGCTCGGTCCAGCGGTCGGCGCCCTCACGTCGGATCAACGCTGCCACGAACGGGACGTGATCATCGCTGAGCGCCGTGCTGGTCAGGGGGATCCTGGCGAGGTCCGCCTCGAGCTTCGTCTGCTTACGCCCAAGGAAGCCGACGGTTTGGGCGAACATCCGCGCATCCCGGCGATTGGTGATCACGATTTTGATCTCGCCATTGTCGTACCGGCACAGCCTGGCGATGACCCCGAACTCGAGCAGGAGCTGGTGTACCTGGCCGGCCAGCCGCTCGCTTCGGGTGGAGTACGAGATCTGGATGGTGTTGCGGGGAAGTAGCGAGGAGGAGCCGTCGCCCTCGAAGAGGGACTGCAGGAACGCCCGCTTCACCGCCGGACTGCTCTGCCAGACGAAGTCCGGAACGAACTTCGCGGCACTGCGCGCTCCGAGGAGTTCTCCGAGCACGCTGCCGCGGAACGCCGTCATGTCGTGGATATCCAGCTCGAACAGCGTGCTGCCGGAGGCGATGACGCGCTCGGAGACATACCGTGCTCCACCGACCGCCAGATCGTACGCCGCGACGACGCGGTTGAAGTACTCCCGGTCGGTGTTGTTGAAGCCGCCGCGCGACGGCGATGCCCATCCCTCGCTGACGAAGGCTCCCGCCACGATGGCCGACTCCACGGCTTCCAGCGACGGATACCCGACCTCGGTCGGGACCACGCGCTGCAGCGCCACCCGGTCGCCCGGACGAATCTCCTCCAGCAACTTCCAGAGCAGAGTTGGCACCCCGGCCAGGTCGACGAGGCAGAGCACCGGGTGATTGCGGGTGCCACGGAGCTCATAGCCTTCGCTGGTACGCAGTCGCAGGGTCTGGTGCTCACCCGAGTGGAACAGGGTCGTCGCCCGGACCAGGTCCCCGTTGCGGTCGTGGATCTTCAGGTCGATGTCGGTGTCGGTGTTCGGTGCGGCGTCGGCGATGGAGTCGATGCGCATCGTGCCGTGCGCCGTCCGCACCAAGGTGTCGCCGGTCACGCAGTAACGCATGGCGGCCGCCGGATCGTTACCCGGTGAGCCGAAGTTGCCGTTGCCGTCGACCAGTGGGTACCGCAGTGACCAGTGCTGCGCCATCCGGACCAGCGCGTCGTAGATCGAGGAGTCGCCGTGCGGGTGGAACTGACCCATCACGTCACCGACGACGCGGGAACACTTCACGTACCCGCGGTCGGGGCGGTAGCCGCTGTCGAACATGGCGTACAGAATCTTGCGGTGGACCGGCTTGAGGCCGTCACGGACGTCGGGGAGCGCGCGCCCGACGATGACGCTCATGGCGTAGTCCAGGTAGGACCGCTGCATCTCCACGTCGATGCCGACCGGCTCGATCCGGCTACGGATGCCGATGGCTGTGCCGTCCGCCCCGAGTTCGCCGTCTTCGGGCTCCTGCGCCACCGGACCTGTCGTCTCCGTCACCCGTCAACCCTTTTCGTTCTCCGGCAGCGGCCGGTCTGCTGTGGATACCTGCAACACATCCGCGCATGACCGCACCGACGTCGTGCCCGACGGTTGGTGCGGCCGATCAGATGTCGGGGCTCAGATGTCCAAGAACCGCACGTCCTTGGCGTTGCGTTGGATAAATGAGCGCCGAGCTTCCACGTCCTCACCCATCAGGACGCTGAACAACTCGTCGGCGGTGGCCGCGTCGTCGAGCGTGACCCGGCGCAGTGTGCGGGTCGCCGGGTTCATGGTGGTCTCCCACAACTCCGGGTAGTTCATTTCACCGAGGCCCTTGAACCGCTGGATATCGTCCGGCTTGGCGTTCGCGCGCTTCTCCTGGCGGACCAGAATGAGGCCGTCCCGCTCACGGTCGGAGTAGGCGTACTCCGCGTCGTCGCCCTTCTTGTTCCACTTGATCTTGTACAGCGGTGGGGCTGCCAGGTACACGTGGCCAAGCTCGACAAGTGGGCGCATGAACCGGAACAGCAAGGTGAGCAGCAGGGTCTGGATGTGCTGACCATCGACGTCGGCGTCGGCCATCAGGATGACCTTGTGGTACCGCAGCTTCTCGAGGTCGAACTCGTCATGGATGCCGGTGCCCAACGCCGTGATCAGCGCCTGGACCTCGTTGTTCTTCAGCACCCGGTCGATGCGCGCCTTCTCCACGTTGAGGATCTTGCCCCGGATCGGCAGGATCGCCTGCACCCGCGGATCCCGGCCCTGCTTCGCGGAGCCACCGGCCGAGTCGCCCTCGACGATGAAGACCTCACTGACCCGCGGGTCGGTGGACTGGCAGTCGGCCAGCTTGCCCGGCATCGAGCCGGACTCGAGCAGGGACTTGCGCCGGGCCAACTTCCGGGCCTGCTGCGCGGCGATCCGCGCGCGGGCCGCCTGCGACGCCTTGGTGATGATGGTCTTGGCCTCGGCCGGGTTCCGGTCCAGCCAGTCCACCAACCACTCGTTGCAGACCTTCTGCACGAAGCCCTTCATATCGGTATTGCCGAGCTTGGTCTTCGTCTGGCCCTCGAACTGCGGATTGGCCAACTTGGCGGAGATGATCGCGGCCAGGCCTTCCCGGATGTCCTCGCCGGAGAGCTTCTCGTCGCCCTTGAGGAACTTCTTGTCGGCGCCGTACTTGTTGATGACGCTGGTCAGCGCGGAACGGAAGCCTTCCTCGTGGGTGCCGCCCTCATGCGTGTTGATCGTGTTGGCGAACGTGTACACGCTCTCGCCGTACGACTCGTTCCACTGCATGGCGATCTCGACCGACATGCCATCGCCGTCGGCACCGAACTCGACCACCGACTTGTGGATCGCGCTCTTGGTCTGGTTGAGGTGCCGGACGAAGTCGGCGATGCCGCCCTTGTAGCAGAAGGTGACCTTCTGCTCGGCGGGGTCCTTGCCCTCCACCGGGCGCTCGTCCGCCAACGCGATGGTGAGGCCCCGGTTGAGGAAGGCCATCTCCTGCAGCCGGCGGTAGATGGTCTCGAAGTTGAAGGTGACCGTCTCGAAGATCTTGTCGTCGGGCCAGAACGTGACGCTGGTCCCCGTGCGGCGGGTCGCCTCGCCCTTCTCCAGCTTGCCCGGCTTGGAGTTCAGGTACTGCTGGCGCCAGACGCTGCCGTCCTTGTGGATCTCCAGCTCTATCCGCGTGGAGAGCGCGTTGACCACCGAGATACCCACGCCGTGCAGGCCACCGGAGACCGCGTAGGCCTTGCCGTCGAACTTGCCGCCCGCGTGCAGCACGGTCATCACGACCTCGACCGTGGGCCGCTTCTCCACCGGGTGCATGTCGACCGGGATGCCACGACCGTTGTCGGTGACGCGGACGCCGCCGTCGGCGAGGATGGTGACCTCGATCGAGTCGCAGTAGCCGGCCAGCGCCTCGTCGACCGAGTTGTCGACGACCTCCTGCACGAGGTGGTGCAGGCCGCGCTCGCCGGTCGAGCCGATGTACATGCCCGGCCGCTTGCGGACCGCTTCCAGACCCTCCAGCACCGTGATCGACGATGCGTTGTAGTCGCCTGGCTTCTGCTTCGGGGCTGCCACCCTCGGTCGCTTTCTCGCTCGGTCGGGCCTGCCGCGGCGCCGTGGCGTCGCGGGCGGGCCTGCTGAGCGTTGGTCGAGCGGCACGTCAATGCGGTGCCGGCACGCCGATGCCCCGCGCCCCACCCGGGCGCCTGGACGTCTTCAGCGGGCCGATCACCACGCGGTTGTGCGCGCGGGTCTCTCGATCGGCTGGTACTCGCGTCAATCCTACTTGGTCGGGACGACTTTTCTGCGCTCCGCTCCGCTGTAGTCGCCGTAGCGGCGCGATCGGCGCCCTCCGCAACTCCCCCCACATGGGCGCGGGTCTGTGGCGCGCGCCGCCCAGATGCGGCCGTCCGCGGCCATGGCCGTTCGGGGGTCGCGCGAACGGTGTCGCTTGCCGTAAGGTCGCGGCCCGCGGGTGATCGATGGAGGACGGTGAGGCGTCATGGGGCTCGACAACGTGGCCGTGCAGTGGCCGCGCACCGGGCGCTTCTACGATCCGGTGGCACCTGCGGATTTTGTCGACTTTGCCCACTTGGCGGAGCAGGTGCCGGCACATGCCGCTCCGGCTGCCGTGCTCGCTGATCATATCGCCAAGACCGGCACGGTTCGGGTGAGCGGGTACACCGAGCTGATTGATCTGCTCCTCGGGCTGGACGGTGTGCTGTACGCCACCGACGCCGCAGCCGAGGAGGAAGATCCGGTGATCGACCCGGACGGCTGCGCCTGGATCGCCGGCGGCCTCGAGCGGTTCGTCGACGGCCACCTCGACCTGGGCGCCGAGGTCACCTTCGACACCGTCAGTACGGTGCTGCGCCATGCCCTCGCCAACACCCGCCTCGCTGACCAGCAACTCAACTGGCTCCAGCAACGTCTCGACGCTCTGCGTGACGAGTCCGGCGAAGCGCCGCACTGGCACTTCTCGCTGGCCGAGCTCGACGTGCTCGCCCGGTTCTACCGGCGCTGCGCCGACCGGGGCTTCGCCGTCTACGCCGACTTCTGACCCGCCCCCCTCCCCGCCCGCCCCGCCCGCCCCGTCCATCCCGCCCCCCCGTCCTCCCCGCCTCGTGACATGTGGCTGAGGCACGTAATGAGGCGCGAATTCGGTGCTTCAGGCGCATGTCGGCAAGTGGCCGCGCGCGGCCCGGGCGTGTCGCGCGGGCGAGTGCGGCGTGTCGCGCGCAAGGGCTACGACGGGCCGTTCCGGATCAGCCGCGCGAGCCACGACGACCGCCTCGAGGTGCCCGCGCGGCCGTGGGCTCCCGAGGTCCCCGGCCACCGATCCCAACCGCACCCGGCCGGCGCATCGTTGCGGATAGACCCCGTATAGACCTGCTCGCACTGGCGCTAGCAGGTCTATACGACCCATATACGGGTCGACACGCTCCCCCGAAGCGTGTCGACCGACGCCGGTAGGCGGTAGGTTGGGCGATCCGGCGCGGTCAGCCGTAGGTGTCGCGCGGGCCCCGACCGCGTACCCGACGAGGGCCCCGGTTCCAGGACGGCGCGGCCGGGCCGTGGATGTGCAGCTTCGTCACGACGTTTGGACCCACTTCGCGCGCGATCCGGGCCAGGAGCTTCGTGGCGAGCATGCGCAGCTGGGTGGCCCATGCCGTCGACTCCGCCTCGACCGTGAGTTCGCCGTGCTCGAGCTTGACGGGACGGCAGTGTCCGGCGACATCGTCGCCGACCACACGCGCCCATTCACCGAAGACCGTCGCCTCGGCCGCCGGGCGCTGCCACCCCCGGGCCTTGACGAGCCGTCCCAGGACCGCGGCGAAGGGTTGGGGATCGCGGGGATCCGGGCCGGCTCCGGTGTACCCGCGCCGGCCGCGCCGCCGATGCGGATCAGCGTCGTCGGTTTCGTCGTCGCGGTGCACCGACGGCCTGGCGGCGGCAGCGCGCCGCTTGGTGAGGGCCGCATCCAGTGCGGCACGCGCGAGAGCGGGCCCGGTGGGCTGCGCCGGCGCGCCGGTGCCGGACCCGCCAGTGCCGGACGCGCCAGTGCCGGACGCGCCACTGCCGGCGGGGCGGCCCTGCGTGTCGCCGGGGGACTCAGCCGACACGCTGCACCTCACCTTCGCTCACCTGGAACCGGGCGCCCCGCAGTGCCGGTGGGACGTCGGCGTCGACGGCACACGTGACGAGGACCTGACTGGCGCTGCGGACCAGCTCCGCCAGCCGGTCCCGGCGGCCCACGTCGAGTTCGGCGAACACGTCATCGAGGACCAGTACCGGCTCGATCCCGTCGGCGCGCAACAGATCGTACGCCGCCAATCGCAGTGCCAAGGCGTACGACCATGACTCGCCGTGGCTGGCGTACCCCTTGGCGGGTAGGTCACCGAGGGTCAGTACAAGATCGTCGCGGTGTGGGCCGACGAGGGTCACGCCGCGGTCCACCTCGGCGGTACGTGCCTCGGCCAGCGCACCGGCGAGCGCGGCCTCCAGACTGGGCGCATCCGACGGCGCCGACGTTTCCGCGGCGGGCGTGGAGACCGGCGCTGGCTCCGAGCTCCACGACGCGGCGTAGGAGAGCACGGCGTTGCCGCGGCCGGCGCTCACCACGTCGTACGCCTTCGCGACATGCGGCGTGATCGCGGCAATCAGGTCCAGCCGACCGGCCAGCAGTTGCGCGCCGCTGCGCGCCAGGTGCGCGTCCCACACTTCCAGGGTGGACAGGTCACCACCCCGGTTGCCGCCGGTGCGGCGGGCCAGGTAGGCGGAGCGCAGCAGCGCGTTGCGCTGCTTGAGGACCCGGTCGTAGTCGGCGCGCACGCCGGCGAAACGGGGCTGCCGGGCGACCAGCAGATCGTCGAGGTAGCGTCGCCGCTCCGCCGGGTCCCCGCGCACCAGCGCCAGGTCCTCGGGTGCGAAGAGCACCATGCGCAGCGCGCCCAGCACGTCACGGGCCCGGGTGACCGGCGCGCGGCCGAGCCGGGCCCGGTTGGCCCGACCCGGCTCGATGGACAGCTCGACCAGCAACTCCCGGCCGTCGTTCACGATCGCGCAGCGCACCACGGCCCGGGCCGCGCCCATCCGGACCAGGGGCGCGTCGAGGGCGACGCGGTGCGACGAGAGCGAGGCCACATACCCGAGCGCCTCGATCAGGTTCGTCTTTCCGCTGCCGTTGGGGCCCACGAGCACGCACGGCCCCGGCTCGAACTCCACGATGACGCGCGGATAACTGCGGAAGTCGACCAGCTCGAGTCCCCGGACGTACATCAGCCCTTCTTGACCGCGTGCCCGCCGAACTCGTTGCGCAACGCCGCCACGGCCTTCATCGCGGGCGAGTCCTCCTGGCGGGACGCGAACCGGGCGAACAGCGAGGCCGCGATGACGTGCAGCGGCACGGCGAGACGGATCGCTTCGTCCACCGTCCAACGGCCTTCACCGGTGTCGTCGGCGTAGCCCCGGATGCCGGCCAGCTCCGGGTCGTCGCTGAGGACGTTGTCGAGCAGGTCCAGCAGCCATGACTTGATCACGGTGCCCTCGCGCCACGACTTCACCACCCCGTGCACGTCGGTGACGTACTCGGACGCCTCGAGAAGCTCGTAGCCCTCCGCGTAGGAGTGCATCAGGCCGTACTCGATGCCGTTGTGCACCATCTTGGCGTAGTGCCCGGCACCGACGCCGCCGGCGTGCACGAACCCGTACTCGCCGGCCGGCTTCAGGGCGTCGAAGATCGGTTGGCAGCGGGCCACGTGCTCGGCGCTCCCGCCCACCATCAGGGCGTAGCCGTTCTCGCGGCCCCAGATGCCGCCGGAGACACCGCAGTCCAGGTAGCCGATGCCGTGCTCGTTGAGCAGCGCCGCCCGGACCGGATCCTCCGAGAACCGGGAGTTGCCGCCGTCGACCACGATGTCGTCCGCGCTCAGCAGCCGGCTGAGTTCCTCGATGGTGGCCTGGGTGACGTGTGCCGGCACCATGGTCCAGACGACCCGTGGCGTGTTCAGCTTCTGCACCATGTCGGCGAGGCTGACGGCGTCACTGATCTCGGGGTTGTGGTCGTACCCGATCACCTCATGACCGGCGGCCCGCAGCCGCTCCCGCATGTTGGCACCCATTCGGCCGAGGCCGATCAGACCGAGTTGCATTGGTGAACCTCCCGGGGCTAACTGCCGATGCGTACCGGCATGATGAGGTACCAATACCCCGGAATGATTTCGCCATCCTCAGCGGCCGGTGAAAGGACCGCGGGCTTCCTGGGATCGGTGAACGACAGCACCGCGGTCGGCCCGCTGAGGGCGGCAAGCCCGTCGAGCAGATACTGGTGGTTGAAGGCGATCGTCATCGCATCGCCGTCGTACTGGCAGTCCATGGCCTCGCTGGCGCGGGCGTCCTCGCTGCCGCTCGCCTCCACCACCAGGCCGTCCGCGCTGAATGACAGGCGCACCGGCGTGGTCCGCTCGGCGACCAGGCCGACCCGGCGGACGACCTCCTGCAGCGCCGCGACCGGAACCCGCGCCTGCGCGCTGTGCGTGTCCGGCAGGAGCGCCCGCACCTTGGGGAACTCCCCGTCCAGCAGCCGCGAAGTGGTACGCCGGGAGCCGCCGGCAAACCCGATCATGCCCTCGCCGGCGCCGCCCCGGGACAGCGCGACGGTGACGGATCCGCCGAGCGGGCCGAGCGTCTTGGCGGTGTCGTTCAGCGTCCTGGCCGGGACGAGCGCCGCCATGCTGACATCCGGCGCATCCGGGTGCCACGCCAGTTCCCGAACCGCGAGGCGGTACCGGTCGGTCGCGAGCAGCGTCAGCTTGCCGCCCTCGAGCTCGACTCGCACGCCGGTCAGCATCGGCAGCGTGTCGTCCCGACCGGCCGCGATGGCGACCTGGCCGACCGCTGCCGCGAACGTCGCGGCATCCACCGTGCCGGCCATGGCCGGCATCTCCGGCAGCGTCGGGTAGTCCTCGACCGGCATGGTGGGCAGCGTGAACCGTGCGCTGCCGCAGGTGATCTCGATGTGGGAGCCGACGGCGGCCACGTCGACCGGCTTGGCCGGCAGGGCTTTGGTGATCTCAGCCAGCAGCTTGCCGGAGACCAGCGCCGCGCCGTCGGCATCGGCCTGCACATCGACGGTGACCTGGCTGGAGACCTCGTAGTCGAATCCGGAAACCTGCAGCCGGTCGTCGGCCACCCGCAGGAGCGCACCGGCCAGCACCGGCACCGACGGGCGGCTGGGCAGACTCTTGGCGGTCCACGCCACGGCGTCGGCGAGAGCATCTCGCTCAACTCGGAACTTCATCGCGGTGCCCTCCCGCGTCGACTTGGTCTGCTGTGTTCTCGCACCCTATGGGTTCCGCCGGAGGCGTGTGCGCCCACCCCGGCAAACCAGGCAACGAAGTTATCCACCCCCTGATGATTGGTTTTTGTCTCTTCTAAAGAGATATTCAACGTCATGTTCGGTCCTGTGGATTCTGTGGAGAACCGGTGTTTTGCCTGGTCAGGGCGCTCGGAGGGCGGTGGGTTTCCTGTGCGTAACTATCCAGCCGCCGGGCGCCCGCTGTGGACAACTTCCCCCGCCACACAGGCGCAACCTCTTGTCCACCGGTTGTCCACCTGTTGTCCCCAGGGTTTGTCCATAGGCTGCTCAGCCGTACGGTTCGTCACGAAGTCACTCGTGGTTGCCAATTTCGTCGCCGATCCGGTGCGTCCACAGCGTTATCCCCAGGGGTTGTCCACAGCCTGTGGACGACGGGGAATCCGGACGAATGTTGAAATTGCCCCCGGATTGCTTACCCGTGCTGCTTGATCCGGTTGGTCAACTCAGCAATCTGGTTGTACAGGGAGCGCCGTTCGGCCATTTGCTGGCGGATCTTGCGATCCGCGTGCATGACCGTCGTGTGGTCGCGTCCGCCGAACGCCTGCCCGATCCGCGGCAGCGACAGATCGGTGAGTTCCCGGCACAGGTACATGGCGACCTGGCGGGCGTTGACCAGCACCCGGGATCGCGAGTGGCCGCGGAGATCCTCCAGGCTCACGCCGAAGTAGTCCGAGGTGGACGCCATGATCTGGTCCGCGGTGATCTCCGGGCTGGTGCCGTCCGGGATGAAGTCGCGCAGCACCTCCTCGGCGAGCGCCAACTCCACCGGTGACCGGGTGAGGTTGGCGAACGCGGTGACCCGGATCAGCGCCCCCTCGAGTTCGCGGATCGAGTTCGAGATCCGCGAGGCGATGAACTCCAGGACGTCCGGCGGCGCGAAGAGGCGTTCCTGCGCCGCCTTCTTCTGCAGGATCGCGATGCGGGTCTCCAGATCCGGCGGCTGGATGTCGGCCAGCAGGCCCCACTCGAACCGGGTCCGTAGCCGGTCCTCCAGGGTGGCCAGGTCCTTCGGCTTGCGGTCGGAGCTGATCACGATCTGCTTGTTGGCGTTGTGCAGCGTGTTGAAGGTGTGGAAGAACTCCTCCTGCGTCCGCTCCCGGTTCTCCAGGAACTGGATGTCGTCGATCAGCAGGATGTCCACGTCGCGGTACCGGCGTTGAAAGGCGCTGGTCTTGTCGTCGCGGAGCGAGTTGATGAAGTCGTTGGTAAATTCCTCGGTCGAGACGTACCGCACGAACCGCGCGTTGCCCAGCATGGTGGCGTACTGGCCGATGGCGTGCAGCAGGTGCGTCTTGCCCAGCCCGGAGCCGCCGTAGATGAAGAGCGGGTTGTAGGCCTTCGCGGGGGACTCGGCAACCGCCACCGAGGCGGCGTGCGCGAACCGGTTGGACGACCCGATGACGAAGGTCTCGAAGGTGTACTTCGGATTCAGCCGGTTGCCGGCGGTGTCGGGGCCGGAGCCGCGGCGGTCATCACGTCCGGTGCCGGCAGCCGTCGGTCGCAGCGTCGCCTCGTTGCGGAGGTGGCCGCCAGACCCCTGCCCGCCGGTCATCTGCCCGCCCGGCACTTGCCCGCCCATCACTTGCCCGCCCGGCATCTGCCCCAGGATCGGCTCGCTCCGGTGGATCATGCTGCCGGCGCCGCTCGCCGTGCCGTCCGCGGGCGGCGCGGAGACCGGGGTGAAGTGGTTGGCCGCCGCGGCCACGCGGGCTCCGGCCACGCTGGCCGCCGCTGCCCAGCTACCGTCGGGCGGCAGGTCGAAGAGGCCGTCCGGGTCGTGGCGGGCCGCCGGGACCAGGTGCGCCCCGTCGGTCGGCGCAGGGTCCAGCGGTACGCCGGCGAGGCCGACGCCGACCGGGGCGGCTCCAGGGGTCTGGTCGTCCGGCGGGCGCACGGTGACCGCCACCTGGATCGGTCGACCCAGCCGGCGGGAGAGCGCCTCAGTGATCGCGGGGCGAAGTCGGGACTCGATCACGTCCCGGGTGAACGCGTCCGGGACCGACAGCAGCGCGGTGTCTTCCACGATGGCGCGCAGTCGGGTCAGGCGCAGGTACGCCCGCTGCTGGGCCGAGACGATCTCGCCGTCCAGTTCGTCGGTTGCTGCTCTCCACACCGACCCAAGGTCGATCGTGTCCGTCACGGTTGCGCCACCCCAATCGCTTCTCGCGGCCCGGTGGCCGCGCCCCCCACCGCCTCGGCAGTCACACCCGCTGTCCACAGCTTGTCCACAACCTGTGTATCAACGAGGTACATAGCGTTGGCGGATCGTTCTGCGAGGAATGTCCTATTGTGCCCCGCGCGGCGTCCCCGTGCCGCGCCGAACGGTTCGACCGCCCCGCCGGTGTTGTACCGCTGTGCTGTGCGTTCCCCCAAGCGGCGCTCGTGCGCTGACCGCAACCGGGCACGCTAACAGCGTTGTCCACAGGCCTCAACCGGCTGTCCACAATATTGACCGTCCTGAGCGCCGTGCGTACCCTGGAGCGGCTGTGCAGCTTCCCTTTGGTAGGGTTGAGGCCGCAACGCGCCCGACCGGGCGCCCACGACACTTCACCACCGCGTACGAAGACGGAGCCTGACGTGAGCAAGCGCACCTTCCAGCCGAACAACCGCCGGCGCGCGAAGACCCACGGCTTCCGGCTGCGTATGCGCACCCGGGCCGGCCGGGGCATCCTCTCGGCGCGCCGCTCCAAGGGCCGCGACCGTCTGGCCGCCTGAGCGCTCGCTGGCGGGCGGGTGCACCATGTTGGCAGCCGGGCAGAGGGTTCGGCGCCGAGCTGAGTTCGCCGACGCCATCCGCGCCGGTCGTCGGGCCGGTCGAGGATCGCTCGTGGTGCATGTCGCGCTCCCGCGTGAGCCGGTGCCCGGGGCGGAGGTCCCTCCGTCAGCGCGCGCCGGCTTTGTCGTACCCAAGACGGTTGGCAATGCGGTCGTCCGCAACCTGGTCCGGCGGCGGCTGCGGCACCTGATCCGGGATCGCCTTGCATCGCTGTCCGCCGGGGCGACCGTCATCGTCCGGGTGCTCCCCGGCGCCGCCCAGTTGTCGTACACGGAGTTGGGCGATCAGCTGGACGGCGCCATCGATGCGGCGACCCGGCCTGGCCGAGGTCGACGATGACGATCCCCGAGCCGTCAAGCATGGGTGCCCGCCTCGTTGCTGCTCCCATAGTCGCGTACCGTCGTTGGATAAGCCCGGCACTGCCGGCGCGCTGCCGGTTCTATCCGTCGTGTAGTGCCTACGCCCTTGAGGCGGTGGGCACGCATGGCGCGATCCGAGGAGTCGGCCTCGCGACCTGGCGGCTGCTGCGCTGCCACCCCTTTCATCCCGGTGGATTCGATCCGGTGCCTCCGCGCCGGGGCGCCGCCGGGCAGCAAGCCCACGTCGACGTGACGGGAGCCGATAAGTGAGCACACTGATGGGCGGCATTTACTGGGTCATCTCCCAGATTTTGCTGTTCTGGCACGGCATCTGGGACAAGGTCCTGCCGTCCGGAGCCGTCCTCGGTACCAACTGGCAGTGGATCCTCGCGATCGTCTTCCTCGTGGTGACCGTCCGTATCGTCCTGTTCCCGATCTTCGTCAAGCAGATCAAGTCCCAGCGGGCCATGCAGGCGCTGCAGCCGCGGATGAAGGAACTGCAGACCAAGCACAAGGGCGACAAGGAGACGATGCAGAAAGAGCTCATGGAGCTCTACAAGGCGGAGAAGGTCAACCCGCTCATGGGCTGCCTGCCCATGGTTCTGCAGATCCCGGTGTTCTTCGGCCTGTTCCACGTGCTCAAGCACCTCCAGCCGGGGATGAGCGACAAGAACAAGCAGTTGTACGGCTGGGACATCGAACGGTTCAAGAGCGCCGCCGACGCGCGCCTCTTCGACGCGCCGATCCCCGCCAAGTTCAGCTCCTCGTCGGGCGAGCTCAGCGACCTCGGCGCCGACGCGACCACGGTGATGATCGTGGCGGCGGTGCTGGTGATCGTCATGATGATCACAACGTTCCTGAACAGCCGTCAGATGATCCTCAAGACCGGCTGGTCCACCGATCCGCAGCAGCTGATGATCCAGCGGCTGATGCTGTACGGCATCCCGCTCTCGCTGCTCATTTCCGGATGGGCGTTCCCGATCGGTGTGATCATCTACTGGGTGGTCAACAACCTGGTCTCGCTCGGGCAGCAGTCCTGGGTGCTGCACAAGTACCCGCCGCCGCCATCCGCGGTCACGGCAACGCCGGCGAAGCCGGGCGGGCGCACCGGCTCGACGGCGACCGACACCGGCAAGGGCGGATTCTTCGCCTGGTTGAACGGCACCAGGCCGGCCGCCCCCAAGGCGACG
Source organism: Micromonosporaceae bacterium (assembly GCA_035296325.1). GTDB lineage: Bacteria > Actinomycetota > Actinomycetes > Mycobacteriales > Micromonosporaceae > DATHBD01. The sequence continues at coordinate 136,256 of DATHBD010000037.1, read as the reverse complement.
CCCAACGGCGCCAGGCCGACCGGCACGAAGGCTACGGGCGCGAAGGCCGACGGCGCCAAGCCGAATGGCCGCGCGGCCGCCACCGGGGCGCCCGACGGCACCGGCGCCATCGACGGAAAGGCGTTGGGCCCCAAGCCCGGCGCCAAGCCGGTCAATCCCAAGCCGGGTACGAAGCCGGGAAATCCAAAAAAGGGTGGGCCAGCGAAGCGATAGTCGGTCGACGCGTCCCGGCGGCCGATGTACGGCCTGCCGATCGCTCCCCCGCAGCGCTAGCGCAACCCTCGCAGACGTTTTGTGTGGCGCCGTACAGGTGCCCCGAGCAAGCGGAGATGAGATCGTGACCGAGACCACCAGCGCACTGACGGGTGCCGGAACCCCGGCCGGACAGCCCGAGGCGGACGACGTCGAAGCCCGGTACGCCGACGGGCCCGCTGCGGCGGGCGACGTCCAGTTTGTGGATGACGACGAAGACGAAGAAGAAGAAGGCGAAGAGGACGGCGACGACGCCGGGCGAGCGGTGTCGGGCGGCGGTGGGTCCCGGGCGAAGTCCGCTGATCTGTTCCGGGAAAGCGAGATCGCGGCTGACTACGTGGAAGGCCTCCTGGACGTCCTCGACCTCGACGGCGACATCGACGAACTGGTGGTGTCCGGCCGGCCGATGGTCGAGGTGATCGAGGGCGGCGAGGGAAGCGGGCGACGGCTGACGTCGCTGGTGGGGACGCGTGGCGCGACGCTCGAGGCGCTGCAGGAGCTGACCCGCCTCGCCGTCTTCCGCCAGACGGGTACGCCGAGCCGGCTGCTGCTCGACGTCGCCGGTTACCGCGCGGCCCGGCGCAAGGAACTTGGCGCCCTCGCGAAGAACGCCGCCGAGAAGGTCAAGGAGTACGGCGAGGCTGTGCAGCTGGAGCCGATGTCGGCATTCGAGCGCAAGTGCGTGCACGACGTGATCAACGCGTTGGCCGGTGTGGAGAGCGAGTCGGAGGGCGTCGAGCCCGCCCGCCGCATCGTGGTACGGCCTGCTGGGTGATGGTCGCAGCTCCGCCGCCAGCACCGCAGCCCGGGACGCCCTCGACCTCGTCGGGGGCGTCTTCGCCGTCCGTGGAACCGCCGCAACCAGCCGCCGGTGAGCTGTTCGGCGAGCATCTCGCGACTGCGGTGCGCTACGCCGACCTTCTCGCTACCGATGGGGTGATCCGTGGGTTGATCGGGCCCAGAGAGGCGCCTCGCATCTGGGATCGGCACCTGCTGAACTGCGCCGCCATCGCCCCCCTCATATCACCTGGGGCATTTGTCGTAGACGTAGGATCCGGTGCAGGTTTGCCCGGTATCGTGCTTGCGGTGGCCCGCCCGGACCTGACGGTCACGCTCGTTGAACCGTTGGCCCGGCGGGTGGCATTCCTTGATGAAGTGGTGAATGAACTTCGCTTGACCCGTACCACCGTGGTTCGTGCCCGTGCAGAGGAGTGCGTAGGAAAGCTGAGACCGGCCGACGTGGTAACCGCCCGGGCGGTGGCGCCACTGGACCGACTGGTCGCCTGGTGTATCCCCCTCGCGCGGTTGGGGGGAAGGTTGCTCGCCTTGAAGGGCGCGTCGGCCGGAGTCGAGGTTGCCACGCACGGCGCTGCGGTTGGACGCCTTGGTGGCAGTGCGCCGGTCGTTCGGGAGTGTGGCGTCGGGTTCGGCATCCCACCCACGACCGTGATCGATGTAGTACGGGAACGAGACACGACAGCGCCGGCGCGACGTGGTGGCCGGGGTCGTCCGAGGTCTTGACGCGGTGGCAATGTGGACAGGCTCAGGCGCGCGGAGGAACAACATGGACGGCCCTCGACGCGGCGGCCTAGGTTGGCCGGTAGCCCTAGGTCCCCGTTGCGGGGGATCGTTGCGCCGGGTGCCCGGGTTCCTCGTGTTTCGAACGCCTCCGAGGTGGCCAGATGCTGACCGCTCGGCGGGCAGCCGTGACAGCCGATGGGCCTCACCCGTAGGCTGGCCGCGCGCCGATGTTGCCGACGACTCGGATGGGTCGCCCGCATCGTCTCGGCCGTCGACCGAGACGGGCCCGCCTGTGTTTGCAGCTGACGGGACAGAGAGCGGCAACCTCGACCCGGCCCGTCGGCGCACCCAGGGTGCATTGATGGTCGGTAGAAACGAAGGTGGCGCGGTGCTCGAGGGCGATCGGCGGGTGGACGAGAGTTCGCCTGTTTCACGTGAAACACCGGAGGGGCCAGTGGTGCCCGGCACCGAGGCGGTGCCGTATCCGAGACGCGCTGGCGGGCGTGCGCCGGGAGACCCGGGCGGCTGGATCATTGCTCCCGCCGCGAGGCAATCGGCGGCGGCCGAACCGACCTCGGTGGGAATCAACCCGCCGACGGAAGGCGGTCCGGTGGGCAACACGCCGCCGGCGTCGACCGAGCCGTCGCCGCCACCGGGTAGCGTGGATCTTCGTGGTTACCCTGCTCCGTCCCCCACCGGCGGCCGCGACGAAAGCGGGTACGCAGTGACGGAGAACCCCACCCCACGCGCCGGTGATCCATCCCCGCGTCCCCAGCCGGGCAACATCCGTCGACCCGCCATCCGGCTTTCGGACACCCGACGCGCACCGCTCGCGCCGCTGCCGGTTTCCGAGCCTGCGCCGCCCTCCGGGGGAGGGGTTCCGGCGCGCTCGTCGGCCGAGCGGCGATGGCCGGCGTCGCCGGAGAGCGGCAGACCGCCGGAGAACGTCGTGCCACGGGCGCCGTTGGACCCCGTTGACGGTGGCGAGCCGGCCCAGCGGCCGGCGGTACCCCCAGCCGGACCGGCTGCACCGCCGCGTCTTCAGACCGGGCCTGCACCGCTGTCCGGTGAGGCGTCCCCTGGTGCCGGCGCTGACGAGCATGCCTCGTTCAGCCAGCACACGGCTGGCTCCGGCCATGGCTTCCCTGGCCGGACGTCGGCGGGCGGTGGTGCTCCAGGCGGTGGTGCTCCGGGCGCTGTTGCTCCACGCGATGCGGACCCGTCAGGAGGGCCGGCGACCGGTGCCTCCCCTGCAGGTGCGTCGGTGGCGGGTACATCGCCGGGTGCGCCTCTGGGCGGTGCTTCGCTACGTCGTGCGCCCCTGGGTGGTGCGTCGCTGGATGGCGTGCCGTCGGCAGGTGCCTCCCCGGCAGGTGCCTCCCCGGGCCGTGCGCTTGCGGGCGGTACGTACTCCGGCGTCGCCTCCGTGCATGGGTCGGCCTCGCGCGGCGCGGCGTTGAGTGGCGCGCCGCTTGACGGCGCCGCTTCAGCCGCCGTGTCCCCGCACGCCGTGTCCCCGGACGCCGTGTCCCCGGACGCCGTGTCCCCCACTGGGCCGACCATGCGGCCGGCCTCGGCGGGCGCTGCACCGGCCGCACCCACGCCGCCGCTGCCGTCCCTGCCCTCGGAGCTCCCTCACCCAGCGGAGGTTCCGGTCGCAGAGGAAGCCGCCGCGGCTCACGTTTCACGTGAAACAGAAGACCCCCCGCTCGCTCGGGAGGCGAAGCGCGCCGTCGAGATACTGAATCCGAGCGGCGTCATCACCATGCCGCGACCCCCGCGCCGCCGGGTGATCTGCGTGGCCAACCAGAAGGGCGGAGTGGGCAAGACAACGTCCGCGGTGAACATCGCCGTGGCGCTGGCGCTGCACGGCAACCGGGTGCTGGTGATCGATCTCGACCCACAGGGCAACGCGTCCACCGGGCTCAACGTCCCGCACCACGCCGGCGTACCGGACGTCTACGACTGTCTGATCGAGGGCGCACCACTTCACGCGGTGACGCAGGCCGTCGAGGGCATCCCAAGTCTCTGGGCGGTGCCGGCCACGATCGACCTCGCCGGGGCGGAGATCGAACTCGTCTCCGTCGTGGCCCGTGAGTCCCGGCTGCGGCGCGCGATCGAGTCCTCCACAGCCGAGTACGACTACATTTTCATCGACTGTCCACCGTCACTCGGGTTGCTGACCGTCAACGCGCTCGTCGCCGCCGAGGAGGTACTCATTCCGATCCAGTGCGAGTACTACGCGCTGGAGGGTGTCCAGTCCCTCACCAGCAACATCGAGCTCGTCCGGTCGCACCTGAATCCGAACCTCAGCATCTCGACCGTGCTGCTCACCATGTACGACCGTCGGACCCGCCTCGCGGACCTCGTCGAGCAGGATGTGCGGAACCACTTCGGGCCCAAGTGCCTGAAGGCTGTGATCCCGCGCAACGTCCGCGTGTCCGAGGCGCCCAGCTACAGCCAGTCGGTGATGACCTACGACCCGGGATCCCGCGGAGCCGTGAGCTACTTCGAGGCGGCACAGGAGATCGCTGTGCGGGGCGCGCAGGGCGCTGAGACGGGAGGCCAGGCATGAAGAGCAACCGGCGGGGCGGCCTGGGGCGAGGGCTCGGGGCGCTGATCCCCACCGTGTCGCAGCCGAGCGCGAGTGTCGCCACGATGCCGCCGCCGGATGCCGGCGCGGCCGGCCCAGCGCATCCCCGTCCGGAGCAGTCACCGGACGAGGAGCACCCAGCGCAACCGGACGTACCGGCTCCGGCAGCCCCACCGTTGGCGCCGGTCCCCGGGGCACGGTTCGCCGAGATCCCGGTGAACGGCATCGTGCCCAACTCGAAGCAGCCGCGACAGGTGTTCGACGAGGAGGCGCTGGAGGAACTCAAGGCGTCGATCACCGAGGTCGGCTTCCTGCAGCCAATCGTGGTCCGCGAGGTGGCACCGGACCGGTACGAGCTCGTCATGGGCGAACGGCGGTGGCGCGCCGCGCAGGCCCTGGGGCGGGAGATCATCCCGGCCATCGTGCGCGACACCCGCGACGACGCCATGCTGCGCGATGCGCTGCTGGAGAACATCCACCGCGCCAATCTGAACCCGCTTGAAGAGGCCGCTGCGTACCAGCAGCTCCTGGAGGAGTTCGGAGCCACCCACGAGGACCTCGCCCGACGCATCGGCCGGAGCCGTCCGCAGATCTCCAACACCATCCGGTTGCTGAACCTGCCCGCGCCGGTGCAGCGTCGGGTTGCGGCCGGCGTCCTGTCCGCCGGCCATGCCCGTGCACTTCTCGGTCTGGACGATCCGCAGGCGCAGGAGGCGCTCGCCATCCGCATCGTGGCCGAAGGCCTGTCCGTCCGTGCCACCGAGGAGTTGGTGTCCTTGGCGGCGTCGGACACGGCGGCCCGTAAGCCGGGTCCGCAGCAGCGTCGGCCAAAGCCACACGCGCCCGCGCTGTCAGATCTCGCGGATCGGCTCTCGGACCGCTTCGACACCCGGGTGAAGGTCGACATCGGCCGCCGCAAAGGAAAGATAGTCATCGAGTTCGCGACGGTGGACGATCTGGAGCGCATCGTTGGAATGATCGGCGTGGAGGAGTCCCGTCGGTCTGAATGAAGTTCCTGAACACTGGTCGGCCGGTCCCGTCGGGACCGGCCGGTTCCGTCTCTATCCACAGTTCTTGTCCACAGGGGAACCCGGTTTCACGTGAAACCCCGCGTAAAACGCCATGTGAGCCTGTGGATGAAGGAGCTCGCAGACCGAGTCGGCGACGACCCGCACGCGTTGTGGATGAATAGCCCGTGAGCCGCGGGCACTGCCGAGGGACATCCCGACGGACCAAAACGCGAGCGTTTTCCGGGTTGTCGGAGCAATTCCTTCGCTTCGCCACGCCGGCAGGCGGCACAGCCGGGTACGGATAGTTGGCTGACGACACAAGGCCTGATCTCGGCTAGGGTCGGTTCTCGTGTCGGACCCTCACGCCATACCCGAGTTCGCATCCTGGCCATCCTTTCCCTTCGAGGGCGACCTGCGCCTCAGGGGCCTCGAAGAGCCCGCGACCGCTGAGCCGAGCCGCGAGGGCGAGGAGCCTGCCGAGTGCGGCGCGTGTAACTCCGCCGACGAGTCGTACGTCTGGGTCAGTGAACGCTGGCGGGTCCGCAGCCTGGATCGGCCCGGCGGCCTGCCCGGCGTGTTCATCCTGGAGCCACGGTCCCACCTCGACCTCGGCGATCTGCCGAACCTGCTCTCCGCGGAGCTGGGAGTGATGACGGTCCGGCTGGAACGGGCGGTCCGGTCGCTCGACGGGGTCGCCCGGGTCCACGTGAACCGATGGGGCGACGCGACAGCCCACCTGGAGGTGTGGTTCCTTGCCCGCCCCCGTGGTCACCGGCAACTTCAGGGCACGTTCCTACCTCTGTGGAACGACATCCTGCCGCCGATATCGGAAGCCCAATGGCGAGAGAACCTCGCGCTCGTCGCGGCCTGGTTGGCGGAGTTCGGCGGCCGCCCGATCGCCGAGCCGCCGCACATCCAGTGGCAGGCGCCGGCCCGGATCGGAACCGGCGAGGATGTCGCTCCGGCCGCCGTACCGTCGTCGGCGCCCCTCGACCCGCCGGGCGGCACCAGACAACCCGGGGTCGTTGAGGGCGGACCGGGCCAGACGTCGGGCCGCAGGGCTGCGCAGCGGAAGCGACCGGCCATGCCTACGGCGTCGCCGCGTGGGATGGATGGGGACCGGCCTGCCCGGGCCGGCGGGGACCGTGACCGCATGACCGTGACCGAGCCGACCGATGTCGGTCCGACGCCGGCCGATGCGGCCAACGACCGTCCGGGCCCGGGGACCGCGCAGCCGCCGGCGAAGGGCGACCCACCCGCCAGCGGAGCCAGCGGAACGCCGGCAGGCGACGGCGCGCGGGAGCCGGTCGCCCGCGGCTGACCGGATCCGGTGGCCACGGACGGGACAACGGCTGGCCCGTCCCGTCCTGGAAACGGCGGTCCCGGCAACCGTGTGCACCTTCGAACGATCACTCCCCAGCTGCCCGCTTTCGGCGTACCATCGGCGGTTGAGCCAAGGAGGCAAGGGTGGCAGAACGGTCCCGTCCGAGGGTGGTTCGGTAGTGTCCCGGCGCCTCGTCAACCTGACCCTCGACACCCTCGAGGACCTGCCGCGTCCCTGCCGGCGCTGCGTGTACTGGGAGCTCGACCCGGTCGCGGCCGAGCGTGCGTGCGCCTCGGGTGACCCGGCACTCGAGAAGGAAGCGTGGGTTTCCCAGACGCTCCTCGAGTGGGGTTCGTGCGGCAAGCTCGTCTACGTCGACGGGATGCCGGCCGGGTTCATTCTCTACTCGCCGCCTGCGTATGCGCCCCGGTCCATGGCGTTCCCCACCTCCCCGGTTTCACCGGATGCGGTCCTGCTGATGAACGCGCACGTGGTGACGCCGTTCGCCGCAGGCGGCCTCGGCCGCATGCTGGTCCAGGGCGTGGCCCGGGACCTGACCAAGCGCGGGGTGAAGGCGATCGAGGCGTTCGGCGACGCGAAGTTCGACAACGACGAGGACACGGCGCAGCGTGGCTGCCTCGCCCCCGCCGACTTCTTCCTGTCGGTGGGCTTCAAGACGGTCCGGCCGCACCCGCGCTACCCGCGACTGCGACTGGACCTTCGGACCGCGCTGTCGTGGAAGTCCGACGTGGAGTACGCCCTGGAGAAGCTGCTCGGCTCGATGAGCCCGGACGCGCTGCTCCGTCCGGTGCGTCCAGCGACCCGGTCCACCCTGCCCTGACCCGCTGTCCCGACCGCGTTGTCCCGACGGCGCCGTCCCGACGGCGCTGTCCGACCGCGGCACATCGCGGACGACCGGCACGGCGGCCGGGACCTCAGCCCGCCGCGGCGAGTGACCGGAGCGCGCTCACGTCGATCGACCCGGTCGGCACGTCGGACTCGACCGGCAGGTACATCCGCTGAACGGCGGCCATGATCGCTTCCACCGCACGCTCCCGGAATGCCTGGTCGATCAGGCGTTCCCGGTCGGTCGCCGAGGTCAGGTAACCGAGGTCCACCCGTACCGCCGGCATCCGGGTCAGTCGCAGCAGCTCCCACGTCTTCGCGTGGATGTGGCAGTTGCGCAGCCCGGTACGCAACACGAGCTCCCGCTGCACCAGCCCGGCGAGGCGCTCCCCGACCGTGGAGGAGACGCCGTTGTCCGAGCCGTAGTGATAGGTCGCCACGCCGTCCGCCGCCGGGTTGACGTGACTGTCGAGATGGAGCGAGATGAGCAGGTCGGCACCCAGGTCGTTGGCCAGGCCGGCCCGCTCCCGCGAGGTCAGCCGCCGGGTCGGCGCTGGACCGCGGGTCAGGTGCACGCGCATGCCGGCGGCCGCGAGGCGACCCTCCAGGCGCGCCGCGAGGTCGTACACGATGTCGGCCTCGGTCCAGCGCAGCGGACCGTCCGGCACCACGACACCGGGGTCCTCGGCGCTGCCATGGCCGGGGTCGATCAGGATCCGCTTGCCGACGAGCCCGGGACCCGAGGCGCGGAAGGCCGCGCTCTCCCGGAGCAGCTGCGGGCGCCCGCCGACCACCTTTCGGCCGAGCCGTCGCAGCGCACCCATGGTGGCCGGCCCGCACTCGCCGTCAGACGGGAGGCCCACCTCACGCTGGAACTGGGCGACGGCACGGGCCGTGAGCGCTTCGTAGCTGCCGTCCGGACGGCCGACGTCGTACCCCATCTCCAGCAGCCGCTCCTGCAACTGGCGGACGTCGTCACCGAACAACGGCTCCGCGACGGTGTGGTACAGCACGCGTTGGCCGAGCCGCCAGCGGGCCGCGTCGAGTGCCCGCCAGGTCTCCTCGTTCACGGCGCCGTCGACGGTCAGCCCGCGATTCTGCTGAAAGGACCGCACCGCGTGCTCGGTGGCGTTGTCGAACTGCGCCGCGACCGGCCCGTCGAGTCGCTCCTCCAGCAGCCCCAGACCGAACAGAATGCCGCGGATCTCCACGACCGCGGCACCGTGCGCTCCGCGCCGGATCGGGCGCATCTCAACCTCCTGATACGTGTGTCGAGCCGGCGCCGGCGTCGGGATTACTGGCGGATGCCCCGGAGCGTACCGCCCGGGGCAAACCAATGTGAGACGGCGCCGCCGCACCGCCGCCGGTCACCCACCGCGGCAGCATGACGCCCCACATCCGACGTTCGGATGTGGGGCGTCATGGCGGTCGCTACAGGACTGACTCGAGCAGTCGGACGAGGTCGCCCTTCGGCCGTGCGCCGGTGATGGACCGTACCGGCTCGCCGTCCTTGAAGACGGTGAGCGTCGGCACCGACATCACCTGGTACTGCCGGGTGATCTCCGGGTTCGCATCGGTGTCCACCTTCACGAAGGTCACCTTCTCGGCCAGCTCGGTGGTGGCCAGCTCATTGATGATGGTGTCGATCTTGCGGCAGGGCACGCACCACTCCGCCCAGAAGTCCACCAGGACCACCTTGTCGGACTGCAGTACGTCGGCGGTGAAGGTGGCGTCGGTGACCGGCTTCGCGGCTCCCATGCGGATCTCCTCGGAGTGTTGGGGTGGGTCAGGATTCCAGCGCTGCGATGTAGCGTTCGGCGTCGAGTGCGGCGGCGCAGCCCGTGCCGGCAGCGGTGATCGCCTGGCGGTAGGTGTGGTCGACGACATCGCCGGCGGCGAACACGCCGGCCAGGTTGGTGCGGGTACCCGGTGCGTCCACCAGGACGTACCCTGCCTCGCCCACCGCCACCTGGTCGCGGAAGAGGTCGCTGCGCGGGGTGTGCCCGATCGCGACGAAGACGCCGGTCACGTCCAGTACGGAATCCTCGCCGGTCTTGGTGTTACTCACCCGGAGACCGCCGACCTTGCCGCCACCGTCGACGACCTCGGTGACGACGGTGTCCCACGCGACCTTGATCTTGGGATTGCTCAACGCCCGCTGCGCCATGATCTTGCTCGCCCGGAACTCGTCGCGGCGGTGCACGATCGTCACGGTGTCGGCGAAGCGGCTGAGGAACGAGGCCTCCTCCATCGCGGAGTCCCCGCCGCCGACCACCGCGATATTGTGCTGGCGGAAGAAGAAGCCGTCACAGGTGGCACAGGACGACACGCCGTGGCCGAGCAGTTCCTGCTCGCCCGGCACGCCCATCGGCCGCCAGGCGGATCCGGTGGCCAGGATGACCGCCCGGGCGCGGTACACATCGTCGCCGATCCAGACCGACTTCACGTCGCCGGTCAGCTCCACCCGCGTCGCGTCGTCAGTGACGAACTCGGCGCCGAAGCGCTCGGCCTGCTTGCGCAGGTTGTCCATCAGCTCCGGGCCGAGGATGCCGTCCGGGAAGCCGGGGAAGTTCTCCACCTCGGTCGTGGTCATCAGCGCGCCGCCCGAGGTGACGCCCTCGATCACCAACGGGTTGAGGCTCGCCCGGGCAGCGTAGACCGCCGCCGTGTAACCGGCGGGGCCGGATCCGACGATGATCAGGTTCCGGACATCGTCCACGTGGACTCCTTCAGGTGTGCCAGCGCGAGCATGTGCCCGCGCGAGCCTTGCGCACGGCAGAACCCATCGTACGGAGCAGGAATTCCCGCCGGGCACCGGCGCGTGGCTTACGCCACCCCGTGGTACAGCTCGTCGAGCCCCGCGCTGTCCGCGCCGCAGGCCGGGCCGACGACCACCACCAGTGTCTGCCCGGACCCACCGAGGTCGCTGTCGACGATGAGGACGGCGACTGCCGGGCGGCCCTGGAACCGCGCATAGTCCATGACGGTGGCCCGACCGCCGTACCGCGCGGCGAGGGCGCCGAGGCAGGCTTCCCGGGCTGTCGGCTGGGCCAGCCTGGACAGCTCCGCCGGGACGGCGGCCGCCGGCAGGGAGGCCCCTCCGGCCGGGCCGTGGTCCTGGCTCAGCCATCCGGCGCTGGGCGGCGCCCCGGCCGCCCCCGCCATCACATCCGGGGACGGGAACTGTGACGTCTGCGCCTGGGCGTCCGCCTGACCAGCGCTCAGGCGTGTCTGACGCAACGTCTCGGGCCGGTGGTCCCGGCCGGAGGCGAGCACCGTGATCCCCGCAGCGTCTGGCGCGTGAGCCGGGGCCGCGCCGCGTTCCGCTGCGACGCCGGGCAGGCCCGACGCCGCTGTGTCCTCGGCGGCCCCCCCGCGCAGCAGCGGCACCGCAACGATGGAGCCGGCACCGCACACCAGCACGGCGGCCGCGGTGGCCAGGGCGCGCCGGCCGCCCCAACGCCGCGCCGACGACAACGCGCCGACGGTACGGCTGGAGGACCCGGATCGTTGCGACCGCCGGGCGCCGAGGTCGGCCACGTCCGGCGCGGGATGCGGGGCCGCGGCGTCCGCCAGCGCACGGTCCAGCCGGGCCAGCACATCGGCCGGCATCGCCTCGGTGGCTGGCCCCAGCGCGGTCAGCTCGGCACGCACGGCGGCGTCTGCGGCCGCCACGTCGGCGTAGCTCCCGGCCCAGGCGGGGTCGCTTTCGATCAGGTGGCGCACCTCGGCCGCTTCGGGGGTGCCGTCGAGCGCCCCGCCGACGAAGTCGGCAAGCAGGTCGGGGTCGACGGACCGGTCGGGGTCGACGGGCCTTCGGCTCGCGTTCACGGTGCTCCACCCTCCCCTCTGGCGGCTCTGGCCTGCGGCAGGCCTGCGGTCGGAAACGGCGCAGCGGTTTCCGATCGGACGGTATCGGCGAGCGCCGGGTTCCGTAGATGGCCCAGCAGCAGTGCCAATCGTGCCCGACCCCGGGCGCATCTGCTCTTGATGGTGCCCTCGGCAACACCAAGTATGTCCGCCGCCTCGGATACCGCGTAGCCGTGCAGATCCACCAGGAGCAGTGCGGCGCGCTGCTCGGGATTGAGGGTGCGCAGCGCCTGCTGCACGTCCAGGACCAGGTCGGAGTCCGCGGCCGGGGCCGCGGTGTGGTCGGTCTCCGGCAGCGGCACGGTCGGGCGTGCCTGCCTCCGCCGGACCCGGTCGATGCAGGCGTTCACCACGATGCGGTGCAGCCAGGTGGTGACCGCCGAGTCGCCCCGGAACCGCCCTGCCGCCCGGTACGCCGAGAGCAGCGCGTCCTGCAGGGCGTCGGCCGCTTCCTCCCGGGCCCCCAGGGTGCGCAGCGCAACCGCCCACAGCCGGTCACGGTGGCGGTGGAAGAGCACGGTGAAGGCGTGCGGGTCACCGGAGGCGTGCGCCGCCAGCAGCGCTGCGTCATCGCGTGGGTCGGCCCCGGTCACGCTGGCACCCTACCGGGTGAGGTGCCTGCGCCGGGGTTCACTGCACGTTGACGGAGATGTCCTTGATGCCGATCTGATACTCACCGGCGTCCGGTGGCAGCACGGTCACCCACACCAGCAGATAACGCACGGGCTCCTCGCTGCCCTTGAGCACGATGGTGGCACCGACCTCGGGCTTGGGGCCGTCCAGCGTCCGGTACGACGCGACGATCTGAGCGTCGCCGGCCGAGGTGGCGCCCGGATCGGTGTCCCCGCCGCGCAATTCGATGGTGGCGCCCCGCTGGGCGATCTCCACCCGCACCCCGACGACTGTGCGGGCCTCGCCGAGGTCGAGCAGCACACCCATCCCCGGCTTGCGGTTGCCGAACTTCGCGGCCTTGTAGTGGCTGGTGCTCCACACGGTCTTGGGGTCGCCGTCAACCGTCCTGGCGGCATTTCCGATCTCGGCCCGGTCGCCCTGTGGTGGGTCCACGATCCGCACCTGGTTGGCCGCGATCGTCAACGCGGTCGGCTTGCCGGGACTGGGCGGCTTCGCCGGGACCGAGGTGACGCTCGGGCTGAGCTCCGGCGCCGCGGTGGTGCCGCCGCCGTCCGGGAGCATCTTCGCGATCGCGAACGACCCGGCCAGGACGACCGCGACCAGGCCCCCGGCCACCGCCGCGACCTTGCGCCGGCCCGGGCCGGGGTGCCCCTCGCTGCGGACGGTGCTGTGGTCGAACGCGTCGAGATCCAGTGAGCCCTCGGCATCGAAGAACGAGCCGCGCGCCGCCTGGTCGAACCGGGCCAGCTCGCTGGCGAGCACATCGGCGGGCGGTGCCGGTACGTCGGTGTTGAGCAGGTCGACGATCAGCTCGTCGAGGTGTGCCGGAATCCCGGCGCGGACCTGGCGCGGGGCGGCCAGCGCGCCGGCGTTGTCCCGCACGGCGTCGGGGAGCAGATCCGGCCCGACCTCCGCGTACGGCCAGTGCGCGGTGAGCGCGCAGTACAGGACGGCACCCACCGCGCGGATGTCGGAGTCGGGGGTCGCGGCCTCGTCAGCGCGGGCGTCGGTGAGCACCACCCGACCGTCGTGAGCGACCATCACCGAGCCGGGATGCACGTTGCCGTGGACCATGCCGGTCGCGTGGAGGGCGGCGACGGCATCGGTGACCGCCCAGCCGATCCCGATCGCCCGGGCCGGGTCGAGCGGACCGTTTGCCAGCAGTTGACGGAGCGAGGAGCCGTCCACCCACTCCCGCACCACGTACGCGCGCTCATCCTCGTCGATCGCGTCGTACACGCCGACCAGATGGGGGTGGACGATCCGGCTGGCCGCCACCGCGCCGGCGAGCATCTCGCCCGCGGCGTCGCCGCCCGGGTAGTGCAGCACCACGGCGACCGGGCGGCGCAGCACCACGTCCATACCGCGGTACAGCTGGCGGCCGAGGCTGTCGGTGCCGACGTGCTCCTCGAGCTGGTACCGCTCAGCGAGGATCTCGCCGATCGTGGGCGAGCCGAAGGTCAGCACCTGAGGCGCGGAGGCCCCGGCGCCTTCATGACCTTCGTCAACCTGGGCCACCCGTCCTCCCTCCGAACCCGCCGAGTGACGTACCCGACGTACAGCCTAAGCGGTCGGTGCGGCCGCCAGGAGCGACCTTACCGGTGCGAGACCACCATAAGGACAGGCCGTCACCGGGCTGAGACGCCGGCCTGGGAGATTCCCGGACAAACTAGCTGCGGCGGATCCGACCGCGGAGGGTACGACCCACCTGGCCGACCTCCGGCACCCGCAGCAGTACCGCCGCGCCGACATAGCCGGCGAGCAGCGTCGCACCGCCGCCGACGAGTTGCCCCAGACTGGGCCACCAGCCGTCCCCGGCCACGGCACGCACACCCCAGACCACAGCCGCCGCGGGGACCGCCCCGACGATGCCGGCAAGCCCCAGCCGGGCCAGCCCGCGGGCCACCGCGGCGAGGCCGAGCGGCCCGAGCCGGCGGCGCAGCAGCCAGTACCCCAGAACTGCCCCGGCGACGAACGAGATGGCGCTGCCGGCCATCAACCCGGCCACCACCACGGTCGCCGGCAGGACCAGCCACAGTGCGATATCGACGGACAGGCGCAGCGCCACCACCGGAATATTGATCAACGCCGGGGTTCTCGTGTCGGACAGCGCGTAGAAGGTGACGAGCTGCAGCTGGCTGATCGTGTACGGGACGAGCGCCACGCCCGCGACGGCGATCACCCATCCGGTGGCGACCGCCGCGGACGTGTCGTACTGGCCACGCTGGAACAGCACCACGGCGATCGGTTGACCCAGGACCACGTACGCCGCCGCGGTCGGCACCAGGATGACCGCGGCCAGGCGGGTGCCGAGCGCCAGCTGTTCGGCCAGGTCGGCGTGGCGGCCGTCGGCGGCAGCCGCGGACATCCGCGGCAGGAGCGCGGTGATGATCGAGACCGCCACGATCCCGTGGGCCATCATGAAGAGCAGGAAGCCGGTGTTGAAGACCACCGGTCCGAAGCCGCCGTCATTCGCGGCCTTCTTCGCGATCATCAACACGACGACCACGCCGACCTGGCTGACCGCGACGAAGAGCAGCATCCAGCTGCCGAGGCGGGCCAGCTCGCGCAGCCCGAGCGCCCGGAAGTCCCACCGCCACCGCCACCGGAACCCGGCGCGGCGCAGCGCCGGCCACAGCCCGACCGCCTGCACGACGATGCCCAGCGTCGTGCCGAGGCCGAGGACCAGCACGTGCGCCGCCGTCATCGACGAGGCGCTGTCGCGGTCCACCCTCGGCAGGAGGGCCAGGAACGCGACGGCGGTCGCGATCACGACCAGGTTGTTGAGGATCGGCGTCCACATCGGCGCGGCGAAGTGCCCGCGGGTGTTCAGGATCGCGGCGAAGATCGCGGCGAGGCCGTAGAAGAAGATCTCCGGCAGCAGCAGGTACGCCAGTTGGGTGATCAGCTCCCGGTCGTCCGCCGCCGCGTCGGTGGCCAGCACCGCCGTGAAGAGCGGCGCGGCGAGCACGGCCAGCACCGTGGCCACGCCGAAGCAGACGACGGCCAGGGTCAGCAGGCGCTGGGCGTACGCCTCGCCACGGTCGGCATCGGTGCGCCTGGCGCGGACCAGCACCGGCACGATGACGCTCGCCAGCACGCCGCCCAGCAGCAGCTCGTACACCATGTTGGGCAACGTGTTGGCCAGGTTGTAGGCGTCGCCGACCAGGTAGCCGCCGAGCGCCGCCACGATCGCCGCCGTCCGCACCAGGCCGGTCACCCGGCTCACGATGCTGCCCAGGGCCATGGTGGCGCTGTTGCGGGCCACCGAGCCGGTCTCCTCGGGCGGCGGTGGCGACGCGGGGACGACCGGCAGGACCACCGTGTCGTCGGACGGCCCGCTGCCGCCGGTGCGCTCGATCGGGCCGGTCATGGGTGGAAACGATATCGGTCGGCGGCCATCACTCGGTCGCGCACCGGCCAGGGCCCCGCGATACCCTGACGGTCCCATGGCCGAAACCTCCTCCGTCGACCTCACCGGGGCGCAGCGCCGGGCCGTCACCGAGCTGCTCCGGATCTCCACCATCGCCGACGAGGTCGGGCACCGGTTCGCCGCCGCCGGGCACGAACTGCACCTGGTCGGGGGCTCGGTGCGGGACGCGCTGCTCGGGCGGCTCGGCGACGATCTCGACTTCGCCACCAGCGCCACCCCGGAGGAGACGCTCCGCATCGTGGACGGCTGGGCCGAGGCGGTCTGGACCACCGGCGCCGAGTTCGGCACGATCGGCGCGAGCCGACGCGGCCTGCGCCTGGAGATCACCACGTTCCGCGCCGACGCGTACGACCGGGTCAGCCGCAACCCGACCGTGCGGTACGGCACGGACCTCGCCGAGGACCTGCGCCGCCGAGACTTCACCGTCAACGCGATGGCGGTGTCGGTGCCCGGCCATGTGTTCACCGACCCGCACGGCGGCCTGACGGATCTCGCCGCGCGGACCCTGCGTACGCCCGGCACCCCGGAGGACTCCTTCGCCGACGACCCGCTGCGGATGCTGCGGGCGGCCCGCTTCGCGGCCGTCCTGAACTTCGCGGTCGCGCCCGAGGTGGTGGCCGCGATGACCGCGATGGCGGCCGACCTGCAGCGGATCACCGCGGAGCGGATCCGCGACGAGTTCACGAAGCTGCTCTGCGGCGCCGACCCGATCACCGGGCTGCGGCTGCTTGTCGACACCGGGCTGGCCGGGCACTTCCTGCCGGAGGTGCCGGGGCTGCGCCTGGAGATCGACGAGCACGCGCAGCACAAGGACGTCTACGAGCACACCCTCACCGTGGTCCGCAACGCCATCGCGCTGGAGGAGGCGGGCCCCGACTTCGTGCTGCGGATGGCCGCGCTGATGCACGATGTCGGCAAGCCGGCGACGAAGGAGGTCGGCCCGGACCGGCGGGTGAGTTTCCACCACCACGAGGTGGTCGGCGCCCGCCTGACCAAGCAGCGGATGAAGGCGCTGAAGTACCCCAAGGACATCACGTCCGACGTGGTGGAGCTGGTCGCGCTGCATCTGCGCTTCTACGGGTACGGCCGGGGCGAGTGGACCGATTCGGCGGTGCGGCGCTACGTCGCCGACGCCGGCCCGCTGCTGACGCGGCTGCACAAGCTCACCCGGTCCGACGTGACCACCCGCAACCGGCGCAAGGCGGCCAACCTCGCCGCCGACTACGACGCGCTCGAGGAGCGGATCGCCCGGATCGAGGCCGAGGAGGACCTCGCCCGGGTGCGGCCCGACCTGGACGGCAACGCCATCATGGAGTTGCTCGGCGTCCCGCCCGGGCCGGCGGTCGGCCGCGCGTGGCGCCACCTCAAGGAGCTACGCCTGGAGCACGGGCCACTTCCCCGCGACGAGGCCGAGGCCGCCCTGCTGCGCTGGGCGGCCGCCGAGGGGATCACGCCCGCCGAGGGCAGCACGCCCGCCGAGTGACCTTCCGGGCGATCGACCCGGCTCAGCCGATGGTGACCTTGGTGATGTGCAGCGGCTGCGCCGGTCGTCCGTCGGCGGACTTGTCCTCGGTCCCGCCGGCGGCGACCTTGTCGACCAGTTCTATGCCAGCGGTCACCCGTCCGACGACCGGGTAGTCCGGACCGAGTTCACTGTCCCGGTACACGATGAAGAACTGGCTGCCGTTGGTGTCCGGACCGGCGTTGGCCATCGCGATCGTGCCTCTGGGGTAGGTCCACAGGCCGTCCGGCGGCGGCAGGTTCTCGTCGTCGTACTTGAAGCCGGGGGTGCCTGAGCCGGTGCCGGTGGGGTCGCCGCACTGCACCACCCAGAGACCGTCGGTGGTGACGCGGTGGCAGTCGGTCTCGGTGTAGTAGTTCTCCTTGACCAGGCTCACCATCGCGTTCACCGCGCACGGTGCCTTGGTGCCGTCGAGCTCCAGGGTCAGGGCGCCCAGGTTGGTCTGCACGGTGGCGGCCACCGGGCCGGTGTACGCCGGTTTCGCCGGCGGCGCCGGGACCAGCCGTTGGTCCGGTCCCCCGGCATCGTCGGGCGGGTACGCGCAGGAGCCGGGCGCCACCGGAGGCCGGGTGGCTTCCACCCCTTCGGTGGCGACCGGGACGCCGGGCGCGCCGTCGACGGACGGCGTGCCGGCCGGCGCGGAGGCGACAACGCCTGGCGTACCGACGTCCGCGGCCTGCCGCTCATCCGGAGCCATCGCGAACGCCGCGGCCACGCCGAGCAGCAGCACCACGACGCCGGCCCCGAGCGCGAGCCACCACCGGGGGATCCGTCGCGCGGACCCGGGTGCGGCGCCGGGCGGTGCGGCGTGGCCGGGTCCGGCGTCGGCTGGGTGGTCCGGTGCGGAGGTCGGGTGCGGTCGAAACTCGGGCATGCGCGGGCTCCCAGCGGATCGGTTGCTCCAGGGTAAGCCCGATTTCGACAAATCGGTCATTTATTCGCCATATAGACGGCCGTTGCATGCAGATGTCGCGCTCGTTGTAGTTGACAGGGTCTTCCGGTGGTCGGTGAGCCGCCACGCACGCTTGGTCCCGAGGGTGCGGAGGACGGCACCCCACCCGGATTGTCGATGCAACGACCAGGAGGCGAGCCATGCACACCTCGACGTACGACGTGCCCGGGGTGGGACTCGACGACCGCAGCCCCGAGCCACCGTCGCCGGCCCCGGCCAGGTTCCGGGTGCCACTGATCGGGCTCGCCGCGGTCCTGGCGGCGGGCCTCGTCGTCACCGCCGCCGCTGCGCTGGGCGGGCACCGTACGGTCGGCACCGATCCGACCGCGATCGACCGGTGCCTGGTGGGCAACTGGGAGGTGACGTCGTACTCGGAGAGTGTCACCGCGGCCGAAATCGGCACCGTGCAGTTCCGCGGCTCCGCCCCGGGCGCGAAGGTGCGGCTGGGCGAGAACGGCAAGGGCGCCATCGAGTACGGCGACGGCACGGCTTTCGCGTCATCCCTGTCGATCACCGGCCAGGAGGTCGGCATCGACCTGGTGCTCGCCGGGACGGTGACCTACGACTTCCGTACCAACGGTGGTCTGATGTCGTTCACGAACGTCCGGGCGGACGGCACCACGACGATCACCACAACCACCGGCCGGCGGCAGTCGGAGCCACTGCGGGGCAGCATCGATCCGGCCCAGTACACCTGTCAGGGGAATGCCCTCACCACGTTCACGGCGGCGTACCGGGCCGAGATGAAGCGGGACTAGCCGGCGCCGACCGCTCGGCCCGCGACGCGACCACGGCGTACCCGCCGGCGATCAGCGCGTACCCGCCCGCCACGATCAGCAGACCGACCGTCGTGCGGCCGGAGTCCGGCAGGGTCATCGCGGCGACGTACATGCCGATCACGAAGCACAGGTTGAAGAGCGTGTCGTTGAGGCTGAAGACCCGCCCGCGGTAGTCGTCGTCGCACTCATGCTGCAGCGCGGTGTCGACGACGATCTTCATGCCCTGTGAGGTGACGTTCAGGGCGAAGACCGCGACCGGCAGCAGCAGCGGATTGAATGGCAGCACGAAGACGAGCAACGCGGCCGAGGACAGGCCCAGGCAGCCCACGATCCACCGCCAGCCGCCGATCCGACGGGTGATCGGCGGGGTGACGAACGCGGCGACCAGCAGGCCGACTCCTCCGGCGGCAACCGCGACGGTCAGGCCCGAGATCGAGCCGCCGACGTCCTGGGTGGGGTGGAAGGCGTTGCGGTAGAGCAGCAGCATGGCCAGCATGAGCACGCCGAACAGGGCCCGGTGCAGCGACTGCGCGAGCAGGGCGTAGGCGGCGCGGCGCCGGCGGGCCAGGTGCCGTACGCCGTCGATCATGCCGCGCCCGGCGTGGAGCATGGCCGCCGCGATCGCCTCGCAGCGGCGCACGTGTGCGTCGGGGCCGAGCGCGTCGGGGCGGAACGACGCCCAGACCATCACCG
Source organism: Micromonosporaceae bacterium (assembly GCA_035296325.1). Taxonomy (GTDB): domain Bacteria; phylum Actinomycetota; class Actinomycetes; order Mycobacteriales; family Micromonosporaceae; genus DATHBD01. The sequence goes on along the minus strand of DATHBD010000037.1, from coordinate 116,828 downwards.
CCGTGCCGGCGTACCCGATCGAGGCGATCGAGGCGACCGCGGCGTACCCGTGAAAGCTCGTCGGCAACACGGTGCGGACCAGCATCGCGGCGAGCCCAAGGCCGCAGGAGAACGCGATCGCGCCGACCGTGCTGGCGAACGCGTTCGCCGTGACCAGGCGCTCATCGTCCACCACGTGCGGGACGGCCGCCGAGTGCGCGGCGAGGATGAGCCGGTTGAGGCCGATCACGAGCAGCGCCAGCGTGAGAAAGAGCCCGCTCTCCGACCCGTGCCAGATCAGCACCGCCACCGGCAGCACCAGGAACGCCCGCGCCACGTTGCCGACGGAGAGGATGGAACGGCGGCTCCAGCGGTCCAGGAAGACACCGACATACGGCCCGATCAGGGAGTACGGCAGGAGCAGGATCGCGAAGCCGATCGCCACCGCCGCGGGACTCGCGCTGCGCTCCGGGTTGAACAGCACGCTGCCGGCCAGGCCGGCCTGGAACACGCCGTCCGCCGCCTGACCGAGCGCCCGTACCGTGAGCAGCCGGCGAAAACCGCGCTTCGCCAGGATCGCGCGGACATTGTGCGTGCGGCCGCCGGCGACGACGGCCGGCTGGGCCGGGCGCACCTGCGACCGGGGCCGGCTTGCGGGTGCCGGGACGGCGACGGTCACACCGTCAAGATCGGCGGGGAGAAGCCACGGCTGAGTCTTCCGGGAGCGGATCGGGCCCTCCTCGTCGTCTGGCGACCGGCGCGTCCGCCGGATCGGCGAGCGTCGTCGTCCACGCTAACCCGACTCGGACCGGCCGGCGCCGTTCGCGCCCGGCCGTTCACGTCGGGCCGTTCCCGCCGACCGGTACGCGGGTCAGCCGACGACCAGTGCGGTCAGGCGCTCGATGATGCTCCGGATGGTGTGCACGGCGCCGAGTGATCCCAGCACCCCGAGCGCGATCAAGATCGTGATCATGACGAGGGATATCCACGTCGAGGCCCGCACCTCGCGGCGCAGCTCGCGGCGGCGCAGCCGCTCCTCCCGGCGCGCCGCCTTGCGCAGCTGCCGCTTCGACGGCACGGCGGCGCTGCCCCGCGCGGGCGCTGCGGCCTGCTCCCCGGGCTCCGTCGGTGGCGGCGGCGGTGCCAGGGGCGCCTCCGGCGGCGCGCTCACCCGCTCCATCGCCATCGGCGCCCGGGCGGCCGGAACGTGGGGATGGCGCTGGGCCGCCGGCGTCGGATGGTCGGGCCCATCCCCGGTGCCGGCCGGAGGCATCTGGTCGGCGAGCCTGATCAGCGCGATCAGCCGGTCGCGACCGGTCCTGCTGGGCACCTGGGCGGGGTCGCCGGTCCAGCGAAGCAGGCGCAGGCGTACCCACGGGGACGGGTGGAGCTGCTCGAACGCGGCGATCTCGTCGGGGGTGGCGTGGTCGGTGAGGAAGCCCCAGCGGCCGGCGCCGGCCGCGTCGCCCGCTTGGCGATGGATCTGCACCAGGAGCTGGTACGCCTCGTCGTCGGTCGGGTCGACCGCCACCAGGGTCTGCAGCCGGCGGGCGGCGGCCCGGTGCTGCCCGGCCGCCACCTCCTTCCGGATCTTCGCTATCTCCCGCGACTTGCCCACAGTGACGATCATCGCTCCCCCGTTGCCTCCTGCCAAACCCTCCAACGAGGGATAGACCAGATCAACGCGTCGTGCCGGCTACGGCAACCCCTGTTCAGCCAGTCCGTCTGCGCTGTTCCGGCGGCGCAACCGGGCGGTCCGGGTCCGCAGCGACAACGCCGGGGAAGTTGGTGTCTCGAGGTGCTCGTGAGACAGAAACTTCCCCGGCGTCGGGGCGATCGCGGGTCGGGATCAGCGCTCGATCTCGCCCCGGATGAACTGCTCGACCGAGTCGCGGGCGACCGAGTCGGCGTACTGCACGGGCGGGCTCTTCATGAAGTACGACGAGGCCGACAGCACCGGGCCGCCGATGTTGCGGTCCATCGCGATCTTCGCGGCGCGGACCGCGTCGATGATGATCCCGGCGGAGTTCGGCGAGTCCCAGACCTCCAGCTTGAGCTCGGCGCTCAGCGGAACGTCGCCGAAGGACTTGCCCTCCAGGCGGATGTAGGCCCACTTGCGGTCGTCCAGCCACGGCACGTGGTCCGACGGGCCGATGTGCACCGTGCCCTTGTCCATCTCGTGCGGGATCTGCGAGGTGACCGACTGCGTCTTGGAGATCTTCTTCGAGATGAGCCGGTCGCGCTCCAGCATGTTCATGAAGTCCATGTTGCCGCCGAAGTTCAGCTGGTACGTCCGCAGCAGCTCCACCCCGCGGTCCTCGAAGAGCTGAGCCAGCGCGCGGTGCACGATGGTGGCACCGACCTGGCTCTTGATGTCGTCCCCGACGATCGGCAGGCCCGCCGCGGTGAACTTCTCCGCCCACACCGGGTCGGAGGCGATGAAGACCGGCAGCGCGTTGACGAAGCCGCAGCCGGCGTCGATGGCGCACTGGGCGTAGAACTTGCCGGCCTGCTCGGAGCCGACCGGGAGGTAGGACACGACCACGTCGACGCGCGCCTCCCGCAGGGCGGCGACCACGTCCACCGGCGCCTCGTCGGACTCCTCGACCATCTCGCGGTAGTACTTGCCCAGGCCGTCGTGTGTCGGGCCGCGCTGCACGGTGATCCCGGTCGGGGCCACGTCGCAGATCTTGATGGTGTTGTTCTCGCTGGCCACGATCGCCTCGGCGAGATCACGGCCGACCTTCTTGGCGTCGACGTCGAATGCCGCGACGAACTCGACGTCGGAGACGTGGTAGTCGCCGAACTTGACGTGCATGAGACCCGGGACACGGTCGTTCGGGTCGGCGTCGCGGTAGTACTCCACGCCCTGGATCAGGGACGAGGCGCAGTTGCCGACACCGACAATGGCTACACGGACAGACCCCATTGAGGGTGCCTCCTTCTGGGAATTCACGAAGACCGCTCCGGGGGGTCCGAAGACGGCGCGAGCTGACCGGGATCCGGGGAGGGGGTGCCGGTGATCTGTGGGGACTGGCCGGAGCGTTCGTGCGCGATCAGCTCCTCCAGCCAGCGGACCTCACGCTCGCAGGCGTCGAGGCCGTGCCGCTGCAGTTCCAGGGTGTACGCGTCGAGCCGCTCCGCGGCGCGCGACAGCACGTCGCGCAGCCCTTCCCGGCGCTCCTCGACCCGGCGTCGCCGGCCCTCGAGGATGCGCAGCCGGGTGGCCTGGTCGGTGCGTGCGAAGAAGGCGAAGTGCACGCCGAAGCCGGTCTCGCTGTCGTACGTCTCCGGGCCGGCGCTGGCGAGCAGCTCCTGGAAGCGCTCCTTGCCCTCGGCGGTGATCTTGTAGACCACCCGGCCGCGCTTGCCCGTGAGCAGCGGGACCTCGTCGGCGTCCGGGGGCGCGGGCGAGCCGGCACCCTCGGTGATCCAACCGGCGGCCTGAAGCCGGCGCAGGGTGGGGTAGAGCGAGCCGTAGCTGATGGCCGCGCGGAACGCGCCGAGCTTGGTGGTCAGCTGCTTGCGCAACTCGTATCCGTGCATGGCGGACTCGTGGAGCAGGCCGAGGATCGCAAGGTCAAGCATGCGTTCCCCCTCCGGTCTCCTCCCGACCACCTGCCGGTAACCCGGCCGATGTATCGGCTCGATACATCGCAACCGTAGGCCTTCATCCGATCGGGCGCAATTGGTGGCCGGGTGCAGTCCGGCACATCACCGTCCGGTCCATCGATGCGTCACGGAGCGTGAGGGTGTCGCCGTGCCGGCGGGAAACGCGTACCCTCGCTGGCATGCGTACCCAGCGCCAGGTGGTGGACTATTCGCTTCGGCGGAGGTCCCTGCTGCGCGAGGTGTACTCGGGGCGGGTGGGCACCTACGAGGTGTGTGATGCCTCGCCATACCTCAAGAGTGCAGCTAGATTCCATGGCGACCCGACCGATGAGCGATGCCCGGTGTGCCGCCGGGAGAACCTCACGCACGTGCGTTACATCTATGGTGATGAGCTCAAGCAGTCCGCCGGGCAGGCCAGGAGGCTGGCCGAGCTTCCCGTCCTGGCCATGACGCTGCGTGAGTTCCAGGTGTACGTCGTGGAGGTGTGCCAGTCCTGCGGCTGGAATCACCTGGTTGAGCAGTACCTGCTCGGCCGGGACGGACTGGCGGCCTCCGGTCAGGCACACTCGGTCGGGGCCGCCGCGATGAGCGGTTCCGGCGAGGCCGGCGCCGCGCCCGCGGCACGGCGGCGAAGGCGAGGAGGGACTTCGGAGTGACGGTGAACGATCCGGCTGGCATGGAGGCAAGCGCTCCGCCGCTGGACCTGGCCTTCTCCGTTTGTCCGATTGGTCCGGGTACCTCCGGGCTGTCTTGGACTGAATCAACAGTGTCGATGACGAGGGCAGTGGCCCGTCGTAGCCGACTAGGTGGGATACATGAGTAACGGTGAACCGATCAATCCCGCACGCGGTCGCGCCCAGGTCCCCGGGGTCTCCGGGGTTCCCGGCGCGCCCAAGGCGCCGGGCCACCCGGAGCCGCCCGGTGCGCAGGCACCTGGCCCGCAGCGGTCCCCCGGCGCGGGCGCATCGCCGGCCGGCGGCCGCGCCACGGCCGGTAGCGGTCCGGTTGGTCGGGCTTCGGTGGGTCGGGCGTCGGTCGGCGGCCCGCCGGCCGGCGTTGGTGGCGACGCTGCCGGCCGCCGGGTGCCGCTCGACCGGGCGGCGGGTCGGGCCTCCGTGCCGGTCGCCGGTTCAGCCGGTGGTGTCATGCCGGTCAGGCACCTGGACGGCGACGGTCAGTTCAGCGAACCCGCCATGCTCGGGCCGGGTGGTGCGGTACCGAAGGACCCGCGGGCTCGACGCGCCAGGCGGCACCGGCGACGCAAGATGATGATCGCCGCGTTCGGCGTCTTCATCATGCTGGCCGGCGGTGGCCTCCTCGGCGGCACGTACTTCTTCGACAACGTCGAACTGCCCGCGGACACACCGCTTCCGGAGACGACATCGATCTACTACTCCGACGGCACGACCCTGATGGCGAAGATCGGTGAGCAGGTTCGCACGGTCCTACCCGACGATCAGATCCCGATCGCCGTCCGTCGGGCTGCCATCGCGACCGAGGACAAGACGTTCGAAACCAACAAGGGCGTGGACTTCCGTGGCATCGCCCGAGCGGCATGGAACAACGTCAGCGGCGGGGAACTCCAGGGCGCTTCCACCATCACCCAGCAGTACGCCCGACAGGTCGCTTCCCTCAAGGGCGTCACGTACGGCCGCAAACTGCGCGAGGCGGTGATGGCGCGCAAGCTGAACTCCGAGTACACCAAAGATCAACTGATCGCACGCTATCTGAACGCGGTGTACTTCGGCCGCCGCGCGCACGGCATCGAGGCGGCCGCGTACGCGTACTTCGGTCGTCCGGCGAAGGACCTCACCGTCGCCGAAGCGATGGTGCTGACCGGCATGATCAAGGAACCGGGTGGCGCGCTGGGCGGTAAGACCAGCACCTACGACCCGACCGTCAACCCCGAGGCGGCTCAAGCCCGGTTCCACAACTACATCAAGCCGAACATGGTGGAGTTGGGCTACATCACCGCCCAGGAGGCGGCGGCGATGGAGTACCCGAAGACGGTCCAGCCCTTCGACCCGGCCAAGGACGCCTCAACGCGGGAGCAGTTCGGTCTTACCGAGCCCACCGGTCTGGTCGTGCACCAGGTGATGGATGAGATCTCCAAGCTGAAGACCGCCGACGGTCAGCCGATGTTCACCAACATCAAGACCGCCGGCTTGAAGATCGTCACGACCATCGACAAGGACATGCAGAAGGCCGCCGTGACCGCCGCCAGCGCCGGGTCAAAGGCGTCGCCGATGCATGGTGAATCGGACGCCATGCAGGCGGCGCTGGTCGCCGTGGAGCCGGGGACCGGCCGCGTCCGTGCCTACTACGGCGGCGACAAGGGCAATGGCACCGACTTCGCCGGTGTGCGCGCCGATCCGGTGCTGACCGACGGCAAGTTGACCAGCAATGGCGCGCACCCCCCGGGTTCCGCGATGAAGATCTTCACGTTGCTTGCTGGTCTTCGCGAGGGCTACCGGATCGACTCGTACTGGGATGGCACAGACGTCAAGGAATTCCCGGACAGTAACCGGCTTCTCAAGAACAGCCCGCCGAATCCGATCCGGAACTCCTCGAAGTCCAAATGTGAGGGTGGCAAACAGCACTGCATGCTGTGGGAGGCCACCGAGCAGTCGCTCAACACGCCGTTCTTCGCCCTGGCGGAAAAGGTCTCAGCTCGTAAGGTAATTGAGATGGCTGCCTCGGCTGGGGTCAGGGGCATGTGGGCCACGGTCCCTGACCCGACGAGTCCCACCGGGGTTGCCGCTGTGCACAAGGACCTCACCACGACACCGACCGAACAGCTGGTTCCGCACTTCTTCCAGAACGAGGTCGGCATCGGCCAGTATCCGATCACCGTCCTGGACCAGGCTGTCGGGGTATCGGTCCTGGCCACCCGTGGCAAAGCGACCACGGGCCACTTCGTTCAGCAGATCTTCAAGGACGGGAAGCTGCGCCACGCCGAGCGGATTGTCGCGAAGCCCATCGACGGGCTGACGCCGGAGATGGTGGACAACGCCAACTGGGCGCTGCAGAAGGTGGTCAAGAAGAACGGCATCGGCCTGGCCGGTGGGCGGGACGCCGCCGGCAAGACCGGCACGTGGGAAAAGGACAAGAGCGACGCGAAGAGCAACGTCCACGCGTGGTTCGCCGGCGTGACGGCGGCCGGCCCGAAGAGTCCGGGCGTATCGGCTGCGGTGTGGGTCGGGAACAAGAACTCCGAAGTTGCGCTGAAGTTCAAGAACGGCGAAGCCATCGTCGGTGGCAAGATGGCCGGCCCGATCTGGCAGAAGTTCATGGACCTGGCCATCCCCAAGGGCACCCCGATGGTCAACATGCCGGACAAGCCGAAGGACGTCGGCGACAAGGAAGAGGGCAACGCCACCCGTCCAGCGCCGCCGCAGCCAACGGTCCCGCCGGTCGACCCGAACAACCCCGGTAACCAGGGCGGCAACGGCCAGCCGTGTCCCATCCCGGAGATGTGCCCGGCGTCCGGCGCCCAGCCCGGCAACAACGCCAACGCCAACGGCAACAACGGGAACGGCCGGAACTAACCAACCGGGCGGGAGTGAGCCGTCCGTGACAGTCGATGTGGGGCGGGCGGTACCGTGTCCGGATGCCGTCCGCTCCCGCCACGCGCAATGACGAGCCCGCCCACTCCGACCGCCTGATCGCCGGCGCCTCCGAGCTGATCGGTGGCCCCCTCGGCGACCATGCCGTGCGCTCGCCGGGCGGTGGTTCCGGCTCGCGGGTCTTGACGCCGGTGCGCGTCGTGCTGGCGCTGATCTTCCTCACCATGGCGGTGCACTGGGTGCAGAAGTCACCCTGCCGCGACGGCCAGTGGACCAACCTCAGCCAGTACAAGTACATGTGCTACACCGACGTCCTCGCGCTGTACTACGCGGAGAAGCTCTCCGAGGGCGCCGTGCCGTACAAGGACCACCCGGTGGAGTACCCGGTGCTCACCGGCGCGTTCATGGGGGCGATCGGCCTGCCCGTGCACGACGTGGCCCAGCGCTTCCCCGGGATGAACCAGGCGCAGGTCTTCTACGACCTGAACGCGCTCGTGCTCGGGGCGTTCGCCGTGGCGACCGCGGCGGCGCTGCTGGCGCTGCGACGGCGAAGGCCCTGGGACGCGGCCCTCTTCGCGGTCGCTCCGGCGATCTTCGTGTCGGGCACGGTGAACTGGGACATGTTCGTGATCGGCCTCACGGCACTGTTCATGGTCGCGTGGGCCCGCCGAAAACCGGTACTGGCCGGGGTGCTGCTCGGCCTCGCCGTCGCGGCCAAGTTCTATCCGCTGGTGCTGCTCGGCCCGCTGCTGCTGCTCGCCCTGCGCAGCGGTCGATGGCGGGCGGCCCTGACCACCACCGGACTGGCGGCGGCGACCTGGCTCGCGATCAACCTTCCGGTGGCGCTGAGCTGGCGCGAGGGGTGGCTGCGCTTCTTCCAGCTCAACTCCGAGCGCGGCATCGACTGGGGCACCTTCTGGTATATCGGCGCGCACCTGCCGATGGGTCGTGGCAAGTACGGGCTCAGCTGGTTCACCGCGCTGGACGCCGAGCCCGGGCACAGCACGCTCAATGCCCTCTACCTGGGCCTCTTCGTGGTCGCCTGCGGAGCGATCGCGGCCCTGGCCCTGCTGGCGAAGCGCCGTCCACGCTTCGCGCAGCTCGCGTTCCTGGTGGTCGCGGCGTTCCTGGTGGTCGGCAAGGTGTGGTCGCAGCAGTACGTGTTGTGGCTGATCCCGCTCGCGGTGCTGGCGCGCCCGAAGTGGGGGGCGTTCCTCGCCTGGCAGCTCGCCGAGCTCGCGTACTTCGTCGCGTTCTACGGCGAGCTGATGGGAGCGTCCGGGCGCAACGTGTTCCCCGAGTGGGTGTTCGTCTTCGCGTCGTCAGCGCGGCTGATCACCGTGTGCGTCCTGATGGGCTACGTGGTCTCCGAGATCCTGCGTCCGGAGCGCGACGCCGTCCGGCGGACCTACGACGACGACCCGGACGGCGGGGAGTTCGACGGTGCGCCGGACACCGGCATCGTGGCGAGGCTGCGCTCCATGGTCCTGCGCCCGGTCCCGCCCGGCGCCGGGGCATCGGCCTCGACCGGGGCCGAGGCCGGGGCGCCGGATCAGAGGATCGTGAACACCACCGCGTAGCCGCGGTCGTCGCGCTCCACGTCCAGCCCGTCCACCGGTGCGTCCAGGGCCGGGGCGTACGGCGTGCCGACGACCCGGTCGCGGAGCACGATCACGGTCCGCACACCGGTGTCGCGCAGCAGGTCGATGCTGGCCTGGTCCGGGAAGCTCCTGGTGGCCTCGCGGATCTGCGCCTGCCGGGGCGGGGTCATCGAGCTGGCGCCGTTCACCGTGCGGGGGAAGCCGGCGGTGCTCCACAGCATCACGTTGGAGTCGATCGACTCGTCCGTCGGCAGGATCAGCACCGGGTCGGCCTCGGTGGCCAGCGCAGCCGGTGCCGCCGGCACCTCCGGGTGCGGGGTCTGGTGGATGCCCTCGGCGAGTACGGCGAGCAGCGGGAGCGCGGTGAGCGCGCGGATCCACCAGTTCGGCTGGTCCCGTGGCCGGTCCTCGAGGAGCGCGTCGCCGCGGCGGGAGAAGGCGGCCACCGCGCCGGCCGCCAGCACCGCCAGCAGCAGGATCGTCCACAGCACCAGCCGGCCGGGCGTGCGGATCGCGTCGAAGCCGGGCAGCTTGTACAGCAGCAGGTAGCCGAACTTGCCCTTGCCGGGCGTGGTGGTGCCCAGCGCGAGCCAGACACTGACAGCCACGCCGGCCGCCAGCAGCAGGCGCTGCCGGAGGGTCCACACCGAGAAGATCAGGCCCGCGCCGGCGAGCCCGATCAGGAAGAACCCCGGCAGCAGCGTCATCTCCGGTGCCCAGGACAGGCTCAGCCGGGCGGCCGTGTGGGCCTCCCCCCACAGCCATGACTCCTGGCTGGCGGTGAGGAAGCCCCGGGGTGGCGGCGAGAACATCTCCACCCACGCCACCGTGCGCCGGGCCTGCGGGTGCAGGCGGATGACCTGCAGGTACGGGTACATCATGCCCAGCGTCGTGGCGGTGAAGGCCACGCCGCCGATCAGGTCCGCGCCGAGGAGCCGCCGCGGCAGGCGGGGCCGGCGGATCAACCAGGCGAGCGCGCCGACGACCACGACACCGATCAGGAAGTACCCGAACGAAATGCCCAGGCCGAACCCGAGGCTGATCTGCCACGCGGCGACCAGCCAACCGGCCAGCGCCCAGCCGGGCCGGACCTTGTCTCGGTCGAAGCCGCCGGTCAACGACCAGCCGTGACCGCGGGCCAGCATCGCCAGCGCGAGCACGATGCCGCCGCTGGACAGGATGTGCAGGTGGCCCGCCTGGGCAAGGCGCCACGGGGTGTAGGCGAACGCGGCGGCCGCGACCGCGGCCCCCGTCCGGTTCGCGCCCAGTTGCCGGACCAGCGCGTACGCGCCGAAAAAGGCGAGCGCGAAGGCCAGCACGAACAGGATGTTGTACCGCAGGATCGCGGCGGCGGGCCCGGTGCCGATCATGCCGAACGGCGCGTAGCCGAGCAGCGAGTCGGAGAAGGCCAGCGTGTACCGCTCCGGGAACGAGACGTTGCCGTGCCACAGCTCGCCCGGCGTGGAGGTGAGCGCATTGCCCGTCCACGCCACCTGCCAGGCCTGCAGGGTCGGGTCGTTGATGTCCTGCGGGATGGTCCGGGTGGGGTGGCGCAGGGTGGGCCAGGTCATGATGGCGGCCAGCAGCACGGACCCGAGTGCCGCGAGGGTCCACTCGTGGGCGAACACGCGCCCCGCGCGTGCCCGGATCCGCCCCCATCGATCGGGCGGTACCGGCGCGGGCGGTGCGAACGACGCCCACCGGTCCGCCGGGGGCTTGGGTTCCGGCTCGGCCGCCCCACCGTCGGCCGCCTTGCCGTCGTCGGCCTTGGCGGCGTCAGGCTTCGCATCGGCCGGCTTGGCATCGTCAGGCTTGGCGTCGGCCGGCTTGGCATCGGCCGGCGTTGCGGCGTCCGGCTTCGGCGCGTCCGATGGTGCTTGGACGGGCTTGGCGGCGTCTGGCCCGATGTCCGGCGGCGTTGGGTCCGGCGGCGTTGGGTCCGGCGGCGTTGCGTCGGCTGGCGTTGTGTTGGGCGGCGTTGGGCTTGCCGACCCCGTTTCGGTCCGCTGTGGACCGGGTTGGTTTTGCTGCTCCGTGCGCTCCGTCATGTCAGCCGACCCGGTCCCGCAGCAGCGCGATGTCGGCGCCCTGGCCCTCGGCCCCGCCGGGAGTCTCCACCACGACCGGCGCGCCGGCCGCCCGGACCACGGCCACGATCAGGTCGGCGTCGATCGTGCCATCGGCCAGGTTCTGGTGCCGGTCGCGGCCGGAGTCGAACGGATCTCGCGAGTTGTTGGCATGGACCAGGTCGATCCGGCCGGTGATGGCCTTCACGCGGTCCACGGCGTGCAGCAGGTCCTCCCCGCCGGCATGGGCGTGGCAGGTGTCGAGGCAGAACCCGACGTCGTACTCGCCCACGACCTCCCATATTCGCGCCAGGTCATCGAACCGGCGGGCGCACGCGTTGTCGCCGCCGGCCGTGTTCTCGATCAGGATCGGGGTGCTGAAGCCGCCGGAGTCGGCGACGTACGCGAAGGTCTTCCGCCAGTTGTCGAAGCCGACCGCCGGATCGTCGCCCTTGCCGACGTGCCCACCGTGGACGATCAGGCCCTTGGCGCCGACGCCGGCGGCCGCCCGGTCGTGGGTGAGGAGCAGTTTCCGGCTGGGGATGCGGATCCGGTTGTTCAGCGTGGCCACGTTGATGATGTACGGGGCGTGGATGTACACGTCGACATCCGAGGCCTGCAGCACCGACGCGTCCTCCCGCTCCTTCGGTGTCGCCCAGCCCTGCGGGTCGGCGAGGAAGAACTGGACCAGATCAGCCTGACGCTCGGCTGCGGCGCCCAGCGGGTCGGACGGATCGACGTGTGCCCCGATACGCATGACGGGAAGCCTACGACGCTCGCGGTCACCCGGAAGACCCGGAGGAGAGCCCCGCGCGTCACCGGCGGAGCGCGCCCCTCGTTAGCCCGAGTGCACGCATGGTCAATGTATGGAACGTGTTGTTTTGCCCGATACCGACTTTGGATGGCGACGTTGCGTGGACCACGAAGGGCAGCCCGGGTCCTGGGCGCCGGCACGGTACTGCTGACCGGCGCACTGGCGACCGTCGCGGTAGGGCTGTCGGCGCCACCGGCCAACGCGGCGGTTGCCGAGATCGACTTCACCGGTGGGGCGGTCGCCGGTCTGTTCTGCCGGTCGACGCCGAGTGTGAACGAGTTGCGGGTGCCGGCCGGGACCAGGATCCGGTTCCACAACCACCTGGGCCGCGACGCCGTGTTGAACATCAACGGGGCGACCTTCGACGTGCCGAGCAACAACGCGCGGCGGGTCTGGGTCGCCACGTCGACCACGGCCTCGATGACGTTCCCGTGCACCCTCTCGGAGGACTTCCGGTCGGTCACGATCACGGTCACCGACGGCCCGTTCGAGTCGGAGGCGCCGCCGCCCCCACGGCCGACCACTCCGGCGGCGAAGCCGACCACCGCCGCCGCCCCCGCACCGCCACCGGCGGCGACCCGTCCGGCCGGCGCCTCGACCCGGACCCCGGCTGCGGCACCGCCGAACGGTACGGCGGCCCGGGCCGGAACGCTGCAGTCCGCGGTCCCGACCCGTCCAGCGACGCCGCGGGCGGCGGCGACGTCCGGAGCGGCCCCGGTGACCGGTGCCAACTCCGCCGGAGCCGCGCCGGGCGAAGCGTCCCCGCTCGCCGGGCAGCCGGCCGGGGACCCCAGTGCCGCGGCGGCCGCGCCGGATGAGCCGGTCGTCGGCGCGTTGGAGCCGGCCGCCGGTACGCCGGTCTCCGGCCCGACCGGGCTTCTGGCGCTGCTCGCGGCGGTTTCCGTGGTCGGCGTGACCTACGCCGCGTTACGTACTATCTTCGCGAAACGGGCAGGCCGCTCCCGTTACGCGTAGCTGTGCTACCAGTTCTCAAGTGGCCACCACCCCATCCGGGCTCCGCGGGGCGTGTTCATCCAATGTCATCGGTGTGGTCGTTCCTCCCCAGGTCTCACCCATGCGATGTCGGGTGCACGCCCCGCGGGCTTCTCGCCCTGTTCCCGAATTCCGTACCGGAGGTGCTGGTCACCGCGATCCTGTCCGGCCGGCCCCTGCTGCCGGAGCGGTGCGGCGGCCGGGCTATCCTTGTCCAGTTCACCGCCTTGCGCGGTGGCCGACGCTCGACCTCCTGTCACGGAGAGACCGTGACCGCCTTAGTCCAGAGGGGGTGAGAAAGTCTTGCGTCATTACGAAATCATGGTGATCCTCGACGGCAGTCTCGAGGAGCGCACCGTCGCACCGTCGCTCGACACGTATCTCAACGTGATCCGAACGTCCGGTGGCTCGGTGGAGAAACTCGACGTCTGGGGCCGCCGGCGCCTCTCGTACGAGATCAACAAGAAGACCGAGGGCATCTACGCCGTCATCGACCTGCAGGCTGAGCCTGCGGCCGTGGCCGAGCTGGATCGGCAGTTGCGACTCAACGAGTCCGTGCTGCGTACCAAAGTCATTCGTCCCGAGGTCCGGTAGGACCCACTCGGTCGAGATCGATTCGCTCCCGCCGGTTGCTGTCACACCCACGTGGCAGCGTGCCGTTCAGGCGGAAGTGCGTACGAGGAGTTGAGCCATGGCAGGAGACACCACCATCACGGTCATCGGTAACCTGACCGACGACCCTGAGCTGCGCTTCACCCCGTCGGGTGCGGCAGTCGCGAAGTTCCGCGTGGCTTCGACGCCACGCTTCATGGACAAGGCGTCGAACGAGTGGAAGGACGGCGACCCGCTGTTCCTGGCCTGCACGGTCTGGCGTCAGGCGGCGGAAAACGTCGCCGAGTCGCTGCAGCGCGGGTCCCGGGTGATCGTCTCCGGTCGGCTGCGGCAGCGCTCGTACGAAACCCGCGAGGGTGAGAAGCGCACGGTCATCGAGCTCGAGGTCGACGAGATCGGCCCTTCACTGCGGTACGCCACGGCGAAGGTGCAGAAGATGTCGCGCAGCTCGGGCGGTGGCGGTGGCTTCGGCTCCTCCGGCGGCGGCAGTGGCGGTGGCGGTAACTCGGGCGGCGGCGGCGCAATGGCCGACGACCCGTGGGCCAGCGCAGCCCCAGCGGGCGGATCGAGCTCTTCCAGTTTTGATGAGGAGCCCCCGTTCTAATGGCAAGAGAATCCAGAGCACCATCGAAGGCTGCGGCACTCCGCAAGCCGAAGAAGAAGGTGAATCCTCTCGACAAGGAGAGCATCACCTACATCGACTACAAGGACACCGCGCTGCTGCGGAAGTTCATCTCCGACCGCGGCAAGATCCGCGCGCGGCGGGTGACGGGCGTGACGTCCCAGCAGCAGCGCCAGGTCGCCAAGGCGGTCAAGAACGCCCGTGAGATGGCGCTCCTGCCGTACACCACGATGGCGCGCTGAGGGGAGGCCAGGACATGAAGATCATCCTCACCCAGGAGGTCACCGGTCTCGGCACCCCCGGCGACATTGTCGAGGTCAAGGGCGGCTACGGCCGTAACTACCTGCTTCCGCAGGGCTTCGCGATCATGTGGACGAAGGGCGCCGAGAAGCAGATCACGCTGATCAAGCGGGCCCGCTCGTCCCGTGAGATCCGGGACCTGAGCCACGCCCGCGAGATCAAGAACCAGCTCGAGGCGCTCACCGTCCGGCTGCCGGTGCGTGCCGGCGAAGGCGGGCGGCTCTACGGCTCGGTCACTCCTTCCGACGTCGCGTCGGCGGTGAAGGGCGCGGGTGGCCCCGATCTGGATCGGCGCCGCATCGAGCTGCCCGGCCACATCAAGACGGCCGGCGAGCACAAGGTGCGGGTCAAGCTGCACTCCGACGTCGGAGCCACGTTCACCCTGACCGTGGTGCCGGCGAAGTAACACACGCGCGACCCTTGGGGCGCCCGGACGGCTTTGGCCGACCGGGCGCCCCAAGGCGCATCTGCAGGGTGGGTCAGCCGCCGCTGAAGGTCGTGATCAGTACGGTGGTCGCGCCGCCGCCCACCACGGCGGCGGCGAAGCCGATGGCCAGCGCGCGCCACCCGGTGGTCGCCCACCGCAGCATGACCGCGATCACGGTACTGAGGACGAAAGCCACCGCGATCAGCCCGAAGTTGCTGGTGATCATGTCCAGCGCCTCGGCGCGTGGTGACGGGCATGGGCCACCGTCAGCGCTCACACAGCCGGGCCGGGCAGCGTTGCCCAGGTAGAACGCATAGGCGATGTAGAGCACTCCCGGGAGCGCGTACCAGCCGAGCGTCGCCAGTACCGCGGCGACGTAACCGCCCTCCGGCTCCGGCTCGTCCTCGTCGTCGACCTCGTCGTCGAAGGTCTCGACCGGCTGGACGCGCACCGCAGCGGCGGCTCCGGTGATCTCGGCTACCCGCGCCGGCCGTGGATGGCCGATCTGGCGCGGACCGGGCCCGTACGCCCCGGCGAGCGCACCGCTGGTCTCCGGATCCGGGTAGCCGTCGTCGAACGCCTCCCCGGCGGGCGCCATGGCCTGCCCGGGGTACTGCTCGTCGGCGGGCACCCGCGGGTCAGCCGTCGTCCGCGGATCGGGCTGCCCACCGGGTGGCGCCGAATAGAACGGCTCCGGCGGCTGGCCCGGCGCCCCGGCCCAGCCCTGCTCAGCCTGGTACTGGCCGGCTTGGTACTGGCCGGCTTGGTACTGCTCAGCCTGGTACTCGCCCGCCTGGTACCGCTCCGCCTGGTACTGCTCCGCGGGCCGAGGGTCGCCGGCTCCCGGCCACTGTGGTGGCTGCTCCGGCGGGCGGGGGACGCGCGGATCCCCGGTCGCCCCGGGTGCGTACCCGTTCGTCCCGTATCCGTTCGGTGCGTAGGCCTCGGGATGGCGCCCGTTGGCCTGGTACCCATTTGCGGTGTACCCATTTGGGTCGTAGCCGTTGGGTTGGTAGCCGTTCGGTGGGTGGCCGGGGTCGCGACCGGCCGCGCCGTACGCCGGCGGATAGCCCTCTTCCCGGTAGGTCGGCGCGTACCCGGGTGCGGGAGGTCCGGCGACCCGTCCACCGTTGCCGCCGTACCCGCCGGCCGGGTAGCCGGCGGCGCCGTACCCGGGGTCCGGATCACCGGCGCCGTACGGGGCTCCGTAGCCGTTGCCGCCGTACCCCGAACCGGCGCCGTATCCCGAACCGGCCGCGGGGCCGGCGCCGTAGACGGTGCCGCCGGGATCGGCCGCAGGCGGCTGTGCCGGAGGCAGCGCCAGCCGGCCGCCACCCTGCGGGCCGCCCTGCGGGGGGCCCGGAAGGGGGCCGCCCTGCGGCGGGCCAGCCGGCTGCCATCCGGCCTGCTGCCACCCGGTCGACTGGGTGCCGGGCGGCGGCGCGGGGAAGTGTTCCGGTGCGTTGGGCGCTGCCGGCTGCTGTGGCTGGTACGGCGGCTGCGTGATCGGCGGGCGCGGCGGACCGGCCGCGCCGGGCGGGGCAACGTCAGGGCGCGGCGCGTTCCATCCGCGGAGCCCCGAGCTCGCCTGGAACCGGTCCAGCGGCTCCGGCCCGCGGTCGTATCCACGGCGGAGGTCCAGTGGGTCGATAAGCTCGCTGTCGTCACCGTAACGCCCGATGGCGACATCACGCTCGGCGGGCATACCTTGCGGCGAGATCGGTCCGTTCCCCGACAGCTCCGGACGAGCCATCCGACCGGCGGCCCACGGGTCCCACCGTTCGGGCCGGGCGCCGTAGCCAGGGTCGGTGCCGGGCTCGTTCGTCGGTCCGGGCGGCCCGTACGGCTGGCCGGGCTCGTCGACGCGCCGGTTGTCGGGGAACAACAGTTCACCGGTCAACGGGTCGTACTGGTCCCGCTCGGGCGGACCGTTGGCATGAGGATCCTGCGCGCCGTCGCGCGCTCCTCCCCAGCTGCGGTACCCCACGGCCGGAGCGTCACTGTTTCGTAGTGATTTCGCAATAGGCCGTACAGCCGAAATCATGCTTTCGCGGCTTTCTTCTTGGCTGCTTCCAGAAGATCCTCTTGTGAGTGACGACCCTGGCGGGTTGTCGAACTTTCTTCTGTCCACAGCCTGAGCACGGAGTTTCCGCAGCTCAGGGCACTTCGTTATCCGTCATCCCCAACTTTTTCCACAGGCTGTGCACACCTGTGCACACCGCCCGGGCGGCTCCATCCACAGGTTGTCCCAAGGCTCGTCCACCGCGTAGTTTGATGGGACGCCAGTCGCTCCATACCGTGACGTTGGCCGCGTGGGCCGGACGTTGTGTCGTACCCCTCGGGTATCTCTGATATCCGAGGCGGCGGGGGCTGGGAGGGGCGGCGTGTCCATCACGGATGACGTGCGAGCGGCCGAGCCGCCGCAGCCCGAGCCCGAGCCGCGCCCGCCGAGGTCCGGCGGCTCCGGCCCGGGCGGCCCCGGCCCCGGCGGCCCGGCCGGTGGCGGGCAACGCGACAACGCCGATACGTTCGACCGCACACCGCCCCAGGACGTTGCGGCCGAGCAGTGCGTGCTCGGCGGCATGCTGCTGTCCAAGGACGCCATCGCCGACGTGGTGGAGATCCTCCGGGCCAACGACTTCTACCGGCCGACCCACACCACGATCTTCGAGGCCGTCCTCGACCTGTACGGGAGGGGTGAGCCGGCCGACCCGATCACCGTCGCGGCGGCGCTCGCCGACTCCGGTGCCCTGGCCCGGGTGGGCGGCGCTGCCTACCTGCACACCGTCATCTCCACCGTGCCGACGGCCGCCAACGCGTCGTACTACGCGCGGATCGTGTCGGAGCGCGCCGTGCTGCGGCGTCTGGTCGAGGCGGGCACCCGGATCGTCCAACTCGGGTACGGGTCCGCGGCCCGGGGCGGGCGCGACGTGGACGACACCGTCGACCTCGCCCAGCAGGCGATTTACGACGTCACCGAGAAGCGGGTCAGCGAGGACTTCGCCGTCCTCGCCGAGATGCTCCAGCCGACGCTGGACGAGATCGAGGCGGTCGGTGCGTCGGGTGGGCTGATGACCGGCGTGCCGACCGGCTTCACCGACCTGGACCGCCTGCTCAACGGCCTGCACGGGGGGCAGCTGATCATCGTGGCGGGGCGGCCCGGCCTCGGCAAGGCACTCGCCCTGGACACGCTGCTCCCCACGCCCGACGGCTGGACCACCATGGGCCAGGTGCGGGCGGGTGACCGGCTCCTCGGCGCCGACGGGCGACCCACCACCGTCACCCAGACCAGTGAGATCATGCTGGGCCGGCCGTGCTACCAGGTCGAGTTCTCCGATGGCTCGGTGATCGTGGCGGACGGGTCACACCGCTGGCTCACCGACACCGGCAGGTCGCTGCGGCACGGCTCGGCTCCGGCCGTGGTGACCACCGACGAGATCCGGGCGACGTTGCGGCCCGAGGGGTCGGATCGTCCGAACCACTCCGTGCGCAACTGCCAGCCGCTTGCGCTGCCCGAGGCGCAGATGCTTCTCCCGCCGTACGCGATGGGCGTCTGGCTCGCCGGGGGCCACCCGCGCGGCCCCCGGTTCACCAGCGACGATGCCGAGATCGCGATGTACATCGAGGGCGAAGGCCTGGTGGCTCGCCCGAGCGGGCCCGGGCGCTACACCATGGTCCTACCCGGGCCCGGGGAGGTCCCGGCACGGGACTGCGTGGTCTGCGGGACGCGGTTCCAGCCCAGGGCCGGCCACATCAGGTCCTGCGGCCGATCCTGCGGCGGCAGGTCCCGGCGGGTGTCCGACCCGCAGTCGCCACCCACCTGTGTGGACTGCAAGCTGACGCCCCCGGGGATCCGTAACGGCTCACGCCGGTGCGGCGACTGCCACGCGACGTTCGGTTCGGTCACGGCGCGGTTGCGGACGATCGGGGTGCTCGGCGACAAGCACGTTCCGCCGGGGTACCTCCGCGCCTCGGAGCCGCAGCGGCGGGCGTTGCTCGCCGGGCTGCTCGATGCGGGCGGCACCGTGACGCCGGGCGGCACGGTCGAGCTCGCCGTCGCGTCCCGGCGGCTGGCGGAGGGCGTGTCCGAGCTGATCGTCAGCCTCGGCTACGACTGCACCATGACCGGCACCCCGATCGGTAGGTCGTCGAGGCGGGGGCCGGCGGCGTACACGCTGAGTTTCGCCACGGCGGACACGGTGTTCCGGCTGCAGCGCAAGATGCTGGTCCACAAGGATGGTCGCCGCGCCACCTCGTCGGCCCGTGCCGGGTCCCGCCTCGTCGTCGACGTCCGCCCGGTCCCGAGCGTCGCGGTGCGTTGCGTGAGCGTCGACAACGCCGACCACCTGTACCTGGCCGGCCGGGCGATGATCCCCACGCACAACTCCACGGCGGCGATGGACTTCGCCCGGAGCGCGTCGGTGAAGAACAACATGGCGAGTGCGATCTTCAGCCTGGAAATGTCCAAGGTGGAGATCGTGATGCGTATCCTCTCCGCGGAGGCCCGCGTCCCGCTGCACGTCCTGCGATCCGGCCAGCTCTCCGACGACGACTGGACCAAGCTGGCCCGGCGGATGGGTGAGATCAGCGAAGCGCCCCTCTTCGTCGACGACACGCCCAACATGACCTTGATGGAGATCCGGGCGAAGGCGCGGCGGATGAAGCAGCGCCACGACCTCAAGCTCATCGTCGTGGACTACCTGCAGCTGATGAGCAGCCCGAAGAAGACGGAGAGCCGCCAGCAGGAGGTGGCGGAGCTGTCCCGTGGGCTCAAGCTCCTCGCCAAGGAGGTGGACTGCCCGGTGATCGCAGTCAGCCAGCTGAACCGTGGCCCGGAGCAGCGCACCGACAAGCGACCCCAACTGTCCGATCTGAGGGAGTCCGGCTGTTTGACGGCGGCGACCCGCGTGCTCAGAGCGGACAACAACGCCGAGGTCTCGCTTGGAGATTTGCTGGCGGCCGGTGCCCGGGACATACCGGTATGGGCATTGGACGACCGCCTCAAGTACGTGCCGCGGACCATGACCCACGTATTCCCGAGCGGCCGGAAGGCCGTCTTCCGGCTTCAGCTTGCGTCCGGCAAGGAAGTCGAGGCGACGGGCAATCACCCGTTCCTGACATTCGACGGCTGGAAGCGCCTGGATGAGTTGGCCGTGGGAGCCCGAATCGGAGTTCCGCGACACGTCCCTCCGCCACTCGCCATCGGGAGCTGGGCAGAGGCGGAGGTCATCCTGCTCGCGCATCTGCTCGGGGACGGGTCATTCGTCGCGCGCCAACCGATCCGGTACGCCAGCCGGGACGAGGAGAATCTTTCCGCCGTGACGCAAGCGGCTAAGCACTTCGGTATCGAGGCCGTTCGAGACGACTACGCCGCAGCGCGGGTCACGACTCTGCGGCTGCCGGCGCCTTACCGACTCGCCCGCGGGCGACGTAACCCTGTCGCTGAGTGGCTTGACGGCCTCGGATTGTTCGACAAGCGCTCCCACGAGAAGTTCGTTCCAGACGGCATCTTCAGGTTATCGAAGCACCAGGTAGCCGTGTTCCTCCAACACCTGTGGGCGACGGACGGCTCAGTGACCATCACCCGCGACGGCACCGGTGGACGTGTGTATCTGGCTTCCACGAGCCGGCAGATGCTGGAAGATGTAGCACGCCTGCTTCTACGGTTCGGGATCACCGCTCGCCTCCGTACGGTGACGCCAAGTCCACATCGAGCCCAGTACACCCTCGACGTGTCCGGGCGCGACGACCAGCTTCGGTTCCTTCGAGAGATCGGCGTGCATGGCGAGCGATCACTGTCGTGTGCTCAATTGCAACGCATTCTCGAAGGAACGCGGAGCAACCCCAACGTCGACACGGTGCCGGCCGAGGTATGGACCAGGGTCCGTGAAATTCTCGCGGAACGGGCGATGAGCCACCGTGCGTTCGCAGCCGCGACCGGCACGGAGTTTTGCGGGAGTGCGTTGTGGAAGCGCTCGCCGAGCAGGCAACGCCTGGCCAAGATCGCGGCGGTGCTGGACTCGGCGGAGCTTGATCTTCACGCGACGAACGATGTCTACTGGGACCGGGTGACAGCAGTGATCCCGATCGGGGAGCAGGACGTCTACGACGCCACTGTGCTGGGTGCCCACAACTTCGTCGCCAACGGCGTCGCCGTGCACAACAGCATTGAGCAGGACGCCGACGTGGTCATCCTGCTGCACCGCGACGACTACTACGACAAGGAGTCCCCGCGCGCCGGCGAGGCGGACTTCATCGTGGCCAAGCACCGCAACGGCCCGACCGACACCGTGACGGTGGCCGCGCAGTTGCACCTCTCGCGCTTTGTGGACATGGCTATCGTGTAAGGCCCTGAGGGGAGGCACGATGGCGGGACCGGTGCTGGTCACTGGCGGCACGGGCACGCTCGGCCGCCACGTCGTGCGCCGCCTCGTCGACACCGGCAACGAGGTGCGCGTCCTGAGCCGCCGGCCACGCCCGGAGGCGGGTGCGGCCGGTGCCGCCGCAAAGGTGCAGCCGGGGGTCACCTGGCACACCGGCGACCTCGCCACCGGCGCCGGGCTGGATCCCGCGCTTGCCGGTGCGGCGACGGTCATCCACTGCGCCAGCGACCCGCGCCACGCGTCCGCCGACATCGACGGCACACACCGGCTGATGGAGAGCGCCGGTCGGGTCGGGGTCGGCCACCTAGTGTACATCTCCATCGTCGGCATCGACCGGATCCCGCTGGGCTACTACCGCACCAAGCTCGCGACCGAGAACGCCATCATGGCGACCGGGCAACGCGGGCCGGGCTGGACGATCCTGCGAACCACCCAGTTCCACGACCTCGTGCTGACCTTCGTGGAGAAGCTGACCCGCCCCCCGCTTGTCGTGGTGCCCGCCGGGATCTCCTTCCAGCCGGTGGACGTCGATGAGGTGGCGCAGCGGCTGGTGACCCTGGCTGGGCAGGACCCGGGTGGGCGGGCCCCGGACATGGGCGGCCCCGAGGTGCGGTCAATGGGCGACCTGGCCCGCACGTACCTCAAAATGCGCGGCAAGCGGCGGCCGGTAGCACCCGTCTGGCTGCCCGGCGCGATCGCCCGGACCCTGCGCGGCGGCGCGAACCTCACTGCTGAGCACGCCGACGGCCGCCGGACCTGGGAGGAGTTCCTCCGCGCTCAGCCCTGAGCCCGGAGCAGCGCGATCACCTCGGCGTCGCGCACTTCGGCGAAGTCGGCGTAGTAGGTGCTGACCGCGCGGAAGTCGGCGGGCTCGAGCGGGCAGACCACCGCATCCGCGAGTCGGCGAAGCGCCGCGAGCGCACCGGCCGAGCCGACCGGCGCGGCGAGCACCACCTCGGCCGCGCCGAGCCGCCGCGCCACGGCAACGGCCGCCCGAGCGGTGGCACCGGTGGCCAGCCCGTCGTCGACGAGGATGGCGACCCGGTCGGAGAGGTCGAGTTCCGGCTTGCCGCTCCGGTACCGCCGCTCCCGCCGGACCAGCTCCGCCGACTCGTGCCGCATCACCGCGGCGATCTCCGCGGGCGTGAGCTTCCCGGCGACATCCGCGTTGACCACGCGCACCCCGTGCGGCCCGACCGCACCGAAGGCCACCTCCGGCGACCACGGCACGCCGAGCTTGCGGACCACCAGGACATCCAGGGGTACGTCCAGCCGACGCGCGATCTCTGCGGCGACAGGTACGCCGCCGCGGACCAGCCCGAGCACGATCACGTCAGCTCGTCCTGCGTAACCGGCCAGTTCCGCGGCGACCACCTGCCCCGCGTCCCGGCGGTCGGCGAACGTCACGTCACCTGTGTACGCCCCGCCGCGTCGCCACGCGACCCGACCAGCCGCAACACCGGCACCGCGCACACATAAGCCACCGGATAGAGCAGGTACCCGAACCGGGTGGCCGGCAGCAGCAGCGTCGCCGTGACCATCCCGACCGCGCAGACCGCCGCGGCACTCGCCGCGTCGCGTGGCGGGCGCCGCAGCAGCCAGAGCCCGATCGCCGCCCCCGCCAGCACCAGAAGCACGGTGGCGATGACCCGGCCGCCCGGCAACCCGGTCGCGATGAGGTGACCAGGCAGCGGCGACTGTGCCGGGCTGGTGACCAGGCCCTGCCCCAGCGGGAAGCGGAGCACGTTCTCCACCGCCGCCGGTGCGTCGACCCCGAACGCCGGCGCCAGTGCCAGGACCGGAAGACCACCCGCCGGTACGGCGAACGCCAGCGCACCCCGCCGGCCGCCCCGGGCCGCAGCGGTGACCAGCAGGACCAGCGCCACCGGCCAGGCGAGCAGTTTGAGGGCGCCCGCCGCGCCGACGGCGAGCCCGGCCGCGAGGAGCCACCGCCGATCCGTCCCGCCCCCACCGCGCGCGCCGCCCTCACCGCCCCCACCGCGCGCGCCGCCCTCACCGCGCGCGCCCACGGCTCGCGCTGCGTCGGCTCGGGCGACGCACGCCAGCGCGAGTAGGCAGAGCCCCAGCACTGGGAGGTCGTCACCGCCGGTGGCGAGCGTCAACGCGCAGATCGGTAGGACCGTGGCCGCCTGTGCGGCTCGTAGCAAAGCGGCACCCGGGTGCCCCGGGTGCCCCGGGTGCCCCGACGACTCCATGATCGGGGAGCGAAACTGCTGTCCTGACGACCGTTTCACTCCCCGATCATGGGAGCCCGCAGTCGAGCCGGGCCTGCGGACCAGGATCAGGGCGGACGCGGCGAGCGCGGCCGCGGTCGCGACGGCGAACCACACCCGCGCGTCGGTCCACCAGGCGACCCCGCCCAGCGCGCGCGGCACACCGAAGAGCGCCATGCCCGGCTGGTACGGCGTGTAGCCCAGCAGCCGCTCGTCGGCCGGAAGCGCGGCGATGGCGTCGCGGCCGAGGTACGGCGTACCGGTGTGCAGCAGTCGTTCCCCGGCCAGCTCGGTGACGAGCACCTCCTCCTGGGCGCGGTCGGTGCGTCCGGCGGCGCGCTGGGCGGCTTGGACGAGCAGCGGAAGGATCGTGGTGGCGAGCCAGGCTGACCCGGTCAGGACGGCGCGCGCCGGAACGCTGGCGAGGCGTCGGGGTAGCGCCAGTTGGGCGAGGACGGCCAGTCCCGCCGCCGCGTAGCCGTACCAGGCGATCGCACCCCACGCCCGATGCGGCGCGAGCGTCGAGGTGACCGCCGTGACCAGCGCGAACGCCGCCGACAGCAGGTACAGGGCGAGATCAAGGGCGAGGATGCGGCGAACCTGCGCGGTGAAGGTCGACGGATCGAGCGTGCCCTCTGTACCCGTCGGCGAAGCCACAGCATGCATCTGTGTTGCAGCCTCTATCGCGGTGAGTTGACCAGGTGTCCGGGCGGCTCAAGCCTACGTGTTCAGCGACCACGACGGTATGCGGCGTGTGTCGACGGCGGTTGCCCCGTGACAACCGCCGCCCGCCATCCCCCCGGCAGAATCGAGCATCGGCTATCCGGCTCACCGGAGTCTTCCCACTGCCTTCCGGCGTCGGCGTGGGCGGATAGTTTCGGTTCGGCATCCTGGAGGGCGCGTGGTCGTGTGGGTTCTGCCGGTGTTGTGCGACTGCCTGTCGGCCCCGACCTGTCGATCGCCGCCATCCGCGAAGGCCGCATCCTGGACGAGGCCCACGCCACCGGCGGCGACGTCCGCCGCTTGGCCGACCTGTTCGGCCTCAGCATCCAAGCCGGCACCCGCTACACCAACGTCATCAGCCACCCCGACCTCGGCAGCACCAGTCGACCCTGACCAGTGACGGCGGAAATCCGTCGCGAGCAGAGCATGCCCGCTGAGAAGATGCCGCGCGTGCCCGCGGACCCCGTCCCCGACAAGGAACTCCTCCGTCGGGCTAGCGATGGCCCCGCCAAGGCCCTGCCGTTGCGACACTTCCCCGGACGCGTTAACTGCACGGCGGTGCTCGACGGACTCCGGCGCATCCCGCAGAGACCACCTGGGCACGTCCGGACGCCGGGGATGCGTTCGCTCCTGCCTGGCCCGCTCCATCAGCCCGGCCTGCGCGACTCGAAGGGATAACCCGCAACTATGACCGACACCAACCGAGAAACCCTGCGCACCACATTCGGCCAGGACGCCGAACTCTACGACCGATGCCGTCCGACCTACCCGCCCCAGCTCTTCACCGACCTCGCCACCCTGGCAGATCTCGGTCCCCGCTGCCGGGTGCTGGAGATCGGATGCGGAACCGGCCAAGCGACCCTGCCCCTGGCACAACTGGGATGCGATGTCGTCGCGATGGACCTCAGCGCCGACATGGCCGCCTTCGCCCGACGCAACCTCGCACAGTTCCCGAATGTCACCGTCGTCGCGGCGGCCTTCGAGGACTGGCAGCCCTCGGACGGAACCTTCGACGCGATTCTCTCCGCGACCGCGTTCCACTGGCTTGACCCCGACGTGCGCATGATCAAAGCCGCTGACCTGCTGCGGCCAGGCGGATCTCTCGGCATCGTCTCGACTCACCACATCGCCGGCGGGACAAACGCCTTCTTCGCCGACGCACAACGATGCTACGAACGTTTCGACCCCACAACACCGCCCGGCATGCGTCTGACGACCGACGACGAAACCCCCGAGGAGACAGCAGAGTTCGATCGATCGGCACGATTCGGGCCAGTCGAATTCCGGCGCTACAAGTGGCAACAGACCTATACGTCGCCGGAGTATCTGAACCTGCTCATGACCTACTCCGGCAATCGAGGCATGGCACCGCAGGCACGCAACGGCCTGTTCGCGTGCATCTCCCACCTGATCGACGACGTCTACAATGGAGCAATCACCAAGCAGTACCGGACCCGGCTCGCCATCGCCCACAACACACCGTGACTCGGCCCGACACCCGAGCTGCGCAGTACCGCCACCTCGGGAACAAAGCGAACAGACGGAGCCTCTCCAACTCGGGCGCAGGGCCCACGTTGCGACGCCAGTTCGCGAACCCGAGAGCTCGGTTCCGGTAGGGGCCAACGGGTCCGAGAGAGCGGCCGGCGGTCGATCTCGGAACGAGGTCGGGTCAGGCGTTCACCGTTGTTCCCGGCGTGCTGGACCTGCGCAATCATCGACGCGCTGTTATTCGGTGCGTTGGCGGCGGGCAACTCGCGGGCGAGAAAACGGGTACGAACGTCGCGACGTGAACGCGCCTGTAACCCTTCCCCTAACCTTCCCGGCCTCCCGTTCCAAGCGCTGGCCCGGTAGGTTGGGATCGGCATCCTGGGGAGGATTCGTGGACATCAGGGTTCTCGGCCCTGTTGAGCTGTGGCATGACGGTGCGCCGGTGGCGCTGGCGCGTCGGCAGCAGCGGTTGGTTCTGGGTATCCTGGCCCTTGAAGCGAACCGGCTGGTTTCCAGTGATCGGTTGATTGATCAGCTATGGGGCGACGCTGTGCCGCCGCGTGGGCGGGCGGTCCTACAGACTCGGATCTCTGAGTTGCGCTCGGTGTTGGCGCAACTTCCTGATGTCGAGCTGGCGACGTACGGCGCCGGGTATGTGTTGCGTGTTGATCCGCAGTTCGTGGATGCTCACCGGTTCCGTTGTGCTGTGGCGGGATGGCGGGATGCTGGCTCGGATCAGCTGGCCCGTGAGGCACTGCGTGGGGCGTTGGAGCTTTGGCGGGGCCCAGTGCTTGGCGGGGGTCTGCCGGAGCCGGCGCACAGTTCGCTGTGTCAGGGTCTGGAGTCGGCGCGGTCGACGGCGCTGGAGGATCTGTTCGAAATCGAGCTGCGCCTTGGTGCTCACGCGGAGGTCGTCGACGATGTTGTCGCGGCGTGCGCGGCGAACCCTACAAGGGAGCGGCTGCTCGGTCAGGCGATGGTGGCGCTGCAGCGCACGGGGCGCGCGGTCGAGGCCTTACAGGTTTACGATCGGCGGCGGCGGTGGTTGCGCGACGAGCTTGGTGTCGACCCGGGTGCCGAAGTCCAGCAGGTGTACCTGGCGCTACTCGCTGGCGAGAATGAGGGCTGGGACGAAGGCGCCGATTGGCGGGGCGCTGCTGATCAAAGCACCTCTGCGGTGCCGCAGTCCGAGCCCGCAGTTGCGTCGGGTTTCGTCCCTGCGGTGCCGCAGGTACTGCCGCCGGACATCGCTGACTTCACGGGGCGGGTGAAGGAGGTCGGGCTGCTGCGGGATGCGTTGACCAGGCCAAGCGGCGGTGGGCCGGTGGTGGTTGCCGTGACTGGGCAGGGCGGGGTTGGCAAGACCACGCTGTGCGTCCGTGTTGCACACGGAGTGCGGGATCGTTTCCCTGACGGGCAGCTCTACATCGATCTGCGTGGCGTCACCGAGGATGTGCCCGTCGCGCCGACCGAGGCGCTCGCACGGTTCCTCCGGGCACTCGGCGTGGACGGCTCGGGCATGCCGGACGGTGAAGCGGAGCGGGTGGATCTGTATCGGGATCTGCTCGCCGAACGTCGGGTACTGGTGGTCCTGGACAACGCGGCGAGCGACGATCAGGTGCTTCCGCTGATTCCGAGTGGGCCGGGTACCGCGGTGTTGATCAATAGTCGGGCCCGTGTGGGGTCGACGTTCGGCGTGGACACGCTGGACCTTGAGGTGCTGGACCCGTCGCAGTCGATGGACCTGTTGACGCGGCTGGCCGGTGCACAGCGGGTGACGGCCGAGCGCGCGGCGGCCGAGGATCTGTGCCGGCAGTGTGGGAATCTCCCCCTCGCGATTCGTATCGCGGCAGCGAAGCTGCGGGTGAAGCCGCATTGGGCGCTGGCCAAGTTGGTCGACTCGTTGCGGGATGAACGCAAGCGGCTGGACCGGTTCGCGTACGGCCACCTTGATGTGCGGGCCAGCATCTCGCTGAGTTACGCCGGTCTTGATCCGGAGGCCCGGCGGCTGCTGCGCCGCATCGGTGACATCGACCTGCCGGAGATGTCGGTGTGGCTGTCCACCGCGCTCCTCGACACCAGCCCCGAGGTCGCCGAGGAAATTCTGGAGCGACTCTTCGACGCGCAGCTACTCGAAGTCGCCGGCCAGGACCCGACCGGGCACGCACGCTACCGGATGCACGACCTCGTCCGCCTGTTCGCCCGGGAACGCGCCGAAGCCGACGAAACCGCCGATGAGGTTGAAGCCACCCGTACGCGTGCTTACGGCGCCTGGCTCTACCTCGCCCAGCAGGCATACCGCGCCGTGTGGGGCGGCGACCACCACAACATCCTCGGTCCAACGCCGCGTTGGCCGGTTGACGCCGTACTCACCAACGCCCTGCTAGCTTCACCGACGGCCTGGTTCGAAATCGAACGGCTCGGCATCATGGCGACGATTCGTCGAGCAGCCAGGGACGGACGCGCTGGGCCGGGTTGGGAAATCGCGTGCACCACATACGTGCTATTCGAGATGCGCAGATACTTCGATGACTGCCGAAGCACCCTTGAGTCAGCTCTTGCCGTTGCACAGGAAGCCTCGGACGCTCGCGGCGTCGCCGCGATTCACTATCGGCTTGGTGACCTTTTGACCAATCGTGTTGAGTTTGAGCGATCCCGGGGCCATTATGCTACGGCCATGAACGCATTCGACTTGGCTGGTGACATTCACGGCCGGACAATAGTGGCTTTGGCAGAAGCGGCAGTCGATTATTTCAACGGCAACGACGACATCGCCCTCAAGAAGCACCATCAAGCACTGGCAATCGTGCGTGGCCTCGTCGATCATGGCGGTCAGGCGTTCGCGCTTCGTCGCATTTGCCAAATTCACCTTCGCCGTGGTTCGCTTGAGACGGCCGCCGTATACCTCGAACAGGTCTTTTCAATATGTCAGTCGCAGAATCTCGTTCGCAGTCAAGCGCAGGCGCACTATCTTGAAGGTCTGCTGCGGCTCAGTGAAGGCAACGTTTACCGGTCGGCCGCGGCATTCCTAACTGCACGAGACATGGCTCTTGCGCTCGGGGATCAAGCCGGCGTGGCCCAGTCATTGCGCGGCCTTGGCACTTGCTACCACCGGCAAGGGGACGTCGTTAAGGCCAAGGCCACTCTATCGGAAGCACTTGACCTGATGCGTCAGCCGCGAAAGACGTACATGGAAGATGTAATACGTCAGTCCATCATTGACTTGGATCTTACGATACAGCTCGATGAGGCGCCAGCCGTTGAGCTGATTTCCTGACGATACAGGCGGAGCGAGACACAGTCGTTATTTTGGCTAGGTATGTTGGAGTTGCACGAGCAATGTTATGAGCAGGAGGAGCGAGGTTTTGAGGCTGCGCTGAGGATTACCCGGGCGCTCGGCGATCGGCCCGGCGAGGCGCAATCACTCCGAGGGCTTGGTTTGTGCTATCAACGGCAAGGAAACTCCGACACGTCCAAGGCGACCCTGCTGGAAGCGCTCGCCCTCGTGCGGCAGCCGCGCCGGACATTCATGGAGGCGCTAGTCCTTGAAGCCATCGCGGAGCATTGACCCTCCACGTCTGATCTGCGGTCACCCTGAGTCCGCAGCGCGTGGGGCGCCGGCCCGGCCGCGACGGCTGACCGGGATGCGGATCACCTCGCCGCCCTCGTGCAGCGGCGGCGCCAACACCCCCGGCCGTCCGTTCCAGCCTTTGCGGAGTGCGGCGAGCAGGCGCGGCGCCCGCATCGGGTGCGCGAACAGATGTCCCTGCCCGGCCGGGCACCCGAGTTCCCACAGCTCGCGCCGCTGATCCTCGCGTTCGATGCCCTCGGCGACGACGAGCAGGTTCAGCGTGCGGCCGAGTTCGATGGTGGACCGCACGACGGCCAGTGCGGGCGGCGCGTCCATGGTGGACACGAAACTCCGGTCGATCTTCAGCTCGTGCACCGGCACCCGGGCGAGCGTGGCGAGTGAGGAGTACCCGGTCCCGAAGTCGTCGAGCGCGAGCGCGACGCCGAGTTCGCGCAGCGCCCGCAGCACCTGGTCGACGACCTCCAGCTGGCTCAACGTGACGGTTTCGGTCAGCTCGATCACCAGTGACTCGGGCGCCACGTCACGAGCGGCGAGGTGTGCGGCCACCATGTCCGGAAAGCTCGGATCGAGCAGGCTGCGCGGCGAAACGTTGACCGCCACCGCGAGGGGGAAGCCGGCGTCGGCCCACTCGGCCGCCGCGGCGAGAGCCTGATCGAGTACGGCCTCCGCGAACGCGGGCAGCTGCCCCGACCGTTCGATGGCGTCGAGGAACCGGGCCGGCGGGAGCGCGCCCCGCTCCGGGTGGTGCCACCGCGCCAGCGCCTCGGCGGCGATCGCCTCGCCCGTGCCCAGATCGACGATGGGCTGAAAGTCCACGACGAACTGCGACTCGGCCACCGCCCGGTGCAGGTCACCGCCGAGGGTCAGCGAGTCGCGGTCGGCAGTGTCCCGGGTGGCGGCGTAGACGGCGACACGCTGGCCGTCCCGCTTGGCCTGGTACATCGCCACGTCGGCGCGCCGTAGCAGCTCCACCACGCCACCGTCACCGGCGTCGTCCGGTGCACAGGCGACCCCCCCGCTCGCCTCGACGCTCAGGCGCATGCCGTCGAGTTCGATGGGAGCCGTGAGCGCGCCGAGGATGGCGTGCGCCCGCGGAAGTGCCGTTGCCGGGGCGGTGAGTCCGACGAAAAGGACGGCGAACTCGTCACCGCCCAGCCTGGCCACCAGATCGTCCGGCTGCGCAGCGCCGGCCAGTCGGTGGGCCACCTCCACGAGGACCTGGTCACCGGCGGAGTGGCCGAGGGTGTCGTTGACCTCTTTGAAGTGGTCGAGGTCGATCAGGAGCAGTGCGGTCGCCCCACGGTCGGCCCGGCCGGCGAGCATCTTCTCGCCGTACTCTTGCAGGCCCCGCCGGTTGGCGAGCTGGGTCAGCGGGTCGTGGGCGGCCGCTCGGGCGTGCGCGTCGGCCATGCGCCTGGTCTCCGCGAAGGTGTTTGCGTTGCGGATGGCGGTGCACAGCGCGGCGGCGAAGGTGCGGAGGGTGTATTGCTCGCGTTCAACCAGCTTGACCGGCCCCCGGAAGCGCAGGCGTAGCGTCCCGATCTCGCCGTCTCCGCTGTAGCCGTCCAGCGCCATCGGGATGGTGTATCCCGTTGCGGCAGGCTCAGCACCCAGGCGTCCGTCATATCGAATACCGCTGCTGTCCCCGCGGACCAGGCGACCTGGTGCAATTTCGCTGTGCACCTCAACGTCGACCTCGTCGGCGGAGAACAGATCAGCGGCCCGTTGTACGGCGGTGTGAAGAACAGAGTCGACGTTCACGACATTGAGCTCGTCCATCGCCTGGGCGAGCCGTTGCCAGGCCTCATGCTCGGCGCGGCCGCGGATTCGGCTTGCCGACCACAGGTGCAGTGCGTATGCCCCCACTGGGAATAAGAGGGCTAGCAGCGGCTCCACGGAGTAGATCCAGACCGTCAAGACCGCGACTACGAGGTTGCCGACGCGGCTGTACGTGCGGATGTCCAGGTTGCTCAGCGCCAGGTGCCGAAGACTCGTGCGGCTGGCGAGGGCGACGACAGGGACGTAGAACGTCTCGTCAACGACTGCGTATGCCACGGCCGCCACAGCGAGGGCGCCGACGCGTCCCGCCACTGGCTGGCCTTGCTCGAGAAGCTCTGGGATCAGCCCAGCGGCGTGTGCAACATGCGCGCCGACTGTGGCCGCCACGACCTCTTTGCTGACGTTGTACGCCATCTTGATCAGTTGTTGGCGGCTGAGGGCGAGCGACGCCACCATCCCCACCGTTGTGGCGGCGACCACAGCCGTGGGCGAAACAAATGCGATCGAAATCAGAACGACGCTGGAGGTCGTGGACAGCCCCAGATTGGTGGCACGAACCCGTACTCGGATCCGCCAGAAGTTGGCCGCTCCGATGAGGCACGCCAAGATCAGTGCCGGAACCACCTCCTCCCTGCGGAGCGGTTGGTGGGCCGCGGTCAGGGTCGCGGTGGCACCCGCGAGAACGACAACGAGACCAACAAGCAGCTTCAGCCGCTGGTCGGTCGCGTCATCGTGATCTCGCCTCGTCACCGCACCACCCGATTTCCCCGAGAATCGTCACCGACGCGGGGGTGGTGGTGTCAACGGGTGGCGGCAGAAAGTTCCCCTGCAGTACAAGCATTAGTCCCAGGTGGTGTCACGCATCGTAACCCCCTACTTCGCGGTAGTCATCTGAGCTGAAGGGCTTCGCGGGCCCTAAAGTGCTGCTCAATTGGCGTTGTAGGCTAAGCGTAAGGGCAAATACGAAAGTTGCGTATCGCAAAATGTCCGGCCATTCGAGATTTGCGAAAACGCTTATGTTCTGTCACTTTTGTGAGCATTCGGAGTTACTCAGCGTAACAAGTCGGGTTGATCAGAACGGTAGCAATGTGAGCGCACCTGGCATACGGGATATG
This sequence comes from Micromonosporaceae bacterium, assembly GCA_035296325.1. Taxonomy (GTDB): domain Bacteria; phylum Actinomycetota; class Actinomycetes; order Mycobacteriales; family Micromonosporaceae; genus DATHBD01. Next base: position 84,922 of record DATHBD010000037.1, on the reverse strand, counting down.
TGGTCCGCACCTCCTGCGCCAAATCGATCGCGAGAGCGTTCCATCCGTTGCGAGTCCGGTGGCGTTTGGCGTCCAGCCATCAGCCACGCGTAAGGCAGCGGCCAAAACCGTCACCCTCACGGCGCCGAGAAGCCACTCGGGGGAGCGCGCCGCACTGATGCGTACCCGCACAGTCTCGTACCACCCAGGGCGGCACGCCAGACGAGCAAACATGGGTGAGACTCGCATTAGGGACCCGGCCCACCCCGTCCGCACCGGCGTTGGCCTGCGTAGGCTCGGTGCGTGCCAGAACACCCCCACCTCACCCACGTGGACGCGTCCGGTGCCGCGCGCATGGTGGACGTGACCGCCAAGGACGTGACCGTGCGGCGCGCCGTCGCGGCGGGCACGGTCCGCACGACCGCCGAGGTGATCGCGCTGCTCCGCAGCGACGCGCTGCCCAAGGGCGACGCCCTGGCGGTGGCCCGCCTGGCCGGCATCATGGGCGCCAAGCGCACGCCGGACCTGATCCCCCTGTGCCACCCGATCGCGCTGCACGGCGTCGTCGTCGAACTCACGCTCGACGATGCGGCCGTGCACATCGAGGCCACCGTGAAGACCGCCGACCGGACCGGCGTCGAGATGGAGGCGTTGACGGCCGTGGCCACCGCCGGGCTCGCCGTGATCGACATGGTCAAGGCGGTGGATCCGGCGGCCTCCATTGAAGCGGTACGGGTACTGCGTAAGGAAGGCGGGAAGACGGGGCTATGGGTACGGCAAGAGTGATCCGCGCGCGTGTGATCGTCGCGTCGAACCGGGCGGCCGCCGGCGTCTACGCCGATACCAGTGGACCGGTGCTCGTGGCTGGGCTGCGCGAGTTGGGCGCAGTGGTGGACGAGCCGGTCGTGGTGCCGGACGGGGCACCTGTCGAGGCGGCGCTGCGCGAGGCGGTCGCCGCCGGCGTGGACGTGATCCTCACCAGCGGCGGCACCGGGATCACGCCGACCGACGCGACCCCCGAGGTGACCCGGCGGGTGCTCGACTACGAGGTGCCCGGCATCGCCGAGGCGATCCGGGCGCACAGCCTGGGGAAGGTGCCCACCGCGGCGCTGTCCCGCGGGCTCGCCGGGGTGGCCGGGCGCACCCTCGTCGTGAACCTTCCCGGCTCCACCGGCGGCGCGCGGGACGGGCTCGCCGTCCTCGGCCCGATCCTGACCCACGCCGTCGAGCAACTGCACGGCGGCGACCACCCGGCGGCCTCGGGCTGACCTTGGTCATGGTGACCGGATCAGTCGCCGGGCTCCTCCACCATTCGGCCGCCGGTGAGCTGCCATGTGCGCGAACAGCCGACCGCGGTGGCGAAGCGTACGTCATGGGTCACCATGAGCAGGGTGCCGGAGAACTCGGCGAGAGCCCGCTCGATCACCTCTAGAGCATCGATGTCCAGGAAGTTCGTCGGCTCATCGAGCAGCAGCACCCGGCCCGGGGAGTTCGCCATCACGGCCAGCTGGAGCCGGCGCAACTCGCCTGCGGACAGCACCCGCAGCGGCCGGCGCACCTGGTCCTGGCCGAAGAGGTAACCGTCGAGGAGGCGTTCTGCGTCCTCGGTGTAGACGGGCACCCGCGATCGGAAGTAATCGAGAACGGTGAGATCGACGCGGGCGGTGTCGTGGGTCTGCGGCAGCAGCAGGCCGCGGAGGCCGGAGCGGTTCTCCTGGCCGAGCCGGTTGGCGAGCTCCCGCAGCAGCGTGGACTTGCCGGCACCATTGCGGCCGGTGACGAGCACGCGGTCGCCGGTCCGGACGGTGAGGTTCAGGTTGTGCAGCACGGTGTGCCCGCCGCGCACGACAGTGAGCCCGGTGACGTCGAGTACCGGCGCGGGCGTCGCTCCGTCCGGCGGTGGTTTCCCGAAGGCCAGCACCAGCGGCGGTCGGGTCTGGGGTTCGGCGAGCCAGCGGGCGGCCTGCATCTGGCGGCGTAGCCGGCGTTCCCGCGCTTTGGCCTTCTTCGCGACCTTTTTGGCGAGGCGGTTCTGCTGGTCGCGGCCTCGCTTGACGCCGCCCACCTCGACGTCCTGAGCATGGGCCTTGGTGCGCGCGATGTCCTCCTCCAGGCGGGCGCGCGCCTTCTCCTGAGCCTCGTAGTCGCTGAGAAGGCGCTGCCAGCGCTGGGCCTTCTCCGCCCGGAAAGCCGTGAAACCGCCGGTGTAGAACTGCGGCTCCTCGTGGATGCCGTCCAGCTCGATGATCCGGGTGACCGACCGGTCCAGGAAGTCACGGTCGTGGCTCACCACGAGGACCCCGCCGGGGAAGGTCGCCAACCAGTCGCCGAGCCAGCGGATGCCGTCCGCGTCGAGATGGTTCGTCGGCTCGTCGAGCAGCAGCAGCTCCGGGGACTCCAGCAGCACCCGGGCCAGGGTCAGCCTGGCCTGCTCACCACCGCTGACCTCGCCGAGGCGGGCGTCGTCGGGCAGGTGCCCGATGTCGAGCCGCTGACGCACCTGCGCCACCCGGTTCGGCGCGGTCCAGCCGGCGAGGTGGGTCCACCGGTCGTCCAGGTCGCCGTAGGCGGTGAGGGTCTGCTGGTCGGCCGCACCGTGGGACATCCGCTCCCGCAGGTCGTCGAGCTGACTCGTCACGTTCACCACCTCGCCCATGCCGGCGGCGAGAAAGTCGCCGACCCGCTGATCGGGGTCGGGCACCTGCTGGGCGAAGTACCCGACAGTGGCGCCGGGGGCGCGGATCACCTGTCCCCACGTGGGCGGCTCGGCGCCGGCGAGCACCCGCAGCATCGTCGACTTGCCCGACCCGTTCGGGCCCACCAGGCCGATCCGGTCACCGCGGCCGAGGACCAGGTCCAGCGAGGCGAAGAGGGTGTCGCCATCGTGCCGTTTAGCCAGGGACGAAGCTTTCAGCATGGGCCTCCCATCGTGGCGTCGCCGGCTCGTAACCTAGGTGATCCTGACGCCGGACAGAAATGTATTCCGTTGGGGTGGGCGATCCGGGCGGCGCTGATTCCCCCCGATCCGCGTTGATCAACGGCGCGGGTTGGGGGTCCGCTCGCCAGGTCGGCGGGTTAGGCTCCGTGGCGTGACCGTCGCCGCTGTGCCGATCGACTGGGCCGCCGCGCGCCGGGTGGCGTATGACGCCGGGCGGGCCGCGATTTCCGCGACCGGGGCGGTTCGCGGCGTGCCGCTCGCCGATGCCGACGGGCTGACGCTGGCCGAGCCGTTGGTGACGCTGACCGACCTACCCGCGTTCCCGACGTCCAGTGTGGACGGCTGGGCGGTGCGGGGTGGCGGGCCGTGGCGGATCGTGGGGCGGGTGCTCGCCGGTGGTACGCCGGAACCGCTCGCCGAGGACGGCACCTGCGTCGAGATCGCCACCGGGGCGATGGTGCCGCCGGGCACGGCGACGATTGTGCGCGTGGAGGACTCCACGGTGCGCGACGGCGTCGTGGACGGCGAGCCCCGCGCGCCGAAGGAGTGGCGCGACCCCGGCGAGGAGGCGACCCGCGGCGAGGAGCTGCTGCCCGCCGGCACGGCCGTCACCCCTGCCGTGATCGGGCTCGCCGCCTCGTGCGGGTACGAGACGTTGCCGGTCCATCCACTCCCGGCGGCGGCCGTGCTGGTCTTCGGTGACGAGTTGCTCACCTCCGGCACACCGGGTGGCGGACGGGTGCGCGACGCGCTCGGCCCGGCGCTGCCGTCCTGGTTGCGCCGGCTCGGCGCCACACCGGTGGCGGGTCACGCACCGGCCGGCCCGATCGAGGACACCCTGGAGGCCCACGTCGCGGCGATCCAGCGCGCCGTCGCGGCCGGCGCCGCACTGATCTGCACGACCGGCGGGACCATGCGCGGGCCGGTGGACCACCTGCACCCGGCGATCGCGAAGCTCGCCGGGGAGTACGTGATCAACACGGTCGCGGTCCGACCGGGCTTCCCGATGCTCCTGGCCCGCCTGCCCGGCGGTCAGTTGCTCGCCGGCCTGCCCGGCAATCCACAGTCCGCCATTGTCGCGCTCGCCTCACTGGTGTCGCCGCTGCTGGCCGGCCTGGGCGGGCGCGCGCTGCCGCCGTTGCTGCCGGCGACGCTGGGCGCGGACATCCCCGGTCGGGGCGATTCCACCCACCTGGCGTTGGTGGGCGCGGGGGCCGACGGCACGGTGTACCCGCTGCGCCACGTCGGCTCGGCGATGCTGCGTGGGCTGGCCGGTGCGGTCGGGTTCGCGGTCATCCCGCCGGGTACCAGCGGGTCGAAGGGCGCGCCGGCTCAGGTCGTACCGCTGCCGTTGCTGGATGGGGAGCGACCGTGACGATCCCGCGGACCGTGCCGACGACGGCGCTGGTCACCACCGACGCTCTCGACATCACGGCGCACGAGCGCGCGGTCGCGGACTCATCAGCCGGCGCGGTCGTGTCCTTCGCCGGGGTGGTGCGCGATCATGACGGCGGGCGCAGCGTGGTGGAACTCGAGTACGAGGCGCACCCCAGCGCCCAGCAGGTCCTGGCCGAGGTGGCCGCCCTGATCGCGGCCGACCCGGCGGTCACCGCGGTTGCGGTGTCCCACCGGGTCGGGCGGCTCGAGATCGGTGACGTCGCCCTCGCCGCGGCCGTGTCGTGCCCCCACCGGGCCGAGGCCTTCGCCGCGTGCGCCCGACTGGTGGACGAGGTGAAGGCCCGGCTGCCGGTGTGGAAACGACAGGTCTTCGTCGATGGCGAAGTCGAGTGGGTCAACTGCCCGTGAGCGCGAGGGCGCGTGCCTTCGCCACCGCGGCGGCATGGCTCACCGACTCCGCTGCCCGGTTCGCCCGGTCGCTCGCGGCCTCGGCCGCCCGGCTCGCGGCGGTGCTCGCCCGGCTGGCCGCACCGGTCGCCACGCCGGCTGCCAGGCCCGCGGCACCGGTCGCCTTACCGGCCACCCGGCTCACCGAAAGCTGCGCGTCCTTGCCCACCTGGGTCACCGCGTGCTGCGCGTCGGAGGTGGCCCGGCCGACCGAGCGGCGGGTGTCCTTCGCGGCGCGGCGTACCGACCGCTTCGTCTCGCGGGCCACGTAGCCGGTCCGCCAGGCGATGCCCGGCTGGCCCGCGGTGTCCATCGCGGTGATCAGCAGTCCGCCGAGCATGCTCACGTTCCTGAGGAACTCGGTCCGCTGCTGGGCGCGCTCGGTCGGATCCTTGGTCTCCCAGAATCGCTGACCGGCGAACGTGGTCGGTGCGTGCGAGGCGGCGAGCAGGAGCGCGCCCGGCCGGGCCGCCTGACCGCTGGCCAGCAGTACGCCGCCGACGACCTGGACCGCACCGTTGAGTTTCACGAGCGTCCGGGCGTCGGTCGGGGCCTTCGGGTAGACCGCGGTGAGCAGCGGCGCCACCCGGTCGGTGACCGCCTTGGACTGCTCGGCAAGCTGCTCCGGGTGGCGGTAGGCCCGCCAGCCGTTCTGGATGTACAGGGCAGCGAGCATCGCTCGCGCCACCGTCCGTAGGGGATTCATCCTCCCGGCATACCCCAGAACAGACGCCGCCACTCCGAATATGTCGTACCTCGTGGCTACGCTGGCGAATCGTGCTCGACGTTGCGGTGACCGGAGAGACGCCGACCCTCCCGGTGGGGTCCGCGTCCGGTCCCGGGGCGGCCGGGACGCCGGCGTCGGCGATTCCCGCGCCGGCCCGGTGGAGCGCGGAGCAGGTGCTCTCGCTCGCCCCGGATGCCTCCGCCCAGCGGACCGCCCGCAGTATCGCCGCGGACAAGGGCTGGTGTGAAGCCGGTCTCAGCGGCGATGACGAGCTGCCACCGACGGTGTGGGGGCTGTGCCAGGGCAGTGGCACGCAGCCCTACCAGACCTGCGTGGACCTGACCGACCCGGCGTACCAGTGCTCCTGCCCGAGCCGGAAGTTCCCCTGCAAGCACGCGCTCGGCCTGCTGCTGCGCTGGGCGGCCGGGCTGGTGCCGGACGGGCCCGCGCCGGGTTGGGTGCGGGACTGGCAGGCGTCGCGGTCCGGCCGGGTGTCCCGCGCCGTGGCCCGGGCCGAGGCCGCCCGCAACGGCGGCGAGGGCACCGGTCGCAGCGCCGGGGAGAAGGCGCAGGTGCGCCGCGCCGAGCGGGTCGCGTCCGGCCTCGACGAGTTGGACCGCTGGCTCGCCGACCAGCTCCGGGGCGGCCTGGCCGGGCTGGCCAAGGCGGACTACGCGCACTGGGACACCATGGCCGCCCGCATGATCGACGCGCAGGCGCCCGGGGCCGCCCGGATGGTCCGCAACCTCGCCGGCTACGCGGGTGACCCGGCCCGGCTGCTGACCGAGCTGGGGCTGCTGCGCCTCCTGGTGGCCGGGTATCAGCGGTTGGACAGCCTGCCGCCGGAGCTGGCCGGCGCGTTGCGGCTGCGGGTCGGTCTGCCGGTCTCCGCCGAGCAGGTGCTCGCCGGCCCGGCGGTACGCGACCGGTGGCAGGTCCTCGGCGTCCGGGACGAGCCGGAGGACCAGCTGATGATCCGTCGGGTGTGGCTGCGCGGGGCGCAGACCGGGCGGGCCGCGCTGGTGCTGTCCTTCGCCGCGCCCGGCCAGGTCTTCGTCGCCGACCTGGTCGTCGGCACGGAGCTCGACGCCGACCTGTGCTTCTACCCGGAGCGGGTGCGGGTGCTGATCGCCAAGCGGCACGCGCCGCCCGCGCCGATGGCGTCGGTTGCGGCGGCGCGCCCGGTGGATGCGGCGATGCGGGAGTACGCCGAGGCGCTGGCGGCGGATCCCTGGTTGGAGCGGTGGCCGATGGCGCTCGACGCGGTGGTGCCGGTGCGGGTCGGCCGGGCCTGGTGTCTGGCATCAGCCGCGGACGCGGCTGTCCCGGGCGGCGCTGTCCCGGGCGGCGCCGGAGTGCCGCTCGACCCGGCGGCCGGGACGCCATGGCGGCTGGTCTCGGCGGCTGCCGGGCGGGCGGTGCCCGTCGTCGGCGAGTGGACCACCGCGGGTTTGCGCCCGCTGAGCGCGTGGATCGACTCCCGGCTGGTGCGGCTGTGAGCGCGAGGAGTGAGCTTGCGAGCCCCGCAGCGCGAACGGACGGTGGAGCTGTGAGCGCGAGGAGTGAGCTTGCGAGCCCCGCAGCGCTGCCGGCCTGGCCGGATGTACTCGCCGCGGCACTCGTTGGCGGGGCGCGCAGCGGGCAGCCGGCCGAGACGTTGCTGGACGCCGCGGCGGCGCACGCGCTGCGGCGGCGGGCCGGTGCCGCGCTGCTGCACGGGGTCGCACTGCCTCCGCCCGCCCCGGCCGACGAAACGCCCGTGGTGCGGCCCGCGGCCGCCGCGCGTGCCGGTGACCTGCTCGCCTTCGACGACGCCACCCGCCGGACCGGGCCGCTGCGCGACGTGGAGAGCCGCCTCGAGCTCGTGACGGAGTGGCTCTCCGCGGCTGCGGCAGCCGGGTGGCGGGTTCCGCCGGAACTGGTACCGGCGCTGCTCGACGCGGGGCGCCGGCACCGGGGGCTGCGCCCGCTGATCGGCCCGGTCGCCGGGGCGCGGGCCGGGTGGCTGGCCGAACAGCGCGCCGACTGGTCGTACGCCCGGTCCACTGCGGCCCCCTCAGCGGTGCCCGCGGCGGACGGGGGCGCGGCGTGGGAGTTCGGCTCGACCGAACAGCGGGTGAGGTACCTGGTGGCGCTGCGCCGCACGGACCCAACCGCCGGCCGGGCGCTGCTGGAATCCGCCTGGGACGCCGAGGCGCCGGAGGACCGCGCGGCGCTGCTGCAGGCGCTGGGCGTCGGGCTGACCGGCGATGACGAGGCGCTGCTCGAGCGCGCCCTGGACGACCGGCGTAAAGAGGTGCGGGTCGCGGCGCTGCCGCTGCTCGGCCGGTTGCCGGGCAGCGCGTATGGCACCCGGATGGCCGCGCGGGCCGCCGCACACGTCCACCTGGATCGTCCCGGGTGGATCCGGGTGTCCCCGCCGGCCGAGTGCGACCGCTCGATGCGTCGGGACGGCATCGCACCCCGCCCACCAGGTGGGGTCGGTGAACGGGCGTGGTGGCTGGAGGAGATCCTGGCCCGCACGCCGCTGTCGGTCTGGCCGCGGGACCTGTTCTCCCGTCGGGTCAGCGAGGGTTGGCCGGCGACGCTCCGCCGTAGCCTGGCCCGCGCCGCCGCCACCCAGCGACACGGCGAGTGGGCGGCCGCCCTGGTCGACGACCTCACCGCCGAGGTCGCCGCGAGCGGGCACCCCGACGACCGGTTGCTGCTGGAGGCGCTCTACGACGTTCTGCCGGCCGACGATCTGGCGCAGCGGGCGGTCGCCGCGCTGCGCCGTGGGCTGGCCACCGCGACCGCCGTCGGCGTGGAGCATGTCCTGCACCTGTGCCCGCGGCCGTGGCCGGAACCGCTCGTGGAGGCGGTGTTCGCGGCGCTGGCCGACGTCCCGGGTGGGCGCGGCGCCGGCTGGCGGGTCTCCGCCCTCTGCGAGCTCGCCGCACTGCGGTTGCCCGCCGCGTGTGCCCCGCGCGCGGCCGCGCTCGTGGAACGGCTCCGCGCCGCCGCGGGCTATGGTGCCCCGGCCGACCCCGGTATCGCCATCATCGAACGCTTCGCCGGTACCCTCCGGTTCCGCCACGACATGATCGGGGAGCTTGCGTGACCACAGACGCGTCGACGGTCCAGCGCCGCCACGCCGAGGACGAGTACGCCGGCGAGCTGGCCGCCCTGGCCGGCTCCGACGACCGGCCCCGCCCGCCCGGGTGGCGGCTCTCCCCCGCTGCCGTGGTGACGTACCTCCTCGGCGGCGTCGCGGCGGACGGCAGCCCGGTCACGCCGAAGTACGTCGGTCCCCGCCGGCTCATCGAGGTCGCCATCGCGACCCTGGCGACGGACCGCGCGCTGCTGCTGCTCGGCGTGCCGGGCACCGCCAAGACGTGGGTCTCCGAGCACCTCGCCGCCGCCATCAGCGGCGACTCCACGCTGCTCGTGCAGGGCACCGCCGGCACGCCCGAAGAGGCGATCCGGTACGGCTGGAACTACGCGAGGCTGCTGGCGGACGGCCCGTCCCGCGCCGCCCTGGTGGAGAGCCCGGTGCTGCGCGCCATGGCCGAGGGCCGGATAGCCCGGGTGGAGGAGCTCACCCGGATGCCGTCGGACGTGCAGGACGCGCTGATCACCATCCTGTCCGAGAAGACGCTGCCGATCCCGGAGCTCAACGACGAGGTCCAGGCACGCAAGGGTTTCAACGTGATCGCCACCGCCAACGACCGTGACCGCGGCGTCAACGAACTTTCCTCCGCGCTGCGGCGGCGCTTCAACACGGTGGTGCTGCCGGTGCCGGCCGGCATGGAGGAGGAGGTCGACATCGTGTCCCGGCGGGTGGCGGCGCTGGGCCGGGCGCTCGAGCTACCCGAACTGCCGCCGGCGGTGGACGAGATCCGTCGGGTGGTGACCGTCTTCCGGGAGCTGCGCGGTGGGCTGACCGAGGACGGTCGCACCAAGCTCAAGTCGCCAAGCGGTTCGCTCTCCACCGCCGAGGCGATCTCCGTGGTGACCAACGGGATGGCGTTGGCCGCGCACTTCGGCGACGGCACGCTGCGCGCGGGCGACGTGGCGGCCGGCATCGTCGGGGCGGTCGTCAAGGATCCGGTCTCCGATCAGGTGGTGTGGCAGGAGTACCTGGAGACCGTGATCCGCGAGCGCGACGGCTGGCGGGACTTCTACCGGGCGGCGCGCGGCGCCCGGTCGTGACGGGGCTTACCGGTCGAGCACCGCGCGCTCGGTCGGACAGCTTGCGTGCCCGCCGAAACGGGCGGCCGCCACGCAGGCGGCCGCCCGTTTCGGGCGGGGATTAATGACTGATTACCTGAACAGGATGTTCCAGACGTGGTCGTCGGCCGGGTTGCAGTTGAACAGCGACAGCGGGACGTCGCGGCCGGGCGGCACGCCGACCACATCGAGACACAGCCCGCTGGCCTCGTTGACCATCCAGATGCCGGCCCCGTGCGGCACCATGGTGAACACCGTGTGACCTCCCGACGCGCCGCACTCACGCTCGCTGACGCCGACGCCCGGCGTGGCCACCGTGTTGTTCGCCGTCATCGGCCCCAGGCACAGGTTGTCCTTCGCGTTACGGATCTCGTAGCGCACCTGCCCGTCCGCCGTCCGGCCACGGACGTCGAACCACCACAGCTGGTTGTCCGCGCTTGTGGTGTTGCAGGTGTACTGGTAGAGCTGCTGCCCGAGCGAGCCCGGACCGAACTGGGGGACGTCGACGCACTGGCCGGTCACGAAGTTGCCGATCGCGAAGGCCTGGCGGGGCGGCGCATTCGTCCACTCAGCGCGGTCCAGCATCCAGAGGTGGTCGTCGGTGTCGCTGCACACGGCGTACGACAACGGATTATCGGCGGTGTCGACGACGTCCAGGCAGAGCCCGCTCTTGTCGTTGACCAGCCAAACTCCGCCGTTGCGCTGGACAACGCGCACGAACTGGTTGTCCTCGGGCCCGGCGCAGTAGAACTGGATCACAGGCGCCCCGGCCGTAGGGGCGTCGTAGCCGCCCGCGTCGAGGCACAGGTTGTCCTTCGCGTTTCGCACCGAGTAGAGCATCTGTCCGTCGGCCTTGCGGCCGCGCGGATCGAAGAACATCAGTTGATTGTCGTTCGAGGTGTTGTCACAGGTGTACTGGAAAACCTGCGTGCCGGGGGAGCCCGATTCGTACCACGGAATGTCGGCGCACTTGGTGGTCTTGACATTGCGCAAGCTGACGGGGCGGTAGGTCGTCCGCTCGACCCAGTCGCCCAGGCCGTCGACGCGGGCGCCAACAGCGCCGTCGCGGGTCTCCGTCGAGTCCAGACACCCGCTCTGCCACGACGCCGTGCTGATCGCGACGACACGCGCGGCGCCGTCGACCCCCGTCACGATCGGCGCGCCAGCGTCACCCTGGCAGAGGCTGGCCCGCCCGGCGGCGGTCTGTCCGGTCAGGTCCAAGGTGTTGGCATTCACGGTCCGCACCGCGAACTGTGCGCTCTGCAGCACGTCGGGGGCCCACTCGGTGGCGGTCCGGCCGAAGCCGGCGACCCGCACCGTGGCGCCCGCGGCCGGCGCGGCCGGCGCCAACTTCACCGGCTCGACTCCGGGAACCGGCGCTGCGAGGCGCGCCAGCGCCAGCTCGCGGCCCGGGTGCGGCTGCACCTCCACGACCGTCGTGACCAGACCCCCGTCACCGTTGAGGTCATGACGACCCACGGTCGCCGTGGTCGGTTGTGGCGGCGCCCCCGGGGTGACGGGCTGGCCGCCGATCGAGAAGCAACTGCGCGCGGTGAGGAGCCAGAACGGGTCCACCAGCGTGGCCGTACAAGCCTGACTGTCGCCGATCGCGATCTTCGCTACATAGCCGAAGCCGGTGGTCGTCGGCGTACCACCGCTGATGGCCTGGGCCGGGCTACCGATCAACACGGCCGCGGCCACGACCGGCGCCGCCGCCAGGACCGATAGGGCATTGCGCCCCGCTGTGCTGGACCGTTTCACTGTCTCCCCGTCTGCTTGTCGCTGATCAGGTGGGACCCCCGTATGACGTCCGTTGGCGCAGACAGTAGGACACTTCGATGGACGCCGCTGTCCCGTTTCCGGCAGTTCCACGCACGATCGCCGGGCCACCGCCGGCCGCAGCATCGACGTCGCGACGGACTGCGCCGAGCACGGTCTCCCGAACTTCATGGTCTGGCTGGTGGCCGAGGCGAGGGACAACGGAGACGGCCGATACGTTCTACAGTCGACCCACCGCCGGGGCGGAGCCCGGCGAGTCGGCAGCCACAACTCGCGCTGCCGCTGCAGATGCGGGGGATGGAATGATGAAGAGCATCGCGCGTACGTTGCTTGTCGGCGCGCTCACCGGGTTCGTCGCGGTGACCACTCCGGGCGCCGCCCTGGCCGCCGATGAGCCGCCGTCAATCGTGGAAACATACGAATACCCGGGCGCGGCGCACTGGGAGACCGCCCGCCCTGGACTCAAGCTCAAGTCGGGCGACGGACACATCTTGATCGTCGAGTGTCCAAGTGCAGGGAATCCGACCCTGGACCTGTTCGTGGTCGAGAGTCGTATGTATCCCTTGCCGAAGGGCTTTTTCTGCTTCAAGCTGACGGGCACGAAGGGCTACCTCAGCCTGGAAATCCCCGATGCCTACTACCTGCGCGGCGACAACACCCACACTGTGTCGGCCACCTTGTCGATTGCTGAGGACCCACCCGTGGTGGAGCCGCAGACGGTAGAGCCTGGACAGTGGACCGAAATCGGGAGTTCCGCTTTCCGTGGCAAGACCACGGTCATGGAGCTGCGCATCTTGTCGTAGCCACCGGACGGGTCCGTGCTCGGCGCCGCACAGTTCGACCTCCGGTTTATAGCCGGGGCGGGTGATTCGCTCATACAGATAGCTTCCGGTAGGTCAAGACTCGCACTAGTTGTCGACTCAATCCCAACGACCTGGTCGGTTTGCACGTCATCGTGTGCACTGCTTATTACGGGGGTTCTTGGTGATCAACCTGCAGCTACCAGCTGGCCGAACGCGAAGTGGACTGATGCGCCACGTTTCCGCGCTGGCCATGGCTCTCTCAATGACACTGGGGATATTGGTCGCGCCCGCTCGCGCGTGGGGTGCGGACGAGGAGCCGGGTTTCCTAGATTATCGACGTATCGCTTTCTTGATGATGCAGACCGGCGGCGAAAATGTCGCCCGGGCTGCGGAGCTCGCGCTGGTGGGCTCCAATGCCGATGTGGAGCGGTTTGTCGACGATGGCTATGACGAAGCCCGCGACCATGACGATCGCGTCAAGGTGGAGCAGTTCCTGAGTATGGGGGGCGACACGACAATGCCGGCCGCCCAGGCTGCCCTGAACGGGTCTGCCCGGGATCGACGGGAATTCCTGCGAACCGGGTGGCAGGCAACCTGGCCCCAGGATGAGCGTTCCCGGGTCGGCCAGGTCATGGCCGTCGGCGGGACGGGGGTTCAGGCGGCTGCCCAGGCGGCTTTGAGCGGCACGGACGCAGACGTGTCGGAGTTCCTGTCGAAGGGCCAGTACGACGCGCGAACGCAGGACGATCGCATCAGGGTCGGGAACATCATGACTGGATCTGCACCCACCAGTGAGCTTCGGCGAGCCGCTCAGGACGCGCTGTCCGGGTCTGCGGAAGAGCTGCGGGAATTCCTGGTGTCAGGGCAGCACGTCGCGCGGGCGCGTGATCAAGAGGTGCTTACCGTGACGCAGCTGGTGGAGCTGGTTCGCGAGGCAACCGCACTAGCCGCCTACGAGACGCACCAGGCCAGAGAGGCAGCGGACCGCGCGAAGAATGCGTCGCGGCTCGCCGAAGAGGCCGCCAAGCGTGCGGCTGCCGAGAGCGGGGCTGCGGGCAGGTCATCGGCCCAGGCCGCTGCCGCTGCCGGCCGGGCGGCTGATGCCGCGAAGCGGGCGGCTGCGGCGGCGCAGACGGCCATCGGCGCGGCGAACGCCGCGAACACCGCGGCTCGGGTGGCGGCTAATGCGGCCATGCGGGCGGCGAACGCGGCAGCGCTGGCCGGCATGGCTGCGGCACGGGCGCGCACAGAGGCTTCGCTCGCGGCGGGAGACGCTGGAAAGGCAAACGACGCGCGTCGAGCGGCGGAGGGCGCCCGGGATGCAGCAGCGGGCGCACGCGAGGCGGCGAAGGCAACAGCCGAGGCAAGGACAGCGGCGAATGCGTCAGCGGACGCGGCTCGGGCGGCCGCCGGTGCGGGCGCTCACGCACTCGCAGCCGCGGATGCGGCCGATGCGGCCAGCGGGCACGCTGGGCGGTCCGGTGCCGAGGCGCAGCGGGCTAGCCAGGCGGCGACCGAGGCTCGCCAGAAGGCTCGACAGGCGATAGCGGCCGCCAACACGGCGGAGAAGTGGGCTCGAGCGTCTGCGCTTGCGGCAGACGACGCCGCGCGGCACGCCACCAACGCCGCAACGCATGCCGACAACGCCGCGGCTGCGGCGGACGACGCCGCCAACCATGCGGGCCAGGCCGCTTACGCCGCAGCTCAGGCGTCGCAGCACGCGCAGAACGCAATCACTGCGGCGGACCAGGCTGCCGCAGCCGTGGAGCAGGCCCGCGCCATCGAACAGACCGCGCGGGATGCTGACGCGGCGCAGCTGGCTGAGCGCAAGGCCGCGGGCAAGCTGGCCGCCCAGCAGGAGCAGGAGGCCGAGCGCAAGCGCCTCACCCAAGCTGCCTGGGATGCCGCCGAGGAGGCTCGGCGAGACGATGAAACGCGCGCCTTGTTGGCTGAGGTGAACGCTCCCGGGGTGTTGCCGGCGGTGGTTGAGGAAAAGGGCCGACGCATCGCGGCCCGGCTGGTGCGTACCGGTGGGCCTTGGAGCCAGGCCGCTGCTGAGGAGGCTCTGGTAGGAACCGGTGAACAGGTACGCCTGTACATCACCAAAGGGCTCGCGCTGGCGGCCGAGCAGGACGACCGCACCATGGTCGGTCATCTGTCGGACACAGCGGACCGGCCGGAGATCAAGCAAGCGGCCGAGGCAGCGCTGGCCGGGTCCCCGGCCGACGTCCGCGAGTTTCTCAGGACCCGGAACTACCCCGGCAAGGAACAAGACGACCGCAGTCGCGTCGGGCAGTTGATGAAGCAGTATGACGGGCTCGCCATGCGGGAGGCCGGGAATGCCGCACTGAGCGGCAGTCCGGCGGATCGCCACGCGTTCCTTCAAGTCGGTCAATACGTCGCCCGCGAGCATGATGACCGTTCCCGGATCGGGCAGATCATGCTCAAGGGCGGCGAAGAGGTCAAGGCCGCAGGACAGATCGCGCTCGACGGTCCGCGCTCGTCGGTGCGGCATTTCCTGAGTGTGGCGCAGTACTCGGCGGCTCGGCGCGACGACGAGGCGACGGCGCACGCGGCGAAAATCAAGGCGCTGATCGCCGGCGCCGCAGCCGATGCCGCGACCGCGCGGGGCCTGGCTGCGCAGGCGGCACAGCACGCCGAAGAGGCCTATGGCAGCGCCGATCGGGCCGGCGAATTCAAGCGCCAGGCCGCCGCGTCGGCCGCGGTGGCAGCCGGCCACGCGGAGGAGGCCGGCAAGTCGGCCGACAAAGCCAGGCAGTCATCGATCCAGGCGGCAGCGTCTGCGGCGGCGGCGCGTAATGCCGCCGCGGCAGCGCAACGCGACGCGGCCGCTGCCCAGAGATCCGCCGCACAGGCTCGCAACTCCGCCGGCAACGCTCGCGCGGCGGCCAACCAGGCCCACGCCTCAGCTGCCCAGGCCAGGGCTTCGGCCGAGGCGGCCAAGGTTGATGCCGGAGCGGCCGCACACGCGGCGCTAGAGGCGCTCGATATCAGTATCAAGAAGAACAAGGAGGCGGAGGACGCCCGACGGCGCGCCAACGAGGCTCAGGCCGACTGTGAACTGGCGCCGTGGATCAACCCCCACTGCACCCGCGGTCTCGCTCCACTCATCCGGGCCATGGACGAGGGTGACCCCATCTGGTGTACCTACCAGTTTGGCCACGGCGAGGTCTGTGACCAGGTCGTGCGGTACTACGAAGAGCGGAACATCAAGCAGACCGAGCAGGTCAAGGTGGTCGGACAGATCGCCCTTACCGTGTGCGGGCTCGCGCCCTTTGTCGGCGAGCCGTGTGATGCCCTTGATGCCCTCATCGCCTATCTTTCCGGCGACAAGGCCGGCGCGTTGCTCAGTCTGGCCGCCATGAACCCGTTCGGCGGGCAGCTTTTCGGAGGCGCGCGCGGCGTGGACCTCGCTCGCGATCTCTACAAAATCGGCAAGCGATGCGAAGACAACAGCTTTATCCCCGGCACGCGGGTCCTGCTCGCCAACCGCAGAACGAAGCCGATCGAGACGATCCGCGTCGGCGACATGGTTCTTGCCACGAACGTCGACACGAACCGTACGGAACCGAAGCGGGTCACCAGGACCATCGTCGGCGAGGGCGAGAAGAAACTGGCCGACATCACCGTCGATACGGATGGCAATCGCGGCGACGCCACCGCGATCATAACCGCGACAGGTAACCACCCGTTCTGGGTGCCGGGCGCGCGCGCCTGGGTCCACGCGGAGAACCTCCGGGCCGGTCAGCAACTCCGGACCGCGGGCGGGGTGACCGTCCGGATCGCGGCGGTACAGCCCCACACTCGTAAGGGCCGGGTGCACAACTTCACTGTGGCGGACCACCACACGTACTACGTTGCCGCGGGTGCCCGCCCGGTGCTTGTCCACAACCAAAACTGTGTGACCGTGACCTCCGTCATCAGCGAAGACCCGCTGCTGGTCAAGGCGGCAGAGAAAGCCGGTAAGAACGAGCGGTTGCAGGCCGAGATGGACCATCTCCTGGCGCAACTGGCGAAGGGAGACCCGCAGCCGGGCATGGGTGTTGCATCGGTCTCGGGCACGGACGTTCGCTATGCTAGGGGCGACAATGGCGCACGCGTCTACTTCAGAAATACAAATGGTGGAATCGTGATCGTCGGAAAGTCGAGCAAGGGCAATCAGGACCAAGTAATGAAAAGGCTGCGGGATTTGTATGGGTGACACTTTGCGACTACCGATCGAAGGCGCTGAAGTGCTCTTCATGGTGGTCTCCACCACGAACTTCCACACGATCGACAACGTCGACGTCGAGGTGATTCTCGATGACGGCAGCCGGTGGAGCGGTTCGTTCCTCACCTTGTCGGCGATCGACGAGATCATGAGGCGTCGGGAGGGCACAGGCGAAGCACTCTCCGGGACCTTCTTTCAGTGCCACGATGCGGTCATCGTGCGACGGGCCGGTGTGCCTGCCATGCTGGAGGTCGTGAAGGGAATGGTCACGCACGGCATGATCCAGAATCGCCTGGTGCGACTTTCCGACGAGGAAGACTGAAGGTACCTGACGGGGTAGGGGTAACCGGCGCTGTGCGTACTGCACAGTGCCGGTTACCTTATTGGCGCTGGACGTGCCACAAACGGCTGCCGACTCCCGGTCGATAGAGTGGCTTGCGGCTGGCGCGAGGCTAGAGGTGAGGGCACTGGTCGACGACGAG
Source organism: Micromonosporaceae bacterium (assembly GCA_035296325.1). Taxonomy (GTDB): domain Bacteria; phylum Actinomycetota; class Actinomycetes; order Mycobacteriales; family Micromonosporaceae; genus DATHBD01. Next base: position 67,929 of record DATHBD010000037.1, on the reverse strand, counting down.
GATCAGCCGACCGCTCCGAGCCCGGTGCTGCTCGGCGTACGCCACCACGGGCCCGGGTCGGCGCGGGCGGTGCGCCGGGTGCTCTCGGCGTACCAACCCGACGTCATCCTGATCGAAGGACCGCCCGAGGCGGACGGGCTGGTGTCGCTCGCCGGCGATGAGGAGATGTGCGCCCCGGTCGCGCTGCTCGCCTACCCGGCCGACCCGAAGACGGCGGAGGACCGGCGGCTGCGGGCGGCGTTCTGGCCGTTCGGCGAGTTCTCCCCGGAGTGGCAGGCGCTGCGCTGGGCGGTGGCGCGCGAGGTCCCGGTGCACTTCATCGACCTGCCGACGACGGTCCGGGTTGCGGTGGGTGACCCGCCGCGGAGCCGGCACGACACCGGCGTACGGGCCGATCCGATCGGCTCGCTCGCGGCGGCGGCCGGGTACGACGACCCGGAGCGGTGGTGGGAGGACGTGGTCGAGCACCGCTTCGAAGCCGCCCATCCCACGGACGAGCTGGCCGCGGCGCTCGCGCCGTTCCAGGCGATCGCCGAGGCGATGACGGAGGTGCGCGCGCACGCCCCGGCACCGCCCGAGGCGGAGCACGTCGACGAGGAGCGCCGCGAGGCGGCCATGCGCACCGGGCTGCGCGGGGCGCTGCGGACGTACCAGCGGGTGGCCGTGGTCTGCGGTGCGTGGCACGTACCGGCGCTGGCCGCGCCGCTGCCCCCGGCCGCGGCCGACGCGCGGACCCTGCGTGGGTTGCCCAAGGTCAAGGTCGCGATGACCTGGGTGCCGTGGACCCACGCCCGACTCGCGTCCTGGCAGGGTTACGGCGCCGGGGTGCGCTCACCCGGCTGGTACCACCATCTCTTCACCGCACCCGACGAGGCGGTGACCCGCTGGCTGGTGCGGGCCGCCGGGGTGCTGCGCCGCGATGGCGTACCGGTGTCGAGCGCGCATGTCATCGAGGCGAGCCGCCTGGCCGAGGCGCTGGCCACGATGCGGGGCCGACCGGTGCCGGGTCTCTCCGAGGTCACCGACGCCGCCCGTGCGGTGCTCTGCGAGGGCGACGAGCTGCGCCTCGAGCTGATCCAGCGCAGGCTCGTCGTCGGGGAACGCCTCGGCCGGGTGCCGGACAACACCCCCGGCGTACCCATCGCCCGTGATGTGGCCGCCTCGCAGCGCCGGCTGCGGCTGCCGCCCGAGCCGCTGCCCCGCGACCTCGACCTCGACCTGCGCCGCGACATCGACCTCGAACGCAGCCGCCTGCTGCACCGCCTCGGCCTGCTCGGCGTGGACTGGGGCACGTCGCTGCCGGCACGGAGCGGACGCGGGACCTTCTGGGAGTCGTGGCGGCTGGGCTGGCAGCCGGAGTTCGCCGTCGACCTGGTGGAGGCAAGCGCTTACGGGACGACCGTGCGCGCGGCCGCCACCGCGCGCGTCGCCGAGCAGGCCGCCAGGGCGGGGTCGCTGGCCGACGTGACCGCGCTGGTGGAGCGGTGCCTGCTGGCGGAGCTGCCGGACGCGCTGCCCGCCGTGCTGGCCGCGCTCGACGAGCGGGTGGCGCTCGACGCCGACGTGTCACATCTGATGGATGCGTTGCCCGCGCTCGCCCGGACGCTGCGCTACGGCGATGTGCGCGGGACCGATGTGGCGGCGCTGCGCCACGTCGCCGCTGGGCTGATCACGCGGATCTGTGTCGGTCTACCGGCCGCCGTGGGCGGGTTGGACGACAACGCGGCGGCCGCGATGCGGGACCGGATCGACGCCGTACACCTGGCCATCGCCCTGCTGGACGACCCGGACGCCACCGGCGCATGGCTCGGCGTGCTTGCCGCACTCTCCACAAGAGACGATCTGCACGGGCTGCTCAGCGGCCGGCTCAACCGCCTGCTGCTCGACGCCGGTCGGCTCGACGTGGCTGAGGCGGGTCGCCGGATGGGCCTGGTCCTCACCGTCGGTGTGCCGGTGGCGCGCGCGGCCGCCTGGATCGAAGGCTTCCTGACCGGCGACGGCCTGCTGCTCGTGCACGACGAGCGGCTGCTCCGCCTCGTCGACGGCTGGCTGACGAGCATCCCGGCCGACGCGTTCGTCGAGGTCCTGCCGCTGCTGCGGCGCACCTTCAGCGAGTACCCGCCGCCGCAGCGCCGCCAGATCGGCGAGCGCGCGGTGCGCCTGGGTGACCGGGATGCGACACCCCACACCGGCACCGCGGAAACCGACATCGACGTCGATCGCGGCGAACTCGTCATGCCCACCGTCGCTGCCCTGCTGGGCTGGGGAGCGCCGCGGTGAGCGAGGAACTGGAACGCGCCCGCCGCTGGCGGCTGGCGCTCGGCGGCGCCCCGGAGGGCGAGGGCACCGGCCACGAACTGACCGGCGGCGACGGGCAGATCGACGCAGCGCTCGCCGCCCTGTACGACGCCGACCGCGACCCGGCCACCGGCGAGTCCAGCCGACGCGGCGGCGGCCTCAACGCCTCCGCGCCGCGGGTGGCCCGCTGGCTCGGCGACATCCGGCGGTACTTCCCGTCCACAGTGGTCCAGGTGATGCAGGCCGACGCGATCGAGCGCCTCAACCTCACCAGGATGCTGCTCGAACCGGAGATGCTCGAAGCGGTCGAACCGGACGTACACCTGGTCGGCACGCTGCTCTCGCTCAACCGCGTGATGCCCGAGCGGAGCAAGCGCGCCGCCCGGGCCGTCGTCGCCAAGGTCGTCGGCGACCTGGAACGCCGGCTCGCGCAGCGCACCCGCGCCGCGCTGACCGGCGCGCTCAACCGGGCCGCCCGGGTCAACCGACCCCGGCACTCCGACATCGACTGGGGTAGGACCATCCAGGCGAACCTGCGCCACTACCGCCCCGAGTTCGGCACCGTCGTGCCGGAGCGCCTGATCGGGTACGGCCGCCGCGCCCACTCGGTGCAGCGCGACGTGGTGCTCTGTGTCGACCAGTCCGGGTCGATGGCCGCGTCGGTGGTGTACGCGAGCGTCTTCGCGGCGGTACTCGCGTCGCTGCGCTCGCTGCGTACCTCCCTGGTGGTCTTCGACACCGCGGTCGCCGACCTGACCGATCAGCTGGCCGACCCGGTGGACGTGCTCTTCGGTACCCAGCTGGGCGGCGGCACGGACATCAACCGGGCCCTCGCCTACAGCCAGAGCCTGATCACGCGGCCGTGGGACACGATCCTCGTCCTGATCAGCGACCTGTACGAGGGCGGCGTGCGCGACGAGATGCTGCGCCGGGTCGCGGCGATGACGACGGCCGGTGTGCAGGTCATCGTGCTGCTCGCGCTGTCCGACGAGGGTGCGCCGGACTACGACCGGGACAACGCGGCCGCCCTCGCGGCGCTCGGAGTGCCGGCGTTCGCGTGCACGCCCGACCTCTTTCCGGACCTCATGGCGGCGGCGATCGAGCGCCGGGACCTGCACGCGGTCGTGGAGCGGGCGGTGGAATAGGTAAGACGGATCTCTGGTGACGATCTCTTCAATCTGACATGGTCTCCCCATGCGCACGATCGGCATATTGATCGTGGTGCGAAGTAACCTTCGTCGAGAGGGACCTGGCAATGAAACAACGACGCCCATTGGCCGTCACCGCGATATTGCTGCTGTTCGGAGCCGCGCTGGTGCCCGGCTCCGCCGCATCCGCCCACCCGGACCACGGCCAGTCCACGAACCGCGAGCTGTTCCCCGGTGAGGGTGTCGCCCCCGGTGACCAGCACGGCTCGCGCGAAGGCCACCTGCCACCAGTGCAACGTGGCGTGAAACTGATCGGCAAGGCCGGCGTGACCAACCCGTCCGGTGCCGGCAACGAGGGCCGCATCGCCGACGTCGCCGCCTACGGCAACTACGCATTCCTTACCGCGTTCCGCAACCCGACCTGCGAGCGGACCGGGGCGCACGTCATGAACATCGCGGACCCGACGCGCCCGTTCGAGGTCCAGAGCGCGTTCATGCCCACCACCGAGGGCAACTACGCGGGCGAGGGCGCCGACGTACTGGAAATGAACAACCAGTACTTCAAGGGCGCACTGTTCATGCACCAGAACGAGACCTGCCCCGACGCCGCCGCCCCGACCGCGCCGCGCACCCGGGGCGGCATCAACATCTGGGACATCAGCAACCCGGAGAGCCCGACGCTGCTCGTCGCGCACGCGGGCGACTACACCGGCCCGGAGGGCGTCCTGGAGGAGCAGGCCAACCAGGTGCACAGCCAGTTCGCCTGGACCAACAAGTACACCGGCCGCACCTATGTCGTGCTCGTCGATGACGAGGAGAGCACCGACCTCGACATCCTCGACATCACCGACCCGCGGAACCCCACGCTGGTCAACGACACCCTGGACCTGAGCGAGGAGCCGTTCAACGTCGCCCAGGAGACGCCGACCAACCTGCGCTCGGTGTTCAGCCACGACATGATGGTCAAGCAGGTCGGCAAGCGGTTCGTGATGAACGTGTCCTACTGGGACGGCGGGTACGTGCTGCTCGACGTCACCGATCCCACCCCGGGCAACGTCACGCTCATCGCGGAGTCGGACTATGCGGAGCTCGACGAGGAGCGGCTGGCCCGCGGCCACCGGATCTCGCCCGAGGGCAACGCGCACCAGTCGGAGTTGTCGCCGGGCAACAAGCACCTCGTCGCCACCGATGAGGACTTCAGCCCGTACCGGGTCGTCGCCACGGTCACGTCCGGCCCGTACGCGGGCACCGAGTACGGCGCGATCTCCGGCGCGGGCACCACACCGATCGACGCCGACACGTCCATCACCGGCGCCACGACGTTCGTCGGTCTCGGCTGCGCCGGCACCGTCGCGCCCGGCGACGGCGTGGCACTCATCGAGCGCGGTGTCTGCCCCTTCCAGGAGAAGCTCGACACCGTCCTCGCCGCCGGCTACGACGCCGGCATCGTGTTCAACGCGCAGATCGAGGAGTGCCTCGGCGGTATCAACATGAGCGCCGCGGGCGAGGCGCCGTTCGTTTTCGTCAACCGCCTCACCGGTCTGCAACTCCTCGGCGTCGCCGGCGTCACCGAGGCCAACGCCTGCACGACCGCCACCCCGGCGTCCCCGACCACCGCATCCACGAGCATCGCCGCGATCTTCGATGGCTGGGGCTACGTGCGCCTGTTCAAGACCACCATCTCCAAGGACCCGGCCAAGCCGGGGGCGATCCGGCAGATCGACACGTTCGCGATCCCGGAGTCGCAGGACCCGAAGTACGCCACCGGGTACGGCGACCTGTCGGTCCACGAGGTTGCCCTGGACCCGAAGGAGAAGCTGGCCTACGTCAGCTACTACTCCGGCGGCTTCCGGATTCTGGAGTACGGCGACAAGGGGCTCCGGGAGGTTGGCGCCTTCATCGACCAGGGCGGCAACAACTTCTGGGGCGTGGAGGTGCACCGGATCGGTGGTGAGCAGTACGTGCTTGCCAGCGACCGCGACCACGGTCTCTACATCTTCCAGCCCGACCTGTAGCGCGGCACGGCGGCGCGCGCGGTTCCGTGGCGCTGCCGTTGTCTGCTTCGTAACGTATAGACCTGCTCGCAGCGACGCGAGCAGGTCTATACGCTTCGAAGGTGGAATTGGCCTGGGGCCGAGACACGGCGCGTGAGGAGCCCGCTACGGCTCCGGGACGGGCTGCGAGCGCAGGTAGCGACCGAAGTGCGGCACTGTGAACGCGACAGTGCCCCGCTCGCCGGAGTAGATCAGGCCCTTCTTGATGAGCGCGTCACGTGCCGGCGAGAGGCTGGCCGGCTTGCGTTCCAGCGTCCTGGCGATCTCGGCGGTGGAGACCGCCTCGGCGGCCTGCCCACCGGCGTCCTCGTCGGTGAGCACGGCCATCGTGCGCATGTACTCCCGCTCGGCCGGCGTCGCCCGCTCGTACCGTGACCCGAAGAAGCCCACCGCCAGCTCGGCCTCGGCCTCCGGGGCCGCGACCCGGACGTCAGCGGCCGTGATCGGCGAACGTGGCGCATGATCCCAGGTGGCCTTGCCGTATGCCTGCACGAAGTACGGGTAGCCGCCGGACGTTTCGTAGAGCACGTCCAGCGCCTTGGCCTCGTACTCGACCTCCTCGCGCTCGGCCGGGGCGCAGAGGGCCTGGTCGGCTGCGATCCGGTCGAGGCGGTCGATGCGCTGGTACCGGAAGAGCCGCTCCGAGTACGACTTCGAGGCGGACAGTACGGCTGGGACGTGTGGAAGCCCGGCGCCGACGACGATGAACGGCGCGCCGGTCTGGGAGAGCTCGTGGCACGCCGCACACAGCGCGGAGATGTCCTCGGCGGGCACGTCCTGCAGCTCGTCGATGAACAGGGCGATCCCGGTGCCGACGTCGGTGGCCACGCTCGCCGCGTCGGTGAACAGTTCGACCAGGTCGATCTCGATATCTCCGGAGTCGGCGCGGCCAACGGCGGTGGGCACGTCGATCCCGGGCTGCCAGCGGTCCCGCATTTTCGGGGCGGCGGCCCGACGACCGCTGGCCCCGCTGCCGGCGGCGGCTGCGCCCGGCTCTGCGCCGACCCGGAGCGCGAACGCCTTGAGTACGCCGAGGAACTCGTCGATGCGGTCCGGCGCGCGGTGGTGCGGCGCCAACTCGCGTACCGCCATGTGCAGGGCCGCGGCGACCGGGCGGCGCAGCGACTGATCCGGTCGGGCCTCGATCTTGCCGGTGCCCCAGAGCCGGGTGATCGCCTGTGAGCGCAGGGCGTTGAGCAGCACGGTCTTGCCGACCCCGCGCAGACCGGTGAGCATCAGCGACCGCTCCGGCCGGCCGCGGGCGACCCGCTCCAGCACGATCTCGAAGACTTCCAGCTCGCGGTCGCGTCCGGCGAGCTCCGGAGGGCGCTGACCCGCGCCCGGGGCGTAGGGGTTCCGGATCGGATCCACGTATCGCACCGTATCGGTTCATCTACGGCTCGCCCTAGAAAAGGCTAGAAGTCCCTCGACGGCGTGTCGCCTCGAGGAGGGTATTCGACGCTCTAGCGATTTTCCTAGAATCGCCTAGACCGGGTCAGAGGAGCTTCATGCAGAGGACGAAGGTGCTCTCGGCCGACCCCGTGTTGTAGAAGAAGTTGTGCGTGTAGCCGGGCACGCCCTCGCACCGCTTGACGTCGGACGTGCCGTTGATCCGCTTGACCACCTGGAAGGTGCCCGGCGCACAGCCCACCTCCTGAAGGCTGGCGGCAGCTTCCGAGCCATTATTGATCACGCAGTTGCCCTGTACCGCGTTGATCGCCCCGTTCGCCGAACTGGACGGCAGTGCCACGGGCGCGGGCGCGCCGGCGCTGTCGGGCGATGCATCCGGCCTGGTCGCCACGTAGACGGCGATCCCCGCCGCCCCGCTCAGCAGGATGGCGAGCGCCACGACGACCGCGATGCGCACACCGGTACGGCGCCGGGCCGGGGCCGCCACCAGCGGCGCCCACAGTTCCGGCTGCCGATGGACCGGCCCCGCACCGTACGCACGCGCCGGACCCGGCCCGGCCGCCTGGCCGTAGCCGGTCTGCGGGTCGGGTCCGGTCTGCGGGTCGTGCTGGGGTGCCGGTATCGCGGCCCACGGATCGGCGTACCCGTCGTCCGGCTGGTTGGACTGCCACGGGTCCTGGGGCTCGGCGTTGTACGGCCCGCCGGGCGGTCCGTACAACGACATCGCTTCCTCCCGGTGCAGTCCAGGCCGCTGGCCTTCGGGACACCGTAGCGTGGCGGGCCGACGTGCCCGGCTGGGCGCGGATCGAGGGACGGGTCAGGTCGCCATCATTAGCCCTTTTGCCGGATTCGTTCCAACGGAACCACCCGTCAGAGGTACCCGGTGCCGCCCGTTCGGCCGACCGAACCGACCGGGAGCGGCGTCGAGCGGCCGGGCCAGTGGATCGGCCCGGCCGCTCGGCTGACGCGGTCTGAAACCGGGGTGAGGCGTCAGGAGGTTCCCGAGCCCGGTGCCGACATCTTGGCGTGGCCGGCGGCCACCGCCTTGTCCGGCAGCAGGGTCCCCGCGGCGGCCTGCACCTTGTTCTTGAACGATCCGGTGATGATGTGATCCTTGCCGGCCATCAACGCCTCGTAGCCCTCACGGGCCACGTCGGCCGGATCGTCCTTGCTCTTCAGTTGACCGAGCTTCGTGTCGAGCATGTCGGCACGCTCGAAGAACTCCGTCTCGGTCGGCCCGGGCATCAGCGCCGTCACGGTGACGCCGGTGTCCTTGAGCTCCTGCCGGACACCCAGGGCGAAGTAGTACACGAATGCCTTGGACGCGGCGTACACCGTCTCGTACGGGCCCGGCTGCGTCGCCGCGATCGACGAGGTGAACAGCACCTTGCCCTCGCCGCGGCGCGCCATGTCGGCGAGCACCCGCTTGGCGAGGTGCACGGTGGAGGTGACGTTGAGGTTGATCAGCTTCAACTCGTCCCGCAGATCGGTCTCGCGGGAGAAGTCGCCGCTCACCCCGATGCCGGCGTTGATGGCGATGGCGTCCACCGGCCGGCCGGCCGAGGCGATCTCGGCGTACAGCTGCTCGACGCCGTCGAACCCGGCCAAGTCGACCTGAACCGGCCGCACGGACGTACCGAGCGCCTCGAGTTCCTGTGCGGCGTGCTCGATTTCGTCGCTTCCGGCTGCGATCACCAGGTCGTACCCGTTCTGGGCGAACTGCTTGGCCAACTCGAAGCCGATGCCCTTCGATGCGCCGGTGACGACGGCGAGGGGTCTGGTCGTCGGTGTGCTCATGAGCGTGGTGCTCCTTCCGCAGCGATGGAGGTGGAAGGTCTTCCACCTCTCCGTGCTGCCCGAAAACGGTCCCGCTACACGCCGCCGGTGAAGTTAGAGCAGGCGGAGCTGGCGGTCCCGGGGGCGACGTGGCGCCTCGTCGCCGCGTACCTCCAGCAGGCCCGGATCGATCGCGGCGAAGAACGGCGACGGTGCCATCTCCCGCTCCGATCCGTGCCGGAAGCGCCGTCGGGTTGAGCTGAGAAAGAGCCGGTCCTGGGCGCGGGTCAACCCGACGAAGAACAGCCGCCGCTCCTCGGCCACGGCGTCCGGCGACGGCGCCTGCCCGCCGGGCATCCGCAGCGGCAGCAGCCCGTCCTCACAGCCGACCAGGAAGACCACCGGGAACTCCAGCCCTTTGGCCGCGTGCAGGGTGAGCAGCGTGACCCGGTCGGCGCGCGGGTCCCACGCGTCCACCTCGGCGCCGGTCGCCAGCTCGGTCAGGAAGCGTTCCAGGTCGTCGCCGCACCGGGTGGCGAGCGGCATGAGCAGGTCAACGGCGATGTGCACGTCGACGGGGGTCAGTGGGGCCGAGGCGTCCTCCAGAGCGGGCTGGGCGCACCGGGTGGCGAGGACCTGTCCGGTGAGCCGGACGCGTGCGGCCAGGGAGCCGCCGAGCCCCCGGGCGAAGCGCAGCTCCCGGGCGATCGCCGCGACGCCGGGCCGGTCCAGCAGCCGATCGTGCGAACGCTTCTGCACCGGCACGCCGGCCCGGGACAGGGCGTCGACGAGCGGCGCGGCCTGGGCGTCGACGCGGTACAGCACCGCGATGTCGGAGAAGGAGAGCCGGCCGTCCACGACGGAGCGGGAGTCCACCCGGCCGGAGTTGTGCGACCGGTGGGACAGGCCGCCGACCAGCTCATCGATCGTCCGTACCACGAAGTCGGCCTCATCGGCGACGGACGCCGCGACGTACCGCCCGGCCTGTGGCGCCTCCGGGTCGACCCGGGCCGGGTCCAACCGCCGGCCCGGCACCAGGGTCGACGGGGCGATCGCCTGCACCGCCGCCGCCAGGATCGGCGCGGATGACCGGTAGTTGCGGGTCAACCGCACCAACCGGGCGTCGACCTCCGGAGTGCCGAAGTCGGCGGCGAACCGCAGGAAGAACGACACCTCCGCGCCCCGGAACGAGTAGATCGCCTGGTCCGGATCCCCGATCACGCACAGGTTGTCCCCCGGCAGGCAGAGCAGCCGCAGCAGCGCGTACTGATCCGGGTCAACGTCCTGGTACTCATCGACGAACACCCACGGCCAGCGCTTCCGGTACTGCCTGGCGAGGGCGGGCGACTCGGTGAGCAGGGACACCGGGATCGAGATCAGGTGGTCCAGGTCCACCAGATCGTGCGCGCGCAGCGCCTTGCCGTACTCCTCCCGCAGCGTGTCGTCCATCGCCGCGAGCAGCCGGCGCGCGTCGGCGCCGGCGCCGGCCGGAAGCCCGGCCGCCGAGCACACCGCCGCCAGCCGCTCGGCCTCTTCGGCGATGCGGAACCGCGGGGAGAGCCCGGCCGCGCCGGCATTTTCCCGCAGTACCGTCAGGCCGAGCGCGTGGAACGTGGTCACCGTCACCGCATCGGCCACCTCACCCAGCAGCCCGTCCAGCCGCGTGCGGAGTTCCTCTGCGGCGCGCCGGGTGAACGTGATCGCAAGACACTGCTCGGGATAGACCCCCAGCTCCGCGCAGAGGTACGCGATGCGGTGGGTCAGCGTCCGGGTCTTGCCGGTGCCGGGCCCGGCCACGATCAGCAGCGGGCCACCCGGTGCCGACGCGGCCACCCGCTGCATCGCGTCGAGTCGGTCGAGCAGGCCGGTGCCGACCTCCTCCATCCCGACCAGCACCGGTTCCAGCGGCTCGTGCGGCGAGGCGGCCGCGGCGATCGGCGGCGGCGCCGGGGTTGGAGCGGCCCTTCCGGTGCGCCGGCGCGGTCCCGCCGCCTTTGTGGCCCCCGGCTTTGTGGCTCCTGCCTTGGTGGACCCGGTCGTTGTGGCTCCTGCCTTGGTGGACACTGTCGTTGTGGCTCCTGGGTTTGTGGCCCCGGCCGGCGCCTGGGCGCTGCCGGCCGTTACGGTGCCGGCCGCGGGCCGCTGCCTGGGTACCTCCACGTCGAACAACGCGTCCGAGGTTGACCCCCGCAGCTCGGCCGGCTCGAAGAGCCGGATCACGCCGTACTCCCCGTCGTAGCCGGGCACGCGCCGCACCTCGCCTCGGCGCAGCCGCGCGATCGCCTCGCCGAGCAGTGCACCGCCGACGCGGGTGATCTCGTCGACGGCAACGTCGGTGAGGATGCCCAGCTCCGAGCCGAGGGCGGCGACCAATGCGTGCAGTTGGCTTTCCACGGTCTTGGACCGTGGGCCGACGCCGTTCACCTCGCCGACGATCTCGGCCAGTTGGATCAGGTGGGTGACCTCGGGCGCGGCCGCCGGCCGGTAGCCGTCGGGGCGGTCCGCCAACTCCTCTACCCGGTGCAGCACACCGACGGTGAGCGGCCGGCCGCACTCCGGGCACGATCCGCCGGCCTCCCGGGTCTGCGCTGGCGGCCAGTTGACGCCGCAGGCCCGGTGCCCGTCGGCGTGGTACTTGCCCTCCTCGGGGAAGAACTCGATCGTGCCGGCGAGGCCGGTACCGGTCCGCATCGCGTCGCGCACCGCGAAGTAGTCCAGCGCGGTGTGGAACCGGGTCGCCTCCCGGCCCAGCGCTGGCGGGGAGTGGGCGTCCGAATTGGACACCAGGCGGTACGCGTCCAGGCCGGACACCCGCCAGTTCATCGCCGGGTCGGAGGAGAGCCCGGTCTCCACCGCGAAAATGTGCTCCGCGAGGTCGGCGTAGCAGTCCGCGATCGCGTCGAAGCCCGACTTCGAGCCCAACGCCGAGAACCACGGCGTCCAGATGTGCGCCGGTACGAGGTAGCCGTCCGGGCTCGCCGCCAAGGTGACCTCAAGCAGGTCGCGCGAGTCGAGGCCCAGGATCGGCCGGCCGTCCGACCCGAGGTTGCCGATCCGCCCGAGCGCGGTGTTGAACCGGGCCACCGCGTCCAGGTCCGGCAGGTAGATCAGGTGGTGCACCTTGCGGGTCCGGTCACCGCGCTTGTAGATGGTGGAGATCTCGACGCTGAGCTGGAACCGCACCCCGGGTTCGTCCGCACTGCCCAGCCGGGGCGGAAGCCGGCGCAGCACCGCCGCCTCGATCTCCGGGGTGGGGCGGTACAGCCCGGGCTCGGCCGGCACGAGACTGTGCCGGAGATGGTCGTACCAGGCCGGATGGGTGAAGTCCCCGGTGCCGAGCAGCGCGATGCCCTTGCGGCGGGCCCACCAGGTCAGCGACTCCAGGTTGAGGTCACGGCTACAGGCGCGCGAGTACTTCGAGTGGATGTGCAGGTCAGCGACGAACGGGGGCACGCCGAATCGTGCCACGCCGATCCCGCGACACGCGCGCCCGACACGCACGCCGTGCCGGTCGGCGTGGCACGCGTTGTCGTCGGCGGCATGTGAGTTGGATACCGAATGCGGCGCGAATAACGTGCCTGCGATACATGTCGGCGAAGGCCGCCGCTACCGTCGGGCGTGTCGCGGCGGTCAGCGGTCGAGTTCGATCACGCTGATGTCGGGCGGGGCGCCGACCCGCACCGGAGGGCCCCAGAAGCCGGCGCCGTTGGTGACGTACACCTGCGTGCCGTCCACCGTGGCCAGTCCCGCGACCACCGGTTGCTGCAGCTTCACCAGCAGGTTGAACGGCACCATCTGCCCGCCGTGCGTGTGTCCGGAGAGTTGCAGGTCAACGCCCTGCCGGGCCGCGTCGTGCACCTGGATCGGCTGGTGGGCGAGCAGCACCACCGGGCGTGCGGCGTCGCGGCCGCCCAGCGCCGCCGCCATGTCGGGGCCGTCACCGTACGAGCCGCCGGTGACGTCGTTCACCCCGGCCAGGTCAAGGCCGTCGATGTCCACCCGCTCGTTGCGCAGCACGGTGAGGCCGAGCGATTCCACCTCGTCGATCCATTCGGTGTGCCCGGAGAAGTACTCGTGGTTGCCGGTGACGAAGTAGCTGCCGTGCCGGGCCTGCAGGTCGGCGAGCGGTTCGGCGGCCGCCCCGAGCTCGGCCACGCTGCCGTCGACCAGGTCGCCGACGACGGCGACGAGATCCACCTGGAGACCGTTGATGGTCCGGACGATCCGTTCGGTGTGCCCGCGCCCGAGCAGCGGGCCCAGGTGGATGTCGGAGACCAGGGCGATGCGGAAACCGGCCATGGTCGCCGGCAGCTTGGCGAGCCGGATCGGCACCCGCCGGATGGTCGGTGGGCCGAGGGCGGTGTACGCCCCGAAGCCGGTGGCGCCCACTGCGGCCGCGCCGGCGAGCAGCGCCACCGACCGGGCCAGCAGCAGCCGGCGCGACGCGGCGAAGCCCGCGCCCGGGTCGGCGGGTGGTGCGGTGCCCGCGGGCGGTGCGGGGTCGGCGGGTGGTGCCGCGGCCGGGCGGCGGGCCCACCCGCGCAGCGCCAGCCGGGGGATCTCCAGCACAAGCAGCGCCACCAGCAGATAGAACATCAACGCCAGCCACAGATACCCCGGCCAGGCCAGCCAGCGCGCCTGGGACACAGGCAGCAGGCGGACGCAGATCAGCGTGGTGGGCACCAGTACCGCGAGCGCGAGCAGAACGAAGCCGCCCGTCCGCCGCCGGCCGCCGCGATGCGGCAGCGTGTCGCGGACGAGGCGTTTCCAGAGGTACAGGTGGATGCCGGCGACGATGAGCAGGGCCACGGACACCACAAGGGCGATCACCACGCGTCAGCCTCCGGCGAAGGGCGGCAGGATGTCCACCGTCGCCGCATCTGGCAGCGGCGCCTCATGATCATGCCAGGCGACGCCGTCGACGAGGAACGAGCACGCCGGCAGGATGCCCGCCAGTCGCGCACCGTGCATCGACGTCAATTCGGCGAGGAGCGAGGCCAGGGTCGGGGCGGTGCCCGGGTCGGCCTTCTCCTCGGCGGTGCCGGCGGCCGCGCGGGCTCCGGCGAAGTACCGGATGGTCAGCACGAACGTCAGCCGCCGATCGCCGACATCGGCCGTGCGGGCTGCAGAAACTTCGGATCGTCGATGCCGTGGCCGGCCAGCTTGCCCCACATCGCCACCCGCCACAGCCGGGCGAGCTCGGCATCGTCCGCGCCGCCGCGCAGGGCGCCCCGCAGGTCGGTCTCCTCGGTGCTGAACAGGCACGACCGCACGGATCCGTCGGCGGTGAGCCGGGTGCGGTCGCAGGCGCCGCAGAACGGCTGGCTCACGCTCGCGATGATCCCCACCTTCGCGGGTGCGCGGCCGTCGGGGCGGTCCACCAGCCAGGTCTCGGCCGGCGCGCCGCCGCGCTCGGCCGGGTCGGGCCGCAGCGTGTACGCCGATCGCAGTCGCACCAGGATCTCCTCGGCGGTGATCATCTCCTCCCGCCGCCAGGTGTGCCCGGCATCGAGGGGCATCTGCTCGATGAACCGCAGCTCGAAGTCGCGGTCCAGGGCGTACGCCAGCAGGGGCACCGCCTCGTCGTCGTTGAGGCCACGCAGCAGCACCGAGTTCATCTTCACCGGGGTCAGCCCGGCGGCCGCCGCGGCGGCCAGGCCGGCGAGCACATCAGGCAACCGATTGCGCCGGGTCAGCGTGGCGAACCGCTCCGCGTCCAGCGTGTCCAGGGACACGTTCACCCGGTCCAGGCCGGCCTGGGCGAGCGGGCCGGCGAGCCGCTCCAGCCCGATGCCGTTGGTGGTGAGCGACATCCGGGGGCGGGGCTGCAGTTGCGCCGCGGCGGCGACGATGCCGACCAGGCCGGGGCGGAGCAGCGGCTCCCCGCCGGTGAACCGGACCTCGGTGATGCCCAGCCGCTCCACCGCCACCCGGACCAGCCGGATCACCTCGGCGTCCGTGAGCAGGGACGGGGCGGGCAGCCAGGCCAGACCCTCGGCCGGCATGCAGTACGAGCAGCGCAGGTTGCACTTGTCGGTGAGCGACACCCGCAGGTCGGTCGCCACCCGGCCGAAGCGGTCCGCGAGGCCGGGACCGGTCGGCGCGGCCCCGACCGGAATGTGCGCCTGCGGGATCATTCCTGAACGGTACCTGGAATCGGCACCGCCACGCTCGGGCGTTCCATGGGCCAAGATCGTCAGCGGCAGCGGCGGGCCGCGTCCAGCATCGGTTCGCGGTACCGGCCACCGAACAGCGCGGTGTGCACCAGCAGCAGGTGAAGCTGGTGCAGCGGAACGCGCTCCGGCCAGCCCTCGGCGAGCGGGGACGCCTCGGTGTACGCGGCGAGCACGCGGTCGAGGTGCGGCAGGCCGCCGAAGAGCGCCAGGCACGCCAGGTCGGTTTCCCGGTGCCCGCCGTGTGCTGCCGGGTCGACCAGCCAGGCCGCACCGTCCGGCCCGACTCCGCCGTCCGGCCCGGCTCCGCCGTCCGGCCGTGCCCCGCCCCAGGCCGCTGCGGACCACAGCACGTTTCCCGGCCAGAGGTCACCGTGAATCCGCGCCGGCGGCTCGGCGCCGGACGCGCCGGCGAGGTCGGTGATCCGGTTCAGTACGTCCTCGACCAGCGTGGCGTCGGACGTGTCGAGCGCGCCGTTCGCCACCGACCGGCGGAGGTACGGCTCGAGGCGTCGGGTGGCGAACCACTCCGGCCAGGGGCCCGGCGACGGGGTGTTGTCCAGCGGCAGCGAGCCGATGTACCCGGGCCAGGCCGCGCCGAAGGACGGTGCCCCGGCCGCGTGCAGCGCGGCGAGCCCCCGGCCGAGGTGCTCGGCGGCCCGCGGGGTGGCCGGGCCGGTGTCGATCCACTCCAGCGCGAGCAGGTCCGGCTGCTCCACGATCACCTCCGGGACCGGTACCGCTTCCGCCGACCGCAGCCAGCGCAGCCCGGCGGCCTCGGTGGCGAAGAACCCGGCCGGCGGGTCGGCCATCGACTTCGCAAAGATCGAGTGGCCGTCCTCGAGGGTCAGTCGCCGCGCGGTGGAGGTGTACCCGCCCGGCACCGGCGTCTCCCGGATGCGCTGATGCGTCAGGAACGCCGTCAGGTGCGTGGGGTGGGCGCGGAGGTACCCGAGGTCCATCAGCGCCCGGCTGCGCCGAGGGCGTCGCGGGCGGTGACGTACGCCGTGATGACCTGGCGTACCGGCGCCACCACCAGCTCGTCGGCCACCTCCGCCACCGCGGCGCGCAGCCGGCGTTCGGCCCGTCGTCGGGCCCGCCCCGCGGCGATGCTGATGATCGGTCGCACCACCATGGCGATCAGCGCACCGGCCAGCAGCCCGCCGAGCAGCAGCACCGTCGGCAGCGGCAGCTCGCCGACCCGTGGCCCGGGCAGCTCGGGCAGCCCGAGGAAGGTGAAGGCGTACCGCACGGCGAGCCAGCCCAGGCCGACCAGCGCGGTCAGTACGGCGAGCCACTGCACGAACCCGACCACCCGCCACCACACCGGGCGGCGGGCCATGCCGAGGTCCGTCCGGGCGACCGCCCGGTCCAGCGCGTCCGGGACATCCGCCTGCCGGGACCGCGACGCGGCGCTCATCGCGGCCGGCCACGGCTCGGGCAGGCGCTCGCTCGCGCTGTCGGCGAGCCGTCGGCCCGCCAGCGCAACGGCCGCCTGCTGAGCGGCGGTGGCCTGGGGCAGCGTCGGGATGGAGACCGGCGCCGCGGTGATCGCGGAGTTGAGCGCCTTGCGCTCCTCCTTGCTCAGCGCCGGTGTGCCGTCGGAGAGGTGCAGCCGGCGCAGCGGGTCGGGGCGGAGCCGGCCGAGCCAGCGCAGCAACGGCCAGCCGGTTGCCGCGCGGGCGCGGTGCCGGTACGCCCGTCCGGTGGCGTCGACGACCGCGGGGACCCCGGCGGCGGCGGCCAGGCGGGTGTCGAGCTGGTCGACCGCGTCCTGGTCGATCAGGTTCTGGCCCGCGGCGGGCTCCACGGTGGGGGCGAGTTCGGCCACCGCGCCGGCCACGTCACCGGCGAGCCGGTTCAACGCCGCCCGGCGCAGGGCCACCGCGCCGCCGAGCAGCGTGCGCAGCTCCTCCAGACCGGGCGCGGCCCTGGTCGAGGTGGCCAGCACGGGTACGCCGTCGAGGCCGTCGGCGACGATCAGCCGGCGCAGGTCGGTCAGGCACCGGTCCAGGTCGGCGGCGCTGAGCAGGTCGGCCTGGTTGAGTGCGACGACGGTGATGTCGCGGTAGCTGGCGAACTGGCGCAGGTACTGCTGATGCACGATCCGGTCGGCGTACTTCTGCGGGTCCAGCACCCACACGACCAGATCCACCAGTCGCAGCAGCCGGTCAACCTCGACCCGGTGCGCCTCCTGGACCGAGTCGAAGTCCGGCAGGTCGAGCAGGACCAGGCCACGCAGGGCTGCCTGGTCGTCGCCGTCGAGCTGGCTCTCCCGGGCAAATCGGGAGCCCGGCGGCACACCGAGCCAGTCGAGCAGCGGGAACGCGCCCTCGGTGCCCCAGACGCAGGCGTGCGCGACCCCGGTGGTCGGGCGGCGTACCCCCACCGGTGAGAGGTTGAGCCCGGAGATGGCGTTGAACAGGCTGGACTTGCCACTGCCGGTCGCCCCGGCCAGCGCGACCACCGTGTGTGCCCGGGACAGCGAGAGCCGCTCGCCGGCCCGGTCGACGACGGTACGCGCGGTGACCAGGCGCGCCTGGGGGATGTGCCCCTCGGCGGCGGTGAGGAAGCGTCGCAGCCCGTCCACGCGCTCGACAAGCGTGTCCGCGTCGATCTCGGTGGGCCGCCGGGACAGCGCACCGCGCATCCGGTCCACCACGCTCATGCCGGCGCCCCGGATGCCGCGGATCCGGGCGCTGCCGGTCCGGGTGCTGCCGGTCCGGTGACCACGGAACCGGAGACCGCCGCCGGGAGACCGGCCGCCTTGCGGGCCCGCTGCACGTCCTCGGCCGCCGCGCGGAGCCGCCGGCCGGCCTGCACGTCGACGCCGGTGGCGTCGAGCACCGCCCAGTAGCGGGCCGCCTCCTCGTCGAGCAGCTTGTGCACCCGGTCCAGGAGATCCGCGCGCGCCGTCGCCGCCAGCGTCCGAACGGCCTGGTCGCCGAAGATCGCCTCGAGCAGCTTCTGCGCCGCGACGGTCGTCCCGCCGGCCACCGCGACCTCCAGCCCGGTCGGGATGAAGGCGGTCGCTGTGAAGACCACGACCATCAGCAGCAGGCCACTGGCATTGACCACGTACGCACTGGCCCGGGCCAGTGCGCGCTTGTCGCCGGCCTCGCTGCGGACCAGTTCCAGGACGAACCGCTGCCAGTCCCGGATCAGGCGGTCGATCCGCACGGGCAGCTCGGGCGAGGGCCGGCCCAGGGCGTCGCCGGTGGTCTCCAGCAGGCGGGCGCCGGCCGGATGGGGGCGCCACGCCGCGGCGGCCTGCTCGGCGGCGTCGGTGGCGACGCCGGTGAGCAGCATCGCGATGCCGGACTCCAGCGCCTCCTGGAAGCGGTCCGTGGGCGCGATCCGTCCCGTCACGGCGGCCACCACCCGGTCGCGGAGCCAGCCGACCCGGGACTGGATGGCGCGCATGAGGTCACCGGTGCCGACCAGTTCCTGCCAGCGCGCCAGCACTTCGCCGCGCAGCAG
Organism: Micromonosporaceae bacterium; assembly: GCA_035296325.1. Classification (GTDB taxonomy): domain Bacteria; phylum Actinomycetota; class Actinomycetes; order Mycobacteriales; family Micromonosporaceae; genus DATHBD01. Next base: position 49,590 of record DATHBD010000037.1, on the reverse strand, counting down.
CGCGCCGTCGGCGATGCCGCGCTCCACCTCGGTTTCCGCCGCCCGGTACGCCGTCCGAACCCCGCCGGTGAGCGCCTCGACCGCGGTGACCTGCTCATCAGCGGTCGCGGCGAGCCCTGCCACGGCCGGTCGCAGCGCGTCGATCGCGCCGCCGACGGTCTGCCGCACGACGGTGGCGCGCGACGACGCGGACCGGGCCAGCTCGGCGAACCAGTCGCGCAGCTGGGCCACCACGGCCTCGTCGAGCAGGCGTTGCGAGTCCAGCTCCGCCTCCGGCAGCACGAAGAGCGGAATGCCGCCCAGCTCCTGCTCGGTCAGCATGGTGCGCAGGTGGGGCGCGATCTCGCCGGCGGCGCCGGGCGGAACTCGATCCAGGACCAGCGCGATCGCGGTACCCCGGCCGCGGGCGGTCCGCAGCATCTCCCACGGCACCGCGTCGGCGTACCGGGCCGCGGTGGTGACGAAGAGCCACAGGTCGGCGGCGGCGAGCAGCTGGCTGGCGAGCGCGCGGTTGGCGTCGACCACCGAGTCGATGTCGGGGGCGTCCAGGAACGCGAGGCCGGGGGTGAGCGCGGGCGCCGGGACCACCTGCAGGGTGTGCGCGTCGGCGGTGCTGCCGGTGGTGCGGATCAGGCCGGGAAGCAGATGCGACTCGGTGAACCAGGTGATGTCGGCGGGGTGGCAGACCAGGACGGGGGCGCGGGTCGTCGGCCGCAGTACGCCCGCAGGGCTGACCGGGGTCCGTACCAGGCTGTTGACCAGGGTGGACTTGCCGGCGCCGGTGGAGCCGCCGACCACCACGAGGAGCGGGGCGTCGAGCCGGTCGAGGCGCGGGAGCAGGTAGTCCTCGAGCTGGTCGGCGACGCCCTTGGTGGTCAGCGTCGCGGCCTCGGTGCCGGGCAGGGCCAACGGGTACGTGGTGGCGCGGACCACGTCGCGCAGGCCGGTCAGGGCGCGGATGAGCTCGCGGACGTTCTCCACCGTGTCGGGCGTACGGGCGGACGGGTCGCGCGGCGCCGGATTGCGGCGCACAGCAGCCTGCGGCGCCAGCGCGGCCTGCGGCGCCCCGGCCTGCGCCGGGTCTGCCTGCGGCGGCGGGTCAGCCGGCGTCGCCGGCTCTGCCTGCGCCGGGCCGGGCTGCGGCGTGCCGGGCTGCGGCGGGCCGGGCTGCGCCGGGTCGTCCTGCGTCGTCACGGCCTAAGCGTGCATGATGCGCCGCCAGTCCGCCATGCAACTCCGGTGCGTTCCACCACGCCCGCCCCACGGTTCCCCCGATGCCATGCCATAACGGCGCAGGTCAGTGAAGAGTTGCGTGACATCGGCTCAACCCGGACTTGCCGATCACGGATGATGTGGCATCATTGAGTTCAGTCCACTCAACTTCGTGGTGCGCCCCGCGGCCACCACACCTCCGGGAGGAACCAACACCATGGCACGTGCCGTCGGCATCGACCTCGGCACCACCAACTCGGTGGTCAGTGTTCTAGAGGGCGGCGAGCCCACCGTCATCGCCAACGCCGAGGGCTCGCGGACGACACCGTCGATCGTTGCGTTCGCGCGCAACGGCGAGGTGCTCGTCGGCGAAGTAGCCAAGCGCCAGGCGGTGACGAACCCCGACCGGACGATCCGGTCGGTCAAGCGTGAAATGGGTACCAACTGGTCCGTCGACATCGACGCCAAGAAGTACAACCCGCAGGAGATCTCCGCGCGGGTGCTGATGAAGCTCAAGCGCGACGCCGAGTCCTACCTCGGCGAGCAGATCACCGATGCCGTGATCACCGTTCCGGCGTACTTCAACGACGCCCAGCGCACCGCCACCAAGGAGGCCGGTGAGATCGCGGGCTTCAACGTGCTCCGCATCGTCAACGAGCCCACCGCCGCCGCGCTGGCGTACGGCATGGACAAGGGCGCCAAGGAGCAGACCGTCCTCGTCTTCGACCTCGGTGGCGGCACCTTCGACGTGTCGGTGCTGGAGATCGGTGAGGGCGTCGTCGAGGTGAAGGCGACCAGCGGTGACAACCACCTCGGTGGCGATGACTGGGACGAGCGGGTCATGTCGTACCTGGTCAACTCGTTCCGCGGCAAGCACGGCATCGACCTGTCCCAGGACAAGATGGCCATGCAGCGCCTGCGCGAGGCCGCGGAGAAGGCCAAGATCGAGCTGTCCGCCGCGACCACCACAAACGTCAACCTGCCCTACATCACCGCCGGCTCCGCCGGTCCGCTGCACCTGGACGAGCAGATCACCCGCGCGGAGTTCCAGCGGATGACCCAGGATCTGCTGGACCGCTGCAAGGGCCCGTTCGAGCAGGCGATCAAGGACGCCGGGATGGCGGTCGGCTCGGTCGACCACGTCATCCTGGTCGGTGGCTCCACCCGGATGCCCGCGGTGAGCGACCTGGTCAAGCAGCTGATCGGCCGGGAGCCCAACAAGGGCGTCAACCCGGATGAGGTCGTCGCCGTCGGCGCCGCGCTGCAGGCGGGTGTACTCAAGGGCGAGGTCAAGGACGTCCTGCTCCTCGACGTCACCCCGCTGTCGCTGGGCATCGAGACCAAGGGCGGCATCTTCACCAAGCTGATCGAGCGCAACACCACCATCCCGACGAAGCGCTCCGAGATCTTCACGACCGCCGATGACCACCAGCCGTCCGTGCTGATCCAGGTCTTCCAGGGCGAGCGCGAGATCGCGGCGTACAACAAGAAGCTCGGCACCTTCGAGCTGACCGGCCTGCCGCCGGCGCCGCGCGGCGTACCCCAGATCGAGGTCACCTTCGATATCGACGCCAACGGCATCGTGCACGTCAACGCGAAGGACCTGGGCACCGGCAAGGAGCAGTCGATGACCATCACCGGCGGCTCGGCGCTGCCGAAGGACGACATCGACCGGATGATGCGCGACGCCCAGGAGCACGCCGACGAGGACAAGCGCCGCCGCGAGGAGGCCGAGACCCGCAACGTGGCCGAGGCCCTGCAGTGGCAGACCGAGCGGTTCATCGCGGAGAGCGGCGACAAGCTGCCGGAGGACACCAAGACCGAGCTCAACGACGCGCTCGGCGACCTGCGCAGCGCGCTCGGCGGCTCGGACCTGGCCCGGATCCAGGAGGCGCACGAGAAGCTCGCGACCGTGTCGCAGAAGGCCGGATCCGCCCTCTACCAGCAGGCCGGCGCACCCGGCGCACCCGGCGAAGGTGCCGGTGGCCCGGGCGCTGCCGGCGGCTCCGGCGCGGCCGGTCCGGGCACTGGTCCGACCGGTGGCCCAGGAGCGCAGGACGACGTCGTCGACGCCGAGATCATCGACGAGGACACGAAGAAGTGATCCGTACATCGCAACCCACCGGGCCGGCATGGGCCGGCCCGGTGGGTCGAGGGAGCACGTCATGAGCCGCGACCACCGCAGTAACGGCGCCGCCACGAGCGCCGACTTGAATGCCGCCGACTTGAGCGCTGAGACGGACCCACAGCAGAACGCTGGAACGGAAGTGCCCGAGGCATCGGGCGCTGCCGACGCGGCGGGTGGCCCACCGGCCGAGGAGCCGGCGGCGGACCCGGGCCGCGGCTCGGTAGCCGACGCGAAGGCCGCTGAGGCCCGGGCCGCCGAGGCCAGAGGCGCGGAGGACAAGGCGACCGACGCCGACGGGTCGGGTACATCGGCGGGCTCCGCGGGGACCTCCGGTGCCGGTGCGGAGGTGCGCGCGCTGCGCATCGAGCTCGACGAGCGGGTACGCGACCTGCAGCGGGTCACCGCCGAGTACGCCAACTACCGCAAGCGGGTGGACCGGGACCGTGCCCTGGTGGTCGAGCAGGCCACCGGGAACGTGATCCTCGCGCTCCTCCCGGTGCTCGACGATCTGGACCGGGCTCGCGAGCACGGCGACCTGACCGGCCCGTTCGCCACCATGGCCGAGCAGCTCACCACGACGCTGGCGAAGTTCGGGCTGACCGACTTCGGTGCCCAGGGCGACGAGTTCGACCCGACCCGGCACGAGGCGGTGGCGCACTCCACCTCGGCCGACGTCACGGAGCCGACCTGCGTCGCGGTGCTGCGCCGGGGCTACCAGCTCGGTGAACGACTGCTGCGGCCGGCCATGGTCGCGGTTGCCGACCCGGAATGATCCGGTCAACCCGACGAGTGGAGGAGGTGGCGCGATGAGCTCCAAGGACTGGTTGGAGAAGGACTTCTACACGGTCCTCGGCGTCACCAAATCCGCCACGACCGATGAGATCAAGAAGGCGTACCGGAAGCTGGCGCGCGAGCTGCACCCGGACCGTAATCCCGGCAACGCCAAGGCCGAGGAGCGCTTCAAGGAGGTGTCCGAGGCCTACGACGTGCTCTCCGACGATCGGCGTCGCAAGGAGTACGACGAGATGCGCTCGCTGTTCGGGTCCGGCCAGTTCCGGCGGGGCGCTCGCGGCGGCGGTGGCCCGGGCCCGGCCGGCGGTGTGCAGTTCGACCTCAACGACCTGTTCGCCGGCGCGGCCGGCGCGGGCGGCGGAGACGGCGACCGTCGGTTCGGCGGGGCCGGATTCTCCGACCTCTTCGGCTCGATCTTCTCCGGCGGCGGCGGCGGTGCGGGTGCGGGGACCCGCCAGCGCACCTCCCGTGGGCGTGACGTGGAGACCGAGGTCGCGCTGAGCTTCGCCGACGCGGTGCAGGGCGTCACGGTCCCGCTGACCCTGCGTACGCCGGGTGTCTGCGACACGTGCCACGGCAACGGCGCGGCACCCGGCAGCCAGCCGCGCACCTGCCCGGTCTGCAAGGGCGCCGGCCTGGTGACCAGCAACCAGGGCGCGTTCAGCTTCTCGGAGCCGTGCCGCAACTGCCAGGGCGTCGGCACGGTGGTCGAGGAGAAATGCCCCGAGTGCCGGGGGACCGGCGGGGTCACCAGGACCCGGACCATGAACGTCCGGATCCCGCCCGGCGTGAGCGACGGTCAGCGCATCCGGCTGGCCAGCCGGGGCGAACCGGGCGAGCGCGGCGGTCCGGCCGGCGACCTGTACGTGCTGGTCAAGGTGCGTCCGGACACCCTGCTGGGGCGCACCGGGGACGACCTGACGCTGACCGTGCCGGTGACCTTCGCCGAGGCGGCGCTCGGTGTCGATCTGCGGGTGCCCACCCTGGATTCGACGGTCACCCTGCGGGTGCCGCCCGGTACGCCGTCCGGCCGGGTCCTGCGGGTGCGCGGCAAGGGCGTGGTGCGCCGCGACGGGAGGGCGGGTGATCTGCTCGTCACCGTCGAGGTGCACGTGCCGACCGACCTGTCCGAGCATGCGCGCAAGCTGCTGGAGGAGTACGCCGCCGCGGCGCCGCCGGCACCGCGGACCCGTATCGACGCCGCGGCCCGTGAGCGCGCCAAGCCCGCGAATCCCGCCCCGGCGGCATGACGATCCAGAGCCGACGATCGAGAGCGGAGGCGAGTCGTGAGTGAGGAGTTCTTCCTGAGCGTCGAGACGACCACCGACGCGAAGGTCCTGATCATCTCGGTGGCGGCCCGGATGGCCGGGATGCACCCGCAGACCCTGCGTCAGTACGACCGGCTGGGTCTGGTGCAGGCGGGCCGTACCTCCGGTGGCGGGCGGCGGTACAGCACCCGCGATGTGTCACTGCTCCGCGAGGTGCAGCGGCTCAGCCAGGAGGAGGGTGTCAACCTCGCCGGCATCAAGCGAATCATCGACCTGGAGCAGTACGCCGCGCAGTTGCAGGATCGGGTGGCCGAGCTGGAGCATCAGCTCGCTGACGCGCGACGGCAGTTGGCCGCGGTGCAGGCGTCGACGCTGCCCCGCCGCGACCTGGTGCCGGTGGCGCAGGCCCGCTCCGCGCTCGTGGTGTGGCGCCCGCGCCGCACGCCCGACGGTCGCTGACATCAGGCGCGCGGCAGTGCCCGGGACTCCCCGCCTACCCGATCCGGCGCGGCTTGCGGACCAGCCCGCCTTCGCACCAGTCGGCGTAGTCGAAGAGTTCCTTGCGGGCCAGCAGCATCTTGGCGTTGTGTGCCCAGATGGCGAGCATCTCGTCGCCGTCCTTCTCCGCCTGTTCCACGAAGCGCTTCAGCTTGCGCCTGGGATGGGCCCGGAAGTCGGTACGGATGGCGTCGGCCGCGTAGATGTACAGACAGTGCAGGGCGAACCGGCGGGCCGGGCAGTCGCGGTCCACGGCCAGCTCGAACAGGGTGCCGATGAGCGGGTCGCCGGCGACCAGCAGGTCCCAGTCCGGCGGCATCTCCTGCAGCGGCACGCTGTCCGGGTGGTAGGCCCACGCACGCAGTTCGGCAGTGGTCGGGTCCACCGGGTTCGCGAACCCGCGGAATGCTGTCTCGTGCACGCTCACCGCAAAACTCCTGGTCTCGCCGTCCTCCTGGTAGGGAGCGTCGGCGTCACCGTAACCGCTCGGCGGGGCCGGGGCAAAGGTTCCACCGTCAGGGAACCCGGAGAACGGTACGTCCGGGGCAGATCCCGACCCGTTCGGCGCTCGGCGTTCGTGCACCGAAAATCTGCAAGTTGAGCGGAATAGACTCAACTTCTGCAACGTCGTAACCCATGGTCCATGCACCGTCCTCAACTGGGGAGCCGATGAACACCGAACGTCTGACCACCAAGAGCCGTGAGGTCGTCACCGGGGCCGTCACCGCCGCCACCAGCCGCGGGCACGCCACGGTCGAGGCCTGGCACCTTCTGCTCGCCGTGCTCGACACCGGCGGTTCCACCGCGCCGGCACTGCTGCGTGCCGTCGGTGCCAACACCGCTGACGTACGCCGGGCCGCGCTGCACGCCGTGGAACGGCTGCCGAGCGCCCGCGGCGCGAGTGTGACCGAGCCGAGCCTGTCCCGCGAGTTCGTCAACGCATTGAACGCCGCCGAGCAGATCGCCCGCCCGCTCGGCGACGAATACGTCTCCACCGAGCACATCCTGGCCGGGCTGGCCCGGGTCGGCGGCGAGGTGGCCCGTGAGCTCAAGCGTGCGGGTGCCACCGAGCAGACCCTGGTCGCGGCGTTCCCGCAGATCCGCGGCGGCGACCGGCGGGTCACCAACCCCGACCCCGAGGGCAGCTACAAGGCCCTGGAGAAGTACGGCGTCGACCTGACCGAGCGGGCCCGCGACGGCAAGGTGGACCCCGTGATCGGCCGGGACTCCGAGATCCGCCGCGTGATCCAGGTGCTCTCCCGGCGTACCAAGAACAACCCGGTCCTGATCGGCGAGCCCGGCGTGGGCAAGACCGCGATCGTGGAGGGCCTGGCCCAGCGCATCGTCGCCGGTGACGTGCCCGAGTCGCTGCGCGACAAGCGGCTGGTCAGCCTGGACCTCGGCGCGATGGTGGCCGGCGCGCAGTACCGGGGGCAGTTCGAGGAGCGGCTCAAGTCCGTACTGGAGGAGATCAAGAACTCCGACGGCCAGGTCATCACGTTCCTGGATGAGCTGCACACGGTCGTCGGCGCCGGCAAGAGCGAGGGCTCGATGGACGCCGGCAACATGCTCAAGCCCATGCTCGCCCGCGGTGAGCTGCGGATGGTCGGCGCCACCACGCTGGACGAGTACCGCAAGCACATCGAGCGGGACCCGGCGCTGGAGCGGCGGTTCCAGCCGGTGGTGGTCGGCGAGCCCACGATCGAGGACACCATCGGCATCCTGCGCGGGCTCAAGGAGCGCTACGAGGTGCACCACGGCGTCCGGATCACCGACGCCGCCCTGGTCGCCGCCGCCGCGCTGTCGGACCGGTACATCACCGACCGGTTCCTGCCGGACAAGGCCATCGACCTGGTCGACGAGGCCGCCTCCCGGCTCCGGATGGAGATCGACTCTCGGCCGGTCGAGGTCGACGAGGTGGAGCGCAGCGTGCGTCGGCTGGAGATCGAGGAGATGGCGCTGGCGAAGGAGCCGGACGCCGCCTCCGCCCAACGGCTGGACCGGCTGCGCCAGGAGTTGGCGGACAAGCGTGAGCAGCTCACCGCACTGACCGAGCGGTGGCGCACCGAGAAGGAGCACATCTCGAAGATCTCCACCGCCAAGGAGGAGTTGGAGCGGCTGCGCGGCGAGGCCGAACGCGCCGAGCGCGACATGGACCTGGGCCGGGCCTCCGAGCTGCGCTACGGCCGCATCCCGGCGCTGGAGGCCGACCTGGTCCGGGCCGAGGGCGAGCTGGCCACCCTGCAGGCCAACGGCGCGATGCTGAAGGAGGAGGTGGGCGCGGACGACATCGCGTCCGTGGTCTCCGCCTGGACCGGCATTCCGGCCGGCCGGCTGCTGGAGGGCGAGACCGCGAAGCTGCTCCGGATGGAGGAGTCGCTGCAGTTCCGGGTGATCGGCCAGCCGCAGGCCGTCTCGGCGGTGAGCGACGCGGTACGCCGGGCCCGCGCCGGCGTGGCCGACCCCGACCGCCCCACCGGCAGCTTCCTCTTCCTCGGCCCCACCGGTGTCGGCAAGACCGAGCTGGCCAAGGCGCTCGCCGAGTTCCTCTTCGACGACGAGCGCGCGATGGTCCGGATCGACATGAGCGAGTACGGCGAGAAGCACTCGGTGGCCCGACTCGTCGGCGCCCCGCCCGGCTACATCGGGTACGAGGAGGGCGGGCAGCTCACCGAGGCGGTGCGCCGCCGGCCGTACTCGGTGATCCTGCTGGACGAGGTGGAGAAGGCCCACCCGGACGTGTTCGACGTGCTGCTCCAGGTGCTCGACGACGGCCGGCTCACCGACGGCCAGGGCCGCACCGTCGACTTCCGCAACGCGATCCTGGTCCTGACCTCGAACCTCGGCTCGCACGTCCTGGCCGACCCGACCCAGAGCGAGGAGCAGCGCAGCGAAGCCGTGCTCGCCGTGGTGCGCGGCCACTTCAAGCCGGAGTTCCTCAACCGCCTCGACGACATCGTGGTCTTCGGCTCGCTCGCCGCGGATCAGCTCAAGTCGATCGTCGAGATCCAGCTGCGGATGCTGACGAAGCGGCTGGGAGATCGCCGGCTCACCCTGGAGGTGACCGACCCGGCACGTGACTGGCTGGCCCTGCATGGGTATGACCCGGTGTACGGCGCACGTCCGCTGCGCCGCCTGATCCAGACGGCCATCGGTGACCGGCTGGCGCGGGCCCTGCTGTCGGGGGAGATCACCGATGGCGACCGGGTGGTCGTCGATCTGTCCGAGGACAAGAAGGCGCTGACCCTGGGAGGCACCCGTGGCGTGGTGGAAAAGGTCTGACCCGGACGCCGCTCCGGACACCGGTGCCGGCCCGCGGCGGCCCGCTGAGCCCGGCTCCGACCTGGAGCGGCTGGCCCAGGCCGGGACGGTGGCCTTCGGCGGCGTCGGGATCGCGAGCACCACGCTGCCCGAGACGGCGGCCTACCTCGCCCTCGGCCGGCGCATCGACGACGCGCCGGCCGAGGCGGAGCTGCGGCCCGAGCTGGAACGGTTGGTCGCGACTGCGACGCCGGCCGGCAAGGTGTACGCGGCCGACCTGCTGAGCCGGCTGGACCCGGCGGCCGGCCGGCGGGCCTGGGAGCGATTGGCGGACGATCCGGCGCAGGTCAGTACGTTCACCGGATGCGTCATGGGGCGCACCACCCTGGCCGAGTACGCACGGGGCAGGATGAACCACTGAGCCGGATCCCCTCGCGGGGTCGCGAACCTGGACAACCCTGGCTACGGTGATCGCGACAAACTTCTGGAGGGAACACCCATGGCCAACCCTGTCTCGCCCGAGACCCCCCGGACCAGGCCCGGGGTCGTCAAGATCGCGGTTTCGCTGCTGTACCTGGCGGCCGCGCTGCTGGTGATCAGCGCCATCCTCTCGATCGCGACCTCCGGCGCGCAGCGGCGCGCCTACGAAAAGGCGTTCGAGGGGACGGCCTCCGCCGGCGCCGCCGGCGCCGCGGTGGGCTTCATCATCGGTCTGGCGATCTTCTCCCTCGTGATCGCCGCGATCCTGGCGGTCCTCGCCACGCTCGATGCCCGCGGCAACAACGTCGCCCGGATCATCACCTGGGTCTTCGGCGGCCTCACCCTCTGCTGCTTCGGCGGGTCGTACGCGCTCAACGCGGCGGGGAGCAGCTTCGGCGGGCCCGCCACCGAGGGCGGCCCGACCCAGGCGGAGATCCAGGAAACGGTGACGCGTGAGCTGCCCTCCTGGTTGACGCCGACGAGTATGGCGCTCGGCATCCTGACCATGCTCTCGATCCTCGCCGCGCTGATTCTGCTCGCCCTGCCGGCAGCCAACGCCTACTTCGCCAAGCGCGCGCCGGAGCAGCAGTGGGAGCCACCGGTGCCGCCGCCGCCGGGGCAGCCGGGGCAGCCGGGGCAACCGCCGCACGGGCCGGCATTCTGAGAAACTTTCGCTCCGTCGGCTGACTGCCCGGACACACACGATCCCCGACGACCGCCTACGGTGGTCTCGGGGATCGTCTGTTTCCCGGGGAGGGGTACGTCGTGCCGGGCACCGCCTTGATCACCGGAGCCACCGCCGGCATCGGCGCGGCGTTCGCGCGTGGGCTGGCCACCGAGGGGTACGACCTCGTCCTGGTCTCCCGGGACGCCGAACGCCTCGCCCGGATGGCCGCCGAGTTCCAGACCCGGTATGACGTGTCGGCGGAGGTCCGGCCCGCCGATCTGAGCACCGAGACCGGCTGCGACCAGGTCACGGCGCGGCTAAGCGACCCGGCCCGGCCGGTCGACATTCTGGTGAATAGTGCGGGTATTTCGCTGAACCGATCGTTTGTCCAAAGCACCGTGGCTGATCAGGAAAGACTCCTGAGGCTGAATGTTCACGCGGTGATGCGACTCACCCACGCGGCCGTCCCGCCGATGATGGCACGCGGCCACGGCGGGGTGATCAATGTGTCCTCCGTCTCCGGGTGGTCGGTACGACCCGGATCGACGTACCCGGCCAGCAAGGCCTGGGTCACCAGCTTCAGCGAGTCGATCGACCGCTCGGTGCGCCCGTCCGGGGTCCGGGTGCTGGCGTTGTGCCCGGGCTACACCCACACCGAGTTCCACGCCCGAGCCAACATCGACATGTCTGAGCTGCCGGAATGGCTGTGGCTGGACGCGGATCGGGTGGCCCGGGACGGCCTGCGCGATCTCCGTGCCGGTCGGTCGATAAGTGTGCCGGGCTGGCAGTACAAGCTTGCTGTGGCGGGGATGCGCTACCTGCCGCGGTCGTGGACCGCCCGGGTGGCCGGCAGTCCGAAGGCCGGGCCGCCCGCCGGGCCACTGCCCGCCGGCACGGCGGACGGCGACGCGGGTCCGCCGAAACGGCCGTCCGGCGGCGGCGCGGGCTAGGTCCGAGTGACCACCATCAGGGGAATGTGACCGGTAACCTACTCCTGTAGGCCAGTACTTTCCGCGTCATCGATATCAGCTGGCCGATTGATCGGTACGCTTCAGTCATGGCGGAGCGGGATGACCTCCTCAAACTGATCAAAGACCTTGCGGTCGTCGAGGGCAGTGTGACGCTGTCGTCTGGTCGGGTAGCGGACTGGTATATCGACCTTCGCCGGCTCACACTGCATCATGCGGGCGGACCACTTGTGGGGCAGGTCATGCTGGACCTGACCGCAGACTGGGAGTTCGATGCAGTTGGAGGGCTTACGCTCGGTGCTGACCCGGTGGCGACAGCGATGTTGCACGCCGCGGCGGCACGGGGACGGGCGCTGGACGCGTTCGTCGTGCGTAAGGAAGACAAGGCTCACGGCCTGCAACGGCGGATCGAGGGCCCTGACGTGGCGGGACGTCGGGTGCTCGCGGTTGAGGACACGTCCACTACCGGGGGAAGTGTGCTCACAGCTGTGCAGGCATTACGGGAGGTCGGTGCCGAAGTGGTAGGTGTTGCGGTTATCGTCGATCGAGGTGCGGAAATGGCGGTCCGTGCCGATGGTCTGACCTATCGGTCGGCGTACTCGCTCGCTGAGCTCGGCCGAGAGGCCTGAAAAATTGTCGATTCGGACCTGCAGATATGCATCCGAGTCGATAGTGCTGCGTGGAAGGATGGAAATCGTGGGAACTGCGCTTGCTGAACAGACGATGCCCCAGATCTCGCCGCTTGCCGGCGAGCCAATCGACCGTGCCGACGCGGAGCGTCTGGCGGGGGTGCTGAAGGCGCTAGCCGATCCGGCTCGCCTTCGGCTCCTCAGCCTGATCCAGTCGGCACCTGATGGTGAGGCGTGTGTTTGCGACCTCACCGCCCCGCTGGGCCTGTCCCAGCCGACCGTAAGTCACCATCTCCGGATCCTCACCGAGGCGGGTCTGCTGGAACGCGAGAAGCGGGGTGTCTGGGCCTTCTATCGTCTCCTGCCGAGTTCCATCGGGACGATCGCGGACCTGTTGACCCCGCCTCGCAAGCGGGCCACCAAGAAGGCTGCTCGGTAGGGCAGCCGCGCTGTTCAGGTGAGTACCACCGCTGCTGATCTTCGCGATCTCCTGGCCGCACTCGGCCATGCGGTCGTCACGAGCGGTCTCGTGGTGGGCTCTGGCGGAAACCTGTCTGCGCGGCAACCCGATTCCGACGAGTGCTGGGTCACCGCGTCCGGTACGTGGCTGGACCGGCTCGCTCGTTCATCCTTCGTACGTGTGCGTCTTGCTGACGGGGCGGTGGTGAATGCCACCGCCCCGTTGCATGGCACGGAACTGCCGCCGACCAGTGAGTTGGCGCTGCACCTCGCGACCTACCGGGCCCGGCCCGACGTCAACGTGATCGTGCACCTGCATCCGCAGACGGTCCTGCTGCTGGATGCGCTGGGCGAGCCCGTGCGGCTCGCCACGACCGATCATGCCTACTACCTCCGGCGCGTCGTCACGGCGCCGTTCCGGCTCCCCGGCACCGCCGAGCTCGGCGAGGTGGCCGCAGTGGCGGCCGCCAATGGAACGAACTGCGTGATCCTTTCCCGGCACGGGTGCTCGATCCTGGCCGAAACCGTGGAACTTGCACACAAGCGGGCGCTGTACCTCGAAGAGGCGGCGACGATGACCTATCGGGCCCTCGTCCTCGGCCGGACGCTCCCCGAATGCCCTGCTGAAATGTTTTCGGCATTGGGCGACTTCAATTCCACCGTGTGAACCAAGACTTGCGGTTGGGCCGGCTGCGCCTACGCTTGGCGCTACTGGCTGGGGTTTTACCAGCCGGGCGGACGAGTGCGGGCGCGGAGGAGGTGCGGTGGCGCAGCGGCAGCAGGACCAGCGGCGGACCCGCGGCGAGAGCCGTCGGCGGGCCCTGCGCACCCCGGTCGCCATCGCGGCGGTCATCGCCGTCCTAGCGGTAAGTGCCGTCGCGGTGCGCGCTTTCGCGTCGGACAGCAACAAGGCGAAAGGGTGCAACGCCGGCATCACGCTCACCGTGGCCGTCGCGCCGGACATCCACACCGCCGTCGAGGGCGTCGCGACCCGCTGGGCCGGGACCAACCCCAAGGTCAACGGTCAGTGCGTCCGGGTCGACGTCCGCTCCGCGGGGCCCGCCGACGTCGCCGGCGCCATCGCCGAGGGCGCCGGCCTGCGGCTACCGGGATCTCCGGCCGCGCCGGCATCGTCGACCCCGGGTGCGCTGCCGCCCGACGCCGCCGCATCGGACCAGGGCAAGCAGTCCGTCGTCGAGGGCCAGGGTGCGCCGCCGCGCCGCTCCGGACGCAGCCCGCAGTCGACCGGGGCCGAGGGCGGCGTGCCGGCGGTATGGATCCCGGACTCCGTCGCCTGGATCGCCCGGATCCGGGCGATCGCCCCGGCGGCGCTCGACGTCAACACCCCCTCGATCGCGCTGACCCCAGTGGTGCTCGCGATGACCGAGGAGTTCGCCAGCAGTACCCTCGCCGGCAAGCCGCGGCTGGCCGGGCCCGACCTGACCGCGCTGGTCAAGAGGATCGGCAAGGAGGGCGTCACCTTCGACTCGGCAGATCCCACCCGCAACGGCGCGGCGCTCGCCGGGGCCATCCTCGTCCGCAACGCCCTCGGGACCGACGCCGACAAGACCGGCGCGGTTGTCGGGGCATACCGGTCGGTGCGGGTGGCGCCCAGCGCGACAGACGCGCTCAAGGGGATCAAAGACAAGGTCATTGTCCCGGCCACGGAGCAGGCGGTGGTTCGCGCCGGCACCGAAGGCACGCAGGGGGTGGTCCACGCCACGCAGTTGGAGCAGCCACTGACGCTGGACTACCCGCTCGCGGTGGTGTCCGGTCAGAACCCGGACGTCACCCGCGCGGCCGAGCGCTTCCGGACGGCGTTGACCAGCGGCGAGTACCGCAACATCCTGTCCAGGGAGGGGTTCCGCGCCCCGAACGGCGCACCGAGTGCGGACTTCCAGGCCGGGCACGGGATCACCCTTGATCCGGTCCAGCCGAATCCGGTCAAGGAAATCGGTCAGGTCGAGCAGGTGCTCGGGTACTGGGCGGCGGCCAAGGCGCCCTCCCGGGTGCTCTCACTCATCGACGTCACCTCGTCGATGAAGCAGTCCGCGAAGCTACCCGGCGGCGGCAGCGCCACCCGGATCGAGTCGGGCCGCAAGGCTGTGCTTGCCGGCCTCGCGCTGCTCGACGACGCCAGTGAGTCGGGCGTGTGGGGCTTCGGGGCGACCAGCCGGGAGTTGGCGCCGATGGCGCCGCTCGGCGCCGGGCACCGGGCGAAGGTGACGACGGCGGTGAATGGGGCTGCGGTCGGCGCGGCGGACACGTGCGGCCTCTACGACGCCGTGCTCAGCGCGTACCAGACCATGCGCGACTCGTACCAGCCCGGCCGATCCAACACGGTCGTGGTGCTCACCGACGGAGCCAACACCGCCAAGTCGGGCCTGACCGCCGATCAGCTCCGCGAGGAGTTGCGGAAGGCCGGGGATCCGGCGAGGCCGGTCCGGCTCGTCCTGCTCGGCATCGGCCCGGACGCCAACATGGCCGACCTGGAGAGCATCGCTGGAAACGTCGATGGCACGGCGACCGCGGTCCCCGACCTGGCCACGCTCACCGACAGCTACCTGCAGGCCCTGCTCCGCCCCTGACCACCACCACCTCCTGACCGCCGCCCGCCGGACCGCCGCCCCTGACCACCGCCCGCGGACGGCGGAGCCGACGGCGGAGGGAAGGCCTTGCGGCGCGACACGCCCGACCCGCGCGTGGCCACTCGACGACATGCGCGCGAAGCACCGAATTCGCGCGCCATTACGTGCCTCAGCCACATATGACGAGTCGCGGACGGCGGCCCGCGGAGGTGGACGGCGGAGCGAAGGCCTGCGGCGCGACACGCCCGACCCGTGCGTGGCCACTCGACGATATGCACGCGAAGCACCGAATTCGCGCGCCATTACGTGCCTCAGCCACATGTGACCAATCGCGGGCCGTCGGGCGCGGGCCGTCGGGCGCGGGCGTCGGGCGCGGGCCGTCGGGCGTGGGCCGGGTCGGCGGCCGGCGAAGGGGGGCGATCGTCGGTGGGCCGGGACCTCGGGAGCCCTCGGCCGCTGCGGGAGGGCCTGCGGGAGGGCCTGCGGTCGTGGACTAGTCGGCGTCGGTCGGGATGGTGGCCGGCAGGGTGGCCTCGGCGCGCAGGCGGCGGCGGTCGCGGCGCTCGCGCCAGGCCTCGATGAAGATCGGCATCGCCGAGATCAGGACGATGACCACGACGGCGGGCAGCAGGTAGGTGTCGATCTTCTCGGGTGGGATGACGTTGATGATGCTCTTCGCCAGCGCCCACCCGGCGAGGATGATGCCGTCGGTCCAGAGAATCGCGCCCACCACGTTCCACAGCAGGAACTGCCGCCGCGGCATGCCGAGCATCCCGGCGACCGGGTTGAGGAAGGTGCGCACGATCGGGATGAACCGGGCCAGCACGACGGCCTTCGCCGGGCCGAACTTCTGGAAGTAGTACTCGGCCTTGTCCACGTACTCCTGCTTGAACAGGCGCGAGTCGGGCCGGGCGAAGAGGCGGGGGCCGTACCGCGCGCCGAGCCAGTGGCCGAACTGTGCGCCGGCGATCGCGAAGATCGGCGCGCCGATCAGGAGCGCGGGCAGCGACAGGTGGGTGCCGATCACCTGATCGGCCACCGACGACGCGCCCACCCCGGCGACGAAGAGCAGCGAGTCGCCCGGCAGGAAGAAGCCCAGGAGCAGCCCCGTCTCCGCGAACAGGATGATCCATACGCCCAGTACGCCGAAGGCCGTCAACAGCTCCCTGACGTCGAGTGGGTTGACGGCGAGCGTCTCGCTCACGGTGCGCACGTGTTCGGCAGTCTCCACGGCGAACCAGGGTACTCATGCTTGCTGTGGAGTTGCTGGGTCCCCGCACGATTCGGGAGATTCCCTGCTGGTGGACGGTGCCCGGCACCCGGCATAGCGTTGAGTCCGGGAGGCGTCATGTCCACTGCACCTGCGGCACCGCTCAGTCTCGACGACCCGTACACGGTGCCGACCAGCCACTGGCACGCACTCGGCGACGGCCGGGTGCAGTGCGACGTGTGCCCGCGCAACTGCCGGCTGCGCGAGGGTCAGCGGGGGCTGTGCTTCGTCCGGGGGCGTACCGACGATCAGATCGTGCTGGCCAGCTACGGGCGCTCGTCCGGGTTCTGCGTCGACCCGATCGAGAAGAAGCCGCTCAACCACTTTCTGCCCGGCTCGTCGGTGCTGTCGTTCGGGACGGCGGGGTGCAACCTGGGCTGCCGGTTCTGCCAGAACTGGGACATCTCCAAGTCCCGCGAGACCGACACGCTCTCGTCGGCCGCGTCGCCCGACGCTCTGGCCGCGACGGCGCAGCGGTTGGGCTGCCGCAGCGTCGCGTTCACGTACAACGATCCGGTGATCTTCATGGAGTACGCGATGGACGTCGCGGACGCCTGTCGCGAGCGGGGCATCCGCGCCGTGGCGGTGAGCGCCGGGTACATGAACGCGGTGCCCCGCGCGGAGTTCTACCGGCACATGGACGCGGCCAACATCGACCTCAAGGCGTTCAGCGAACAGTTCTACGAAAAGATCACCTTCGCCAGGCTCGGCGCGGTATTGGAGACGCTGGAGCACCTGGCGACCACCGAAGTCTGGTTCGAGATCACCACATTGCTGATCCCCGGGCACAACGACTCCGACGCCGAGATCGCCGCGCAGTGTGCCTGGCTCGCCGAGCACCTCGGCCCGGACGTGCCGCTGCACTTCTCCGCGTTCCATCCGGACTTCAAGATGCGCGACGTGCCGCGTACGCCGCCGGCGACCCTGGCCCGGGCCCGCCGGATCGCGCTCGAGCACGGCCTGCGGTACGTGTACACCGGCAACGTGCACGACCCGGACGGCCAGACCACGATCTGCCCGGGGTGCGCCCGCGGCGTCATCGTCCGCGACTGGTACGTCATCGGGCGGTACGACGCGAGCGACGCCGGAGCGTGCACGCACTGCGGTACGCAACTGCCGGGCCGCTTCGACGGACCGGTCGGCGGTTGGGGCTCGCGGCGCCTGCCCGTGGTGGTACGCGACCCGGGCGGTCCGGGGACCGGGCCGCACGACCGCCGGGATGCCCGGTGAGCACGCGGCAGCCGGCGGTGGCCGGGACGTTCTACCCGGCCGACCCGGCGGCGCTGGCGGAGGCGGTCGATCGGTTGGTGGCCGCGGTGCCGGTGCCCGACGACGACCGGCTGGCTGCGGCGTACGTCGTGCCGCACGCCGGGTACCGCTACTCCGGCCCGACCGCCGCGCATGTCTACGCACGGCTGCGCCGGCATGCCGAGGCCGTCCGCCGGGTGGTGCTGATCGGGCCGGCGCACCGGGTGCCGCTGGCCGGCTGCGCGGTGCCCACCACCGACCGGTGGCGTACCCCGCTCGGGACCGTACCGGTCGACACCGCAACATCGGCCTCGCTGCACCGGGCCCGCCTCGCCGTCGCCGACGATGCCGCGCACGCCACCGAGCACTCGATCGAGGTGCAGGTGCCGTTCCTGCAGCGGGTGCTGCGCCGGCGTACCCCGATTCTGCCGATCTGCGCCGGTCAGAGCAGCCCGGAGGCGGTGCAGGCGGTGGTCGAGGCGGTCGCCGGGCCGGGAACCGTACTGCTGTGCAGCACCGACTTCTCGCACTACCTGGCGGATGCCGAGGCGCGGCGGCGGGACGGGCAGACCGCACGGGCGGTGCTGGAGCTCGCTCCGGAGCGGATCGGGGTGGGTGACGCGTGCGGTCGGTACGCCCTGCGCGGGCTGCTCGCCTGGGCCCGCAGCCACGGCGGCTCCCCGACCCAGCTCGCGCTGAACACCTCCGCGGACACCTCCGGTGACCCCAGCCGGGTGGTGGGCTACCCGGCCTTCGCCATCAGCCTCGGTCAGCCCGGCCTCGGTGAGCCCGGCCTTGGTTAGCCCGGCCTTGGTTAGCCCGGCCTCGCTTAGCCCGGCGTCGGTGAGCCCGGCGTCGGTGAGCCCGGCCTCCGCAGGCCCCGCAGCGCGCGGCGCCCGGCCCGCGCCGCGCCCGCGTCGTGGTGCCTGCCGGCGGAGCAGGCGCCACCTCTAGCCTGGTGCGGTGACCGAACGACTTGTGGTGATCGGCGGCGACGCCGGGGGGATGTCGGCAGCTTCCCAGGCCCGCCGCCGCCGAGGGCCGGAGGACCTGCAGATCGTCGCGTTCGAGCGGGGCCACTTCACGTCCTACTCCGCGTGCGGCATCCCGTACTGGATCGGCAACGTGGTCGCCGGTCCGGACGCGCTGGTCAGCCGCGACCCCGAGACGTTCCGCCGGGACTATGCCGTTGATGTGCGGCTGCGCGCCGAGGTGGTCGGCATCGACCTGGACCGTCGCGAGGTGGTGGCCCGGCTGCTGGACGAGGGTGGCCGGGAGATCCGCGAGGGCTTCGACCAGCTGATGTACGCGGCCGGTGCCGTGCCGGTCCGACCAGCCTGGGCCGGCGGCGGTACCGGTGCTGGCGGGGGCGGCGCTGGCGCGGGCGGTGCTGGCGGGGGCGGTGAGGAGGCGATCGGCGGCGTGTTCGGGGTGCAGACGCTGGACCACGGCGCGGCGGTGCTGGCCTGGCTGGACCGCGATCCTCGACCGGAACGCGCGGTGGTGATCGGTGGCGGGTACATCGGGGTGGAGCTGGCCGAGGCGCTGGTGCGGCACGGGCTCTCGGTGGCCTTGGTGGAACAGGCACCCGAGCCGATGGCCTCGCTGGATCCGGACATGGGGGTCCGCGTCCGCGAGGCGATGTGCGGGCTGGGCATCGAGGTCCGTACCGGCGAGACCGTCACCGGGCTGGAGTCGCGCGCCGGGCAGGTCAGCGCGGTCGTCACCGAAGCGGCCACCCTGCCGGCCGACATCGTGGTACTCGGCCTCGGCGTGCGGCCCAACACCGCCCTGGCCAGGGACGCCGGATTGCCGATCGGCCCGACCGGCGGCGTGCCCACCGATCCGCGGATGCGGGTGCAGGGTGCCGACGGCGTCCGGACCGAGGGGGTCTGGGCCGCCGGTGACTGCGTCGAGACGGTGCACCGGTTGACCGGCCGGCCGGTCTACGTCCCGCTCGGCACGCACGCCAACAAGCAGGGCAGGGTCGCCGGGATCAACATCGGCGGCGGGTACGCCACCTTCCCCGGCGTGCTCGGCACCGCGGTGACCAAGGTCTGCGACCTGGAGGTGGCGCGTACCGGCCTGAGTTCCCGGGAGGCTGCCGCGGCCGGGTTCGAGGTGGTCAGCGGCACAATCGAGTCGACGAACACGGCCGGCTACATGCCCGGCGCGGAGCCCATGACCGTCAAGCTGCTGGCCGAGCGCCGCTCCGGGCGCCTGCTCGGCGGCCAGATCGTCGGGCGTACGGATTCGGCGAAGCGCATCGACGCGGTCGCCGTTGCGCTGTGGAACGGCATGACGGTCGAGGAGATGACCGGCCTCGACCTCGGGTACGCACCGCCGTACGCCCCCGTGTGGGACCCGATCCTGGTCGCCGCGCGCAAGGCGGTCGACGCCCTCGGCTGAGCCGCCTCGGCCTGAGCGCTACCGGTAGTCGTCCTCGGTGACCGGCACGACGTGCGCCTGCTCGAGCACGTCGTACTCGTTCGCCTCGAACGGCAGCTGGAGCGCCCCCCGCACCACCGAGTCGTCGACCGGCGAGGCCTGCTCGGCCGCGTCGGCGATCGGGGTCCGGAGGTCGAGCTGCTCGGGATCGAGAGGATCGCTGAACAGCGCAAGATCATGGTCAGGCTGAGTCATCGTCCGCCCCGTTTCGCCGCTACCTGGATGGTGTCACCGTACGCTGCGCGCGGCCGGGTGCGACATGAACCCCGGCGGCTCGTCAGAGCCGGGATTACGGAATACTGCACATGGAGGACCGCGCTGTCGCACACCGTCGTGTCGGCACCGTAACGCCAAACCCGTCGCGTCGCACACCCGTCTAGGCGCACCTCGGTCTAGGCGCACACCCGTCTAGGAGTGCCATCATGCCTATTGCCTCGCCGGACGCCTACGCCGAGATGATCGACCGGGCCAAAGCCGGAGCGTTCGC
Source organism: Micromonosporaceae bacterium (assembly GCA_035296325.1). GTDB lineage: Bacteria > Actinomycetota > Actinomycetes > Mycobacteriales > Micromonosporaceae > DATHBD01. The sequence continues at coordinate 29,187 of DATHBD010000037.1, read as the reverse complement.
GTACCCCGCGATCAACGTGACCTCCTCGCAGACCCTCACCGCGGCGCTGCGCGGGTTCGCCGAGGCCGGCAGTGACGGCATCCTGCAGGTCTCCACCGGAGGCGCGGAGTATGCCTCGGGGTCGACGGTGAAGGACATGGTGACCGGCGCGGTGGCGCTGGCGGCCTACGCCCGCGAGGTCGCGAAGGGGTACCCGATCACGGTCGCCCTGCACACCGACCACTGCCCGAAGGACAAGCTGGACTCCTACGTCCGGCCGCTGCTCGCCATCTCCCGGGAGCGGGTGAACCGGGGCGAGGACCCGCTGTTCCAGTCGCACATGTGGGACGGCTCCGCGGTGCCGCTGGACGAGAACCTGCGCATCGCCGAGGAGCTGCTCGCCGAGGCGGCCGCCGCGAAGATCATTCTTGAGATCGAGGTCGGTGTGGTCGGTGGCGAGGAGGACGGCGTCGAGGGCGCGATCGACGACAAGCTGTACACCACCGTCGAGGACGGCCTGGCCACCGCGGAGGCGCTCGGCCTCGGCGAGCGCGGCCGCTACATGGCGGCGCTGACCTTCGGCAACGTGCACGGCGTCTACAAGCCGGGCAACGTGAAGTTGCGTCCCGAGATCCTCAAGCAGATCCAGGACGCGGTCGGCGAGCGGTATGGCCGGTCGAAGCCGTTCGACCTGGTGTTCCACGGCGGCTCCGGCTCGCTGCTGGAGGAGATCCGGGAGGCCCTCGACTACGGCGTGATCAAGATGAATGTCGACACCGACACGCAGTACGCCTTCACCCGACCCGTGGTCAGCCACATCTTCAAGAACTACGACGGCGTACTGAAGATCGACGGCGAGGTCGGCAACAAGAAGGCATACGACCCGAGGACCTGGGGCAAGCTGGCCGAGGAGTCGATGGCCAAGCGGGTCGCCCGGGCCTGTGAGGACCTTCGATCCAGCGGCACCACAATGGGCAAGTAGCGGGGCAGGTTTTTTGGACCCGATGGCACGCAACCTTTCGTACCCCGGCAAGCGTCTGGTTTAGTGGTGCGCCCGCGTCGCGGGTCGGCGCGAACTTCACCGGGGGGTCCACGGGTGCACAGGCAAGTCCTTCTTCGGGTGTGTCTTCTGGCGGTGCTCGCGGTTCCGATGGCCGCGTGCACCGCCGACCAGCCCACCGCGACAACACCGCCGGACCTGGCGGCTCGCGGGACGACGATGACGACCGTCAAACCGACCCGCCAGGACCTGGCCAACCGGGTGAGCCTGGCCGGCAAGGTGTCGGTCAACCCGGTGTTCGGTCTGGTGGCCCCGATCGCCGGCGAGGTGCGGTACCTTCCGGTCCAGCCGACGCAGAGCACGACCCGGCGCAGCGGCCAGGCCCGGAGCACCCCGCCGAAGCCCGTGAAGGTGGCCAATGTGTGGGCCGCGGGCAAGGCGACCCCGGTCGAGGTGCCGGTGGGTGCGACCTTCGGGAGCCGGCTGGTGGACGACCGTTCCACGGTCACCGCCGGGATGCCGATCGTTTCCGCCAAGCACGTCGGCTACGGGATCGTGGCGGACATCGACGCGGGTGATGCGTACAAGCTCGGCGACGCGGTGAGCTCGGTGCAGGCTCAGATCAAGAATGGTCCGGGCCCCTTCCCCTGTACCGTTCTCGGCACCATCGCGGCCCTGCCGCCTGGCACCGTGCCGGAAGCGCCGGCGGCCACGCCGAAGGCGAACGAGCCTCCCGTAGGGATGAAGCCCGGCTTCGCGGGTCCGCCGGACGGCGGTCCCGAGGAGGGCAACGGCGGGACGTCCGAGCCGACCGGCATGCGGCTGGTCTGCGTCCCGCAGGCTGACATCAAAATGATCAATGGCGCTTCCGCAACCGTGGAAGTGGTGACCGAGAAGGCCGCCAACGCCATGGTCCTGCCGGTCGAGGCCATCGCCGGAAGTCAGGGCAAGGGCAAGGTCGACGTGGTGAAGCCGGACGGCACCCGGGAGACCCGCGACGTGGTCCTCGGGCTCACCGACGGCAAGGTGGTGCAGATCAAATCCGGGTTGACCGGCGACGAGTCCGTCGGCGTGCCGGGCCCTGACCTGCCGGAAGCCAAGCCGGCCGGCGAGGGTGGCAGCGGCGCGCCGGGTCCGCGATGACGGCGCCCTGGGCGGCGGAGCCGCCGATTGAACGCCGGCCGGCGGAGCCGCCGACTGAGCCGTGGGCCGCGGAGCCGCGGACTGAGCCGTGGGCCGCGGAGCCGCGGACTGAGGCCCAGGCGGTGGAACCGCCGACTGCGCCGTGGGCGGTGGAGCCGCCGACTGCGCCGTGGGCGGTGGAGCCGCCGCGCCCACGCACCGACGCCGGCCCGGTCAGCCGCCCGCCGCTGCCGGGCGCGCCCGTTGCGGGTTCGCCGTTCGGCGGCCCGTCAGCTGGGAGCCCGGCCGGCGCAGACCTCCCAACGCAGAGTTTGCCTCGTGGGGGTGCGCCTTATGGCGGTGCGCCTTATGGCGGTGCGACCCATGGAAGCGAAACCCGGGAGGGCGTGCCGATCGGCGGCCCGCCGCTGATCCAGCTGCGGGGCCTCACCAAGACCCTCAAGGGCCAGCGCCAGCCACGCACCATTCTGGCCGGGGTCGACCTGACCGTCCACAGTGGAGACAGCGTGGCGATCCTGGGCCGCTCCGGCTCGGGGAAGAGCACATTGCTGAGCCTGATCGGTCTCTTCGACCGAGCGGACGGCGGGCAGTACATGCTCGGCGGCCGGGACATCACCCGGGTGTCGGAGCGCCGGGCGGCAGCGTTGCGCAGTGCCGAGTTCGGCTTTGTATTCCAACGCTTCTTCCTGCTCAAGCACCTCACCGCGGCGCAGAACGTGGCGATGGCACTGGTCAACGGGCAGGGTTGGCTGCCGCGGCGCAAACGGCGGGCCAAGGTCATGGCGGCGCTGGACCAGGTCGGCATCACCCACCTGGCCAAGCAGAAACCGCCGCGACTCTCCGGCGGCGAGCAGCAGCGGGTGGCGATCGCTCGGGCGCTGGTACGCGACCCGAAGGTGCTGCTCGCCGATGAGCCGACCGGTGCCCTGGACACCGAGACGGGCAACCTGGTGATCGACGCCCTGCACGCCAGTACAGCGCGGGGATGTGGGCTGATCCTGGTCACCCACGACTGGGACCATGCCAACCGGATGGGCCGGGTCCTCCGGCTCGTCGACGGCGTGCTCGCGCCCGCGCCTGATCGGGTGCCGACCTGATGCGCCTCTCCGGTCGGTTCCGCTCCGCATTGATCATCGGTATGCAGGGCATCCGCGCCCGCAAACTCCGGACGCTGCTGTCGCTGATGAGCCTCTTCCTCGGTGTTCTGGCCGTGGTGACCGTGCAGGCCGCCGCTGAGATCGCCGAGCGCGCGCTGCTCGCCAACGCGGACCTGACCATGGGCAGGGACGGGACCCGGCAGATCTACCTGTCGCCCTCCGTGCGCGCCGCGGCGGTCATCCACGAGACATTGCACGGCAGCGCCGACGGCGTGGCGCTGACCACGATGAACGCGGTCATCGGCGAGCCGGGCGTGGAACCGGTCAACCCCGGTGGGGCGCCGTTCGAAGTGGGCGACAGGGGGTACGCCGTGGAATGCGACCCCTTCGGCAACTGTGGATCCATGATGGGGGACGGTGGCCAGGCCGACCGTCCACCCGGCAAGGCGATCGAGCTTCGGGTCGTCGCGATGACGTCAGACGTACGCCAGTTCAAGCCCTTCCGCACGACTGCCGGCACATGGTTGGACTTCGCCTCGTCGCCGTCGCTCTCGCCGCGGCTGGTGCTCAACAAGGAGGCTGCCAAGGGCTTCGCCATGCACCGGGTGCCGGCTGAGATGCGCTTCGATGGCGCAACCGCCCACCCGACCCCGCGCATCGTGGGCGTGGTCGATGACGGCAGCGGCGAGCCGAAGGCGTACACCCGGACCGATGAGATGCAGAACTGGCTGCCGCCGCAAGGGCTCGACGGCCAGTCGCGCGAGGGCGTCGAGGTGCTGCTCACCCCGGCTAGCACGGACCTGGAGCGGACGCTGCGGAGCCGACTTGTCGCCGTCGGCACGCCTGCCGATCACATCCACGTCCACACGGTCAACTCGCGCGAGGGCATGGCCAGGGAGTTGACGCTGATGCGGTGGATCTTCCTGGGCATGGCGAGCCTGGTTCTGCTGATCGGCGTGGCCGGAATTCTGAATGTCGGGCTCGCCACCGTGGGGGAACGCGTCGAGGAGTTCGCGCTGCGCCGGGCGGTGGGCACGTCGCGGCTGCTGCTCGCCGGCATCGTCCTCGCCGAAACGCTGCTCACCGGCCTGCTCACGGCCGCCGCGGCGATCGGCGTGGGAGTGGTGGGGCTGAAACTCGCCAGCGCCGTCATCGGCGGCCGGGACCCGTCCCTGGCCAACCTGGACTTCCCGTGGCAGGCGGGAGTGGCCGGCGTCATCGCCGGACTGGCGGCCGGACTGCTCGGCGGGCTGATCCCGGCGATCCGGGCGGCCCGGATCCCGATCGCGACCGTGATGCGGGCCTGAGCCGGTCGGTCACCCGGGTCAGCCAGGCTGAACCTCGGTCCGCGGGTCAGCCAGGGCTGACCCGCGGTGACTCTGTCAGCTTGGCGACCGCCTGGTCCACCGAGTCGGTGACCAGCACCAGGTCGGACTGGTCGCCGTGCGGGGAGGCCGCCAGCAGCGCCCGCAGCAGTGGCTCCACCGGCAGGTCGGCCCAGTAGGCCGTACCCACGAACACGAACGGCCCGGACTTGCCGTCGGTGGCGTAGAACGTCTTCGTCGCGGCCTGGAACACCTCCTGCACCGTGCCGGCCCGACCGGCGGCGAAGACCAGCCCGCCACGGGCGAGGCGGAGCACCGTGTCCTCGCGGATCGCGTTGGAGAAGTACTTCGCGATCCGGGCCGCGAACAGGTTGGCCGGCTCGTGGCCGTACAGCCAGGTCGGGACGGAGAGCCCGCCGTGGCGGGCCCAGTCGCCCACGTCGCCGCCCTGGCGCAGCGGCGCGACGGCGGGCGCGACGGCGCCGGCCGGCTGCAGGTGGTGACCCGCGCTGGCGAAGCGATCCCGGACCTGCAGGGCAAGGCGGGTGTACGGGTCGTGATCGGTGAAGTCCGGCACCACGCTGAGCGCGTCAATTGCCGCGTCGAGGCGGCTCGGCTCCTGCGTCGCGAGGAAGGCACCGAGGTTGGCCGCCTCCATCACACCAGGGCCGCCACCGCTGACCACGAGGCAGCCGGCCTGGGCCAGCCGGTACCCGATCTCCGCCGCCGCCCGGTACCCCGCCGACCCGCGCGGCTCCGCATGCCCGCCCATGACGCCGACGACCGGGCCGCCGCCACCGGCTTCCCAGGCCAGGACGGTCTCGCCGAGGGCGTTGTCGATGCCGTGATCGTGCATCCGCTGCGCCAGCGCCTCCCGGATCGGCGGTACCGCGCCGCCGGAGGCGGTGAAATGCCGGTACACCACCGTGTCGTACATGCCGGCGAAACCGTGCTGGTCGAAGCCCTGGGCGAGGTCCTGTGGGCTGTACAACCGGGTGGGCTGCGAGGGGTAGGGCACCGTGATGAAGTGCGGCACCACGCCCGCACCCCTGCGTACCAGGTCGGCGACGACCTCGGCGGACGGCAGCGTACAGCCGACGAAGAGCGTGTCCGCGACGTCGATGGTGGACAGATCGGGCGGCTCCAGGGACAGGTCGAGCCCTTGGACCGTCAGCCCGGCGAGGGTGCCGGTGGCGAGGTGGGCGTCGAGTTCCAGGCGCGACTCGATCTCGGTCGGGCTGTGGTCGAACGGGTCTGGGAGAGGCACGCTGCCATCCTGCCGGCAGCCGCGCCGCCGTGCGCATCGGCCTGCCCACCTCCCGGGTCGCCCGGGGTTGTCCGTCGGGTGCACCACGCGGCTGGCCATGCGTGCGAAGCAATGTGGCAGGTCATGCGCGGGAGCAGCGCCGCACGTCACATGCCGCGGCGACACGCCGAACGCCGCACCGCCATGCGAGCTACGAACCTAATGACGGCCGAATACGGTGCTTTTTCCACATGTCGACGCAGCCGCGCGACCGAAACTGCGCGACCGAACCGCGCGACCGAAGCGGGCGACCGAAGCTGCGCGACCGAAGCGGGCAGGTGGCTCGACTGAGGATGCCAGCCGGAGTGACGATGGCCCAGCGTGTACCGCTGAGCCATCGCTTTGGGGTCCTGGGGAGGCTCCCGATCTTCCGTTGTAGGCAATGGCCGACTCATTCACACCCTCCGGTCGCGTGACCAACACCTCAGCCGTTTAGTCAGCACTTCACCGGGTGGCGCGGTTCAATATCGAGATGAATCTCCTGCCCCAGCCGCCCGCGACCCAACTTCCCGAGGAAACGGCCGCAGCGGATGCCCTGCTCGCCGCCGGCACCGATGAGGGGCGGATCAAGGCCGTCGCGGCGGAGTACCCCACCTTCAGCGCCGCGTGGGCCACCCTGGCGGAGCGCGCGCTCGCGGCTGGCGACCCGGTGGCGGCCTACGCGTACGCCCGGACCGGGTACCACCGTGGCCTCGACCAGTTGCGCCGCAACGGCTGGCGCGGCCACGGCCCGGTGCCGTGGGCGCACGAGCCGAACCAGGGCTTTCTGCGAAGCCTGCGGGCCCTCGGGCAGGCGGCCGTCGCGATCGGTGAGTCCGACGAGGCCGCCCGGTGCGCCCAGTTCCTCCGCGACTGCGATCCGGCCGCCGGGGACGCGCTCTCCGGCTGAGCCTTCCGGCGAGCGTGCCGCCGCGCTGGCCGGCCGCGCTGGTCGGATTACAGGCCGTCCGCCACCGAGGCGGCAATCTTCAACCAGGCGGATTGGCTGGATGCGGAGAGCTGCGGATATCGGATCGGTTCGCCCGAGTCGAGGATCCGGTCGTACGGCGCCAGCAGCACCGTCCGCGTCCGGGCCGCGAAGTGCCGCACGATCGCCGGGATGTCGAGCTCCCGCCGGCTGGGCGGCATGGACACGACGGTGACGGCCTGCCGCACCAGGCGGTGCCGACCGTGCTGCTCCAGATGGTCGAGCATGCGCGCCGCCGTCTCGGCGGAGTCGTTGCGGGCCGACATCGAGACGACCAGCTGGTCCGTCGCGTCGATGGCGGCCTGCCAGTTCTGGGCGCGGACGTTGTTGCCGGTGTCCACCACGATCAGCTTGTAGAACCGGCTCACCACCTCGCGCAACTCGCCGAACGCGACCGAGGTGAGCATCTCGCCGGCGGTGGCCGACTCGTCGGAGGACAGCACGTCGAACATGCCTTCCCCCTGCGCCCGGACGTACTGCGACAGGTCCCCCACCCGACCCTGGGCGCCCCGGAAACTGTCCAGGTCCCGTAGGAGGTCCCGCACCGTCCGGGTGTGGAAGTCCTGCTGCGCCCGCATCCCGAGGGTGCCCTGGGTTTCGTTGTTGTCCCACGCGAGCACGTACCCGCCGCGCTTCTGCCCGAAGGTCATCGCCAGTAGCAGCACGGCGACCGTCTTGCCGGCGCCACCCTTGGGGTTGACCACGGTGACCTGCCGGAGGCCGCCGAAGTTGCGGCGCACCTTCTCCACGTCGTGGCGGTACTCCTGTTCGCGGCGGCCGGGGCCGAGGGTCACCAGGCCCAGCGTGCTCCGCCGTACCGCTCCACGCAGACCCATGGTGGCGACCGGGTCCACCGGCTTGACGGCCCGCCGCCGCGCGAAGTCCTCGGCGGTGGGCGTGACACCGTCCCCCTTCCACTCTGCAGCGGCATGGTCGGGTATCGGCGCAGGCTGCGGTGGGTGCGACGGTGGGACGCGATAGACGCCCGGACTGTCAGCGGGCCGGCGCGGGGCAGCGTTTGCGGGTGCCGGCCCTGGCTGCACCGGGACGGGCCCCGTCGGTCCGGCCGCATCGTGCGCCGGTGCCGCCGGTGACGTCTGTTCGGGTGGCTGACCGTGCGGCGGCTGCGCGTGCCGTGGCTGGGCGTGCGGTGGCTGGGGGTGCGGTGGCTGGGCGTGCGGTGGCTGGAGGTGCGGTGGCTGGGCGGGTGCGAGATGAGGCGGGGCGTGCCCGTTGGCCGACCCGGGTTCGGTCACCGGACGAGCGCCCGAGCCACTCCGGTACATCGTGGAGCGGGTGACCGCCGGCGTGAACACGGGCGGGGGCAGCGCGGAGTGCTGTTGGGGCACCGTCGGTGGCGGCGTGCCACCGTGGGCGTTGCCGTGCCCCGTCCCGCCCGGTCGGCCGACCGCCGGCGGGGCTGACGGTGAGATGGACTCGGGTCCTCCGGCGGCGGTCGGTCCCGCGCCGGCGGTGGGTACGGCGGCTGACGTCGGTTCCACTGTGGGCATGGGCCCGGCGGCGGATGTCAACTCGGTCCCGGGTGGCACACCGCGTGGGCGGGCCGGTGGCGGCTGGGCCCAGGGCGAGCCGACATGCTCGTCGCGCGCCTCCCCATTGGGTGGCTGCGCGGCCGGGTCATGGGCGGCCGGGTCATGGGCGGCCGGGTCCTGGAAGTCTGGCCGCGGCGCCGCAGGGTGCTGCACGGTTGGGTGCTGCAGGACTGGGTGCTGCAGGACTGGGTGCTGCACGACTGGGTGCTGCAGGGTTGGGTGCTGGCCGGACGGGGGTGCGGCCGGGTGCGGCGGGGGCGGGTAGCCGGGAACCGGGTACTGGGGCACGGGCGGCACGGGCGGCACCGGCTGGTGCGGCGCCTCTCGAGCCGCCGGCGGGCGTTCGTCGCGTGACCCGGCGACGATGTCATCGGGTGGCCAGATCGGGTCGTCCACTGCCTCCCCCTCCCGGACGTTGTGCTGCTGCCCGCACGTCGTCGCCAACCGAGCCGGGCCGCTGGCGTACTCAACGGTAAGCGACCACTCCGCAGCCTCGCACACCCATCGCCACTACGTCACTGTCGTGGGCCATATCGCTACGGGGCGTAGGCGCTCCAGCAGGCGTGCTCCATCCACCAGGTTCGCTTGCGGGCGAGGGTGCCGGCGACGCCGTCGTCCAGGAGGTGGATCTCGGCGCGTGGCGTGATCGCGACCGCCCGACCGCTCGCCCGCCGTACCTCCACCTCGACCCGCCGCCGCAGAGTGCCCCTGATGACCGGGATCGCGATCGCCACATTGAGCCTGCCGTCGGTCGGATCTGGGTCGAGCACCATCGGCAGGCCGTCGACAACGGCGTAGGAATCCGCGTTCAGCACCGACACCGCCAGCAGCGGCTCGCGGCCGTCGCTGAGGACCACGTCGTCGACATCGACCCGGGCGGAGAACCGCACCGCCCGGCCGGCCTGGTCGGAACCGCCGAGCAGCGCGCCGTCGAGGGTGACCGAGCCGGCGTCCGTCCGCAGCAGGTCGAAGGCCCGGGTGCGGCCGACCAGCAGCGCCTTCGCCACCGCGTCGGGCTCGCGTGGCAGCCCGAGCCGTGACACGAGATCGGCGGTGTCGCGCGATCCGGCCGGTGCCAGCGAGAGAATTCCGATGCTGGGAAGGTCCGGAACGGTGCGGTGAGCGGCAAGATCCGCGGGGCGTCTGCTCGGCGCGGGAGCGTACCGCCGGACCAGCCGGCGCAGCACGGCCCGCACCTGGCCGTCGGCGGCCGACGCGACGATCAGGCCGGCCGGCGGCGTGCCGCCGGAGGTGGCGTCGAGGGCGGCCTGGATGGCGGCATCGATGGCGGCGTCGGAGTCGGCGGTGACCAGATCGACGGTCACCCCGGCACCGCGCAGCGCGTCCTGACAGGCGAGGACAGCGGTACGCGGCGACGCGCAGCCCGCGCCCGCACCGGTCTCGACGAGCGAGAGCAGCACAACCCGGTCCACCGTTGTCAGCCTCCGAACTGGCAGTTGTTAGCCTGGCACCCCGGGGCCGGCCGCGAATCGGTGACGGCACTCGGGGCCCCGGGAGGCGGAGACATGCCAGCCATCGTGCTCATCGGCGCCCAGTGGGGCGACGAGGGCAAAGGTAAGGTTACCGACCTGCTCGGCGAGCGGGTGGGGTACGTCGTGCGGTACCAGGGCGGCAACAACGCCGGGCACACCGTCATCACGCCGGACGGTGAGAAGTACGCCCTGCATCTGCTGCCGTCGGGTGTCCTCACCCCGGGCTGCGTGCCGGTCATCGGCAACGGTGTCGTGGTCGACCCGAAGGTGCTGTTGGCCGAGATCGACGGGCTCAACGAGCGGGGCCTCGACACATCGAAGCTGCTCATCTCCGCGGACGCCCACCTGATCATGCCGCACCACCGGGCGTTGGACCGGGTGGTGGAGCGCTACCTCGGCTCGTCGCGGATCGGCACCACCGGTCGGGGCATCGGGCCGGCGTACGGCGACAAGGTGGGCCGCACCGGCATCCGGATGCAGGACCTGCTGGACCCGGGCATCCTGGCCAAGAAGCTGGAACTGGTGCTGCGCGAGAAGAACCAGATTCTGGCCAAGGTGTACAACCGCAAGGCGATCGACGTCGCGGCGGTGGCGCAGGAGTACCTGGGGTACGCCGATCGGCTGCGGCCGTTCATCGCCGACACCCGGGTGGCGCTGGCCAAGGCGCTGGAGCGCGGCGAGACCGTCCTGCTCGAGGGCGCCCAGGCGACGCTGCTCGACGTGGACCACGGCACCTATCCGTTCGTGACGTCGTCCAACCCGACGGCGGGCGGCGCCTGCGTCGGCTCGGGTATCCCGCCGACCCGGATCTCCCAGGTGATCGGCGTCATCAAGGCCTACACCACACGGGTCGGGTCCGGGCCGTTCCCCACCGAGCTCTTCGACGACAACGGCATGCACCTGCTCAAGGTCGGCGGCGAGTACGGCACGACGACCGGCCGGGAGCGGCGCTGCGGCTGGTTCGACGCGGTGGTCGGGCGCTACGCCGTGCGGGTGAACGGCATCACCGACCTCTTCGTCACGAAGCTCGACGTCCTCTCCGGCATGGAGAAGGTGCCGATCTGCGTGGGCTACGAGATCGACGGCGAGCGCACCGACGAGATGCCGATGACCCAGACCGCGTTCCACCACGCCAAGCCGGTGTACGAGGAGTGGGACGGCTGGTGGGAGGACATCTCCAAGTGCCGCCGGTTCGAGGAACTGCCGGCGACGGCGCAGCGCTACATCGAGCGGATCGAGGAGCTCTGCGGTACCCGGGTCAGCGTGGTCGGGGTCGGCCCCGGCCGCGACGAGAACGTCATCCGGCACAACCTGATCTAGCCGGACGGCTGCGGCGGACCGCTGCGGCGGGACGGCACCGCGCGCCGGCGGTGGGCGGCCGGTCGGTGGGCCGTACGATGGCGAGTCGTGCATGTCCTTCTTCTCGGCTCCGGCGGGCGTGAACACGCCCTGGCCGCCGCCCTCGCCGCCGACTCCTCCGTCACCGCGCTGACCTGCGCGCCGGGCAACCCCGGGATCGCCGCCGTGACCCTCGCCAGCAGCGGCGCCCCGGTGACCACGGTCGCTGTGGATGCCGTTGATCCGGCCGCGGTGGCGGCGCTGGCGGTGGACGTGTGCGCCGATCTTGTCGTGGTGGGCCCGGAGGCGCCGCTGGTCGCGGGCGTCGCCGATGCGGTACGGGCGAAGGGGATCGCCTGCTTCGGCCCTTCCGGGGCGGCAGCGGTGCTGGAAGGGTCCAAGACGTTCGCCAAGGAGGTGATGTCGGCGGCCGGGGTGCCCACGGCCGGGGCCATCACCTGCGACCCGCGCGCCGAGGGCCGCGACGCCGTCGCCGCGGCACTGGACCGGTTCGCGCCGCCGTACGTGGTGAAGGACGACGGGCTGGCCGCCGGCAAGGGCGTCCTGGTGACCGACGACCGCGCGGCCGCGCTGGAGCACGGCGCGGCCTGTGCGCGGGTCGTCGTGGAGGAGTACCTGGCCGGCCCCGAGGTTTCCCTCTTCGTGGTCACCGACGGCACGGCCGCGGTGCCGCTGCTGCCGGCGCAGGACTTCAAGCGGATCGGGGACGGCGACACCGGCCCGAACACCGGCGGGATGGGTGCGTACGCGCCGCTGCCGTGGACCGAACCGTCCCTTGTGGACGATGTGATGGCGTCGGTGGTGCATCCGACGCTGGCCGAGATGCGTCGGCGGGACACGCCCTTCACCGGGCTGCTCTACGTCGGGCTCGCCATCACCTCGGACGGTCCCAGGGTGATCGAGTTCAACTGCCGCTTCGGCGACCCGGAGACCGAGGCCGTCCTGACCCTGCTCGAGACGCCGCTCGCGGGCCTGCTGTACGCCGCCGCGACCGGACGCCTTGCCGGGCACCCGCCGCTGCGCTGGCGACCGGGCGCCGCGGTGACGGTCGTGGTGGCCTCGGCCGGATACCCGGGTACGCCGCGTACCGGTGACGTCATCACCGGCGCCGACGGGGTACCCGGCATCCTGCACGCCGGCACCGCGCGCCGCGCCTCGGACGGCGCGTTGGTCACCGCCGGCGGGCGGGTGCTCTGCTGTACGGCGACCGGCGCCAACCTGGCTGAAGCGCGCCTAGCCGCGTACGCGCTGGTGGACAGCGTGCGGCTGGATGGGGCGCAGGCTCGCCGGGATATCGCTGCCGCAGCAGCGGCAGGCGGGGCCCATCCCCGAAATTGATGCCGGCTGCGGGCAACCCGGCGCGGGTCCACCTCCGTTCCACATTCGGATGAGGGGGTGACCGGTGACGTCAGATACCGCGGGGTACCGGGAGTACGCGGCGGCCAACCTGGACCGGCTGCGCCGCACGGCGTACCTGCTGTGTGGTGACCCGCACCTGGCCGACGACCTGGTGTCGACCGCGCTGGTCAAGCTGTTCCGGCATTGGCGGCGCGTGTCGGCGATGGAGCACATCGACGCGTACGTCCGCCAGATGATGCTGCGGGCGCTGCTGGACGAACGGCGGCGGCCGTGGCGGCGGGAGCGGTTCGAGGCTGTCGTGCCGGACGGGCCGATGCCCGACGAGCCGAGTCGGGTCGACGATCGGCTCGCCGTGCTGGATCTGCTCGCCGAGTTGCCGCCGAGGCGGCGGGCGGTGGTGGTGCTGCGGTACTTCTGCGATCTTTCGGTCGAGGAGACCGCCCGGGAACTCGGCTGCAGCACCGGCACGGTCAAGAGTCAGACGGCCCGGGCCCTGGACAGCTTGCGTGCCCGCTCCTCGGCTGCCACTGCGGAAGGGGAAGCGCTGTGGAACTGAACCAGACGGATCTCGCTCAGGCGCTGCGGGCAGCGGCGGCGCACGTGCCGCCGACCAGCATCGACCTGGACCGGCTCATCGACGCCGAGCAGCGCCGCCAGCGGTGGCTGCACACCGGGACCGCGGTGGGCGGTGTGGCAGCAGCGACGCTGGCCATCATCGCCGTCGCGACGGCGTTGCTGGGCGCGCCCGGCGGGCCACGGGACGACGCTCCGGCCGCCCCACCGCTACTGCCGAGCGTGACGACCTCGGCGAGCGCGGCCACGTCGTGGCCGGATCGGCCGTGCCCGACGGTGGCTGACACCGGCCCGCCCAGGGCGTACCAGACCAGCGCGCCATCGCCGCGCGCCGTCCGGGAAACGTGCGGGCAGGCGACCGCCCGGCTGGAGGCAGCGATGCAGTCGGCGCTACGCACCCATGCGGGCGATGTCGTCGTCACCGACATGGTCGGTTCGGCGCAGGGCGTGCGGTTCTGGCGAGCCAACGACAACAACCTCACCTACTCAGCCGGACTCTCCGCCGTCACGCCGGCGGGGCGGGGCCGTGTCGGGGTCGAGGTGAAGCCGCGCACATTCCGGCCGGACGAGGCTGAGCTGCGCCGCTCGTACGGCTGCGAGCCCGGCTCGCCGAGCAACGTCACCTGCGTCTACCGCCCCGAGGCGGACGGAACGGTCGTGAGCGGGGTGGTGATGAGCGGCACCAAAGCCCAGCCCGGCCGGCGGCAGTACCAAATCAGTATCTTCCGCCCCGACGACACGCTGGTCTTCATCATTGCGTCCAACTCATACACCGAGCAGGAACGCGATCCGTTGACAGAGTCGAAGATCGGCGCCCCGGAGCCGCCGTTGACCCTGGAGCAGATCGTGGCCATCGGAAGGCATCCCGATCTGACCCTCTACCCCTGACCCGCTGACCGGCAGACCACTGACCTCTCCGACGATCCGGCCCGCTGCAATCGGCTCAGCGGGCCGGCGCGGGCTATGCGGCGCCGGCAATCGCCTTGCGTACCTCGTCCCCGATGTCGTCGATCCGCACCGTGGAACTCGTTCCGCCGCGTCGTTCGGTGAGTTCGACTGTGCCGTCGGCAAGGCCCCGCGTGCCGACCGTCACGCGGATGGGGATTCCTACCAGTTCGACGTCGCGGAACTTGACTCCGGCGCGCTCCGGACGGTCGTCGATGATCACCTCGTGCCCGGCGGCGACGAGCTGCTGATAGATCGCCTCTCCGGCGGCCATCGTCGCCTGATCCTTGGCCTGGGCGACGACGACGGCGATCTGGAATGGTGCGACGCTGATCGGCCAGAGAATTCCGCGGTCGTCGTGGTGGCATTCCACAATCGCGGCGATAGCGCGTTCAACGCCGATACCGTAGCTGCCCATGATGACCGGGACCCGCTTGCCGTCCGCGTTCAGCACGGCCACGCCCAGCGCTTCGCTGTACCGGTAACCCAACTTGAAGATGTGCCCGACCTCGATGGCTTTCTGCACCTGCAGCGGCTCCCCGCACCGCTGGCACGGCTCATCGGCGGTGACCTCGCGCAGGTCAGCCCAGGTGGTGACCGTGATGTCGCGCGCGATGTCGACGCCGCGGAGGTGCACGCCGTCGGTGTTGGCGCCGGTGAACATGTTCCTCCGGCCGCGCAGCGCTTCGTCGGCGTAGACCGGCAGATCGGTCACTGCGACGGCGCCGAGGCTGCCGGGGGACGCGCCGAGCGCTCCGCGGATCTCCTCAGCGTGCGCGGGCCGGATCTCGCGGGCGCCGGTGGCGTCGGCGAGTTTCTGCTCCATCAGGGCATGATCGCCCCGCAGCAGCGCCAGCGTCAGCTTCCCGTCGAGGACGTAGACCAGCGTCTTGATCTGACGGTCCGCGGCCGCGCCGAACTGGGCGGCCAGGTCGTCGATGGTTCGCGCGTCCGGCGTATCGAAACGCTCCACGGCGTTGGCAGCCGGCTCGTCACTGATGGGGATGAGCCGTGAGGTCGCCTTTTCGACGTTGGCGGCGTAGCCGCACCCGGTGCAGCGGACCACGAAGTCCTCGCCGGCTTCCGACGGACACATGAACTCCGTCGAGGCAGAGCCGCCCATGCTGCCGCTGGAGGCGTCAACCGGGATGGCGGGGATTCCGAGCCGCGCGAATGCTCGCGTGTAGGCCTCGTGGTGCAGGTCGAACGAGGTGTCCAGGCCGTCAGCGTCAAGGTCGAAGCTGTAGGAGTCCTTCATGGTGAACTCGCGGGTCCGCATGATGCCCGCCTTGGGGCGTGGCTCGTCACGGAACTTCGTCTGGAACTGGTACCACATCTGCGGAAGCTGCTTGTACGAGTTCAGCTCCAGCGCGAGCGTCGTGAAGATCTCCTCGTGCGTCATCCCGAGCGCGATGTCCGCGCCCTTGCGGTCCCTGAGGCGGAACATCTCCTCGCCCATGCCCTCCCAGCGGCCAGATCGCTGCCAGATCTCGGCGGGGTGCATCGCGGGCAGCATGAACTCCTGGGCACCGATACGCGCCAACTCCGCACGAATGATCTCGATGACGTTCGCCCGGACCTTCACCGCCATCGGCAGGAGGGAGTAGTGGCCGGCCATGAGCTGACGGATGAATCCGGCACGGACCAGGAGGCGGTGACTCGGCGCATCCGCGTCGGCGGGATCGTCCCGCAGGGTCGGTACGTGCATTTGTGACCAGCGCATTGGTGCCCGTTCCCATAGGGACTGTCGATAGGGCCCGATCCTAGCGGCGCGGGCCCCGCCTCGGATTCGTAATTCCTGGCCGTCGGGCGAGCGCACCACGAACTCGGCCCGCTGACTTCTTCTCAGCGGGCCGAGTTCTGCCGTGCATCTCAATGGCGCATGTCAACGGGCGCATGCCAACGGCGCATGCCAACGGCGCGTGTCAAACGGCGCGCGCCGTCGATGCTGAATCAGATCACCGTCCCCGACGCGATCCGGCCGCACCGTCCACCCCTGATCAGGCCTTCGGGATGTCGAACAGGTTCGCGATGTTGGCGGCCAGGCCGAGGTCGCCCTTGGCCTTGAGCTTGCCGGTCATGAACATCATCATCGGGTTGCCGGCACCCGACGCGATCTTGAGGAAGTCCAGCGGACCGACGGTGATCGCCAGTTTCGGGTCATGCTGCGGCGAAGGCGACAGCACACACTTGCCGTCCGCGATCACCAGCTCGTAGCTGTCCTGGCCGCCGTCGGGCCGACCGGTGACGTTCCAGTGGATCACCGCCGAGGTGGCACCCGCCCGCTCCGGACGGAACAGCGCCGGCATGCCCGCGAAGATGCTGTCGAGGATCTTGCCGCGCTGCTCACCCTGCATGAGGGCGGTCAGCTCACTGTCCGGCGTTGCCTTGACCAGCTGCGCGAACTGCTTCGGGTCGAGATTGTTGAAGTCCTCAGCGTTCAGGTCGGCCATTGCGTCTCCCTCTCAGGGCGAGCGTGTTCACGGAGCGTGCTTCCAGGACGTACTCGGACATACCTTACCCACGAGTAGAAATGGCGGCAACGCGCCCATCGCGAGGGCTCCGCAGGCAACCCGGCTCCGCGGGCAACCCGGCTCGCCGGGGGCAGAGCTACGCGAGCAGGGCGGCCGTACGCACGACGACCAGCACTGCCAGTACCAGAAGGGTGCCGGCCACCACCGCCACCTGCACCGGCGTCCGGAGCCGGCGCGGTGCGTACGCCAGGCCGGCGGCCACGATGGCGCCGGTCACCAGCCCGCCGAGGTGCGCAGCGACGGAGATGCCGGGAACGAGGAACGTGATGGCGATGTTGATCACCAGGATGGGGACCACGCTGGAGGTGTCGCGCCGCATCCGCTTCAGGATCAGGAACAATGCGGCGAACAACCCGAAGATCGCGCCCGACGCCCCGGCCCCGAGGGACCTGGGGTCGCTGGACAGGTACATGGCCACGCTGCCGCCGAGGCCGGCGACCAGGTAGAGGGCGAGGAACCGGGCCGGGCCCAGCGCCGCCTCGAGCACCCGTCCGAGCACCCACAGGGCCCACATGTTCATCAGCAGGTGGAAGATGCCGTAGTGCAGGAAGATGTTGGTGAACAGCCGGTAGTACTCACCCACCGCCATCCCGTGGATCTGGCCGTCGGAGAGGAAACGGGCGCCCAACATGCCGCCGTACTCGAGCACCGGGGTGACGCCGGTGAACAGGCCACCGGAGAAGATCGCCGCCGCGCCCCCGATCAGACCGGCCAGGAGCAGGGCGAAGACGTTGAGCACGATGAGCGTGGTGGTGACATAACCGCGCTCACCGGAGGTGCCGCCGCCGAACGCGGTGCGGGCCGGGCGGATGCTCCGCTGGCCCTCCGCGACGCACTCCGGGCACTGGTGACCGACCGACGCCACGACCATGCAGTCGGGGCAGATCGGCCGGTCACAGCGGGTACACCGGACGTAGGTCTCGCGCGCGGGATGCCGGTAGCACATCGGCATCGCGGTCGACGGCGATTGGGTCATACCAGCAAGACTACTGAGTACGTTCGATATCGACCCGTTCGATCACGATGTCGTCCACCGGCCGGTCACCGGCCCGCGTCGCGGCCTTGCCGATCTGGTCGACGACCTTGCGGGACTCGTCATCGGCCACCTCGCCGAAGATGGTGTGCATCCGGTTGAGCCAGCTCGTGGCCGCCACCGAGATGAAGAACTGCGACCCGTTGGTCCCGCTGCCGTCCGGCTTCTTGCCCGCGTTGGCCATGGCCACCAGGTACGGGCGGTCGAAGCTGAGCTCCGGGTGGATCTCGTCGTTGAAGGTGTACCCGGGGCCACCGCGACCGGTGCCGGTCGGGTCGCCAGCCTGGATCATGAAGCCGTCGATCACCCGGTGGAAGATCGTGCCGTCGTAGTAGGGGCCGCTTCCCTTGCTACCGGTGCGCGGGTCGGTGTACTCCCGTGTCCCCTCGGCGAGCTCGATGAAGTTGCGGACCGTCTTCGGAGCGTGGTTTGCGAACAGCTCCAGCCGGATTGGTCCCGCGCTGGTGTGGAGCGTCGCGAACGTCTGTTCGGCCACCGGTTCTCCCTTTCTCGAGCCATTAGTCCCGTCGCCTACCGTAGCGGACGTCCCGGCGCGCCCCCGGCCGGCAGCCCTGTGCGTCGGTCTCAGCCCCGGCCCCGGCCCCGGCCCCGGCCTTGGCCCCGGCGTTGGCCCCGGCGTTGGCCCCGGCGTTGGCCCCGGCGTTGGCCCCGCCTGGGTCCCGGCCAGCGCCCGGTTCCGGACGTGATCTCCATCGGTGCAGGTCATCCCCGATCGGGGTCGGCGGTTCGATGGGTGATCTGGGCATTCGGGTCATGCGACGATGCCGGAGGCGGCAGGATTGCGTTGAGCGGGCAGCATTGCGGTTCCCCTGTGACGTACTGGGGTAACCGACGACTGAACGGTTCGCCCCACAGGGAGGTGGAAGCAGTGTTTCGACGTCGTCAGGTCAAGGCTCATCGCCAGTTGATGCGTGAAGAATTGAACGAGAGTTTCGGGCACCTGCGGATGGCGGCCTCACACGCCGCCACCGGGACCGCGGGTGCGCTCGCCCCCAAGGTTGATGCCGCACGTGCGGCCGTCAAGCCAGGGCTGCGAAAAGTACGTGGTACTGCGACGACCGGCGCCAGCGGGTTCCTCAGCTCCACGAAGAACACCAAGCGGCAGGCCAAGGATTTGGCCCGCAAGAGCAACAACACCGTGACGAAGAAGGAGTCCGCAATGTCGGCAAGGCGTTGGCCGGTACTGCTCGGTGGCCTCATGGTCGCCGGCGTAGCCGCTGGGGCGGTGGGCGCGCTCGTGAAGCGCCGTCGCGCCAAGCGCAGCTGGGACGAGTACGACTCGACCCGGGCGACGGGGGACAGCAAGGCCATTCGTGACTCCGCGAAGTCCACGGTTGACGCCGGCATCGGCCGCGCCTCGTCGGCCGCCGCGGCTGCCAAGGACCGTTCGTCTGACCTGATCGGCTCGACCGGCGGTCCGCAGGGCGACCCGCTCTCGCGGGACTCCTCGCTGTCCAGCAGCACGCTGTCCTCGTCCTCGTCGCGGGCCGGCGAGTTCAAGCAGCAGAACGACGACATGTTCGCGAAGCCGAGCCCGTCCGCGACCGGCCCGTCTGGCACGTCGTCGAAGAACATCCGTCCCTGAGCCCGCGGCAGCAACCGCACGCTCGCATCGTGCTTCGCACCTTCGGGGAAGTCCTGGCCTCTGCTGCTCGCTGAGGCCACGACTTCCCCGAAGGTGTCACAACGACGTGGTCACCGTCCGTGTAGCTGTCCGCCGGTTCCCCGCCGGCCCGGGATTGCGCCGGCCCGGGCTGGGGTCAGTCGGCCCGGACCTCGGCGATGGCGGCCGCGAGCCGGCGGACCCCCTCGTCCACCTGATCCGCCGTGACGGCTGAGAACGCCAGCCGAAGGGCGTGCTGGCCACCCTCCAGCAGGAAGTCGCTGCCCTTGACGACGGTGACCCCGTGCCGTGCCGCCGCAGGCAGCAGCGCCGCTACGTCGACGGAGTCCGGCAACTCGATCCAGAGGAAGTACCCGCCGTCCGGCTCAGCGAAGCGGACGCCCGGAATGTGCTCGCGCAGGGACGCGGCCAGCAGCCGGGCCCGCTCCTCGAGTGCGGTGCAGACGTTCGCGATCGACCGATCCAGGTCGCCGGCGACGCAGAACTGGTACACGATCGCCTGCGACACCATCCCGGGCGAAATGTAGAGATTCGTCGCCCGCTTGGCGATGTCTGCGATCAGCGGCTTCGGCCCGATCAGGTACCCGACGCGCACCCCGGGGCAGACCGTCTTGGTGAACGAGCTGGCATGCACCACCCGCCCGCCACCGTTATGGCCCGCACCGTCCCGGTCAGCCGACTTCCGGTCGGCCAGGTCCAGCGAGAGCATCGTGGGCTGCCGCGGGCCGCGGAAACGAATATCGGCGTACGGGTCGTCCTCGAAGATCGTAAAGCCGTATTCGCCGGCCAACTCCAGCAGCGCCGTGCGCTTCTCGGCGGAGAGCGTCATGCCGGCCGGGTTCTGGTAGTTCGGGATGATGTGCGCCAACGTCGGCCGTACCCCGGACTCCAGCAGCTTGCGCAGCTCATCGACGTCCAGGCCATCCTCGGCGAGCGTGACCGGGTGCACCTGCGCACCCATGGTCCGTAGGTTCAGCAGCGTGCGGTCGTACGTCGGCTTCTCCACAACCACGGCGTCACCCGGCCGGACCAGGTACTCGAAGAGCAACGCATCGGCCTGCAGCGAGCCGTTGGTGACCAACACCTGATCGACGTCCACGCCATGGCGCTCGGCGATCCAGGCACGCAACGGCGGGTAGCCCACCGACGTCCCGTAGGCGGTCACGCCGGCCGGGTCTGCCGCGAATGCGCGGGTGGCGGCGGCGGAGAGCCCGGCTACATCGACGATGTCGAGGGACGGGGCCCCACGGGCGAAGGAGATCAGCTGCTCGGCGGTCATGCCAGCCAGGGTACGACCTCGAAGTCCGGCACTCCGTCAAGGCCCTGGGGGTTCGCGGTGGGGGCCTGCCCGGTGCTCTGCAGGTGGCGTGTGATGGCGGCGCGGAGGGCGTCGTGCTGCGGGCCCAGCGCGGTAGCGGGGTCACGCCACCTCTCGGGTGGGTAGTGCCAGGCCGGCCCACCGATGAGGTGCGATGGCTCCCACTCGTAGCGAGGCCAGATGTGGGTGTGGAGGTAGGGATCGGTATTGCCGAGGATCTCCAAGTTGATGCGGCGGAACGCCGGATCGAGTTTGGCGCACGCCTGCTCGACTGCGGATCCCAGCCGGTCCATGCTCTCCAGGTAGGCCAGACGCTTCAATCGAGGCATGTGGCTGAGCCGACCCACGTCCGGATCATCGGTCAGCAGGACGCAGTACCCGGGAAGCCACTGCACGTCTCCGATGACGGCGAAACCGGCGGGAAGGTGAGCGAGAACCGTAGGGTTCTGGCCCCGTAGGGCAGAGCCGATGCGATCGGCGCGCCAGCCCGTCACGACGCCAGTCTGTCACGGGGTGGTGCTGTCGTGGGGTGGTGCGGTCACGGGGGGGTCACGGGCGGTAACGTAGTGAGGCGCGGATTCGGTGCTTGGCGCGCATGTCGGCGAGTGGCCGCGCGCGGGTCGGGCGTGTCGTGGGTGCGGGCTTGTTCCTGGCGGTCCGGCCCGTCGGCGTTGGCCCATCGTCGCCGGGCTGGGCGTATTCGTCCGTTTCGCCGGCCGCCGATTATGGTTCGTTGGCTGGCGGCTCGTCGGTATGTGGCTGAGGCACGTAATGAGGCGCCGATTCGGTGCTTGGCGCGCAGGTCGGCGAGTGGCCGCGCGCGGGTCGGGCGTGTCGCGGGTGCGGCGTCGGCGATCGCCCACCGTCGCCGCTGCGCATGCGTCCACGGGCGGTGCGGACAGCCCGAGTCTGGTGGTCGGCATGGTGACCTTCGTCTCCAGAAGGTGTCCCGCGATTGGTGCCGCGCCGGTGTGGCGGTCTTCGCGAGGTATCTGGCCCCGGGGAGGTAGGTTCGCCGGTGTGCCGGACGAACCGCTGCGCTGCGCGAGCGCTGTCATCCTCGACGACGATGGGCGCGTGTTCATTCAGCGCCGCGCGCCGGACCGAGCCCTGTTCCCCGGTGCCTGGGACATCGTCGGTGGCCACCTCGAGGCCGGCGAGAGCTTTGCCGAGGCGCTGGACCGCGAAGTCTTCGAGGAGACCGGTTGGCGGGTATCCCACGTGCTGGCTGACCTGGGTGAGATCCAGTATCAGGGGGACGACGGCAAGGAGCGCTTGGAGCGGCAGTATCTGATCCGGGTGGACGGCAATCTTGCGAAGCCGTCGTTGGCGCCCGAGGAGCACACGGAATGGCGGTGGATCTCCCGCGACGAGCTGGACGTGGTCGCCTGCGACCGGCCCGGCGACGAGCTCGCCCGGCAGACCCTGCTCGCGGCATTCCAGGCCGTCCACGACATCGGCCTGAGTTGACTGGCTGGTACCAATTGACCGGCCGGACACCTGGCCTGTCGGGACCCCGACCTGGCCCGGACCCCGACCTGGCCCGGACCCGTGACCTGACCTGACCTGAGCTATTGAATCTGACCCGACCCGTGTGGAGCTCGAGATGCGGTTCTTGAACGACGTCGTGCCGGGGCACGAGCTCACGTACGACGACGTGTTCATGGTCCCGGGGCGCTCGGCCGTCGAGTCGCGTCTCGACGTCGACCTGACAAGTCGGGATGGCAGCGGCACCACCGTCCCGGTGATCGTGGCGAACATGACGGCGGTGGCCGGGCGGAGGATGGCCGAAACGGTGGCCCGCCGTGGCGCGCTGGCGATCATCCCGCAGGACATCCCGATCGATGTGGTCGCACATGCGGTCGACTGGGTCAAGCGTCGGCACCTGGTGCACGACACCCCGATCAAGCTCGACGCAACCGACACCGTTTCCCAGGCGCTCGCCCTGCTGCCGAAGCGGGCGCACGGCGCGGTGGTGGTGGTCGAGGATGGCCGCCCGGTCGGCGTGGTGACCGAGATCGACTGCGCTGACGTGGACCGGTTCACCCAACTCGGCGCGGTCATGTCGACCGATCTGCTCACCCTGCCGGCCGACATCTCGCCCGAGGAGGCGTTCGATCGCCTGCAGGCCGGCCACCACCGCCTCGCGCCGGTGGTCGATGGCGCGGGACGCCTCGTCGGCATCCTCACCCGCAACGGCGCGCTGCGCGCCAGCCTGTACCAGCCGGCGGTCGACGCCGACGGCCGGCTGCGGATCGGCGCGGCGATCGGGATCAACGGCGACGCCGCCGGCCGGGCCGACAAGCTGCTCGCGGCCGGCGTGGACGTCCTCGTCGTGGACACCGCGCACGGGCACCAGGAGCGGATGCTGCGCACCCTGCGTGCGGTCCGGGCGCTGCGGCCGTCGGTGCCGGTGGCCGCCGGGAACGTGGTGACCGCCGGGGCGGTCGAGGATCTGGTCGAGGCCGGTGCGGACATCGTCAAGGTCGGCGTCGGCCCGGGAGCGATGTGCACCACGCGGATGATGACCGGCGTGGGGCGTCCGCAGTTCTCCGCGGTCCTGGAGTGTGCCGTGGCGGCGCGCCGGCTGGGCCGCCATGTGTGGGCCGACGGAGGCGTACGGCACCCGCGCGACGTGGCGCTCGCGCTCGCCGCTGGAGCGTCCAACGTCATGATCGGGTCGTGGCTCGCCGGCACGCACGAATCCCCGGGTGACCCGCGACGCGACGCCGACGGTCGGCTGTACAAGGAGAACTTCGGCATGGCGTCGGCGCGCGCGGTCAGCCGGCGCACCGCAGAGGACACTCCGTACGAGCGGGCTCGTAAGGCCCTGTTCGAGGAGGGCATCTCGACGTCGCGGATGTACCTCGATCCGCGCCGGCCGGGCGTCGAGGACATCATCGACGAGATCGTGGCCGGCGTGCGCAGTGCGTTCACCTACGCCGGGGCGGCGAACCTGGAGCAGTTCTCCGCGCGGGCGGTGGTCGGAGCGCAGAGCGCAGCCGGGTACGCCGAGGGCAAACCCCTGCACGCCAGCTGGTGAAAGGCGTGCGGCGTACGCTCTCGTCTGTGCTCAGGCCCGACCGTTCCGGCTCG
Source organism: Micromonosporaceae bacterium (assembly GCA_035296325.1). Taxonomy (GTDB): domain Bacteria; phylum Actinomycetota; class Actinomycetes; order Mycobacteriales; family Micromonosporaceae; genus DATHBD01. Next base: position 5,462 of record DATHBD010000037.1, on the reverse strand, counting down.
GCGGACCGTTCCGGCTCGGGGGACCGTGCTGACTCGGCGGACCGTGCTGGTTCCGCCCGTGCCGGCTCGGCGGGTGCCGGGGCCCGACGGCGCATCGGGGCGGGCCTGCTGGACCAGGTGGTCATGGCGCTGGCCAACGCCGGGAACGCCGTCCTCGGCCTGACCCTGCTGGAACCCGGCCGTTTCGGCGTACTCGTGATCTCGCTGGGCCTCGGCTACCTCGTCATCGGTCTGAACCGGGCCTTCGTCGGAGACGTGCTGCTCGCGCTCGCCGCCCGCCACGACGGCGAGCAGCGCGAACGACTGGTGCGCAACGGCCTGGCCACGGCGCTGACGGTCGGTGCTGTCGCGGGCCTGGTCTTCGCCGCGATCTGGGCGGCGTGGCCGCGCGGGTGGAGCATCGACCTGCGTGACCTGATCTGGATCGCACCGTTCCTGCCGGTGTTGCTGCTGCACGACACCGGGCGGTACAGCCACCTGGCCGACCGCCGACCCGGCCGCGCGCTGGTGATGGACCTGGTCTGGGTCGGGGCGCAGGGTGTACTGCTGGTGGTATTCCTGCTGAATGACATCGCACCAGCCCCGGCGCTGCTCTGCTCGTGGGGGCTCGGCGCCGCGGCGGGGGCGACCGTCTTCGTGCTCCGCGGCCGGGTAAGCCCACTGGGCGGCAGCCCGCGACAGTGGCTCGCGGAGACTCGGCACCTCGCCGGGTGGTTCACCGCGTGGGGAGTGATCGGGCAACTGCACACCCAGGCGGTGGGCTTCCTGGTGGCCGGGCTGCTCTCCACGCGGGAACTGGCCGGGCTGAGGGCCGCCCAGATCGGCGTGCTGCAGCCGATGCAGAACTTCGTCTCCGCCGTGCAGAGCCTGCTGGTGCCACGCGTGTCCCGGCTCGCCGGCGACGCCGAGCGCCTGTCGGGGGAGGAGGGCGTGGCCGCCGCGCTGGCATTCCGGCGGCAGGTCCGCACCGTCGTGCTCGGCTTCCTCGGGCTCGCCGCGGCGGCGGTGCTGGTCGCGGCGCCGGTGGCGTACCTGGTCCTGCACAGCATTGCCAAGTACCGGTTCGCCGCGCCCATCGCGATCCCCATGTCGATGCAGGCCGGGCTCTACCTGGTCCAGGTGCCGTTCACCGCAGCCCTGCGCGGGATGCACCTGGGGCGGACCCTCGTCACGCAGTACGCCATCTTCGCGGTGGTGAGCCTGGCCGGCCTCGTCCTCGGGGCGCTGGCCGGTGGGCTCGTCGGCGCGGTGTGGGGCCTGCTCATCGGCACCGCGCTCGGCTTGACGGTGATGGTCGCGCTCTATGCCCGAGCCGTTCGCGCGCTGGGCCCGGCCGCTGCCTCCTCGTCCCTGCCGTAAGTTCCCGGCCGTGAGTCCCGGCCGTGAGTCCCGGCCGTGAGTTCCCGGCCGTGAGTTCCCGGCCAGATCTTGGAGGTTGCGGCACCACTATTGGTGTCCAATCCTCCAAGATCTGCCGTGGGTCGGGGACTGGTCGGCGGGTGTGCCGGTCGGCGTGCGGGGTGCGGTGGTCGGGGGCGCGGCTGGGTCGGGTGCGGCTGGGTCGGGTGCGGCGGCTCCGCGGGTGAGCCTGGACCGTGCCAGTACCAGTGCCGTCGCGGCCTCGCCAGCCACGAGCAGGATCCACAGCACGCCGCCGGTGCCCCCCAGCAGCCAGTCGGTGGTGGCGATCGTCGGCAGCGCTGCGACTGCGGCCACGGTGAGCCAGGCCGGCGCGGCACGGTTGAGCGCATGCCGGACCAGCAGCACCAGGCCGACCAGGAACGCCAGTACGCCGAGGACGCCGCCACGCCGCAGCGCCCCGACCGCCGCGTTGTCGGTGGGGAGCTTGTCCGCGGCGGCGACCTCGCTCTTCGGGCCGCGGTTGACGGTGGCGCGGGCGTCGTTCGCGTGGCCGAACACCTTCTCCGCGATGCTGTCGCCGCGCCACTCGGTGAAGACGGTGCCCCAGGTCGCGGTCCGCCCACTGGTCACGCCGCCTTCGGCGTACCGCTGCTGGAAGAGGCTGGCGCCGCCGGAGACGACCAGCACGAGCAGGAGCACCGCGAACGGGGTGGCGACGGCCACCAGGGTGCGCCGCGCGGTGCCGTAGTCCGGCAGCGACACGCGGCTGGTGGTCGTGCGGTACTGCCGCCACAGCAGAACGGCGTGCACCACGCCAGCCGAACCGAGGAAGAGCATCGCCGTACGCGAGTCGGTCAGGCCGATGACGAAGCCGGCGAGCGCGGTGGCCGCCAGGCGCTGCCACGCGGCGTACGCCCGTTCCACCCCGACCCGGATCGCCACCGCGACGGCGAGGCCGGCCATCGAGTTCGGGTGGTAGAGCAGCCAGTCGCCGCCCCAGAAGCGACGCCCCTGATCTGCGCCGATCCCCCGCGGCACGGGTCCCTGCCCGTCGAAGAGCACACCCGCGCCGGCCAGCAGCAGCAGGGCGATCGCCAACATGAACGCCACCACGATGCCCGCGGACAGGTCGCGGCTGGTTGCGCGTCGGGAGTCGTCTCCCGCCGGGCCGTTCGCGGGGCCGTTCGCGGTGCCGCTCGCCGGGCCGTTCGCGGTGCCGCTCGCCGGGCCGCTCGCGGTGCCGGTCGCCGAGCCGCTCGCCGGGTGGCTCGGATCGGCGCTCGTGGCGCCGTCGCGGCCGCCGGTCGGGTCGTGCGCCGGCCAGGTGCCGGCCAGGACCGCCAGGACGGCGAGCCCCAGCATCCCGGCGTACGCCAGCCGCTGCGCGCCGACCCCGGCGCTCCCAATGGCGAGTGCCGCGACAATTCCGAGTAGCCAGTACGCCACGCCCAGCCAGGCAGTGCCCAGGCGCATCGAGAACCGCAGGTTGCGCAGCCACGGGCGGCTCCACAGCGCGAAGAGCACGCCCTGGATCAGCACGGACGTCCAGACGATCCCCGGCCGGTCCAGGAACGTCGTGCTCAGCATGGCGGTGCCGACGAAGCCGCCGCCGACCACCACACCGCGCCAGCTTGTACCCGCCAGTGAGAGTGCCAGCGCGGCGACCGCTCCGGCGAGCGCTCCGCCGACGAGTGCCTCGATCGTCTCGCCCGCGGAGCGGGTACCGGCGTACTCCACGATGCCGGCGATCAGCGCCAGCGCGCCGACGAGCACCAACCACCGGCCGCGCCCGCGCGGGATCGTCAGGAGCCGGCGGACGTTGTCACGATCTTGGTCACTCGTCGCGCCCACCGGCGACCTCCGCGTACGTCTTCAGCAGACGTGCGGTGAGCACGTCCGGAGCGAAATTGTGCTGGTAGCGGCTGCGTGCGGCCGCCCCCCACGCCGAGGCGCCCGCGCCGGCGGTTTCCTGCGCGGCGATCGGCAGCGCGGCGGCCAGGCCGTCCACCGTCGGCTCGACGATCCATCCGGCATCGCCGACCAGGTACGGGATGCCGCCGAGGTTGGTGCCGAGCACCGGGCGGCCGCTGGCGAGCGCCTCCCCGACGATGGTGGGCAGCACGTCGTGCCAGCGGGACGGGGCGATCACGCATGATGCGGCCCGGATCGCGGCGTGCGTCGCAGAGCGGTCCAGCCCCCCGAGATACTCCACATCGGAGCGCGCCGCGGCGGCCGCCACCGCAAGGTCGCGCTGCGGGCCGTCACCCGCGATGCGCAGCGTCCCCAGCGACCCGTCCGGGTGGGTCTGCCAAGCCTGCAGGAGCAACCCGAGGCCCTTCTCCGGCGCCAGCCGGCCGGCCAGCAGAAAACCGCCACCCGCCGGTGCCGGCGAAGGGGCCCCGGGGTCCGGTATGGCATTCGCCTTCACCGTGATCCGCTGCGCCGCGATCCCGTACTCCCGAAGGTGCTCCGCGATCGCGTCGGTCAGTGCGATGTACCGGTCAACGCCGAGCCAGGTACGCCGGTGCACCGCGAGCGCCGTCGCCAGGATGGCGCTCTGCGGTCGGGAACCCCGGTAGCAGGCGTGCTGGATCGCGGGGAGCGGAAAGCGGCGCCCTTTACAGTCGGTGCAGAGGTGCCCGTCGCGGTAGTACACGCCCGGCGCGCAGACCTGGCGGTAGTTGTGCACGGTCTGGATCACCGGCACACCGGCCCGCTGAGCGGTGCGGACCACCCAGGGTGAGAGCAGCGGGTACGGGTTGTGCAGGTGCAGCACGTCCGGGCGCTCGGTGCGGATCAGCTCGGCGAGCCTGCGCTGCGACCAGCCGTTGTAAATCGGCGACATCGGCAGCAGGGCCTTCTGCGCGGCCGGCAGCGTGGCGATCTCGTCGGAACTCCGGGAGAACGGGACGACCTCGACGCCAGCGGCGGCGAGCTGCGCCATCTCGGTGTCCACGATGACGTTCTCGCCCGACGGCTGGCCAGAGGCGTACCGGTTGTGCGCGACGACGACCTTCATGGCTCCCGCTTCATGATTCCGGCTTCGCATCTCCAGCTCTTGCAACTCCGGTTCGTGGTGTGCCGGTTCGTGGTGTGCCGGTTCGTGGCGTGCCGGTGCGCAGCATCGGCATCGTGGCGTGCCGCCTCACGGCCCCGCGAGCCTACCGTCGGGTCGGTGCGTCGGCGCAGTCCGCATGACCGTGTCCGTGAGTGAGTCCCCAGCTGGCCATGGCCTTTCGCTACGAACTGTCCACCGGCCGTAGCTCGTGGTGATCACCGGTGGCGGATCTTGACTGCGCAAAGCGAGCCGTCTTTCGCCGTGGACGCAGTGGCCTGGTCGGCACGGTGGTCGGTACGGTGGTCGGCGGTACGGTCGCGGTCGGTACGGTCGTCGGCGTGGCTGCTGCTGTTGTTGTTCCAGGCGGGACGTTCGGGCCGGCGGCCGGGTTGCTGATGTACGCCGCGACTGTTGCCGAGCGGCGCGGGGGGACGGTGCACCGGCATTCGTGGTCGCGGCAGCCGGTGCAGCCGTTCGAACCGAAAGTCGAGGGCTGGGTCTGCAATGAGATCGGGCCGTTGCTCGACTCCGTGGGCGGCAGCCCGCTGCTGATCGGCAAGTCGCTTGTTACGAATGCCGCCAGCTCGCGGCCGACCGCTCCCTGCCGGCGGTGTGGCTGACTCCCATCCTGACCGTGCCGTGGGTGGTCGCCGCCCTGGGGCGTGCAACCGTACCGTTCCTGCTCGTGGGCGGCACCGCCGATGCGATGTGGGACGGCACCTTGACTCATCGGCTATCGCGGCACGTCCTGGAAATCGAGGGCGCCGACCACGGCATGTATGTGCCTGGCCCGTTCCCGGACCCGATCGCGGTACTCGGCCGGGTGGTCGCCGCCATAGATGAGTTCCTCGCCGCCATCGACTGGCCGGGCTGAACCCGCCCCGCAGTCGCGCGGTCCGACGGCAGGGCAGGCCCGAGGGCAGGCCGGGCCGGGGCAGGGCCGGGCAGCGCCGCGCCGGGCAGGGCAGCGCCGGGCAGCGCCGCGCCGGGCAGGGCAGCGCCGGGCAGCGCCGCGCCGGGCAGGGCTGGGCCGGGCAGCGCC
>DATHBD010000036.1:0-37794 GCA_035296325.1 Micromonosporaceae bacterium | reverse complement strand
CGTGAACGACCGACGCGCCCGCGGACCATCCGAACGCGGCCCCTTCTCACGACTCATGACCCCATCCTGGACGGCCACGACGTCAACAACAGTATTCAACGCTTCTCGTTCCTGAACTCGCCCCGCCAGACGGACTTGCTACGAGCCGCTGGCCTCAACTCACCCTGACAGACAGGGGCGCAGCGGAGGCCGGTGTTCAGAGCACACGTCGCTGGCCGAACTCCACCGCCCTAGCAAAACTGCTCTACCTGCGCAAATGGCGCGCGATGGTGCTCAACGCTCTGTGCCTGACGGCTGCCCTGAACACCGGCCTTCTGCAGACCGCGTCGTGATTTGTCGTTGTTGCGCTATCCGCTCGGGGTCAGCTCGTTGGACCTAACGTACGAGGCCGACCGCGGCGCCCGCAGGACGTCCGCCGCTTGGATCGCGGAAGCACCTACTGCGTCGCGTCCGTCGGCGTGATGGCCAAACCAGCTAACCGGATCATGGACCTGCCAGACGCGGGCGACGTCGACGGGCGGCAGGGTCCCCGGATATGGGCGCTTGGTGGCGTCGTAGGGACGTGCCTGGGGGGTCAACGATGCCCCCGTTTACCCCCCGAAAACCCCTGCGAAGCGTTGGCGATCGACGACAAGCATTGATCACCGCGTGACAGCGTTTGGGCAGCTCAGTGCCAAGATCTGACGACCAATCACAAGGTACAGAACATGACGGACGGTAACAGAAGGTTAGGGGTTCGAATCCAGTCCCCGAGCGGCTCTTGCGTCTTGGCATCTCGCTGTGGCGCCACCCGTCCGGTTGGCGATGCGGGCCGAGTGTTGAGCGGTCCTGGGTACAATAAAACGGCACACTTGTGCGCGGATCCTGAGATGGGGGCGACCGCTCGCCCTCGGTGCCGGTACTGACAACCGCTACCAGTCTCGACCGGTGCCTCTCCCGAGGTCTGGGGTGGGTTCACGAGATTCCTACAGCGGATGCGTGACGATCCGGCGGATTTGGATTAGTTGTCCGTGCCATGACGATTGCTTGACGACTTTGACGCGGTGGCCGCTGCGGGGTGCGTGGATCAGTAGTCCGTTCCCGAGGTAGAGGCCGACGTGGCGGGGGTTGGTCGGGGTGCCGTCGGATCCCGGGATGAAGAGCAGGTCGCCGGGCCGAAGTCGGTCAATGTCGTGGACGGCTGCGCCGGCGTGGACTTGCTGGGTTGTGGTTCTTGGCAGGTGGATGCCGGCGGCGCGGTATGCCTGTTGGACCAGGGATGAGCAGTCGCAATGGTGGGCGGGGTTGGAGCTGTGGGCGTCGGTGCAGTCGCCGCCGAAGAAGTACGGAGTGCCGAGTTGGGCGAGTGCCCAGGTGAGCGCGGCGACGATGGTGGGTGGTGTTCCGGGTGGGAACGCGAACCCGTCTGGTAGAGATTCGGTGCTGGTGGGGGGTTGGCCGTCGGCGCCGAGCGCGGCGCACATGCCGAGCCAGCCGATGAATTCGGCGGTAGGCATGCCGGTCGTGGTGGGGCCGACGGCGTCGACGACGGCGATCGCGTCGTCCTCCCATTTCGCGTAGGCGTCGGGGTGGCCGCTGATCTGCACGCGCTGTCCGGCGACGGTGAGCGGGAGGTCCTGCCAGCGGGGTAGGCCGGTGAGGTGCTGGTAGAACTGGGCGGCGGCGTAGTAGGGGTTGAGGATCTGCGCAGGTGTGCCCCAGCCTTGGCTGGGTCGTTGTTGGAACAGACCAAGGCTGTCGTGGTCGTTGGCGGCGCCGAGGTTGCCTAGGTTTCGCAGTTGGGATTCCTGCATGGCGACAGCGACGGCGATGATCCAGCCCCGGGGCGGAACCCGCATTCGGGTTCCCTCGGCGACGATGATGGCGGCGTTGCCGGTCTGCTCGGTGGTCCAGGTCCGCCCGGTGGGTGAGGTGAAGCCCGGGTGCGCGGGGTTCGCCGCGCCATTGCTGGCCCCGGGTCGGGGGTTGGTGCAGGCGGTGAGGGTGATGCTGGCGGCGCCGAGGCCGAGACCGCCCACGCTGGTGACGATGATCAGAAGTAGGCCGGTGACGATGCCTGTGATTGCTTTGCCCGTCATCAGGGTGCCTCCTTGGGGGTGGGGTGCCGGGCGGCGGTCGCGGGGGGGGGGGCGACCGCCGCCCGGACGGATGCGGTGTCGTTAGGTGGCTCAGGTGGGGACGCTGGTGCGCGTGCCGTTGGGGTGGAGTTGTGGCGTAGCGGGCTCGGGTGGGTGCACTGTGGCGGGCGCTGGTGCTGGCGCCAGGGCCGTTGCTGGTTCCGCGGTGAGGTGGCCGGCCTCGCCGGCGGCGCGGATGAACTGCAGAGTGCGTAGCGAGACGCCGTGCTGTGCGGCGACTTCGCGGGTGGCGGCGTCGAGGTGTTGGGTGGCGTGCCAAATGTTTCGCCACCGGGTGAGGGTGGCCTCGGTGGTGGGTAGCCGTCGGGCGGTGTCGGACTGGGTGCGCTGCCGCGATGGCGGGCCCGGCAGCGCCGGTTCCTGCAGCGGGTCGTCGTCGCTGGTCGGGGCCGGCTGCACTGTCGTGCCCGGCGGTCGTTGGTGGGCGTCGGCGGCGTTGGTGGCCGGGGGAGTTGCGGTGTGTGGGTGTTCAAAGAGGTGGGCGAGCATCTTCACGGCGGCGAGCAGTGCGATCGCGGTCCACCCGGAGATCGTTCGGGCGACGAGGTTGTCGGGGGCGACGGCGATGTTCGCGGTGATGCTGGCGAGGGTGCCGACCCCCAGGATGATCCAGGGCAGAGGCCCGCTGCGGCGGCCGTTGCGTCGGTCGGCGAGCAGGACGAGCATGCCGATGGCGTCGAGTCCATCGACGGTGAGCGGGAAGGCGTGGGCGTCGATGCCGTGGTGTCCGCTGCGTTCGGCAAGGGTCAGCATGTGATGGTAGGAAATCCAGGCCGCGAGGGCGGCGAGGCCGGAGACTGTCAGGACCGCCGCGGTTTGGATGGCTCGGTCGCCGCGGCGGTGCTGGAGCGTGCGGGGCACGTCGTCCTCCATCGAGTGGGTGGTGGACGCGCCGCTGCTCCAGGCCCGTCGGCGGGGAGCGGCGGGCGCGCGCGGGCAAGGCCGATGTCAGGCCGACGCCGCGGGTAGTCGAGAAATCCCGGTTGGTGACGACGGTGCCGTGACTGCTGGCTGGCGATCGCGGCCGAACTTGCCTGGGAAGGTCACGATCCGGCGTCGGGCGAGCGCAGATTCCGGGAGCCAGCACCGGGATGTCCCAGTCTTCGGCGGGACGCAGAGGAAGTGCGGGCGGCCGGTGGGCCGGGCAGCGGTGGGTGGGACGGTGCGGGCAGCGGATGTCGGCGAATCGCGGTCATACGCCGGGGCCAGCGCGAGGACCGGCCCTCGCCGTTTCGATGAGCCGATGGGTCGCAGTGGGATGGAGTAGCGCCGTACTCAGTCTCGCTTGAAACGGTTCGTGTCTGGACGCCTTCGTAGAGCGGCCCGCGGTATCGACGCCGGTCGTGCGTGCGGGTCCGCTTGGTGGGCGAGGTGGTTAAGGAGCGGCGTCGGGTTAGCTGTCGGCGACGAGCCGGGTCATGCTCAGCGGGTCCATTCCGGTCCCGACGAGTTGGAGCAGTAGCTGCGCCAATCGGTGGTCCGGGTCGGCGTGCAGGGCTCGGCGTGCGGCGCAGTCGGCGAGGGGCCCGTTGCCCGCCTGTAGCGCGCAGACGGCGAGCAGCACCGCTGGGCCGGGGAGGAATGGGGGTTCGGCACGGCGGACGAGGTCGGTCCATATGCGGATCTGCCAGTCGTCGCCGGTGCTGAGCCGGATCGCGGCGTCGCGCACGGCGGGGATGGCCAGCACCACGGTGAGCGTGGCGGCCCGTTCATCATCGAGGGTGTGCCCGTGGCGGTAGGCGTCCAGCGCCTCGGTGACCAGTTGCTGCGCGGCCGTGGTCATCGCCTGGCCGGTTGGGGTGGTTAGCCAGGCGTCGTCGTCGGCCGTCGGGTTGCCGGGTTCGGGTGTGGCGAGGTCGGCGAGGCGGAGGATGCGGGTGACGGCGGCGTCGGAGGCCGCGGCGACCGCGTGGCGGGCCGGGCCGCTGATCGGTGTGAGTTGTTCGTCGATGGCGTCGCGGTTGGGTAGTGCCACAAGCCCGGCGACGGTGGCGGTGGCGGCGGCGACGCTGGTGGTGGGGTCGAACGGGGTGCCGCGGGGTGGGCAACACGTCGGGTTGGCGCACTGCAGGTTCCACCAGCGGCCGTCGGCGACGCGCAGCGTGTCGCGGACCGTGATGCCGGCCGACGTCAGCGTTTGGGCGGCGATGTCGATGGCGAGGGTGACCGGCCCGGCGGAGCCGTAGCCGATGAAGACCGCGGCGTCAACAGCGGTGGCCGTGAGGTGACCGGCGAGGCGGCGGACCGCGTCGGTGAACGGATGGAGGTCGTGGGGGTCGGCGGGCAGGTCGAGCCTCGCAGCGGTCACGACCCTGCTGCGCCGCATCGCGAGGATGGCAAGGCTGTCGTTGGGGTGGAATCCGAGCAGGTACGGGACGACGCTGATGGCCTCGGCCGGTTCGGTCAGGCGGATGGCGACCGGTGTCGTGGACATGGACGTTCCTTCCAGGAAGGGGCGGTATTTACCGGCGGCGTACACCGCGCGGCGGTGCGCCCGTCCCGGGGCCTGGCGTACGCGTGCGGCGGACTGGCGTCGCAGGAGGGCCAAGTCCCCGGTGCGGGGCTGAGAAGGGAAGGAGTCAGCGTTCGGGTAGGCCACGACGTTCTCCACGGCCCAGGTGGGGCGCTCGCCGAGTTGTCGGAGCGTGGCACCGATGTGCCGATGCTCAGGATGGACCGCGCGTCCCCGCGCCACCGGCCGGGCTGATCGATGGGCGCGGCGGCTGGTGTGTGTCGGTCTGCTGGGCGGCGGTGATGATCGGGGTCATTCGGGCAGCGATCTCGTCGTAGCGGGTACGCTGCGGCGCGGCGTTGAGCCGCGCCGTGCCGGGCTCACGGTCGGAGCCTGGCTCGGTGTGGGGGTGCACCGCGGTGACGGTGGTGGTGTGCGTCGAGCAGTCGTGGGCGCAGCGCAGCGCGTGCGCGACGGTGCGTGCGTCGTCGATGGTGAACAGGAATGGCAGGAGGTCGTCGCCTGGCGTGGGGGTCCAGGCGACGTCGTTGTCGCCGGTGGGGTTGAGGTCGCGGCGACGGATGATCGGGCGGGTGCCGTCGGGGTGTGGTTGGCCGTCGCGGTCGGGCCGGTAGACGCGGACGTGGTTGCCGCCGGCTGCTTTCGCGGTGTACATGGCGGCGTCGGCGCAGGCCCTGATGTGCGCGGTGTCGCCGGCCGGGCCGGTGGCGATGCCGACGCTGGCGCGGGGCTGGATGCGGTGCCCGGCGATGACGGCGGGCCCGGCCATGGCCGCGCCGATCGCTGTGGCGAGGTCGTCAGCGTCCGTGTCGGGGGCCAGGATCATGAACTCGTCGCAGCCATGGCGGACCAGGCACCCGCCGGGCGGCACGGCTCCGGCCAGCCGCGTCGCGATGGTGACGAGGTAGGTGTCGCCGGCGGCGTGTCCGAGGTTGCTGTTGATGGCGTGCAGGCCGTCCACGTCGGCGAGCGCGGCCGTGAGCGTGCCTGCAGCGTGTTGGACGGATGCGACGAACGCGTCGCCGGCCCCACGGGTGGGTAGCCCGGTCATCGGGTCGCGACGCGCGGCGCGGAGCTCGGCGCGGAGCAGGTGGAGTTGACGGTAATTCCGAAGGTGCACGGTCGCGGACAGGCAAACGAGGATCGGTGCGGCGAGCAGAGCAAGGGCGGTGTGGTCCTCGAAAACCACCGCCACGGTGACGGTCGGGACGGCAACGACGCTGATGCCGCGCAGGGCGTGGCCGACGGTGCGCCAGCACCGGTCGATCCGGGACGTAAACGCGGACACTGGGTGGCTCCTCACGTGTGGGGAGCGCCGGGGACGGGCGTGCCAGCTGCCAGGCTGGGTGAGCCCGTCCCCGGGCCCTGGAACCGGGCCGCCGGCGGTGCCGGCCACCCGGGAGGTTGCTGCGAGCCGGCGGGACAACCCGCTACAGTGACCGCCATCGGCCGCCGCGTCGGTACTGGATGTCGGTGGCGCCGACGTCGCCGCGGCCGTAATCGTGCAGCGGGCCGAGCATGTCGGGGCTCATCGGTCCGTCGGCGGACCAACACCGCCCGATGTAGTAGGGGTTCGCGTCGCCGTCGAGCAGCCGGAAGAACGCTCCCTGCGTCAGGGCGCGCACGATGTCGGCGTCGGTGGCGCTGGACGGGCCGCTTACACCCACCCGGGTGGGTAGCCCGAGTTGGTGCGGGTCCTCGTCGTAGGGGTTGTCGAGGTCGTGGGTGATGACCCACGCGTAGCGAGACATCGGATACCTCCTTTGCGGTTCACCGCATCACGACGATGGGACGTGGCCCGGCCGCGGTGCGGGACGCGCTGGTGTCATGGCCGTCGTGTCAAGCGGCTGCAATCAGTGGGCGGTCCTGGTGGTCAGCGCCGGGACGGGCCGGACCCGCAGCGGCAGATCGTCGTGCCAGGACGCGGCGAGCGTGCCGGGCCGGGCGGGATGGTCGATCACGGCGTAGGTGCGGACCCAGACGGCGAACCAGGACTCGGCCGGCGCGCCGCGGCGGGCCAGCTCCTGTCGGCTCGGTGGCACGCCGGTCATGGTGGGGTGTGGCCCGGCGCGGTAGTGGCGCAGCTGGCCGTTGAGCATCGGGCAGGCAAGTGCGCTGTAGTGCGCGCACGGTGGGCAGGTCGCCGGTTCCGAGGTGCACATCAGCGCCAGGTCGCTGGTCCGGGCGAACAGCACCGCGCGCGGCGGAAGGCTGGTGCCGCAGATCTGGCACCGGCGCCCGAGCAGGAAGGCGTGCTGTGCGGCCTCGGAGAGGGTGCCGAACAGATGCTGCCCGGACCGTGCCTGCGGCGTGATCCGCGGCACGACGAGCCCACCGACGGTCGGTAGGGCGGCGAGGTGGACCGGGATCGGCGGGACGTTGCTGGTCATCGCGGCTCCCATCGACGCTCGCTGCAACGCTGAACCCCGATGATTCGTAAAGTGGGCACCGCTCAGCCCTCCCAGTACGGCTGGATCGTCGGGTCCGCGAACGGGCTGGTGTCGGGTACTGGTCCGAACAGCGCCGCGACGATGTCCCGCGGGCTGGGCAGTGCTCGCCGTGCGACGGGGGAGGCGCTACGTGCCCATTCGCCGTCCCAGGTGCCGTCGCTGCGCAGCAGGAACACGTCGGGCAGCAGCAGGGTGCAGCGCAGCAGCACCGCGGCGACCGCGACGTCGTAAGGTTTGCCGTTCGTCTTGCAGCAGAACGGGGCCGGGTGCGCCGGTGCGATGGCCAGTGGCGGTGCGAGGGCGAACGTGTCGGCGGCGAGGTCGGTACTGGCATCGCCGTTGAATGCGATCCCGTGCTCGTGAGGGTCCAGGGTGGGGCGACGCCAGCCGTCGGGGCCGGCGATCACAACGCCGTGCTCGCGCACCGCGTCGATGATCCGGCGGGTGTCGGCGACGATCGTGGCCCACGCAGTGACATAGGCGCGGTGTCCGGGTGGCATCGTCCAGTAGTGGCTGTAGCCCATGGACGGACTCCTCTCGGGTTGGAGTGTTGGAGCCCAGGGGCAGCCGCGGTGGCCACGCCCGGGACTGTCGGTGACCGGGCGGCGGCTTGGCGGTGCCCGTGAGCCGCCGGGGAACCGGCCTTCGTCGTTGCCCGTGTGGGGCAGGACGCACGTTCCGGTTCCCCAGCGGGTCGGTCACTGTCTGCCCGAACGTGTCGGGCCGGGTGATCGGGGTTGGTCAGTCGCGGTGTGCCGCGGAGAGGCGGTGCTCGATCGCGGACGGGGTGTGGCAGCCGCAGGACTCGGGCCAGTCACCGCAGGCGGGGCAGCCGCCGCAGTAGGGGCATTGCGGGTCGGTGATGTCGATGAGGGCTTGGCAGGTGGTGCACTCGTTGATCGCCCAGTGCGGTGGCCCGCCGGACGGCCAGTCCCACAGCGTGTCGTCCCAGCCGAGGCGGCGCGGGGGCAGGTACGGCAGGTAGGCGTCGTTGGAGTACCAGATCCCGTCCTCCCAGATGCCTTCGGGTTCGTTGAGGATGTAGGCGCGGTCGCGGAAGCTCCGGTCGACGGTCAAGAGCACCATCTTGTTGGCCGGGGTCATCCACCGTTCGACGCGGAGCCGGGTTCGCCGCCGCCGCAGCGACCCGAACGCCGGCAGGAACCATTCCGCGGCGATGCGGGTGTCGGATCGCGGGTCACCCTTCAGCGGCTGGACGACTTTGGGTAGGACGCCGTTGTGGGCAATGACGGTGCGGGGGTCGCCGCCGAGCAGGAACGGGTGGCAGTTGGCCAGGTCACGTTCGGTGCCGTGGGTGCTGAGCCGGGACTGGAACAGCGCCGGCCCGTCGGGATGCTCGAGGCGGGCGGTGTGGAATGCCTCGATCATCGGCTCGGCGGCCATGCCGTGCCGCACGAGGACCCGGTCGTTGGTGACGATGGCGTAGCCGTGCCCGTCGTCGCAGAGGTGGGCGCCGTTGAATAGCGCGTCGGTGTCGGGTAGGACCCCGTCGGGCAGGAACGTCAGCAGACACATGCCAGGGCCTCCAGCTCCTGTGACAAGGGTGCGTAGGTCGGGCGTTCGGCGAGCCAGTCCACGAACGCCGCCCAGGTCCATCCGCCGTCGGTGATCTGCCGGACGGTGAGGTCGCGGGTGTACTCCACCGACGCCGCGGCGAACCCGAGCGCGGCCTGCACCTCGCGGGGATTCAGCGAGCTGGCGAAGATCCGCAGCTCGAACGTGTCGGTGTTCTGGGTGTTGATGGCGCGGTACCGGTCGCCGGAGCCGCCTTTGGCGTAGTGCTTGACCGCGCGCCGGTCATCGGCGGTGAAGGCGGCGTAGCCGGGGCAGGAGCGCCGGGCCAGGGTGGTGACCTGCGACTCGTTGCGGTAGATAAACTTCATCCACCGGTAGGTATGGCACGGCGAGGCGAACGCCGCGCGGGACACGTGCACGTGGATGCCGGTGTTGCACGGCGTTTCGCACCCGAGTTGGCGCAGTCGGGTGAGCATCTGCCACGGGAAGTTCGCCATGGCCCACTCGTACGACATCGGGTGGGTGACGATCTCGAACCCGTCCATAAGCGATCCGTCCGCCTTGAGGTAGCCGAGGCCACCGAGGAACGATCTCGCCGTTCGGGCGCACTCGGCTCCGTCGTAGCCGGCTTCGATTTCGATCTCCGGGCCCAGGTACAGCGGACCGGTCCCGCGGAACACCGGCTCCGGCCGGTAACCCGCGTCGTAGACCAGGCCGCCGAAGTCACTGCCGCTGCAGTCGCTACAGTGGCACTCGTCGGCGCAGCAGCCGTCGGCGCAGCCGTTGCCGTCGCGGTTCCAGCCGTCGCAGTGCTCGCACTGCCAGTAGTAGTTGCGTCGGCAGAAGTCGCAGATGGTGGACCCGCGCAGCGTCAGCACGGTGTCGTCTTCCACCTCACGGTCTCCGCAGCGGTCGCAGATCACGCAGGTGTCGCAGGACCCGTCGTCGTTGCACGGTTCGTCGCACACGTCGCACACGTCGCACGTCGCGACGGGCGTGCAGGCGCAGATGACGCAGGCATCGTCACCGATGCGGCCGTCGGTGTCAGGTACGCAGGTTACGCATGGCATTGCCAGACCTCCGAAAGGATGTGCGACGGAGGCGCGTGCCCGTCCCCTGGTCCGCGCGCCTCACGTCTGCCCAGCTCAGGGCGAGGAATCAGGGGATTTCGTCGTGCCGGCAGGCGGTCGACGCGCGTGTGCATCGACGCCTGCGCGTGGAGCAGGCGGGCTCGGTCACCGGGTCACTGCTCGTGGCGCAGTGGCCGGGCCAGCGGATCGGTCAGCGCGCGGCGCGGACCGGCGCCGTGATGGTCGGCGTCCTCGGCGAGCCTGGCGGTCAGTTCACGCAGGGCTCGGGTCTGAATGCGGCGCACGGTGTGCCGTGAGCAGCCCATGATCGGCGCGGAGCGTCGCGGCTGCCGGGTCGGGCGCGGCGCGCGCCTGGTGGTCGGGCGACGGCGTGGAAGGAAAGCGGGGGGTGTCGGTTGTGACCGCGTGCGCACACGCTGAGGCGTTGGGTTACCAGCCGCGTTGCTGGCGGCGGAGGTGGCCGCGGATCTCGTCGAGTGCGCACCGGACGGCGTCATCGGCGGAGGTGAAGGCGACCGCGCGGCCGGCGCTTTGCACGTTGTAGGCGACGTCGGTGGCGAACACCCCGACGGTGTAGGTGTTGGTGTGGTTGACGCCGATGTGGGCGTAGGCGCCGGAAACGCCGAAGGTGAAGGTCGACACGTCCAGACCGACCGGGCTGATGGTGACATCGCGGACCGTGTAGTTGAACCTGGCGCTGTGGCGTTGCCGGTAGGCGCTGGTGAAGCCGTCGGGTACCGGGCAAGCCAGCACGGCGTCGAGCATGACGCGGACGGGGTGCTCCGCCGTGTTGGGCGGTGTGTCGTCGGCGTTCATCGCGCGGTCCGCCGGTCGGTGAGGTGCTGGTACACCGTGGCCGCGGTGAGCGGTGCGCCGGCCAGGCGCGACGGTGCGTTGATCGGGCGCCAGCCGACGCGGTCGCAGGCCAGCCATTGGCGGTGCGGCCCGGTCTGGATTTCGACGACGTCGCCGACGGACAGCGACCGGTGCCCGAGTAGCCGGTACACGGCGGCGGCGAGGAAGGTGGTTTCGCCGCCCGCGGTGGCGCGGTGTTGTTCGAGCAGGTCGAGGTCGGCGTTGAAGGTGCGGAAGGCCCACTCGGCCACGGTCAGCGGATCGCCGTTGGTGGTGGTTTCCAGCCAATGGCAGGTGACGGCGGTGAGCAGCTGCCCGTCGGTGTAGGGCATGAACCCGGCTTCGTAGTTGTGGTAGATGGTGACTTTCAGGAGCTGAGGCGGGCGTGTCGGGTGCTGGTGTCGAGCGGTGGGATCGGTCGCGGGCATGCGGATCTGCCTTACTGGGAAAGTGGGGCGTCCCGGCACACCCGGACGACCGGGCCCGGGGCGTCGTGGTGATGGCCGGGCTCCGGCCGTCGTATGGGAAGGATTGATTGATGTGGCACGAGCCGTACGAGGTGAGTCAGGTGGTGGTGTGCACATCGCTGGTCCGCCGCGTCGGCGGGAGTGGTGGGACACTCCGTCACGGCCGTGTCGTCATCGCCAGGTCTGCTGCGCAGCGAACGTGCTGGCAACGATGCTCCGCACGTCGGCCTCGCTCAGGCCCGGGTCGGCATGATGTCGCACGGACGAAGTGCAAGGCGGGGGTTCATCCCCCGGGGACGGCTCAGTCCTCGTCGCCGTCGATCAGCTCTTGCAGCTCGGTGGCCACCTTGCGGGCTCGGCCCGCTTCCTGCTCGAACATCTCGGCGGTGACCTTGTAGCCGTTGTTGACGACCATCGTGGCGTCCTGTTCGGCCTTGACGGCGGGGTCGCGCTGGCCGCGCTCGTACTCGGACCTGGCCGCCTCAGCGGCTTCGGCCATGTGGTCGGCGTGGACGTGCAGGGCGTTGGTGATGGTCGCCGCGTACACACCGACGAAGTGGGCGACCTTCCGCGGATTGTCGATCATGGCTGGTTACCTCCGGAGAGATGTTCGGGTTGTCGGAGTCCATGCCCTGCCCGTCGAGCGCGCCGGGACGACACACCGCGGCCGGCAGTCAGGACAGGAGCAAGCGCGAGGCGGTTGGCGGGCTCGCGGGCCAGTGCCCGGTCAAGGGCGATGGTGGGTCAATGCGGACGGCGCTTCACCAACCAGCCGGTCGCGCCGGTTGTGGTCAGCGGTAGCAGCGAACGGCGGCCAGGAGCACGGTCGGGTCGAGCGCGGTGAGGTAACGCCGGGCCCGGTCGTGATAGAGCTGGCGTTCGGCGAGGGTCTGCTCGACCAGGTTGGGGGTGGGTGCTGGGAGTAGGAGTTGGCCGTTGAGGTCGATGAGGCCGTCGCCGTAGAGCAGCAGTCCTTCCTGGTAGGCGGCGTACGCGTCGTCGCCGGCATGCAGCGCTTCGAGGCCGGGGCCGTACATGTCGGCGGGGAACGCGGTGCCGGTGGGGGCGGCCATGGCGGTGATGCGGGGTTGGGCTGCGAAGTCGGCGACGGCGTCGGCGAGCGGGTAGGTGTCGGGGTCGGCGCGGAAGTCGTCGTGGTAGCGCCACCAGGCGTGCGCCGACGGCGTGCCGGCGACGGTGGTGTGCCAGTTGGTGACGTCCTCGGCGCAGACCAGGCGAACGTGCCCGGCGGTGGTGGCCAGGTCGAGCAGGCCGATGGGCCCGCCCGCGCACCATGTCAGCGCCACGTCCGGGTCGGACTGCGGGTTGATCAGCAGGGACCCTTCGGTGGCGTCGGGCCGGCGCCACAGGGCGAAATGGCGGTGATCCAGCCGCCCGGCCGGGACGGCCACGTGCGGGTGGATCGCCGCGGACAGTCGGGCGCTGAGCTGACCGTCGTAGGCCGTGTCGGCGGGCAGGCACACGACGAGGCGGCTTGGTCGCGGGCAGAGCAGGCAGGTCTGGCCGGTACTTGGGCTGCGATGGGGGTAGAGCGTGTCGACAAGGGTCACGTCGGGGGCGTCCTTCCAGCAGTGGCGGGCAGGGTGGGTGCCGGTACGTCGTCAGGGGCGTACCGGCCGGGTTGCGCAGGGGCGGTCAGCGGTGCTCGGCGCCGACGTGACGGTGAAGCGGTACGACAGCGGATACGGCGGTTTCGGACATGGTGATGAACGTCCCCTCTGGCAACCAAGGGAATTGAGCACGGGCGCGAACCCTCGACGACGCCTTGCCAGCGGCGCGCATACGCGCGGCCGCGATCGTGCGGGTCGCCGTCAACGGGCGGTGGGGCGCCGGAGTCCGGGTAGGCGTGGGGAGAACGGGTGGTGAACCCGTCCGACGCGACGAATGATCGATGGTGCGAGTTCCGGTGGTGCGATGTGCGGGTGGTGCGATGTGCGGGTGGCAGGTCTGCCGGGGCGTGGGGTGAACGTCGGGTGGTCGTTGCCGACCGGCTGGGATGCGGGTGGGCTCTGCGACTCCGGCGTGCCCGAAACGCGGGGCGGGCGTGCGGGGTGGTGCGTCGTGTGGAGGTGTGGGTGAGCTTCCAACGGTAGGGCCCGGTGATGTCACACCGCACCGGTCGGAGCGCGAGTGTGAGACCGCGTGTGTCGGTGTCAGATCTGCCGGGCACGCTCACATGGCGGCGTGGGTTCTCACAGTTCCTGGTCAAGGGTCGGGTCGTGCAAGTTCGGGTTGTACATGCTGTCGGGTTCGCCGTGGTGGAACGGCAACTGCGTCAGTGTGAGCCGGTGGTGCCCGTCGAGCGTCCACACAGTTTCGGCGGGGCCGTGCGCGCCGCGAACGGCGGTGGCGGCTGGGGCGGCGCCACTTCTGCGGCGCTGGTCGAGGACGTCGTGGAGGTGCTGTTCGCGGGTGGGGCTGTGCAGCCAGAACAGGACGGGGTAGGTGGGGCCGCCGTCGGCGGCGAGCTGGTCGTAGGCGTGGAGTTTGCGGGTCAGTCGGGTGAGGTCTTCGGTGCCGGTGTCGAACTCCAGGAACACCCCGATGGTGGTGCCGTTGGTGCGCCAGAGGGCGTGTCCGTCGGGGTGGATGCGTTGGTGGTAGCGGCGGGCGGTGTCGCGTTCGGACCACCACCGCACCAGCCGGGCGCCTGGGGTCTGACGGGCGTGGGTGTGCAGGTCGATGAAGAATTGGTTGGCGCCCAGGCGGTGCGGTAGGTGCAAGCTGGCGGCGAGGCGCGCGTGGCGTTGGGCGAGTTGGCGGGGTGTGGGTGGGGTGGTTTCCCGGGCGGCGGCGATGAGTTGTGCGCCGAGAGCGCCGATGACCCAGTGCCAGGGGCCGAACCCGCCGCCGGGCAGCGGTCGGTGGAACCGGTCGAGCAGGCCGATGGCGCGCAGTTTGGCCAGGCGGTGGCTGGCGGTGGTGATGTTGCTGAAGTGGGCCTGGCTGATCTGAGCGGTGGTGAGCACACCGTGCTGGTCAAGCCAGTCGGCGATGAGCAGGTCGCGGGCAGTGAGATGCGACAGGGATCGCAGCACGTCGACGACCTTGGCCGCCGGCAGGCCGGACGCCGGGACGGACGACGGGGAATGGGCCGGAGCCGACGACCGGAGGACGGGCCGGCGGAGGCGGGTCGCATGCGGTGGGGTATCCCCGGGACGGGGATGTCGCGGTGGGCGCGGTTCGGCCATCGGCTGCTCCTTCCTGCGGTGTTGGGGTGTGGCGGGTCGGCAGCGGGGCCGGCAGTACGTGGCCGGCCCCGCTGCTACGGTCATTGCCCGCCCGGCTGCCGGGCCTGGTGTCAGCCGTGATGTGCGCTGCGGTGTTGGTCGTTGTCCGGACCGTCGGGTGGCGGCCGTTCCGGGCGCCGACGGTTGACGCGGGTGGAGTGCCGCTGGCCGGGGGCGGGGATGTCGGCGGGCAGTCCGGCTCGTTGCGCGTTGGCCGGCTGGGTGTTGGGTAGCCGTTCTGCGGTCAGCCGGGCGACCTCGGCGCGGATCAGGTCGGCCTTGCCCTCCGGTTCGGGTGGCGGGTTGGTGAGCATGGTGAACGCGGCGGTTTCCGCCCCGTCGACGACGAGGCGGGTGGCGGCGGTGAACCGGTCCAGGTGGGACAGGTCATGTTCGTCGAGTTCGGGCCAGGTGTGGCGAGCCAGCACCCGGGCGTCCTCCGGTGAGCAGTTAAAGACAATCTTGTTGCGGCAGTTCGCGCTGATCGCCGCCGCGGTCTCCCTAGGCAACTGGGTGAGGTCTTGGTGGGCCAGAATCAGTGAAAGGTGGTAGCCGCGGGCCTCGGCGCAGATCTCGTCGATCGATCTCGGCAGGTTGAGGAAGTTCTGGCACTCGTCGATGACGAGCACGGCGTCGCGGCGTTGGTCCTCGGGACGCCCGGCTCGGGCGGTGGCGGCCTGCCACGCGGACGCGACGACGAAGGAGCCGAGTAGACGGGTGGTGTCGTCGCCCAGGACACCTTTGGGGAGGCGGCAGAGCAAGATCGCGCCGTCGAGGATCTGGGCCATGTCGAACGACGACGTGGGTTGGCCCACGACGCGGCGGACGAACCGGCGGGTGAGCATCGCGCGGAGCCGGGCGAGCACCGGCCCGACGGCTTGGGCGCGGATGCCTTCGGGCAGATTGTCGTACCAGGTCCAGAAGCCGCCGAGCCCGGCCGGGTCGTGCAGGTCCGCGGTGAGTTCGGCGCGAAGCTGCTTGTCATTGAGCAGAGGCGGGACCATGGTGAGCATCGGGTTGGCCCGTTGCATCAGGGTGAGTAGCGCGGAACGCAGGATGTCGTCGATGCGCGGTCCCCAGTGGCGGGCGAAGATCTTGCCGAAGATCGAGACGATGTTGTCGACGACGAGGTCGTCGTCGTCGCCCTGCAGCGGGTTGAACGCCGGGGGCGGATCCTGCGCTGGGTCCAGCAGCACGACTTTGGCGGCGGCGTCGAACGGCAGCCGGTCCAGGATGTCGGTGACGAGGTCGCCTTTTGGGTCGATGACGACGACGCCGCGGCCGGCCTTGATGTGCGCCAGGATGACGTTGAGGAGCAGGGTCGATTTGCCGGAGCCGGTGGAGCCGACGACGTGGGCGTGTTGGCGGGCGTCGGCGACGGCAAGGGCGATGCCGTGGTTGCCGACCTGGGCGCGGCCCAGGGGGATGGTGTTGCGGCCGCCGGTGAGGACCTGCACTGGAGCGGGGACGGCCTTGGCGCGGGCGCGGGCCAGGCCGGGCACGGCGACGTCGGTGGGGAGCCCGGCGAGGCTCGTCAGCTCCGGTGTGGACAGCACGAAGCCGCGGCGCAGCGCCCGCCTGCTCAGCGTGGCGGTGGCGTGTGGCATGCGGACACGGCGTAGCCGGTTCGGGCCGGTGTAGACGGCGTACGCGGCGGCGAGCCCGCCGGCGATCCCGGACAGCCGCACCTGCAGGTCGTGGCTGTCCTGCCCGCGGTCGCTGCTGGTGGTGACGGCGTAGCGGATCGCGGTTTCCCAGTGCGGGCCGTCGGTGGCCTTGTCGATGACCGAGCGGATGTCCCGCTCCCGCGCCGGGTCCGGCTTGGTGGCACCGCTGCCGGGGCTGGTCCGGCTGGGGGAGGGGCCGGGCGTGACCAGGTCGAGCAGCCACCGCAGCGGCGCGGCCGGGTCGAGGGCGCCGTGCGCGCTGGGGTCGCGCAGCTGCCCGGTGGCGCGGCGCATCCGGGCGAGGCGCCGGGGTGCGGCGGGCCGGGCCAGGATCTGGATGCAGGCGTGTTCGTGGTGGCGTAGGCCGGTGCCGGCGCCGACGACCTGGCGGAGCGGGTCGGTGTCGTGCTCGGCGCGCAGCGGGTACGCCTCCGCCTTCACCGGCAGCAACGCCCCACCGACCTCGGCGGTGGGTCCGTCGATCGGAATCGGGGCGGTGGCGTTGTCGATGGTGACGGTGGATGCCGGCCACGCGGCGCGGGCGGCGGCGGCGACGGCCCGCACGGCCACGGTGCCGGGCACCCAGATCACGACGGTCAGCGCGCGGCCGGCCCACCGGTACTCGTATGCCAGGTGCGGGGTGCCGTGGAGCAGCCGCTGCGCGGCGGTTCGGTGCAGCGTCCCGTACACGGTGCGCCAGAACTGCGCGGCGCCCGCCTCGTCGACCTCAGGTGGGGTGGTGATGGTGACCTGCTGGGCGTCGCGGGTGAGCCTGGCGTGGCGCCATCGCAGCACCAGCGACGTGGCGACGGCCCAGCAGAGCAGGACGGTGATGGCGATCAGGGCGAGCCAAGGCCGGTGCGAGGCCCAGGCCCAGAGGTTCGCCAGCGCGGCGCCGTGGCCGGGCGGCGGGCGCAGTCCAGGAGCCGGGATCGGTGCGGGTGCGGATGGGACGGTGAACATACGGGGCCTTCTCGGGGTGAGCGGGTGAGTGCCGGGGCGTGCGAGGGCGGGCCGGTGGGCCTGGGCCCGAGGGATCGAGGTCAGAACAGGGCGTCGTTATCGGGGTCGCCGGGTAGGTGCGTCACCGCGCCCTGCGGCGGTGCGGTGGCCGGTGTCTCGGTCAGGGCGAGGTCGTGCTCGTCGGTGTCGGCGACGACCTCGAAGCGGACCCGATGTGCGCCCGCGACGAGGAGCGCTTCGCCGCGGCGCGCGGAGAGCAGCCCGTGGCGTTCGGTGTCGGTGAGGTTGAACGCGTCGACGATGGCGTCGATGGCCTGTGGTGCTTGGCGCATCAGGACCTGGGTGGCGGCGTTGGCGACGACCGCCCGGCCGAGATGGGTGCCGAGCACGTCCGCGGCGTCCTGGGTGATGACCGCGAGGCCGGCGTGGCGTTTGCGGGCGGCTTTGGCCATCTTGAACATCCAGGTGGCGGCGACGCCGTTGCGCAGCATGAGCCACGCCTCGTCCACGACGACGAGGCGGCGCCGTGGGGTGCGGGGCCGGCCGCTGCGGGTGCTGGCCGGTGCGTCGATGGTTCGCCAGATGTGATCCAGCGCCAGCAGCGTCCCGATCGTCTTGACCTCGTCGGTGAGGTGCCGCAGCGACCAGACAACGAGGTGCCCGTCGGGCCGCGACGTGGTGGGCCCGTCGAACAGGGACCTGAACGACCCGACGGTCCAGGGCGCGAGGCGGGCGGCCAGGCGCTGCGCGGCCGGGTCGGGGTCGGCCGCGAGCGTGGCGTGCAGGTCGCGCAGCAGCGGCGCCGGGAGGTTCCAGGTGCCGGAGTCGCTGTTGATCCCGGCGTTGTTGTAGGTAGCGATGACCGCGGTGTCCAGGGCCGCCGTCTCCTCCGGCGGCAGGGTCGTGCCGGCGGTGCCGGCAAGGACCGCGACGACGGTGTGCAGGAAACGGCACCGACGGGAAAACGTGTCGAGGTCGCGGTTGCCGGTGGGGATGTCGAGCGGGTTGAGCCGCACGCCGGGTGCGCCGAGTTGCACGACGGTCCCGCCGACGCGTTCGGCGAGGCGTACGTATTCGTCTTCGGGGTCGACAACTGCGACGTGTACGCCCTGGTAGAGGTTGCGCAGCACCTCGAGTTTGGTGAGGTACGACTTGCCGGCACCGGAGCGGGCGAGCAGAACGGAGTTGTGGTTGTCCTGCGACCAGCGGTCCCACACCACTACGCCCGGTGAGGCGACGTTCAAGCCGTAAAGAATTCCGCCTGAGGCGGGCGGGTCACCGGGCAGCGGGGCGGGCAGGTCCGGGGAGCCGAACGGGAACGCCGCGGCCAGGGCGTGGGTGTCGAGGGTGCGGTGCATGCGGAGGCTGTCCACGCCCAGCGGCAGGGTGGTGGTCCAGCCCTGCAGGTGGCGATGGGTGACTGGGTGCACGTCGATGAGCATCGACGCGGCGGCGGCGCGGACCTGCTCGCACGCCTCGATGAGGGCGTCGGCGGTGGCGGCGTGCACCGTGATGTAGATGCCGGCGGCGAACAACTTGGCCTCGCCGCGGGCGATCCGGTTGGCCAGGTCGGCGGCGTCCTGCGCGGCGGCGTCGACGCTCGGATCACCGAGTTTGCCCTTGTCGGCGTCGATCCGGCGGGTGGATTCGAGTTTGGCGCGGTTGCGGCGTAGCTGCCCGGCCGCCGTCGTGTTGGTGATCGGATGGATGTGCATGGCGACGTCGAGGCGCCCGGGCCAGGACAGCACCGACTCGAGCCAGGCGATGCCGACCACGGCCGGGTAGCCGGTAACGGCGAACGTCGCCGCGTAACCCAGCCCGAGCCGGATCTGCCGCGTGCTGACCTCCACGCTGTCCGGGCCGACCGCGGTGGCCACCGCAAGCACACCGTCGTCGGCCGTGGTCCGTTCGGCATCGCGTCGGCCGCGGCGCGGTAGCAACTGGAGCTTCATGACGGCCCTGCCGGGAGCTCGCCGGTGATCGTGGCGTGGGGTGTCGCTCGGCCTGGCGCGACGTGGTCCCACGGGTCGCATGCGCTGACCAGGGCATCGGTGACCTGCGCGCCGTCCAGCACGCGGGTGCCCGAGCCGAACCCGGCCAGGGCGTGGGCGGTCTGTTCGGCGCGGCGGCGCGCCACGGTCGGGTCCGCGCCGCCGGCGTGGTGGGCGACGATGATGTGCCGGTCGAGTGGGTCGCGGTCCTCGCCGAGCCAGCGCAGGAACTGGGCGTATCCGGCGGCGGCGTCGGCCAGGGCTGGGTGCGGCATCGCGTCGAGGCGGTCGTCGACGGCGTCGGCGTAGGCGTGCATGTCGACGCGTCTGGTGGACACGACGACCTGCACCGGCCCGGACAGCGCGTTGAGCCACCGCCCGGTCGCGTCCACCAGGGCGTGCTGCTCCCCGGGGGTCCGCAAGCCGACGTTGACCGTGGACACCGCCGTCAACGCCACCCGTCCGTCGTCGACGTCGACGACACCGGACGCGGCGATCGCCCGCGCCGGCAAGCGCAGCGGGGCCAAGGCGCCGGCGGCGACATCGGCGTCGGCCACCCGCGGCGCCCACCCGGGCGCCGCGGGCACCGGTCCGGCTGCGGCGACCAGCCGCCGCGGGGCGCGGCCGGCCCGGACGGCGGCGACCAGCCAGCGGTCCATGGTGATGCCGTCGCGGCGTCCGAGCGCCACCGCGGCGGCGATCGCCGCGACCGGCACCGCGGCGATGCCCACCGTGGGCGCCGGCACCGCGGGGGTGAGTGCTTGGAACGCCAACCACAGCACCGCCGCGGTGGCGGCGAGGATGGCGACCTGCCGGGCGGTGAGCCCGTACAGGATCCGGTCCGGCGCGTCGAGATCGGCAGGCACGTGGGCCTGCACCGCTTCATCAGTGCTCATCGAGGTCACTCCAGTCGTAGAAATGTGGTGGTCAGCGAGAACTCGGCGCGGAGCCGATGGCCGGGCGCGGCTTCCGGGAACGCACCGCCGGGCGGCCCTCCAACGCCGCTGGTGGGCGCCCCGGGTGCGGCCGCGCCGGCCGGCCTTCCGGCCAGGGCTGTCGAGAACCCGCCTCGCCCGACCGGGCGGTCCCAGGTCGTTGACCGTCGCGAGGCGGGTGCAGGTGGACGTGCTGGTGGGTGTTGGCGTGCTGGTGGAAGTGGGTGGCCGGCGGGCGGATACCGGGCGCGCCGGCGGCGGGTCCACGGCCGAGGAGTCGCCGGCCGCCGCGCAGGCCCATCGCGCCCAGGACCTGCTGCACGACCACGAGCCGCACGATGGAGCCGAGCATGCTGCCGCCGCGCCCGGCGTTGCCGCCGAACGTCCGCGCGACCCACCGCGGGATCCGGATCACCAGCCACAGCAGCAGGCACGTGACGAGGAGGTTGAACAGGCCGGTCGGATCCTTCGGCAGGCCGAGGGCGGGCAGGGCCGCGTCGCTGCTCAGTAACGTCGCGACCGCCATGTGCAGGGTGACCGCCTGCAGAATCTGGATCGCGAGGCAGCCACCCAGGGTGCGCCACCACACCCGGGCCACCGGGTCGGTCTGCGGCAGGCTGTGGCACAGCAACGCCACTGGCGCGGTCGCACCGACCACCAGCAGCACCGCGAGGCGCCCCAGCCAGGTGATCACGAGTAGCACGAGCAGCCACACGACCAGCAATTGCAGGATGAGTGCGACGACGAACTGCTCCGGGCTGCTCGACACGCCGGCGATGACCCGCTTGATCTGGTTGAACGAGTCCTGCGAGGTGAACTGCCCTCCGGCCAGCCCCGCGGTCAACGCGTTCGCGCCGGTGATGGAGGTGGTCAGGATCGGGGTGGACAGGTTCGCCGCGACGAACCCGATCAGCATCCGCGGCAGGAGTTCCTTGAGGGAGTGCCGGTTCTGCACCGTGCCGTGCGTCATCGCGAGGAACCCGACGACGGTGACGATCAGCGCCAGGCTCGCGTTGGCCGCCAGCAGCGCCCGGTCCGACATGTACCCGACCTGGGGCAGGGCGGTGACGTCCGGGCTGGTGAACACCGTCTCAGATAGCAGCCCCAACACCCAGTTCAGCGCCGCCATCGTGCCGGACGTGAGCCAGTTGAGGACACCGTCGATCATCGTGGCGAGGAGGTCTTCGATCCAGCCGGACATCACGCGATCCCGAGGATTCCCTTGACGATCATCACGACGATCGGGGCGAGCGCGGCGAGGGCGTAGCCCAGGACCGCCGACTTGAAGGAACCCTTGGCCTTCTCGACCTCACCGGGGTCGCCGCCGGCCATGACGTAGCGGACCCCGCCGATGGTCAGGAACAGCGTGGCCAGGGCGGCGAGGATGCCGACCAGCCACCCGGTGGCGTTGTCGAGGATCGCGTTGAGCCGGGCGGTGCCCGGGTCCGGGGCTGCGTAGGCCGGCGACCCGGTCGCGACGGCGATGGTCACGGCTGTCGCGGTCCAGGCCGAGGCACGGACGAGGCGTTTGCGGGTGTGGTGCATCGGAGCTCACCTCCACGGGTCGCGACCCGAAGGGGTCGCGAGGGCGAATGGGGATCGCCCGCGGAAGGCGGCGTGGGAGCCGTTCTCCCTTCCGTCCGGTGCGGTTGTCGTGGCATGCGTGACCGAATCTGGCCGGTCCGCGCTCCCGCAGGCGATACGGGAAGCCCGATGGCTCCGGGTGATCCCGCAACCGGGAAGTGCTGTCGTGTGAGCCCCAAAGTGACGCGCCGACCGGCTCACGCCGGCTCACACCGGCCAACACCGGGTTCACGCTGCCTGCATCGCGGTGACCAGGTCAGTGCGGCATTCCAGGTCACTGGGAACGCGCGGTATCAGAAGGTGGCGAAAGCCGGTCTGGCAGTCTGGGTTCGTGTGGTGTCTTGATCCGGCCAGTAGCGCCGAGCTGATGACTCGCCTGCGGCGGCATGGTCGCGGCGGCGACTTTGAGGTGGCATGGGTCGGCGAGGGATGGCGATCGTTGGTCGCGGAGTGTCACGAGCGGCTCGTGGCGGCGTTCCCGGAGTACGAGCTACTTGCGATCAAGCAGAAGTACGGCGTGTTGTCGTATCAAGCTTTCCCTGGCCGATGGGTTGAGGGCGAGCGGCGGTGGTCAGCGGATGAGGCTGTCGAGTTGGACGCGATTACCGAGGAGTCCAGCGCTCGCTCGGAGTCGGTGTGCGAGTGGTGCGGCGCGGTCGCGCGGCTGCGTGAATGGCGGACGGTGGAGCTGACGCTCTGCGACGCCTGCGACCAGCGGTTCCCGGATCCGCCGTACGAAGTCCACAGCGTGCTGAGGTAGGCGAGCCCGTCGAGTGACCGTACTCGCTGGTTGGCGACCCGACCGAGCTCAACGAGGGGCCGGAAGGGCTAGCAGCGGCCGGAGTGCGCGGGCGGCGCTTCGGCCCGCGGCGCCAAGGTGCCACCGCTCGGCTGGGTTCTGCCGGTCAATCTCTGGCATGGCATGCATGGCGGATCAGGGATCAGCCGATCAAGGTCGGTCCCGGTCACCGCGTCAGACGTTCCGGTCCGCATGATCCAGCGTGACGGGAAGGAACTCGCGTGCGCCCCGCAGCCGGGTAGTCAGCCGTGACTGGGTCATGGTGCAGGCCAGGCGCACGTCGAGGGCGCCTGGTAGGCCGGTCCGGGCGCGGCGGCCAGTTGGCAGGTTCGCTTCGTCGAGGCCGTCGCGGCGGGCGATGAGGACGCCGAGTTCGTGGCGGGTGGCGGTGTCGGGTCCGGTTTTGCATCAGACAGCTCACCGACGGTGTAACTGCAGGTCAGACGGCGCGCCGCGCCGCCACCCCGCGCCGCCACCCCGCGCCGCCGCGGTGGCAAGCTGGCGACACCATTCCGCCGCGCTTCCACATCTCTGTCACCGGCGAATCTTGCATCCAATACAACTCGGGGCATTTCACCCGCGGTGATGGCCGCCGTCAGGCGGTTTTCCGCCCGCAGGCGGCGGGCCACGACCGTGTTGGGGCGCTCGCCGAGCCAGTCGGCGTAGTCCTTGACCGGGACATGCTCCAGCCGGGTCACGCCGATCAGCCGCGCCTCGTCCAGCGTCAGCACCCCAGCGCCGACCGCGGCGACGAGCACGAAATCCGGGTGGCCCCACGGCGGCTGCGGCGCCCGCGATGCGAATGGCGACCACGCCGCACCGTCGAGGTCGGCGTCTTTGAACACCTGCTTCGCGCCGGCCTTACGACCCCCGTCGATCAGTCGGGCGCACAACGCGTGGTCGTCAAGGTCGGTCTTGTACAGGGCCGTGACGAACCCTTCCGCGACGGCGGACTCAAGGTCATCACAGTCCCCGCGGAAGTTCGCCATCAGATCTCGGACCGCGCGGCGCAGACCCGGCATCGCCATGCCATCGCCGCGACCAGCCAGCTCTTCTGGTCGTCGCGGTCCGCCCGTGCCCGGCGGATCAACTCGCGCCACACCGCGTCGCGGGTCGCCGGGGAGGTCTGCGGGCGTAGCAGCAACTGCCGCAACGGCAGCAGCAACAACGGCCCGGCGGGCAGCTCGTCGCCGAACGCCGCGCCGTCCAGGACCAACGTGGTGGGTTCCGACGCGCTGTTGGTGAAGATGAGCTGCGCGACCTTCAACGCCGACGACGAGTACAGCGCACGTGAACGGGGCATCTCAGCGGGCTCCTAACGGACAGGTCCGCGCTGTGGCGCGCGGGCGGGAAGCCCCATCAACGCAAGACCGCTGTCACAGCGCGCTCACATGCCCTCGGCGCCCAGGTGGGGCGCCCAGCACCCGACGAGCCACATCCGAGCAGCTCAACCGGGTCGCACCGCACCAAGTGGGCGACGGCCAGCTACGCCACCGCAGTGGCCGCCCAACCCACGACGTGCCTCACAACCCCAGGTGAAATGGCTGTTGGCCCATGTGAACCCGTGTCAGGCACGAATCGGGAAACGCAACGCGCACCTGAGCTGACCGCCTGCCAGTGCGGCGAGGCCATCCCGACAACTGGCCCGGACCCAGGTCGATCTTCGCTGCTGCTGTCCCGCCCGAGTGTGCGCGAGTCGCCCCGCGCACCGCCCTGTGAGTCCGTGTGAGTCCGTGTGAGTAGATCAACTCCTTCGCGCTCACGCAGCCGCGCATACGTTGACCTTGGCGGACCGTGTGAGTTCGCGTCGCGGCCCGCAGCCCGGCCGAAGTCACCGCCCGCGTCATCAACGCTCACACCAATGCGGCACGGAGGCACCTGATGGTTGGCGGCGCACACACCCTGATACGCAACGTCTCGTCCGGCGGGGTCGCCGCGATCGCAGCCTGGTCCTCGTACTCCCACATGGTCCACCTCGCCGTACGCCACGGTGAACGAGCCGAGGTGGCCTGGGCTCTGCCGTTCAGTGTCGACGGGATGCTCATCGTCTCCACCATCGTCATGGTCGACGACAAACGCCGCGGGCACCGGGTCCGACCCATGGCCCGGATCGCCTTCACCGCTGGCGTCATCGCCTCCATCGCGGCGAACATCGCCGCCGCACACCCGACCCTCGGCGCCCGCGTCATCGCCGCCTGGCCCGCCGTCGCGCTACTCCTCGTCGTCGAGATGCTCGCCCGGCCCCCCGCCGCCCCATCGCCGACGCAACCACCCGACACCGCGCACCAGCGTCCGCCTTCGGCGCAACGTCCGCCGATCCGCGAAGTTCCGCCGCCAATCAATGCGGAAGTTCCGCCGGTGGAGGCGCAAGTTCCTGCGGCGGTTGCAGCTCGCGCCGAGGCTCCGCCGCACCGTGAAGTTCCGCCGCCCGCTCAGGCGGACGTTGCGCCGCACGCTGGAACTGACGCCGAGGTTCCGCTCGCTCGCCGCCGTCCCCCCACACCCGCGACGACCGCACCCCTGTCACCACCGGCCAGTCACCCGGAGGCGCACCGCCGTCAGCACGTGGCCGGGACATCCTCGGAAGCGTTGGACACAGGCCTGGAGTCGGCCCGCCAGCGTCCGGTTTCGGCGCAGCGCCGGCCCGGCATCCAGACATCGCGGTGGTCAGCCGCGCAATCAGCGGTGGCCGACATGTCCGGCCACGGCCCGCTGGCGCAACTTCCGCCACCGGCGGAACCCCGAGCCGCTGCACCGATCGAACTTCCGCCGCTGGCGGAACCTGTGCCCCGCGCTTCGGCGGCGGAAGGTGTGGGTCCGGCGGAACTAGTGGCCCGCGCCTCGACGGCGGAAGTTGCGGGTCGCCGGGACCGCTTTGTCGCCGGCGCCGCCCCGGGCGGACCCGGGCTTGGGAGCGGAACGGCCGGTGCGGCGGTGGATCGGGCCCGGACAGATCGAGCCGCCGCCCCCGCGGCCGTGCGTCGGCCGACAGCGGCGACCCGGCAACTCGCACATATGATCATGGCCGCGGAGCCGCACCTGAGCCGCAACGAGGTGGCGAACCGTCTGGGCGTGTCCACCCGGCGCCTGCGGGAAGTCCTGGCCGCCTGAACTGCTGTAGCACAGACCCCACGCACGTCTGAAACGTAGAAAAGCGCCCCTGGTCTTGGGACATCACAAGACCAGGGGCGCTTCATTCGATCTCACACGGCATGGTGAACCCACACTGAATCACACGCTGCTGGCGCCGGTCATATGTGAGCCGTTGCGGCGGCATTTCTGTACTGCATGCGTGACCGGGCTGGCGCTGGAGCCGAACCTCGCCATGACCGACATTCACGAACCCGCACCATCCGCGGGCGGCGACCCCGCTGACCACCTCGCGATTCCCGGCGACCCGCTGCCCTGGCTGGTATGGGGACCGCCCACCCCCGACGGTGGGCTGTCGCCACAAATCGCTCGGATCATCATCGACGGATACACCGCGACCGGCGATGTCGTCATCGACGTCGACGACGACGCCGCGTTCGCTGCGACCGCAGCACGGACCGGACGCAGCCATCACGCCCTCGGCGGTGCCCACCACCTGGCCACGCTGGGACACGCCGCAGGCTACATCGACCTGATGCTGCTCCGTTGGCCGTGCGATGCGATCCAGCCACACTGGTTGTTCTTCGCCTGCCGGGTCCTGCTCCGCAACGCCGGCTACCTGGTCGTCGCCGTCTCCGGCGAACCCAACCGCCGCATCGCCCATCTCAGTTCCCTCAGTGGCGCAGCCAGCACCGCCGGCCTGTACATCGTCGACCACGTCGCCGTTCTGCCCTCGGACGCACCCACGGCCACACCGACGTACCGGCGACCACCACCACCCTCCGGTCGCGAACGGGCTCTGAGCGATCACGCGGCGGTCGACGTGGCCGCCGCGTCGCGGACGACCGCGCACACCGACTTGCTCGTCCTCGCCGCGGAGGTGGCCGACGATGCGTGAGCCAAATTCCAGCCGGCACCGCACCACCAGCGGCCTCCCCCCAAACCCGGTGGGGACCTGTGCGGCCACGC
This sequence comes from Micromonosporaceae bacterium, assembly GCA_035296325.1. Classification (GTDB taxonomy): domain Bacteria; phylum Actinomycetota; class Actinomycetes; order Mycobacteriales; family Micromonosporaceae; genus DATHBD01. Next base: position 11,535 of record DATHBD010000036.1, on the reverse strand, counting down.
CCGCCTGGATGAACATCAGCGTGAGGCCGTTGGAATCCGCGCTGCGCCCAAGCGGCGAACCACACAGTGGTGCGGTGGCCACGCTGTGGCCGGTCGGGCAGGACGACGTGCTCGTCTACCAGGCGCCGTCGGCGCCGGCGTGGTGGCGATCCTGATGACCACTCACGGCCAGCCGACTAGAGCGGGTGACCTGACCAAGGTCTTCCGCTCACCGGTCGCGCCAGCGAACCAGTTGACCAGACAGCTGCTCGACGGCGTGACGTCATGGCATCAGGCTGGGTTGGTGCGTGGAGGGTTGCCGCTCGCGCGGATGACCTCGTCGTTCGGACGCAGCTCGACGCACTACGTCATCACCTCGGTTGATGGCCGTGGCCGGCTGGCCGACCGTTCACCGGTTCGTGCCGTGGGGTGGGTGCCAGGGGAGCTGGTCGGGATCACGTCGGTCCCGGGGGCTGTCATGATCATGCGCGATGGCCTACGCCCGCTGGGCCGCGTCAATCGGCAGGGGCATCTCTGGCTGCCGGCGGCGTTCCGGCGCGCGTTACGGCTCCACGCGGGTGACCGCCTGCTTGTCGCCGCCTGGCCGGACGCGGCGCTCGTGCTCGTGTGTCCCGTGGTTGCCCTTGACTACATGATGCTGGCCTGGTTCGGCGACGCGACGAACGAGGCGACGCCATGAGTGCTGCCGAGGAGCAGGCGGGAGTCGAGATACGTGCGGCCCGGTTGCTGCTCGCGCGCCTTGGCGTCACGCCGGAGCAACTGCTGGCCGAACCATCGACACGGCAGAGCATCGCGCCCACCTTCGACGCGTACATCGACCAGGTGTCGCAGGCGGTCGCGCCGGGAACCCGCCGGGTGTACGCCACGTACTGGCAGCGTATCCGTGAGGATTGGGGCGGCCGGCGCCTCGACGAGCCAACCCCTTTGGAGATCAAACAATTCGTGTTGCGGATGCGGGGCCAGGTCGTCCAGCGGCGCAACAGCCGCGGTGGTCGTACGGCGGCCGAACACGTCATCTCCGCCTTCCGATGCCTGTACCGGCACGCCGTCGCTGACGGCTTCATCGCCGCGGCCGACAACCCGGCCACCAAAGTGGCCAAACCACGCCGCCTGGCCAGCACCCGTCGGGCAATTCCGGACCGGCACCTCGCGCAGATCAACGACATCGCCGCCACCACGGGCAACGACCCGGACCTCGACACCCTGCTGCTGCGCCTGCACACCGAGACGGCCTGCCGGCGCGGTGGGGCGCTCGCGCTGCGCCGCTGCGACCTCGACGCCGAGCAGTGCCTCGTGCGGCTACGGGAAAAGGGCGAAACCACGCGCTGGCAGCCGGTCTCACCGACGCTCATGACACAGTTGCTACTGCATGTCGAGGAACGCGGCGACGCGACACCGAATGGCCAGATCCTGCGCTACCGCACTGGTAAGCCACTCACCACGCGCCGCTACGACCGCCTCTGGGCACGGATCGGTAAACACCTGCCATGGGTGGCCGCTCAGCAGGTCAGCACCCACTGGCTACGGCACACCACGCTGACCTGGGTCGAGCGCAACTTCGGCTACGGCGTGGCCCGCGCCTACGCCGGCCACAACGGACGCGGCGACGCCGGAACGACCACGACCTACATCCGCGCGGACCTCCACGAAGTCGCCCGGGCCCTGGCGGCGCTCACCGGTGAAGCGCATCCCCTTCTCGACGGCCCCACCAACCGCCAGGATTGACGACGTCGGGAATACGAGTGCCGGTCACCGGCCACGGCCGGAGCGCACTGCTCCAGCGGGCCTGGACCGAGATCGCGAGAATCGGGCCACCTCGCACCCGGTTACTAATGACGGGCGTCCGGCGTCGATGGTGATTGTCGCGCCGACTCGGGCAGACCCGCGGGGCTCGGCTCCCGCCGCGATCGCTGGTCGCGGCGGGAGCGAGCCGCGCTCAATTAGCCAATGGGTGTGGCTCGCCGACCAGCGCGGCGAGGGCCCGGGCGACCTCTTGAACGCTGGCGCGGATGTACGTGGTGGTCGAGGCGTCGCCGCAGCTGTCGGTGTGACCGGCGTAGGCGCGGGCCACGCCGTAGCCGAAGTTGCGCTCGACCCAGGTCAGCGTGGTGTGCCGAAGCCAGTGGGTGCTGATCTGTTGCGCCGCGACCCAGGGCAGGTGCTCGCCGATGCGTGCCCAGAGGTGGTCGTAGCGGCGGGACGTGATCGGGCGCCCGTTGCGGTAGCGCAGCAGCTGCCCGGCCGGCGGCGCGTGACGTTCCCGGGCATGGTCGAGCAGACTGGCCATCAACGTCGGCGACACAGGCTGCGATCGGACCGTGCCGCCCTTCTCCCGCAACCGGACCAGACACTGGTCCGGGTCGAGGTCGATGGGACGCAGGGCCAACGCGCCGGCCCGCCGGCACGCGGTCTCGGTATGCAGCCGTAGCAGCAGCGCGTCCAGCGCAGGGTCGTTGCCGGTGCTCGCCGCCACCCGGTTGATCTCGGCCAGCCCGACGTCCCGCACGGCCTGCCGGGTGCTCGGCAACCGCCGCGGCTTGGCCACCATGGCGGCCGGGTTGTCGCCCGGGGCGATCAGCTTGTCCGCGACGGCGTGCCGGTAAAGGCAGCGCAGCGCGGCCACCAGGTGTTCCGCGGCGCTGCGCCCACCGCGGGCGTTGCGGCGCGGGACCACATGAGTCTTGACGTGCTCGACCAGGGCCTCGATGTCAGAGGTCGTCGGCTCGTCGATGCGTCGCTGACCCCACTGCGCGACGACCTTGTTCCAGTACGAGCCGTAGACCCGACGAGTGGCCGCACTGACGGCGGCCGACACCGTCGGCACGTACTCGCCGAACGTCGGCGCCGGTCGGCCGCCCGAGCCCGCGGCTGCGGTGAGGTCGGCCAGCGACACGCCCATCCGGTCCAGCAGCAGGCGGGCCGCCTCCAATTCGACTGTGCCCGCCGGTCGGTACGTCCAGGTACTCACGACGCACCACCCGTCGTGACGTCACGGAACTGCCGCACCATCGCGTCCAGCGCAGCCGGCGGATACACGACCACGGTGTCCTGTGCCGGCTCAGCGACCAGCAGGACCCGATCACCGGCCACCAGCGCGCACCACCGGCGGACCCCGACCGGCAGATGCAGATGGCCTGACCGCGTCAGGGCGAACACCCCGTGCCGATCGGCCACCAGGATGATCAGACCGCCGTCCTCGCGGATGCTCAGCCGGGTGCCCGCCGACCAGCCCACCGCGCCGGTCACCACCCGGCCAGCGATCCGACCGTGGTAATCGATCGTGGCCAGCCCGTACACCGCCGCGCCCGTCCGCACGCCGGCGGCGAGGCGCGGTAGCGGGAGAACCTGCGCGACCTCCGACGGTGATCGGCCGTGCGCCGGCGATCCACCAGAGCCCGGGATCACCGGGGAGACCGGGGCGCCTCTCACGAGGACCACCCCGCAGCGGTCACAGAGCGTGCCGAAGCGCGCATCCATGACACGAAACGGTGCTCAAAGGCACGCCAACAACGACACGGAAAACGTCGCATGGATGCGACACACTGGTGTCCGAGGGGGGACTTGAACCCCCACGCCCAGCATACCTGCTGGAAACAGGTATGCATGCGTTGACCGTAGGGGCCGAAGTAGGCTCGGTCAACATGGCTTGCTGGCGACGACCGGACCGGTCAACAATTGATCGGAAACAGCCATCAAGCGATTGATGATCATGGGGATTTCCAGACGGTGATGTAAGGGCGAGGTGTTCGCCGGTTACTGCGATGACCTTGTCGGTGATCTTCACTGTGGCGACGTACCTTCGGCCGGTGTAGCAGAGCGCGTCGCCTCGATCGACGTATGCGGTGCTGGTAAAGCGCGTGTTTGCGAAGCAGGTATCGAAGGTTGGGTCCGTGACGTTGTCCAGCTGCGCGAGCTTGCCGCCGTCTTTGGATGAAATCTGGTTCACCACCGGCACGACCATGCTGGCGTTGCCAGGGATGCCCTCCCGCGGCCGGCTGGCAAACCTGCACTGAGGAGGTGACGAGATGAGGACACCGACCACCTACGCGACCCACCCCGGTGACTCGCTCACCGCGCTGGACGACGAGGCCGTACGCCGGCTGCGGGAGTTGGCCAGCGCGCACCTGGACCGGTCACCCGGCTACTTCCGACTCACCGGGCTGACCTTCGGCTCCGCCGAACAGACCCGGCAGTTCGTCCTCGACGCGAGTGCCGCCCTCGGCCGGCTGCTGCCCTAGGACGGCCATGGAACCCTGCTACGCGAGGTCACCGACCGTGGGGTGCGCCTGGGGGAGGGCGGCACTGGCCGCTACTCCGACTCCCGCCAGGGCGGCAGCCTCCACACCGACGCCCCGCACAAACCGGCGCCGGTGCCGGACTGCTTCGCCCTGTACTGCGTGCACCAGGCGCCAGTCGGTGGGGACCTGTGCCTGGTCAGCGTCTCCGACCTGCTCAAACGTCTGCCTGCCGAGGCGCTCGGGCAGTTGCGCCAGGACTTCCACTTCGACCGACGCGACGAAACCGCGGACGAACCCACCGTCCGGCGCCCGGTGCTGGAGGTCGACCCGGCGGGGCCGCGGATGTACTACCTGCGCGAGTACATCGACATCGGTCACCGACATGACCATGTCCCCGACCTCACCGAGCAGCAGGTCACCGCACTGGACGCGCTGGACGCCCTGCTCGACGAGCCTGGGCTGCAGCAGCGGCTCCGGCTGGAACCCGGCGAACTGATCTTCATCAACAACCGCACCCTGCTGCACGGCCGGACCGCGTTCGAGGACGCCTCCGGCTCGGGCCACAAGCGCCTGATGCTGCGTACCCGGATCGCCCGAGACTGACCGCCCGTCGGTTCACTTCACCGCCGGCTCACTCCCTACCGGGGCGTCTCCCGAACTGTCCCGGTAGGGGTGGGCGGCCCGGTCGGCCAGCACCCCGAAGTGGTCACTGCCCCAGATGCCGTCGGACGCCGGTCGGTGCATGGCTGGGTAGGGCATGGTCGTGGCGGCGCCACACGGTGCGGCAGGAAGCGACGTCGGCGGCACGGGGCGGCATGGTGTGCCGAGGGAAGGCGCATCAACTTCGGCTTTCATGACGCTCCCGCGGATGTCTTCACTCGCGGTACGGATGAGGCGAACAGCAGGAGAACCGCCAGTCCAGTGGGGATGGTGAGGCAGAGGTACGCGGTGGCGACGCCGTGGGTGCCGGCGATGATGCCGCCGAGCAGGGCGCCGAACGGTGTGCCTCCCCAGGCGATCATGCGGCCGGTGGTGTTGACCCGCCCCTGCCGGTGATCCGCGGTGAGCTGCTGTCGCACGGTGATGCCGTTGACGATGGCGGCTGCGCTGGCGAAGTTCCACGCCAGCCACAGCGGCACTGCGGCGGGGTAGTGGGTGGTGGCCGCGAGCGCCGTGACCGCGCCGGCGAAGGATAGGTAACCGGCGAGCGAAAACCGCCCGACACCCAGGGCGCGGCTTATCGTCGGCAGCAGCGCGGCGGAGAGCACTGCGGCGGCGGCGGGCAGAGTAGAGCGGGCCGATGCGATGGTCGTCGGCTCCGACGCCGAGGCGCTGGTCGGCGTGGACGACGAGGAGGCCGAGGACGCCGCCGGCCGTGGTGGACAGGCCGAACCCGGCGAGGCTGAGGGTGCGGATGACGGGCCCGCCTCGGCGAGGCAGCCGGCCATATTGGAGCGGATGCGCGCCGAGCGTCGCCAGCTGGCCTGTGTGATCAACGAGTTCGGAGGGTTCGCCGGGATCATCACCCTGGAGGACATCGCTGAGGAACTCGTCGGCACGATCCGGGACGAGGCTGACCTTCGGCCGCGCGTAACAATGATGGCGGCTGCCGCGCCCCCTCATTGGGTGTGTCGTACGGCGTCCGGTGTTGGGCAGTCGATGTCAGGACATCAGCGCGCACGGGTGGTCGGTGTGTTGTGGAGCTGCGGTGCGTGATCGATGTTCGCCTGCACCTCGACATTGGCGTTGCCGGTGGCATGGGGGGCCACCGGCAACGCGTTGCCGCAACGCTCGCCGCTACACCGGCTCTGGGATGTAGAGCGGCGTGCACCTCGGGCCGCTCGTCGCGTAGAAGCAACCTTCGACGGTCAACTGGCCGCCCAACGAGCTCCGCAGCGAGTTGAACGAGGCAGTGGTTGAGTCACACGCCGCGGCCAGAATCGTGTTTCCGGTAGTGGCCGACACCCGACCCAGGGCGCAGCCGTCGGTGGTGACCGTCTTCTGCACCACGTTCAGCGACGACCGTAGACCGTCCGACAGGTTTTCGCCGTGCCCGGTGACCTTGACACCGGGCCGGACAACCTGGTACTGAAACGCGGTATCGGTGTAGTAGGACCAGCTTGCGCCGGTGCCGACGGTGCGCAGGTCGGGGTCGGCGGTCGAGCTGGGAATGTGGATGATGAAATTCTTCTCGGCCCCTCCACCGTTGGGCAGCAGGAGTTGCACGAACAGGAAGACCTCCGTGGAGAAGGCGCTGGTTGTGAAGTCCCGCCACGTTCCGTTTCCGCAGGTCGTGGTCTCCGAGATGATGCCTTGACCTGCAACGAACACCCAGGCCCGAGCACACCGGCCGTCGTCTGCGGTGTCCTGGATGTTTCCGAACGATCGGCGGCTACCGCTGCTGTCGGTGAGAATCCCGGAGAGCCTCACCCCGGGCAGCGTGCCGGAGTACTCGATCGCGCGCGAGGTGTAGTACTTCCACGATCCGGACCAGCCGGAGCCTGGCCCCGCCGCCGCGTGTGCCGGTGCCGCCGGCATGAGGACTGCCACCAGCGTGAGTGCTGCCGAGACCGCCAGCGTCGTGGCGATTCCAATGGACCGTTGGAGTAAATATCGCATTGAATGCCCTTCGTGATGATGCGCACGATTGTCGTCGCGCCCGTCCATCGAACGGTGCGACGATCGGCGTGAGCCAGCGCCTTCGTGCAGGCGCAAGGGCAGCCGTCGCAAAGCGGGCGCGCATTAGCCTCGGGATTTCGTGCGTCCAGCGGACCGAAGGTGAACTGGTGTAGTTGACCTTGGTCGTAAGCTCGTCGTCGGTTGCCGGTGTGAGTCCGGTCCGGGTAGCTGCCAGGAGGCCCGGTAGCAGGCTGGCGGCTCGGTCTGAAAACGGGTCGGGTCGAAGCCCAGCGTCGAAAGCCCTTCAGGGGGAGCGACTGAGCGGTCCGTAGCATCAAGCGAAGCCTGCGGCGTCGTTAGAGGTCTCGCCCGTTGGGGTGGGGCAGAGGGAGAGCCGAGCCCCCGAATTCAGGGTGATGGCCATGGAAGCGGTGTAGCGCCTGGATTGCAGCCGCGATGAACTCCCGGGTCTAGCTGTCCGGCCGACGATCTCCCACCACCCGGCGGGGATTGCGACAACTCGATGACCAAACTCAGGTTGGACCGGACAGCGGAGCGCGAATGACGGGAATGTGACAAGGCTCTCTCACTTTTTGTGATCGACGATATCCTGTGCGCGACATGAGGCCGGACATCCTCAGGGGGCTCGTAGTGCCGGACTGGCGTGACGAGGTCTGTACGGCAGTCGAGCGCTGGATCGATGTCGTCGGCGGCAGTGGTCGCGCGGAGCGGGGTGGGCGGCCGAAACTGAAGCTCATCGGTCGGGCCCGTCGGGAGTCCGCGTCGGGCTGGTATGCGGTGGATGTCCGTGACCAGCGGATCGACCCGGACCAGATCGACGATGTGCGCCTCGCCGGGGCCTCGGAGCCCGGCCCTGGCGAGGGGTTCACGCCGCTGGAGGTAGTTCAGGATGGCCGGCTGCTGCGGGTACGGGTGGCAGAGTTCGTGGATCTGCCCGAGGCGTTTCTGTGGCAGAACCGCCGACCGGAGGGGTTTCTCGTCACTCAGCTGCGCGACGGGTTACGCGCCGTTGGCGACTCGGGGTTGGCCCACGAGCTGGCCGCCGGGCGGTTGACCCCGCGGCCAACCACGATCTCTTCGGTGAACGGGTTTTCGCCCGCTCAGTGCGAGGCGTACACGTCGTGCCTGAGCCCTGGCGTGCGACTGGTGTGGGGGCCGCCGGGGACGGGCAAGACGCGTGTACTCAGCGAGGCCATCAACACCCTTGCTCGGGCAGGCAAACGGGTCCTGCTCGTTTCGTCGACGAACATCGCCGTCGATAATGCGCTTGCTGGGGTGTTGCGCCACCGCGGCCACGCCGCGGGTGACCTCGTCCGGGTCGGTACCCCGCATTTGGCCGAGATAGCCAGTAACCCGCAGGTATCGCTGGCCCACCTCGTGCGCGGCCGGCTCGCCGAGGTCGACCGGCGCCGCGAGGAGCTCAGCCGGCAGCTGGTTGCGCTGCGGGAAGACGGCGACCGGCTGGCCGCCGAAGAGGAGACGCTCGCCGGGTTCGACCCGCAAGCCGACGCCCGCGCCCGAGCCCTGATCGCGGCCACCGACCGGATTCCCCAGCTCGCCCAACGGGTCCACACCGCCGCCAACCAGCGGGACGCCCGCAGGCAGGCACTAAGCCAGGCGACAGCCGCGCTCTCCGAGGCGCAGGCGGCGTTTGCACAGACCGCCGATAGCCGCACCGCTCTAGCCCGCATCGCCGAGCTGCAACGCCAGGTTGCGGACGCCCAGCAGGCCGCGGACCGAGTCGCGGTAGACGCCCTGACCGCCCGCGACGAGGCCCATCGGCTGGAGGGCGAGTTGCGCGACCTGCAGGGCGGCTCCGGTCTGGCCCGGTGGCGTCACCGGCGCTCGATCGCCCGCTTGGAGACGGCCGTCGAGACCGCGCTGGACGCCGCGCGCCGGGCCGAGGGCACCGCCCAGGAGCACCGCGCGTTGCTGGAACGCTTTCACAGCGACACTGCAAACCAGGTCGCTACCCTGCAGACCCAAGTCATGTTCGCCGAGCCGCAGATCGCCCAGCAACTGATCGCAGTGGAGGACGCCCGGCAGGCACGCACCACCGCAGCGCAGCAGGCCGCCGAGGCCGACACCCATTACCGGAATCTCTACGAGGCCCTCGTTGCGGCCGAGTCCGGCCCGCGGCCCACCGACGAGGACCGGGCTGCGGTCCGCCGCGCCAACGAGGCCGAATTGCCTGGCCGGTTCCCGCGCATGCTGCGGCTGCGGGAGCGGATTGCCGCAGCAGCCCCGCTCAGGGCCTCGCTGGAGCAGCAGTACTCGAAGGCGCAGGAGGAGTTCGACAGGTTGCGCCGCAACGCCGAACACATGGTCATCTCCAACGCCAAGGTGGTAGCCGCGACCCTGGCCCGAATGCGACTGAGCAAGGTTGTGCTCGACGGGCCGTACGACGTGGTCCTGGTCGACGAGGTCGGCGCCGCGACTGTGCCGGAGGTGCTGCTGGCGGTGTCGCGGGCTCGGACCACCGCGGTGCTGCTCGGCGACTTCCTCCAGCTCGGCGCTGTCATCCCGAACGGCCTCGACCGCAGCGACGACCCTGCCGTGCAGCGCTGGCTGCGCCGCGACGTGTTCGCGGTCTGCGGCATCGCCACAGCAGCCAACGCATGCGCGCAGCCCGGCTGCACCACCCTCGCCATCCAGCACCGGTTCGGTCCCGACGTGATGGGTCTGGCCAACGCGATCGCCTACGACGGCCAGCTCGAACCCGGCCCCGACATCCGGGCGCATGCTCCCGACGACCCGGAGATCGTCTTGGTTGACACCGACGGCGCCGACGACGTGGCCCGCGTTCGGGCCACCAGCAAGACGGCCGGGTGGTGGCCGGTCGGCGCGTTGCTGGCCCGGGTCTTGGCCGACTACCACCACAGTCGCGGTGAAAGCGTCGGTGTGGTCACCCCCTACCGTCATCAGGCCGAGGCGACCCTGGAGGCGTTCCGCGACCACGCGTCCGACCAGAGCAACCCCACTGAGGTCGGCACCGCGCACCGCTTCCAGGGCCGCGAGTTCGACGTGGTGGTGTTCGACCTGGTCGAGGACCACACCGACCGGCGCTGGATGGCCCAGGCCCGTGCCGACCGACCCGGCTTCCCCCGCGAGGGTTTCCGCCTATTCACCGTCGCGGTCACCCGCCCCAAGACCCGGCTGTACCTGATCGGTAGCCGCACCCGCGTCACCGAAGCCGCCCCCGGCACGCCCCTCGGACACGTCGCCGCGCTGCTGGGCACAACTGTTCGCACGGTCAAGGCTCATCAGCTCATCGCCGGGATCGCGGCACCACACGACTCGCGCCGCGAGGTGACACTTGGACCGGTCGGCACCGAACTGTCTGAGATCCTTGCCCAGCACGTGCGGGTCGCCGATATCCACGACGAGCGGCAGTTTTACGAAACATTTGTCGACCACCTGCGTACCGCGCAGGACTCGATCTGGATTTGGGCGCCGTGGACCGCCGGTCGGATGCGGTCCGTCCTGCCCGTGCTGGCCGACGCCGTACGTCGCGGCGTCACCGTCGTGGTGTTCGTCCGCGACCCTAGCGACACCGGACAGAAAGGTGCCATCTCGCAGGAATACGTGGACCAGTTGCGGCAAGTAGCCACCACCGTTGTCGAGGTCCACACCATGCATCAGAAGATCGTGGTCATTGACGAGCGACTCGTATTACTCGGTAGCCTCAACGTCCTATCGCAGAGCAAGAGCCGCGAGGTCATGCTCGTCATGCAGGGCGAGTGCTTCGCTCGCAAACTGCTCGACCACGAGCACGCACGGACGTTCGCGAAACCCCCAGCCTGTGGAAAGTGCGGTAGCACTAAAATCGACCTACGTCGGACCCTGGCGAAGGACTGGTACTGGCGCTGCTACGCGCTGAAGCCCCAACCCAAGCCGGACGGCAAGGCGGATCCCTGTGGCTGGACCAGCCAGACGGGAGCCGGCCGAATGGCTGCTGATGGCGCCGGCAGCCGCACCCGATGAAGTGTCCCGCGTGACCGCCGTACGCGACCGGCCCGAAGGGCAGTCGAAACGGTGACAAGCCTGGTCGACTCGTTCAGATGCTGAGCGAGTGCGTGAGTACAGCTCGGCTGGCGTACCGAGGGTCACCACCGACCCGCGCCGACGGGCAACTGTTGGACCGTCGACCCAGTCGGCGTGACCAGCAAGGGTGCTTCCATCGTGGCAGGACAGCATCTTGACGCCGCGCCGACTACTCTCTGTCCCGTACCGAGTTTGATGGAGACATCGAAACCTGGGAGGACATCAGCGATGCCCGCACCGAAGAAGTACCCCGATGAACTGCGTGAGCGAGCGACCCGCCTGGTGGTCGAGGCCCGCCGGGATCCGGCGTCGGCGGTCGGAGCGATCCGGCGGATCGCTGATCAGCTGGGCGTGCATCCGGAGGCGCTGCGGGGCTGGGTGAAGCAGGCCGAGACCGACGCGGGTGTGCGGCCGGGCACCACGAGCAGCGACGACCAGCGCATCGCCGCGCTCGAACGGGAGATTCGTGAGTTGCGGCGGGCGAATCAGATCCTGAAGTCCGCGGCCTTGAGTTCAACCCGTCAGAGCAACACCGTCATGATCAGGTGTTGTTCTGAGTGGAGGAAGACGTGGCGCAGTTGGGTCGGCCGGGACTGTCACCGGTGCAGAAGCG
>DATHBD010000035.1:0-4453 GCA_035296325.1 Micromonosporaceae bacterium | reverse complement strand
TGTGGAGTGCGGCATCAACCGACTCAAACGCCACCGCGCCGTAGCCACCCGATACGACAAGCTCGCCGTCCGATACGAAGCCACCCTCCACATCACCGCGATCAACGAATGGCTGTAACGCACTTCGAGACAAGCTCTAGGTGTACTCAACGCCTGTGGCCTGGCAACCCGCTTCAGCCAGCACGGCTTCGACGTGCTCATCGCCGACGTGCTGACGCCACACACCACGCCGCTGTACCGGGAGAACCTGCCCGGCTGCCTGATCGTACGACTGCACGTCACACCCACCGAAGCGCACCACCGCGCACTCACTCGACCCGTCTACCTGACCGACGCGGAGTTCGACATGCTCCACCACCACGACCGGCAGGACCCCCCCGCCGCCGATCACCACCTCGACGTCACGCACCTCGACCTCGATCAACAGGTGGCCGCGGTCAACCAGCTCTGGTGGTCCAACACCTGATCAGTGGTCTGGCCCACCCAGCGGCTCAGCCAAGATTAATTCAGGGCGAGACGGCTAACGGTGAACAAGCTGCAGCAGCTCGCGGTCGACGGCCCCATCGCATGCCTCGCCCTCACGTATGACTGCTCCGCTGAGCTGTCTATCGGAATGAGCGCGGCCACCGCGGCCGAACGCACCGACCTGAGTTCGGTCGAAGCTCGGGCTGCCTGGTCGCCGGCAGACTTCGAGGCCAGCACCGACATCGACATCGACGACATTGGGCAGTCCCGGCTCGTCGGGCAGGAACTCGTCTTACTTGATGCGGATGACGGTGATGTCGCAGCCGGTTCCGAGATTGGCCGGCGACTGGTGTGCGCGGTTGCTGCCCGGCTGAACCAGCGCGACTGGTCGGCCACGCTGCCGGTCACCGATGACTTCGTGGTGTACGCGGTCGACCTCGAACTGGTCGACCTGGAGCGGAACCTGACCAGGTGCCTATCGACGGACCGACTTGACCAACTTCGCGAGAAGGGCCTCCGGTGACCCCTCCGCCGCGGCATGACCGCCGGCATCCGACTGTCGGCAGTTCAGCATGCCGACCGGCGCGCGCGGCCAACCACCGAGCGTCACGCCGCCTCGTCTCGCGGCGCGGGCGGACGGCGCCAGAAGCGGATGGCGGTGGCGCGCAGTGATCGGATATGGGTAGCGGCGGGCGGTACGCGCCAATACGGTGTGGCCCATGTCATCGGGTCAAGCAGTTCCAGGTCACCTTCGACTGCGCGGAGCCTGTGCGCGTCGCCCGCTTCTGGGCCGAGACGCTGGGTTACCAGGCAGAGCACGACGACGAGCAAGGTGGGTGGGCCGCGGCGTTGGACCCTACGGGCGTAGGGCCGCGGCTGTACTTTCAATGCGTGCCAGAGGGCAAGGTCGTCAAGAATCGGGTGCACCTCGACGTGCGGATCGGGACCGGGCTGGTCGGCGAAGAGCGCCTGGCCGCACTCGAGGCAGAGTGCGAACGACTGCTACCGCTCGGCGCAGAACGTGTGCGACTCCTGTACGACGGCACCGATTCGTGCATCGTCATGCAGGACATCGAGGGCAACGAGTTCTGTCTGGACTGAAGGGCTGGGAAAGCCGTCCCGGTTCTGTGTCCGCCGGTCATGATGGGCGCCGGGGTCGCCGCGCAGCGGTCGCCATACGTTCGAACGGCAAGAGGCCGCCGTCCGCTCATCGGCTTCTTATCTACTGGTGGTACGACCGCAGCCAGGCCAGGCTGGGTCGAGGTGATCGGCAGGGTGGCTCTCTTTTGGCATGCGTCCTGTCGGTCACCGCGGCGTGGAGAGGCTCCAGAGGGGTTTGCCCAGCTCGAAGAAGCGCTGCCCTCCTCGCTGACATCACCACGGTCAGATCGAGGAGGACGGCATGGCACGCGTCATCATCGGCATGGACCCGCACAAGCGGTCCGCCACTATCGAGATCATCAACGGCCGAGAGAAGGTCCTGGCCCAGGGCCGTTTCGGCACCGACCGCGACGGCTACGCCGCGATGCTGAAACTGGGCCGGCAGCACAGGGACCGTGTCTGGGCGGTAGAAGGCTGCAACGGCATTGGCCGGCATATCGCCCAGCGGCTGGTCGCTGACGGCGAAACCGTGCTCGACGTGCCGGCGAAGCTGTCGGCGCGGGCCAGGCTGTTCGACACCGCCCAGGGCCGCAAGACCGACCCTGCCGACGCGCACTGCGTCGCCGTGGCCGCATTGCGCGCCAATGGGTTGCGGCAGGTCGTCGTCGATGACGTCACCGTTGCGTTGAAGCTCCTGGTCGACCGCCGCGACGGCTTGGGCCGGGCCCGGACCGAGGCGCTGAGCCGGCTGCACCACCTGCTGCTCGAGCTCGTGCCCGGCGGGGCGAAGCAGTTCCTGTCCGCACCGCAGGCCCGGGCGTTGCTCAACACGGTCAGGCCCCGCGACATCGTGGGTCGGACCCGTCGGCAGCTGGCCTCGGAGCTGATCACCGAGGTCGCCGTCATCGACAAAAAGATCAAAGCTGCCAATGCGCAGCTGACCGAGCTGATCGAGTCGACTGGCAGCACACTGCAGCAGCTCAACGGGATCGGCCCGTCGGGCGCTGCCCGGCTGCTCGGTGATATCGGCGACGTCGATCGCTTCGCCAGCCGGGACCACTTCGCGTCCTGGAACGGCACCGCCCCGATCGACGCATCCTCCGGTGATCAACGACGCCACCGCCTTTCCAGGGCCGGAAACCGACGGATCAACCGGGTTCTGCACATCATGGCCATCGTCCAACTGCGCAACGACACCGAAGGCCGTGCCTACTACCCGCGCAAACTCGCCGCGGGCAAAAGCCCGATGGAAGCCATGCGGGCCCTGAAACGCCGCCTGTCCAACGTGGTCTATCAACAGATGATCAAGGACGCGGAACGCGTCGGGACGGGCCCGGGAGGGCATACGGGAGCGACTCTGCAATCCAGCGCGGCCGGCTCAATCCCGACAGCCAGCACTTCGGAGAAGCCACTTCCCGGACCCGCCAGAGCCCACTCTAGAACACCGCTCCTTGCCGCACCTTGACACAGAGGGGTGCCATGTTCGCGTACGCCGCCGCGTCGTGGCTCAGCGCCCCGGTCTTCGCGGTGCGTGACGGGCGACCTCGAGGTCGCCGCGCATGCTTCGCGGCAGCTCCGCACGTTGGGTGCGATCATCAGGTCCATGCAAACGTGTATCGCCGCCGTGCACCCGGGTGTGCCGATGATGGTCGACGCCGTGGTGGCGGGCGTCTGGGTGCGGGCCGAGTGGGTCGGCAGCCCACCCTTCGCCGGTGAACTCGTCGACGTGGAGCTCGACATCGACGCGATTCTCGGGTGGGCCGATGCGATCGCGATCGACGGCGCCGGGGCCACGCTTCGGAAGGGTCCTCTGCTGCGCGGAACCGTCGAGATGCAGGAGCAGGAAACCCTGACAGTGCGCTTGGCCGAAGGGCTCCTGCAGGTTGAGGTCGACGACGGCTCCATCGTCGTACCACCCGGAACCGCCGTTGCTGTGGTGGCCGAGCATCTCAAGCTGTACCCGACCGGGGTATGACGAGCGCGGACGGTACGTACGAACAATGGAACATGACCTCGGTGGCTGACGCTCGTTGACGGCGGCAAATGAGGACGTCACCACCAGAGCCGGTGGGCGTTGTGGCGATGCTGCTGGATGGTGGGGATCGTGTCGACGCTTCCGTCGCCGCGGTGCTCCTTGGCGGCATTTCGGCATGCGACGCGGGCTCCTTGCCGCTCTCGGCTGGTCCAGACATGGTCGATGAACCAGCGGGGCGGGCCCTCGCCACCGACGAGCAGGCGCAGGCCGGTTCGCCGGTGATGGGGACCGTCTTTGTCCGTGCGGGACATAGTTCTCCCCTTTTCGGAGCCGCGGGTGCGGTCACCTAATTGGGATGGAATACGGCGCTCATTCCTGCGCGACGGTCGACAACCATGACTCGAAGGATGGACGGAGCCATCCGCTCACCGGCATACGAGTGCACCTCGTGCCGTGACTGCGCTGACAACATATTGCACGGTGTCTGCCCGAACTGTGGCGGCGAACTCGCCCGGCGTCCGATCCGGCCGGCCCACCTGCTCGGGGTCGATCCGCCGTCGACCCGACGCGTGATCCGGCCCGGGTGCGCCCCGGCGGCCACCCGCTGATTCGCCGAATCCAGTTTGTCCCCGCCAAGCCCCGGCCTGCGCGCTGCCAGATAGACGGTCGGCGGCCTACGTATCGGCCACGGCCGGACCCACACCAAGATCCGCCAGCGCAACGGTCTCATCGACAGCCCGTAGGAAGCCTGGAACATCACCCCCCCCGCGCTAGTACTGCAACGGCACTTGGCGTAACGGCTCGTTGAGGTGTCCGTTGACCTGGTGTGACTTACGTGGACGCTGAGGGGTGGCGGGCCGAGTTGGACGGCCTGTTGGATGTGGTTGGTGCTCGTTTTGGCAGGTCAGAGCC
>DATHBD010000034.1:0-62552 GCA_035296325.1 Micromonosporaceae bacterium | reverse complement strand
CACGGCGGTGACCAGGCCGATGTGAGCGCTCGCCGCGCCGTACGGGGTCTGCACCTGGTGCTCCGCCGTGGTGAGCTGGTGTACCAACGCGCGGAACACCGCGACTCGAGCGAACGGGTCGCCGAGGTCGGCGTCGGCGCGCACCGTGACCTGCGCGGTCACGGTGTAGCTGCGCTGGGACCTGGCCGGCTCGGCGGTGCTGTGGTCGCTGACGGCGACGTCCCGGGTGGCTGGTCCCGCTGCGGGCTGCACGGCGGAACCCGGGACCATCGCATCGCCGCGCACGCGGTGCGCGACGTGGTCTCCTGCGTGTGGCGCGTCGGGATCTGGTGGGCAGGAGCTGGAACCGGCGGCCGTGGTGGTGGAGTCCATGCTCACCCACGCCCCGCCGATGAGGGTGATCGGTGTGCCGCACCGGCGGCACCGGTGCTCGGCGCTGCGGGCGTGGGCTTTCCGCTCGGCCCTCCAGCGGCCGGCGTCGACGGCCAGGTCGAGCCGGGCAAACGGTGCACCGACCGGGTGCAGGATGGTGGACCCGTCCGGGTCGCGGGTGTAGCGGGCCAGGTGCGCCGGCTCGCCGTGCACGGCGTACGCGACGTACGGCGACGCGCCGATGAAGACGAACGCGCCCCGGTCCTCGTGCGCCGCGGCGGCTGGCAGGGTGGATGTCATTGCGGTGCCTCACTTTCTCTGCGTTGTGGACATAGGGCTCCGGCCCGGCGGGCGGTGCCAGCTGAGCCGCGCGGGAGCCGGGCTGTCAGTCGGTGTCGGGGTGCAGCTCGTCGCGGTCGGTGATGTGGGCCCGGACGGCGGGGTCGCCGTCGGTGTGGACCTCCACGCCGGCCGGTCCCCAGTCCTGCACGACGATGCAGGGCCAGTCGATGTGCGCGTAACGGACCCGGTCGCCGGGCTGGTACTGCACGCCGGTCAGCGGCGCCATCTGGTCGCCACCGGTGTCGTGCCAGCGGCGGATCTCGTCGTTGATGTCGACGTGGTTGCCGTGGTCGGTGACGAACCAGGCGTTGGGGAACACCCCACCGGCGGCCATCGCGCGGGCAAGTTCGATCTCGGCCACGTCCCGGCTGGGATACTCCCCGACCCGGGTGCCGTCCAGGCTGACGTGGTAGCGACCCCGGTCGACGGTGATGGATCCGTCGTCCTCATCCGGGGTGTCCTGCCATCCGTCGAGGATGTCGGCTCGGACGTCCGCGGCAAGGTCCGCCAGGCTCTCGGCGAGCAGCGAGACATCCTCGTGCAGGTTCCCGACGCTGATCCGAACACTGAGCCCGGCAACGCGCAGGTGCAGTTCCACCTCGCCGTCGGCGTTGCGGTCCACGCCGAACTCCGGCTCGGTGTCACGCACGTACAGCCTGGCCATCACCGCACCGTCCCGCCGGACGGCGACCGGCCATGCTGGTAGGTGTCCGCCAGCATGAATACCTGCGCCGCGATGTGCGACAGCGCCGACAGCACGGCGGCGACGCCGCGGTCCGCACGATCGGCGAAATCTTTGAGGTCCTGGTGCAAGCTCGCCAGCCGCAGGCAATCAGCCAGGTCGACAGTGATCGACGCGCCCCGGCCGAGGACGTCCCCGTCGGGGATGAGCCACAGCAGGACGTCGCGGACGTCGCTGCGCCGGGTCAGTCCGGGCGGCCAGGCGTACAGGACGGCTGCGACGGTCGCCAGGAATCCTTCCCGGTCTCGGCCGACGTCGTCATCGACGCCGATCGCTTGGACGTTGGTGAGGTCGGGGTGCTCGTCGTTGACCGCCACGCACCGAACCCGTACGGCAACGGGGTCGAACGTGACGGGTGGTGGCAGCTCGCCCGGCGGCGGGTCGGCGCCGGCGCTGGAGTCGGTAGAGTGCGTCATCGAGCGTTCCTTCCAGTCTGGTGGTGCGGTCGGGGTCGCCTGCGGCGCGGCTGGCGGGACAAGGCGTCGACACCGGCCCGCCGGCCGGTGCACGGATCCGGTGTCCGGGGGTTCGAAGACGTAGCGGCAGCGGCGCCGCGGCCGAGTCCGTCAGGTTCGGGCGGCGTTTCGGTGGTGCGGCCGTGCGCTGACGGCGTTCCACAGCGCCTCGAAACCGGCGCGTTGCTTGTCGCGCGGCCCGGCCGGGGCCAGCGCGAGGAGGTGTTCAGCGGACGGGTACGGCGGCCCCGCGTGACGCAGCCACGCCCGGGCGATGCCAGCGGGGTCGACGACCACGCCGACGCCGGCCGCGGCGGCGCGGCGCTGCAGTTCGACCCGCACGTGGTCGGCATCACCGACCGCGAGGCGACGCAGGCTGCGCCACGCCGGACCCTTACCGGTTGGCTGACCACGCCGGGCGGTGAACACCCGCCGAATCTCCAGCAGCGCCCACCGACCGGCACGCTCGGGCGGAAGCGGCAGCACGTGCGCGGCGGCGAAGGCGCGGGCGCTGGTCCGGCCGAACAACATCGACCGGGGATTGCACGCCATCGCCGCGTGCTCCAACGCCAGCGCGTCCGCGGCGGCGACCGGGGTGGAGCGCCACCGCTCGGCCAGCTCGTCAGGGTTGTAAATTTGGAACGGGCAGAACGTACAGGTCGAGCGCTCCCAGGTGACCTGATAGACGTCGCGTAAGTAGTCCAGGCATCGGCGCCGATCCCAGCCCCAGTCGGCCAGCGGGTAGATCGGGCGTCGCGCGTTTGTCGTGTAGGTGGTGTCGCGATCGATGCGTCGCCGCTCCTCAACACCGAATCCCAGCGCGTGGATGTAGTCGGCCCCGATGTGCTCGGCGATCCACGCGTCAAGTGGTTCGGCCTTCGCTCGGACCGAACAAAGGCGCCGGCCGTGCGCGACCTGCGGCACGGTCGCGGAGGCGCGCAGCTCGTCGGACAGCCGCCACGGCCCCCGCATGTGCATCACGGTCGGCGCGGTGCTGTCGTCCAGAACGGTGTAGCCGGACCGGCTCGACTGCCCCGCCCGGGACAGCTGCACGTAGCGCACCGCCCTATCCCGAAGCAGCGGCAGCACATGGCGCGTCATCAGGTCGCCGGTCCTCGGATACTCCTCACCCGTCATCGCGGTCAGCACCGTCAACCGGGACAGGTCGAAATCCCGGCTCGACGCGTCGAGCAGCCACCGGGTCAGCAGGGCCACGCTGTCCAGACCCATGCCGCAACTCAACACAATCGGCCGGTCCGAGTCCGCGTTCACGACGCACCGACAACCGGGTCGATCGCCTTCGGATACGGCAAGACCGGCAACGCCAACCGCGCATCGCGGCCCCGCCGCAACTGCCAGCCGTAGCGATGGTTGCCCGGGTGGCGAACCGTCACCGCGCCGATCGCGTCGAGCGCCCGGACCAGCCACCGACCAGGCGGCTCGCCGTCGACCGGCGGCGGCGCGCCGAGACGCACGAGCCGGGCGACCACACCCCGCCAGCCACGTTCCCCGCCGGTGAGCTTCGCGATCGCGCGGGCCGGTAAGCTCGTGCCGTCTGGCAGCATCACGAGCCGGCGCGCGGTGGCACGGCCCAGATACGCCGCGTTGTGCCCCTGATAGCACCATCCCACGTGTCCCGGCATGATCAACGTCCCGTGCCGGCGGCGGGGCACCGGGTCGCTGAACGCGACCACGCCGCGGATGCCGACGGCGGCGGCGTGGCGGAACACCCGGGCCAGGAACCAGCTTTCCGCGTTGCCCGGCACCGGATCCAGCAAGATCATCCTGGAGAGTTCGGTGGAGGTTGTATACGGAATCAGGCCCGGGAACGGGGCGAGCAGCACCCGGGGATGCATCGGTACCGCGAACACGGCCACGCCGACCAGCCGGCCGGTGTGCGACCGGTCGCCGGGGTGCGGGTCCGGGTAGTCGTCCAGGTGCGGTGACCGGTCGATGAGCCCGTACCGTAGCCGCGCGGCGGGCCAACTGCTGGCGTAGTGGTGCGTGGTGGTGAACCGGCGCGCGGTTGCCTCGTTCACCTCGACGACGGTGTAGCGGTCGGGGTCGAACCCGGCGTGGTCGCGGTGTCGCCAGGCCGGGTCGCGGTGCCGCCACCGTTGACACCATCCGGCCGCCGCAACGCTCGGCGTGGACGGTGCGGGTTGCGGGGGCGCGGTCACTGGGTCACCGCCCCGGTCGGCCGCACCGCGTGGGCCAGCCGGGCGAGCAGGTCGGCCCGGTACGCCAATGCGAAGCGCAGACAGTTGGCCTCGGTGCGGTGCCCGACCGCGCAGCCGGGGAGGTAGCGCCCGGTTGCGCTCCACGCCATCGAGTCCGCCGAGACGACATGGTGGCCGTAGGCCAACAGGCCGGCGAGTTTGACCCCGAAACCGTGCAGCGCTAACCCGGTCTCCGCGGCCAGGTCGGCGAAGATCTGCGCCGCGGCGGGGGTGTGCTGGCGGCGGGCGACCGACCCGACACCGACCACCGGGTAGCCGGCCAGGTCCACGCCAGCGCGGCGGTAGGTGTCGGCGTGGCGCAGGAAGTCGTTGGTGTGCCAACCCTGCAGCGCCGGAATCACGTCCAGTTCGGGGGCGTGGTCGCGTAGCCGCAGGAACTCGGTCAGGGTGCGGCGCTGGTGTTCGGCCACGGACAGCCCGGTCGCGGCGAGGGCCGGTGGGGTGCAGACCCAGTCCATCGGCGCGGCCCAGTCGAGGTGGCCGATCTCGTCGCGGTAGCGGCGCACCGCGGCGGCGTACTGGGCGGTGGTGGTGCGCCACGCGCCGTACATCGCCAGTTCGGTGTAGCCGCCGCTGTCCAGGGCCCACGGCGCGGCGGCGCGCGGGAACGACCGACGCCCGGCGAGGCGGCGGTGCGAGACGAACAGCGGCACCCCGGCGACGTGGAGCCAGTGCGGGTGGTGCGCGCCGAGGTAGAACGTCGTCACCGCGACCACCGCCCGACCCGCATCGTCGCCCCGGTCGTGATCGGGTCGGTGGGGCTGGCCGTCGCCTCGGCCTGGGCGTACGCGGCGCGCAGCGACAGGCCGGGCCTGAAGTCGTGGCCGATGGCGTCTTCCACGGCGATGTAGCGCCGGGCCAGGTCTGGGCGCAGTTGGCAGGCCCGCACGATGTCCGCCCGTGCCGCCAATGGGCACAGACTGCACGACAGCCGCCGCATGGACTGGTCGTAGATCGGGTGGTAGGGCACGCCGGTGTCGCGGGTCCGGGACCACACCTGGGCCAGGGTCCAGTC
Organism: Micromonosporaceae bacterium; assembly: GCA_035296325.1. GTDB lineage: Bacteria > Actinomycetota > Actinomycetes > Mycobacteriales > Micromonosporaceae > DATHBD01. Next base: position 57,386 of record DATHBD010000034.1, on the reverse strand, counting down.
ATGTACCGGCAGCCACGTCCAGACCTTGCGCTGGGTCAGGTTCGACGCGGCCGGGTCGAACGCCAGCACCGGGCGGCTGGCCCTGGCCCGGGACTCCTCAGCGCGCAGACCCAGGCAGTTGAGGATCCAGGCCGGGCGGTCCAGGCCCATGCCGGCGACGAGCTGGGTCATGAACCGCCGCGACGGTTGGCGCTTGGTGGCTGAGGTACAAAACCGCGCGTGGTGCGAAGGCCACCGACCTCGGGCCCGCACCAAGTCCAGCAGCCCATCTGCCTCGCGGCGCACCATCGCGAACCGCACACCGTAGTGCGCGGCCTGGCGGGCGGCGAGATCGATCACGCCCGGCCACTCCACGTCGTCGAGGTCGCAGTGCAGCACCGTGACGCGGTCCAACATCCCGGCTGCGCGTGCCGCGCCCGCGACGACATCGAGGGCGACCTGTGAATCTTTGCCGGCCGAGGAGTTGACGATGATCGCGTCGAAACGCCTCAGGTCCGCCCGGGTCAACGGCTCGGGTGGTTGTAGACGTGCGCGGGTCACGGCCGACGTTGCGCCGTGGCGATCTGCGGTGGCGGACATGGGCGTGCTCCTTCCGACGCGCAGGGACACCCGTCCGACGTACCGGCGGCGTCAGGGATCAGGGTGTGCAGCGCCGCGCAGTCGGCGGCAATGACCGCCCAGCGGGCGGTCAGCTCGGCATATTCAGCGGCCGAAGAGGCCCACTCGTCGTGGGCAGTGCGAGCAACGGCCCGGCGATGCGGGCGGCGGCGGCGGTCCGCAGCCGGGCCAGGTCGGACTCCGGTCGGCTGGACCAGTTGCGAGCCAGGACGGCCAGGACCGCGGTGCAGCGGTCGGCCGTGACGTCCGGGAACGGCGCGACGCCACGGCCGGTGGTTTCGCGGTACACCGCGACGCCGAGGTCACGATGCCGGATCGGTTCCGTGGTCCCCGCAGCTGCGGCGATGTCGAGGGCCAGGGCGCCGACGAGCCGCATGCCGTTGACGGTGGGCCGGTTGGGGCGGTCCAGGTAGTACGCGCTCGCCAACGGCAGGGTGGGAATGTCGGGTGGGCCGTCGCCGAAGACGATGTCGAGCTGGCCGGTGTCCACCTGAAGGCCGACCGGTGGGTTGTCCCAGTAGCGGGGCCGAACGATGCGCGGTGCGACGGTGACGACGCCGCTGAAGCGGGCGCCGCCGACGTGGTACCGGGTGGCACCGGAGGAGAAGTCGTGCTCGTAGTCGATGGTGACAGCGCCGTAGCCGGGCGCCAGCACGGTGAACGGTCCCATGAGTGCTCCTCGCTGAATCGATGAACGGAGACGCGCGGGCTCGGCCAGTCGCGTCAGGCACGGCGTGCGGTGCCGCGGCCGGGGCGACGCACCTGCGCGCCGGGGGCGGCAATGCGCGCCGGCTGACGGCCCGGTGCGTCGTCCTTGGCCGCGCGGGCGGCCGTGTGGTGAAGGGCGAACCGGTGGATCGGGGCTATTGCGTGTCGCGGGCTACCCGCAGGGCCTGGGCCGGGGTGAGGCCGTCGTCGTAGAAGTCGCGCCAGCAGGCGTCTTCGAGGTCGAAGATGGACAGCCCGAGTCGCCGGAAGGCGAGGGTGTCGGCGCCGAGCAGGAACGCGGCGAACCCTCGGTCGCCGGCTGCGTAGCGCAGATGCTCAGCGCCGTCCTGGTCCAGCAATGTCATGATCGCTTGGCGGTCGTCGTCGGTGAGGGTGTCGGTCCACGGCATGGTGATCTCCTCTGATCGTGGTGATGCTTTCCGTGAGCAGGTAGTGCGGCAGATCCCCGTGGTGACGCGCGTCCGGTGGCACCCCGAAACGCGGGACGGCCATTACCGGGCTGCCAGACGGCGCTGCAGCCGCCGGTCGATCGCATCGAGCGGCGGATCCGTCGATGTGCGCCGCCCGCCGCGGGTAGGGCTCGACGGGAGCCGCCGTCCGGCACGTCGGTGTGCCGGACGGCGACGTTGGCGCAGGTGTCAGTCCTGGTCGGAGTCGGGGCAGGGTGTGTGGTAGCCCTGCTCGACGCGGTCGGCGATGGTGCGCCACATCGCGGCCAGCCGCCGGTCCGTGTCGCGTTCGGCGTTGGCGATCTGGCGCCCGATCGCGTCCAGCAGTGGTCGTGCGGCGTCCAGGTCGGGCAGCCGGTACCGGGCACCGCAGGGCCCGCACGCCATCACGGTGGCCCAGACCCCGGCCCAGACCCGCTGTTGCACGATGCGGGCCGGGCCGCGGAAGCCGTTGAAGTGGTACGTGATCCCGCTAGCCTTCGCTGCGGCGCTGTACGGGCACGGCAGGCTGGCGAGGATCCCGGCGGAGGCTTTGAACTGCACGCTGTCGTGCTCCACGCCGCCGGGAACCTCATAGCCCCAGACGGTCAGGCCACGGTCGTAGTCGTCGAAGTCGCCCGGCGCCAGGTGGTCCTCGTCGGGGAACGGGAACCGGAACCGGATGTTGGTCAGGTCCCGCAGGGTCGCCGACTGCACCAGGTGGCGCTGGTCGGCGCGCAGGTAGTACATGTCCTCGCAGGTGCCGATCTTGATGTGTTCGCCGTTGAACGTGCCGAACTCGCCCATGGGTCGCTCCAAGGTCCTCACAGTGATGCGCGGCTGCGCCACCCGGGGTTCGGGCGACGCAGCCGCGCAGGGGCATGGTCGTCGGCGGTTCCACGCCGACGCGGTACTGGGTCAGGCCGCGACGAGTTCCGGGTGCTCGACCTGGTGCGGCGACTCGGCGATGTCGTCGCCGGGGCGCTCCTCGGCCGGTTCAAGCGCCGCGGTGCTGTCGTCGTCCTCGCCGCCGTCGTCCCGGCCCTGGTCGTCCCGCCCTTCGTCGTCCTCGTCGTCCTGGCCCTGGTCGTGGCCCTGGACCGGGTCGTCATCCTGGACCTCGTCGCCGGGGCCCTCGGCCTCGTCGTCTGCGGCGTCGGCGTCGGCGTCGGCGTCGGCGTTGATGGTGTTGACCAGGTCGGTGCGCAGGGCGGTCTCGGCGTCGGACAGGTCGTAGCCGGCCTGCACGAGGACATCGAGGTACTCCACGCCGGCGTGCGGGTCGACGCCCCATGTGGCGTTGGTGGCGAGGCGGACCAGGTTGTCCTCGCTCGCGCAGACCCACCTCGCGACCAGCATGCGGGTGAGCCGGTCGATGCCCGCCCCGGCGGCCACGTCGGGGTCGATGGTGGTGCCGGCGAGTTTGGTGGCCAGGTCGTGCAGCTTGGTCGTGGGGTACTTGATGCGGTCGGGGTCGGTGACCGCGGCGCGAAGCGCGGTCAGGTACAGGGTTTTCGCGGTCTTCGCCGTCGCGTAGGTCTGGGTCAGGAACTGCCACCGGATCTGGGTGGCCGCCGCGAACGCGTCGATGAACGCCTCCTTCGCGGCCTTCGCGGCGTCGCGTTCGGCGCGGGCGTGCTCGCTGGTGCCGGCGACCGGCGCGTAGCCCCACGCGTCGGGGTCGGTGCAGACGATCTCGACCGTGGGAGGTTGCGCGCCGTAAGCGCGGGTGACGATCGCGGCGAAGCCGGGCTTGGTCTTGACCTCGTCGGGGTCGAGCGGGTTGCCGTGCCGGTCGGCCAGGTCCTTCGCGAGCACCATCTGCTGCTCGCCGTAGGGCCAGCCCTTCGGCGTCTTGATCACCTTCACGCCGGCCACGATCAGTTCGGCCTTGCACCGCTCCATTGCGTCCTTGGCTTGGATCTTGTGCTGCTCCTCGGCGATGACGTGCTTGAGGCCCCACCCCTTGGTGCCGCGCTGCAGGACCTTCTCCACGGTTTTCGGGTCGGTGCTGAACGCGGCGAGTGCGGCGGCGTCATCGAGGGTGAGATCCCCGGCGTCGGCGGCGCTCTGCGCGGCGGCGGGCATCCGGGTCAGCGTGATCGCGGCCCGGACGTGCTCGACGGGCCTGGTGGTGAACTCGGCGATCCGTTCGGCGTCCCAGTCCAACAGGGTGAGCTGGGCGTACATCTCGCCCTGCTCGGTGGCGGTGAAGTCCTCGCGGTGGGTGTTCTCCGCGAGCATCCCCGCGAGCTGCATCGCGACACCCTCGTCCTGCGCGACCAGGCACGGCACCGTGTCCAGACCAAGTTCCAGGGCGGCGCGGTACCGGCGGTGCCCGATGTCGATGCGGTACGTGTCGTCCCCGACCGCGATGACGACCAGAGGCTGCAGAATCCCCACGACGGGGATCGACGCCAACAGGTCGTCGATGCTACGGGTGGCGCGGCCCTGCGGATTGCGCTCGTTCGGGACGAGCTGACGCGGGTCGATCTCTTCCAGAGTGAACATGAGCGACGTACTCCTTCCAACAAGAAAATCGGTGGTAACGGATGGGCGGAAGCGGCCACTTCGGATGCCGCCGCTGCTGCGCCGGCAGGAACGGTGCGGCGAGGGCCCGGGGGTGCCGGGGCGCCGTGGCGCGTGCTGGCGACGGACACAGGCGGCCGGGCGGACGCAGGCTGGCAAGGACCCCCGCACCCAGCCGGCCGCCGCCCGAGGTGGTTGCGCACGCGGGGTGTCCTTGCCGGGCCAGGACGGTCGGCCAGCGTGGACGGCCAGCACGCGCGGCGCACCGGGCCACCGGGTGCCGCCCCGACCCGGCGGCAGGTGGCGGGATCCGCAGTGGGGATGGCTCGCGGGGCTGCGAGACCGGTCAGCTGGGCCGGTGGTTGCCGGGATGGGCGTCGGGCGCGCTGCAGCCGCCGGACCGGCACCCCGAGGTGCTGTACGCCTCGTCGGCGCGATTGGTGGTGCCACTGCGCTACGTATAGCCGGCTGAGGCGCCGACAACGGTTACGGTCTGTGACCGGTGGGCAGTGCGCTGCGGTCCCGGGTCAGGACGTTCACGTCGTTGACCACCGCGTCAGGGACGACGGGAGACCTGGGCTGCGCGGCAGTGCGGGCTACTCGCGCCGCAGTGCCGGTGGTGTGTACGTCATCGGGGTCAGCGGCATCCACCAGTGCGACCGGTCGACAGTGAACCCCAGCTCCTCGTAGTAGCGGACAAGCCTGGCACCGCTGGTCTTCAGGTGGATAGGCACCCCGAGGCGGTCGGCGACAGTCGTGCCCAAGCGAAGGACGGGCCGGCCGACCCCGCCACCGGTGGACATGAAGTTGAACGCAAACCATGATCCGTCGGTTCGGCGACGGAGGAATACCAGGGCCCACCCGTGCGCGTCGGCACCCCAGAGGATCTGCCTGTGGCCGGGCCGTAGCAACTCTCGGCGGCGCCAACACCGCAGCAGTCCGGCCACCACTGGCACCAGTGCTGCTGCGCCGACGACCATCCACACGAGGGCGGCCACAGCATTCGCCAGCGACGGCTGCGCCGCCGCGACCAGTACCGTCCCGACGAGCCACTCGCCGGCGAGCAGTCCCATCGGACTGCGCCATCCGGCCTTGCGCCACGACCACCACAGCCGTGCGGCGTATGCCGCCACCATCCGGTCGCGGACGTCCGGCGACGGCGGTCCCAGCCCGAACCTCCACCCCGGCGGGGTCTGCCCCGCCAGCGCGTCCACGGCTGCGGGCAGCGCATCGGCAAGCGTCGCATCGACGACCGCGTTGACACGCATCGCCGCATCCTCGCAGCCCAGCGGCAATGGCGGGCTCGGCCGACCGGTCACGATCCACCGCTCGCACGCGCCGCCCGACCGGGAGGGCGTGGTCCGTTGTCTGCCGGAATCGTGGTCGGCTAAGACGAGGCAGCGCGGCGCCCGGCGGCGCCCCGGCCGCCCACCGCCGGTTGTCATCCGCCCTGGACGGCGTTGCGGAGCAGGTGATCGATGCGCTGGATCAGCTCCCGCACGCGGTCGGCCTCGTCGCGGAACCGGGCCCCGATGACCCGGTATCCGGCCCGTGTCGGCTCGACGTTGACCTGATCGGCCGGCGGTGACCCGCCGCGCGGTGGCTGCGCCGCACCCGCGTCGGCCTCGGCGATGGCCTCCTGCCACCGCAGCTCGGTGGTGCGTAGGCAGTTGCGCAGAAAGTCCCACTGCTCGGCGCTCAAGACGAGCGGGAGCTCGTTGGGTGCGGTGAGCGTCATCGTGTACGTCTCGGTGATGGCGTACCGGTCGGGATTGGCGGCCAAGGCGGTGAACCTGGTGGCGGTGATGGGCACGTGGAACACGAACGCGTACCGGCGTGTGCGGTCGTGGTGGTACCTGGCCGCGCACTCGGCGGTGAGCGGATCGTCGGACGGGATCGGTGGGACAAAACGGTTCATCATCGGTTCTCCTTCGTTGGTGTGGTGAGGCTGCGTCCCGGCCCCGGGCTCGTGTTGGCGGGGGGCCGGTACGGTCACCAGCGGTGCCGGGTCAGGCCGTGGCTGCCGGCCCATCGGCGGTCAGTTCCTGCAGAATGTCGCGGCTGCTGGTGACCAGCCGTACGTGCCGGAATTCGCGCAGGAGTTGGTGGCAGCCAGCGGACATGACGGAGGTGACCGGACCAGGAACCGCCATGACCACACGGCCGAGTTCGTTGGCGTGCCGCATGGTGGTGAGCGCACCGCTGCGGGTGGAGGCTTCCACGACGACGGTGCCGTGGGTGATCGCCGCGATGAGGCGCTGGGTGGTGCTTATCCGGTCCCGGTTCGGCGCTGTCCCGGGCGGGCACTGGCTGACCAGGAGCCCGCGTTCGGCGATCCGGTCGAACAGCGCCAGGTTTCCGGCCGGGTGTGGCCGGCCAATCCCACCGGACAGCACCGCCACCACATGGGCGTGCGTGGTCAACGCGCCGCGGTGCGCGGCGCCGTCGATGCCGTACCCGCCGGTCGACACGACCGTCCAGCCAAGGCTGGCGAGGTCGCCGCCGAGGTCGGCGGCCACGTGCACGCCATACTGTGTCGCTGCACGCGCGCCCACGACGGCCACGGACCGGGCGAGGGTCGCGGCGAGCGGCTGCTCACCGCGCACCCACAGGCACAGCGCGGCGGGGGCCGTGGGGTCGCGGTCGGCGCGGGCCGAGTCCGCGACGCCGTCCGGCCACTCCGCGTCTTCAGGAATGACGACGCGTGCCCCGTGACGGTGGACACCGGCGACCGCCGATGCGGCGGCTGCCCACAAGTCGCCGGCCGGGATATGGCGGACTTCGCGCCGCAGGTCGGCCGGTGCGATGGCCGAGGGTTCGGCCAACCGGTCGAACGCCTCGGTCACGCGATGTGTGGCGAGTAGGTCGTGCAGCGAGGGCGCGTCGGGTTCGAACAACCAGGCCAGGCCGGCGCGCGCCCGCCGCAGCTCGTCGAGGTGGGCCGTGACCAGACTGTCCTGGTCCGGTCCGGTAGGGTCCGCCGCGTCGGCGGCGGTGTCCGGGTTGGCTGTGTCCAACCAGCCGGGTCGGGGCGGGGGTGTATGCATGGTGAGGCTCCGTCGGGTCGGTGGTCAGCGAGGGTGCTGCGCTATGCGCCGGGCGGTTCAGGCGCCCGGGCGGTGTTGTCCGCGTCGTTGGTTGGGGCAGCGGGCGCCGCGTCGCGGAGCCGCGGGATGCCCGCCGCCGGGCGGTGCGCGTCGGCGGGTGGGCGGTTAGGTGGTTGACTGCCAGGTCCAGCGCTCACCGGTGCCGTTGAAGCCGGCGCGGGTGCCGCGTCGCACCACCGTGCCGTGCTCGTCAACGACCTCGACGCGCCAGTACACCGACAGGCCGCGCAGTTCCTCGGCGACGTGCCGCTCGATCTGATCGAAGGTGGCGAAGCGGGTGCCCACGCCGGCAGGCACCGCCGCGTCGACGGGGTGCACCGTCGGGTTGCCGAGCAGATACCTGGGTCCGCGGATGGAGACGTAGAGCAGGCGGTACATGAGTTGTGTCCTTTCCGGACGGTGAGTGGTGGCCGCCGACGCGGCATGCGGGCCGCCGACCGGGATCGGCGGAGCGCGGCGCGCCGTTTCGGTCGGGTATGCCGATCGGGGCGGAGTGTCGCAAGTGGACCGTTGGCCGATCGGGGGTCCGATGGCATGGCATGGCAGGTCGTTGGTCGTGTGGGCTGACCCGTGGTCAGGAGCGGACCAGCGCGGTGACGGTCTGCGGGTCGATACCGATCTGGATGGCTTGCAGGACCAGGTGCGCGAGCCGGTGGTCGGGGTCGGCGTCGAGGGCGCGGTCGATGGCGCACCTGGCCAACGCTCCGTGGCCAGACTGCAGCGCTGCCAGGGCGAGCAGGATCGCGGGCCCGGCGGCGAAGGTCGGCTCGGACCGGCGCAGCAGGTCGGTCCACATGGAGATCTGCCAGTGTTCGCCGTTGGTGCGGGTGATGGCGAAGTCCCGCACGGTCGGCAGGTGCAGTACCACGGTGAGCAGCGCTGCCCGCTCGGTGTCCAGGCCCCGCCCACAGCGGTACGCGTCGAGCGCGTCGGTCACGGCGTGGCGCCCGTCGCGCAGGATCGCCGGGCCCGGCGCGGTTCGCGCCAGGACCTCGTGGCCGGGGATGCCGGTCGGGCGCTGGGCCGGGTTGTCGAGTTGGTCGAGGAGGCGCTGCACCGCGGCGCGGGTAGCTGCGGCGAACGCCGCCCGGGCCGGGCCGGTGGTGGGTGCGAGCTGCCGGGCCAGGGCGTCGCGGTCGGGCAGGGCGACCAGACCGGCGGCGACGGCCGACGCGGCGGCGATGTTGCTGCCCGGGTCGAACGGTGTGCCGTTCGGTGGGCAGCAGGTGGGGTTGGCGCAGACGAGGCTGAAGATACGGCCGTCGGCGACGCGTTGCGCGTCGTGGACCGGCAGGCGCACCGCGCTCAGCGCCGCGGTCGCGATCCGCACGGCCGTACGGACCGGTTCGGCGTCGCCGTAGCCGACCAGCAGCGCACCGGTCGCGTAGTGGGTGATCATGATCGCGGCGAGGTGGTCCATCGCCGTGCGGAAGGCGTCGCCGTCGCCGAACTCGGTCGGTAGCCCGGCACGGGAGGCGAACGCGACGCGCTTGCCGGATAGTCCGACCACCACGAGGCTGTCCTGGGGCGTGAAGCCGAGCAGGTACGGCACCATGCCGGCAACCTCGGCTGGGGCCGTCAGTCGGATAGGGGGTTGGTGGGTCGACATTATGGGTCCTTTCCACATCGTTGTTGGGTGAACGGCATACGGAGCTCTTGGCCCAAGCGGGCGGACAACCCGTGTCCGGGCGTGATCGGTAGACCGGCTCGGGTTCACCTGGCCGGACCGAGGGGTGGTGGGAGTTCGCGGATCGGGTCGCCGGTGTCCCGGCAGGGCGAAGCTCAGCGCGCGGGTCGATGCGCGTGGTCGCTGGCCGCTGCGGCGCGTACGACGGCCATCAGGGCGTCGACGTCGTCCGGGTCCATGACGCTGGTTTCGCGCGCCAGGACCGCGGCGAGCAGGTCGAGATTGATGCTGACCGGTTCGGTGTCTGGGGCCGTATCGGCTGTGCGCGTCGGGTCGTGGCGCAGCGCCGCCAGGATGTTCAGTTCGAGTAGGTTCATCCCGAGCAGGTCCGCCGGCCCGGCGGTGACGGTGGTGAACACGCCGCGGCCGGCGTCGTACGCCTCCTGGATGGTGGTGGTGACGGCCTCCACCACGCCGGCGTCGAGGACCGCGACGCCGGCGGTGATCTCGTCGGGGGTCGGCTGGTAGAAGTCCTCGCCGTGCCAGAGCAACGCACCGGTGAGGTCGCGCACGGTCAGCAACGTGATGTCGGTGACGCCGTCGCGGACGTCGATGTCGAACATCAGCGTGTGCGCGGCGGGCAACGACGCGTGGATCAGCGCGGCGGCGACGCCGGCCAGCACCGCGGCATAGTCAGCTGCCGCCTGCTGTGCCGTGCGCGCCGCTGCGGCGACGCGGGTCACGTCGGTGATGGCGTCCCATTCGGCTGCTTGGATCAGGCGGGCGTGTCGCATGTCGGCTCCTTCCCCGACGGTGAACGGTCCTGGGTCAATGCCGTGGCACGAGTTGTGCGCGTCGCCTCACCCGCGCGGGCGGGGTGGGTCATGCCCGGCCGATAGCGCGCGACCGGGTGGCTGCTCGCCTTGGCGTGGTACAGGGCGATGTCGGCTTGGCGCAGCGCCGCCGACCACGACAACCCGGGGGTCACAGCGGTGAACCCGGCGCTGGCGGACAACCCGGGCCCGGCGCTGCCACCCGGCGGCGCAGACAGCGCCGCAACGACCCCGTCGGGAATGGTGGTGTCCGCGCGGTCGGTTCGGTGCAACAGCACGGCGAACTCGTCGCCGCCGAGGCGGCCGGTGAGCCCGCCGTGGTGTGCCGCGGCGGCGGCCAACCGTGTGGCGAACCCGGCGAGCAGGACATCACCCGTGGCGTGACCGAAGCGGTCGTTGATCGCCTTGAAGCTGTCGAGGTCGATCAGGACGAGCATCCGTGGCCGCCGACCAGCCGCGGTGAACCGCTCGTGCAGGCCGCCGCGGTTGAGCAGGCCGGTCAACGGATCGTGGCTGGCGCGGTGCTCGACCTCGGCTAGCTCGGATTTCAGCCGACGAACCGTGCGGGTGGCGCTGACCCGGCCGAGCACCGCGCCGACGGTCACGGCGACACAGCCGTACACCAGACGGACGGGGTTCATGACTTCTCCTCTCGGAAATGCGATGCAGGGCCCGCCGGCTGTCCCGGCGGGCCCTGCATCGAAGCGGCGGGCCGCCTGTCGAGGCGGCCATAAGATTCAGCTCTGGCGTGCGGCCGGCGTGTGCAGCCGGCGCGTGTTGGTCACCGCTCAGCGGCGACCGGCTCCGCGTCGCCGGCGATCACCGACCCGTCGACCGTGATGCGCATCGGCCGGCCGCCGCGGGTGTTTACCCAGACCTGGATCGCCCCGCCCTCGTCGACCCACAGCACGACGGCGTCCTCACCGTCGACGAGGACGTGCGTGCGCGGCAGGCCATGCGCGGTGGGATTCGCGTGGGACTCGACGACGGGAAGGTCGTCGACGTAGGGCCTACCCGCGTCCATGACGAGTTGGGCGATCTCCTGGTATGCGTCGGCGCCGCTATCCGTGGAGTTCAACACCGCGCATATCGCGTCGAGAAAGTCGGCGTCGCTGCGCGGCCGTGTCGGTACGGACAGGTCAACGCCCGGGCTGATGATGGTCATGATGGTGCCTCTCAATGGGTTGTTGGAGAACGAGGATGAACAACGCCGGCGCCATCCGTGCAGGCGCGCCGCCACTGGTGGAAACCGCCGGTCGAGGCGGCGTCACGGTCACCGCGCGAGGTAACTGGGGGTGGGCCTGCGGGCCCGGGCCGGCGCGCGACCGAAAGCCCGGCCTGCGCCGACGCCGTCAACGCCCCGCCCGCGGCGCGGTAGCGCGCCGACTTGCTTCGTCGGTGTTGGGGAGATGCGGGCGGCGGTTGGGGCGGTGGCTTGACGGCGGCCAGCGGGGCCGGGATGGTCGATGCGCCCGGCCCGCGCAGGCCCCACGCCCTGGCCAGCGAGCGGGGCCCACAGCGACCAGTTGGCAACCGGGCGCTACGCCGGTGCGGATCAGTCGTTGTCGTTGACGGCTTCGGCACTGTCAATGCGGACATCGAAGTCCGCGGTGTCGTGAACAACACCGTCGACCTGGCCGAAGTCGACATCGAGGTGATCGCTGGCATCGGACTCGGCAGTGTCGCAGTCGCTTTGCTCCACCCGATACGAACCAGTGATCGTGAACCGGACCAGTACCTGATCCGGGGCCATGTTGAACTCGTGGAGGAACTGATCCAGTCCGTCCTGGCAAATTTCGTTTGAGCGGCGCTTTTCGATCGCGTACGCCCGGATCTCGCGAAGGACCCGGCGATGCCGGTCGGCATCGTGCTGCAGCTCCTGCCGAGCCTGCGCGCACTGCGCGGCCAGGGTCCGCGCGGCCCGGCGCAGCAACTCGACCTGCCGGATCGGGTCCACGATGAGCTCCGCGGAGTCGTCGAGCGCGACGGTGCGGACGAACCCGGTGTCGAGCACGACGTCCACCGACCGGTCCCGCCGCTCCAGAACCACGGCGTCCACACACGAATAGGTCAGTCGGACAGGCAGGTACGCCGCCGCCGTGTCGTCGAGCAACGACTCCAACGAACGCACAGCCGGTGCCGTGTCGGTGTCAGCGGGTTGGGCAGTGTGAATCAGATCGGTCATGGCGAACATCGCTCCAAACAAGGGTGGCCACACCCGCGCGGAAACCACGGACATGCGGCAACGGGACGCGCCCGGGTGACCGAAGCCCGAACGGGTCGAGTCCGGGGGCGCGTGCTGGCCCGGAGGGAGACGCACCGGCCCGCGGAAGCCGGGCGGCAAGGCACAGGCCGAGAAGATCTTGGCCGAAGGCCAAGATGTTCTCGGCCGCCTTGCGCCCGGCCCGACGGGCCGGGCAGCGTCACCCGGCCAGCACCGCCCCGGACACACCGGCGCCCGTGGCACCCCAGCGACCGAATGTCATCAACTCACCTGCCGAACCCATGGCACTCAGGTCCCCGCATCGATCAGATCGATCTCCGCGAGGTTCAGCGACCGGCGACCCGCAAGCCGGGCCCGCCTGCCCTGCGCCGGGTGCAGCGCGTCAGGACTCTTGCCCGCCGATTGCACGCTCTGGTGCGCAGCCGGCGTTAGGATCGCGGCGTACCAGAGCTTAGGAAGTGCTTCGCGGCGCCCCATGTTCGCGGCCGGTCCTTCCCGGGAGGCGCCACGCGCTGCGACCGCCGGGCAACGCCGGCCAGGCAACGGCACGGTGATGGTGCGGTCGCACGGACGGCATCGGCGCTTGGTGCCAAGGCGTCGGCGTGAGTTTCCGGTGCAGGCGATGGTGCCCTCGCGCTAGCGGGCGGTGGTGCAGCGGGCCCGGTGCCGGTGCGGGCCATGCCGGGGCCGTTCTCGCCGGGTGTCGGCGAGTAGCTGTTGCATCCGTTCGTAGGCGCGTCCACGTTGCCAGCCGAGCGCTTGGTGGATCTGCGTGATATCGAGGCCGGTCACGGCAGCGAGGTCGGTCGGGTCCGACAGCGGCACGTCGGCACCGTAGCGGGCGAGTCGGATGCGGGCCAGCCAGGTCTCCTCGATCGCCCACGGCCGGGCGGCGAAGACCGCGCGCAGGTCGGCGAGGTGGTCGGGTGAGCAGGCGCCGACGGTGCGGGTGCCGTCGACGCTGGTCGAGTCAGGCACCGTGGCCGTCAACATCCGCCGGCCGCTCTGGCCGCAGGAGTCACACCACTTGATCACCGGGGTCCATCTCGTCATGACAGTTCATGTTCCATCCGTAGCCAGGTTGCGGGCGCGAATCGGTGCAGATCAAAATGGGGATCGACGGGACTCCCGCGGCGTCGACTGTCGTCGCCACGACTTGATCGTGCACAGCCGTCGACGCCACCGGTCGGCGCTCTCGTTCTCGCAGAACCGGTACCCACACGGGCGGGGGTCACGGCCCGCGCGGCGGACGCCTGTGAGCAGACCCGGCAGCGGCCCTCGGGAACGTGTCGCCAACCAATACGCTGCTTTAATGACCAATTATTCGGGTAAGGGCGGCTCCGACCCTGGCCAGGCGGTGGGCCCAATCGAGCTCAGCAGGATGTCAGGTGGTATGGCCGAGCACGCGGAAGCGATGGATCCTCTGCGGCAGGAACACGGCGGCCGTTCGCAGACTCCAACGGCGGGCGGCTCGCCGACCGAAGCGCCGGTAACCGGCGACGCGAACGATGGGGACGTTGGGCACCCGGTTGGAGGCGGCGGCACGCCCGGCGATTGACGCACAGTCCGGGAACCCTCGCTCGGCCGTCAGCCGCGGGATGACCAACTCCCGGTCGTCGGCGAACCTCACCCGGGTTGCCACCCGCCTCCGGGAACAACCGTAGCTGTGACAGCTCCTCCGCGGGAGATCACATCCCGCGTCACCACAACCCACCGCTCGGTAGAGCCGCCTCTTGGACTGCCCGTGGTCATTGACCATCCGCACTCACGCCAGAGTCAAATGCGGGTCCGCGTATGGGTAACGCGCCGCCGCGTCCCGGCCCGCGGTGCGGATAGCATCGTGCACCGACTCGTACAGCACTGCCAGGTCGTCGTTGGCATGCACGTCGGCGATCACTCCTGATGAGTAGGACATCATGGAGACGATGGCCACGCACGCCCGGATGTCCGGTTATGTCGCCGGCCGAACGGCAGCCCGTAGGTCATTCATCCGGGGCCATCCACGGCTGTGACGGTGCTCGGCTCCGCTCAAGCTCATCCTGCCTGGCGGTACCCGTCCCACGTACGCTGTTGGCGGGTCCGTGGACGACCGGAGGCTGATCGCGGCCGAGTCGAGTGGGATGCATCGTGCTCGGTGTCGGTGGAGTTGCCTACAGTGAGGGCCGTCTCTGCTTGGTGTGGATGGGGGTCGGCGGGTGGGCGACACGGGCACGGTGCAGCAGGTCGCGTCGGCGCGCTGGGGTGTGCAGCCGGCGCCGGCGATCGCGCGCTTTGCCGAGGCGGGCTGGTCCTACGAGGAGCCGGTGGTGCGGCCGTGTCCGCGGTGCGCCGGGCCGTTGCACAGCCTGCGCAAGCCCTACGTCAGTGCCGGGAAGACGTACCGGTATGTGGCGCTGGTGTGCCCGGCATGCCCGGCGTCGTTCACCCTGGCCGACGTGGGCGCGAAGGTCTACGGCGACGTCATGAAACCGCTGGCTGGCGACGCGGCGGGGCCCGTGCCAAGTCCAGTGGCGGATGGGGGCAGCGGGTCGACGCTGTCGGGTGGCGTGCGGAACCTGATGCGCGCGGTGGGCCGCCGGCTGCGCCCCGGCCCGGCGCCGGACGACGGGTACGTGGTGCTGTCCCCGCTGGCCGAGGAGACGTTGACCGTGGCAGGCCGGCAGGTCATCGTCGGCCCGGCTGAGCACGCCTGCGGGGACGACCTGAGCACCGGGGTCAACATTCGAGTCATCGCGGCGGGTGGCTGGCCCGGCGTCACCGCGTCGCCGCCCCCGCCGCCGCGGGTGGTGGCTGAGCGGGCGCTGCACTGGGTGAAGCTCACCGACCCGACCGCATGGCGCGGCGCGCCGACTGGCGCCGACGTGCGGGTGCTGCTGCCCGACGACGACCGCACCGCGACGCTGCAGGCCCGCCTGGCGGCGTCCGGGGTGCCGTTCCGGGCGGTGCGGTACTGGGTGGAGGACGAGACCGTCGCCACCACGCCCGGCTTGGAACTGACCGCGCGGGCGAGGCCGTGCACCGTAGCGGACCGTTTCAGTACCGACGTGCCGACCCTGGTCGGGCCGAGCGCGGCTGCGGCGCGTGACGCGTTCGACCTGGTGTGGCAAGCCAATGCGCCACTACCGGCGAGCCGCCCGTCTACACCCCGGCCGAACAGCTGGTGCCCGCCGCGTGGGTGCCGCTGCTGTCGCACCCGACGTTCAACCCGGCACAGGCCCAGGTGATCCCGTGGCTGCTCACCCACGACGGGCACGTCCTCGTCGTCGCGCCGACCGGGGCGGGCAAGACCGCTGTCGGGATGGTCGCGGCCCTGCACACCGTGCGCGGGCAGGGCCGCAAGGCGGCATGGCTGGTACCGCAGCGTTCCCTGACCGACGAGCTGGACCGGGAGTTGCAGCGCTGGCGCGAGGCCGGACTGCGGGTGGAACGCCTGTCCGGGGAGTACGCCGTGGACGTGCAGCGGGTCCGCGACGCCGACGTGTGGGTCGCGACCACGGAGAAGTTCGAGGCCCTGTGCCGGGCCGGGTCCGTGCGCCAGGCCCTCGCCGAGGTCGGGTGCCTGGTGGTCGACGAGATCCACCTGCTCGGCGACTCGCAGCGCGGCTCGGTCCTGGAGGCACTACTGGCCCGGGTGCGCGGCGAGACGTCCACGGTGCGGATCGTCGGGTTGTCCGCCACGGTCGCCAACGCCGACGAGGTCGGCCAGTGGCTAGGCGCCGAACTGGTCCGGGTGGCGTGGCGACCGACCCGGCTGACCTGGCAACTGCCGATGATCGCCGCCACGTCGGACTGGAAAGCCGCCAACGTGGCCCGGGCCCGGCTCACGACCGCGCTGACCCGGCAGGTCAGCGCCGACAGTGGCAGCGTGCTGGTGTTCTGCGGCAGCAAACACAACGTCCGGGCCACCGCCCTGGCGATCGCCGCCGACCGGGGCGCCCGCGTCGAGGGGGTCGACCCGGCTGATCTGGACCGGGTCCACGCGGTGTGCGAACCGGTCGGGATCGGGCTGCACTACAAGGACTGGCCACACAAGCACGACGCGGAACGGCGGTTCCGCAGCCGCGACATCGACGTCCTCGTCGCGACCACCACCGTCGCGGCCGGGGTGAACCTGCCCGCCCGCGCCGTGATTGTCCGCGACACTCGGGTCGGGTTGGACGCGCTGTCCGTGGCCACCGTGCAGCAGATGTTCGGCCGCGCCGGCCGGGCCGGCGCTGGCGAGACCGAAGGGTTCGCCTACCTCATTTGCGACGAGACCGAACGGCCCGCCTGGCAGCAGCGCCTCGTCGACGGGTACACCGTCCACTCGCAGATCCTCGACACCCTGCCCGACCACCTCCTCGCCGAAGCCGTCCAAGGCCGCATCGCCACGCTGCGTGAAGCCGAGGCGTGGTGGGAACAGACCCTCGCCTTCCACCAGGGCGACCGCAGCGTCGAAGCGGTCGTCGGCGCGGTGGACTTCCTGAGCGCCGGCGGCTACGTCACCACTGCCGCCCACCCGTCCGGCGACGCCGACCTCGCGCCGACCGAGCTGGGCTATCTGACGGCCCGGTTGATGGTGCCCACCCTCACTGGAATGCTGCTGCGCCGTGCGCTCGCCGAGATGACGGTGCCGGGCGACCCGGCCCAGGCCGAGGACCGGCTCCTGGAGCTGCTCGCCGTCACCGCGCCCGACATGGCCGAAGCCCCCATCGCGGAGGACACCAGACCCGCCGTCGCGCGGGTGCTGCAAGCCGGCGGACATGTCGAGCGCCTGGGCACCACCCGCACCTTCACCCGCGGCGGGCTCGGCTCACAGGCCCCGTTCATCCCGGGCGACCTCGCCAAAGCCGCCCTCAAACTCGCCGCGCACAGCCCCACCGCGATGCGCCGCCCGGCACGGGCGATCGCCGGGATCCCGACCGCGATGATGTACCCGATCTGGGAACTCGCCCCCCGCTACCTGCAATGGCTCGCAGGGCAGGGCTACCTGCTCACCGTGCACCCGTGGGTCGCCGTCGTGGCCGGTGACCTGTCGCGGCGAATCCGCTGGCGGCACACCGCACCACCGCGCGGCGCCGGACGGCTGCTGTGGATGTGCGAACAGATGGCCACCCCACTGCACGCCCCCACCGACACCCCGACCCTCTACGCCGCCGCGATACGCCGCGGACTCACCAACCCCGACTGGACCGCCAACGCCCGCCCGTCGGGCTGCCGCCTCGATCCCACCGACTACGCCGCCCTGCTCCGCGACCGGGTTACCGGCACCCTCCTCGATGCCCAACCCAACGAGGTCAAGGTCACCGCACCCCCCGGCGCCGCCATCGCAGTCTGGACGGGCACCAGCGTCGCCGGCCACCGCTCCACCGGCGACCCCACGGTCCTGGCCTACCCGGCCGCCGAACACCCGATGGCATCGACCGGCGCGGCCGTCTTCACCCGCCGCGGCGACGCCACCGCCACCAGCTGGCTCGACCGCTACCACAGCGCCGCGGACCAACCGTAGCCATCACAACGGTCGCGCAGGCACCGCGGCATGCGTGAGTCCGAGCTGCGATTTATCGTGACTCCCGTCGTCCACCCGGATGTGTGGACGGAGTCAGAGCGGACGGGCTGGGCTGGACCCGCAGCTTGACCGACTCCAGGACGTCGGCGAGGTCGTCGCTGGGGACGCCACTGGTGACCGAGTCGTGCAGGTAGTGGACGAGATCGGTGACCTGTTGGCGGACCTTGGTAAGGAAGTGCTGCGCCTCGGTCTCGTACTGGGCGGCGAGTCCCGCCGCCCGAGCGCGCAGCACAGCGGCGGCGTGGTCGCTGGTACCACGACCGGCGGGCCCCGCCCGTTCGGCCGCGTATTCGAGGTAGGCCGTGGCCCGAGAGGGCAGAAGGGCCGCATCGCCGCGGATCCACAGCGCGGCGGCTTCCGGGTCCGCGACGACGTCCGCCGTCACCGCCAGACCGCCCGTAGCACCAGGCGCCGGAGTCAGCAGATGGACCGGGGCGACGTCCAAGGCGAGGGCCAACAGAAGCAACTCGTCCGCGGACACGTCGCGCCTGCGTACCTCAATATTGGTCAGCACGTTGGCGGTCATGTCCCTGCCGCCAATCTCCTGACAGCGAGCGGCGAGTTCCTTCACCGTCAGATTGCGCCGTGCCCGGAGCTGCTTGAGCTGCGACGCGATCAGGTCAGACGCCCGAAACCCGGCCACCTGTCCGACTGCTCCCACCTGGTCGTCTGTCATATCGACAACTTACGCTCAACGCCGTTGACAGGCAAGTCAGTGTCGCCGCATCGTGGTCACCTGCCGATATGACAGCTAGCGGTGAGGTGATGAGCGTGGAAACAACACCAGAGCGTCTGTGGACCCACGACGAGACGGCGGCGTACCTGCACATCTCACCGTGGACCCTGCACCACCTCTGCGTCACCGGCGCCGGACCGCAGCGGTACAAGCTCGGCAAGCACCGCCGGTACGACCCAGCAGAGGTGCGCCAGTGGCTGCGGTCCGCCGCGCTGTCCGACGCAGGACGGGAACGGCGATGACCATCAATGCCACCGGGGCGGGCCTCCCAGGTACTCGGGCACGCACCCGAGAACACCGAGCCGGAACCCCAACCACAGTTCACCCCGAAGCCAACAACCAAAGGACCCGGCAAGCGGGCATGGCCCACGGCGCGACATGGGACCAAGCGAACCCCGATACAACGGCGGCAGCCATACCGACCAAGGACGGGCACCGCACCGCGGGCCCGGAGTCACCCACGAATGACCCCGACAGCTCCACCATGGGTCACCTCGGGTCAATCCCGCGACTCAACAGTCCATCGCCTCGGACACCGGCGAGCAAGCTGCCGATGCCCGTCATCACGGCGTCGGAGCACCGCGACGCGATGTACTACACCGTGACCGCTATGGACATCTGGGGTCGCATCGCCGACCGGTCGGCCTTGACAACCTTGCGATGGCGACCTGGAGACCGCATCGCAGTATCGGTGGCGGAGGGCGCCGTGATGATCCGACCGCAGCGCGACGGCCGCCAGGTGATTACCCAACAGGGATTTCTTCGCCTGCCCGCCACCGTCCGTCATCTAACGCGACTGCGGGGAGGAGATCGAATCCTGCTCGCAGCCTGCTCCGACCGCGACCTCCTCCTCGCCTACTCGATGGCCGCTCTGGACGACATGGTCAAGGCATTTCACAGCAGCGCCACAGGGAGGAGATCACAGTGACCAGCCCTAATCCTTTCGGCGGCGTTGAGCTGGAGGCGGCGCGGATCATCCTGGCCCGCATGGGCATCACGCCCGAGCAACTACTCGACGCAGCAACCGGTGCCGCCCGGCCGCCCAAGACGATACCAACATTCACCGAGTACATCGACCGGGTTGCGGACGCCGTGACGCCGGGCAGCCGTCGTGTCTACAGCCCTTACTGGAAGCGCGTGGCCGACACGTGGGGTGAACGTCGCCTCGACGAACCCACACCCCTGGAGATCACCCGGCTCGCCGAACGCGCGAAGACCGCCGCGGTGGTACGCAACAACTCCCGCGGTGGCCGTACCGCCGCCGAACACCTGATCTCCGCGCTGCGTTGCCTCTACAAGTACGCCGTCGCTGACGGACTGATCGCCGAAGCCGACAACCCGGCGATACGCGTGGCCAAGCCACGACGCCTGGCCAGCACCCGACGCGCCCTGCCTGACAACCAACTCACCGAGCTCTTCCTGACCGCAGGCAGCACCGGCAACGATCCGGAACTCGACTCACTCCTGCTCCGACTGCACACCGAGACCGCCTGCCGTCGAGGCGGCGCACTCGCCCTACGCCCCTGCGACCTTGACAACACCCAGTGCCTCATCCGGCTCCGCGAGAAAGGTGAGTCCGTACGCTGGCAGCCGGTGTCACCCACCCTGATGCGCCACCTGCTCGCACACACCGACGAACGCGGCACCGAAGACGAACGAGACCAGCTGCTGCGCTACCGCAACGGCAGCCCGGTCACGGTCCGCCGCTACGATCACCTCTTCCTTCGCCTCGGCAAACACCTGGCGTGGGTGGCCACCCAACAAATCAGCGCCCACTGGCTCCGTCACACCACCCTGACCTGGGTGGAACGAAACTTCGGATATGGAGTGGCACGTGCGTACGCCGGCCACGACGGCAAGGACGACGCCGGCACCACCGCGACCTACATCCGCGCCGACGTGTACGAAGTAGCCCGCGCGCTCGCAACACTGACCGGCGAACCTCACCCTCTAACCACACCGTGGGCCGACGAAGTTGAACCCGGACGGCCAGCAGGATGACCGCCATACCCCAAGCGAACAGGCACCTCAGATAGCCGAGATGATGAGTGCGTCCGGGCCATTGAAGAGCTGTTAACGTGGACCGTTAGCAGGTTCGGAAGATGGTTCGGTTCCAGGCGACACGCCGACGAACTGTTACTAAAAAACAGGAAACGTGGTTCGCGAGGAGGCTCATGTGGCTCGTTACCGGCGGACTTCTAAATGGACAACTGCCGGCCAGGCCGAAATCTGGCTCGCTCGTGACCAAGAATCGGGCGAAGAAGTCGTGATGAAGCGACTCTTGCCTGATCGGCAGTTGTCAGACCCGGCAGCGGAGCTCCGCCGATTCCATCGAGAGGTCCGTTCGCAAGGCGCACTCGAGCATCCGGGAATCATGCCGATCATCAGTTGGAACTTCTCCGCGGATCCTCCCTGGTATACGATGCCTCGTGCCCAAAGGAATCTAGGTGACTACATCGACGGAAACCCTCATGGCCTCCCAGAGCAAGAGGTGATAGATATCATGCTCCAGGTGGCTGAGGCCGTATCGCACGCGCATCAAGAAGGGATCTACCACCGCGACATTAAGCCGGGGAACATCCTGAAGCTAAAGGGTCGGTGGGTAGTGGCGGATTCGGACTCTGCAGGGACACCAATACGGACAGCGTGACCATCACCAAGACTAGAGCGGTAATAGGCACAGTTGCCTACTTGGCCCCAGAGCAGTTTGATAATGCTCACGCGGTCGGAGCGGCCGCAGACATATTTTCCATGGGCAGAACGTTGTTCCACCTGCTCACTGGTAGAGTCCCTTTCCCCTACACCAACCTTCAAATATTGCCGTCGAAGTTCATCTTCATTGTCGAGAAGGCCCTCCGAGAGAACCCAGACGACCGGTATTCCTCTGCCGCAGAGTTCGCACGCGAATTGGCGCTTCTGGCCGACGATGGCGAATCAATGGAGGTTCCGGCCGAGCGAGCGAAAGGTCTTCTTACCAACCTGTTAAGCGGGGATGCCGACGCTCCACGAGGTCTGCTTGAAGTCTTGATAACGAACAGGGATGACGAGGTGTTCTATAGGGAATTTGTTCCGGGTTTGCCCGAGCCCGCCTTAGAAGCTATGCAGGACGCCAGCGAGTCGGGCTTCCGAACGCTCATTGAAGCATTTGACCAGTACAGCGAAGGTAGTCATCCGTTCAGCTACACTGACACTATTGCTGACTTTTTTCGGCGGGTCTTCGAAGTGGCGACAGATTTGAGACTCCGCCAGTTGGCTCTGAGCCGCATCTTCGTAATAGGTTACGAACATAATCGTTTCTATGTGAGGACCGTGTTTTTCAGGGTTCTCTCACACATGAGTGGAGTTCAAGAAACCCAAATCGCCGTCGCAGTAGTCAACGAAAACTCGGCAGCGGCCGAATGGTACTCGCAGGTGTTGTCGGACTACTCCATTCCTCGTGCGGTGCGGGCAGCGTTTCGGGCGGCATGAATAGTAGTCGGCCGTGTCAAGTAATGCTAATGCGGATCGCAAGACCTGATACCTGCCACCTCCGTGGAGGCAGTAGCAGGTGGCCGAGCGGTTCCTCGCCGCACTGACCACCGCCGACGTGCCTGACCTCCTCTAGGTGCTGGCGCCCGACGTCCTCGTCGTGGGCGACGGGGCGACCTTGCCCCAACCAGCTCCAAATCGTTTGCGGGGCCGCCAAGCTGGGGAACCGCGCCCGAGCGGGAGCCGGGCGCGGTTCCTTCGCCGATGAACGGCTGCCTTGGCGATCAGGCAAGCGGGTGCGGTTCGCCGGTCAGTGCGGAAAGGGCGGCGGCGATTTCTTGGAGGCTGGATCGGACGTAGGTGGCGGTCGTGCCGGCGTCGCTGCCGCCGTCGGTGTGCCCGGCGTAGCCGCGGGCGACGGCGTAGCCGAAGGTGCGCTCCACCCAGGTCAGCGTGGTGTGCCGCAGCCAGTGGGTGCTGACCTGTTGGGTGGCGACCCACGGCAGGTGTTTACCGATGCGGGACCACAGGTAGTCGTAGCGTCGGTAGGTGATCGGCTTACCGTCGCGGTAGCGCAGCAGCCGAGTGGCCGCGAGAGCGGGCCGTTCCTCCACATGCCGCAGCAGGTGTCGCATCAGCGTTGGAGAGACGGGCTGCCAGCGCACCGTCTCGCCTTTCTCGTGCAGCAGGATCAGGCACTGGTCCGGGTCCAGATCCGCCGGGCGAAGCGCCAGCGCCCCGCCGCGCCGGCACGCGGTCTCGGTGTGCAGCCGCAGGATCAGGCTATCGAGGACTGGGTCGTCACCGGTACTGGCCGCCACTTGGTTGATCTCCTCCAGCCGGGCGTCAGCTACGGCCCGGCGGGTGCTGGGCAACCGCCGCGGCTTGGCGACCTTGCGGGCCGGGTTCTCGGTGAGATGGCCGTCGGCGACGGCGTGGTTGTACAGACACCGCAGGGCCGAGATGAGATGCTCGGCGGCGTTGCGCCCACCGCGCGCGTTGCGACGCGCGACCACATGGGTCTTGGTGTACTCGGCCAACTGTTTGATCTCCGACGGGTCCGGCTCGTCCAGCCGCCGATCACCCCACTGGGCGGCGACCCGGTTCCAGTACGAGCCATACACCCGGCGGGTGCCCGCGGTGACCGCCGCGGACACGACCGGGATGTACTCGGCGAACGTCGGCGCCGGCGGCCGGGAAGGTGCGGCCTGCCGCAGATCGTCGGGCGAGATGCCCATCCGCGACAGCAGCAACAGCGCCGCGTCCAGGTCCGTCTGGTTCGGTGCCACGGAGTTCGGATGCGCGGTCATGCGGCGGCACCGCCCCACACCGTGGCGTGGAACTGGGCGATCATGTCGTGCAGCGCCGCCGGTGGATGGACCACCAACCGGCCCGCGTCCACGTCGGCGGTCAGCAGGACCCGACTGCCAGGAGTCAGTCCGCACCAGTGCCGCACCGTGGCGGGTAACCGCACCTGACCCGGCCGGGTAATCCGAAACACCGCGTGCGGGTCAGCGGCGAGCAGCACCAGACCGCCGTGCACTCGGATGTCCAAGCGGGTCCCCGGCACCCAGCCCAGAGCGGGGATGACGGTGGCCTCGGTGATCCGGCCGTTGCAGTCGATCGCCGCGGTTCCACACAACACCGACTGGTCAGGCCGCGGCGCGAGATGCGCGACGGGCAACGCCCGGCGGGTGGTCGCCGCCCCGCCTGGCAGGCTGGCGGGCATCGGCGGAGGGACCAGGGAAGCGATCACTTGGCCGGTCACGACGCTGACCCCCGATGCCCGATCATGCGGGTCGATCGGGCAGCGAGGGCTGCCGGCGGGTGGTCAAGCGCGCTCGACCACCGGTACGTCAAATCAAGCAAATATGCTGGGCTTTTGTGTCCGAGGGGGGACTTGAACCCCCACGCCCGTTAAGGGCACTAGCACCTCAAGCTAGCGCGTCTGCCATTCCGCCACCCGGACCTGCTCTCGCCCCATCGTACGCGGCGAACCGAGCACGCGTTGAGGCGACGTCGGTACGGTCACGACCGCACCGGGGGACGACTTTACACGCGGCGGGGAACCGTAGCGACGGGACCCCGACACGCCGGTGGGTCTGGTCGCCGGGCGGCGATCAGACCCACCGGTGGAACGGTCGGAACGGGAGGGGACCGTTCGGTCATAAGTCTCTGGAGTGGTGGTGATACCTCGCCTGGGAGATCTGTAAACATGGATGTCCCAATCGACCGCCCGCGCGATGTCGGATGATCGCGGCCAGCCGCCGCGCTCGCCGACTGGTAAGAAGATGGGATGAGCGACACAGCCGTCGACGAGGTCGTGACCATCTGCCGCGACCTGCTCCGGATCGACACGACCAACACCGGGGACACGGCGACCGGTGCCGGTGAGCGGGTGGCGGCGGAGTACGTCGCAGCCCAGCTCGCGGACGTCGGGCTCAGCCCTCGGATCTTCGAGAGCGAGCGCGGGCGGGCCAGCGTGGTCGCCCGGTTCGAAGGCAGCGATCCCGGGCGCGACGCGCTCCTGCTGCACGGGCACCTCGACGTCGTCCCGGCGGACCCTCGGGAGTGGTCGGTGCACCCGTTCAGCGGCGAGATCCGCGACGGCTACCTGTGGGGGCGGGGTGCGATCGACATGAAGGACTTCGACGCGATGCTGCTCGCGTTGGTCCGGCAATGGCGGCGCGAGGGCCGGACGCCGCCGCGCGACCTGGTCCTCGCGTTCCTCGCCGACGAGGAGGCCGGCGGCCTGCTCGGTGCGCACCACATGGTGCAGCACCACCCTGAGCTCTTCGAGGGGTGTACCGAAGCGGTCGGCGAGGTCGGCGGCTTCTCCTACACGGTCGGCCCCGACCTGCGGCTGTACCTCATCGAGACGGCGCAGAAGGGCCTCGACTGGCTGCGGCTGCACGCCCGGGGGCGGCCGGGTCACGGCTCGTTCGTGCATGACGACAACGCCATCACGGCTCTGAGCGAGGCGGTGGCGCGGCTGGGGCGGCACCGCTTCCCGGTGGTGATGACGCCGACGGTGCGCAGCTTCCTGGCCGAGGTGGCCGACGCCCTGCGGATCGAGATTGACCTGAACGATCCGGAGGCGGCGGTGGCCAAGCTCGGCCCGATCGCCGTCCTGATCGGCGCAACCCTGCGCAACACGGCGAACCCGACCCGGCTCGACGCCGGGTACAAGGACAACGTCATCCCGAGCCGGGCCAGCGCCACCGTCGACTGCCGGACGTTGCCGGGTCAGACCGACTCGTTCGTGGACCAGCTCCGCGCGGTGATCGGGCCGGACATCGAAATCGAGTTCATCCAGCGGCAACCGGCGCTGGAGACGGCGTTCGACGGCCCGCTGGTGGCGGCGATGTCGCGGGCGCTGCGGGCCGAGGACCCGGCCGCCCGGGCGGTGCCGTACATGCTCTCCGGCGGCACGGACGCCAAGGCGTTCTCCCGGTTGGGGATGCGCTGCTTCGGGTTCGCGCCGCTGCGACTCCCCGCAGACCTGAACTTCGGCGCGTTGTTCCATGGCATTGACGAGCGGGTTCCGGTTGAGGGACTACAGTTCGGCGTGCGAGTGCTCGACCGCTTCCTGGCCGAGTGCTGACGCCTGTCTGCGTTGCCGTGAAATGGAGTGTTCGATGACCGACCATGCGGAGCTGGACCTCGCGCTGGAGCGCGTGATCACCTCGGCGCGCGCCCACCTGGTGGCCGTCAGGTCTGCCGACGGGCGTGCCGACGACATCGAGGTGCAGCGCGCCTACATCGATCTGAACAACGCTTCGGCGGAGTACGACGGGCTGTTGCTCGACGCGTTCGGCGAGGTCACGCCCTGGGACGTTGACATGATCGACGCGGAACAGGCGGACCGGCAGCTCGGTCTCGGTCTGGGCGGCGTCGACGGTGGCGAACCTGACGACCCCTATCCGCACGTGGTCTCCGTGCGGCAGCGGCGGGACTACCGGGTGCCCAGCGTGGCGGCGCTGCTGCGGCTGGCCGAGGCGGCCCGCCGGTCCGGAGGGGACGACGAGGACGCAGCCGAGCCGGTGGAATCGGTCGGCGAGGCGGTCCTGGAGCTGATGCAGGCCGGCGACGGCGCGCTCGGCGCCCTCGACATCCCGGAGCTGGAGTCGCTCGACGGGGTGGTGGTCGTTGCCGAGGTGGGCACGGCGCTCGACCCGGAGGCGTACGCGGACAGCGACGGCAGCGGGCCGTTCGAAATCGTTGAGGGCGATCGCGTGGTCGACCGGCTGGACGAGCACGCCTACCTCGACCAGGACGCGGCGCTGGATGATCAGGACGAGCCGGCCTACGTGCGCGCCCCGGCGCGCTAGCGCTAGTACGACAGGCCGGGCTGCGGGTCGGCGCCGAGCCGGCGCCGCAGCACGACCTGTCGGGTGCCGTCGGCGTAGAGCCGCACGCGTGCCAGCTCCCAGCCGCTGTACTCGGCTTGAATCGTCAGCTGCGCTGTGGCGGTCATCCGGTCGACGTTCGACGGCAACCGCAGCGGCGCGTACTCGTAGTCCATAGTTCCCGATACTGCCCCCGATCTCGCCGTGCACACCAGGCTCCGGCTGCACTTTTCAGCCGGTCGACACCGATTACGCCTGCCGCTCCGGGTATCCGACGCCCGGGGCGGACACGTCGTCGAGCGCTGTGCGGATCTCGTGCGGCAGCTCGATCTCCTCGGTCTGCAGGGCGCCGAGCAACTGCCCGATACTGCGGGCCCCGAGCACCGGAGCGACCACCCCGGGCCGGTCCCGCACCCACGCCAGCGCCACCTCGAGCGGTGACACGCCGAGCCCGTCGGCGGCGGTCGCGACCGCCTCGACAATTCCGGCACACCGGTCGTCGAGGTATGGCGCCACGAATCGTTCGAAATGCGGTGACGCCGCGCGGGAGTCGGCCGGGACGCCGAGCCGGTACTTGCCGGTGAGCACCCCCCGCCCGAGCGGCGACCACGGCAGCACCCCCAACCCGAGCGCGGCGCAGGCCGGCACGACCTCCCGTTCGATCCCGCGCTCCAGCAGGGAGTACTCGACCTGGGCCGAGATCAGCGGCGACCGCCCCGGCCACGCGGCCTGCCAGGTCGCGGCACGGGCGGTCTGCCACCCGGAGAAGTTCGAGATGCCGACGTAGCGGGCCCGACCACTGGACGTGGCGGCGTCAAGGGCGGCGAGGGTCTCCTCCAGCGGAGTGTCCGGATCGAAGCCGTGCACCTGCCACAGGTCGACATGGTCGGTGCCCAACCGCGCCAACGAGGTGTCCAGGCTGCGCAGCAGGTGTGCGCGTGAGCCGTCGCGGCGTCGGGCGGCCCCGGGGCGCAGCCCCGCCTTGGTGGCGATCAACAGCTCGTCGCGCGGCACCAGCCGGTCCAGCAGTGCGCCGATCACGGACTCGGCCTGCCCGTCGGCGTACACATCGGCCGTGTCGAGCAGATTCCCGCCCGCGTCGCGGTACGTTTTGAGCTGCGCCGCCGCGTCGTCGGCGTCGGTGTCGCGCCCCCAGGTCATGGTGCCGAGGGCCAGCCGGGAGACCGCCAGCCCGCTGCGGCCCAGCGGTCGTTGCTGCATGGCGGACACGATACGGCGACCCTGTGACGCGACGGGGCCCGACGCATCGAGGACGGTCCACCGTTTACTCTGGGGCGTCGCGCGCGGCAGGCCGGGTGACGGGTGGGCGGACGGACACGATCAGGCAGGGGGGGCACGTGCGGCTGGCACTCGACCTGGGATACCTCACGGCCTGGAGCACCCCCAGCGACCACCTCGTGCTCGCGCGGCACGCCGAGGCGCTGGGGTACTCCTCGGTGTGGGTGGCCGAGGCCTACGGCTCGGATACTCCGACGATGCTGGCGTGGCTGGCCGGGCAGACCGAGCGGATCGAGCTGGGCTCGGCCGTGATGCAGATCCCGGCCCGCACGCCGGCCATGACCGCGATGACGGCCGCGACGCTGGACGCCGTCTCCGGTGGCCGGTTCCGTCTCGGGCTCGGCGTCTCCGGCCCGCAGGTCTCCGAGGGCTGGCACGGCGTGCGGTTCGCGAAGCCGCTGGAGCGCACCCGCGAGTACGTCGACATCGTGAAGTTGGCGCTGTCCCGCTCAACGGTGGCCTACGAGGGGGCGCACTACCGGCTGCCGCTGCCGGACGGGCCGGGCAAGGCGCTCAAGCTCACGCTGCACCCGGTGCGCGAGCACATCCCGATCTACCTGGCGGCCGTGGGCCCGAAGAACCTGGAACTCGCCGGTGAGATCGCCGACGGGTGGCTCGGCGTCTTCTTTTCCCCCGAGTACGCCGGTGAGCAGCTTGCCCGGGTGGCCGCCGGACGGGCCCGGGTGGGCCGCACGATGGAGGGCTTCGACGTGGTGCCGACGGTGCCGGTGGTGATCGGCGACGACGTCGCCGCCTGCGCCGAACTGGTCCGGCACTATGCGGCGCTCTACGTCGGCGGCATGGGCAGCCGGGAGCAGAACTTCTACAACGCCCTGGCGGCGCGGATGGGCTTCGCCGACGCGGCGCGCGAGGTGCAGGAGCTGTATCTGGCGAAGCGGCACCGCGACGCCGCCGCTGCCCTGCCGCTGGAACTGGTGGATCAGACGTCGCTGCTGGGGCCGGTGGACCGGATCGCGGAACGGCTGCGCAGCTACGCCGACGCTGGAGTGACCACGCTCGCTGTGCTGCTCTTCGGTGACGCGGAGTCCGGCGCGCACACCCTTGACCAGCTTGCCGAGGCGTTGCGGCGCTCCGGCGTGGGGGAGTAGCCGGGCATGGAGATCTGGGAAGCGGCGGTGCTCGGCCTGGTCGAGGGGATCACCGAGTTCCTGCCGGTCTCCTCGACCGGTCACCTCACCATCACCGAGAAGCTCCTGGGGCTGCCGCTGGACGACCCGGCGGTCACCGGCTTCACCGCGGTGATCCAGGTGGGTGCCATCGCGGCGGTGGTCGTGTACTTCGCCAAGGACATCGGTCGGATGATCACCGGGTTTTTCGGAGGGCTCTTCTCGGCGCAGCGCCGGGCGGGTTTCGAGTTCCGCTTCGCCCTCTACGTCGGCCTCGGCTCGCTTCCGATCTGCGTGGTCGGCCTGCTGGCGCAGGATCTGATCACCGGGAGGCTGCGGAGTTTGTGGTACGTCGCCGGCGCGCTCATCCTGTGGAGCGGGGTCATGGTCTTCGCGGAACGGGCGGCCACCCAGCAACGCGGCGAGCGCCAACTGCGGCTCGCCGACGTGTTGATCATCGGATTCGCCCAGTGTCTGGCGCTGGTCCCCGGCGTGTCCCGCTCCGGCGCGACGATCTCGGTCGGCCTGCTGCGCGACCTGGACCGGGTGACCGCGACCAGACTCTCGTTCTTCCTCGGCATTCCGGCGCTCGTCGCGGCCGGCGTCTTCCAGTTGAAGGAGGCGACGACGGGCACCGCGGTGGGCATCCCGGCCCTGGCGGTCGGCACCCTGGTGAGTTTCGTGGTGGCGTACGCGTCGATCGCCTGGCTGCTGCGGTTCGTGGCGCACCACTCCCTCGTCACGTTCGTCTGGTACCGGGTGACTCTGGGTCTGTTCATCATCGTGGCGCTCGCCTCCGGCGTGCTCAGCCCGGTCTGACCGGCGCCCGCAACGTAGGCTCGGACCTCGTGGCCACCGTCCTGCTGGTCCGGCACGGCCGGACCACCACCAACGCGACCGGGACGCTCGCCGGTCACCAGCCGGTCAACCTCGACGAGGTGGGGCGGGCGCAGGCCGCGGCGCTGGGCGCCCGGCTGCGTACCGCCGCCGTCCCGCTCGCGGCGGTCGTCACCAGCCCGCTCGTGCGGTGCCGGGAGACGACCGGACTGGTCCTGCCGGACGCCCCGGCGGTGGACGAACCGGGGCTGATCGAGTGCGGGTACGGCGACTGGACCGGGCAGTCCCTCAAGACGCTGGCCAAGGATCCACTGTGGAAGGCGGTGCAGGCGCACCCGTCCACGGTGACGTTTCCGGGCGGCGAGGCGATGGCGGCGATGTCGGCGCGTGGGGTGGCGGCTGTACGGGCCTGGGACGCCCGGGTCACCGCGTCGCACGGGCCCGATGCCGTGTGGTTCGCCTGCAGCCACGGCGATGTGATCAAGGCCATTGTGGCGGACGCGCTGGGGATGCACCTCGACCTCTTCCAGCGGATCGCGATCGACCCGGCATCGGTCACCGCGATCCGGTACACCCCGCTGCGTCCGTTCGTCGTGCGGCTCAACGACACCGGCGGTGACCTGCGACCTTTCACCCCGCCGAAGCGGTCCGGCCGCTCCCGGCGCCGGTCCACCGACTCGGATGCGGCGGTCGGTGGCGGCGCCGGCGAGGCCGCGTCCGGTCCCGCGGCACCCGTCGCGTCGGTGGCCGCCGGCGAGGCCGCGCCGGTGGCGCCGGCCGTCCGTCCGGGCGGTGGTGCGGCGGCGCGCGGCGGCGCCGGATAGAGTCCGTGGTATGACCCACCAGGTTTACGCCTTCGAGCCGCCCGAGCGGTTCATCGCGGGCACCGTGGGTCCGCCGGGGGAGCGGACGTTCTTTCTACAGGCACGCGGCGGTGGCCGGCTGGTCACCGTGGCGGTGGAGAAGGTGCAGGTTTCCCTCCTCGCCGAGAAGCTCGAGGAGTTGCTCCTGGAGGCGCAGCGCCGGTTCGGGGTGGACCTTCCGGAGCCGCCCTCCGGAGTCACGGACCTCGAGCCGCTGGACACGCCGTTGGACGAGGAGTTCCGGGTCGGCACGCTGGGCCTGGCCTTCGACGTGGACACCGCCACGGTCGTGATCGAGGCGATCGCCGTCGGTGAGGACGAGGAAGCCGACGAGGAAGCCGACGAAGAGGACGAAGAGGAGCTGACCGCCGATCGGGACCGCCTCCGGGTCCGGCTGACGCCCCAGGCGACCAAGGAGTTCATCGAGCGCGCCCGGAAGGTCGTCGCCTCCGGCCGGCCTGCCTGCCCGCTGTGCGGCCAGCCGCTGGACCCGCGCGGCCACCTCTGCCCCAGGCACAACGGGTACCGACGGTAGCGAGCGTGTCGCCCGAGTCAGCCCAGCCCGACAGCGCCCGATCCGATACCGCCCAGCCCGACAGCGCCCAGCCCGACAGCGCCCAGCCGGCCAGCGCACCGCTGGCCGAGGAGGCGGCGCTTGAGCTGCTGCGGCACGGGGCGTTGGAGCTGGAGGGGCGGCTGCTCGACGCGTCCAACGCCACCCTGCGCGCGGTCATCTCGTACGACGGGGTGGTGGCCCGGTGTGTGTACAAGCCGGTCGCCGGGGAGCGCCCGCTGTGGGACTTCCCGGACGGCACGCTGGCCGGCCGGGAGTACGCCGCCTACCTGGTGTCCTGCGCGACCGGTTGGGGAGTGGTGCCGCCCACCGTGCTGCGCGACGGCCCGATGGGGCGCGGCATGTGCCAGCTGTGGATCGACGAGGACCGTCAGGACGCCGAGCCGATCCTGGGCTTCGTGCCGGTGAAACGGGTGCCGAAGGGGTGGCGCCGGGTCGCGGCGGCTCGCGACGAACGCGGCCGGCCGTACGCCCTGGCCCATGCCGACGATCCGCGCCTGGCCCGGATGGCCGTTTTCGACGCGGTGGTGAACAACGCCGACCGCAAGGGCGGCCACGTCATCCCCACGGTCGACCGGCACGTGTACGGAGTGGATCACGGCGTGTGCTTCCACACCGAGGACAAGCTCCGCACGGTCCTGTGGGGCTGGTCCGACGAGTCGATGCCGGGGGAGTGCATCGAGCAGCTGGAGCGCCTTGCCGTCGCGGTCGAGGGCACGCTCGGGGCCCGGCTCGCCGAGCACCTCACCTCCGAGGAGGTCGGGGTGGTCGGGATGCGGATCCACCGCCTGCTGCGCGGCCGGTGCTTCCCGCAGCCGCCCGAGGACTGGCCCGCGATCCCGTGGCCGCCGATGTGACGACGCCGACTCCCGCGCGCCGACCTCCCGGCCCGCACGCTACCCAGGAAGGGCGCCGTTAGGCTGGTCGCCATGGACTCCTGGCTGACTCCGCATCTACCGAGACTGCCCGGCGCGGGGCAGACCCTGGCGCTGTTCGACTCGGCGCGGCGGATCGTCGCGCCCACGGTCACGGCCAGCGCGGCCCGTCCGGCGACGATGTACGTCTGTGGGATCACGCCGTATGACGCAACCCACCTGGGGCACGCGGCCACCATGATCACCTTTGATCTGGTGAACCGGGTGTGGCGCGACGGCGGGATCGACGTCAGGTACGTCCAGAACGTCACCGATATCGACGACCCCCTGCTGGAGCGCGCGACCCGCGACGGCGAGGACTGGGTGGTGCTCGGCATGCGGGAGACGGCGCTGTTCCGCGAGGACATGGAGGCGCTGCGGATCCTCCCGCCGGAACGTTACGTCGGCGCCGTGGAGAGCATTCCGGCGATCGCGCGGGGCGTGGTGGCCCTGCTCGACGCCGGCGCGGCGTACCGGCTCGAGGACGGTACCGGTGACGTGTACTTCGCGATCTCGGCGGCGCCGGCCTTCGGGTCGGAGTCCAACCTGTCCCGGGCCGAGATGTTGCACTTCGCCGCCGAGCGCGGTGGCGATCCGGAGCGCCCCGGCAAGCGCGATCCGCTCGACCCGCTGCTGTGGCGTGGCGCGCGGGACGGGGAACCCGCATGGGACGGCGGCCCGCTCGGACCCGGCCGACCGGGTTG
The DNA here is from genome assembly GCA_035296325.1 of Micromonosporaceae bacterium. Lineage (GTDB taxonomy): Bacteria > Actinomycetota > Actinomycetes > Mycobacteriales > Micromonosporaceae > DATHBD01. The sequence continues at coordinate 24,872 of DATHBD010000034.1, read as the reverse complement.
GCACATCGAGTGCGCCGTCATCGCGCAGAGCCTGCTCGGTCAGACGGTCGACGTGCAGGGTGGCGGCAACGACCTCCTGTTCCCGCACCACGAGTGCTCGGCCGCGCACGCCGAGGTCCTCACCGGTGTGGCGCCGTTCGCCCGCCACTACGTGCACGCCGGGATGATCGGCCTGGCCGGCGAGAAGATGTCCAAGAGCAAGGGCAATCTCGTCTTCGTCTCGCGGCTGCGCGCCGACGGGGTGGATCCCATGGGAGTCCGGCTGGCGTTGCTCGCCGATCACTACCGGTCCGACCGGCAGTGGACCGACGAGCTGGGCAAACTTGGCCAGCAGCGGCTGACCCGGTGGCGGGCAGCGGTGGCGGCGCCGGCCGGCCCGGACGGGGCCACCGTCCTCACCGCGGTGCGGCAGCGCCTCGCCGACGACCTGGACACCCAGGGTGCGCTGACCGCGGTCGACGCATGGGCGGAGGGTGCGCTCGCCGGCGAGCGCACCGACCCGGATGCGCCGGCGCTCGTCGCGGCCACCGTGGACGCGTTGCTCGGGGTGCGCCTGTAACCGGTGGCCGGCTCAGGGTGCGCCGAGGCTGTCGTACCCGACGAAGGTGAACAACCGCGCGCCGGGCACGAGTGGCGGTGGGTCCCGGCGGGCGCGGTGCACGCCGACGCCGTAGCCGGCGCCCGGTTCGGACACCCATACCAACGCGAAGCCGTGCTCGGCGAACCATTCGCAGATGCGGGGGACCAGGTCGGGTTCGTCGCGGTGGCGGGTCCAGATCACGGTGCCGCCGCGCCTGGTCAAAGACGCTGTGTGGTCGATGGTGTGGGCGACGTCGGATTCGGTGATGTTGCCGAAGAGCCCGCAGATCAGCACGAGGTCCGCCGGCGCCAGCCCTTCGTAGTGGTTGACCAGGGCCGCGTCGCCGACGACCACCTCGACGCCGGCCAGGTCCGCATCCGCTGCCGCCTGCCGGGCAACCTCGGCGATGCGCGGATCGAGCTCGACCAGCCGCGCGGCGACGTCGTTGCGACGGGGATGGTCGGCCAGCACGGGTATCAGGTCCCGACCCTGGCCGGCGACCAGGCTGAGCACCCGGATCGGTCCGTCCGCAGCCTGGTCGAGTGCAGCGCGCACCTGTGCCTGCACCACGGAGAGCCGGTTGGCCAGCGCGGAGTGGGGGTGGTCGTACTCCTCGTGCCAGATGCGCCAGTCGGGTGCCATCACCGGACGAGGGTAACCGGACGGGTGATGCGCGGCGACCGTTCGGCGCAGCGCACTGCCCTTCCGGCGACTGTGGTCCGCGTCACAGCTGTGTCGAGATGGCTGGAGCGGTACGACTCGTTCCTGACCGCCCGCGCCTGCGGTCACCCGACGCCGAGGAGGACCGCATGCCGGAGTCCAACGTCGAGCCGGTGCCGGAGCCACCGACGACCGCGGCGCGCAGCGACCGCAGCGGCTGGTACTGGCTGCTTGTCGTGCCGGTGATCGCGCCGCTGCTCACCACGCTCTACAACCGGGACAGTCCCCGCCTGTTCGACATCCCGGCGTTCTACTGGCTGCAACTGCTCTTCATCGCGCTCGGCGTCGGCACGACGGCGCTGGTGTACCAGATGACGAAGCGGCGGGGGTGAGCGGCGATGTGGCGTGATCATCTGGTGGAGATCGTCGTGTTCACGGTGCTCTTCCTCGCGGTCAGCGTGATGGGCTTCGTGGCTGCCCGGTGGCGTCGTCCGGACACGTTGGCGCACCTGGATGAGTGGGGCCTTGGCGGGCGCAGCTTCGGCGGCTGGGTCACCTGGTTCCTGATCGGCGGGGACCTCTACACGGCGTACACCTTCGTCGCCGTTCCGGCCCTGCTCTTCGGCGCAGGGGCGATGGGCTTCTTCGCCGTGCCGTACACAGTCATCGTCTATCCGATGGTGCTGCTGGTGCTGATCCGGCTCTGGTCGGTGTCGCACCGGCACGGCTTCGTCACGCCCGCGGACTTCGTGCGGGCCCGCTTCGGCTCCTCGACCCTGGCGCTGCTCGTGGCGATCACCGGCATCGTCGCGACGATGCCCTACATCGCGCTGCAACTCGTCGGCATCGAGGCGGTCCTCAAGACGATGGGCATCACGGGGGAGAGCACGGTGGCCCGGCACCTGCCGATCATCATCGCGTTCGCCATCCTGGCGGCCTACACCTACCAGTCCGGGCTGCGGGCGCCGGCGTTGATCGCCTTCGTCAAGGACACCCTGATCTACCTGGTCATCATCGTGGCGATCATCTACATCCCGTACAAGCTGGGCGGGTGGGAGGTGATCTTCGGAGCGGCCGAGAAGAAGTTCACCGCATCACCGTCGCCCAACGACGGCATCCTGCTCAACGCCAACAACCAGCTGCAGTACGTGACGCTGGCGTTCGGCTCGGCGCTCGCGCTGTTCCTGTACCCGCACAGCATCACCGGCGTGCTGGCCAGCCGGGACCGCAATGTGATCAAGCGCAACATGTCGGCGCTGCCGGCGTACTCCCTGGTGCTGGGCCTGATCGCGCTGTTGGGCTACATGGCGATCGCGGCCGGGATCAAGCCGCTGCCCGGGGCGACCGAGGGAAGCGTGGACAACAACACGGTGGTGCCGCTGCTGTTCGACCAGATGTTCCCGCAGTGGTTCGCCGGCATCGCGTTCGCCGCGATCGGCATCGGCGCGCTGGTCCCCGCCGCGATCATGTCCATCGCGGCAGCAAACCTGTTCACCCGCAACATCTACAAGGAATACCTCAAGCGCGACGCGACCCCAGCGCAGGAGGCCAACGTCTCCAAGATCACTTCGTTGGTCGTCAAGGTCGGCGCGGTCGCGTGCATCGTCTTCCTCGACCCCCAGTTCTCCATCGACCTGCAGCTCATCGGTGGCGTGATCATCCTGCAGACGCTGCCCTCGGTGATGCTCGGCCTGTTCACCCGCTGGTTCCACCGGGGCGCGCTCATCGCCGGCCTGGTCGCCGGCATGTCGGTCGGGATGTGGATGCTCTACCAGATCCCCAACCCCGCGGCGAAGCGGCTGCACTTCGGCGGATCGGCCTTCCCGCTGTCGGAGTTCGGCTTCGACACGCCGAAGACCGTCTACGTGGGGTTTATCGCGGTACTGGTCAATGTGCTTGTCGCGGTCGTCGGCACACTGATCCTGCGGGGCGCGAAGGTGGCCGACGGCACCGACGCCACGTCCACCGACGACTACTACGCCGACGCCGACGACCCACGGATCCGTGCCGTGGAACACGATTCGGCGCTTCGGGGGAACGGTGCCCCGCTGCCTGGCTCAGCCTGACGCCGGGGCGCCCGTTACGAGGCGGAGGTTTCCGGCGCTTCGGGGGCGGGCCAGACGTAGCGGACGTCGGGCTCGCGCTCCTCATTGGCCGCGCCGTCGGTGTACTCGACGGGGACGAAGCCGTGCCGCTCGTAGAATCGGCGCGCCGGGGCGTTCACCTGGAACGTCCACAGGGTCAGTCCGCTCGCACTGCGCTCCTTGGCCAGCCCGACAAATCGGCTCCCGATGCCCCGGCCGTGCCAGTCCGGGTCGACGTAGAGCTGGTCGAGGTCGTGCCCGTGCACCGCCAGCATCCCGACCACCCGCTGCTCCGCCACGGCGACCCAGGTCCCGCCGCGGGGGAGCAGCACGTCGCGCAGCCAGGCCCGGACCTCCTCGGAGGTATGCGCCAGGCGCACCCCCGGCAGCGCGGTGGTGAAGGAGCGCAGCCACACGTCGCCGACCTCGGCGGCGTCCCCGGGCCGGGCGGGGCGGATCTCGATCTCAGCCAAGGTTGATCTCCGGTTCGTCGGTGGGCAGCCGCTCGCGCGGCCCGGGAATGCCGTACTCCTCGCTCAGCGCCGTCATCGGCCCGGGCCAGACCGCCTGGGCGACCTCGATCGGGCGGTGGTCGGTGTCGAACGCCACGTGCAGCAGCACCAGCACCGGGGTGTCCGGCCGGATCTGCAGCGTCTCGGCCTCGTCCCGGGTGGGCAGGCGGGCGGTGATCTGGTCGCGTGCCCGGGTGTACCGCCGCCCGGTCTCCGCCTCTACCTCCTGGTACAGCGGCCGGTCGAAGACCTCCGGCCGGGTGATGCTGGTGCCGGTCACGTCGGCGGGTCGGAACCAGGAGGCGCCCAGTTCCACCGGGGCGTCACCGGTGCGGACCAGATGGCGGCGCACCAGCAGTTGCGCGCCCGGCTCCACGCCGAAGGCCTCCGCCACCTCGGGCGGCGCCGCCGATGTCGTCACAGCGATCAGGTGCTGGCGGTATCGGGCGGCGAGGTCGGCGTGGTAGCCGCGCTGCGCGCCGTACCGCCCCCGGGACAGCCGGTTGAGCCGCCGCTTGGTGCCCCGCACGAAGGTGCCGGACCCCGGCCGGGTGATCAGCAGGCCTTCGATCCGCAGTTGGTCGACGGTGCGCTGCACGGTCTGCTTCGCCACCCCGTACTGCGTGGCCATCGCCGGGATGGACGGCAGCCGTTCGCCGGGCCCCCAGTCGCCGCGGTGGATCCGCGCGCGCAGTTGAGCCGCGATCTGCCGGTGCGGGAACTCCGCGGCGCCGGGATTGATCGTCATGTCACCAGACTACAACCTAGCCTCCTAGGACGCTGTACCCGACGCGCCGGGGGCCACAGCATTCGAAACGGCTTCGACCTGGACGGCCTCGGGTCTTTAGAGTGGCGGACATGGAGGTCAGCCAGTCCACGAAGCTCGCCAACGTCTGCTACGACATCCGAGGGGAGGTCATGCGCCATGCCAAGTACATGGAGTCCGAGGGTCACCACATCCTCAAGCTGAACATTGGCAACCCGGCGCCGTTCGGATTCGAGGCACCGGAGGAGATCCTCCAGGACATCATCCTCAACCTGCCGTCGGCGCACGGGTACGGCGACTCCAAGGGGCTGCTCTCCGCCCGCCGCGCCGTGGTGCAGTACTACCAGGGCAAGCAGGTCGGCGGTGTCGGGATCGAGGACGTCTTCCTCGGCAACGGGGTCTCCGAGCTGATCGTGATGTCGCTGCAGGCGCTCCTGGACAACGGCGACGAGGTGCTCATCCCGGCGCCGGACTATCCGTTGTGGACCGCGGCGGTCAGCCTCTGCGGCGGGACCGCGGTGCACTACCTCTGCGACGAGCAGGCCGACTGGATGCCCGACCTGGCCGACATCGAAAGCAAGATCACCGACCGCACCCGGGCCATGGTGGTGATCAACCCGAACAACCCGACCGGTGCCGTCTACTCCCGGGAACTGTTGGAAGGGCTCGTGGAGCTGGCCCGACGACACAACCTGCTGCTGTTCTCCGATGAGATCTACGACAAGATCCTGTACGACGACGCGGAGCACGTGTCGACCGCCGCGCTCGCGCCCGACCTGCTGTGCCTGACGTTCAACGGGCTGTCGAAGGCCTACCGGGTGGCCGGCTTCCGGACCGGTTGGCTCGTGCTGTCCGGGCCGAAACTGCACGCGGCGAGCTACATCGAGGGCCTCGAGATCCTGGCCAACATGCGGCTGTGCCCCAACGTGCCGACACAGTACGCCGTACAGACCGCCCTTGGCGGCTACCAGAGCATCAACGACCTCGTCCTGCCCGGTGGCCGCCTGCACGACCAGCGCAATCGGGCGCACGAGCTGCTGTCGGCGATTCCCGGCGTCAGCTGCGTCAAGCCCAAGGGCGCGCTGTACGCGTTTCCGCGGCTCGACCCGAAGGTGTACCCGATCGCCGACGACGAGCGCTTCGTGCTCGACCTGCTCCGCCAGGAGAAGCTCCTGGTCGTGCAGGGCACCGGCTTCAACTGGCCCCGCCCGGACCATTTCCGGATCGTGACGCTGCCGCGGGTGGCCGATCTGGAGGAGGCGATCGCCCGACTGGAACGGTTCCTGACGACGTACCGGCAGTAGTGACCGGCTACCAGCCGCTGGACGGGCCGGTCGCCGACGGGCCTGCCTGGCCGCCCCGGCGACGCAGGTACTTCTCGAACTCGTGCGCGATCTCATCGCCGGAGAGCGGCTTGATGGCGTCGTCGCCGGAGCGTTCCTCCAGCTCACGGACGTAGTCGGCGAGCTCCGCGTCGGAGTCGGTGGCCTGCTTGAGCCGCTCCTCCCACTCGGCCGACTCCTCGGCCAGCGAGCCGACCGGCACCGGCAGGTCGAGCACCTCCTCGACCCGGTGCAGCAGCGCGAGCGTGGCTTTCGGGCAGGGTGGATTGTTGGCGTAGTGCGGCACGTGCACCCAGAACGAGAGTGCCTCGATGTCGGCGCGGGTGCAGGCGTCGTGCAGCACGCCGACGATGCCGGTCGGGCCCTCGTACCGGGTCGGCACGAGGCCGAGGGTCTCGGCGGCGGACCGACTCGCCGCGGAACCGCTGACCGGCAGTGGGCGCGTGTAGGGCACGTCGGCCAGCAACGCTCCGAGCAGCACCACGCGGGTGACCTCAAGGCTGTGGCACAGCTCGAGCAGCTCGTCGCAGAACGTCCGCCAGCGCATGCTGGGCTCGATGCCGCGGATCAGCACGACGTCGTGCTCGGCCCCGGGCGGGGAGGCCACCGCGAAGCGGGTGGTCGGCCACTCGATCCGCCGGGTCTCGCCCTCGGCCATGGTGACGGTCGGGCGGTTGACCTGGAAGTCGTAGAACTCCTCCGGGTCCATCGCGGCGATGGCATCGGCGTCCCACACCTGTTCCAGGTGCTCCACGGCGGCGGTCGAGGCGTCGGCGGCGTCGTTCCAGCCCTCGAACGCCGCGATCGCCACGGGAGAACGCAGCACTGGCAGGCCGTCGAAGTCGGTCACCCGCCAAGCGTACGTGCACGGTCGCGGGTTGGCCTGTCGACCGTCGCCGCCACGCCGGTCGCCTCCATGATCCGGCCCGATCACCCGTTCCGGCCACCCGGCACCGGGTGTCGCGGCGGTTGCGCGCTGCGGGTCGGCGTTACGCTGCGTGCCGTGAACGCTGGGACGGTCTCCATCGCCTGCATCCTGTGCGGCCACGAGCTTTCGTGGTCTGCCGAGGCGACGCAGCGACGCATCGCCGCGTGCCCCGGCTGCGGGGTGCCCACCACGATTCCGCCACCATCCCGGGACGTGTTCAGCGATGAGCTGTTCTTCGACGGCTCATACGCCGGCAACCGCATGGCGAAGCGCCATCTGTGGCTGCGCGAGGCGCGGGTGCGACTGGACTGGATCCGCTCGCATGTGCCGGCCGGACGGCTGCTGGAGATCGGCTCGGCCACCGGGGAGTTCGTGGCCACCGCGGAGCAGGCGGGTTTCCGGGCGGTCGGCCTGGAGAGCAGCGAGTGGGCGGTGGCGGCATCGCGTGACCTGACCGGCGCCGTGATCCGCGCAGACCTGAGCGAATGGCTGGCCGAACAGGACGACGCGGCCTTCGACGTGATCGCGTTCTTCCACACGCTGGAACACATCCATGACCCGCACGGGTTTCTCAAGCCGCTCGTCGACGCGCTGGCCAACGACGGTCGGATGTTCATCGAGGTGCCCAACGGCGGCGCGAGCGACATCCGCGACGGCGCGGCGTGGGTCGGCGCCAAGCTGGAGGACCACGTCGTGCACTACCGCCAGCAGGACCTCGAGTCCCTGCTCTCCTCGGTGGGGCTGCGCTGTGTGGATGTCCAGACGTTCTCCACCAGGGAGTACACAACCGCGCCGCTGTGGGCGGCGTACCGGGTGGTGCGGCTGTTGACCAAGGGCCGACTGGCGGTGAGTCGGGACTTCCTCCGGGTGGTGGCGGCGCGCCGGTGACCGTGCGGTCACCACTACGCAGTGTGAGAATGCGACCGGAACGTGGTGCAGCGTCTCCGCGATCGTCCGGCTGGGACGGCGCGCCGCGGCAACGCGAGGACCCCTCATCGGTGCCATGCGCGCCGGCGGTCGCTCCAGGTCAGCACAGGGTGATGGTGGCGTCACGGTGCGGCTGCCGGTGAGCCACAATCGTTGTACAGCCGCCGAAAATCGAGCCGATCGTCCGTCAGTACCCGTCGACAGCGTGTTATATCGTCACTGGGTGAGAGTCGAGCGGCACTGGTGGAACGGTAATCGCGGCCAGCTTGGTCGACGGGACGTATTCGTCCGGACCGATGGCTCCTGCTGGGAGGTCGAGGCCCGGGCAGGTGGCACGGACGGGCGGTCAACCGTCCAGCAGTGCCCCGGGCGCGCCTCGGCCCTGATCCTCGCGGGCGCCTGGCGGGGCGGGCGCACGGAGTGGCGCGAGATGTGATCTCCGGGAGCCGTCCGGCTACCGGATAGCTTCCGTGGCCGCCTCGACCGAGTCGTACACGGTGATCAGCCGGTCCAACGAGGTCAGGTCGAGCAGCTTCGCCACCGACGCCTGCGGGCCGGCCAGGCACAGCCCTCCGCCGCGGTCCTGCATTCGTCGGAACGCCCAGACCAGCAGGCCGAGCCCGGTGGAGTCGAGAAACGCCACGCCGGTCAGATCCACGACGACCTGGGCCATCTCCCGCTCCACCACTGCGGCGAGGTCGCGGCGCAGCTCCGGCTCTGTGGACAGATCCACCTCGCCGGCCACCTGCACGACGGTGCAGGTCGGGAGTACGCGTGTCGAGATGGTCAGGTCCACGGTGCCCTCTCTGGTTGAGGCAATCATTATCGCGGTCGCCGGTACCAGGTACCGGCACACCTTCGTCGGCGCGGCCGTGGGATCGGTTATCTTCGGGCGGGTGGTTTCCTCCGGAAAGATGGCGGTGCGCGCAGCGTGAGTCCAGACACGGCGTCGGCCGGAACGCTCCGTGCGGTCCTGTTCGACATGGACGGCACCCTCGTCGACAGCGAGAAGGTCTGGTCGGTCGGCCTGGCCGAGTTGGCCGGGGTGCACGGTGCCACGCTGTCCGCGGCGGCCCGCACCGCGATGGTGGGGACCAGCATGGCCGATTCCATGCGGATCCTGCATCACGACATCGGCCGAGGAGACCTGGACATCATCGCGAGCGTCGACTGGCTCGAGCGGCGGGTGGGCGAGCTCTTCGCGGCCGGCCTGACGTGGCGTCCAGGGGCGCAAGAGCTGCTGACGGTGGTTCGGGCCGCGGGCCTGCCGACCGCTCTGGTGACGGCGACCCGGCGGCGGCTGGTGGACGTGGCACTGACCACGATCGGCGCGCACCACTTCGACGCCGTCGTCGCCGGTGACGAGGTCGAGCAGACCAAACCCCACCCGATGCCGTACCTGACGGCGGCCGCCCGGCTCGGCGCGGACGCGCGGCGGTGCGTGGCGGTCGAGGATTCGCCCAACGGCGTGGCGAGCGCCCTCGCCGCCGGCTGCGCCGTCCTCGCGGTGCCGTGCGAGGTCGTGCTGGCCGACGCCGAGGGCGTCACCGTGGTACCGAGCCTGGTCGACGTGGATGTCGACTATCTCCGCAAGCTCGTCGACTGAGCCGGCTACTCGTACGCGATGGCGTTGAGCACGTTGACCCGCGCGGCCCGGATCGCCGGGATCACGGCGGCGACCACGCCCACCAGCACCGCCAGCAGCAGGTAGATCGCCATCTCACTCCACGGGAAGGCGAGGGTCGCGATGCCGTCGTCCTTCAGCGCCCGGACCACCGCTGCGCCCAGTCCGCTGCCGACCGCGAGGCCGAGTACGGCGCCGAAGACCGAGATGACCACGGCCTCCACGGTCACCATCCGCATCGTCTGGGCCCGGCCCAGCCCGATCGCGCGGAGCAGGCCGAGCTCGCGGGTGCGTTCCAGCACCGACAGCGCCATGGTGTTGATGACGCCGAGAACCGCGATGAGGATCGCCAGCCCCAGCAGGATCTGCACCATCATCAGGACCGTGTCCACCTCCGCCGTGGCCTGCTCCAGCGCCTCCGAGCGGTCGCCCACCGTCACCTCCGGACTGTCCGCGAGCAGCGCATCGACCTGCCGCTTGACATCCGCAACCGCCGCCGCGGACTGCACCCCGATAAACGCCATGGACGGCTGCTGGCGGTGCAGTTCGGTGACGGCACCCGGCCCGAGCAGCCGATCGTCGAGCAGCTCGTTGTCGGCGTACACGCCGGTCACCGTGGTGGTGTGCGGCTCACCGCGAGGTAGGCGCAGCTCGATGGTGCTGCCGGCGTGCACGCCCAACTCCTTGGCCCGCTCCGCGGAGAGCAGGATCTGATCGGCGCCCTGCGTCTCCAGCCGGCCCTCGACCGCGGTGAGGGAGAACATCTCGACCGCGGCGGCCACGTCGCTGACCGCGGTGACACTTTCCCCGGTCTCGCCGTTGATGGTGGCCCGGCCGAAGTACAGCCCGGTGACCCCGTCGACCCCGGGCAGTGCCTCCGCCCGACCCAGTACGGCCGGGTCGAACGCGCCGTCGCCCTCGCCGGCGATCACCAGCTCAGCGTCGAGCTGCCGGTCGACGGTCTTCTCCAGGCTCGCCGTAGCCGAGGTCAGGACGATGTTCACGCCTGTGATCAGCGCCAGGCCGACCATCAGCGCGGCCGCGGTGATCGCGGTACGCCGGGGGTTGCGGGCCGAGTTCAGCCGACCCAGCCGGCCCGGCACCGACCAGGACAGCAGGCGGCCGATCACGTGCACGACGGGCCGTGCGATCAGGGGCGTGAGCAGTGCGACGCCGATGAACGACACCAGGACGCCGCCGAGGATGTACCAGAGGGTGCTGTCGCCCTGACCGGCCAGGCCCAGGCCGAGCAGCGTCGCCCCGCCGGCACCGACCAGCGCGCCGCTGATGCTGAGCCGGGTGAGTGGCCGATCGGCTGCGGCCGCTTCGCGCAGTGCCGCGACCGGCGGGATCCGGGCCGCGCGCAGGGCCGGCAGCAGTGCCGCGATCATCGTGGTGACCATGCCGACGGCGAAGGCTCCGATGACCGCCGCTGCGGGCACGCCGATCCCGGCGAGCTGGAGACCGCCACCACCGAGCGAGCCGAAGAGCTTCGCCAGTCCGGCACCGACGCCGATGCCGGCGCCGAGCCCGATCACGGAGGCGAGCAGGCCGATCACGGCCGCCTCGAGTACGACCGAGCCGATCACCTGGCGGCGGCCCGCGCCGAGGGCCCGCAGCAGGGCGAGCTCCCGGGTGCGCTGCGCGACGAGGATGGAGAACGTGTTGAGGATGAGGAACGACCCGACGAAGAGCGCGACGGCCGCGAAACCCAGCAGGATGTTGTTCAGGAAGCCTAGGTCGGCCTTGGCGTCGTCGGTGGCGTCGCGCTGTAGTTGCTCACCGGTCTTGACCTCGAACCCGCTCCCCAACGCGGACTGCACCCGGTCCCGCACCGTGCTGTCCGGCACGCCCGCGGCCGTATCGATGTCGATCGCGGAGTACCGCCCGGTCTCGCCCAGCATCAGCCGCGCGGCGACCGGCTCGGTGAAGGCCACCAGGTGCGAGCCGCCGAGCGAACTCCGACCACCGCTGTACTCCAGGATGCCGACCAACCGGAAGGTGCGCTTCGGTTCCAGGGTGAGTACCCCGACCGCGTCGCCGACCTTGAGGCCGGCGGCCGTCGCGAGGCCGGCGTTGATCGCGATCTCGTCGTCGGCGTTCGGGCCGCGCCCGTCGCGCACCCGGATCAGGTCGTTCTCCCCGGTCCAGTTCACGCCGAACCGGGGTGCCCCGCCGGTGCCGACGACCTTTCCGTTCGCACCGATGACCCCGGCGCCGTCGGCCTGGATCAGCCCGGTCGCCCGGGCGACGCCCGGGACGCTCCGCGCCTGGGCGATCGCCTCGGCCGGTACGGTCGGCGGCGGCGCGTCATCCTCCGGTGCGGTGCGCTTGGCGCTCGCCTCCACGTCGGTGGTGCTGTACGCGGTGGCGAAGAGGCCTTCGAAGGACCGACCGAGCGTGTCGGTGAGGACGAATGCCCCGGACACGAACATCACCCCGAGGACCACTGCCAGCCCCGACAGCACCAGCCGCAGCTTCCGGGAGAGCAGGCTCTGCAACGTTGCCCGGAACATGTCAGGCCACCGTCCCGGCGGGGGCCGACGCGGCGACGTTGGCGTCGAGGGCCTTGAGGCGGTCCAGGACGGCGTCGGCGGTGGGGTTTCGGAGCTCGTCCACGATCTCACCGTCGGCCAGGAAGATCACCCGGTCGGCGTACGAGGCGGCGACCGGGTCGTGCGTCACCATGACGATGGTCTGGCCGAACTCGCGCACCGACCGGCGGAGGAAGCCGAGCACCTCGGCGCCGGACCGGGAGTCCAGGTTGCCGGTCGGTTCGTCGGCGAAGACCACCTGCGGGCGGGAGACCAGGGCGCGGGCGCAGGCCACGCGCTGCTGCTGGCCACCGGAGAGCTGGCTGGGGCGGTGCTTGAGGCGGTCCCGCAGACCGACGGTGTCGATCACCGTGTCGTACCAGGCGCGGTCCGGCTTCCGACCGGCGATGGACAGGGGGAGCAGGATGTTCTCCTCGGCGGTCAGCGTGGGCAGCAGGTTGAACTGCTGGAAGATGAACCCGACCTGCTCGCGGCGTAGCCGGGTGAGGCCGGCGTCGCCCAGGCCGGTGACCCTGGTGTCGCCGATGTGCACCTCGCCGCGGGTCACCGTGTCGAGCCCGGCCAGGCAGTGCATCAATGTCGACTTGCCGGAGCCGGAAGGCCCCATGATCGCGGTGAACTGGCCGCGGTTGAGTACTACCGTCACCCCACGCAGCGCCGCGACCTGCGCTTCGCCGCTGCCGTACACCTTCCACACGTCGGCGGCGCGGGCCGCCACTGTCGAGTCGTGCGGTAACCGCGTCTCCGTGCGCTCGCCGGATGCTGTGAGCGTCATCTGTTCCTCCAGGACCTGGTCGTCTGCCGTCGATCTGATCCTCGGCCGTGATGACCGTCCCTACGTCGGCCGCAAGGGCGAGGCGATCACCGGTTTCGGCGTGCGGGTCGACCCCCTGCCCGCCTCGGGGTGAACCCCGATGCGTGCCCGGTCGTGTCCCCGGGAATTCGGCGACGCGCGGCACCGGAGATCCGGTACCGCGCGTCGAGAGATGTTCCGAGTTGAAGATCACTCGTAGGCGATGGCCCCCAGGACGTTGAGCCGCGCCGCCCGGATGGCCGGCAGCACCGCGGCCAGTACGCCGATGAACAGCGACGCCACCAGGTAGATCGCCATGAGCAGCCACGGCAGTGCCACCTCGCCGAACCCGAGGGCCTCCCGGAGCGCCACCACGATCGCCGCGCCCAGGCCGGCGCCGACGATCAGGCCGAGCAGTGTGCCGAACAGGGAGATCACCACCGACTCGACGGTGATCATCCGCATCGTCTGACTCCGCCGCAGGCCGATGGCCCGGAGCATGCCCAGCTCGCGCGTCCGCTCGATCACCGACAGCACCAGCGTGTTGATGACGCCGAGAACGGAGATCGCCATCGCCACCAGCAGGAGGATCTGAACGGCGTAGAGGATGAAGTCGAACTGCGACGTGCTGTTGCCGGCGTACTCGCTGCGGGTGGCCACCGACATCTCGGGGCTGTCCTGCAGGATGGTGTCGACTTCGCCTTTCACCGCATCGACCGACGCCCCGTCCTTGACCTTGATGTAGGCCTCCATCGGCTGCACCGATCGGAAGCCGTCCCGGGCGTCGTCGATCGAGATGATGAAGCCGCGCGCGGCGTTGCTCTCCTTGCTGATGCCGACGACCGTGAAACGTCGCTCTTCGCCCTTCATCATCTGCACCCGCACCGAGTCGCCCAGTGCGACCTTGGCGTCCTTGGCGGTGCGCTCGTCGACCAGCAGTTCGCCGGCGTCCAACGAGTCGATGCTGCCCTCCTTGGCCTGCATCTTCAGCACGTGGCGGGCCGCGGTGAGATCGTCCACCGCCACGAGGAACGTCGACCGGCCGTTGATCGTGACCTGGTCGGCGGTGTACGCGGCTACCGAGTCCACAGCGGGCAGGTCCCGCACCGCCTCCAGCGCGGCGGGCTGGAGGGTCGGCGGAATCTCCGACACCTGCTGCCCCGCGATGACGAGGTCGGCCTGCAGTTCCTGTTCGACGACCTTGTTGATGCTCACCGCGAGCGAGGTGAACACCGTGCTGATCGCGGTGACCAGGGTGATCCCGATCATGATCGCGGCGGCGGTGATCGCGGTGCGCCGGGGGTTGCGCGCCGAGTTGCGCCGGCCCAACTGTCCGGGGATGGACCAGGCGAACAGCACGCCCAGCAGCGACACCACCGGGCGGCTGATGATCGGCGTGAGCAGCGCCACACCGATCAGCGTGCCGAGGACGCCGCCGAGAATCAGCGGGAGGGTCCGGTCCCCGGCACCGGAGAGCCCCCAGGCCAGTGCGCCGCCGGCAGCGGCGGTGACCAGGGCACCGGCGATCGTGATCTTCATCAGGGGACGGTCGGCGTTCGCTGCCGCACGCAGCGCCGCCACCGGTGCCACCCGCGCGGCGCGCAGCGCCGGCATGATGGCGGCTACGACGGTCACGCCGATCCCGACGCCGAAGGAGAGCAGCACGGCCGCGAGCGGTACGCCCACCGAGGCGATCTCGAGGGAACCGCCGGCCAGCGCGCCGAGCCCGAAGGCACCGAGATACCCGAGGCCAACGCCGGCAAGGAATCCGAGCGTCGAGCCCACCAGGCCGATCAGTACCGCCTCGACCAGGACCGAGCCGATCACCTGGCGTCGACTGGCGCCCATCGCGCGGAGCAGCGCGAGCTCCTGGGTGCGCTGCGCCACGATGATGGAGAACGTGTTCAGGATCAGGAACACACCCACCAGAAGCGCCACGGCGCCGAAGCCCAGCAGCACGTACTGGATGTACTTGAAGAACTCCTTGAGCGGCTGTGCCGCCTTCGCGGCGAGCTGCTCGCCGGTCAGCGCCTCGTACTCGCCACCCACCCGGGACTGGATGTCGTCGCGTACCTGGGTCAGGGAGGCGCCCTCCTCGACGGTGACATCGACGATGTTGAAGACGTCCTTTTCGCCGAGCATGAGTTCCTGTGCCACCGGAGTCGAGAAGAAGGTGACGAACTCCCCGCCGATGGACTCCCGCCCGCCGCTGAAGGTGAAGATGCCGACCAGGGCGAAGGTGCGCCGGTCCGCTCCGGGGGTCAGGATGTCGATCGAGTCGCCGACCGTGAACCCGCCCGCGGTGGCGAGCGCCTGGTTCACCACGATCTCGTTGTCGGATTCGACCGGGCCGCCGGAGCTGAGCTGGATCATTTCGATGTCGCCGACCCAGTTGGCGCCGAGGTTCGTGCCGCTCTGGTTGGGCAGGACCTTGCCGTTCTTGCCGATCACCCGGGCGCCGTTCGCGCTGACCTCACCGCGGACGCTGGCGACTCCGGGAACGTCCTCCACGTCGTCCACCAGCGACGGGTCGATCGTGCCGCCCGCGTTGAGGCCGGGCTTCGGCTTCGGCAGCACCTGGATGTCGGTGTAGGTGTACACGTCGGAGAAGAGCGCGTCGAAGGAACGCCCGAGCGTGTCGGTGAGCACAAAGGACCCGCCGACGAACATCACCGACAGCACCACCGCCAAGCCGGAGAGCACCAGCCGGAGCTTGCGCGCGAGCAGGCTCTTGAGGGTCGCCCGCAGCATCAGGCCACCCCTGCCGGCAGTCCGTCGGCGCTGGCGACGTCAAGGCCCTTCAACTTGTCCAGCACCGCGTCCGCGGTGGGCTGGTGCAGCTCGTCCACGATCTTCCCGTCGGCCAGGAAGATCACCCGGTTGGCGTAGGCCGCCGCGTTCGGGTCGTGCGTGACCATGACGATGGTCTGGCCGAACTGGCGGACCGAGTTGCGCAGGAAGCCCAGCACCTCGGCGCCGGCGCGGGAGTCGAGGTTGCCGGTCGGTTCGTCGGCGAAGACCACCGCCGGCCGCGACACCAGGGCGCGGGCGCACGCCACCCGCTGCTGCTGGCCTCCGGAAAGCTCGCTCGGCCGATGCTTGAGCCGGTCCCGCAGGCCGACGGCGTCGATCACCGTGTCGAACCACGCCTGGTCCGGCTTGCGACCCGCGATGGAGAGCGGGAGCAGGATGTTCTCCTGCGCGGTCAGTGTCGGCAACAGGTTGAACTGCTGGAAGATGAAGCCGACCTTGGTGCGGCGAAGCTCGGTGAGCTGGCGGTCGGACATGCCGGTGAGCTTCGTCTCACCGACGTACACGTCGCCCCGGGTCACCGCGTCCAGACCGGCGAGGCAGTGCATCAGGGTCGACTTGCCGGAGCCGGATGGGCCCATGATCGCGGTGAATTGCCCGGAGGTGAGCCCCACGTTGACCCCGTGCAGCGCGATGACCTGCGCCTCACCGCTGCCGTACACCTTCCAGACATCCACCGCTCGAGCGGCGACCGCTGATCCGTTCGCGACTGTGGCGCTCACGCCAAATCCCCCCTGCGTTGATTTCCGACGCGCTTACGGTACGACCGGTCAGCAACCGGTTTCTCGTGCTGACTACCTGTCTGGGCCTACGCCGTGAGGATGAGCACGTCTACCACCCCGGCTTGACCAGGCCCGTCTCGTACGCGAGGACGACCGCCTGCACCCGGTCGCGGAGATTGAGCTTGGTCAGTACGTGCCCGACGTGGGTCTTGACGGTCGTCTCACTGACCGAGAGCTCCCGGGCGATCTCGGCGTTGGATCTGCCGCGGGCCAGCTGCACGAGCACCTCACGTTCCCGGTCGGTGAGGACCCGCAGGTCGGGCGGGGGTGCCGCAGCGGGGTCGGGAAGGTCGGGAGCGAACCGGTCCAGCAGCCGCCGCAGGATCCGCGGCGCCACCACCGCGTCGCCCGCCGCGACGGTGCGGATCGCGGTCACCAGATCATCCGCCGGTACGTCCTTGGCGAGGAACCCGCTGGCCCCGGCGCGCAACGCGCCGACCACGTACTCGTCCAGGTCGAACGTGGTCAGGATCAGCACCCGGACCGGCAGGCGAGCCTGGACGATCGCCCGGGTCGCCGCCACGCCGTCCATCCGCGGCATCCGGATGTCCATCAGCACCACATCGGGCAGCAGGCGGCGGGCCAGGTCGACCGCCTCCACCCCGTCACCGGCCTCGGCCACGATGTCGAGGTCGGGCTCGCCGCCCAGCACCATCCGGAAACCGGTACGGAGCAGCGGCTGGTCGTCTGCCAGAAGCAACCGCACCGGCCGCGCGTCACTCACGCCGCCGCATCCTTCGCCCCGCCGGGCCGGGCGTCAGCCGTCACGGTGCCATCCTGCACCACGGCGGCCGCACGCTCGCGCGCGCGGTCGGCCCATCCGTCGCCGGCCGCAGCCGCCGCCGGCTCGGGTGCGCCGGCCCGCTGCCGCACGGGCGGCGTGTCCAGTGGCGATCCGGTGCCTTCCAGAGGGATCTTGGCGTACACCCGGTAACCGCCGCCCGACCGGGGGCCGGTGCGCAGCGTCCCGCCGTAGAGGCTCACCCGCTCGCGCATCCCGAGCAGGCCGTGACCGATGGGTGGCACGCCACTGCGCGGGCCGCGCCCGTTGTCGCAGACCTCGACGATCAGCCAGTACGTGCCGAAGGACAGCCGCACCTCGACGGTGGCCGCGCCGGCGTGCTTGAGCGCATTGGTCAGGGCCTCCTGCACGATGCGGTACACGGTCAGCGCGACGCCCGGGTCCAGCGCGGGCGGATCGCCGTCCACGTGCAGCGTCGCCGGCAGCCCCGCCTCCCGGATCTGCTCGACCAGCACCCCGACGCCGGCCAGGCCGGGCTGGGGCGCGAGCTCGTCGGCCGGCTCGGAGTCGTCGGTGCGCAGTACGTCGAGCAGGCGCCGCATCTCCCGCAGGGCGCTGCGGCCGGTCTCCTCGATCGTCGCCAGCGCCTCGTCGGCCGCCGCGGGATCGCGCCGCAGCGTCCGTCGCGAGCCGGTGGCGAGCACCCCCATGACGCTGACGTGGTGCGCCACCACGTCGTGCAGTTCCCGGGCGATCCGCCGCCGCTCGGCGGCCACCGCCTGTGCGGTCAGCGCGTGCTGGGTCGCCTGGTACGTGCGCGTGCGGTCCTCCAGGGCGGCCATGTAGGCGCGGCGGTTGCAGACTGTACGGCCGATGAAGAAGCACACCGTGGCCGTCATCACGTTGATCAGGACGATGTAGGCCGTCGGGATGCGCAGCGGACCCTGCTGGAAATTCCCGTGCAGCAGCGCGATGGCGACGCCCGGCAGCCACATCAGGGCCGTAGCGGAGACCGCCTGGCGCAGGGTCAGGTACGCCGCCACGGTGTAGGTCATCACGATCACACCGGCCGTGGTGTTCGGCAGCTCCGACATCAGGACCAGGGAGAGCGGGGTGTGCACCGTCAGGATCGCCACGGCCCACCACGGAGATGACCGGCGCAGCGCGAGCGGGAGCACGCCCACCGCCCACCATGCCAGCGACAGTGGCCATGACTCCGGCCAGAACTGCGGCGGTCCGAGCGCCCAGAGCAGCGCGCCGCCGACGTAGAGCATGACCGCCAGCAGGGCGTCACCGGGCACGCCCTCGCCGCGCACCGCCTGCCCCAGCCGATCGCGACCCGTCACATGGGGAACGCTAGTCCGTCCGGGCGCGGTGGGCGTCCGCCTCCGGCATCGGACGCTCTCGTCCGGGGGGAGGAGCCGCCGCCGTGGTGTGCAGCGCCGCGACCGGCCCGTCGGCCGCCGCCTCGGCCGGCGCCGGGTACGGCGGTGGGGTGCCGCCGAAGGCCGGGCACACCGCCTGGTGACTGCACCAGCCGCACAGCCGGCTCGGCTGAGGTCGGAAGTCCTGGGCCGCGCTGGCCCGGGCGATCGCCTCCCACAGCGCCACCAGGGTCCGCTCGAACCGGGCCAGCTCCTCGGCGTCGGGGGTGAAGTCGCACACCTCGGCGTCTTTGAGGTACAGCAGGCGGAGCACCCTGGGGACCACGCCGCGGGTGCGCCAGAGCACGAGGGCGTAGAACTTCAACTGGAACAGCGCCCGGGCCTCGAACGCCTCCCGCGGGGCGCCGCCGGTCTTGTAGTCCACCACCCGCAGGTCGCCGCCGGGTGAGACGTCCAGGCGGTCGACGTAGCCCCGGATCAGCAGATCATCACCGACGGTGGCCTGCACCAGGCACTCCCGCTCCGCCGGTTCCAGGCGGCGCGGGTCCTCGACGGCGAAATACCCCCCGAGCAGCGACCGGGCGGAGCCGACGAACTCCTCCACCCGGTTGGCCCGGTCGGCAACCTCGCCGGTCGGCGCACCGCCAACCGGCGTCGCGTCCAGGTCGGCCGCCGGTGGCACGGCGAAGAGCGCCGCCAGCTCCGGCTGCTCCTCGACGAGGCGGGCCCACTCGGGGGCGACCAGCTCGGCGGCGCGCTCCGGGGTGCGGTCGGCCGCCGGCAGATCGAACAGGCGCTCCAGCACGGCATGCACCAGCGTGCCCCGAGCCTGGTCGGGTGACGTGCGCTCGGGCAGCCGGTCAATGGTGCGGAACCGGTAGAGCAGCGGGCACGTCTTGAAATCGGCCGCCCGCGACGGCGAGAGCGAAGGCTGCCTCGGCGATGGCTGCGCCCCGCCGGCCGCCGCCTCGTCCAGGCCGTCCGCGGGCACCTGAGACCCATCAGTTACCGCTTGCACCGTCATGCCACGAGGCTAGGCCAGCGGTACGACGAAACGGTGCGATCGGCCGACCACCGTCCGCACCCGTAGCATCGACAGGTGATGGACCCGCATATCGCTCCGGTGGCCGCTGCTGCGCGCCCGGCCGAACCCACGTCCGCCGGGTCGGGCATTCCGCTCGGACGCCTGCTGGGCTTCCCCGTCCGGCTCAGTCCGACCTGGCTCGTGCTGGCCGCGCTGGTGACGTTCACCTACGGACAGACCTTCGGCCGCACCCGGCCGGAACTGCCCGCCACGGTGGCGTACGCCATCGGCTTCGGCTTCGTCCTGTGCCTGGTGGCCTCGGTCCTGCTGCACGAGCTGGGCCACGCGCTGGTCAGCCGGCGGTTCGGGATCGGCGTGCGCGGGATCACGCTGGAAATGCTCGGCGGGTACACCGAGATGGAGCGCGAAGCACCCCGTCCGGTGGTCGAGCTCACCGTGTCCCTCGCCGGGCCGCTGGTGTCGCTGGCCATCGGACTGCTCTCCGGTGTCGCCGCCGCTGCCCTGCCCGGGGGGACCGTCGCGCGGGAGCTGGCGTTCCAGGTGGCGGTCAGCAATGTGATCGTGGCCGTGTTCAATGCCCTGCCCGGCCTGCCGCTGGATGGCGGGCGGGCAGTGCAGGCGGTGATCTGGGCGGCCACCGGGGACCCGCACCGGGCGCGCCGTATCGCCGCGCACGCCGGTCGCGGCCTCGCGGTCATCTGTATCGCCGGTGCCGCGTTTCTCTATGCGCAGGGCTTCTTCTCCTTCCTCGGCGTGGTCTTCCTCCTGCTCGTCGCGGCATCCATCTGGACCGGTGCGGGGCACGCGCTGAGGGCCGGCCGGATGGGCGGCCAACTCCGCGACCTCGACCTGTCCGGCCTGGTCCGGCCGATCGTCGCGGTGGCCGGGTCCACCCCACTGGAGCAGGCGCTGCGGTACGCCGCGGCGGCGCCGGCCACTGCGGGGGGCGCCGCGGTCATCGCGGTCGCCGACGGCGGTGGGCAGGTGACGGCACTGCTCAACGACGCCGCGGCGGGAGCCGTGCCGGTGCCGCGCCGCTCCGGGATCGCGGTCGAGGCGCTGTCCCGCCGGATCGACGCCGACCACGTGGTCGCTGCCCACCTGCGCGGCGCTGACCTGCTGCGCGCCGTGGCGGCCGACCCGCAGGGCGACTACCTCGTGGTCGAGGACGAGGATGTGGTCGGCGTCCTGCGTGGCGCCGACCTCGCCCAGATGTTGCTGTCCGGCCTACGCCGGACCCCGACCGCCAGGAGGATGTCCCGGTGACTGTTTCCCCGCCGCGGCCCGCGCCCGTCGTCGTGCCGGAGGCGGACCGGCCATCGGACGCCCCGGCGCACCCCGCCCCGGCCGTGCCCCACCGCGGTCCGTTCCGGCCGGCGGACCGGGTGCAGCTCACCGACCCCAAGGGCCGGATGCACACCCTGGTGCTGCAGCCGGGCAAGGTGTTCCACACGCACCGCGGCATGCTCCCGCACGACGATCTGATCGGCCTGCCGGACGGTAGCGTGGTCACCTCGACCGGCGGGACGACGTACCTCGCCCTGCGGCCGCTGCTGGCCGACTACGTCCTGTCCATGCCGCGCGGCGCCCAGGTGATCTACCCGAAGGACGCGGCCCAGATTGTCGCGATGGGGGATGTGTTCCCCGGTGCGAAGGTCCTGGAGGCCGGCGCCGGCTCCGGCGCGCTGACGTGTTCGCTGCTCAGAGCGGTCGGCGGGAGCGGTCAGGTGCACTCCTACGAGCTCCGGCCGGACTTCGCGGAGATCGCCCGTCGTAACGTCGAGGCGTTTCTCGGCGGTCCGCAGCCAAACTGGACGCTGACAGTCGGTGATGTATCGAGCTGCGCCGAAAGCACGTTCGACCGGATAATCCTTGACATGCTGACCCCGTGGGAGGTCCTCGATCTGGTCGAACGGGTGTTGCTGCCGGGCGGTGTCCTGGTCGGCTACGTGGCTACCACGCCGCAGCTGTCCGAGCTGATCGAGGCGGTGCGACGGCGCGGGGGGTTCACCGAGCCGCGCGCGTGGGAGACGCTGGTGCGGGACTGGCACGTCGACGGGCTGGCGGTGCGCCCGGACCACCGGATGATCGCCCACACGGCGTTCCTGGTGACGACGCGGCGGCTTGCCCCGGGCGTCGTGGCGCCGGCCCGGCGTCGCAAACCGAGCAAGGGCGCCGAGGCATACGCCGCGAAGCAGGCGGCGGAGGCGGGCGTTGCCGCGAAGCAGGCGGCGGAGGCTGGCGTGGCCGCCGGTCTGCCTGGTATGGCTGGGGCTGGAATGTCCGCTGAACCGGCGGTTGAGGGCACGGAGGAGGTGGCCGGGTGAGCCGACCGAGCTTCAGCGACCTCCCGGCGGTGTTTCCCGACTGGTCGCCCTACCCGGACCTGGAGTCGGCGGCCCGGGCGTACCTACGGGACCCGGACGTCGCCCTGGACGCCCTGGCCGGCGTCCTACGCGGGCAGTCGGTCCTGGGATTCACGCTCGAGCGGTTCGTCAACGACGTCAACGGTGTCTGGCAGGAGGTCGTCGTCTGCGACGGCACCAGACTGATCCTGTGGCACGGCGAGGACATCCCTCCCGAGGAGGGCCCGGCCGGCTCGATGACCTCGTCGCTGCGGGTCGTGGCGCTTTCCGCGGTCACCGAGGTGGGTTGCCGGCGGCGCCTCACCCGCACCGGCACGGGCCATATCAGGGTGGACAGCGTCGACGTGTACCTGCTGCTGACGTCCCTGGATGAGGCGAATGTCGCAAGTGAGGAAAGCGGCTCCATCCTGCGCCACGACGCGCTGCGCTTCGGCAAGACCGTGGACGACGGTGGAGCGGGGCAGATCGCGCGACTGGAGGAGTTCGCCCGGCTCGTCTCGTCACTTGTCGGCAAGCCGATGATCTGACCGTCCGACGCGGTACGGTCAACCGTCGTCCGGGCCGGCGATCTCGGCACCGTCGGCGACCCGCTGCACGTGGATGCATTCGCCGGGGCAGTCCTTCGCCGCGTCGATCACATCGAGCCGCAGGTGGGCCGGCACATCGACCCGGCTGCCGGGGGCGAGTTGCAGCGTGCCCGAGCCGTCCTTGACGTAGGCCAGGCCGTCGATGTCGAACTCGAACACCTCGCCGGCGTACTGCACGCAGAGCCCATCGCCGGTGCAGAGATCCTGGTCCACCCAGACGTGCAGTTCCGCGGTCCCGGTGTCGGTCTCGGTCGCCACGCCAGCTCCCCTCGTCGTGGCGAACGGTACCCCCTGGCGTGCCGAATCGGTTGGACGGTCGGTCACGGGGTGATCAGCATCGCAGCACGATTTGTAAACACCCGACGGCGGGAGTGCCGGCATAGTCCTCAACAGGCGATCAGCAGATAGGCTATGGGGACAACGTTAAAGCCCCCGGGGAGGTGGGACGTGGCACGCAGCGACGACGCGGATGCTCGCGCCGCACGGTGGGAGAAGGATGCCCACGATCTCTCCACCCAGGTTGCGTTCCTCCAGGAGGAACTCGCCCTGGTGCGCCGCAAGCTCACGGAGAGCCCACGACACGTTCGGCAGTTGGAGGAGCGCCTCGCAGCGACGCAGGCGCAGGTTTCTCGGCTGACCGAAAACAACGACCGGCTCGTCGCCACCCTCAAGGAGGCCCGGGCCCAGATCGTGAGCCTCAAAGAAGAGGTTGACCGCCTCGCCCAGCCGCCCAGCGGCTACGGCGTCTTCCTGGCCGGCCACGACGACGGCACCGTTGACGTCTTCACCGGCGGCCGCAAGCTGCGGGTCGCGGTCTCGCCGACCGTCGAGGTCGCCGACCTGCGCCGCGGGCAGGAGGTGCTACTCAACGACGCCCTCAACATCGTCGACGCGCTCGGGTTCGAGCGGGCCGGTGAGGTCGTCATGCTCAAGGAAATTCTTGAGGGGGGCGACCGGGCCCTGGTGATTTCCCACGCCGACGAGGAGCGCATCGTGCACCTCGCCGACATCCTGGCGGACTCACCGCTACGGGCGGGGGACTCGCTCATGATCGAGCCGCGCTCGGCGTACGCCTACGAACGTATTCCGAAGAGCGAGGTCGAGGAGCTGGTGCTGGAGGAGGTGCCCGACGTCGGATACGAGGACATCGGCGGCCTCTCCCGGCAGATCGAGCAGATCCGCGACGCGGTGGAGCTGCCCTTCCTGCACGCCGAGCTGTTCCGTGAGCACCAATTGCGTCCGCCGAAGGGCATCCTGCTCTACGGCCCGCCCGGCTGTGGCAAGACGCTCATCGCCAAGGCCGTGGCCAACTCGCTGGCGAAGAAGATCGCCGAGCGGCAGGGCAAGGAGAAGCACACCAGCTTCTTCCTCAACATCAAGGGCCCCGAGCTGCTCAACAAGTACGTCGGCGAGACTGAGCGGCACATCCGGCTGATCTTCCAGCGTGCCCGGGAGAAGGCCGGTGAGGGCACGCCGGTGATCGTGTTCTTCGATGAGATGGACTCGGTCTTCCGGACCCGTGGCTCGGGTGTCTCCTCCGACGTGGAGAACACCATCGTGCCGCAGCTGCTCAGCGAGATCGACGGCGTCGAAGGCCTGGAAAACGTGATCGTGATCGGCGCCTCCAACCGGGAGGACATGATCGATCCCGCCATCCTGCGGCCGGGACGCCTTGACGTGAAGATCAAAATCGAGCGTCCGGACGCCGAGGCGGCCAAGGACATCTTCTCGAAGTACATCCTCACCGGGCTCCCGCTGCACCCCGACGACATCGCCGAGCACGGCGGGTCGTTGGAGGCGACGGTGGCAGCCATGATCGACGCCACGGTGCTCCGGATGTACTCCGAGACCGAGGAGAACCGCTTCCTCGAGGTGACCTACGCCAACGGCGACAAGGAGGTCCTGTACTTCAAGGACTTCAACTCCGGTGCCATGATCGAGAACATCGTGGCCCGCGCCAAGAAGATGGCCATCAAGGACTTCCTCGAGACCGGCGGGAAGGGCCTGCGCCTGTCCCACCTGATGTCGGCCTGCGTCGACGAGTTCAAGGAGAACGAGGACCTGCCGAACACGACGAACCCGGACGACTGGGCCCGCATCTCCGGCAAGAAGGGCGAGCGGATCGTCTACATCCGCACGCTGGTCACGAGCGCCAAGGGCCAGGAGAGCGGCAAGTCGATCGACACGGTGTCCAACACCGGCCAGTACCTGTAGCCGGCGGCTCGCGGCGCGCTGCACGCCGCAGGACGACGACCTAGGCTCGGCCCATGACCACCCGCCGCGTCATGGGCATCGAGACCGAGTACGGCGTCTCGGTGCCCGGAGAGCCGGCGAGCGGAGCGATGGTGGCCTCGTCGCAGGTCGTCAACGGCTGGGCGAGCG
>DATHBD010000033.1:0-54062 GCA_035296325.1 Micromonosporaceae bacterium | reverse complement strand
GGACGATCGCCTGGTACCACGGCATGAAACGGCTCCGCATCCGCTGGGAACGCCGCGACGACATCCACGAAGCGTTCCTCGCCCTCGCCACCTGCATCATCACGTACCGACACGTCAAACGACTTTGTTAGGACCTCTAAGGCACGCCGTGAGGCGCCGATTCTGTTGACATGACGGCCTCAGCCGGAGCACCTGTCACAGCGTGAGGGTATCGCCGCGGTAGCGGGCGTGGACGGTCGACCGGGCTCGGGGCGGCCAGCTCGCGCCTTTTCGGCCCGGGTGCCGATCCACGCCGGACAGCAGCAGCACGGGCGATGTGCGCGCGATCTCCAGACGGCCGGACCGAGGATCGATACAGTCTCCACGATGGCGGAACCCGGACGGTGGCTACGTGGTGGGCGCGGCCTCGTCACGTGGTGGGTGCTGATCAGCTGTACCGCTGTCAACGGCCTGGTTGTCGGTTACGGATCTCTCTGGTTCCTGAATCCCAGGATGAGCCGTGGTGACTACCTGGTCTCCGGCGGAGGGTACGCCGCCGCTGCCTTGGTGTTGGCGTGCGTAGCTGTCGGCGCAGTCGGCCTGCGCGGACCGGTGTCGGTGGTCTACGGGTCGTCCCTTCTGGCCACCGTGTCGGCGGCGCTCGGCGTACGCTCCTTCATGATCGGAGGCGGCTATCCGTCCAGCGCATTCGCGGACAGCCCATGGGACGGCGCGGGGGGAGTGCTGTGCCTGCCATGGACATGGCCGCTGCTGCTCTGCGGCATCGTCGGGGCGTACCGACTGATTGGCGCGCGACTGCCATGACGACCGCTGATGTGATGCGTCACGACACTGCGACGCACGCCCGGCGACCAGCACGTCGGGACACCCGGGTGACCCCCCGGCCAGCACGGTGCGGCCGCCTGGTGCGGCATGGCCGGGTCAGCGTCGTTCGCAGAGCGCGGTGTTGGTGCCGCACGGTGGATATCCGGCCGTGGCGATGGACTCGGCCTGGCTCGCGCTGGTGAGGTATTCGACGAAGGCGGCCGCCACCGACCGTTCGGTCGACTCGCGGCCGTCGTGGTACGCGTACTCCACGGTCCAGAACGGATACCCGGCCATGATGTTCTGGAGGCCGCTGTCGCGGCCGTCGATGCTGGCGAGGATCACCCCGGCTGACCGGGCGGCGTCCGGGGTGTCGGCGTACCCGACAGCGCCGTCGAGCCGTGCCACCTCGCCGAGAGCGAGGGAGGTTGTGCTCTCCTCGCACAGAAAGGTGTTCGGTGACGTGTAGTCCTTCGTCGAGCAGTTCGACGACGTCGGCGGACCCTGCGGCCGGGCCTGTACGCCGTCGCCGAGGACGTACCGCTCGAAGGTGATCCGACTGCCGGACTGCCCACGCGCGACGATTCTGATCTCGATGTCGGCGAACCGGTCGTCGATCTCCCGCCAGGTTTTCTGCCGACCGTCGAACACCTTGCGCACCTGGTCGAGCGTCAGGTCGACCTGGCCGGTCGCGGTCGGGTACACCGCACGGTTCAACACGATGGTGTACGGGACGATGGCCACCGGCTTGGCCGCTGCCTCCCGGACCAGACTTTCGTCGGCCTTGCCGTCCGAGAGCGCCACCCGGTGCGCTTTGTCGGCACCGCCCATGCTGTCGCGAAGCTGCTCGAGGCCCTGCCGGCTGTTGGTGGTAACGACCTGGACCGACGTCGTCGGGCAGTAGCTCTCGTATGAGCCGGCGATCCTGGCCGCGGCCGTCGCGAACGCGCTCGATCCGCCGACGAGCAGGTCGCCGCCGACGCACCGCAGGGTGCCGGTCGGAGCCGGCCGCAGCCCGGTGTAATTGATCAGTCCGGCCACGACGAGAGCGCCGACGCTGAGTGAGGCGACGACAGCGGTGGCGAGGCGCTTGTTGCGTCGACTGCGCTGCTGCTGCTGCCGTGCGTTGACGACGTGGCCGCCGACGATGATGCCGTCGACCTTGACGTCGTCCACCGTGCCACCACCGCTCGACCCGACAACCATCACCTTGTAGCGCGTTCCGGAGTTCATGTTGACTCTGGGTAGCACGACCTCCGTCTCCCTGATGACGATCCGCTGATCCTCGGCAACAGTGGCGCCCGGTGCCGGCACCAACGCCTTCTCGAACGGCGACGGATGCACGTCGGTCACCTCGACGGTCCGGATCTTCATGTTGGCCGGGAACCGCAGCGTGACCGGGAACTGGTAGTCGGTCGCGTCGATATTGTCCTGACCCTCGTTGCTGATTCGGATCACCGCAAGAGACGGGTCGGGGATCTCGTTGCCGTCTCGGTCGTAGAGGCGCACAATGTCGCCGATGTCGGGTGGGTCCAGGCTCAGCTTGGAGTTGAGTAACACGTTGTAGAACAGCGTCTTCCGTCGTTTGCCTCTCGCCTGAGCCGCACGCCACACCTCCCACGCGATCGGCAGCACCGCACCGAGCACCAGCACCAGCAGGCCCGGCTCAGTCAGGAGCCATTCGCCGACAGTTCCGAAGAGGCCGCCAAGCATGGATGACACGAGGACTCCCGTTCGCACGTGATCCGTGGGTCGGCGACGTCATCGTCGCAAGAGAATGTGGGCTCACCGCGCCTGCCGACCCGGCCCGGCGCGGCAGATGCCAGGCACCGTCGTTGTGGACGCCGGCACTGCGGCTCTGGACAGTTCATGACGAACTTTCTCCGCCCGAGGTGCACGCGAGATATGCGGGTGGTGAACAAGGGATGTCTTTGACAGATGGGTGTGCCGCCTCGTGCCACGGCGGTGCTCCGACGTCAGCCCCGCCGACTGCGCGGAGGCTCGGTGAAAGGCGACATCGCGAAGGCACCGGGCGGTAGCCTGATCGATAGCAAACCTCGGCATCATATTGGGGGACTCACACGTGACGCACCGCATGATCGATGAGGTCGTCCTCGTCACGGGAGCCAGTTCCGGTATCGGTGCCGGTATGGCTGCGCGCTTTCATGCGCGGGGGGCTCGCGTCGTCATCTCTGGCCGAAACCGCGCCCGGCTTGAGTCAGTGGCGGCAGCCCGTCCCGGGATGGTGGTGGTCGTGCTGGACGTCGCCGACGCGGACTCCGTCACCCGTGGGATGGCGGAGGTGGCGGCGCACGTCCCTCATCTGACTACGCTGCTCAACAATGCCGGAATCCAGCGGATGCTCGACTTCTCCACCGCCGATCCGCCCGGGCCGTCCGACATCGAGCCCGAGATCGCCACCAACTTCACCGGACTTGTGAACGTCACCGCGGCGGCCCTTCCGCTGCTACGTCGCGCCCCACGCTCGCGGGTGGTCCACGTCGGCTCAGGCCTGGGATTTGTGCCGTTCGCCAAAGCCCCTGTCTACTCCGCGACGAAGGCCGCCGTCCATTCCTTCACGTTGAGCTTGCGACGGCAGCTGGCGGGGTCGACCGTCCAGGTGGTCGAGATCATTCCTCCGGTCGTCGACACGCCACTCCATCGCGACATGCCGTCGACGCCGCCCATGGCCATGCCGTTGGATACCTTCGTCGACCGGGCGATGCGCGGCCTCGACGGGGGCAAGGACGAGATCGCGATCGGGCTGGGACGCGTATCGCAGGTCGGGGCGCGGCTGGCGCCGAAACGCCTGTTTTCGCTCATCAACAGTGGTAACTGAACCTGCGGGCTCAGGGCGTGAGGGTTGCTGCCACAGCCTTGCGCGGCAACGACGGCTACCAGGAGCGGGTTCATGCTGGCCGACGGTTGCGGGCTCAGAGCGGCCGCACCGCGAAGGCGATCTGTAGGTATGGCAGGGCGTCGCGGGGGATCGCCGCCGTGAGCACGGTCCGTGGGTCAAGATCTACAGCCAGCCCGTACACGTCCGGGTCGGTATCGATACGGAAGCCGCTGCGGGCAACGCCGTCAACCACGACCGGGACACGAGGCTCGACACATCGTTCGTCCACCGGATTGTCGACCTCGGGCGGCTGGCCGTCGTCCACGACCCGCGTGTGCCGGAACTGGTTGACGAGGATGTGGTTCACGTGTGCGACCAGGCGGGGCCGGGCGGCGTCGAACGCGCCCGGTTCGCGGCTCCACTGGGTGCGGACGCACTCCCAGAGCGTCGGGTAGCGAATCCGCCGGACCTGCTCCACGAGCCACTGCGGGCGTGGCCAGGGAGGCGATTCCTCCAGCGCGCGGCGTTGCAGCTCGTCCAACTCCGCCAGGTTCACCGGGTCGTCGGGCTCGTCGGGGTTGCGCCACAGCGTGTAGCTGAGGCTCGCCTCGCACGAGTCCAGGACCCCGTTGCGCGTCCCCGAGCCCACGCCGATGGCACCCCAATCCTCCAGATGACGCTGGGGCACGAAGCCGACGATCGGCATCGGCATCAGCCGCGCCTGTTCACGCCACCGCAGGCGCGGGTCCGACTCGTCCTCACCGACAACGCCCGCAAATTCCACATCCACGAGTCTGCCGACATTTACCCCCACGTCAACCCGGTACCGAGCCTCGCGGCTGAGAACGTGCCCGTGTCGCGGTCCGAGATCGTGGGCGATCGCGAAGGCGGTGCGGACGCGCTGCTCGGGGAACTCAGATGCCGGGGGTGCCCTGGGAGAAGCGCAGATCGCGGAGGCACCCGTTGCGGGAACCGAGGACTGCATACACGTCATGTACGCCGGTGGTCGGCGCGACCTCGGCCGACGCCGTGGTCCAGGCGTACCGGTCCCCGGTGCCCTGTGCGGTCAAGGTCGCCAGCAGCGGCCCGTCCAGCGGGTCATCCCGCCGCAGATGGACGGTGATCTCACGCCGTTGCAGGTGGGACACGGTCGCCGTGCAGCTGGCGACGCCCTCGAGATCCGTGCCGGAGAACAGCACCCAGGCTCCGTCAGCCCTGGCCAGAACGGCTTCGCCCGCGCGCTTGTCCGCGTCGACCAGGTCCGCGTCGGCGTACTCGTCTGCGTTCATCGCGGTCAAGGGTCGGCGCGGGTCGCGTGGCGGGATTACCTCCCCGTCGACGTGCAGTCTGCCGGTCACCCGGATGTCCGCACTGGACCGACCGACGAGGATGTCGTGGTCCGCCGCTTCGACCACGAGCCGCTCGCGGGTCACATCCCAGAACGCCAGCTGCTCGGCGTTGAGTTCAAACCGCACGGTGGTGTGTGCGCCGGCCGGCACCCGCACCCGGGTGAAGGCACGCAGGGCCCGCAGGGGTTGCTTCACGCGTGACGTGCGCTGGTGGGTGTAGAGCTGAACCACCTCGTCACTGTCCCGGTCCCCGGTGTTGCTCACCTCGACGACGATCTCGACCGACCCGTCGCTGCCGACCCGGTCCGTGGACAGCTTCAGCCCCGAGTACTCGAACGACGGATAGGTCAAGCCGTGGCCGAACGGGTAGAGCGGCGTGCCACGGAAGTAGAGGTATGTCGCGTCGGTTGCGATGATGTCGTAGTCGAGCAGGTCCGGCAGGTCGGCGGCCGAGTGGTACCAGGTCTGGGTGAGTCTGCCGGCGGGTGCGGTGTCGCCGAAGAGGACAGCGGCAAGGGCATGGCCGAACTCCTGGCCTCCGTGTGCGGACCACACGATCGCTGGAACGTGTTCCTGTGCCCAGGTTATGCCGTAGGGGTAGCTGCTGGTGACGACGAGTACGGTACGCGGGTTGACGGCGCACACGGCGCGCAGCAACTCGTCCTGCGCCGGCGGCAGGCGGAGGTCGACCCGGTCCTCGGTCTCGCGACCGTTGATGAGCGGATGGTTGCCCAGCACCACCACGGCGACATCGGCGTGGCGCGCGGCGGCCACCGCGTCGTCAATGCCGGAGCGAACGGTTTCCAGGAGAAATCCTTGTGCCTGTTCGGCGTCCGGGGCGTCCGCCCGTACCGCGCCGGAGGCGTCAACCGTCAGGTACCGGTCGCTGGCCAGGTGCCGGATCACCAACTCCGCACCGCGGGACTTGACAGCGAACGTTTCCCGGACGAACCAGCCGTTGGGCTGGTTCGCGGCGTTGACCAGCACACCCGCATCGTCGACGGTGAGGTACCGGCCGTTGGCGACCGACCGCAGCGCCAGTACCCCGTTGCCCCAGTCGAAGAGGTCGAACTGCGTCGCCGGGTCCGTCGCCGCTCCCGCATCAACGTACAACGCCGCCCCGTCGGGATAGTTCCTGGCGGCAAGCCGTCCTTCGGTGGCGGGATCCGACGCCGCAGACCGGCCCAACCGAAGCGTGATCCGGTCGACGCCCTCGGCGAAGGTCACCGACCCGCTCGCAAACCCGGATCCGGTCAGCCGCTCCGTGATGCCCCGCCGCACCGTGACCGCGTAGGGCAGGGTGCCGCTGTACCAGTCCTCGTACAGGCTGTCCCCGCTCGGGCCGAGCACGGCGATCCGGCTCATCGAGTCCTCGCGGAGCGGGAGCGTCGCGTCGTCGTTCTTGAGCAGCACGATGGCCTGCTGGGCGGCCTCGCGCGCGAGTGCCTGGTGTCCCGGGCAGTTGATCACCTCTTCGGTGATCGAGGCGTACGGGTTGCCATGCGGCGGATCGAACTCACCGAGACGGAAGCGGATGGTCAGGATCCGGCGAACCGCTGCGTCGATGTCGGATTCCTCGAGGAGGCCCCGCTGCAGTGCCTCGGCCACCTGCCCTAGGGTGACGCTGGTGTCTGCCTCACCGTCGGTGAAGCTGTCGAGGCCGGCTTTGAGCAGCGCCGCGCACCCCGTGGCGTGATCCGGGTAGTACTCCTGTGGAGTCACCAGGTTGGCAGGCGCGCCCGCGTCACTGACGACGAGGATCTCGTCTGAGGTCCAACGGCGCAGTACATCGTTGATCAGGGGACTCAGGTGTGCCGGGCGTCCATTGACGAGGTTGTACGACGGCATCACGCCGACCGCGGCGCCGCTGACGATCGGCCCGCGGAAGGCCGGGAGCTCATACTCGTGCAGCACCCGGGCTGGCATGTTGCTTGAGGTCTGGCTCCGGTCGGTCTCGTTGTTGTACGCGAGAAAGTGCTTGAGGGTCGGAGCGGTCCGCAGGTACGTCGGATGGTCGCCGCGGAGTCCGTTCGCATACGCGGTTCCCATGACCGCAGTGAGCGCGGGATCCTCGGCGTAGCCCTCCTCGTTGCGTCCCCAGCGCGGGTCCCGGAGCGGATTGACGACCGGCGCCCACACGTTGAGGCCCGCACGGGCGGGATCCTTGTGGTGCAATCCACGGGCCTCGTCTCCGACGGCGGCGCCAACCTCACCGACCAGGGCGAGGTTCCAGGTACTGGCCAGCCCGACCGCCTGCGGAAATACCGTGGCAGGGCCGAGCCAGGCGATCCCGTGCAGTGCCTCGGTGCCGGTCGTGAACGGTTCCAGGCCCAACCGAGGTATGGCAGCCTGACGCTGATGCAGTAGCCCGAGCTTCTCCTCCAGGGTGAGGCGGCCCACCAGGTCCGCGACCCGAGCCGTCAGAGGGGCTCCCGGCTCGCGGAACAGACTGGCACCGGATTCGCTCATCGGACTGCTCCTTCGTTGCGCCGGGTCGGTCCTGCCGCCGATGTGCTGCCAAGACAGGCCACACCGCGTCGTGATGCGGCCGGACCAGAATCGAAGCGTTTCGACGGCGGACCAAGAAAGAGGCCGCGCACCACCGTGGCAAGGAAGCTGATGGTAACGAGGCAGAACCAGCCTCGCACCGGCAGGGGTGCCCGTCAAGTGATCAGGGTAGATGCTCGAGACCGGGTTCGGCCGCGTGGGCCCTAACGGATCCGATTCGGGAACTGCCCGGCATCGACGAGATCCAGGATGCTGGCGGACCCGCCCACGGCGGCCGCGCCGTGCCCCAGCCGTG
This sequence comes from Micromonosporaceae bacterium, assembly GCA_035296325.1. GTDB lineage: Bacteria > Actinomycetota > Actinomycetes > Mycobacteriales > Micromonosporaceae > DATHBD01. Next base: position 46,267 of record DATHBD010000033.1, on the reverse strand, counting down.
ATGCGACGAGCTCGCTGGGTGGGCCGACACTGCAGGAGCGCAGTTCCGCTCTGGCAGCCGTCAGCAGCCACGGGGTCAGCGGTACGTAATACCCACCGAGGACCACAACCTCAGGATTGAGCAGGTTCGCCAGGACGGACACGGCTCGTCCGAGACTGGTGCCGGCGCGCTCCAGGGTCCGCAGCGTCGCCTCGTCCCCGCTCCTGGCCCGCTCCACAATCCTGGCCACCTCCGGTTCGAAGTCAGTGACCCGCCGGGCCCGGTCCTGCCGCGGGTCCAGCTGCCGGATCAACGCCGGTACTCCGGCCACCGCGTCCAGGCAGCCGCGCTGACCGCACGGGCACGGCGGCCCATCAGGCTCGGTCTGCAGATGCGCGATCTCGCCGGCATAGCCTGCCGCGCCGCGCAGCGGGCGGCCCTCGGCGATGATGCCGGCGCCGACATCCACCGCTCCGCTGAGTGCGACCAGGTGCGCGGTGCCGGCGTGGCTGCCGAAGCGGTACTCGGCGAGTGCGACCAGCGTGGCGCCGTTCTCAACGAGAAGCGGGAAGTGCGGCTGGTCCAGGCCGCGGACCAGGAAGGCTCGAAGGTCGACGTCGCGCCACTCGAGGTGCGGAGCGGCGGTCACCACGCCGTCGGTGTCGACCAGACCGGGTACGCCGACGGTGAGCCCGAGGACCTGTCGGCCGTCGTCCTGGACTCGGGTGACCGCCTTGCGGGTGAGGGACAGGATCGACGCGAACGCCCGCGACGGTGTGACGCTCAGCCCAGGAAAGGCCCGCCGCCACGACAGCACCTCGTCGCCCGCGAGGTCGACGGCTTTCACCGTGAGGTGATCGGCGTCGACCGCGACGCCGACCGCCGCCGAGTTGGAGCCGTCGATGACGATCATCGTCGCGGGTCGCCCGATCCGATGCTCGACCAGGCCCGTCTCGCGAAGCATGCGCCGCCCGATCAACTCACCGACCAGGCTCGACACCGTCGCCTTGTTGAGTCCGGTCGCTGCGGCGATGTCCGCGCGGGAACACGGCGCAGATGCCCGGATCTGGCGGAGGACGACAGCGAGGTTGACTGCCCGCACATCGGGCGAACCGGCCGGTTGCGGGCCGATCCGCACTGTGGTCACGTCAGCCCCCGGCTCCCTGCGTGGCTCGGTACCGTATCCAAGCTCGTTGATGCAATACCCGCGCCAGGTGCTTGTGGGCACATCCAGCATCAGCTAGTTTGTTCGGACGCGGATCAAACTAACGCTACCGCGTCCATGCCACTCACACAATTTCCTTTATCGGAACGGAAGGGAGTCCGCCGTGACTCACCCCCTCGAGGGCGCGGCGACCAACCGCCGAAATTTCCTTGGTCTGATGGGCCTCGGCGCCGCCACGGTCGCGAGCAGCGGCCTGCTGGCCGGCTGCAGCGAGAAGCCGGGCTCCACGGGCAACGCGACGTCGGCGGACAAGATCAAGCAGGCGATCCCCAATTTCAAGGCCAACGAGCTGGTCAAGCCCGACATTCAGGGGGAGGGCGCCGTCGTTGACGGTTACATGAAGTACCCCCGGAACCTGGTCCAGGCCATCAAGGACAAGCCTGGCAGCGGGTCGACCATCAAGACGATGATGCCGATCTGGGGCACCGCACCGCCCGGCGTCGGCAAGAACTCTTGGCTGGATGCGGTCAACGCACAGCTCGGTGCGGTGGTCGACCCCAGCATTCAGGACGCCACCACCTACAACGCCAAGCTCTCCGCTGCGCTCGGTTCTCGCGACATTGCTGACATCACCACCATCCCGAACTGGGAGATCAATGGCCTGACCCGGTTCTCCGACGCGGCGAACCTGCTCTTCGAGGACCTCAGCCCGTTCCTCGCCGGCGACAAGGTGAACGCGTACCCGATGCTCGCGGCGTTGCCCACCGGCGCCTGGGAGTACTCGGTCTGGAGCGGCCACCTCGCGGCCGTGCCGTACCCGACCAATGGCCCCTTCGCCTGGTGGATGTACTACCGCAAGGATCTCGCCGACAAGGCGGGGGTGGCGATGCCGACGAGCCTCGACGAGTTGCGTGAGTACGGCAAGAAGATGACCGACCCGGGCAAGGGCGTCTGGGGTCTGGGTTCGGTCTTCGAGATGGTGTGGCAGTACCTCGGCGCGCCCGGGGAGTGGCGCAAGAAGTCCGGCGGCGGGTTGGAGCACCGCTACGAGACGCCGGAGTTCAAAGAGGCGTTGGAGTGGACGCTCTCGCTCTACAAGGACGGCGTGGTCCACCCCGACGTCACCGGCGGGGACGGCAAGAACGAGAAGACCCTCTTCGCTGGCGGCAAGATCACCATGCGCCGGGACGGCGGGGGCTGGTGGCAGGAGACGCAGGGCAAGGAGGCCAAGGTGACACCGGGCTTCAACATGAAGCCGGTGCCGGTCTTCGGCGCCGGCGGCAAGGACCCGGTCGTCCACGGCAGCGAGCAACCGATCTTCTACACCTTCATCAAGAAGGGCCTCGGCAAGGACCGCGTGGAGGAGATCCTGCGGGTGATGAACTACTGCGCCGCCCCGTTCGGCACGAAGGAGCAGGAGCTGATCCTGTACGGCGTCGAGGGCAAGCACTTCACCCGCGACGCGGAGGGCCGGCCCGCCAAGACCGAACTCGGCGAGAAGGAGTGGTTCAGCGCCATCGAGTTCCTCGGCGGCCACCCGGCAGCCCTGGTCAGCGGGGCCGACTTTCCGACCTTCGCCAAGGAAAGCGTCGAGTACCAGAACGCCACGGTCAAGCACATGGAGGAAGACCTCTTCAAGGGCATCAAGGTCGAGCTGCCGGCGGCCGCGTCGAAGGGCCGTCAACCGGCCGTCGACAAGGTCAACGACATCCTCAAGGGGCGTCGGCCGATCGGCGACCTGCCCACCGTGCTCGCGGAGTGGCGCTCGTCGGGCGGCGACGAGGAGCGGCAGTTCCGGGAGAAGATCCTTAGTGACAACGGTCGCTGAGCTTCGATGACGACGTCCGAGGTGACCGAGGTTGCCGAGCCCGGTGGAGCACCCGCCGGCCGGCGCCTCGGCCCTCGGCGCCGACCGGCGCCGAGGGTCTCCCAGCCCCAGCGGGCCAAGCGCCCGCTGAGGGCGCGCCTACGCAACGACTGGCCGCTGCTCGTGATGGTGGCCCCCGCGTTGCTGTTCACGCTGGTCTTCCACTACCTGCCCACGCTGGGCAACGTCATCGCGTTCCAGGATTACAACCCGTACCTCGGCGACAGCCCGCTGGCGGCGTTCATCGGGAGCCCATGGATCGGTTTTGGCAATTTCCAGGTCCTGTTCTCCGACCCGTGGTTCTGGGACGCCGTCCGCAACACCCTCGCGATCACCCTGTTCCAGCTGATCTTCTTCTTCCCACTACCGATCATGCTTGCGATGCTGCTGCACAGCATGCTCTCGAACCGCATCCGTGGGCTGGTGCAGGGCGTGCTCTACCTGCCGCACTTCTTCAGCTGGGTGCTGGTGGTCGCGTTCTTCGAGCAGATGTTGGGTGGGGCCGGCCTGCTCAATCAGACGCTGCGCGAAAACGGGATACAGCCATGGAACATCATGAGCAACCCCGACGGCTTCATCTTCCTGGTCACCGCCGAGGCGGTGTGGAAGGACATCGGCTGGGGGGCGATCGTCTTCCTCGCCGCACTCGCCGCGATCGACACGAACCTGTACGAAGCCGCGGCGGCGGATGGTGCCGGCCGATGGCGTCGGCTGTGGCACATCACGCTGCCCGGTCTCCGGCCGGTCATCGTGCTGCTGTTGATCCTGCGGTTGGGCGATGCGCTGAGCGTGGGGTTCGAGCAGTTCATCCTGCAGCGCCCGGCGGTCGGCCCGCAGGCGTCCGAGGTGCTCGACACCTACGTGTTCTACCAGGCCATCGTGCCGGGGCAGTGGGGCGTGGGGGTCGCTGCCGGGCTCTTCAAGGCCGTGATCGGGCTGATCCTGATCGTGGCCGCCAACAAGTTCGCGCACCGGATGGGTGAGCAGGGGGTGTACTCCAAGTCATGACTGTCGAGTTGATGACGCCGTCGCGACGCAAGCGGCGGGCGAACCGGTCCAGACCGATCTGGGAGGAGGAGCCCACCCGGGTAGGTCAGGCAGGCAAGAACCTGCTCATCGGCGCGCTCGTCCTCGCGGTCCTCTTCCCAATGTGGTGCGTACTGATCACCAGCCTGTCGTCGCGGCGGACGATCAACGAGGCGGGCGGGATGGTGGTGGTCCCGAGGGGGATCGACTTCTCGGCGTACCTCACCATCTTCCAGGGCGGTCAGGTTACCCGGGCGGTGTGGGTCAGCACGCTCGTGACCGTTGTCGGCACGCTGGTGAGCCTCGGCTTGACGGTGTTCGCGGCGTACGGCCTGTCCCGGACCGGGTCGCTGTGGCACCGGCCGCTCCTCTTCGTCTTCCTGCTCACCTTCCTGATCTACCCCGGCCTCGTGCCCAGCTACCTGGTGGTGACCGGCCTCGGGATGAAGGACAGCCTGTGGGCGCTGATCCTGCCCACGGCGATCAACGCGTTCAATCTCGTCATCATCCGGGCGTTCTTCATGAACATTCCGGGTGAGTTGATCGACAGTGCCCGCATCGACGGCGCGGGGGAGTTCCGCATCCTCTGGAAGATCGTGCTGCCGCTGTCCAAGGCGATCATCGCGGTGGTCGGCCTGTTCTACGCCGTCGGGTACTGGAACACGTACTTCAACGCCGTGCTGTACATCGACAGCAACGACAAGTGGCCCATCCAGCGGTTGCTGCAGGCATACATCCTGGCCGGGCAGGCGCCATCGGTGCAGACCGGTGGGGGCGGCACCGCATACCCGCCGGACATCGCCATCAAGATGGCGGTGGTCATGGTGACGGTCGTGCCGGCGCTGATCGTGTACCCGTTCGTGCAGCGTCACTTCACCAAGGGCGTCATCCTCGGCGCCGTCAAGGGCTGAGGGTGCGGTGGTGAACTGGCCGCGCGGCGTTGCGCGACTGTGCTACGGCGGCGACTACAACCCCGAACAGTGGCCCGAGGAGGTGTGGGCGCAGGACGTCGCCCTCATGCGCACCGCGGGGGTGAACCTCGTTTCGGTCGGCGTGTTCGCGTGGAGTTCGCTCGAGCCGGTCGAGGGCACATACGACTTCGGATGGCTGGACCGGGTTCTCGACCTGCTCGACGGCGGCGGCATCAAGGTGAACCTGGCGACGCCCACCGCCTCGCCGCCGCCCTGGTTCGGGATCGCCTACCCGGATGCGCTGCCGCAGACCGCCAGCGGCAACCGGCTCTGGCACGGCAGCCGGGACACCTACTGCGTCAGCGCTCCGGCCTATCGCGACGCCTCCGTGCGGATCGCCCGTGTGCTCGGCGAGCGATACGCCGGCCATCCGGCGCTGGCGATGTGGCACGTCCACAACGAGTACGGCACCGGGTGTTTCTGCGACCACGCCGCGGAGGCCTTCCGGGGATGGCTGCGGGCGCGGCACGGGGATCTCGACCGGCTCAACGAAGCATGGACCACCGCCTTCTGGAGCCAGCGGTACACCGACTGGTCCCAGATCCTTCCGCCACGCGCCACGCAGTACCTCAGTAACCCGTCGCAGGTACTGGACTTCCGGCGGTTCCTCTCCGACGAGCACCTGAGCCACTTCCGCGCACAACGGGAGGTGTTACGCGAGCTGACTCCGGACGTGCCGATCACCACGAATCTGGCACTGGGGTCGTGGGTGCCGGTCAATCCCCGGGACTGGGCGGCGGAAACCGATCTGGTCGCCATCGATCATTACCCGTCGAGTCTGGCGAGCGCGGCGCCCGAGTCGGCCTTCACCGCCGACCTCGCGCGGTCCTGGGCCGGCGGCGGTCCATGGCTGTTGATGGAGCAGGCCGTCGGTGCGGTCACCGAACGCGGCCGCATCGCGGTGAAGCCGCCGGGGGCGATGGCCCGGCACACCCTGGCACACGTGGCGCGCGGGTCGAGGGGGGCCATGTGCTTTCAATGGCGGCAGTCGCGTGGCGGTGCGGAGCTGTACCACTCCGGCATGGTGCCGCATGCCGGACCGGACAGTCGCGTCTTCCGGGAGGCCACCGAGCTCGGCGCTGTGCTGGGCCGGTTGGGCGACGTGGACACCGGGAGGATTGAAGCCGACGCCGCCGTGCTGTGGGACACCGAGTGCTGGTGGGCGTTGCAGACCGACCACCTGCCCTCCCGGACCATCGACTACCTTGCCGAGGTCCACGCTGCGCACCGGGCGTTGTGGAGCGCGGGAGTGCCCGTCGACTTCGCCCACCCGTCCGACGACCTGAGCAGGTACCGGCTGATCGTGGCGCCGGCGCTGTACCTGCTGTCCGACGCGGCGGCCGCGGCGCTCACGGCGTACGTCCACGGCGGTGGCAACCTCGTCGTGTCGTACCTCAGCGGTATCGCCGACCCCGATCACCGTGTCCACCTCGGCGGCTACCCTGGTGCACTGCGTGAGCTGCTCGGCATCCGGGTCGAGGAGTTTCATCCGCTGACCCCGGATGAGTCGGTGCCGCTCACCGGCCCCGGTGACGCGGCAGGCGACCGCTCCACCGAAGGCCGGACGTGGAGCGAGTATCTGCACGCCGACGAAGCTGTGGAAGTTCTGCTCCGATACGCGGGCGACGGCCAGTTGTCCGGCCGACCGGCAGCGACCCTACGGCGGTACGGAAGCGGCACCGCCCGGTACCTCTCCACGAGGCTGACCGACGACGCATACCGGGACCTGCTGATTTCGTCGCTCGGTGGCACCGCTTGCCGCCCCGGTGCGGACGACCTCGACGCCACGGAAGGCGTCGAGGTCGTCCGCCGCAGCGGCGACGGCACCAGCTGGGTCTTCGTCCTCAACCACACGGGCGTGGAGCAACGGGTCTCGGCGCGGGGCCGTGACCTTGTCAGTGGCGCGGTGGTCGCCGGGGAGATCCGGATGGCGCCCGGCGGTTTCGCGGTGCTGCGGGAGGAGTGATCCGCGATCGGTCGACTCCGTGACCAAAGGGGCCGGGCATGCATGCGCGAAGCCCGGCCCCCCGGAAAACCCTACTGCCGGGTCCACCTCTGGTTGGTGCCACCGGTGCAGGTCCAGGTCACGACCGTGGTGCCATTTGCCGTGCCGGCGCCGGTCACGTCGAGGCACAGGCCGGACTCGCGCCCGACGACCGTGCCGTCGCCGTTGATGGTCCATTGCTGGTTGGCGCCGCCGTTGCAGTCCCAGATCTGGACCCGCGTGCCGGCCGTGGTGGAGTGACCCGGAACGTCCAGGCACTTGTTGCCGAACACCTGCAACCCACCGTTGGACAGCGCGGTCCACTGCTGGTTGGCGCCGCCGTTGCAGTCCCAGATCGCCAGCAGGGTCCCGTTCGCGGTGCTCGCGCCCGGTACGTCGAGGCACCGGTTCGCACCGACGCCGCGCAGCACGTTACCGCTGCCAGGCTGCGTCGGTGGCTGAGACACCGGCGGGCTGACGGTGCCGCTCAGGCCCCAGCCGTACCGGAGCCGGTCGAGGCCCGACTGGTTCGTGATGGTCACCGACAGGTTCGTGCCGCTGCCGGTCAGCGAGGTGATCGCGCAGGAGGCGTTGAAGCACGGGCCCGGGCCCTGCGTCTGGTTGGTCTCCTTGATGCCGGTCCACAGCAGGGAGCCCATCTGAAGCTCGCGGACCGTGTCGGTCAGGGCGTAGAAGTACGACACGTTGTTGTTGCCGTCGCGCGGACCGTTGTAGTTCACCCCGGTGTTCATCGGCACGCCGAACTCGGTCAGAATGGCCCGGTCGGCGTAGCCACACAGGCGACCCTTGAAGCTGGCGACCCACCCGGCCGCGGTCGAGTGCGTCTCCCCGCCGAGGGTGTACATGTGGATCGACAGCAGCGTGCCGTTCAGGCGGGAGTCGGCGCCCACGGCGCACAGGTCGATATCCGACCACAGTCCGGGTATGACGATCCGCCCGCGCGGAACGGTCGTCGAGTACCGCTGGATGAATGCGGCGGCCAGGTTGGTCAGCTCGGTGGCGCTGTATCCCCACGGTTCGTTCACCATATTGGCGTAGAACCGGCTGTTGCTGCCGTACTTCGCGATGATCGTGTCCCACATCCGGTAGAACGCGTTCATGTCCGCGATCCGCCCGCCGGTTGGCGGCCACGGCGCGATCATCACGTTCATGCCGAGCGCGAGGGCCGCGTCATACGCGGCGGTCACGCTGTTCCACCACGACGACGAGGTGGTTTGCGGGTTGATGCCGAACCGGACCGTGTTCGACCCGAAGCTCTGGAAACCCCTCAGGATTGCCGTTGCCTTCGTGTACGTCGTAGCGTAGCTGTCCGACTTGGACAATCCGATCGGCACGTTCTCGTCCGTCAGGAAGTTGTCCCGGGCGTCAGCCCAGTTGACCCCGCGGAACTGGCTGGTCACCGCGTGCGCCGGCGTTCCTTGCCCGGCCTGCACGACAAGGTAGCCCAGCAGCAACGCGACGACCGCGGCAGCCGAGGCGAGGGGCCGCCACCTTATTCCACTCACACTCATCGATCCTCCATCACGCCGGTTGGCGATTTGGCGCCCGGGCCGGGCGGCGGAAAACCCGCCGCCGGGACGCCGGTCACCTCGGGTTGGTTGGTTCGTCGCGGGTCACGACGTAGGCGCTGTGGTGCGCGGGACGGACGGGTAATGATCGGTGACTCCAGTTGCCGTTCCAGGTGTTGCGCAGCACCCGACGGAACCTGCACATGGCGGTTTGTGGCGGCGAACTGCGGCCTGTGGCGGGCGCCATCGGTCCGGCGGTTGGCGACGTTGCAATGATCTATGACCGACGCCCATTCTCGAATTCATTGATGTCGGCACGCTACTCGTCACAGCGATGTGTGGCAATGCGTCAGGGGATCGCCGGCTGCGTCCGTCCGCGATGGGCGCGACTGCTGCGGAAGCGTTCAATGTCGTAACCCGTCACATCATTGTCAGGTGCGTAGGTACGCTGTGGCGTAGTCCGGTTAGCGACACCGGTCGCCCTGCTGACGACAAGTGTGAGCAGTTCCAGAGTTTGCCGCGGCCGCCCGCGTTCGCGCAGGTGTGGCGTTGCGGTCGCCGTCGTGTAGGTGTACTTCGCGGGTGGCCGGTTTCCGGATCTGCCGGGTGTTACGGCCGCAATCCCGCCGGGAGGAGACCTGGAAACTTTCAAAGATCCGGCCAACGCGGCCCGGCCGAGCCGGACGGCGTCGAGCATCCCGACGGACGAGCTGAGCGACTAGCGGTGCGTGATGGACCAGCTACCGAATGTCACCAACGCTCGCAGCGGTCGGACCCCCAACTCTGCCCGGATGAACGGCTGCTTTCTTTGAGAGCCATCTATATATTGTGCTGACCCGTCCGCACGTCCCCGAAGGAGCCCGCCATGGCCGATCCGATTTCGCGCCGTCGCGTGCTGCTCGGCGGGCTTACCGTCGCCGGGGCGGCCGCCGTCCCGGCCCTTGCCCGCGAGGCCTCCGCCGCCCCCGTGCCCGAGGCCAGCCTGCCGTGGGCCGACGCCCGGGCGATCGTCGCCGCCACGAAGCTGCCCACGTTTGATCGGCCGTGTTCAACGTGCGGTCGGCGGGGGCGGTCGGGGACGGCGGCACTGACGACACGGCGGCGTTCGCCAGGGCCATCTCGGCCTGCAACAGCGCAGGCGGCGGTACGGTCGTGGTGCCGGCCGGCACCTACCGGACCGGCGCAATCCACCTCAAGAGCAACGTGAACCTGCGCCTGGACGGGGCGACGTTGGCCTTCTCCGCCGACCCGCTGGCATTTCCGGTGGTGCTCACCCGGTACGAGGGCATCGAGTGCATGAACCGTTCGCCGATGATCTATGCGAACGGCGCCAACAACATCGCGGTGACGGGCACCGGTGTGCTGGACGCGAGTGCCACCGCTGCGTGGAACGTCGGCTCCGAGCGCAGGGTGCTGGAAAGCTGGGTCAACGGGGGCGTGACGGATCCCCGGAAGCGGGTGGTGCCCGGCTCTGGCCTTTCGCTGCGCTCGTCGTTCATCCAGCCGTACGGCTGCGACCGGGTGTTGATCCAGGGCGTCACGCTTCGCGGTGCGATGTTCTGGCAGATCCACCCGACGTTGTGCACGAACGTCACGGTCGACGGTGTCACCACCGACCGTGACACGACCCGCACCAACACCGACAGCTGTGACCCGGAAAGCTGCGACCACGTGGTCATCAAGAACTCGGTGCTGCGGGCGAACGACGACAATATCGCCATCAAGTCCGGTCGCGACGCCGACGGCAGGCGGGTGAACGTACCAAGCCAGAACATCGTCGCTTTCGGCAACACGATGGACGGCTCATCAGGCGCGATCACCTGCGGAAGCGAACAGACCGGTGGCATTCAGAACGTGTACGCCTACCAGAACCGTCTGATCGGAGCGACCGCCCGGGGCCTGTACATCAAGTCCAACACCCTGCGTGGCGGCTTCACCCGCAACATCAACATCGACTCGATGTCCGGGTCCATCCGGTCGGTGTTCGCGCTCGTGGAAATGGCGTACAAGAACCAGACCGGGGGCTTCCTGCCGGAGTACCGGGGCATCACGATCACGAAATTCGTCGTGCACCCGGGCTCTGCGGATCTTCGACGTGCGCGGGCTGAGTGCCTCCCATGTGCACGGCTTCGTGGTGCGCGACTGCGACTTCCGCGGGGTGACGGATCCGACGATCGTGTTCCGGTACGTCGACGGGCGCCGCTTCACCAACGTGAGGATCAACGGCACCGTCGTCGGGGGCTGAGCCACCCGCCGGCGCCCCGGATGTCCTTTCTCCACCGATATCCACTGAGGGTTGTCGCCATGGGACTTCGGTTCCGACGGGGCAGCGGTGCCTCGCGGCAACAGGTGGCGGAAATGGTGGGCGATCGTATTGCCGGGACGGTCCGGCGCGATATTGACACGCCTGATGCTGAATGACAGTCTGGGCCGGCCGCCGCGTTGAACCCTGTTCGGTCATGTCGGAAGATGATGATGTGTTGTAACCGAACCGCTGCGACGTCGGTGGCACCAGCCCCTACGTCCGAAGGTTGCCCATGTCTAGGTTCAGAAGTGCGCCCGCCCGAGCGGCTCGCCGCCTGGCGGTTTCGGCGCTGGCCTGCCTCGTCGTAATGTCAGCATTCACTGACCCTGCCGCCGCCCGGCCGGCGGCCCCCGCCCCGGACGCGTCGGTCCTCGCCGCCCCGGCCGACGGTCAGAACCACACCATCACCTATGACAAGTACTCCTTCTCCATCGACGGAGAGCGGCTGTACCTGTGGTCCGGCGAGTTCCACTACTGGCGCCTGCCCAGCCCTGACCTGTGGCGCGACGTGCTGCAGAAGATGAAGGCCGCGGGCTACAACGCCACCTCGATCTACTTCCACTGGGGCTTCCACTCGCCGAAGCGGGGGGTGTACGACTTCACCGGCTTGCGCGATGTCGACCGGCTGCTCGACATCGCCGCCGAGGTGGGTATCTACGTGCTCGCCCGACCGGGCCCGTACATCAACGCCGAGACGGACGCCGGCGGCCTGCCGAGCTGGTTGATCAACTCACCGGACCGGGAGCGCAACAACGGGCCGGACTACCTCGCCGCCGTGACCGAGTGGCTGGACGCGATCAACCCGATCATCGCCCGGCACCAGCTCACCGACGGCCGCGGCACGGTGATCATGTACCAGAACGAGAACGAGTACGGGTGGCAGGGCACGGGCCCCGAGCAGTACATGCAGCACCTGCAGAACAAGGCCCGGGAGCACGGCATCAACGTCCCGACCTTCCACAACGAGCAGGAGCGGCAGCCCAAGTGGCTGCCCGGTACCCCCGGCGCCCCGGACCTGTACGCGTGGGACCACTACCCGGCCGGGTTCAACTGCTCCAACCCGGAGCGGTGGCCGGCGCTGCCGGACTACAGCAACCTGCGCGGGTACACCGATGTCGGGCCGCTGTTCACGGCGGAGTACCAGGCCGGCTCGTTCGACTACTGGGGCGGTCCCGGTTACGACAGGTGCCGCGAGTTGACCGGGCCCGACTTCCAGCGGGTGTACTACGGCAACAACATCTCGTTCGGCGTGACCGCGCAGAACTTCTACATGACGTACGGCGGAACGTCGTGGGGCTGGCTGCCCGCGCCGTCCAACGTCTACACCTCGTATGACTACGCGGCCGCGATCAGCGAGCCCCGGCAGCTGACCGAGAAGTACACCGGCATGAAAGAGCTGGCGTACATGATGCACGCGGTCACCCCGATCACGAAGACCGACCCGCAGCCGGACGTGCCGGCCTCCGACCCGGACGTGCTCATCCGCGAGCGCCGGAACCCGGACACCGGGACCCGGATCTACGTCGTCCGGCACGCCGACGGCACGTCGACCGCCACGGACTCGTTCACCTTCCCGGTTTCCGGCAACGACGGCACGTACCCGCGGGTGCCCCAGCAGGGCGCTGTCACCCTCGCCGGACGCGACTCGAAGATCCTCGTCGCCGGCATGGACCTGCAGCGGCAACGGCTGGTCTACTCCACCTCGGAAATCTTCACGCACCTGCGTAGCGGCGAGCGCGACATCGCGGTGCTGCGCGGGCGGGCCGGCCAGGATGGCGAGACCACACTGCGCTACACCAGCCAGCCCACGGTGCAGGTGCTGTCCGGCGAGGTCTCGTCCACCTGGGACGGCGACCGTAACGACCTGCGGCTCAACTACCAGCACACCGGCCTGGCCGAGGTGCTGATCAGCGGTGGCGGCCGCCCCGACCTGCTGCTGCTCCTCGGCGAGGACGGTGCGGTGGCCCGGATGTGGGTCAACGACACCGCCGCCGGCCAGGTGCTCACCCTCGGTCCGCAGCTGGTCCGTACCGCCACGACCGCCGGCAACGCGGTGCGGCTCACCGGCGACACGGACTCGGCGACCCCGATCCGCGTCTGGGGCCCGTCCACGCTGCGGCGGATCAACTGGAACGGCACGGCCACCACGGTCACCCGGGACGAGTCCGGTGCGCTCTTCGGGCAGCTCGCCGGTCCCCGGCGGGTCACCCTGCCCACGCTGGAGGACTGGCGGCGGTCCGGGCCCGAGCCCACCAGCGCGTACGACTTCGACGACTCGCAGTGGACGATCGCCGACGACACCGCGACGACCAACGGCAACATGCCGGTCGACGGCCAGGCAGTGCTGAACGCCGACCACTACGGTTTCCACCACGGCGACATCTGGTACCGGGGTCACTTCACCCCGACCGGTGCGGAGACCCAGATCAATCTTTCCGCGACGACCGGTAACGCGGGCGTGTTCTCCGTGTGGCTCAACGGGGTCTTCGTCGGCAGTGCGGAGAGCGGCGGCCGGGCCTTCGACCTTCCGGCCGGGGTGCTCCGGCCGGGCCGGGACAACGTGCTCGCCGTCCTGGTGCGCAACATGGGTCACAACCAGTCCTACGGCAACGGGGAGTTCAAGGAGCCCCGTGGTGTCGACGCGGCGACCTTCATCGGTTCCGACGCACCGATCACCTGGCGGCTGCAGGGCAATGTCGGTGGCGAGACGCCGCTCGACAGGGTGCGCGGCTCATACAACAACGGTGGCCTGTACGGCGAGAACAACGGCTGGTCGCTGCCGGGCTTCCCGGACCAGAACTGGGAGTCCACCACGCTGCCGGCCAACCAGGCCGCCGGCATCACCTGGTACCGCACCAACGTCGAACTGAACCTGCGGGCCGACCAGGACACCTCGGTGGGGCTGCGGATCACCGACAACCCGGCGCGTCGCTACCGGGCGACGATCTTCGTCAACGGCTGGAACATCGGCCAGTACATCAACCACCGCGGACCCCAGAACACCTTCGTGGTGCCCAACGGCATTCTCAAGCCGCGCGGCGACAACAGCATCGCGATCGCGGTGTGGGCGGAGGCCGGCAACGGCGGACTGGGCGAGGTGACGCTGGAGAACCTTGGCACGGTGGCCGGCGGCGTGCCCGTCGCGGACGTACCGGGCCCGGTCTACAACGCACAGCGTTTCACCCGCCCGGCGAGCACCGCTCGGGTGAGTGTCCAGGCGCCGTACACCGCCCGGGGCGGCAGCACGGTCGAGGTGACGGCCACGTACACGCCGGTCATCAGCGCGTCGGGGGTGCAGCTCACGTTGGCCGCCACCCCGGGGTGGACCATCGTCGGGCCGGCCACCGTGTCGCTCGGCAGCGTGTCCGCCGGCCGGACGGTGACAGCAACGTTCCAGGTCGCCGCGCCGGCCGCGGGGACGCCACGGCTGGGCATCCTCACCGCGACCGCCACGGCGGAGCAGGGCGGACGGCGGACGACCGCGAACGGTGCCGGCAGCATCTCCATCCCGATCCCGCCGCCCACCGGCACCGTCTACGTCAGTGACGTGCCGTTCAGTGGTGGCAACGGGTGGGGCCCGGTGGAGCGCGACAGGTCCAACGGCGAGAGCGGCGCCAATGACGGCCGTCCGATCACCATGAACGGCGTCGTCTACGCCAAGGGCCTCGGTGTGCACGCGGCCAGCAACACCCGGGTCTTCCTGGGTGCGAACTGCACGCGGTTCACGGCCGTGGTGGGTGTCGACGACGAGGTCGGCGACAACGGGTCGGCCCGGTTCACCGTCCAGGTGGACGGCGTCCCGCTGGTCACCACGGCGGTGCTCCGAGGCCCGGACGCCGGGCTGGAGATCAGTGCCGATCTGACCGGCGGCCAGTGGCTCGAACTGGTCACCGACGACGGCGGCGACGGCAATGCCTCGGACCACATCAACTGGGCCGACGCCACCATCGTCTGCCAGTAGTCATCCCGGCATCGCGCCCGCCGGCCCCCCGGCCGGCGGGCGCGATGCCACTCCCGGACGGCCCTACCGTGTCTTTCCCCTGCCTGGAAAGGATGGCCATGCGCAGACTCGTCGCCGGCACGGTGGCGCTCGTCGCCTGCCTCGTCGGCCTGACCCCACCATCGCCCGCCATAGCCCGGCCCGCCTCAGCCCAGCCCGCCACCATCGCACCCGCGCTCCCGGCCGCTGCCGCCGACAACCCGGCGGACGCCCTCACCCGCACGCCCGTGATGGGCTTCAACGACTGGAACGCCTTCGGGTGCAACGTCAGCGAGGAGCTGATCACCGCGACGGCGGACCTGTTCGTCTCGTCGGGTCTCAAGGACGCCGGCTACCAGTACGTGAACATCGACGACTGCTGGATGACCAGGGAACGCGGGCCGGACGGGCGCCTCGTTCCCGACCCGGTCAAGTTCCCCCGAGGCATGGCGTGGCTCGCCGACTACGTGCACAGCAAGGGCCTGAAGATCGGCATTTACGAGAGCGCGGGCACGATGACGTGCGCCGGGTTCCCAGGCAGCCTCGGTCACGAGGAGATCGACGCCCAGACCTTCGCCGACTGGGGCATGGACCTGCTGAAGTATGACAACTGCTTCCACGGCGGCGACACCACCAGGGAGCAGTACATCGCCCGGTACACCGCGATGGAGCAGGCCCTGCTGAAGACCGGCCGGCCCATCGTCTACAGCCTGTGCGAGTGGGGCACCATGGCGCCGTGGACGTGGGATCCGAAGGTTGGCCAGATGTGGCGCACCACCGGTGACATCGCCGACAACTGGAACAGCCTCAAGAGCATCATCCGCAGCAACATCCCGCTCCACCCGTACGCCGGTCCGAGCCGCTGGAATGACCCCGACATGCTGCAGGTCGGCAACGGCGGGATGACCGACACCGAGTACCGCACGCACTTCGGTCTGTGGTCGATGATGGCCGCTCCGCTGCTGATCGGCACGGACCTGCGCAGGGCCACACCGGCGACGTGGAAGATCCTGCTCAACAAAGAACTCATCGCGATCGACCAGGACCGGTTGGGCGTGCAGGCCAAGCCGGTTGTCAACGTGAACGGGCACGTCGTCCTCACCAAGCCGCTGGCGAACGGCGACCGCGCCGTGGCCCTGTACAACGAGACCGACGTCACCGCCCAGATCACCGCCTCCGCCGACACGCTGGAGCTGCCGCCGGCCGCCGGCTACTCCCTGCGCGACGTGTGGACCGGTGTCACCACGCAGTCCAGGGACACGATCAGCGCCGTTGTGCCGCCGCACGGCACCGCCATCTACCGGGTCCGCACGGCGCCGAATGCGACCGCTCTGGCGCCGGACGCCACCGTGGTCCTCACCATGCCGAATGCCTCGCAGGTCGCCGGGCAGCTGCTGGTGGAGGGTGGAAAGGACGCGATCGCCACGGTGACGTTCGGTAATTACGGTCGCGGCTTCGTGCAGGACGTCGCCACGACCGTCAGCGCACCGTCAGGCTGGACCGTCAAGGTGAACGACGCCCCGTACACCAGGCGGGTCAACAGCAACAAGACCTTCAGCTCGAATTGGACGGTGCAGCCGCCGGCCGACGTGGCACCCGGCAGGTACGACCTCGAGGTGATTGCGGTCTACCGCTGGAACAGCGTGAACTGGGCTACCCAGGCCAGCAACCTGACGGTTCTGGTCGCGAATCCGCCGCCGGCCGGCACCAGCTTCCTGAGCGACCACCCCTGGCTGTCGGCGATCAACGCCTGGGGACCGGTGGAGAAGGACCGCAGCAACGGCGAGCAGGCGGCCGGTGACGGCGGCCCGCTGACGATCAACGGAGCCGCCTTCGCCAAGGGCCTCGGCACCAACGCGCCGAGCGACATCGCGTACTTCACCGGCGGTCGGTGCACGACGATCACCGCGCAGGTCGGCATCGACGACGAGAAGTCGGCAAACGCCAACGCCACCTTCCAGGTCTTCGCGGACGGCGTGAAGGTCGCCGACAGCGGCCCGATGACGTTCCAGGATGACGCCAGGTCGCTGACGGCGGACGTCACGGGAGCCGACATCGTGCGCCTCGTGGTCGCCGACAACGGCTCGGCCGACAGCGACCACGCTGACTGGGGCGACCTCAAGATCATCTGCTCCTGAGGTACGACGCGCAGGTGCCCGGTCCGGCAGGCCTGCCGGGCCGGGCACAACGGCTGGAGGTGCGTCATGCCGAGCGCAGGTCCATTGGCGAGGTATCGCCGACTGCCCGACGTGGGGTTCGGGGTGTACGTCCTGAGCGACGGGAGCGCGCCCGATTCTCCGTTGGTTGCAGCGACAAATGTACGACCGGGCGAGGACCGGCTGGTGACGCCCGCGGCATTTGGCGTGGCTGGCCAAACAGTTCGACGGCGTGACAGCGTCGGTCAGCAACGCGGCCACGGTGTCGTCAACTTGAACCTCCGACCGGGCCGCTGCCAGCGGAGGGCTGGGTCACGCAGATCAATCTTGAGTCGCAGCATTGCTCAGTTGGCCGGCCAGTCGGCCGATGGGGGCGGCATGGTGTATGCCGACCGGATGAGCGACAGCACAGTCGACGACGTGGACCGATCCTGGTCCCTCTGGGCGGCAGCCGCCGATGACGACGACCGGCACGACCTCGCCTTGGCCATGCTGGACGGCGTGCCGGCACCGCACGACGACGAGGAAACGACGGTCTCCCGCGCTGCGTTGCTGCTGCGGGCGGGGCGGGCCCCCGAGGCCGTTGCCGCCCTTGCGCGGTGCGGCGTGAGCGAACTCCCCACTGACCGGCGCATCTCCTGGCCGCTCCTGGTGCTGGCGGGCAGTCTCGCCGCGACCGGAGATGCCACCGCGTACCGCTGGCTGCTCGCCAGCGCAGGGCGGATGGTAGGGGCAGCGGAGGCCTGGCGGGTGTCGTACCTGGTGGCCGCCGCCGCAGCCGGTATCGGCGAGCGCGCCACCGCCGACCAGGCATGGCATGACATCGTGTCCCGGCACCACATCATCACCCGGGTCAGCCTGGCGCAGTTCAGCGCGGCGCAGGTCGCCAGCCGCGACCCCGCCGACCCCTACGAGGTGACGACGACCGTCGCCGCCGCGGTTGCCAACCTGCACCACTGCGGCGTACCCGTGCACGAGGATCCGGCGCCGGTCCTGGACGCCGCCCGGGCGCTGACCGCACGCGGTGATCGACCCGGTGCCCGCCTGCTGTTGCACGCCGCCCGCCGCCGCATCCCCGCCACCCCGGAACTGGACAGCGCGCTGGAGTCGCTCACCCCGACCGCCGACATGCGGCGGCACCGGCTCCTGGTCACCACCTTCTGGTGTCTCGCTCCAGCGTTGGCGCCGTTGGGCATGTTCGGCATGCTTGTCGTCCTCGCTGTTCGTACCGTATGGGAGCGCCGGGTCTGCATACCGGGGCTCAACCTGGCCGACAGCGGTGCCTGGCGGGCCTTCCGCGGTGTGCGGTACGACCCGCAGGACGATCCCACCGGGCCGGCGCCGAAGGACCAGGCAGGTTATTACGGACTCGTGGCGTTGCTCAGCCTCCTGATCGCCATACCCCTCGGCGGCCCCGCGACCACCGCGGTCGCCGCGCTGACCGGTGCCGCCAGTCCTCAGCAAGCCAGCCAGAAGCTGATGATCAGCACCTGGTTGCTGCTGTGCCTCGGCATCCCGTTCCTTGCCTTCCTGGGGGCCCGCTACGTCCACCGCAGGCTCCGGGCCCACCGGATCGACCGCCAACGCGCCGCGGCACAGCGATCCAGACATACCACGGCCCAGCGGTGCCAGTGCTGGCAGATATGCAGTATGTCCGGTCCGCTCGCCGCCGAGTATCTGGACCGACACCTCACCGGCGAGCCGACGGACCGACTGACGGCCATCGGGGAGAACCCGACCCTAGGGCGATGCCCGTCCACCGGCGCGCTGTGGATCGCCATCCGACAGCCACCGCGCTCCAACACCCTGCTTCTGCGGGGCGTCGTCGGAGACCACGAGGCCCCAACCGGACCGAGTGGCTTCTACCTCTGAGCGCGCCCCGACCATGGCGTGGCCCGCCCGTCCCGGGCCTGGGGTCGCCCCAACGCCCACGATCAGGCCGTGCCCGGCCCGGCGTACTCCCGGAACGAAGAGTACGTTCGTCATCGTGGGTGCCTGGCGGCGACTGATGATCCTGCCCCGGGTGGCGTGGAGTGCGGCGCGCGCGCCCAGCGGGCGAACGGCCGCCTGGGATGCGTACTGGGCGTCGGTCGACCACGGGGGCAGCGGCGGCGATGTGCTCTGGGACGCGGCCACCCAACGCGGCCTGGCGTGGACCCGCGACCAGACGGTCGCGCACTTCGACCCGGCGTTGCCAGTGGTCGACGTGGGCTGCGGCAACGGCACCCAGGCCCTGTTGCTCGCAGGTCACTTCCGCACGGTCGTCGGCGTCGACGTGTCGGCCGCGGCGATTGAGCTCGCCCGGCAGCGCGCGTCGGCCGCGGCACCCGATGGGTGCCTGTCCTTCCAGGTGCTGGATCTCACGGCGCCGGGCGCCGGCCGTGCGCTCGCCGACACCCTCGGCCTCGGCGCGGTGAACGTCCACCTGCGAGGGCTGCTGCACATTCTCGACGACCCCCAGCGCCGCGCGCTCGTCACCAACCTCGCGGACCTGGTCGACGGGGCCGGCACGGTCCTGCTCGTGGAGACCGCGTTCAGCGGCTCCCCACTGCGATACCTCGAGTTCCTGGGGGTGGGTCCGCGCCGCTTCCCGGCCACGGTGAGCCGCTGCCTGCGCGCCGGCATTCCGGCGCCCCGCATGTTCGACCGGGTCGAGTTGCTGCGCTGGTTCACCAAGAACGCCTGGCACCTGCGATCGAGCGGCGACGTTACGCTCGACGTGGTGACGCCGGGCGTGGCCGCTGGGATCACCGTCGTGCCTGCGTTCTACGCGGTGCTGCGTCCCCGGGGGTAGTGCGGTGGATGTCGCTGCCCGCCTGGATCACCGGACAGCACCGGCTACGTCGACCGTCGCAGCGTTGCGTGAACCACCACCAGGCGGTCCTCAGCGAACCAGTCGGAAGAACGACCGCAGCTCCTCGACGAACAGCTCCGGCTGCTCGAACGCCGCGAAGTGTCCGCCCCTGTCGAGTTCGTTCCAGTGGCGGATGTCCGGGAATCGCTTCGCCGCCCACCGGCGGGACGGCCGTGGGATCTCTCGGGGAAAGATCGAGCACCCGGTCGGCACGGTCACCACATCTGTCGTGGAGCCGCTGAACCGCTGCTGGACCTGCTTGAAGCTTTCCCAGTAGAGGCGTGCCGACGATGCACCGGTGCCGGGGAGCCAGTAGAACATGAGGTTGTCGAGGAGTTCGTCGCGGGTGAGCGCGTTCTCCGGATGGCCGTCACAGTCGGTCCACGAACGGAACTTCTCCAGGATCCAGGCGCACAGTGCCGCAGGCGAGTCGACCAGGCCGTAGCCAATGGTCTGCGGCCTGGTCGACTGTTCCAGCGAGTACCCGTCCTCGGATTCGGCGGCCCGCTTCAGATCATCGAGTGCGGTGCGCTCCGCGTCGGTGAGGTCATGGAACGTGTCCGGATCAGGTGCGGCCAGTGGCGGGACCAGGTGGATGCCGATGACGTGATCGGGGTCGTGCTGGGCGATGCCGGTGCTGATGCTGGTTCCCCAGTCGTGGCCTTGCGCGCCGTAGCGCTCGTAGCCCAGGCGCGCCATCAGTGTGATCCAGGCGTCGGCGATCCGCTCCACCCCCCACCCCGGCCGCGTGGGTTTGTCGCTGAAGCCGTACCCCGGCAGCGATGGGCACACCACGTGGAAAGCGTCGGCCGGATCGCCGCCGTGGGCCGCCGGGTTGATGAGCGGCCCGATGACCTTACGGAACTCGACGATCGACCCGGGCCAGCCGTGGGTCATGACGAGCGGGACGGCACCAGGGTGTGGCGAGCGGACGTGTAGGAAGTGGATCCCGAGATTGTCGATGCTGGTGCGGAACTGGGGCAGCTCGTTGAGCGCCGCCTCGGTCGCGCGCCAGTCGTACGCTTCGCTCCAGTACTCGCAGAACTCCCTGAGGTAGCGGATCGGCACACCCTGAGACCAGTCCTCGACGGTCTCCGGCTCCGGCCACCGGGTACGGCGAAGACGTTCCCGAAGGTCGCGCAGGTCGGCATCATCGACGTCGATGCGGAATGGTGTCACCTCGTCGGACACGGCCCTGGTCTCCTCCCGTGGACGGAGCCAAGGTACTCCGTTGCCGCCGGGCGCGCTGGTGCCGTGCCTGGTGCGAGAGCGCTGTGCTGTCAGTCGATGGGGTAGGCCTCGAACGAGTCCACATAGAAGGTGCCGGTTCCTGGAGCACCGCCGACATAGAGGGAGAGCTGAGTGACCTGGGTCAGATCCAGCGGCGACGGTTGCGCCCAGCTCGGAATCTGGAACTGCGAGAACGGGAGCGAGACGACCCCCGGGGTGGTGCTGGTGGGGGTGTAGGTGGTCTCCCAGTACACGCCGGCCGCCTGGAACTGGACGGTGATCGGCCGAAGGGTCGGGTCCGGCGCCAGCCAGAAGCGCAGGCCGCGATCGGGTGACCAGTCCTGCGGCGCCGCGAAGGTGCGGCTGGCTCCGGCGTACCCCGCGGTGCCGATCGTGTAGTTCACCGCCATCGACGGCGCACGGTCCGCGGTTGTGGATTCCAGCGAAACCGTGAACTCGTCGCCACCGGTGTTGCGGACGTACGCGGCGCGCAGGGCGTCGTTGGACCCGCCGTAGCCGGAGAAGTCCTCGACGGGCAGCGGCATGGTCGTCGGATCGAACGTGGTGAACGACGCCACCGCGTTGGTGGCCACCGTGGTCCCGGTGATGTTGACGGCGCTCACCGACCAGTAGTACGTGGTGTTGGGTGCCAGTCTCGCCGGCGGCGTGTAGCTGGTGTCGCTCAGCCCGGTCAGATTGATCGTGGGATTGCTCAGGTCGGGGTTCGTCGACACGACAAGCGTGTAGTAGGCGGCCCGGGCCGCAGGGCTCCAGGACAGGCGCGGAGCGAGGCCGACCATGGTCGCCCCGGCCGCGGGTGACTGCTGCGCGAACGGCGACGGTGCCGGTACGGCTGTTGGCGGGCCGTAGAGCTCGACGCGGGACAGTTGCGGCGTCCAGGGCTGGCCGGCGGCGTTGGTCCAGGTGACCCGCAGGTAGTTGGCGTCACGCAGGCCGGTGAGGGTGTAGTCGTGTCGGATCCAGTTGCCGGGCACGGCGACGATCTCCGGCTGCACCGGTGTCCACGCCTGCCCGTCAGCGGAGGTGGCGAACGCGAAGTCGGAGACCGGCTCGTCCGGCCAGAAGTATCCGACCGCGGTCGCGGCGGTCATACCGGGCAGCCGCCACACCGCGTGCTCCGGACCGGTCGTGGTGCGGCTGACCCGCGAGCTGTCCCCGCCGAACTGACCGGGGTTGCCGGCGTCGAAGCCCAGGCCCTCGGTACGACTGGCGGTCTCGGACCAGTCGGACAGTTCGTCGGTGACCGCCGGCTCCGCGTACCGGAGCGTGGCGGCGGTGACCGCGACGCGTGAGGCGTCGGCCCGGTCCCGTCCCCGCATCCGCCACTCCACCCGCACCGAGCGCACGCCGGCGAGCCGGTCCAGCGACAACCGGTAGCGGTTGTCGCCCAGCGACGACACCCGGGGCGATTCGCGGGTCCAACGCTGGCCGTCGACTGACGTCAGCAGGGTGAGCGGAATGCGGCGGTTCGGCGCGGTGACGTCGAGGCTGAACCCGACCGTCAACAGGTGTGACCAGGTGATCGACGGTGTCGCGGACGCCCCGGTGCCTGGTGCGGGTAGGACGGCGACGCGGTCCCCCTCCGGGCGCACGACGAGGTCGTCGGTGTGCGCCGCGGTGTTCGTCCACGACGACAGGGGGTCCACGAGTACGCCCTGCCGGGGATCTGTGTGCACCGGCTCGGAGAGCCGCCGGTGGCCCGCGGCGTCGTGGGCGATCACCCGGTACCACGCCGGGGACGTCAGCGAGTGCCGGTCGATCCACGGGGTGTCCCGGTCGGTGACCGGACCGTCGGAAACGGTGCTCCACGGACCGTCCGGCCCGCGCGTGGACCGTTGCACGGTGTACCGCACCGCGCCCGCGGTACCACGCCACGCGAGCAGGGTGATCCCGTAGGAGTGCGTGACCGAGGTGAGCAGGGGCTGGCCGAGTCGGATGCCGCGGGTCCGAGCGGTCGGGTTCACCGCCCGGTTGAAGGCCTCGATGGCCTGCACCGCCCGTCGCATCGCGGGGGTGTCACCGGGGTAGTGCAGGGTGAATCCGTCGTTGTGTTCCACGAAGCCGTGGGTGTCGTTGTGACCGAACAGTGACCAGAAGATCGTGCCGGTGACCCGGGGGTCGGCAGCGAGCGGTTGCAGCAGCTCCGGGGTGGCCATGGTCGAGCCGTACTCGCCGGCGATGTAGACCTTGCCGGCGGCGGTCACCTGCGCCGCGTCGGCCAGCATGCGCTCCGCGCTCGGCGGGTAGTAGTGGGCGTCGACGATGTCGATCTGGTCCGAGTCCACTGTGGCCGGGCTGATGCCCGGGGCGGCGACCAGGATACGTGGCGAGAGCTGGTGCAGCTGCGCAGCGATGGTGTCGACCCATTCCGGCGTCATCCCCTGCAGTTCGTTGCCGAGCTCCCAGGCCAGCACGGTGGGCTCGTCGGCGTACGCCCGCCCGGTGTAGGGATTGACGTGCGTGAGGAGATTGCGGATGTACTCCTGGAACGCTGCGATCACCCGGGGGTCGGTGTAGAACGCGTCGGCCGGTAGGCCGAACCAGTTGGTGAAGTCCGCCCGGCCGCCGTGGTAATACGCCCAGTTGTCGGCGAGCGGTACGACGAGGCGGATGCCGAGTTGACGGGCCCTCGCGACCGCGTAGTCGATCGTGGCGAGCGCCGTCGGGTTGAACTGCCCGAGGGTCGGCTCGAAGCTGAGCGGATTGCCGGTGGAGATCCCCAGGGTGTGCGAGCGCACGACGGTCGCGCCCATCGCCTTGGCGGTGCGCAACGCATTGTCGATGCGGAAGTAGGTCGGGTAGGCCACGCCACCGACGTTTTCGTCGAGGCCAAGCCAGTAGATGTTGGCACCGCCGAATCGGAAAGTTTCACCGTTGAGTTGCAGGGTGGACCCGGCACGGGTGACGAACTGATCGGCGAGCGCGGGGTCCGTCCCGCCGTCGGAGCCGGGGCCGGCGTCGGCCGCGGTGGCTCCACCGGTGTCCGGCGGCAGTGCGCCGAATGCGGGGCCCGCACCGGGCACCACCACGACAAGTGCCATGACGGCGGTCACTACGACGTGCCACCATGCGGACCGGCGTGCCCTGACCATTAGCGCCTCCCACGTTGGCGCGGCCCGAGTGGTCCACGTGTCGCAACCTGAGTTGTCGCCACAATGGACCGGGCCGATGGAAACACATCGCCACGGTGGCGGCAAGGGCGGCGGATGCCCTCCGGCACCACGCTGGATTCGTTGACGGTGCGTCCGTCGAGCCATACGATGCGACCTACCGTGAGCGCGGGCTAGCTTGGGGTAATGACGACTCTCGATGTCACCAACGCCCGCGTCGCCACGCCACGATCAAGAACCGCGCTCCGCCGTTAGCTCCGGCCCATCCGCCACTGAAGCCACGGAGTCCGCATGCGCACGATGTTCCGCGTCACCATGTCGGTCCTGGTCGCCGCCGCGACCGTCCCTCTTGCGATTTTCCTCGCCCAACCTGCGCAGGCACTGGACAACGGGCTTGCCCGGACTCCGCAGATGGGGTGGAACGACTGGAACACCTTCGGCTGCAACGTCACCGAATCCCTGGTCCGTCAGACGGCGGACGCGATGGTCTCCAGCGGCATGGCCGCTGCGGGCTACCAGTACGTCAACATCGACGACTGCTGGTCGACGAGGTCCCGCAACAGCAGCGGCGACCTGGTCGCCGATCCGCAGAAGTTCCCCAGCGGCATGCGGGCCCTGGCCGACTACGTCCACGCCAGGGGACTCAAGCTCGGGATCTACTCCTCCGCCGGCACCACCACGTGCGCCGGCTACCCCGCCAGCTCAACTACGAGCAGCGCGACGCGAACCTGTGGGCGTCGTGGGGGATCGACTACCTGAAGTACGACAACTGCGGCGACCACCAGGGCAGGAGCGCTGTGCAGCGCTACACCGCGATGCGCGATGCCCTCGCCGCCACCGGCCGGCCGATCCTGTACAGCCTGTGCAACTGGGGCCAGGAGAGCGTCTGGACCTGGGGCCCGGCGGTCGGCAACTCCTGGCGGACCACCGGCGACATCACGGACACCTGGGCGTCGGTCATGAGCATCCTCGACGCCCAGGTCAACCTCACCACCTACGCCCGGCCCGGCGCCTGGAACGACCCGGACATGCTGGAGGTCGGCAACCCGGGCCTGTCCGAGACCGAGTCCCGTGCGCACTTCAGCCTCTGGGCACTGCTCAACGCGCCGCTGATCGCCGGCAACGACCTGCGATCGATGAGCGCGGCGACCCGGACGATCCTCACCAACACCGACGTCATCGCCGTCAACCAGGACTGGGGCGGCCGGCAGGGCCACAAGATCAGCGACAACGGCAATCTCGAGGTGTGGCGCAAGCCGATGGCCAACGGCTCCGCGGCCACCGTCCTGCTCAACCGGGGGAGCAGCACCGCCACCGTGTCGACGACCGCGTCGGCGCTCGGCCTGGGTGCCGCTTCCACCTACTCGGTGCGTGACCTCTGGTCCCACACCACCAGCTCGTCCACCGGCACCATCAGCGCGTCCGTACCGGCACATGGCGCGGTCATGTACGTGGTGTCCGGTGGCGCCCCACCGGTCGGTGGCACCGGCTCCACCCTGCGCGGTGAAGGTTCCGCGCGCTGCCTCGACGTCACCGGCGGGTCACAGGCAAATGGCGCGTTCGCCACGATCTGGGACTGCTCGGCGACGGCGACCAGTCAGCGCTGGACGCCGACCGCCGCCGGTGAACTGCGGGTCGGCACGAAGTGTCTGGATGTGGTGGGGGCCGCGACGGCGAACGGCTCCCGGGTGGTGATCTGGGATTGCAACGGCCAGACCAACCAGCAATGGCGGCTCAACGCCGACGGCAGCATCACCGCGGTGGGAGCGAACCGCTGCCTGGACGTCTCTGGCGCAGCGACCGCCAACGGGTCACTTGTGCACATCTGGGACTGCCATGGTGGCGCCAACCAGCGATGGAGCCGGGTGTAGCCCAAGGCGCGAGTGGAGGGCACTGCCTGCCCAGGGAGCCGGACCGCGTACGGCGCGCCCACGGAGGTGCGTCGTCCGTGGTCCGGCTCCCGTGCTTGTGCTGAGCGGTGCGCGCATCCGGCGGACCGGGCCCCGGCCGGATTTGCTGTCCAACTACGGGCCCAATATGAAAAATCCTCGATATAGTTCGGCCGCGGCCCGCCACGCCTTGGCCGGCGCGCTCCACCACGTCGCGGCGCTCGCCCCGCACGCCGCCGGTAGGCCTGTCCGCCAGCCCTCAGCGCACATCAGGAAGTCCGGAGGTCACCATGGAAATCAACCGTCGCCAGGTCCTCGCCATCGGTGCGGCGGGGGCAGGCGCGGCTGGCCTGTCCGCGCTCGGCCTCGCGGCCGCCCGCCCGGCCGACGCCGCCCTCGTCGGCCCGGTGACCGAAAGTCTGCTGCTCACCGGTGCCGACGCTGACAACACGGTGAACTGGGAGTTCCAGGTCACCAGCGGCCGCCGGGCCGGTGTGTGGTCGACGATCCCCACGCCGTCGAACTGGGAGTTCCACGGTTTCGGCACGTTCAACTACGGGTGGAACCTGGTGCCGGGGGAGCGCGGCATGTACCGGCGGACCTTCACCCCGTCGACGGCCTGGGCCGGGCGACGGATCTTCCTGGTCTTCGAGGGCTCGATGACCGACACCGAGGTCCGGGTCAACGGAACCTCGGCCGGACCGCGGCACCAGGGCGGTTTCTACCGGTTCCGTTATGACGTGACCGGGTTGGTGCGGCTCGGTGAGTCGAACCTGATCGAGGTGACGGTCAGCAAGGAGTCGGCGGACAACTCGGTCAACGACGCCGAGCGCCGCGGCGACTACTGGAACTTCGGCGGGATCTACCGGCCGGTGTACCTGGAGGCGTTCCCCGCCGCGCGGATCGATCGGGTGGCGATCAACGCGCAGGCCAGCGGCGCGTTCGCGGCCGACGTGTACCTCGCCGGCGTCAGCGCCGCGGGGCGGGTGGTCGGGCAGATCCGGCGCCTCGACGGCACGGCCGTCGGCGGACCGTTCCAGGTCAACGTGGCCGCGGGCGCAACCCGGGTCACCCTCAACACGACAGCGTCGGCGCCACTGCAGTGGACCGCCGAGACGCCGAACCTGTACCAGGTCGAATTTCAGCTCGCCAACGGCGCCGGTGCGCCGCTGCACAGTGTCGCGCAGCGGTTCGGTTTCCGGACGATCGAGGTCCGCAACGGCAGCGGTGTCTACGTCAACGGCCGTCGGGTCATTCTGAAGGGCTCCAACCGTCACACCATCTGGCCAACGTTGGGCCGTGCGTCCAGCCCCCGGCTGGCCCGGCTGGACATCCAGCTGATGAAGGACATGAACCACAACGCCGTACGGATGTCGCACTACCCGCCGGACCAGTTCTTCCTGGACCTCTGCGACGAAATTGGCCTGTACGTCATCGACGAGCTGGCCGGCTGGCAGAAGCGCTACGACGAGGGCGTCGCCGCGCCGCTGGTGGCCTCGATGGTCACCCGGGACGTCAACCACCCGTCGATCCTGATGTGGGCCAACGGCAACGAGGGCGGCTGGAACACCGCGCTGGACGACGACTACGCGCGGTACGACCCGCAGAACCGCCGGGTCATCCACCCCTGGGCGAACTTCAACGGCATCAACACCGACCACTACGAAACGTACGAGAGCACCCGCTCGATCCTGGCCGGCAGCACCATCCACATGCCCACCGAGTTCCTGCACGGGCTCTACGACGGCGGCGCCGGTGCCGGGTTGAACGACTACTGGAATCTGCTGGGCACCGCACCACGCTCCGCCGGCGGGTTCATCTGGGCATTCGTCGACGAGGGGGTGGCCCGCCCCGACCGGGGTGGGGTGATCGACACCGCCGGCAACGCCGGAGCCGATGGCATCCTGGGCCCGTACCGGGAGAAGGAGGCCAGTTTCTACACGGTCCGGGACATCTGGTCGCCGGTGCAACTGAGTAACCCCAGCTACTACGCAACCTCCTTTCCGACGAACTTCACCAGTTCCATCAATGTGATCAACCGGTACGACTTCACCAACCTGCGGGACTGCCGGTTCGCCTGGCAGTTGGTGAACTTCCCGGCCCCCGGCGCCGCCGACACGGCCCCGACGGTCGTGGCGCAGGGGACCGTGGCCGGCCCGGACGTCGCCCCCGGTGCGGCCGGCATCGTCGTCCTCGGTCTGCCCGCGACGTGGGCCAGCGCGGACGCGCTGCGGGTGACCACCATCGACCCGACCGGTCGTGAGATCAACAACTGGGCCTGGACCATCCGCAAGGCCGCCGGTCACGCGTCGCGGATTGTGGTTCCGGCCGCGGGCTCGGTCGCCGTGGCCGAGACGTCGTCCACCATCACCATGACGGCGGGGGCCCTTCAGGTGGCCATCGCCCGCAGCACCGGTCGGCTCGCCGGGGTGACCCGCAGCGGGGTGGCGGTGTCGCTGACCAACGGGCCGGCTCCGGCCGACGGCAGCGCCACGCTCACCCGGCTCACACATTTCCGCGACGGGACCGGCTATGTCGTGCAGGCCGACTACACCGGCGCCGTCTCCTCGGTCCGGTGGCGGCTGGACTCCAACGGCTGGCTGCAGATGGAGTACCGCTACACCCGCACCGGCAACCACAACTACTTCGGCGTGAGTATGAGCTATCCGGAGTCGCGCGTGCGCGGGCTGACCTGGCTCGGTGATGGTCCGTACCGGGTCTACAAGAACCGCCGGCGCGGCGTCACACCCGGGGTGTGGAGCAAGACGTACAACAACACCGCGACCGGTGGCAGTTTCGTGTACCCCGAGTTCAAGGGCTACCACGCCAACACCTACTGGGCCGCGCTGCGCACCGACCAGGGCATCATCACCATGGTCGCGGCGCAGGAGAACCTGTTCCTGCGGCTGTTCACGCCGGCCGTCGCGTCGAACCCGATGTCCGCCACCACGGTGTACCCCGGACAGGACATCTCGTTCCTGGACGCGATCCCGGCGATCGGCAACAAGTTCCACACCGCCACCCAGTTGGGCCCGGAGAGCCAGCTCAACGTCGCAGCGGGGGAGTACCGCCGCAGCATCTACTTCCGCTTCACCGCCTGAGTCACCCCGGTCACCCGGAAATCGACGCGGGTGCCCCGCTTCACGCGAGGCACCCGCATCGCTTGTGCGGCGGAAGCCGCCGCACAAACGTCGTGATCCGGTTGAGCTAGCGAATGACGATGCGGACCAGTCCGACGTTGTCGTCGCCGTCGCGCCCGGCGCTGAGGCCGATCGCCTTGACCGGGCCGATCGCCTTCCTGACGTCGGCGGGAGCGTCGAACGCGTCAACAATCTTGGTGACGTCGATGTACGAGGCCGCGCTGGTGGTGCCTGGGGCGCCCGCCATGGCCTCCTTGAACAGCTCGTGATCATCGAGCGTGCCGTCCGCCGCGGCGTACCCGGCGGTCTGCGCCTCGACCGAGTTGCCGCGTTGTTTGACGGCGATGGCACCCGGCGGGACGACCCCGGAGCCGGCGGTGACCGGGTTGAGGTCGTCGGTGAACTTCTTCGCCGCCGGATCGTCGGCGAGCTGCACCGTCACGGCCATCGGCGGCAGCTGCTGGCCGTCGGTGAGCCCGCCGGTGATGGCCAGGCTGATGCTCTGTGCGGTGCCCAGCGAGGCGAGCAGAGCCTTGGCGGCGTCGGCCACCGAGGTTCCGTCCCCTGGGGCGCGGCGGGGGAGGCTGACCGGCACCGCGGCACCGTCGAGGGTGGGGATGGTGCCTGGGTTCTTCGGATCGACGATGATCGGCTTGCCGTCCGGTCCGGGGAGGTGCAGCTTGCCGTCCGGGCCCACACTGACCTGAGGCTTCCCCGGCGCCGGTGCCGGGGCAGCGGGCCGGCCGGATTCGGGGGCCGAAGGATCGACCAGCGCCGCCATCCCGGGGAGGCCGAGACCACCGGTCCCGAGCATGCCGCCGAGCTGACCGAGGCTGGAGCCGGCGTCCAGGCCGAGCCCGCCGGTCACGGCCGCCACCAGGGCGTTGCCCGGCAACCTGCCGAGCGCGGCGCGCGCGTCGATTGCCGGGCGGTCCGGCTCCTCGATGCCGATCGACCGGCTGCGGATCTCGATGCCGTTCTCAACGGCCTGTGCGCCCACGGCGACGTGACCGGTGAGCTTGTCCAGCCCGGGCATGGCGGTAGCCGGCTCGCCACCGGTGCCGGACGCGTCGGTGATCAGCTCACGCACCCGGTCCAGGTCGGTGTACCCCAGCAGGGCCTGGTCGCCGGGTAGTGCACCGGTCGCTGACCGGAACTGTGCGCTCTTGGCGAGACTGCCCTTCTTGGCGGCCTGCGCAGCTGCGTCCGCGGCTGCCTGCGCGCCGGTGTCGGCCTTGGCGACCAGCGCGTAGCCTCCGGCGACCACGAAGCCGAAGCGCTCGGCGCCGGCCTTGTCCCGGGCGGCCCGCAGCGCCTGGCCGGCGGCCTTGTCGTCGCTGCTGGACAGCACCACGAGCACAACCGGACGGCGTTCGCCGTCGGCCCACACGCCGATCCCGGCGCGGTCGTTGAACCACTTCGCGGTGTCATCGGCCGACACGCCCAGTTCCTTCAACAGGTCCTTCCGGTACGTGTCGAGCGGGCTGTCGCCGGCCTCGCCCTTGGGTGCCGGAAACTTCTTCAGCAGCTCCAGCACCTTCACGCGCTGGCTGTACCCGGGTGTCAGATTGATCCGGAGGAAAGCGGCGGTCGAGCCCGGCACCGCCTGCTCGGGCAGCGCGCCCGTGCTCCCGTACCACATCCGCGCAGCAGCGGCCCCGCCACCGACGAGAACCGCCAGTGCCACCACGCCCGCCGCCACCGCGATGGGCCAGCGGGGCCGTCGCGGTGGGCCGGCGACCGCGGCAGCCGCCGGCATGCCTTCGAGCGGCGGGAGTGGCCCGGCGGTCGCCGGCCAGGTCGTGCCGTCCGGAGCGTGGTGGACCGGGCCAGCCGCGGTGACCTCGACCAGTCGCTCGTCGTGAGGCGGCTCGGGCGGTGGGTATGGCTGATTCGGATCGGGCACGGGGTGTCCTTCCACAGGCTGAAGCGTTGCCCCGATGGTAGGACCCGCTCGCGAGTCCGGGTGTCCCGTCGTGGATCGCGGGCATGGCCCGATCGGACCATGCCTCCTGCCACCACATTGGACACGGCCCGGCATACGCCCTGGTCAATGCCGGTAGGGCGACACGCCGGAGCGGTGGATCGAGCCAGCGTCGAGAGCCCTCGGACGCAGTGTCGGATGGCCGACCGGAGGCCGTCGCGGCACCGCCCCGGTCGGCGGCGGGCGGGTCGATTCGGCCCAGCTGCCGCGCCGGCATGTCCGGCGCTACCCCTAGCCGGTAAGGGCGGCGGTGGCCTCGTCGGCCGTCTCGGCGAGCAGTTCCGGCCGGAACCCGATCAGGTCGATGGTGAACCTGACCGCGCCCGGCCGCGGCGCGACGATACGGACGGGGGAGCGCCGTTCCGCGCAGGTGCGGACGAGGTCGTCCAGCAGCCGCAGCCCGGCGCTGTCGAGAAACGTGACCCCGGTCAGATCGACGATGAGCGGGGTGCCGGGCTCCGCTGCAGCGAGCATCTCCGCCTCCAGGCTGGCAGCCCGGGCGTGGTCGATCTCCCCCACCACGGCGAGGATCTGGCAGTCGTCGTGCCGCCGGACGATGACCCGGTTGTGATGCATCAGCCTGCCGCCTTTCTGATTCGACGGCGCATGATGATGGTCGTGCCCCGGCCCCGATCAACGGTCATCTCGTCCATGGTGCGGGCCATCAGGCCCATGCCGCGGCCCCGGTCTCCCCGTCCGCCCGGGGGGCGCCAGGTGCCGAGATCGGAGACCCGGATCTCCAACATTCGCCGGCCCAGGGTCGCGTTGATCGTCACCATACCGGTGGGGTCGCTCCCGTAGCCGTGCTCGATGGCGTTTGCCACGGCTTCGGAGCAGGCCAGGACGATGCCGTACTGCTCCGGGTCGGCGAAGGCGTTGTCCGACAGCCATTGCCGCAGTTCGGCGCGCAACGCCGTGAGGTGGGCCGCATCCGCCCCGAGGCGGCGTCGGAACACCGGCACGTCGCAGTACTCGAGGGCGAGCAGGCACATGTCGTCGCGGCTGCGGACGCCGGTCAGCATCACCTTGCTGAGGCCGTCGACAAGATCCTCCAGCGACGTGTGACGACGCTCCGCCGCCTCGGTCGACAGGCGGGACAGTCCCTGGTGGATCGACTCGCCCCGACGTTCGATCAACCCGTCGGTGTACAGCATGAGGCGTGATCCCCGGGGCATGGTGAGGCCGCTCTCCTCGCGGGCCGGGAGGGACGCGAACGAGCCGACCGGACCGGAGCGGCCGCCCCACAGGTACTGCGGTTCCCCGTCGGGTGGCAGCAGCAGCGGCGGCGGGTGCCCGGCGCAGGCGTACCGCAACTCGCCGGTGTCGAGAGCCAACTCGGCGAAGGCGACGGTGGCCATCTGCGCCGACTCGAGCGTGGCCACGAAGTTGTCCACATGTCCCAGTACCGTCGACGGGCCGAAACCGGCCAGCGCCAGTGCCCGGACCGCGCTGCGCAGCTGGCCCATGGCACTGGCCGCCCGGATTCCCCGGCCGACGACATCGCCGACCACCACACCAACCCGATCTTCGGCGGTGGCGAAGGTGTCGTGCCAGTCCCCGCCGACCTCGAGACTCTCGACTCCGGACTGATACGCAGCGACAACGGCGAAACGCGCATCCACGGGTGGGTCTGCGGCCAGCAGGCTGCGCTGCAGGGTACTGGCGACCTCCCGGTCCTGCTCGGACAGGCGGGCGTTCTCCAACGCCAGTCCGGCCCGGTCCGCCAGATCGTCGAGGAAGCCGCGGTCGGTCCCGGTCTGGGAGTTGGCACCGACGACCATCAGGAGGGCGCCGAGCACCCGCCCCCGGGCCCGCAGCGGCAGCACCATGGTGAGGCGCTGACTGCCCGCCGGCGCCGGCAGCGTCTGGGGGTGCCCGGTCTGCACCGCCGCAGCCAGGGCCGCCCGTGCCGCGCCCGGCTCGGGCCACGGCTCGCAGTCGCTGCCCTCGGGCTGCGTCCCCGTGCCGGTGGGCGGGGTCGCTGTGCCGGTGGTGGTCGGTTCCGCCGGAGCGGCGGCGGCGAACCACTCCGCGCCGGGTGCGTCCGGCACCTCGATCTTGGCGTACGCGGCGAGGCCCGGCACGACGAGCTCGACCAGTCGGCGCGCCCGTTCCGCGAATCCGGCCACCTTGTCCAGTTCGCCGCTCATCGCTGCGAGGAACGCCGACTGTCGCGCGCGTTGCGCCGCCTCCTCGTTGAGCCGGGCCCGTTCCAACGCCTGACCGGCCTGGCGGCCGAGCGTGCCCATCAGTTCCAGTTCGTCGGTGTCGAGCTGCCGCACGTCGGCGAAGCCGAAGGCGACCACCCCGAGGGTCCGTTCATCGGCGAGCAGCGGGGTGAATGCGCAGGTCGTGACGGCGCCAGCGGCCGCACCCGCAGCCTGGTGCACCACCACGACCTGCTCCGCGACGGTGCGGGCCTGCGGCGTGCCGGGCTCCAGGGGCAGTGGGGTGGCGCTGGGCGTACCGTGCGCCGGGATCAGCGCGAGTCTGTCCGGGCGCAGCAGCCACACCGTCGTGGCCGTCGCGGCGAACGCCTCCTCGCCGGCCGCGACGACCGGCGCCACGATCTCGGCCGCCTGGACGATGGTCGCGCACCGGGCCACCATCTCCTGGAGCACGCGGATCCGGGCGGCGTTTCGCTCCGCTCGGCGGCGTTCCCGCACCAGTTCCCGCTCGTACTCGCGCCGGTCGGTGGCGTCGAAGACGGTCAGCCGGATCACCGTGGATCCGGTCTCCGGGTCGGTGCGCTGAACGGCGTTGATCAGCGCGGCGAGTCGACTTCCGTTGGCGCGGACGAAATCGATGGCGATCTCACGGACCTGACCCTGCATCCGCAGCAGGGGAGCGAAATGGGTCTCGTGGAAGATCCGTCCGCCGACGGTGAGCAGGTCGGAGAAGCGGGTGCGCCGCAGGAGGTCCTCGCGTTCGCGACCGGTCCAGTCGAGGAACGTCTGATTAACCTTGACGATGGTGCCGTCGGTGAGCATGGACAGGTAACCGCACGGCGCCGCCTCGAACAGATCCTCGGCGCTGTCCTCGATCAGCGCGGCATAGGGCTCGTCGCCCTGCGCCTGCGGTGCCGACATGGTCAGCCCGGCCGCAGGAAGGCGCGGATCGCCGCCACGGTCTCCTCCGGGGCGCTGAGGTTGGGGCAGTGACCCGTCGCGCGCAGGACGACCAACTCGCTCTTCGGCAGTTGCCGGTGCACGTATTCGCCCACCTCGTGGGGGGCGATGATGTCGTCGGTGCACTGCAGCACGAGGCAGGGCACCGATACGCCGGCAAGGTCGTCGCGGTTGTCGGAGAGGAACGTCACCCTGGCGAACCGGCGTGCGATTGCCGGGTCGGTCCGGCAGAAGCTGTTGGTCAACTCGGAGCCGAGTTCCGGGCGGTCCGGGTTCCCCATGATCGCCGGTGCCATCACGCTCGACCAGCCGAGGTAGTTGCTGTCCAGCGAGTCGAGCAGTTCCTCGATGTCGGCCGCGCTGAACCCGCCCCGGTAGTCCACGTCGTCGAGGTAGCGCGGGGACGGTCCCACCAGGACCAGCCGGTCGAACCGGTCGGGCGCGGAGTTCGCCGCCAGTACACCGATCATGGCGCCGACCGAGTGCCCGACGAACACGGTGTCGCGCGCCTCGATCTCGGCCATGATCTCGAGCATGTCGTCGGCGTAGCCCTGCAGCATCGAGTGACGGTCCGGCGAGTACGCCGACAGGTCGGAGCGGCCGGCGCCCACGTGGTCGAAGAGAACGGTGCGGTATGTGTCGGCGAACGCGGGCGCGACGAACCGCCACATGTTCTGATCACACCCGAAGCCATGCGCGAAGATCATCGTGGGCCCGTCGGCCCTACCCGAGATCTGCACATTGTTGCGGTCCAGCGCACCCGTCACGGGCCGGAACGTTACCCGCCGACCAGGGCACCCGCCACGCGGGCGGAGTCGGCCTCGACGGCAACCCGCACAATTCCCTCTATACGGGAAATCTGCTCACCTTGTGCGTAGGCTGGGTGGTGGAGCTGCTGGTGGCCGCCGAACAGCCTGGGACGAAGCGACCCGCGCGTGGGAGTTGGCATGGTGAAGAGTCCGGCGCAGGCAAAAGTGGCCGGCGGGCGTGCGGAGCTGGCCTCGATCGTGGAGTCCTCGCACGACGCGATCGTCGGGATGACCGACGAGGGTCGAATCAGCAGTTGGAACCCCGCGGCCGCGCGGCTCTACGGGTACGCCGCGCAGGACGTCATCGGCCAGCACGCGGAGATCATGGTGCCGCCGCCGGGCCGCGACGAAGAGGCCGCGACTCTTCGCCGGATCATGGCCGGCGAGGTCGTCGAGCCCTACCGCACCGAGCGGGTCTGCAACGACGGCACGGTGGTGATGGTGTCGTTGACGATCTCACCCATCGTGGACCAGGTGGGTGTCGTCGTGGGTGCGGCGACCACGGCGCGGCGCTTCAGCGAGTTGCAGGAGGCCCGGGACCGCTTCGAAGTCCGGATGGCACAGCTGCGGTCCGAGGCGGCGGATGCGGCGGAGCGGTTCGAGGTGCTGGCCGACGAGGTACGCGAGCAGGCCAAGTACGCCCAGGGGCGCTTTGACGCCCAGGTCGGGCGGGAACGCGCCCAGATGCACAAGGCGGACAGCCAGTTCCAGGCCCGGATGGCCACGCCGGGCATGCCTGGGGCGCCGGCGGCTGCCGCCCAGGTCAACCACGAACTTCAGGAAGCCCACGACCGCTTCGAGGTCCGGGTGGCCGAACAGCGCGCCGAAGCGAGCGACGCGGCGGACC
Source organism: Micromonosporaceae bacterium (assembly GCA_035296325.1). Taxonomy (GTDB): domain Bacteria; phylum Actinomycetota; class Actinomycetes; order Mycobacteriales; family Micromonosporaceae; genus DATHBD01. The sequence goes on along the minus strand of DATHBD010000033.1, from coordinate 10,294 downwards.
GCTTCGAGATCCAGGTCGATGAGGCACACAGCCAGACGCAGCACGCGCGGCAACGCTTCGACGTGCTGGTCGAGGACGAACGGCTGGAGGCCGACAACGCAGCTGACCGCTTCCAGGCCCGGATGGACTCGGAGTGGGAGAAGGTGGAGAGCGACAAGGTGTCGCTGCAGGCCCAGCTCCAGCAGGGGCAGCGCCTGGAGGTGCTGGGCCAGCTCGCCGGTGGCGTCGCACACGACTTCAACAACCTGCTCGGCGTGATCCTGAACTACGCCGCGTTCGTCGCCGAGGAACTCGCCACGACGCCGCAGACCGAGTCGATCGCCGCGGCCGGCCGCGACGTCGGGCAGATCCAGCGGGCCGCGGAACGGGCCACCGCGCTGACCCACCAGCTCCTCGCGTTCGCGCGCCGCGAGGTGATCCAGCCGCGCGTCCTCGACCTCAACGAGGTCGTCACCGACGTGGCGCAGCTTCTGGACCGCACCATCGGTGAAGATGTCGTGCTGCAGACCGACCTGGGGCCTGACATCTGGCCGATCCTCGCCGACACCGGGCAGATCGAACAGGTGCTGGTCAACCTGGTCGTCAACGCCCGCGACGCGATGAGCGGCGGCGGAACGCTCTGCGTCGACACGTCGAACGTGTCCCTCGGTGCCGACGTGACCGTCGGCGGCGCCCGGCTACGGGCGGGTCGCTACGTGCGGCTGCGGATCGGCGACTCCGGCACCGGGATGACGGCTGAGGTCATGGAGCATGTCTTCGAGCCGTTCTACACCACGAAACGGGACGGGACGGGGACCGGCCTCGGGCTCGCGACGGTGTACGGGATCGTCGCCCAGGCCGAGGGGACCATCGAAATCGAGTCCCAGGTCGGTGTGGGCACGACGTTCACGATGATGTTCCCGGTCACCGACGAGGTACCCGTCGCGGTGCCCGACGCCCCGCCCTATCAGCATGTTCCGGGCGGACAGACGGTGCTGCTCGTCGAGGACCAGGATGCTCTGCGCGACGTCACCGAACGGATCTTCATCCGGGACGGCTATCACGTGATCACCGCCGCGAACGGCCTGGATGCCGTCGCACTGGCCACCGGGTACGACGGCGAGATCCACCTCCTCGTCACCGACGTGGTCATGCCCAACATGCTGGGCAAGGAAGTCGCTGAGCAGGTCCGCCGGATCAAGCCCGACATCAAGGTCCTGTACATCTCCGGCTACGCCCGGCCGGTCCTGGCGTCGAAGGGGCGACTCGACCGCGACGTGCATTTGATCGAGAAGCCGTTCGCGGCATCAGCGATCATCCAGAAAGCCGGCCAGATCCTGCGCAACACCGCCACCTGAGGCGACCGTGACCGCCGCGCCCGCGGGCGCGACCGGTCAACCGCCGGCCATCGCACCCACGACGAGGAAGGGCTCCTCCCCGGTCACCACCCGGTCGGGTAATGGCGCGTCCGGCGACTCGTTGGACAGGTCCTCCTCGCAGGCGTAGAACCGGACGAACGCTCGTCGCGCCCCGGTACGGTGGTCGCGGATGGTGCCGCGCAGCATCGGGTACGCCCGCTCCAGCGCGTTCAGAACCACCCGTTGGGTGACCGGTTCGTCGACCTCCAGGTGCACCTCGCTGCCGACCCCGGCGAGGGTCTTCAGGTGGGCCGGCAGCACGACCCGGATCATGACAGCACCTGTACTTCCACGGAGAGGACGGGCGGCAGGTCGCGCACGATCGGCGCCCAGGTGTCACCGCCGTCGGCGGATCCGTAGACCTGACCACCGGTGGTGCCGAAGTAGATGCCGCACGGATCGAGCGCGTCGACCGCCATCGCGTCCCGCAGCACGTTGACGTAGCAGTCGGCCTGGGGCAGGCCGGCGGTCAGCGCCTCCCACTCGGTGCCGCCGGTACGACTGCGGTACACGCGCAGCCTGCCCTCCGGCGGGTAGTGCTCAGAGTCGCTCTTGATCGGTACCACGTAGATGGTGTCCGGCTCGTGCGCGTGCACCGCGATCGGGAACCCGAAGTCCGACGGCAGATTGCCGCTGATCTCGTGCCAGGACTGACCGGCGTCGTCGCTGCGCATGACGTCCCAGTGCTTCTGCATGAACAGCACCTCGGGCCGGGACGGGTGCATCGTGATGTGGTGGACGCAGTGGCCCACCTCGGCGTCCTCATCCGGGATCTGCCCGGACCGCAGCCCGCGGTTGATCGGTTGCCAGCTCTTCCCGGCGTCGTCGGTGCGGAACGCGCCGGCAGCGGAGATCGCGATGAACATCCGGTCCCGGTGCACCGGATCGAGAATGATCGTGTGCAGGCACATGCCGCCGGCACCCGGCTGCCACAGCGGCCCGGACTCGTGGGTGCGCAGGGCGGGCATCTCCTGCCAGCTACCACCGCCGTCGGCGGAACGGAAGATCGCCGCGTCCTCGGCGCCGGCATAGACCAGGTCAGGGTCGTCCGGCGAAGGCTCCAGGTGCCAGATCCGTTTGAACTCCCACGGGCGCGGGGTCCCGTCGTACCAGAGATGATCGCCTACCTGGCCCTCGTAGGCGAACTCGTTGCCGACCGGGTTCCACGTCGCGCCACCATCGTCGGAGCGCTGGATCAACTGGCCGAACCAACCAGACGTCTGTGACACGTACAGCCGGTCCGGTGCTGCCGGAGATCCGGCGACGTGGTAGATCTCCCAACCGCCGAAGTGCGGACCGCTCACCTTCCAGTCGCGGCGGTTGCCATCCCCGGTCAGGATGAACGCGCCCTTGCGTGTGCCGACCAGTACCCGTACCTGTGTCATCGCTGCTCCTCTCCGTCAACGCCCTGTCGGGCATTCTCTGTCACGCCCCGGCACTTCGAGCCCAACTCCGAGCGCAAGGCGGTCGGGTCGCCATGACAGGTGGACCGCTCCGGGCGGCGAAACTCATCGACCGCGTTGATCACGAATCGGTCGACGCGCGCCGCCGGATGCCATCAGGTTGAGGCTATTGCGAAACGGATTCGGAGGGCAGAATCGTTTGAGGACGCTCATGCGTGCCCCAGCGTCTCAGACGGAAAGGGACGGAATGAAGAGACTTCTCGCGGCTGCCGCGGTCGGCATCATGATCGGCGGCTCGGCAGTCAGCACCGCCGCCCAAGCCGCTCCGGATCGCCGACCCAAGCCCGACCAGGTCAGTTACACACCCCCACCGATTGAGTGGGGCGAGTGCGAGCGACCTGCCCTGCAGGCCCGTAACGCCCAATGCGGGTTCGTGGTCGTCCCGCTCGACTACAGCCGCCCCGGCGGCACGAAGATCAGGCTCGCCGTATCGCGGGTCAGGCACTCCACGCCAGACTCGCAGTACCAGGGCATCATGCTGGTCAATCCGGGTGGACCGGGCGGGTCCGGTCTCATCTACTCGGTGCTCGGTGAGTTCATTCCGGACGGAGCCGGCGCTTCCTACGACTGGATCGGCTTCGACCCGCGCGGCGTCGGTTCCAGCGAGCCCGCGCTCACCTGTGACAGCACGTACGCCGGCTACAACCGGCCCCCGTACGTTCCGACGACCCGCGCGATCGAGCGGGAGTGGCTGGACCGGGCGCGCGAGTACGCCGAGGCGTGCGACGCCGCCGGCGGTGAATTGCTCGACCACATGAAGACCACGGACACGGTCAAGGACATGGACAGCATCCGCAAGGCGCTGGGGGAGAGGCAGCTGAACTTCTACGGCTTCTCGTACGGCACCTACCTGGGCCAGGTCTATGCCACGTTGTTCCCGCAGCGGGTGCGGCGGATGGTGTTCGACGGCATCGTCGACCCCCGCGGTGTGTGGTACCAGGCGAACCTCCAGCAGGACATCGCCTTCGACCGCAACATCGGCGTCTTCTTCGACTGGGTCGCGAAATACGACAGTGTCTACCACCTGGGTGACACCGGGGAGGAGGTCGAGCGGACCTACTACGCGCAGCTTCGAGCGTTGCAGACCAGTCCGGCCGACGGGGTCATCGGGCCGGCTGAGCTGACCGACATCTTCACCCAGGCGGGGTACTACGTCTTCGGCTGGGAGGATGTGGCCAGCGCCTTCGCCGCGTGGGTGAACGATGGCGACCCGGCGCCGCTGCGGGCTCTCTACGACGACGCCAACCCGCAGACCCCCGGCTCCGACAACGGCTACGCCGTCTACCTCGCCGTGCAGTGCACCGACGTGCAGTGGCCGACGAGTTGGAACCAGTGGCGGCGGGACAACTGGCGCCTGCACCGTGAGGTGCCGTTCCTGACCTGGGCCAACGCCTGGTTCAACGCACCCTGTCTGTTCTGGGGTGCCCGGGCCGGCCGGCCGGTCGAGGTCAACGGCGCCAAGGCGCCGCCGATCCTGCTGATCAGCGAGACGTTCGACGCGGCCACGCCGTACGAGGGCGCGCTCGAGGTCCGTAGCCGGTTCCCACGGTCCGTCCTGATCGAGGGCGTCGGCGGGACGACGCACTCCGGCTCGCTCAGCGGCATCGCGTGCACCGACAACGCCATCGCGGCGTACCTGGCCACCGGGGCACTGCCGGCCCGGCAGCCCGGCCGCCGCTCCGACGTGCAGTGCGACCCGGTCCCACAGCCGGACCCGACGGCGACCGCGGGCCCCAGCACCTTCAGCGCACCGAGTGCGCCAGCAGGTGACGTGGTGACGCGGCGGGATCTGCAGCCGCCGGCCAGGCGGTAGCAGCATCAGTTGATGCGGGGTGGGTGCGCCGGTTCTCCGGCGCGCCCACCCTGCTGCATATCCCGTGCGTCATCCCTGCACGGCCGGCGCGTGCGGCCCTGACCGTCCACTGTGCAGGGCCTGACGGCACCGCGGGCCGTTTCCGGGTCGCCGCTCACTCCCACTCGTGTGGTGGCGGATAGGCGACACTGCGGTACGTCGGTTTAAGCCCGATTGGAGGTGAATTTTGGAAGCATATGCAGTGTCTCGGTGACCGCTGGGGTCGCCAACGTTCTCGGGGGATGAGCTATGAACAGCAGGACTCTACGTCGGGCGGCCGTCGACCTGGCCGCCGTGCTGACCGCCGCCGTCGCGGTCACCCTGGCCGGGGCGGGCACGGCTTCCGCCACGACCGCCACGACCACCACCCAGGCCGCCCAGGCCCACGCGGGCGTCGCCAAGTCGACCAGGACCGCGGCGGCGCTGACCTACCACCAGTTCGCCGCCCGGCACAGTGCCAAGTGCCTGGATGTCTCCGGGGTGAGCGGCAGCAACGGTGCCGTGGTGCATCAGTGGACGTGCCTGGACGATCAGCACAACCAACAGTGGCGGCTGCGCGCGGTGGGCGGCGGTTACTACCAGCTTGTGGTGGCCCACAGCGCCAAGTGCCTGGATGTCTCCGGAGTCAGTTTCCGCGACGGTGCCGTGGTGCACCAGTGGACCTGCCTCGCCAACCAGTACAACCAGCAGTGGCGGTTCGCGTACGTCGGCGCCGGCTTCTACCAGCTCGTCGCCCGGCACAGCGGCAAGTGCCTGGATGTCTCCCGGGTGAGCACCAGCAACGGTGCCGTGGTGCACCAGTGGACCTGCCTGCCCAACCAGTACAACCAGCAGTGGCGTTTCGTCTGACCGCTGCGGCGCATCCTGACCGGCAAGGCGCACGACCCCTCCAGCGGTGCGCCGCTGGAGGGGTCCGAAGTGACGACGCGGTCACGTAATGACTACTTCACTCATCGGGTACGACGTCGGCACGGAGGCGCAATTCGGCGTGGCGTCGATGTGCCATGCTCTCCGGCATGACGCCAACGGATCCGAAGGCCGACCTCCATCGCTACCTGCAGCTGGGCCGGGACGCGTTGCTGTGGAAGCTGGACGGGCTCGCGGAGTACGACGTCCGGCGCCCGATGGTGCCAACCGGCACCAACCTGCTTGGCCTGGTCAAGCACGTGGCCAGCACAGAGGCGGGTTACCTCGGCGACACGTTCGGTCGGCCGTTCCCGCAGCCGCTGCCGTGGCTTGACGACGACGCCGAGCCCAACGCGGACATGTGGGCAACCGCCGAGGAGTCGCGGGAGCAGATCATCGACCTCTACCGGCGCGTCTGGGCACACTCGGACGAGACCATCGAGGCACTGCAGCTGGACGCGATCGGATGTGTGCCGTGGTGGCCGCCGGAGCGCAGTGCGGTGACGCTGCACCGGGTGCTGGTCCACATCACCACTGAAACCCACCGGCATGCCGGCCACGCCGACCTCGTCCGGGAGCTTGTCGACGGAGCCACGGGACTGCGCAGTGGCAACGAGAACCTGCCCCCGGGCGACCCGACCTGGTGGGAGAGCTACCGCAACCGGTTGGAGCAGGTCGCGCAGGAGGCGGCGTCGACCTGAGCGAGCTGCGCCGCGGGCCGGATACGTCGCACCGAAATGGGTATCGCGTCGGAAGAACCCCCGGCGAGACCCCAGGAGGCACCGTGAACACCGCCCAGCTCGAAGCTCTGACGACCGAACAGCTTCGCGAGCGCGCGACGGCCCTTGGCATGCACGGTACCGAAGACCTGGACCGTGCCGACCTGGTCGCGATGCTGACGGACACGGACGAGGCGATGACCCGATCCGAGGAGCAGCTCGTCGTCAGCACCGAGGTGTTGCAGACCGGCCGGGCCCGGCTGCGCAAGTACGTGATCACCGAGGAGGTGCAGATCACCGTGCCCGTGCGCCGGGAGGAACTCCGCTTCGAGCGGGAGCCGATCGAGGACGGTGGCCAGGCCCTGGTGGAGGACCCGGACGTGTTCGGGCCCGACGAGGTCTTCGGGGGCAGCGACGGCGGGATCATCTACGAGGTGACGCTGCACCAGGAGCGGCCCATCGTCACCACCGAGATCGTTCCGGTGGAGCGGGTCCGCCTGGCCAAGGTGGTGCACACCGATGATCAGGTCATCTCCGGCGAGGTGCGCAAGGAGCGGATCGAGGCGGACCTGCCGGGTCAGGCACCGACCGAGCTGTCCTGAGCAAGGGACCCGGCCCTCGGCGCGTGCCGCCGGCGGGCCACCCAGCGTTCGAACAGGAGGCTGGTGAACGGCGGCACCGAGGCGGCGGCGCCGACCGCTACGCGGACCAGGCTCCATCGTTCGCGCCGCGCGACCCACAGCAGAGCAGCCAGGTAGGCGAGGAACAGCGCGCCGTGGGCCCGACCGAAGATCTGCACCCCTACCGGGTTGTGCACGACGACGTACTTCACCAACATCCCGATCAACAGCCCGAGCCAGGAGCAGGCCTCCGCGACAGCGGCGATGCGGAACAGGCGGGCGGGGTCGGGCATGGTGGGGCCTCCGAGGGCATGAGCGGCCCGGTCAGCGTACCGACCGCGTCCGTCCCGCCTACGTGAGCAGGGTTACCGGAAGTTCCCTCCGATCCCGCTCGACTGCCCGCTAGCGTGAGGGTCGTCCCGGGTACCCGTTGCCGTGGAGGCTGTCTTTGTCGCGGCTGAGTCGTCCGTCTCAGCGGACCGAGGGGGCCGCCGGCGCTGCACATGCCGTGCATACGCTGCCGTGTGTGGCGGGGACCCGCCTGCCAGCCAGCTCGTCCGGGAGTTTTTTGTGACCGATCAACCGGCCGTCGCGTCCGACAAGGTCGACGGCGCCGTTCTCAAGGTCGCCGGAGTCGTGGTACTCGGTGCCATCATGTCGATCCTCGACGTCACCGTCGTCAGTGTCGCCCTACCGACTTTCCAGAACGATTTCGGTGCGTCGTACGCGAAGGTCGCGTGGACCATGACCGGCTACACCCTGGCGCTCGCCACGGTGATTCCGCTGACCGGCTGGGCGGCGGACCGGTTCGGCACCAAGCGGCTGTACATGGTCGCGCTGGCGCTCTTCGTCATGGGCTCGGTGCTGTGCGCCACCGCCGACTCGATCGGTCAACTGATCGGCTACCGGGTGCTCCAGGGCCTCGGCGGCGGCATGCTGATGCCGCTCGGCATGACCATCGTGACCCGCGCCGCCGGCCCGGAGCGGGTCGGTCGCGTGATGGCGATTCTCGGCATTCCCATGCTGCTGGGTCCGATCGGGGGTCCCATCCTCGGCGGGTGGCTGATCGACACGTTGAGCTGGCACTGGATCTTCCTGATCAACGTGCCCATCGGTGTGATCGCACTGGTGTACGCCCAGCTCGCGCTGCCGAAGGACCGGCCGGAGCCGTCGGAGTCGTTCGACTTCGTCGGCATGTTGATGCTCTCGCCGGGGCTTGCGCTGTTCCTGTACGGCGTCTCGTCGTTGCCGGAGAACGGCACGTTCCGCGCCACCGAAGTCTGGGCACCCATGCTCGCCGGGGCCGCCCTGGTGATCGCGTTCGTCGTCTACTCGTTCAAGCCGCGCCACCCCTTGCTGGACCTGCGGCTGTTCCGTAACCGCAACCTGACCGTCGCGGCAATCACCATGTTCGTGTTCATCATCGCGTTCATGGGTGCCGGCCTGCTCTTCCCCAGCTACTTCCTCCAGGTCCGCGGGGAGTCGACGCTCGCCGCCGGTCTGCTGATCGCGCCACAGGGGATCGGCGCGCTGATCACGATGCCGATCGCCGGGACGTTGGCGGACCGCATTCCGGTCGGCCGTACGGTGCCGTTCGCGCTGGCGCTGATGGCGGCCGGCTTCTTCACCTTCACCCAGGTCGACGCGCAGACCTCGTATCTGGTGCTCTGCGGTTCCCTGTTCGTGATGGGCCTCGGCATGGGCGGCACGATGATGCCGATCATGACCTCGGCGCTGCGCACGCTGACCAACTCGGAGGTGGCGCGCGGGTCCACGCTGCTGAACATCGTCCAGCAGATCGGGGGCTCGATCGGGGCGGCGGTCATGTCGGTGATTCTCACCAGCCAGCTGAACGAGTCCAGCCCGATCCCGGGTGCGCTCGATCCGCAGAGCGGTAAGCCGATCACCGAGGCCGGGTTGGCGATCGCCGCTCAGCAGAAGCCGGAGTTGGTCGGACAGTTCCAGGTGGAGCGGTCGGTCATCGAGCGCGGGCTCGACTTCGCGGCCGAGTCGTTCGGTACGACGTTCTGGGTCGCGTTCACGCTCGTCCTGGCAACGCTCATACCGGCCGCGTTCCTTCCCCGTCGGAAGGAACGGGCCCGCCTGCGGGAGGAGCCGGTGTCAGCGTCCATGGCCATGCACTGATTCCCGCACTTTAGGAAACGGGGACTGGCCCGAACGGACATATCTGGGTGACCGACGCGTTCCGCGCTCGGCCGCACGGTCATCCCGGGTTCATCCAAACCGACTGCGCCTCGCGCGGCTGTGATCGATGCAGGTCGTGCACATCGCGGTGGGCCCGCCTGCGCCGACCGTCCGTGACCAGGCACCGAACAAAACCGGTGATTCGGGTGCCGGCACGGTCCGCCGGGCGGGCCGGCGTGGGTGCCGGCCCTGTCGAACATTCTGACGTGCATCGATATCGACGCACGCACATCGCGCCCATAAACAGCGCCTATTCATGGGTCGGCATACCTGGTATCAATTTCCTCGATTGAATTACGCATGCCGTCAAGGGGAAACCATGAAGAAGTTCTTCGGTTCGCGCGGGAGCGAGGTGCAGCTTCCGCCCGTGGCGGCTGCCGGGCGGGGTCGACAGTGGTCGGTTCGGTGGGGTCGCGTCGCGCTGCCGACCGCAGCGGTCCTGCTGGTCAGCGTCGGATTGGTCGTACACGGCAGCGGAACCGCGTTGGCGGCCGATCCGGCGTTGCCGCGGACCGGCTGGACGGCCACGGCGGACGACGCCCAGTCCGGGTACCCGGCGTCGAATGTGCTGGATGGCAGCACCAGCACCTACTGGCACACGACCTTCGGAACGACCGGTCCGGCGTTCCCGCACAACGTCACGATCGACATGAAGGCCGACAAGACCGTCACCGGCCTGACCTACCTGCCGCGCCAGGACACCTCGAACAACGGCAACATCGGGGGCTACCGCGTCGAGGCGAGCACGACCGGCACCAGCTGGACGACGCGCGCCACCGGCACGTGGGCGGACACCAAGACGCTCAAGACCGTCACGTTCACCGCCATCACGGCCCGCTACGTGCGCCTGGTGGCCACCACGGAAGCCGGCAACCGGGGCAACCGGAGCAGCGCGGCCGAGGTCAACGTCCTCGGTACGAGCGGCAGCACCCCCACCACGTCCACCGGCCGCTGGGGCTCGCTGATCAACTTCCCGATCGTGCCGGCCGCCGCGGCCCTGCTGCCCAACGGCAAGGTGGTGACCTGGTCGGCGAACTCGAAGGACCGTTTCGGCGGCAGTGGCCAGACGTACACGTCGGTGCTGACCCCGTCCACCGGGGCGGTCACCGATCGTCTGGTGACCAACACCGGT